>CAYNRY010000001.1:0-1181164 GCA_964399985.1 uncultured Micavibrio sp.
AAGGCGGCCGTACCGTCGGCGCCGGCGTCGTTGATACGATTGTTGAATAAGGAAATTTGGAATTATGGACACACAAACCATTCGCATCCGCCTTCGGGCATTTGACCACCGCGTTCTCGATGTTTCGACAGCCGAGATCGTGAACACAGCCAAGCGCACAGGCGCGCAGGTTCGTGGTCCTATTCCACTTCCAACACGCATTGAGAAGTTCACCGTCTTGCGCTCTCCGCATATCGATAAAAAATCGATGGAAGCGTTCGAAATGAGAACACATAAACGCGTACTGGATATCGTAGACCCTACACCACAAACCGTTGACGCGCTGATGAAGCTCGACCTCGCTGCCGGTGTGGATGTTGAAATTAAAATTGGCCAAGCGGCTTAAGTAGAAAGTATTTGGAGAAACGACCATGAGAACAGGTCTGATAGCACGTAAGGAAGGGATGAGCCGCATTTTTGCTGCTGATGGTTCCCACATTCCTGTGACGATCCTGAAAGTTGAGAATTGCCAGGTTACTGCAATTCGTACGCAAGCAAAAGAAGGCTACACGGCCGTTCAGCTGGGCGTTGGCAAAGCGAAAGTGAATCGTACATCGAAACCGATGCGCGGCGTATTTGCAAAAGCCAAGGTCGAGCCGAAAATCAAGGTTTGCGAATTCCGCGTTTCCCCAGAAAACGTTCTGGAGATTGGTGCAGAATTATCCGTCGAGCATTTCGTTGCCGGTCAATTCGTCGATATCCAAGGCACGACTAAAGGTAAGGGTTTTGCCGGTGCGATGAAACGCTGGAACTTCGGTGGTATGCGCGCATCTCACGGTGTATCTGTAACGCACCGTGCACATGGTTCGACAGGTCAGCGTCAGGATCCAGGTAAAGTTTTCAAGAACAAGAAAATGGCCGGTCACCTCGGTGACGAAACTGTAACGACGCAAAACCTGAAAGTGGTTGCGGTCGATGCGGCTCAAGGCTTGATCCTGATTGAAGGCGCGGTCCCGGGTAACGCGACATCCTACGTCAAAATCACAGACGCTATTAAAAAAGCGTTGCCAGCCGAGGCTCCGATGCCTGCTGGTCTGAAACAGTCAAATGCTCCTAAAGCTGAAGCGGCTCCTGCACCTGCAGAAGAAGCAGCTCCTGCCGCAGAAGCGACACAAGAGCAAGGTGAAGCATAATGAAAATTGCTGTCAAAAATCTTCAGAACAAAGACGCCGGTTCTATTGAACTGAACGACGAAGTGTTCGGCGTGGAAATCCGTCAGGATATCCTGCACCGTATGGTTCGCTACCAGCTGAACAAGCGTCAGGCCGGCACACATAAAACCAAGGATATTTCCGAAGTTTCAGGTACAGGTAAAAAGCCTTTCAAGCAAAAAGGTACAGGTTCCGCCCGTCGCGGTACAAACCGTGCGCCTCACCATGTTGGCGGTGCCCGCATGTTCGGTCCGGTCGTTCGTTCCCATGCGACTGAAATGCCGAAACGCGAACGCGCTCTGGCTTTGAAAATCGCATTGTCTTCGAAAGTAGCGAGCGGCAAACTTATTATTCTGGACGCAACCAATGTTGCCAAGCCGAATACAAAAGAAATGGTTGCTACGCTGAAAACCATGGGTATTACATCCGCTGTGTTCGTAACCGGACCTGAGCTGGATGTAAACTTTGCGCTTTCCGCCCGCAACATTCCGCTGATCGATGTTACATCGTCAGACGGTGCAAACGTCTACGACATCCTGCGTCGCGACACACTCGTCCTGACAAAAGATGCTGTTGATGCCCTGACAACACGTTTAACTGGAGATAAGCCAGTTAAAGCAGCGGCATAAGGAGAGAAATTATGGCGAAAGCAAAAACAGAAACTAAGGCAATTAGTGAAAAGGCTTACACGATCCTGAAAAGCCCTGTCGTCACTGAAAAATCGACAATGGGTTCCCAGTACGGTCAGGTGACTTTCCGCGTTGAGAAATCCGCAACCAAGCCTCAAATCAAGGCTGCCGTTGAAGCGCTTTTCAAAGTGAAAGTGACCAACGTCAACACATTGATCACCAAAGGCAAAACAAAGCGTTTCAAAGGCGTTGCCGGTAAACGCTCTGATGTTAAAAAAGCTATCGTGACTTTGGCTGAAGGCCAGACGATCGATGTCGGAACCGGAGTATAAGGACTTAAAACAATGGCTTTAAGAAAATCAAATCCAGTTACCCCAGGTACCCGCCAGCTTATTCTGGTAGACCGCTCTAATCTTTGGAAAGGCTCTCCTGAAAAAAGCCTGACAGAAGGTAAGAAGAAAACCGGTGGTCGTAACAATCTTGGACGTATCACCTCTTTCACAAAAAGCGGCGGCCACAAGCAGCGCTACCGTATCATCGACTTCAAACGTAAGAAGTTTGATACAGAAGGAACTGTCGAGCGTCTGGAATACGATCCGAACCGCACGGCTTACATCGCTCTCGTATCTTACGCAGACGGCGAAAAAGCATATGTGCTGGCACCGCAACGTTTGAAAGAAGGCGACAAGATCATCTCCGGTGAGAAAGTCGATATCAAAGTCGGTAACGCGATGCCACTTCGCTCCATGCCGGTCGGTACGATCATTCACAATGTTGAGATGAAGCCTGGCAAAGGCGGTCAAATGGCCCGCTCTGCCGGTACATACGCTCAACTCGTCGGTCGTGACGCAGGTTACGCTCAAATTAAATTATCTTCCGGCGAACTTCGCCTCGTGCACGGTGAGTGCATGGCGACAGTCGGTGCAGTATCCAATCCTGACCACATGAACGAATCATGGGGTAAGGCCGGACGCTCACGCTGGAAAGGTATCAAGCCGAATGTCCGCGGTGTTGCTATGAACCCGATCGATCACCCGCATGGTGGTGGTGAAGGCCGTACATCAGGTGGACGTCACCCGGTTTCCCCATGGGGTAAAACAGCCAAGGGTGGCAAGACTCGTAAGAATAAATCGACGGATAGACTGATTATCCGCCGCCGTAAAAACAAGAACCAGAAATAAGAAGGACGCGAAGTAAACTATGGCTCGTTCAGTATGGAAAGGTCCGTTTGTTGATGGCTATCTACTTAAGAAAGTAGAAGGCTCTCGCTCATCCGGAAAAAATTCGCCGATCAAAACTTGGTCGCGTCGTTCAACAATTTTACCGCAATTTGTCGGTCTGACATTTGCTGTCCATAACGGGAAGAATTTTATCCCTGTTCTGGTTACAGACAACATGATTGGCCACAAGCTTGGTGAATTCGCGCCAACACGTACCTACAAAGGTCACGCTGGCGACAAGACAGCCAAGAAATAATAAGGAAGCGCTATTATGAGCCAGAAAAAGAATGAAAGACGGGTCGCGGAGACGGAAGCAAGAGCTTTCAACAAATTCGTTGATTCTTCTCCTTACAAATTGAATCTCGTTGCGGAAATGATCCGTGGCATGAAGGCGGAAAAAGCGCTGATCGATCTTCAGTTCAGCCGCAAGCGCGTTGCACTTGATGTTCAAAAGACATTGCAATCCGCCGTTTCGAATGCTGAGAACAACCATAACCTGGATGTCGACCGCCTGTATGTTGCAGAAGCGACTGTTGGTAAATCCATGGTCATGAAACGCTTTCATGCACGGGGCCGTGGCCGCAGCGCGGGCGTAAAGAAATTTTTCAGCAACATAACAATCGTTGTTAAAGAGAGAGCAGAATAATGGGCCAAAAAGTAAATCCGATCGGCATTCGCGTTGGCATCAACCGCACTTGGGACTCCCGCTGGTTCTCTGCAAAGAATTACGCAGAGAAACTGGTAGAAGACCTGAAATTGCGCGCTTTCGTTTTTGAAAAACTCAAAACAGCTGGCGTTTCCAAAGTTATCATCGAGCGCGCTGCGAAGAACACGAAAGTGACCGTTCACACAGCACGTCCTGGCGTTATCATTGGTAAAAAAGGCGCTGATATCGAGAAACTGCGCAAAGACCTGTCTTCCAAGGCTGGCGGCGAAGTATCTTTGAACATCGTTGAAATCCGCAAGCCGGAAATTGACGCTCAACTCGTTGCCGAGGGCGTTGCCCAACAGCTCGAGCGCCGCGTTTCTTTCCGTCGCGCAATGAAGCGTGCGACACAATCTGCGATGCGTCTTGGCGGAAAAGGCATCCGTATCAACGTATCAGGCCGTCTGGCCGGTGCAGATATCGCGCGTATGGAATGGTATCGCGAAGGCCGCGTGCCGTTGCACACACTTCGCGCCGATCTGGACTACGGCACAGCCGAAGCCCTGACGACATACGGTATCATCGGTATCAAGGTCTGGATATATAAGGGCGACGTTCTCGAGCACGATCCGCAAGCGCGCGACAAGCGTAATGCGGAGAATATCGGGCCTTCTAAAAGAGATTAATGGCTAAAGAGACTAAGAAGAATTTTAAGTAGGAGTTTAGGACCATGCTGGTTCCAAAGAAGACCAAATACAGAAAAATGCACAAAGGCCGCATCAAGGGTGTAGCCAAAGGTGGCGCAACTCTGGCGTTTGGCGCATTCGGTATGAAAGCGCTTGAGCCTGATCGTTTGACAGCGCGTCAGATCGAAGCGGCTCGTCGTGCGATTTCACGTCACATGAAGCGTCAAGGTAAAGTCTGGATCCGCATTTTTCCTGATGTGCCGGTTTCAAAAAAGCCTCTCGAGGTTCGTATGGGTTCCGGTAAAGGTTCTCCTGAATTCTGGGCAGCGCGTATCAAGCCAGGTCGCATCATGTTCGAACTGGATGGCGTTTCCGAGCAGATTGCTCGCGAAGCTCTTGAACTGGCAGCTGCGAAGCTTCCAATTAAAACAAAATTTATCAAACGAGTTGGTGAATAATCATGGCTAAAGAAAAAGCAAAAACAGCGGATAAAGCAGAAGACTTAAAAGGCAAATCAGCTGATGAGCTGAACACCATGCTGATCGATCTGCGCAAAAACCAGATGAATCTGCGTTTCCAGCGCGCCGGTGGCGGTCTTGAGAAAACAGATGCAATTCGTAAGGTTCGCCGCACGATTGCCCGCGTTAAAACATTTTTGAATCAACAGTCTGCGGCTGCGAAAGCATCTACAGCAAAAGCAGCTCCAAAAGCTGCGAAAAAGAAAGCTTAAGGAGCTAATAGATGCCACGTCGTGTACTTCAAGGCCGTATCGTCAGCGACAAAATGGACAAGACAGTCACTGTCCTTGTTGAACGTCGCTACATGCACCCGATCTACAAAAAATACGTTCGTCGTACGGATAAATACGCAGCGCATGATGAGAACAATATGTTCCGCGCAGGCGATTTCGTATCGATCGAAGAATGCCGCCCGTTGTCAAAGCGCAAGTCTTGGACTGTGATTACAGATCCAACAACGATCAAGCGCTCTGAGATCGTCGAAGAGACAACTAAAGCAGCTAAACCTGAAACAAAGAAAAAAGCAGCGGCCAAGAAAAAGGCTTAAGCAGAGTAATTAAGGACCAAAGTCATGATCCAGATGGAAAGCAACCTCGACGTTGCAGACAATAGCGGAGCCCGCCGCGTCCAGTGCATCAAAGTACTGGGCGGCTCAAAGCGCCGCACAGCCTCGATCGGCGACGTTATCGTCGTTGCGATTCAAGACGCGATCCCGCGCGGTAAAGTAAAGAAGGGTGACGTGCATCGCGCCGTTATCGTTCGCACCGCTTTCGGTATCAAGCGTACGAATGGCGAGCAAATCCGCTTCGACTCCAATGCGGTCGTTCTGATCAACAAATCAGGCGAGCCGATCGGAACCCGTATCTTTGGACCAGTTACCCGCGAATTGCGCGGTAAAGGGTATATGAAAATTATTTCTCTTGCTGCAGAGGTGCTGTAATGACCGCTCCTAAAATGAAAATCAAAAAAGGCGACACTGTTGTCGTCATCACTGGCAAAGACAAAGGCCGTACTGGTGAAGTAACGAAAGTTATTCCAACAGAAGCCCGGGTGGTTGTGGCTGGCATCAACCAGATGACCAAGCACCGCAAACCGACTCAATTCGCCCAAGGCGGTATTGAGAAAGTGGAAGCGTCAATTCACGTTTCTAACGTTGCTCTCGCCGATCCAAAATCGGGCAAGGCAACAAAAGTCGGCTTCAAAGCTGAAAAAGATGGCACAAAAGTTCGGATTGCGCGTAAATCCGGCGACAAAATAGGTTAAGGAGAGTCAACATGGCTCAGAAGGCACAAAAACAACTGGCTCGCATGCAAGACCGTTATGAGAAAAATCTCAAAGCGGCGATGAAGGCGAAATACGGCTATAAAAATGACTATCAGATTCCAAAACTGGATAAGATTGTTATCAATATGGGCGTTGGTGAAGCGACAACAGACCGTAAGCATCTCGATACGGCGCTGAAGGATCTGGCTGCGATTTCTGGTCAAAAACCAGTCACGACAAAAGCTCGTAAAGCGAACGCATCTTTCAAGATCCGCGCTGAACAGCAAATCGGCTGTAAAGTAACACTTCGCGGCACCCGCATGTATGAATTCCTCGACCGTCTGGTCACGATCGCTCTTCCGCGCGTTCGCGACTTCCGCGGTATCAACGGAAAAGCATTCGACGGCCGCGGTAACTACGCGCTCGGCATCAAGGAACACACTATTTTCCCTGAGATCAACTATGAGAAAGTTGATACGACACGCGGTATGGATATCGTGATCTGCACAACTGCAGCGAGCGATGAAGAAGCAAAAGAATTACTGCGCGGCTTTGATCTGCCGTTTAGAAATTAATTAGAGAAAAGGAACCAAGATGGCTAAATCTAGCGCTGTCAATCGCAACAACAAACGCATCAAAACGGCCAAAAGCCAAGCGAACAAGCGTCAACAACTAAAAGAAACGATTATGAATCGTGATCTTCCGGTTGAAGAGCGTTTCGCTGCTTCCCTGAAGCTGGCCGAACTGCCACGTAACGGCGCAAAAAATCGCGTCCGTAACCGTTGCGCCCTGACAGGCCGTCCACGTTCATTCCACGGTAAATTTAATTTGTGCCGTAACATGCTGCGCAAGCTGGCCTCCGAAGGTCAACTGCCGGGCGTTACGAAATCAAGCTGGTAAGAAGGAAACAGCAACATGACTATGAGCGATCCATTAGGCGATATGCTGACACGCATCAGAAACGGACAACGCGCGAAACTGAAAAAAGTTTCCAGCCCGTCATCCCGTTTGCGTATCAACGTTTTGGCTGTTTTGAAATCTTCAGGCTATATTCGCGATTACAGCGAAGTTGCCAATGACCAGGGTCAAAAGGAAATTTCAATCGAATTGAAATACGATTCCGGCGAACCTGTCATCAAAGAATTGCACCGCGTGTCCAAGCCAGGTCGTCGCGTGTATAGCGGATCTACAGAGATCCCGCGCTTTTACAATGGTCTGGGCACAGTGATCGTTTCAACTCCAAACGGAGTGATGAGCGATCAGCAAGCCCGTGAGGAAAATGTTGGCGGGGAAGTCCTCTGCCAAGTGTTTTAATAAGTATTCTAATTTTTTAGAGCTAAGGAATAAGCTATGTCTCGCGTTGGAAAAAATCCGGTTGTACTGCCACAAGGCGTCACAGCCAATCTTGATGGCCAGATCATCAAGGTCAAAGGTCCGAAAGGCGAATTGTCGTTGGAAGTGCACCGTGACATCGAAGCGAAAATCGATGGCACAAATGTAACGGTTGCGCCAAGAAACGAAGAGCGCCAGACGCGCGCATTATGGGCAACCATGCAGCGCCGCATCAAGAACATGGTTATCGGCGTTGCCACAGGTTACGAGAAAAATCTCGAAATCGAAGGCGTCGGTTACCGTTCGAACCTGCAAGGAAAAGAACTGGTTCTCCAGCTCGGTTTCTCGCATGATATTCGCTATCCAGTGCCGGAAGGTATTCAGATTGCCGTTGATAAACAAACAGCGATCAAAATTACTGGCATCGACAAGGAAAAAGTCGGTCAGGTTGCAGCAGAAATCCGCGGGTACAAGCCGCCGGAGCCATATAAAGGCAAAGGCATCCGCTATGTTGGTGAGTATATCATCCGCAAAGAAGGTAAGAAGAAATAATAGATAACAGAAAAAGTCGGGCGGTTCGGCGGATGGTTTAACCCTCACGTCAGCCCATAGACAAAGGAAGACTAAGATGACACGCGCTAAAGAATCGAACGTACAACGTAAGGCCCGCCGGGTTCGTTATAAATTAAAGCAGATCAACCGCGCCGGTCTGCCGCGTTTGTCCGTCCACAGATCCAACAACCAGATTTACGCGCAAGTCATCGACGATGTGCAAGGCGTAACATTGGCCGCAGCGTCCACGCTTGATAAGGACCTGAAATTAAAGACAGGTGCGAATGTTGATGCAGCTTCCCAAGTCGGCAAGCTGGTTGGCGAACGCGCAAAAAAAGCCGGTGTTAGCAAAGTGATGTTTGATCGTGGTGCATTCTTGTACCATGGCCGTATCAAGGCTCTCGCTGACGGCGCCCGTGCAGCTGGTTTAGAATTTTAATAGTAGAAGGAAATAAGTCAAAATGGCTCCTCGTCCAGAACGTAAAAAAGAACGTGAACCACGCGAAGAAAGCGAACTGACAGAAAAGTTGGTTGCCGTTAACCGCGTTGCGAAAACCGTTAAAGGTGGTCGTCGTATGGGTTTTGCAGCATTGGTTGTTGTCGGTGACGGTCGCGGTCGCGTCGGTCACGGTCACGCTAAGGCAAAAGAAGTGCCGGATGCGATCCGCAAGGCAACCGACCAGGCGAAACGCTCGATGATCCGCGTGCCGCTTCGCGAAGGCCGCACAATTCACCATGACGTTATCGGTCACTTCGGTGCAGGTCGCGTTTTGCTTCGTACAGCGCCACAAGGTACTGGTATTATTGCCGGTGGTCCACTGCGTGCGATTTTCGAAGCGCTCGGCATTCAAGACGTCGTTGCGAAAGCACTCGGTACAAACAACCCGTACAACATGGTTAACGCAGCGTTCGAAGCGCTGAAAAACATGCAAAGCCCACGCAGTGTTGCGGCCCGCCGCAGCAAAAAAGTCAGCGATATCCTTGGCAACCGTGAAATCGGTCTTAAAGGTGATAAAGCGGCTGCTGACGCTGCAGAAGAAAGCAAAGAGGACTAATTAGATGGCAAAGGTAAAAGCGCATAAAGCGAAAAAGCAAAAGCCAAAAGCACCAGTAAGCGTTGTTGCGACTGGCAAGACTGTCAAGGTAACCCAGATGGGCAGCCCGATTGGCCGTGCACCTGATCAGGAAGCGACATTGATCGGTCTTGGTTTGAACAAACGTCACAGAACACGCGAGCTGATCGATACGCCATCCGTTCGCGGCATGATCGTAAAAATACAGCATTTGTTAAAAGTGGAAGAATCGAAATGAAACTGAACGAACTAAGCCCTAAAGAGGGCTCGACCAAAACCAGCCGCCGCGTCGGTCGCGGTATCGGTTCATCCAAGGGCAAAACATCCGGTCGCGGTGTGAAGGGTCAAAAAGGCCGTTCCGGCGTAGCGATTAAAGGCTTCGAAGGCGGTCAAATGCCTTTGTACCGTCGTTTGCCTAAAGTCGGCTTTAACAATTTCGGCGCGAAAGAATATGTCACGCTGTCCTTGGCCGGTCTGCAAGCTGCGATTGATTCAAAGAAAATCGAAGCCAAAGGCACCATCGATGAAGACGCATTGGTTAAAGCCAAAGTTGTTCGCCGTAAGCGCGATGGTATTCGTTTGCTCGGTACAGGCGAATTGACATCAAAAGTGGCTTTGAAAATTTCTGGTGCGACGGCTTCTGCTAAAGCGGCTGTTGAAAAAGCGGGCGGCTCTGTTGAGCTGATCGTCTGGACACCGAAACCGGTCGTGCGCAAAAAGCCGATCCCGGGCAAGAAATAAGATTTCTGATATAAGTTTTTAAAACCCCGCCCAAAAAGGCGGGTTTTTTCGTCATTGCGAGGAGCACGGTGACAAAGCAATCCAGGCCATGGTGAGGCTGAAATACTTTCTGGATTGCTGCGTAGGCCTTCAGCCTCCTCGCAATGAGGAGTGTAAGAATCGTAAGTGCAATTGCACAAAGCGTTCTGTTGTCCTCTCTGGTTTAAAGGGAAGATACCCGCTTTCGCCGGAAGGGCAGAATACTGGTATTAATAGATATTTATTCTCCCTTGATATTCGTTCCCCCATAACCTAAAAATACTCCTTCATTTAATCCATCGAAAGACTGAATACCTATGGCCTCTGCCGTCGAACAACTCGCCAAAAATGCCAATTGGGGCGCCTTTGCCAAAGCAACCGAACTTAAACAGCGTATCCTGTTCGTGGTCCTCGCTTTGCTGACTTATCGTCTCGGTTCCTACATTCCGATACCGGGCGTCGATCCGCATGTGTGGGAAGGAATTTTTGAGCAAAAAGGTGGCGGTCTTTTGGACATGTTCAATATGTTCTCCGGCGGATCCTTACAGCGTATGACGATCTTCGCACTCTCCATCATGCCGTATATTTCGGCGTCGATTATCGTGCAACTGGCAACGGCGCTTTTCAAGAATCTTGAAGCCTTGAAAAAAGAAGGTGATTCCGGTCGTCAGAAGATCAACCAATATACACGCTATTTAACAGTGTTGCTTGCCACCGTTCAGGCATGGGGTCTGGCCGTCGGTCTTGAAAATTTACAAGGTCCGCAAGGCTCTGCCGTTATCGATCCGGGCCTGTTTTTCCGCGTCTCGACCGTCATCACGATTGTCGGCGGCACCATGTTCCTTCTCTGGCTCGGTGAGCAGATCACCGCACGCGGAATCGGCAATGGAACATCGCTGATTATTTTCGCCGGTATCGTTGCAAACTTGCCGCATGCTTTGGCAAGCTTCCTTGAATTGGGTCGCCAAGGCCAGTTCAGCTTCGTTTCCATCGCGGTTATCTGTTTGATGATCGTTGGCGTTATTCTGTTCATCATCTTTATGGAGCGCGCGCAGCGCCGTCTTCTCGTGCAATATCCAAAGCGCCAAGTCGGACCTCAGCAAATGGCGCAAGCCTCGCAAAACCACTTGCCGCTTAAGCTCAACATGTCGGGCGTTATTCCGCCGATCTTCGCGTCATCACTGTTGTTTCTACCGATGACGATTGTTGGATTTACGGGTGCGGAGCAGACGGGCTTTGTTGCTGATATCGCGCGTTATATGCAGATGGGGCATCCGGTGCATATGATTTTCTATACGTCGTTGATCGTCTTTTTTGCTTTCTTCTATACGGCGATTGTTTTCAATCCGGAAGAAAATGCGGAGATGCTACGCAAGCATGGTGGTTTCATCCCGGGCGTTCGCCCTGGCAAATCGACAGCCGAATATCTCGATTTCGTTTTGACGCGTATTACAGTCGTCGGCGCTCTCTATCTTGTGCTGATCTGTTTGCTGCCGGAACTTTTGATCGCTGAATACGGCCTGCCATTCTATTTCGGCGGTACATCGCTTTTGATCGTCGTATCGGTCACGATGGATACGGTTGCTCAGGTGCATAGCCACATGATCGCGCATCAATATGAAGGTTTATTAAAACGCACTAAGCTGGGGAAAAAACGTAGATGACCAATATCATTCTTCTGGGCCCACCCGGCGCCGGTAAAGGCACGCAGGCTAAAATTCTGGAAGACGAAAAAGGTCTGAAACAGCTCTCCACCGGCGATATGCTGCGGGCGGAAATTGCGGCGGCCTCTCCGCTCGGCGTCAAAGTTAAAAACATCATGGATGGCGGCGGCCTTGTTTCTGACGATATTATGATCGAGATGATTTCGAACCGCATCGATCAGGAAGATTGCCAAAAGGGTTTTATCCTTGACGGTTTCCCGCGTACCGTGCCGCAGGCCGAGGCGCTTGATAAAATGCTGGCCGACAAGAAACGTAATCTCGATGCCGTGATCCAGTTGGTCGTCGATGAAAACGCTCTCTTGGCGCGTATCGAAAAACGCGCTGCGGAAACAGCGGGCGGTCCGCGAGCCGATGACAATGCCGAAGCCCTCAAGAAGCGCCTGTCGGTCTATAACGAGCAAACCAAGCCTATTCTGCCATATTATGAAGATAAGAAAATCCTGCAAAAAGTAGATGGCATGGCGCCAGTTAACGATGTGACGGCCCAAATCGGGAAACTGCTCGCAAAACCTTGAGTTATCCACAGAATTTAATGTTATTTAGTTGACTCTGCTCAAATTCTGAATAATATGCGCCCATTCCGGCAAAATACTGTCCTTAGGGGCTATTTGTGTCTTTGATAAATCTATTAATATCAAAGACTTAGGTCGGATTTGGATTACGAACCGGTATTACGGTTCGGCTAGAACTCAACTTTAACGCTCAAAGGAGCAATTATGGCCCGTTTTTCAGGCGTCAACATTCCTGACAACAAGAGAGCAATCATCTCTCTTACCTACATCCACGGCATTGGTCGTCACACGGCAGAACAAATCTGTACCGAAGTCGGTATCGATTTCTCTCGTCGCATGAAAGACCTGACCGAAGATGAAATGAACCAGATCCGCAAGATCATCGAATCCAACCGCTTCCCTATCGAAGGCGATCTGCGTCGTGAGACATCTCTCGCGATCAAACGCCTGATGGACATGCAATGCTTCCGCGGTCTTCGTCACCGTAAAGGTCTGCCTGTTCGCGGTCAGCGCACGAAGACGAATGCGCGTACACGCAAAGGCCCGGCAAAACCAGTCGCCGGTAAAAAGCCGATTGCTAAAAAATAATCGATTATTGCGAATTTAAAGGAATAGAAAAATGGCTACACCAGCTAAAGGCGCTGCTAAGGGCGGCAAGGGCGGAAAAAAGAAAATCGTCCGCAAAAACATTCACTCCGGCGTTGTCCATGTGAATGCAACCTTCAACAATACACTGATCACGATTACCGACTTGATGGGTAACACTATCTCCTGGTCGACATCAGGTACGATGGGCTTCAAAGGCTCCCGTAAATCCACACCTTTCGCGGCTCAGGTAGCGGCGGAAGATGCAGCCCGCAAGGCGCAGGAACACGGTTTGAAAGAAGTCGATGTCGAAGTCAAAGGTCCGGGTACAGGCCGCGAGTCCGCACTGCGTGCGCTCAGCTCTGTCGGCCTCATCGTCAAAGGTATCAAGGACATCACGCCGATCCCGCACAACGGCTGTCGTCCACGCAAGCGCCGTCGCGTCTAATAGATGCGTCGCGCAAAAGCGGCTTAAAATAAGAATAGTCTACGCTACTTAAAACAAGGAAGAGAAACAGTATGTTGATACAGAAGAACTGGCTGGAACTGATCAAACCAAACAAAGTTGACGTCGAGCGCAACAAAACCAACGTCAATGCCGGTAAAGTTGTCGTCGAGCCACTCGAGCGCGGTTTCGGTCTGACCCTTGGTAACGCCCTGCGTCGTATCCTGCTTTCCTCTTTGCAAGGCGCGGCTGTCACGGCTGTTAAAATCGCCGGTGTCCAGCATGAATTCTCCACGATCGAAGGTGTTCGCGAAGATGTCACAGACGTCATCCTGAATATCAAGGCGATTGCGGTTCGTATGCATGCTGAAGGCCCGAAGCGTATGCGCATCAATGCTGAAGGTCCATGCGAAGTCACAGCCGGAATGATCGAAGCTGGCGCCGACATCGAAATCATGAACCCTGATCTGGTTATCTGCACACTCGATAAAGGTGCGAAACTGGAAATGGAAATGACCGTCAATACAGGTAAAGGCTACCGTCCGGCGTCTCAAAACCGTCCGGAAGATGCGCCTGTCGGCCTGATCCCTGTCGATTCCATCTTCTCGCCGATCCGCAAAGTGTCCTACGACGTAGAAGACACACGCGTCGGCCAGATCACAGACTACGACAAGCTGACACTGAACATCGAAACAAACGGTGTTATCACTCCTGAAGATGCAATCGCTTACGCGGCCCGCATCATGCAAGACCAGTTGCAAGTGTTCATCAACTTCGAAGAGCCTAAGGAAGCGAAAGTTTCCCGTGAAGAAGAAAGCCTGCCGTTCAACCGCAATCTTCTGAAGAAAGTGGAAGAGCTGGAATTGTCTGTCCGCAGCGCAAACTGCCTGAAAAACGACAATATCATCTATATCGGTGATCTCGTTCAGAAGTCAGAGTCCGAGATGCTGCGCACGCCTAACTTCGGGCGTAAATCTTTGAATGAAATCAAAGAAGTTCTGACGATCATGGGCTTGCATCTGGGTATGCAAATCGAAGGATGGCCGCCAGAGAATATCGAAGAACTGGCAAAGAAAATGGATGATCCATTCGCCAGCTAAAAAATAAGTAAGCGGCAGGCGGTTAGCAGTAGTTACTGGGTACCGCTTCCGCCTACGGGGCATAGTGCCTAAAACGGATAAGTAACGCTGAATAAGTAGTGCTTGTTTAAAACCCAATGATCTTACCCGTTTAAGATCGCAGAAAAAGAGAAAGTGCTAAAATGAACCACGGAATTAAACAACGTAAACTAAACCGTACATCGGCTCACCGCTCCGCGATGCTGTCTAACATGGCAAACGCCCTCGTCAAGCATGAGCAAATTGTCACGACCTTGCCAAAAGCAAAAGAACTTCGTCCTTTCGTTGAAAAGCTGATCACCCTGGGTAAAAAAGGTGGTCTTGCCAACCGTCGTAACGCTTTTGCTGTTCTGCGTGACGATGCAATGGTTGCGAAAATCTTTTCGACACTGGCAGATCGCTATACCTCCCGTCCGGGCGGTTATGCGCGTATTCTGAAAGCCGGTTTCCGTTATGGTGATGCCGCTCCTATGGCCATCATCGAACTGGTCGACCGCGATCCATCTGCAAAAGGCAAAGACTCAGGTCAGGATAACAATTCAGATTTCGCCGCCGGTCCGGCGGACGAGCTGACAGTTTCCAAGGCAGCCGTCAAAAAAGCCAATACAGAGAAAAAAGAGAAAGCCACAGGTGAAAAAGAAGCGAAAGCGAAAAAGACACCAAAAGCAAAAGATACTCAATAAGCTTTAGAATAATCATTCAAAAACCCCGCTTTTGGCGGGGTTTTTTCTTGCCAAAACAGCTCTATTTTCGATAAAAAACATTCAATGAGTACAGGGGAAGCAAAAATCAAATTTGAAGAATCGGGCGATTACCCGGATATTATTCCGGAAGCGCGGGATTACGCCAATGTACCCGGCTGGACATCGCTTGAGACATTTATCAGAAATGAGCTTGGTATAACCAGCCATCGGGCGCTTGAAACCTTTCGGAAATTCCACAATCACTACCTGAAGAATTTTCCGGTTCACTATTTTACCGGACATTCCATTCCAGATATAGATTTTGCGCTTTTCTTTCCGGTTCGCGGCGGTAAAGCCAATATGGTTGGAAATCACATCGAGCCGCATTATCTGGTCGCCGTGAGTCAAAATAATGATCGCGTGATATTGTTTCACCGTAAGCTTAGTACCAGTCTTAAAACACGACAGAATTTTTATCGTCTGACCAAAAGATGGGCTGAGAATGATTTTTCGGGGCAGAGATTTATGGGTGCCGATATAAATGAAATTTTGACGGTATGCGAAAAGCCGGAAGAATTGCTGGCATTGCGCGAAAGATGGTTTTCAAAGTTCCTGGAAAAGCTCGAAAAGAAACTTCATAAAATGAACCAGTATCGTCATTTCGCAGGGAAGTGGGACAGGATCAGGGAATTTCTAACGGAGCGAGATCGAGAATTTCTGTATTTCATTACTGCCAAGATGAAAAGCGATCATATAGATTTCAATGCGGCGCATGCAGCGGCCGCGGTTTCAAAGCGTAATCTGGATATTTATAACTGGATTATGGCGGCTAAAAGCAAAGCAGCGATCCATAACCGTACTCGCATGACTGAACATTACCCTTGGCTGGCTGTTGCTTTATCAACGACAAAAGAAGAAATAAAAAAAGATTTTCGGAATAATGAAATTGAAAGGTTTCCTTCCTTAGCTTCTTCATATGCAGAAATTGAACAGATTGTAGATGACGCAGAACCTTTAATTTCTGCTCTGGAAGAGTTATTATCTACCGACGATCCTGAGAATCCTATCCGGCAATCGACTATCAGAAAGACGATGGGATTGCAAATTGACTCCGATCTGTTGCATCCGAAAAAATTCGGAGAAATTTTGCGCCAAGTAGATGAGTATCTGCCGCATATCAAGCTTAAAGAAGGAATGCTTGAAAGAATTCACCGTGTTCAGAGGGATGCTGATATGACTTTCAAATATCTGGGCACTTCTTTTGCTGAGGTCTTGGCGTATGCACCCTATGACGTTCAGCAAAAATTATTAGATCGAAACGGAATGTCTACTAAAGATATGAGTGATACGGTTGACTATTTGCGGCGCGTATATGTGAAAACGGTTTTACCCTATTTTTCTTACCGTGCTGCGCAGGCAGGCAGAACAGGTATTGATAATAATGTCAAAGCCTATCTGGAAGGACAGATTTGGCAGAAGTCATTTATCGTAAGTGATGAAGAGGGTGAACGCCACTCGCCTCATTTGCGGCCCTTCGGCAATATGATGCCTCATAATATCTTTAAGCTAAGTATAAACTGGCACGATAAATTGCGCCATTACGAACCCAAAATGCAGAGCGTGGGCATTCATGCCGAATGGCCGGTTATGACAGGGACTATAAAAATTCCACATGACATTTTACCAGAGGATGTAGCGATTGAGCCGCTGCGATCAAGTGAAGACCTGTTAAAAAACCATAGAGAATTTGGACATTGTATCAATGGTTATACCGCTAACTGTTTGGGGCTGGTTGAAATCGCAGGTGTCCCTAGAGCGTTTAGCCATGCTTTTCGGATTGCGGCACAAGGCGGGCGGCAGGAAAAAGGAACATTAATTATTTCCGAGCCTTATTATAGTTACGGAAGAGAACGCGAAGTAAAAGTTGAAGAAATCGATACGAGGCGGGAAAAACATCAAACTAAAAATCCGCCTTCCAAAGATTCTGTCCTTTGGCGGGCCGCTGGATGGTATGTCGCTGAGATTAATAGTGGCAGGCTTAAAGTTGACTGGGATGCTATTGATCGTAAAAGAAGGGCGCAGGATTTTCGTAGTATCGATGCAGAAATTGGGTTCGATGCTACAATCTATGAAAATTGCGTAGAAGCTTTTTACGCCATGCGGCCTTATTTACCCGAAAATCAGCGTCATTATAGTTATGAAAGATGGATAGAGAAAATGGGTTTTGATGTCGATGCTGACAAGCTGTTCGAATCGAGACAAGATTTATCGATCAAGGATTTTAATGCCTTGGATTACGGGCCGAGAGCTGCTTGAACATCTTGAACTTGCCGTTAGCTGTAGTATTTTATCTTACATGAAAAAAATACTGATCGCTTTTTTATTCGTTTTGTCCTTCTCGATGCCCGCTTTGGCGCAGGAGATGATCCCGCAAAGCAAGGCCGAGATCGAAATGTCGTTCTCGCCGCTGGTCAAAAAAGTCGCACCGTCGGTCGTCAATATTTACACCAAGAAAGTCGTGACCACCGTCAACCCGCTTATGGCCGATCCGTTTTTCGGCCAGTTCTTTGGGCGCGGATACGGCATGCCGCAGCAGCGTCTTGAAAGCTCGCTCGGGAGCGGCGTTATCGTCGATCCGTCCGGTCTGGTTGTTACCAATTCCCATGTCATTAAAGATGCCAAGGAAATCACCGTCATGCTGTCCGACGGGCGCGAATTTCCGGCAACATTGAAACTAAACGATGCGGCGTCCGATATCGCGCTTTTGCGTCTGGATACCAAGGGCGAGCAATTGCCGTCCTCGCCGCTCCAGCCGAGCGATACGCTCGAAGTCGGGGATCTGGTGCTGGCGATCGGCAACCCGTTCGGGGTAGGGCAAACGGTGACATCCGGCATTGTCTCGGCGCTGGCGCGGTCATCTTTAAGCATCAATGATTTCAACTTCTTTATTCAGACCGATGCGGCGATCAATCCCGGGAATTCCGGCGGGCCGCTTATCTCTATGAAAGGCGGTATCGTCGGCATCAACTCGGCGATCTTCTCAAATTCCGGAGGCTCTCTTGGGATTGGTTTTGCTATTCCGTCTGAAATGGTGGCGACGATCATCGCCGCCGAGAAATCAGGACAGACGGTCAATGGCCAGATTGTACGTCCTTGGGTCGGTGTATCGGTACAGGATGTAACATCGGATATTGCCGCATCACTGGGTTTGTCATCGCCGTCGGGCGCCTTGATCACGGCGCTCCATCCTGAAAGCCCGGCGCTGAAAGCGGGATTGGAAGTCGGAGATCTCATCACATCGGTCAATGGGCGCAAGATTCATGACGCGTCTGAAATCCGTTTCCGTTTTGCCATGGTGCCGATCGGCAACAGCGTCAAGATTGGCTATGACAGGAAAGGCGAAAAAGGCGAGGCGGATGTTGCTGCGATCAAACCGCCGGATAGTCCGGCGCGGCTGAGCACGGTTATCAAAGGCCGCAACCCGCTTTCCGGTGCAACACTTGCCAATATTAACCCTGCTTTGGAGGTCGAGCTGGGCTTGAAAGGCGAGGATACGGGTATCGTCGTTTCCAAGGTCCAGAATAGCTCCATTGCGGCACGTTTGGTGTCTGTCGGCGATATTATCGTGGCGGTAAACCGAACGCCGCTTAAATCGCCGCTTGATGCACAAAAACTGCTGGATAGCAGTGCCACAAGAGGGGCTTGGGCACTAACCATCCGCTCCAGAGGGCAGGAGCGAACGATAGTGGTGAGATGACATCTCCGAATAAAACGCTATTATCAATCCATGCCCGATTTATTTGCCGCCGACAAACCAGATAAAGCCAAGCCCCTTACTCAGCCTTTGGCGGATTTGCTGCGACCTAAAACCTTAGAAGAAGTCGTGGGTCAGGATCATATCGTGGCCGCCGATGCGCCGCTCGGCAAAATGGTGGCAGCGCGTAAATTGTCATCGATGATTTTCTGGGGCCCGCCGGGCTGCGGCAAGACGACCTTGGCGCGGATACTCGCCCAGCATACCGATCTTCATTTTGAAACCATCTCGGCGATTTTTTCCGGCGTGGCAGATTTGCGCAAGATCTTTGATTCTGCGCGCCTTAGATTTGAAAACGGCAAAGGGACATTGCTCTTCGTTGACGAGATTCATCGTTTCAATAAATCACAACAGGATGCGTTTTTACCGGTGGTGGAAGACGGTACGGTAGTGCTGATCGGCGCAACCACGGAAAATCCCTCTTTCGAACTGAATTCCGCTTTATTGTCGCGCTCTCAAGTATTCGTGCTCAAGCGGCTCGACGATTTAGCCCTTGAGATTTTGCTAAGCCGCGCTGAAGCACATTTCGGACGGAAACTACCCTTGACGGTGGAAGCGCGGGAAAATCTAAAAGCCATGGCCGATGGCGACGGACGTTATATATTGACGCTGGGCGAACAGGTATTCGTGCAGGCGGAAGGTGAATTGGATCTGACAGGTTTAATATCCATCGTTCAGCGCCGCGCACCGCTCTACGATAAGAAAGATGATAGTCATTACAATTTAATCTCTGCGCTGCATAAAAGCGTGCGCGGCTCTGACGCCGATGCCGCTCTCTACTGGTTTTGCCGCATGCTGGCGGGCGGGGAACATCCGGAATATATTGCACGCCGCATGGTCCGCATGGCGACCGAGGATATTGGCCTTGCCGATCCGCAAGCGCTCGCCATGACGCTGCATGCCTGGGAAACCTATGAGCGCCTTGGCAGTCCCGAAGGCGAACTCGCACTAGCTGAGGCGCTGGTCTATCTAGCGACCGCGCCGAAATCCAATGCAGTTTATATGGCTTATAATGCCGCCAAACGAGCCGCTAAGGAAACAGGCTCGCTGATGCCGCCCAAACATATACTAAACGCACCGACAAAACTTATGAAGCAAGAGGGTTATGGGTCGGGGTATAATTACGACCACGAAACCAAGGAAGCTTTCTCGGGGCAGGATTATTTCCCCGATGAAATGGAACGCGCAAATTTTTATAACCCGCCGGAGCGCGGTTTTGAGCGCGAGATCAGGAAACGTCTGGATTATTGGCAGAAATTGCGGGAAGAGAAGAATTCTTAGACCTAAAGCTTTATCTGATGTAAATTCACCGCCATGAAAATCATTCTTCTTGTCGCCCTTGGCGGTGCTATTGGCTCAGTTGCTCGCTATCTGGTTGGGAAAGCGTCTCTTTTATTATGGGGGCCGGATTACCCATGGGGCACGCTCATCGTCAATGTTGTCGGCTGTTTTGCCATGGGCATTCTCGCCGGGCTTCTGGCGCATTACACGGAGTTGTCACAGGAAGTCAGGACTTTCCTTATGGTCGGCGTACTGGGCGGGTTTACGACTTTTTCGGCTTTCTCGCTGGACATTGTCACGCTTTATCAACGCGGTACATGGGTCGCCGCCGCCTTGTATCTTTTTGCTTCCATCGTGGCATCGGTCGCGGCGTTGATCGGCGGCATGGCGCTGGTTCGGAATTTAATGACATGACCGGCGTGCGCAGTTATGAAGTGGCGGCGGATGATGACGGGCAGCGGCTGGATCGCTGGCTAAAAAAAACGCTTGACCGCGTGCCGTATGCTCTGCTGCAAAAAATGGTACGAACCGGTCAGGTCCGCATCGACGGCAAGCGCGCCAAGACTGATACGAGGCTGATAGCCGGCCAGACCGTGCGCGTTCCGCCAGTGGAAACGAAAGTTATCGATTCATCCTCTTTGACATTCATTCCAAAAGAAAATGACGAGGAATTTTTAAAATCGATCACCGTGTTCGACGACGGGGAAATTCTTGTTTTAAACAAACCTTATGGCTTACCGGTTCAGGGTGGGCCTAATATCAAGCGCCATATCGACGGCATGCTTGGCACGCTGATAAATTTAAAAGGCGTACGTCCGCGCCTTGTTCACAGACTTGACCGTGATACGTCAGGACTTTTGGTCTGCGCAAGATCGCTGAAAATGACCCAAAGCCTTGGTAAGATGTTCGAGGCACAGGATATCAAGAAGATTTACTGGGCACTGGTGTCGCCAGTACCGGATAAAGACGGCGGCGATATCAATGGGGCGATCATCAAAGGCGAAGGTAAGCGCAAGGAAGCGGTTGTCATTGATAATGAAAACGGCAAACCGTCGCGCACTTCTTATCGCTTGCTGGAAAAATCGGATAAAGGCGCGGCGTCTATGGCGTTTTGGCCGCGCACAGGGCGCATGCACCAGATTCGCGTGCATACGGCGGACATTCTGGGCTGCCCGATTATTGGCGATGAGAAATATAACGGCATGACGCCGATTATCGATGATATGGGCATTTCGGGACGCTTGCATCTTCATGCGGTCCGAAAGAAATTTCCTCATCCAAAAGACGGAAGCTTACTCGATCTTGTCGCGCAGTTGCCGGACGACCTAAGCAAAAGCTGGAAAAAATTCGGTTTCACGCCCGATTATCAAACCGACCCCTTCGAGAGAAAAAAATGAGCAAGTCAAAAATGGCATCTTTTACAAGTTGGACGGTAAAGATACTTCTGGCCATTGTCATCATTCTCGGCGCGGGCCTATGGATGTTGTCCAAGCTCGGTGGGACGAGCGACAGTCATCGCCACGGGCTGGAGCAGGCTTTTTCCGATGCGTTAAAAGCTGACGTCACTATTCAGAGAATAGATGAGTTTAATATCCTGCCCCAGCTCTCGATCAAGGCGCAGGGCTTGCGCGGTGTTTCCCGCACATCGAAGAATGAATATATGGCAGATAAAGTCGATTTGGCGTTCGGCCTCTTTGATCTTGCGCTGGGGAAAAGAAGAATTGAGAATTTTCAGATGGAAAATTTCCGTTTTTCTGCCGATTCAGAATATGATCTCAAAATTGATAAAGCGGGGATTGTGCCCGGTACCGAAGCAGTATTATCAGCGCAAGGCTCTTACAAAAACCAGAATTTCGATCTGGACGCATCGCTGCAACAAGGCGGCGATCAACCGGCTTTCTATTATTTCGGTAACGAAACCCAGATCAAAGGAAAATTCGGTGATCTGGATATCGCGGGGGCGATTAAATCCGGCGGTGGGCATAACGCGATTATATTGGATGTTCTTTCGGGAGGACGGGTTGTGGCGCAAGGTAAAGGCGGAAAGAAAAATGACAAGTTTGAGATATGGTTTGAATGTAAAAACGATATCGCACTAAATATACTAAAGAAAATTCAAATTTTAAAAGAAATCACATTTGTGAAAATGGATCAAAGCTGTTCCCCATGAAGAGATTTTACAAGCAGGTTTCTATTAAACAGATAGAAAATGAATATTGTATCGAGCTGGATAACAAGCCGGTTAAAACCCAGGCCGGAAAATTATTGCAGGCATCTAAAGACATCGCATCGCTTCTCGCCCGGGAATGGGAAGAGCAGGCAGATGTTATCAATCCGCTGGTGATGCCGGTCAACCAGCTTGTCATGACGGCAATGGATTGCTTGCGTCCGCGCCATGAATTGATTGGTCATGTCATGTCTTTTATCGATACAGATCTTGTTTTCTATCGTTCTGACACTGAGCCGTACAAAACCAAGCAGGCGCAATTTTGGGATAAGTGGATTGTGCTGGCAGAAGAGAAATCCGGCGCAGCACTCAAAACGACAAGCCAAATAGAAGCATTGACGCAAGATCCTGTCTTTTTAGAGTATTTAAAAAAATATCTCGACTTGCTCGATGATTTATCGCTGACCGTTTTCGTATCTCTGGTCGATGAAACATCTTCGCCGGTACTAGCGCATGCCATGTTTGAAAGCTTAGCGCGCGCAGAAGATATTTTTAATGCCGTTTTCGTGGAAGACCTGATCCGCGCCGAAATTTACAACGAAGAATTATATGGCGCAGCGCCCGACCAGGAAAAAAAGCGCAAATCATTGCGCCTTAATCTAGATGCAATGGAAAAACTGATCGCGCTTGCTTAAAGCCATTTCTTTGGATTGGCGATGCGGTAGCTTTTGAAAGCGCGTCCGCCGCCATGGAAAATGCGCCATACCAAATAGAGCTGAACCGGGAAAAGCCAGATCAAATATTGTTCTAGAATCAGGTTTTTGTTATCGGCGATATAGGATTCGAAAGCGGCTTTCATTTGCGCTTCATCCGGCTCGCCGCCGCCCATATAAACATCCCCCAGTTGGTATATCGAATCCATATTACCTTTTTGAACCAGAATGATCGCCATGATCGTCATTCCGATAGCTGCGATGCTTGAGTAAACCCAGATCGAGCGAATGATATAGGTCAGATGGTTTTCCTCGAAGCTTTCATTGCGGGGAAGCCTGGCGCGGGCGATATAGGCGGCGATCAAAACGACGATAATAAAGGTATAGCCTATATTCTGCAGATCAAAATTGGTCGTGCTGCACAGAATAACGACCAAAGACATGGCGGCATAGAATGCCAGAATGATATTGCGGTTTTTTTCCAAGTTCTATCTCCAGATTTACCTGCGGTTAAAAAGTTTTTCTATATCTTTGAGCGACAAATGAATAAAAGTCGGGCGGCCATGATTACATTGCGAGGCAAGGGGCGTTATTTCCATCTTTCGCAAAAGCGCGTTCATTTCAATCACATTCAGGCGGCGGCCAGAACGTACCGAGCCATGACAGGCCATGGTCGATAAAAGTGCATTGATCTTTTCTTCCAGAAGGCCGGAGCTTTCCTTGTCTTTCAGCTCGTCGAGGATGTCCGAAAGTAATGACTTGATATCGATGCGGCCTGATAAAATCGCGGGGATCGAACGTACCGCAATTGCACCGCTGCCAAAGGCTTCGATATCAACGCCCAGCCGTGACAGGTTTTGAGCTTCAGCAAGCAGAAAGCCGATATCGCTATCACTGAAAGATAAAATTTCCGGCGTTAGCAAGCCCTGTTTCTCGATGCCGCGCTCTTCCATCTGCGCTTTGAAATTCTCATAGACGAGGCGTTCATGCGCGGCATGCTGGTCGACCAGAACAAGGCCGTCTTCGGTCTGTGCGACGATGTAATTCTCATGGATTTGCGCCCGAGCGGAGCCAAGCGGATAATTTATCTCCGGCATTTGCTGTGGTAATTCTTCCATACGGGCAGATGGCTGAATATCCATTGCGGGTTGGTAAAACGGCGCAATCTTCTCTGCCAGATTACCGTAGGCTGGAGCCGAAGGCATGGAAGAAGGATAGGAAATATTCTGGCGAAAACTCGATAAAGTCTGGATGCCGAGACTGGAACTGGTTTGCGGTCCGCTCTGGTGCAGGGCATGCCGGATAGAGCTAACGATCAGACCTCGCACAAGGGCGTTGTCGCGATAGCGTACTTCCGCTTTCGCCGGATGGACATTAACGTCGACGTCTTCTGAAGAAAGCTCGAGAAATAAAGTCACAACTGGATAACGATCCCGCGCCAGAACATCCCGATAGGCGGCGCGTACAGCGCCGAGCATGAATTTATCTTTCACGGCGCGGCCATTGACGAAAAGATACTGGTCAAGCGAGGTGCCCACATTATAGGTCGGGAGGCTAATGCGGCCTGTGAGCTTGACGCCTTGGCGCTCTGTCGAAAGGGCAATCGAGTTATCGAGAAACTCTGCGCCCATTACGTCTTTCAGGCGCTGCTTAAACTGTTCATCCGCATCGTGCGTCAGGACCGGATAATGAAAGACGGATGCGCCGTTATGCGACAGGCGAAAGGCAATGTCGGGGCGCGTGAGCGCAAGGCGGTATATGCAGTCTTTGACGGCGGCATATTCAGCATTTGTGGTTTTAAGAAATTTTAGCCTTGCTGGTGTCGAATAAAAAAGATCGCGCACTTCGATAGTCGTGCCTTCGGCCTGCGTTCCGGGTTTCGGATCGGATTTATTCCCGTCTTCGGCGGTAATTTCCCAAGCTTCGCCATTATCGCGGCTTCGCGTCGAAATTTTCATGCGGCTGACCGAGGCAATAGACGGCAAAGCTTCCCCGCGAAAACCCAGATGATGAATAGCCAGCAAATCGTCAGAGGGAAGCTTGGAGGTGGCGTGGCGATCGAGGGCTGCGATAAGATCGTCTTTGGGCATGCCGTGGCCGTTATCGCGAATGGCGATCATGGTTTTGCCGCCCTCTCGCAGATCGATCTCGATCCAGCTCGCCCCGGCATCGATCGAATTTTCGACCAGCTCTTTCACGGCGGCGGAAGGACGTTCAATCACCTCACCGGCGGCAATCTGGTTGACCAAATGGTCTGGTAAATATCTGACGGGCATAGAGTGAAATTAGGGCAGGTGAGGCGAAACTGCCAATATAATATGATTAATTCTGGAAGTTTTCCGGCAGAATCGCGCCTGTTAAATCGGCATCTTTGAAATCCGCCTTTGCCAGCAAGGCGCCGGTCAGGTCGGCCCCGGCCAGATTTGCATTACGCAGTCGGGCACCGGTCAGATTAGCCCCCTTTAAATTAGCCCCTGACAGATCGACAGGGAGAAGGCGGCCGGATTGGAGCTTAAGCGGGCACAAATTCACCGAAGACAAATCCGCGCCGGAAAAATCAGCCCCTTTAAAGCTTGAGCCGCGCATATCGGCTTCTTTCATATTGGCTTTGCTGAAATTGCTGCCATCGAAAGAAGAGCTTTGCATTTGCGCTTTGATAAAGAGCATGCCGCTGAAATTAATGTCTTTGGCAATCGCCATGATCAAAGGGTATTGACCGATATTGGGTATAGAATGAAGGTCAAGACCTGCCAGATCGAGCCTTTCGCCTTGCGCTCCGGCAAACTGGATCCATTTAGCATGTTCGCGCAATTTGCGGTGAAGTTCGTTTTCGGAAACGCTTAGATCGACTCCGCTTGCGGCAAAAGCGGCTTCTTCCTGCGCGCTCAAATCTAGGCCGGAATGACGCGCGGCAATTTCCTCGGGCGATAAATCGAGATCGCTTTCGCGGACAACTTCTGTTTGGGCTGAAAGATCAAGATTGGCGTCGCGTGAGTAAGCATCTTCTACTTGAGACAGATCCAAAGTTGTTTCATGAAGATTTACTTGATCTGTTTTTGAAAGATCCAGATCGGAATCTCGCGCCCCTTTTTCCTGCCCTTTCAATACAAAATCACTATCCCGTTTATCGTGCTTTTCGCCTTCCAATACAAAATCCGTTTCACGGGTTTGTGGCTTTTCTTTTTCGTAGGCGTAATCGCTTTCAGGCGCAGGCGCTATTTTCTTCTTCGATAGATCAAGATCGGTGGCCCAGCCTGGAGGAGCTTCTTTATGGCTGTAATCTATCACTTTTTCTTCAACGGCGGCTTCCGTGGCAGCCTTTATTTCTTTCTCTTCTTTGAGAGAAAGCTTTTTCTCAACCCTTGAACCAGCCCTTGTATCGGCCTTGGTAAAATTCGCATTCTCGGTCAGGGCGTCCGTTAAATCCGCGCCGCGCAAATCGGCTCTTTCAAATGAAGCATTTTTAAGATTGGCACCGATTAGGTCACAGCTATAAAATACAGCGCCATTGAATTTGCCGTTGGAGAGATTTGCCTTGTTTAGATTGGAGCCAGTGAAATCGGCGCCCGATAAATCGGCTCCATGAAAATAGAGCCCTGATAAATCCTTGAATTTTAAAACAGCGCGCGCACCGCCGCGTTTGCCAAGGTTAAAAATAACCTGTTTACGAATGACATCGTCTAATTCTGTCTGCGACAGGCGGTCGGATGGTTTAGTCGGATCGGCCATACTTAATAGTATCGCTTATTTAAGCCCATATATGAAGGGCTGAAGATAGGCCATCTGCCCTTTTGTGGAAGAATCGAATGTTTCCGGAATGTCTTTATTGTTATAGGCGTCGATTAAACCGTTGGCGGCGACTTTGCCGAGTTCAACGCCCGGCTGATCATAGCTATTGAGATTCCAGACAATGCCTTGAACGAAAACCTTATGCTCATACAAAGCAATCAGCGTGCCAAGCGCGCGGGGTGATAATTCCGGTAAGATAATCGTGGTGCTCGGGCGGTTGCCTTCATAGACACGGAACGGATCGCCATCCGCCTCTTCCACGGTCTGGCCGCGCGCCAAGGCGCGGGATTGCGCCTGCATGTTCGAAACAAGCGCAATATGATGGGCAGGGTCTAGTTTATGGCGAGGCTTGGCGCAGGCGATGAAATCGATCGGGATGACATCTGTTCCCTGATGAACGAGTTGCATATAGGAATGCTGGCTATCGGTACCTGTTTCTCCGTATACTTGTGGCCCGGTTTCATATTCTACGCGAACACCTTCGCGGTCGACGGATTTGCCATTCGATTCCATATCCATTTGCTGAATAAATTTTGCGAATTTGGCAAGGCGTGCGTCATAAGGTGCAAAAAGATGCGTTTTAAGATCAAGATAATTGCGGTTCCAGATACCGATCATCCCAAGCAGGACCGGTATATTTTTCTCAAGCGGTGCTGTCTGGAAATGCGTATCGGCAGCATGAGCACCGTTCAAAAATTCCTGGAATCCGTCCGGGCCAATGGCGAGCATGACGGAAAGACCAATCGGAGACCAGACAGAATAGCGCCCGCCGACCCAGTCTTCGAATTTGAAAATATTCTTCGGATCAATGCCGAAGTCACTAACTTTTTCGGCATTCGTCGACAAGGCAACGAAATGATTTTTAATATCGTCCTGTTTCATACCTTGATTTAAGAACCATGTTTTTGCCGAATTGGCGTTCAGCATGGTCTCCTGCGTCGTGAAGGTTTTCGAGGCGATGACAAAAAGAGTGGTTTTGGGATTAAGGCCTTCGAGAGCGCTGCTTAAATCCTGTCCGTCGACGTTAGAGACGAAACGAATTTCGGGACCATCCTGATAAGGTTTCAAGGCCTCGGTCACAAAACGCGGACCTAAATCCGAACCGCCGATACCGATATTTACAACATGCGTAATAACGCCTGCCTCGCGGATTTTGTGCGCGAATGATTTCATGTGGCGAAGTTCTTCATGAACGGCAGGGATGACGTTATTGCCGCCGATCAAAACTTCCTGATCTTCAGGCGTGCGTAGTGCCATATGCTGAACGGCGCGGCCTTCGGATGTATTGATTTTTTCTCCGGCAAAAAGACGCGTGCGCCATTGCTCAAGATTTTGCGCTTCGGCCAGTTGCGTCAAAAGGGTGAGGGTTTCTTTGGTAATACGCTGTTTTGAGAAATCAAAAAGCATACCCTCAAAGACCAGGCTTAGTTCTTCAAAGCGATTCTTTTCTTCCAGAAGATTGCGCAAATGCGCCTTCGCCATCTTTGAGAAATGGGAAGTCAGTTCTTGATGGGCGGCTGTTGCTGTAAAGCTGTTATTTGACATTTGGCAGGTCCGTCATGGTTTTTGTCGGGGTTATATTTACAGGATCGCCGACCATGATAATACTTAATTTTGACAGGTCGAGTAATCGATTGGCGGCGCGTTTGACATCGTCTGCGGTTACTTTTCGCAAGCCTTCTTCGCGGATGTCGAGATAGTTTTTCGGCAAGTTATAACGCTGGAAAGTTAGCATCGTACCGGCGATCTGGTCGGTGGAGGTAAGGCCAAGTGGCATTGAGCCAATCAAATAGGATTGTGCATCCTTGATTTCCTGCGCGCTGACTTCCTCCGCTTTGATACGTTCGAATTCCTTGCGGCTAAGATCGATAACTTGCTCTACATTCTTGTTCTCTGTCGAGGTAGAAAGAGTAAACATCGCTGCATGATCCATCATCTCCATGCCCGTATAAATGCCATAGGTGAGGCCGTTCTTTTCCCGCACGACTTCCGTTAGGCGAGAGCCAAAACCGGAAGAGCCGAGAATGAAATTCATGATATCGGCGGCAAGATAATCTGGGTCACCGATGTGAATGCCCGGCAATGTGGCCATGATAATCGTTTGCGGAATCGGCAGTTTTAATAAAGTTGTCGTCGGCTGGTCGCTGAATTCGACATCGCTGATTTTGACAGGCGAAGCTTTGGATGGAAGTTCACCAAAGGTTTTATCGAGCAAGACAGATAAATCGGCTTCGCTGATATCGCCCGCCACCGATACGATCAAACGGTCGCGTGTTAAATCTTTCGCGAGTTTTTCTTTCAAATGCGTCGGCGTAATTTTTGGTAAAGAAGACAATGTTCCGCCGCTATTCATCGCATAAGGGTGGCCGTCATAGATAACTGAATTTAACAGTCGTGCCGCGACCCAGTCCGGCTCTGTCATATCCGAGCGGATGCGCGTGATATTGGCGGCAATCATGCGGTTGACGGCTTCCTGATCGAAGCGCGGCTTGGTAAGGGCAAGCTGTAATAGCGAGAACGCTTCATCGCGATTCTTGGTCAGGGTTTTCAGGCTACCGCCGAAATCGTCGCGTCCGGCGGAGAAAGACAGACTGATCGACTTATTATCGAGAATGCCCTGAAACTGCTCGCTGGTGTAATTACCCGCACCTTCATCGAGCGTGTTGGAGAGAAGACGGCTAAGGCCCTGCAAGTCTTGTGGATCATTGACGGCACCCGCACCGCTAAAACTGTATTTTAGCGAGATGACAGGAATGGAATGATCCTCGACCAGCCATGCAGTGATCCCGCTTTTTGATTTTACTTCCTTGATATTTAAAATCGCGGCTTGGGCCGGAAAAGAAAATCCAAGAAGTACGATGGTCAGTAATAATTTTTTCATGGTGCGACCTCTACTTTACCTTCGGGTGGCAGCATATAGCCGGTAACAGGCTGATAGTCGGGATTATCCGGGTCCATGTATTTCTTCAAAACGCGCGTGACGTCTTCCGGCGTAACCTCGGATATGCGCGCCGGCCAGTATTCGACATCATCGAGCGTTGCGCCAGAGGCCAGCGCCTGACCGATTGTCATGGCAGGGCCCATCACGCTATCGCGGGCATAGGCGGCGGAATCAATAAGCCGTTCCTTGGCTTTTTCAACTTCTTCTGCAGCGATACTTTTTTTGATCATGGCGCGGAATTCCAGATCGATCACCGACTCAAGTTTTTTGAGCGTTACGCCTTCGGCAGGCGTGGCATAAATCCAGATACTACCCTGACCGCGATTGGCATCGTCGTAATTCATATCGATATCGACGGCAATTTTTTGCTGAACCGCCAGCGATTGATAAAGCCTTGTCGATGCGCCGCCGCTAATAACGTTTTGCAATACTTGCAGCGCATAGGCGTCTTTTTTGTTCTGGACAAAAGACGGGGCGATAAAAGCGCGCATGAATACGGGTTGTTGAACGGCTTTGTCATGGAATTCAAGCGTTGTCGGAGCGGCGAGTTTCGGCACGTCAGGGCGAACATGTTCACCGATCTCTTTTTTCGGCAATATGCCGTAATATTTCTGCGCGAAAGTTTTCATCTGGTCCAGCGTCACGTCACCGGAGACGATCAGAATGGAATTATTCGGTGCATACCATTTGTCATGATAATTTTTTGCATGCGCCCAAGTAATTTTCGGCATCTCCTGTTTCCAGCCGATAATCGGAATGCCGTAAGGTGTCGTGTTATAGAGGACTGATCTCATTTGTTCAGAGAATAAAGCTTTCGGATCGTTATCAGTCCTTTGGCGGCGCTCCTCGATAATGACCTGATGCTCGGGCGCAATTTCAGCTAAAGGCGGCGCGATATTAATCATACGGTCGGCTTCCATCGCCATCACGATGGGTAAACGTTCTTTTGCGATCGATTGGTAGTAGGCGGTGTAATCCCATGAGGTGAAGGCATTGTCGTTGCCGCCCATCGAGCGGATCAGTTTCGAGAATTTACCGGGGCCGATGGCTTTCGTGCCTTTGAACATCAAATGTTCGAGGAAATGCGCTTCGCCGGATACGCCGTCACCTTGCAGCTCGTCAGCAGAGCCGACTTTGTACCACAGCATGTGGGTGACAACCGGCGCGCGGTGATTGGGAATAACGACGACCTGCATCCCGTTATCGAGCGTAAAGGTTTCCGCGTTGTAAACCTTGCCCATTGCCTGATCCTGCGCCATCGCCGGTACGGATAAGGCAAGGATGCTTGCAAACAGGAGCAAAGTTTTTTTCATGTCATTCTTCAATCGATGGGGTTTCGCCAGCCTGTTTTTGCCTGATGCGCTTGGCTTCGGCAGGAGCATCGACAATCAGGGCGGCGCCTGCGTCATCCTTATTGCCCCAGTTCATGATACGCTTGGCGACAGGGCGATTTTTCTCGGCACCCTCGACGGCTTCGCGGTCGACGATATTGCGGATATTGGTAACGGCGTTCGTTGCGCCTGCTTTCTGCAGCAGTGCGGATTCACCCGTAGATGATTGTTCAAGCATAGGGACCGAGCTGCCCAGAATAGCGGCTTGCGCTGCTTGTTCAGGGCTGGCTTCTTGCGGGCGCTGCATGCCCGGGCGAGGCTCCGGCAGCGACGAAATCTGGTTGAGGTCTGGCGGAATTTCAAGCGGCGCGCGTTTGACGACGGCGAATTCGTCCGGCGTACGGCGGGTCAAGCCAAGTTCCTGTTTTGCGCGCGCACATCCGCTTAAAATTGTCGCTGACATCAGGGAAATGATAAGAAGTTTTTTCATGCCGGATCCGAAACTGGTTTGTTTGAATTTTCTTTACCTGAGAGTAGCGTATGAAGAGCCAGTCCCGCAACGCCTAGCACGATGCAGGAATCGGCAACGTTGAAGGCGGGCCAGTGATATCCTGCGACGTGAAAATCGAGGAAATCGGCGACTGCGCCAAATCGTGCGCGGTCCCAGACATTGCTGAGCGCGCCGGAAATTACCATGGCTAAAGGTAGGGCAGCTAAAAGAGATGTCGAGCGCCACATCCAGATAATGAAGAATGTGGTGAGGCCCAGGGCCATGGCCATCAAAGCATAGGGCATAAAGCTATGAGTGCTGGCGAACATGCCGAAACTGACGCCTTTGTTCCAGACCATCACAAGATTAAAGTACGATGTGATCTCGCTCTGGTAAGGCGGAAAGCGTTCTTGCGGCAAGCTGGTCAGCCAGGTCCAGAAGTCGAGACTTGCGCCATCGGCATAAAAATCACGCGGGCGGAAATACATTTCGATCACATACCATTTGCTCCACTGGTCAAGGAAAGCGAGAGCGACGATAATAAATAGTCCGATCAAGAGGCGGGTGGTCTTGCTCATCAGGCAGCTTTCTTTTCACTTTGGTAATAACGCACGGCATCGGCATCGCGTAAGGAAAGATCAGGATAGTCGGGATCGGTGCCAACTTCCGGCAGGACTTTCCAGCAACGCACGCATTTATTGCCTTCGGCCTTTTCAATTGTGACTTTGATCTCTTCGGCAGGGCCGGATTTCACGAGTGCTTGTGACGTAATGCAAACTTCGGCAAAGTCGATGCCTTCAACGAGTTTGGCCAGTTGTTCCGGCAGGGTGATATGCGGATAGGCTTCGAGCGAGGAGCCTATGGTTTTATCGGTCCGTTTCGGTTCGATGGCGGCCAGCACGGCGGCGCGGACTTGCTTAATGCCGTCCCAGCGAACGGAGAGTGCATCATCAAGCCAGTCTTCGGGCACATTCATGAAATCGTTCAGGTGAATGCTGTCGCTATCTTTAAAGACGCCTTTGGGTCTGTAGGACCATGCTTCTTCGGTCGTGAACGGCATGACGGTCGCCAGTTTGTGAGCGAGATATTCGAATAGTCTCGCCATGACGGTTCGTGCCGCGCGGCGCTCGAATAAATCAGGGCGGTCGCAATAGAGGCGATCTTTACGAATGTCGAAATAGAAAGACGATAATTCCAGATTGCAGAAATGATGCAGCAAGTGGATCATTTCGTTGTAATCATGAACGGCGATGGCTTCATCGATCTTCGTGTTGAGGCGCGAAAGTTGACCCAGAACATAGCGTTCCAGTTCCGGCATTTTCGCGTAATCGGATTCAGCAACCAGTTCTTCTTTCGTCAAACCGTCAAGAGCGCCGAGCAGGAAGCGGAACGTATTACGGAAGCGGCGGTATAAGTCTGACGTGTTCTTCAAAAGGCTTTCACCGATTTTGACGTCCTGCGAATAATCCGACGTGATCGTCCACAGGCGCAAGATATCGGCACCATAGGTTTTCAGGATCTCATGCGGGTCTACGACATTGCCGAGGGATTTTGACATCTTATAGCCTTTTTCATCCAGCACGAAACCATGTGTCAGAACGGATTTATACGGCGCATGGCCGCGCGTACCGCAAGACTCCAGAAGGGAAGAGTGGAACCAGCCGCGATGCTGGTCGGAGCCTTCGAGGTAGAGATCAGCGGGTGAATGCAGATCGTCACGCGCTTCGCAAACGAAAGCATGCGTACAGCCGGATTCAAACCAGACATCGACCACATCGAAAACTTGATCATAATCATCGGCGTTATACTTGTTGCCGAGGAAGTCGGATGCCGGACGCGCATACCATGCATCGGAGCCTTCGGCTTCGAAAATATCGCCGATACATTTCAGCACGGCTTCGTCTTTCAAAACGCTGCCGTCTTTTTTTGAAACGAAGAGCGCAATCGGTACGCCCCAAGCACGCTGGCGCGAGATGCACCAGTCGGGACGATTGGCGATCATCGCCGTGATACGGTTTTCACCGGCGGCAGGATACCATTTCGTATCCTTGATGCCTTGCAGGGATTTCTCGCGCAAGGTCGCACCATCAGATTTTTCATCCATGGCGATAAACCATTGCGGCGTCGTGCGGAAGATCAGCGGGGCTTTTGACCGCCAGCTATGCGGGTACTCATGCTTCAATGAACCTTTGTGCAGCAAGTTTTTCGCCGCATCCAATGCCTTCAAGACAGCAAAATTGACATCCCCCATTTCGCCTTTGTCGTTATAGATCGAAAGACCGGCAAAATTCGGCACATGGTCGCGCATTTTTCCGTCATCGGTGACATTGTCCGGAATATCACGTCCGCCGAAATGTTTGACGTAGAGGAAATAGTCGTCCTCGCCATGGCTTGGCGCGATATGGACGAAACCGGTTCCGGCATCGTCGGTGACGAAATCGCCTTCGAGGATTGGTACATCGTAATCATACTCATAACCGCGCAGCGGGTGGGCGAGGGTCGAACCTTCCAGTGCGGAGCCTTTGAAAATTTCGCCTTGTGAATAGTCCGATACTTTCGCGGCTTTCATGACATCATCGGCCAGCTTCGTCGCCAGAATGAGTTTATCTCCGGTTACAGCGCGGGAGCCTTCTTCAACCGTATTGATCGTATAAACGGCGTAATCGATATCAGCGCCAAAGGCGACAGCACGGTTTGACGGCATAGTCCAAGGCGTTGTTGTCCAGATAACAATAGATGCACCTTCGGCTTGCTTGTGCTTTGTCGAAACGATCGGGAACTTCACCCAGATAGTGATGGATTTATGTTCCTTGTATTCGACTTCGGCTTCGGCGAGGGCGGTTTTTTCAACCACCGACCACATGACAGGTTTCACGCCTTTGTAGAGAAGGCCGTTCAGAAGAAATTTATGAATCTCGCGTGCGATATCGGCTTCCGATTTTTTATGCAGCGTCATGTAAGGATTGGCCCAGTCGGCGAGAACGCCGAAACGCTGGAAATCATCTGATTGAATATCTGCCCATTCCTGTGCGAACTCGCGGCATTCCTGACGGAATTGCAAAATCGGTACGTCGTCCTTGTTCAATCCTTTTTCGCGGTAGCGTTCCTCGATCTTCCATTCGATCGGCAGGCCGTGACAATCCCAGCCCGGCACGAGCGGCGCATCGAAGCCTGCCATTTGCTTGGAACGGTTGACGATGTCTTTAAGCGATTTGGTAAAAGCATGTCCGACATGGGCGCGGCCATTGGCGTAAGGAGGGCCCCAGTGCAAAATCCATTTTTCGCGGCCTTTGGAGGCGGCGCGGATTTGCGAATAGAGATCCATTTCCTGCCAGCGTTTGAGAATAGCCGGTTCTTTCTGAGGCAGTTCGCCGCGCATCGGGAAATCGGTTTTCGGCAAAAAGACGGTGTCTTTGTAAAGGTCGGCAGTATTGGCTTCGGTCATATCAATTCTTCTACGGGAAACGGGACCATACTATGGCAACAAAAAGCCTTAAAAATCAAGCCTTAGAGAGAATATTCCGCGCCATTTCGCAGTCTTTGGCCATCTGGATTTTCAAAGCATCAAGACTGTCGAATTTGGCTTCGTCGCGCAGTTTTTCAACCGGTCGCACGCGCAAGGTTTTGCCGTAAAGATCGCCGTCGAAATCGAAGATGAAAGTTTCGGCCAGCGCCACTTTGGCTTCGAACATCGGGCGTATACCGATATTGCTCGCGGCCATGCGCCATTGATCCTCGCCTTCGATTTGGACGAGGCTGGCATAAATGCCGTAAGCGGGGTGAATGGTTTCACCGAGCGGCATATTGGCGGTCGGATAGCCAAGTTCGCGCCCGCGCTGGTCGCCTTTTTCGACTTTGGCCTGTATTTCCCAATTCCAGCCTAAAAGCGCGTTGGCTTCGCGGATATTTCCGGCCTGGAGCAGCCCGCGAACGCGGGTGGCAGAGTACACGGCATGAGAGGCATCTTTGACAAGGCCCAGTGTGGTGCAGTGAAAACCCGCTTCTTGCAGGCTTTCGATGGAGCCGGAACGGCTCTGGCCGAAATGGAAATCGGCACCGATGACGATTTCATCAAGGCCGAGCTTGTCTCTCAGGATTTTCTGTATGAAGTCATCCGCCGTGAGATGCGCGGTTTCCCAGTCAAAATCGAGGACGAAGACGATATCGGCACGGGAATTTCCCAGCCTTTGAAGCTTGACTGGCAGAGGTGTTATGCGAAACGGCGCATCGTCGGGGCGAAACAGGCGGCGCGGATGCGGCTCGAATGTCAAAACGGCAAAAGGCTTTCCGGCATCCAAGGCGCGCTTGCGGGTAATTTCCAGCAGTGCCATATGACCGCGATGCAGCCCGTCGAAATTGCCGATGGCGGTGACAGCGCCTTTAACGTCATCAGGAACGGATTGGGAAAGAAAATAGGTTTTCATCTTTTCCCTCTTAACGGAAATTTGAGGTCACTGCTAGGGCGCCGATGGAAGAAGTGAATATATTATATTTTTCAATAACTTAACATGGTCTCCTACTTTGTTCTGAATTTTCAGGTCTTCTCTGTGATGTTTTTAACTTTTGTTCGGTTCGTTCCGCGATTTTAAGAGTTTTTAAAACGCGGAGTACGCAAAGTTACGCGGAGTAGAGAACGTTCTAAAACTCCGCGCTACTCCGCTAACTCCGCGTTGAAAATTAACTTTTATATAGTTTGAACGTCATTCTAACTACTTTGAACGTCGCGTTTTTTAGATAGGTTAGCTTTTATCGTGAAGTAGCGGGATTTAACCGAGGACGCATGCCTGCGTGGGCAGGCCTGCGGGAAGTGGGCTTGCTGATGCTTGTCCCCTCTGGTTTTCCTTGGGGATGGCCGAAAAACGGCGTGCTTTTTCATGATAAAAGCGACTTTGACAGGATAGGACTATATTCCTTTTATGTCAATCTATTTGGCAATGGTTGTCTATAAAAAATCCCCGCTAAAGCGGGGATTTTCTAAATTCGAATTACTTCTTACAGCCCGGATAATCTTTTCCGTTTACGCGGGACCAGTATTGAGTCTTTCCGAGAAGCGGAATGCCGACATAGCCGCGCAAGTAAAGTTTATTGGCATCGATAACGGAGACGGTTGCGTTATAGACATCGCCTTCATCCGCTTTATAGATTTTGCCGGACTCCCAGACTTTTACATTCTTGGGATTTTGCTTGAAACCCCAGAGGATCGGCAGGCCGCACATCGGTGTATTACGCTTGGCTTCATTCGGGTTCTTGGCGTCGGTTTGCATGCCGCCCTCGATGATCCAGTGAATATTACCGCATAGACCTTGCGGACATTTCTGAATTTCAATGACAGAGCGTTTGTTTTCGGTCAGCCATAAACCTGTCGGGTCGGTTGCTTCCTGAGCAAAAGCATAGGAGGCAGAGAATAGGGTAAGTAAAACAGTGAGCAGAATTTTCATGATAGCTCCTTTAAATAGTGTCATGTCGACCGAAGCGGAGACATCTCATCTTGGTTGCTACAGGTGAGATCCCTCGGCTACGCTCGGGATGACAAAGATAACAACTCAGATCTCTTTATTATCGGACATTTTCTTCTTTGGAACAATCGCTGAAACGTTTTGCGGTGCAACGGAAGGGTTGTTCAAGCTTGACGCAACGCCGGTATTCCCATCCAGAAGATTGGTTTTTTCGCGGATTTTTTCCAAAAGGGACGTGATCGTATCGCCGTCCATGTTTTCAAAGCGTTTTTCGATGGTTTTAGCCAGTTGCTCGGTTGACTGGTCTTCGACATGCGGCGGCAGCGGGTCGAGGCCGAGCGAGTTGACGATACGGCCAAAAGAATTCTGGCCTTCGGCATAAGCGAGTTGCAGGCGCGTGCGGGTGAGAAGGGAATCCATCCGCGCGGCGAGAAGCTCGCCGTCTTGTACGATATTTTTATCTTTCGCGTTTTCTCTACGCGTTTGCGCATAGTCTTCGATGCGGCGATTAACGCCTGCCATGCTTTTCAAAAGATCGTAACGGTCCTGCGCCAGTTGATAGCGCGTATAGGCGATATTGGTTTGTGTCAGAACAGCGGCGGTCATCGCCATGCGTTTCATATCGGCAGATGCGTCCAGATTTTTCGACTGGTTATAGCGCTGGGGGAAAGAAAAGATTTTCATGACGTTTTGCGTGAGGCCGACAGAGGCGTTCATCCAGCTTTCATCGTCGAGGAAAGAATTGTCGTCATAATTATATGCGAGTATGCCGCCCACACCCGGGAAGGTTTCCAAAACGGTTTTGTGAATATCGCGGGTGGCGACACGTTTCAAAAGCGTGTGTTCACGCATTTCAGGGCGGATCATCAGCGCCAGAACTTCGAGGTCTTTGACGTTGGATTTCAGCGATGGAATGGAATCTTTCGACATCATACTGGATTCATTGTCCGCCAGACGGAATTTTGCCGAAGGCGGCAGGCCCATAAGGGCAGCCAGTTCCGCATGGGCGGTGGCAAGGCGGTCACGTTCCGCCATCAAATCCTGCATCGTGTCATAGATGCGCTTTTGTAATTTCAATAGATGTTCGACATCATGGCTGGATTTCTTGTTCTCGGCATCTTCAAGCTGTTTGGCGAGTTTTTTGGAATCCGCCATCATGGAATTCATGTGATCGTCGAGAAGCTGGGCGGAAGCCGCGCGCCAATAGGCTTCGCGGATATCCTGCGCGATATTCTGTACGACTTTGCGGCGGCGCTCGGTCACGGCGCGTGCTTTGTCGGAGGCGCCCTTGGTATTGATAAAGCCGATCCCCGCATCAAGCGTGTTCCAGCTCAGCGCCAGATTAGCGGTTCTTGTATATTGATCTTCGAATTGCGTCGGCTCGAGCGACTGCGCGCCGGTCGCTTTGGAGCGTCCGCTGATATATTGCTTGTCATTGCGGCCATTGGCATATACGCCGGCGGTGGCGTTTGGCAGAAGGTTCAGCGCTTTGAGATCGATATCGCCCTTGGCGACCATCTCGTTCATCACGGCGTCGCGTTTTTCGATATTATACTTAATGCCGCGCGCCATGGCGTCGTACAGGCCAATTTCGCTTTTCAGCTTTTCCTGACCGCCGTAAAGACGCTCCAGATCTTTATTAACGTTTTCCGCCTGTTCGTTGACATCCACCGGTTTGCTGCCCATTGAGCAGCCGAGCAGGGACGTCGAAAGCACAGTTGCGGTCAGCAAGAGGACAAAAGGATGTTTCACAATGAATCCGGAAATACAAAAGGTGGGGAACGAATCGGGGGTAACTCTGTGGATAAGTTTGCCAAAGCTTTGACTCCATGTCAAAGCGGTATTTGCGGTATTAAATTATTAATAAAAAGTAAATACAAAATAACCGATTTCGCTACTATCTAAGTATAGATTGTGATAGCTTAAGTATAACAAAGGAGGCCAAGATGATTAGATTACCGAGAAAGTTCAACAAACAGACTTTTAGTAACATATTCAAAAGCTCCGATTTAACTCGCTTGTTTTACAGCAGGACTGCATATGGCCGGAAATTGGCCTTTCAAATGAGGCCTGCTGTTGCAAACAATTAAACGACTTAATTACTTGAATATTAAGTAATAATCAGATGGTCCGGACCAGAAATGGCCCGGATTTTTGTTTTATTACTTGGTAATTACTTGCAAATATTTTTGAATTAAATCTCTTTCAGTCATTTCCACAGACATGAAATCGGAGTTCGTTTGTAAAGCGCCGGACAGACGTCCCAGATAATCATCCTGTGAGATCAGAGTTTGCCCGAATTGCTCCAGATGCGGGTTCGGGAGCTGAGCATCTAGAAGCGTAAAGCCGGTCGCCTTCAATCTGGCGCAAAGATGGACGAGGGCGGTCTTGCTGGCATCGGTCGCCCGCGAGAACATGCTCTCGCCGCAAAACGCCGAGCCGATCTGAAGTCCATATAATCCGCCTGCGAGTTTTTCATCTTTCCATGCTTCGACGCTATGGGCGTGGCCCATTTCATGAAGCTGTATAAAACAATCGCGAATGGGTTTGTTGATCCATGTCTCGTCGCGGCCCTGTTTGGTTTCGCCGCAGGCGGTAATAACGTCTTTAAATGCCGTATTGATGCGTATGTCGAATTCATTTTTAAGAATGACTTTCCTCAAGGATTTCGAAACATGCAGGTTTTGAAATGGCAGAAGCGATCTTTGCCGCGCTTCAAAAATTTCGAAACTGTCATCATCGCCGCGCTCGGCCATGGGAAAGCCGCCTTGCGCGTAAATTTCCAAAGCCATTTCGGGGGAGAGATGAGTGAAGGGCATGGAACAACATAATCTATTTTGTCATTCCGGCGAAAGCCGGAATCCATGCGGTGATGCGGATATATCGTATGGATCCCGGATCAAGTCCGGGATGACGAGAATGGGAATAATTAAGCCGCTTCTTTGTTTTCGGCTTCGGCCTTGGCGGCGAGTTTTTTCTCGAGCCAGTGAATATTATATTCACCTGAGAGGAATTCTTCCTGCTGCAAAATCCACAAATGGAGCGGCAATGTCGTTTTAATGCCGTCGACAACCGTTTCCTGAATGGCGCGGCGCAGGCGTGAAATACATTCCTCGCGCGTTCTGCCATGTACGATCAACTTGCCGACCATGGAGTCATAGTAAGGCGGGATGCGATAGCCGTTATAGACAGCAGAGTCGAAACGCACGCCAAGGCCTCCTGCGGCATGGAACTGGGTAATCGTCCCGGGGGATGGAATAAATGTCGCGGGGTCTTCGGCATTGATCCGCACTTCCATCGCATGACCGCGGAAACGAATATTCTCAGGGATCGTCAATTCTTCACCGGCAGCCACACGGATTTGCTCGGCGATCAAATCGACGCCGGTAATCATCTCCGTCACCGGATGCTCGACCTGAATGCGCGTGTTCATTTCCATGAAATAGAAATGGCCTTTTTCCCAGAGAAACTCGATCGTGCCCGCGCCGACATATCCCATATCCCTGATCATCTTGGCGGCAAGCTGACCGATTTCCTGACGTTGTTCTTCGGACAAAGCAGGGGATGGCGCTTCCTCGATTACTTTCTGGTGGCGGCGCTGGGTCGAGCAATCGCGCTCGCCTAGGTGAACGGCATTGCCATGTTTGTCGCCGAAGATTTGCACTTCGATATGGCGCGGTTTTTCGAGATATTTTTCGACATAGACCGTATCGTCGCCGAAATTCGCTTTGGCTTCTGTGCGCGCTGTTCTGTATTGTTCGCTGAAATCTTTTGCTTCGTGCACGACTTTCATGCCGCGCCCGCCGCCGCCCGAAGCGGCCTTGATAATGACCGGATAGCCCATCTCGGTGGCAAGCTTCTCGCCTTCTTCGGCGCTTTCAACCGCACCAGGGGAACCGGGAATGACCGGCAGGCCGAGGCGCTGCGCTGTTTGCTTGGCGGATACTTTATCACCCATCAAATCGATATGCTCGGGCTTGGGGCCGATAAAAGTCAGGCCGTGTTCTTCGATGATGCGGCCGAAAGCTGCGTTTTCCGATAGAAAGCCGTAGCCGGGGTGGATCGCGTCCGCGCCTGTCAAAAGAGCTGCGGAAATAATCGCCGGAATATTGAGATAGGAATCCTTGGAAGCCGGAGGTCCAATACAGACGCTTTCATCTGCAAGGCGCACGGCCATCGCGGTCGCATCGGCAGTCGAGTGAACGACGACGGTCTGGATGCCCATCTCTTTACAGGCGCGGTGAATGCGAAGCGCAATCTCACCGCGATTGGCGATCAAAACTTTTTTAAACATTAACTAGTTCCTTTTTAAACAATGTATCACCTTCCGGTCTCATACCTGAAGGGTCACGAATATTCTTCACTTCAATCCAGCCTTGCTTTTTATAAAGCTCATTAGCTGTATGCGTAAAAAGATAGAGATGCTGTATTTTCAATTCCGTCTTGGCAAAATTCTCGACATGCTCGATCAGTTTCGCTGCAAATCCTCTGCCTCTGTATTCGGGATGAATATAAAGGGAAGCCAGCCATGGGGAAAGATCATTGTGATCCGGATGGTCATTATCTTTCAGGCTTATCATGCCTGCGGGACGATCATTAACGATTATCACCCATGTAAGGGGAAGTTTATCAGTTTGTGAGGCTGTACCTCTATAACGAACTAAATTTTGTTCAAGCGTACGATCAGCAATCTGGCTTCCCCATTCGCCAAAAGACCACGCAGCGCAAACATCGGCGAATTTGGGTTTTTCTGATAACTTAACAATGGAAAAGCTCTGTGACATATCAGCCTTGTGTTCGTGCAGGGAAACTGGGAAATCTTACAGTTCCTGCCTGCACATCATGACGAAGTTCTTTTAAAACTTCCGAAACTGCTGAGTTAGTAATGATGCCAAGGTCGATATTTGAAGGCATATTATTTTTAGATTGATATTCCAGCTCAATAAAGCCCCAGACTTTTTTCCGAAGATGCTCAAACAAAGCCGGTCTTTTTAATCCTCTATTCATCATAATGTTGAATCTATGAGTGATATTGGAAGCATGTTCGGAATAAGACAGGCTGATGTCATCGCATCTGGAGTAGCGGCGAAATAATATTTTTAATGTCTCGCGGTTTTTATCGCTGATCTCATCAATCTCTCGTTGAGTAAGATTTTGTATATCATCGCTACTCCCGAAAGGTGTTTCGGGATGGAGGATGTTTCCTCCTGTAGAATTTTGCCCTACATCAAGCATTTTTGAAATTACTCAATAATGACCAATACTTCGCCGAATTCGACCGGAGAAGCGTTTTCAACGATGATATCTTTTACGACGCCGCCTTTGGCAGCCTTGATCGGGTTCATCACTTTCATCGCTTCGATGATAAGAAGAGTGTCACCGACTTTGACGGTCGCGCCTTTGGAAATAAATGGCGGAGAGTTCGGGTCAGATTGAAGATAGGCTGTGCCGACCATCGGCGATTTAACCGCGCCCGGGTGGTTCTCGGCGACAACAGCTGGCGTGGACGTATTAGCCGCTTGCGGTATCGTTGGATCGGACGGCATAATCTGGGAGACAGGCGCCGCGTGGTGAACGGCATGACCCACAGGGCCACCCTTATTCACACGGATCATTTTTTCGCCATCGGCGACTTCAATTTCGGTAAGGCCGGTCTCTTCCAGCAGCTTGGAAAGCTGGCGAATGGCATCTGCATCGATTTTCATACTAAATCCTTATGTAAACTATCTGCCTTTGGCAGAACACCTGATTAATGAAATTGGCAGGAAAAGTCAAAATGAAGAGCAACCCGGATAGAGGGAATTCACCGTTTTGTTATTAATTATGCTTAATTATCCCGGCCAACGCCTCGATTGCCATCTCATAGCTTTTGGCTCCATGCCCGCTAAAATGGAATTTGGCGACCGGTTCGACAAAGGAATGATGGCGAAACGCTTCGCGTTCTTTGGGATTGGAGAGGTGGACTTCGACAATTGGACATTTAAGAAGTTTGAGTGCGTCGTGAATGGCAACCGACGTATGGGTGTAGGCAGCGGCATTGATGATCACGCCATCTACGCTATCAAGCGCTTCCTGAATCCATGTCACCAATTCACCTTCGTGATTAGATTGGCGAAAATCGATCTCCATCTGATGCAGGGATGCCGCGTGCTCGCATAAATCCTGAATATCCTGCAATGTCTGCGTACCGTAGATTTCAGGCTCGCGGCGACCCAGCATATTTAGATTAGGACCATTCAGAATAAGGATTAATGGCATCCGCAACCACTTCCGCAGCCGCCGCCATTATTATCGTCTTCTTCGAAGCTAAGAATTTTGTAAGTCTCGAGTGATTTTTCCAGCTGGCGCGGATTTTCGAAACGTACTGCGTAAATACCGGCATCCAGTGCGCCTTGAACATTTGACGCTTTATCATCGATAAAAAGCGTTTCGCGCGGATTGAGTCCAAACTGGTTTAACAGATGAAGGAAAATTTTCGGGTCGGGTTTGGCAAGGCCGATACTGCCCGATACAACGACGCCGTCGAACAAGCGCAAAAACGGATATTCCTGTTTTAATGACTGAAAACCTTCTGTCGACATATTGGTAATGGCATAGACAGGAAAACCGCGGTCTTTAATTTCCATCAAAAGATCGACGCTGCCATGGACCGGTCCTTCGAACCCGTCGATCAATACGTCGTAAATATCAAAGACGATGTTTTTTATCATAGATTAATGGTGTCCGTGATGGGCGGAATGATCCGCTTCTTTTTTAGCGCTTCGTGACAAGACTTCGAAAGTCGTTTTCACTTCACCGGCGCGCAGGAATTTCAAAGTGATAGGGCGTGCATCACCGGCCTTTAGCGGCTCTTTTAAACCAAGCAGCATGACGTGATAGCCGTCCAGCGTGAAATCAATTTCTTCACCTGCTTTAACGGCAACCGCACCGACCTCACGCATTTTCATGACGCCGTTTGTCTCCGACATTTCATGTATTTCCGTCTCAGTCGCGGCTGGCGTAGCGGCGGAAATAAGCTTGTCGTCTTCCTTACCTGTATTCTTCAAGGTCAGCAGTACGGCACCGTTTTTCATGCCTTCGGATGTTTCAAAAGCATGGACATTAGATACTTGCATATCGGCGAAGGCAGGGGTGGCAAAGCAGAGAAGGGCGGCGGTCAGAAGAAGGGATTTCATTTATGTTTCCTTATACGTCATCCCGGACTTGATCCGGGATTCAGTGATTTATATGCAGATTGCATAGATTCCGGCTTCCGCCGGAATGACGATGCGGTTAGGATTTTTTCTTACGCTCGGCTTCGATCATGGTTTTCATACCTTCATAAGGGATGTAGCCACGGATAACCTGATCGCCGATGATAAAAGCCGGTGTGCCGCTGATGGCGAGTTTTTGTGCCAGCGCGGTATTCTTGGCAATCGTGGCTTCGATATCGGGATTCTTCACGTCGGTCTTCAGCTTTTCGACATCAAGACCTGCCGTTTTGGCGAGGCTCAAAATGCTTTCTTCCGTTTTCGGGCCTTTGAATGTCATGAGCGCGGCGTGAAGCTCGAAATATTTATTCTGCTTCTGGGCGGCCAAGGAGTATTTGGAAGCAAGATGGGACGCTTCGGACAAAATCGGGAAATCGACGAAAACAAAACGCACGTTTTTATCGTTATCGAGGCCTTTTTGAACAGCTTCATAACCTTGTTTGCAATAGCCACAATTATAATCGAAGAATTCGACGATGGTGATATCGGCAGATTTCGGCCCGACATCAGGCAGGTTGCCCTTGGTCAAATAATCCCAGTTTTCTTTCAAGGCCTGAACGGCGGCGTCTTCCTGGGTTTTTTGTTCTTGCTCACGATAGCCGTTCACAGAATCCATCAATACTTTGGGGTTTTTCATGATGAAATCTTTCATCATGGCTTCAAGCTCGGTCTTCTGCGCAGCAGAGAAATTGCTGTCACCGGCAGCAGGCGCGACCTGCGCAACGGCTTCGCTTTTTTTCGCCTGAATATCCAGTACAAAAGGAGAGGCGGCGGCGGCGAGAGCGACGATGGCACCAATGCTTGCGATTTTAATTTTAGAATTCACTGATTTCTCCTTTTATGTGACAGCGATTTATTCAAATCCATTCTAGTAGGTAATTTATAGTCCGTCTACAGAGGCCACGACATCCTGTGCCCTTAAATATTCGGGCGAATTCTTCGGCAGTCCTGCCATGGCGGATTTTGCCATCGAAACCGCCTGTGATTTCCGCCCCTGCATCAAGGCTTCTTCCGCCAGATAGACGCGGGCACGGACCTCGTCGCCTTTCTTGCCGTACGCGGTCGCCAGAAGACGTTTCACGCGCGATGTGCGTGGCTCGTCCAACTGGGCCCTTTTTAACTGCTCAATCGCTTTATCCAGCATAGGCGGAGATTTTCCGGCGCTATCTATCAAAGACTGTGCATAGGCTATTCGGATCAAACCGGCAGAAGGTTTCGCCGCCAATGCTTTTTCGTAAGGAGAAAGAGATTCTTTTGCTTTACCGAATTCGTACAGCATCTGGCCCTTTAATTCGAGAAAGTATGGATTATTCGGTTCCTTGGCAAGAAGCTGGTTGGTCAGGATTAACGCTTCGTTAAGATGGCTCATGCGGTACGCGGCAATGGCGCGGGCATAAAGCGAGGGAATGCCGTTATCGGCGCTTTTATAATTATAGGTCACTTGCTGCGGTGTTACGAAGCCCATCAGCTTGGCCTTGGTGCGCTGGTACTGATCATTCCATTCGGCGGGCAGGGGTTTGTTATCCAGCGGAGAAGATTCCACTTTGGATTTTAAAATATCGATCCGATCGCGCGATAATGGGTGGCTGCGCATAAATTGCGATTGCTGGGACGTTGGCAATAATTCTTCGGACGAGAGTTTATTTAAAAATGTGACGATGCCAGTCGGATTGACTTGTGCACCTTCCATAAAGCGAAGGCCTGCCTGATCGGCGCTTGATTCCTGAACGCGGCTGAACGCCATAAAGCTCGACATCGCCTGACTTTGGCCGATCGCCGCGCCGGCAGCCGCTGCCCCGCCATCACCGCTGGCCAGCGCCGCGCCCAAACCGAGCAGCGTCGCAACAATCGCTTCATAGGAGGCGGTTTCCATGACATCGCGCGTGCGGGTCAAGTGACCGCCCGCAATATGGCCCAGTTCGTGCGCGATAACGGCGACAACCTCGCCCGGGTCGGTCGTCTTCATGATAAGGCCGGTATGAATAAAGACATTCGCGCCGCCGGCAACAAAAGCGTTTACGTCAGGACTTTGAACAAGAATGATATTAACCTGCTCGGGCGACATGCCGGCGGCCTTGACGACATCTTTCGTCCATTCCTTTAAATAAGTTTCAATCTCCTCATCGCGGATCAGGTTCATATTGGCGGCTCTCGCATAAGCAGGCGCCGGAAAACCGGAAAAGAAGATGGAAAAAATCAAAACAGCGGAAAAAGCATCGCGGAAATACTCATAAAAATGTTGGAGGAGGCGCATTTTAATATTCCTTTACCGGTATTAAATGTATATCTGAACTCGGCAAACAAGGGAAGAACGCTAAAGAAATGCCTAACCTGCTTCATATATTCATGACCGAATGGCTGGATCTTTTATGGATTCCGGTGGCGCTTGCCATTGTGCATAAGGGGCAGCGCCTTAAATCCGTCTTCTTTGTCATTACCTGCATTGCCTGTCTTCGCTTGCAAATCGGGATCATGGCATCGACAGGTTATAATTTCGGTTTTACCGGCTGGTTTGAAATGTCGTCCTTTCGCCGCGGCCTGATCGTCTACGCTATCTTTATCGCGATCTTTCTCCTCTTGTCGCATTTATCCCCCTATACCAAGGGTCCGATTTATCTTGCGGCGTCTTTAAGTATTTTCTTTATGGCTTTTATTATTTCCTCCCTGCTAATGATCGTGTGATATGACCAAAGGTAAAAAACCGAATAGTAGCGGCAGCAACAGAAAAACCGGGCGCGAGCTGACCCAGAAGGTCAAGCATGCCAAGACGCGCAAGAACTCATCGAACCAGTGGTTAGAGCGCCATATCAACGATCCTTATGTACAAAAAGCCAACCGCGAGGGCTATCGGTCCCGCGCCGCTTATAAGCTTAAAGAAATCGACGAGAAATACGGATTAATCAAAGCCGGAATGAATGTCGTGGATTTAGGCGCGGCGCCGGGTGGATGGTGTCAGGTCGCGAAAGAGAAGAAATGCGCGAAAGTCGTGGCGATCGATCTGCTGGAGATCGATCCGATCGATGGCGTGATTTTTATGCAGCTCGATTTCATGGATGATGAGGCGCCGGATAAATTGAAAGCGGCGTTGGACGGTCAGGCTGATCTCGTGATGTCGGATATTGCGCCCAACACAATCGGCCATGCGCAAACGGACCATTTACGCATCATGTCGCTGGTCGAAGCCGCGTATGAATTTGCCACGGAAGTGTTGAAGCCGGACGGCGCGTTCGTCGCTAAGGTTTTTCAGGGCGGGACGGAGAGTAATCTTCTGAACCGCATGAAAAAAGATTTTAAATCGGTCAAACATGTGAAGCCGCCAGCCAGCCGGAAAGAGTCTTCTGAAGGTTTTGTTGTGGCGCAGGGGTTTAAGGGGCTTTAGGCGAAGGTGGCAATTTTCGCAAATGATCCAGACCTTTTTCTTTTAAGAGCCCGCTATCATCTGCGATGGTGAGGGCTACCGGGCCCGAATTTTCAATAGCTTTTTCAGCGCTCCAGATTTCATCACGCCTGATGATTTTTCGGCTGCCGTCTTCGTACTCTTCGGGTTTTATATTATTAATATCAACTTTCATCCCCGGAAAATCCTGTGATTCGCCAATCAGGATTTTTTCGCCGCAGGCTTTTTCGGCTGCATCCCTAATTTTTATCAGCGTGCTTTCAGTAATGTCTTTCTTTGTACGACTTTTGCCAAAACCGTCGAAGATGAGATTGCCGTCGATGTCGCGCCTGAACCATGTGTGGGCGATAATTTTCCCGTTTGGGTCATAAATAGCGTAATAAGTAGAGGTTCTTTCAAGCCATGACTCCATAATTGGGGCTTCCCATTCGCCTCCGAGATATTCACAGTTTCCAGTCAGGCGCCCGACAAGGAAGTAACGTTCATCGTCATATTTAACTCTGGCGAATCTAAAGTCAGGTTTATCAAAAGTCTCTCCTGCGATTTCAAGTTCTGGTAGAAAGCGTGCGCGGTCGATTAGTGTTTTGCCGTTCAATGCCTTGATGCAACGATTTTTAAATTCACGCGTGCGGATAAGGTCCTTTGCAACTTTCAGGGCGCGGAATTTTTCCAGTTGCTCGTCGCTGAGTAGAGAATTTACTTCGGCAATATCCTCGTAAAGATAGGAGTCATTTCTCTGAATATAGGTGTCACCCTTGGCATTGCTGGGAATTTCGGGCAAGAACTGGGCAGAATAAAAATAGAAAAGATAGCCTGGCTGACCTGTCAATAAGGCTTTACCCCAGCCTTGGTAATCAAGGTCATGAAATTTGAATCTTTCAACATTTGTCAGAAGCTTTAAGCATAATGACTGTGAATGTGGGTCATAGGATGCATGGGTCTTCATAAACGATATAAAATCATCATAATCAGGATAAAGAAGCGTCATCAGCATGGAGGCGCGGTTCAAGTCAGGGATATTTGTGATTTCATAGGCAAAAAAATCACGGATGGAATGGAAGCTGTCACGATTGACTCGTTCTGGCGCAATGTCGAGCGCTGCTATATCGTTGAGGCCAATCATGTTTGATATATCGAGATTATATTTCTTCGATAATTCAAGAGAAACTTCAAGGGCGGGGCCTACTTCATGTAGAGCGAGTGTTGTAAAAAAAGGAACTGACTTTTCCTGTTTCATACGGTTTGCAATCTTATCGATTTTGGATTGCAGAATAGAGCGAGGATAGAAGCTAAGCTCTTGAACCTTAGCAAGAATATATTCGACTGTCTTTGCCTGATTATCTAGAATCAATTTTTCCAGTCGTGCTTCGAGATTGAGAAATTCGCGTGAATCTGGTGTTCTTAGCCAATCATCCAAAGATTCCATGTTGCCGTTTAAAATGGCGTGCGCGTCCAACAACCTTCCCGGAACCGGCATGGCTTTTCCTGTGGCTCTTCGTGTTGCATGGGAAAAAACTTCGCTATAATCGGATTTGATCTGCGCGGCTTCGTTATAATCGATACGCGTAATCCAACCTTTATCGTCGAGGCGTGCCGTCAGTTCGCGCAGCAACTCTAGATGGTTGTGAAGCGGTCGCTGTTTTTCATGTTCGACAAAGGCGGCCAGACGGAATATCCCGTTTATTTTCCCGCTCCATCCCTTGCCAGAAACAAAAAGCTGAAGTTTTCGATACTGATCTATTTTCTCAGGGTCGGTTTCTTCCTGAAGTCGCTGGGCGATCAGGTGTTTTTGCCTAGGAAGAAAAGCGTGAAGCTTTTCGGATATTTCCTGGCCCTGGGGTGAAATGGATTTCATGGAGAGCTTGTATCAAATTAGGGACGTAAAAATAAAGATTTTTCGTAAAAAATGTTGCCTGATGCTTTTATGTTTACTTTTGAGCCGTCCGCCCCTATAACTCCACTGCAAATTAACCGATTTCAAAGGGAATTTGCCCAATGCTTCTCCAAGATAAAATCCGCGAAGGTTTAACGTTTGATGACGTGCTGCTCATTCCTGGAGCTTCCAGCGTTCAGCCGGCCGATGTCGACACCTCGACAAAGCTGACCCGCGAAATTACCCTCAATATCCCGATCTTGTCTGCTGCCATGGATACGGTCACCGAGGCCGAAATGGCAATCGCCATGGCCCAAAATGGCGGGCTTGGCATCATTCACCGCAATATGACGATCGACGAGCAGGCCGAGCAGGTCCGCCGCGTGAAGCGTTTCGAAAGCGGCATGGTCACGAACCCGATCACCATCGAGCCGCAAATGACGCTTAAACAGGCTTTGGATCTGATGGGCAGGTACAATATTTCCGGCGTGCCGGTAACCGAGAGTAACGGCAAACTGGTTGGTATCCTGACCAATCGCGATGTGCGTTTTGCCTCCAATATGGACCAGCCGATTGCCGAGCTGATGACCAAGGAAAACCTGATCAAGGTTTACAATTCCATCGACAAAGAAGAGGCAAAGATACTTCTTCACCAGCATCGTATCGAAAAGCTTCTGATCGTCGATAACGATGAAAAATGTATTGGTCTCATGACGGTTAAGGATATCGAAAAATCTCACCTGTTCCCGAATGCCTGTAAAGACGATAAGGGTCGTTTGCTGGCCGGAGCCGCTGTCGGCACGGGAGATTCCAATTACGAACGTGCCATGGCGCTGTCCGAAGCCGAGCTGGACGTGCTTGTCGTCGATACCGCGCATGGCCATTCGAAAGCCGTTCTCGATGCCGTTGAAAAAATCAGAAAAGCGCGCGGCAACAAGATGCAGATTATCGCCGGTAACATTGCAACGCGCGATGCGGCGAAGGCCTTGATCGATGCCGGGGCGGACGCTGTAAAAGTTGGGATCGGTCCGGGTTCTATTTGTACCACGCGCATCGTTGCTGGTGTCGGTGTACCGCAACTGACCGCGATTATGAACGCGGTTGAAGAATGTCACAAACAAGGCATTCCAGTGATTGCCGATGGCGGGATTAAATATTCGGGCGATTTCGCCAAGGCGATTGCCGCCGGTGCCGATTGCGCCATGATGGGCGGCATCTTCGCCGGAACCGACGAAGCACCGGGCGAAGTTATCTTATACCAAGGCCGTTCCTATAAATCCTATCGCGGCATGGGCTCAGTCGGTGCGATGGTCGAAGGCTCTGCCGACCGATACTTCCAGGGCAAAATTCGCGAGAGCAAGAAGCTGGTTCCGGAAGGGATCGAAGGCCGCGTACCGTATAAAGGCGCGATGGGCAACGTGTTGCACCAGATGGTCGGCGGACTTCGCGCGGCGATGGGCTATACCGGCTGCGCGACGATTGCCGAGATGAAGGAAAAGGCTGAATTCATCCGTATGACCTCGGCGGGTTTCCGTGAAAGCCATGTCCATGACGTGACAATCACCTCCGAAGCGCCGAACTACCGTAGCGGCAATTAATATCTTTTTGCTGTGATGCGTCAAAAATGAAAGCGGAACCAAACGGCTCCGCCCTTGTTAATCACAGACACATCTTTATCAAAAAGGATATTAACGATGAAAAAATCTATCGCTCTTGCTGCTTTGGCCGTACTCGCTTTGTCTCCTGCACTGGCACAAGCCAACGAACATGAAACAACGACTCATGAGACGACAACGCACACTAAAACCACAATAGAAGCTAAAGAAGCGACACTTAAAGACGGCACGAAAGTTTCCATCGAAGGTGACCATGTATTCGTTGTTGGAACAGATGGTGCCAAAACACCGGCACCTGATGCCGAGCATGAATTATCCGATGGGACAAAAGTAAAAACCCATGGCGGCGTCATCGTAAAATAATTTCTTCCCCTAGAAATAGAAAACCCGCTCCGGAATGAGCGGGTTTTTTTATGAATTTGTTTAGGCTGCCAGACTTGGATAATCGATATATCCTTCCGGGCCACCTGCATAAAACGTTTTAACATCTGGCTTATTCAGTGGTGCCTTCTTCTGAAAGCGTTCAACCAAATCAGGATTGGCGATAAAGGCTTTGCCGAATGCCATGGCATCGGTCTCATTATTCGCCATCGCGATCTCGGCGGCTTCCTGATTGTAATTACCGTTCAAGATCAGTTTGCCTTTATAGGTTTCGCGGAATTTTCCCGATACCCATGGTGCGGGTTTTTCACCGCCACGCAAACCTTCATGAATGTGGACGAAAGCCAGATTGAAAGCATTCAGTCGGTCACCCAAATAGGTGAACAGACTTAAAGGATCGCTGTCCGAAATGCCGCCATTGGGAACATTCGGTGACAGGCGAATACCTGTTTTGTCAGCGCCAATAGCGCCGATAACGGCTTCTATGACTTCCAGCGCAAACCGGCAGCGGTTTTCGATTGAGCCGCCATATTCGTCGTCGCGTTTATTCGTACCGTTTTTCAGGAACTGGTCGATCAGATAGCCGTTCGCGCCGTGAATTTCGACGCCGTCAAATCCTGCCGCTATGGCACGGGTTGCGGCACTGGCATAATCCTGCACGATTGCCTTGATCTCCTCATGGTTTAGGGCACGGGATGGCGCATATGGTTTTTCGCCTTCTTTGACATGGGCAGAGCCTTGGGGCTGAATTACGGAAGGCCCGACGGTCTGGCCGTCTTTCTGAAAATCAGGATGGCTTAGCGCGCCCATATGCCAAAGCTGAAGGACAATTTTGCCCCCTTTATCGTGGACAGCCTTGGTCGTCTTTTTCCAGCCTTCGATATGGGTGTCTTCATAAATACCGGGTGCGCCGTACCAGCCAAAGCCTTGTTCCGAAATGGCGGTCGCTTCGGACACGATCAATCCGGCGCTGGCGCGCTGTCCGTAATATTGCGCCATTAAATCATTGGGAATGCGGCTGTCCCCAGCGCGGCTGCGCGTCAAAGGGGCCATGACAAAGCGGTTTCTGGCTTCGATAGAGCCATAGGTAATTGGGTCAAATAAAGTGGGCATTATGTCTCTCCAGTATATTTTTTACCAAGTTAGATGTTCCCGTTGGAAAGTAAAGCTGATAGAAAGCCTTCATTATGACGCCAGCAGCCCGCATCAAAGCCGTTCTCGAAATTTTCGAGCTTATAGAAAAAGCAAAAATCCCCATGGACGGGACGGTTGGCAATTACATGCGCAACCGAAAATACATCGGCTCTAAAGATCGTAACGCGATTGTCGAGAAGGCTTATTCGATTATCCGCCACTGGGCACGCCTCGGCTGGCATCTCGAACAAGCCGGTCTTGAAAGATCGCCACGCAATATCCTGATCGCTTATCTCGCGCTGATCGGAAAAGATGAAAAAACGCCTGAGCATTTCGATGGCTCCAAATACGGCGCGGAAGCTTTATCTGAGATTGAATTAAAGTCGTTCGAAACTTTGTTTAAAACCGATCTGGAAACTTCAGATATGCCGGAAGCTGTCCGCGTTGAATGCCCACCGCAATTCGAGAAATCTTTGCGTGAATATTTCGGTGACGATTTTATGTCCGAGCTTTCCGCTATGATGGACTCCGCGCCGCTTGATTTGCGTGTCAACGTCACGATGGCGGATCGCGCCAAGGTTAAAGCCAAGCTTGCCGACGATAAAGTCGAAATGGATGATCTGCCGTTCTCGCCTTGGGGATTGCGGGCCAAAGGTAAGCCTTTCATTTCGAAAACACGCGCTTTCGTCAAAGGCTGGATCGATATTCAGGATGAAGGGTCGCAACTGATCGCGCTCGCTTGTAATGCAAAGCCCGGCATGCAGGTGCTCGATTATTGCGCAGGCGCTGCCGGAAAAACATTGGCGCTGGCCAATGCCATGGCGATCAAAGGTCGTATCGTTGCGATGGATACCGAAGCAAAGAGGCTGGAAAAAGGCCGTGAGCGTCTGCGCCGCGCCTATGTAACCGATATCATCGAAATCCGCCCGTTAAGCGATGAAAAACATGCCAAATGGTTTAGAAAACAAAAACAGAATTTCGATGTCGTCCTGACCGATGTGCCGTGTTCGGGAACAGGCACATGGCGGCGTAACCCCGATACGCGCTGGAGACAATATGGCCCTAAATTGGAAGAGCTGATCGCCATTCAGGCCGAGATCATGGACAAGGTCGTTCACACGGTAAAACCGGGCGGACGCCTGGTCTATGCGACATGCTCGATCCTGCCGGAAGAGAACGAACAGCAGGTCGAAAAGTTTTTACAGCGCCATCCAGATTTCAAATTATTGCCATTGACTGAAGCCTGGCCGGAAGGTCTGCCTGTGCCGTGTGAAGGCAACTATATGCGCCTGACGCCTAAACGTCACAATACGGACGGGTTCTTTACGGCGGTGCTACAAAGAGTACCCGCCGATCAGGGTTGAATTTTACGATAATACGGTTAGGTTGGATTAAGTAACTTATCGCGGGAGATGACATGGACAACATAGGCCTGTTGGAACCTAAAATAAAAAATCTGGGAAATCAGTTAATCCTTTCCATCGAAGAGCATTTATTGACGATAGATGCGGCTATTCAGTCTGGCTTGATATTGCTGGTCTTGTGCGGGACATGGTTTTTTACACAGTACGGAGCAAAAGCTTTTACCGCCTGGCTGCAAAACAGGGAGCGCAAATACGCCCTTCATCTGAACCTTTCGATCAAGGAATTATTTTTCTTCATTACATTGAGTGCAGCTTTATGGTTCGCCATTTTGCTGTTTTCAGTTAACGACCTTGCATTTTCGGGTTTGAAAATCCTTGCCAGCCTGACAACGGCCTGGGTTTTTATTCGCATCACTTCCAGCACGATTAAAAGTGATTTTTGGGCAAGGATTATCGCCGTTGGGCTTTGGTTGACGGCGGCGCTGAGCATCTTGGGGCTGCTCGGCCCGACAACGGAAATTCTCGACAGTAAAGCATTGGTGTTCGGCAAAATCCGTCTTTCGCTGCTGCTGATCATCAAGGCCGTCGTCATATTCGGCTTATTACTTTGGTTTGTCGGTTTTATATCGAAAATTCTGGAGCGTCTTTTTAATAGGTCCGGTAGCCTGACATCATCGCAGAAGGTTCTGTTCTCCAAGCTTTCCAATATTCTTCTCTACAGTTTCGCCGTTTTTATCGCTTTGAATACGGCGGGTCTAGATTTGACGGCGCTGGCAGTGTTCGGCGGTGCGCTCGGTCTTGGTATCGGGTTCGGTCTGCAGAAAATTTTCTCCAACCTGATTAGCGGCATCATTCTCCTGATGGATAAATCGGTCAAACCGGGGGATGTCATTTCCATCGACGATACTTACGGCTGGGTGAACAAGCTCGGTGCGCGTTATGTCTCGGTACTGACCCGCGACGGCAAGGAACATTTGATTCCGAATGAAAACCTGATTTCGGAGAAGGTTGAAAACTGGTCGTATAGCGACAGCAATATCAGGATTCATATACCTGTCGGCGTTTCTTATAATTCCGACATGCATAAAGTAAGGGAGGTTTTGCTGACAGCCGCCAAGGAAAGCCCGCGTATTTTAAAAGATCATCCTATCGCTTGCCTGATGAAGAATTTCGGCGACAACTCGGTCAATTTCGAGCTTCGTGCCTGGATCGGCGACCCGCAACAAGGCGTTTCCAATATAAAAAGTGAGATCTATTTCCGCATCTGGGATCTGTTCAAAGAAAACGGGATCGAAATCCCGTTTCCGCAGAGAGATATGCATATAAAACTCGATGAAGAGCTACGGGATTTGCTAAAGAAATCCTAGGCCGCTTTATCGATCTTTACCTTCGCGCGAAGGTCTTTCGCTGCGGCGACCATGTTTTCAAGCGCCGCTTTGGTTTCTGGCCAGCCGCGGGTTTTCAAACCGCAATCCGGATTGACCCAGATTTGTTCCGGTTTCAGCACTTTAAGGGCTTTTTCAAGCAGTGTCGTCATTTCCTCGACACTCGGCACGCGCGGACTATGAATATCGTAAACGCCGGGACCGATCTCGTTCGGGTATTTATATTTAACGAAAGCGCCGAGAAGCTCCATTTGCGAGCGCGAAGTTTCAATCGAGATGACATCGGCGTCGAGCGCGGCAATCGAGTCGATGATATCGTTGAACTCGGCATAACACATATGAGTGTGAATCTGTGTCGTGTCTTCCACGGTTGCCGCCGAAAGCTTGAACGCATCGACCGCCCATTTGAGATAAGCGGCGCGGTCTGATTCACGCAAGGGCAAACCTTCGCGAAGCGCCGGTTCGTCGATCTGGATGACGTGAATCCCCGCTTGCTCCAAGTCTCGCACTTCGTCACGGATGGCGAGGGCGATTTGCTTGGCTGTTTGTTCGCGCGGTTGATCGTTGCGGACAAAAGACCAGCAAAGGATCGTGATCGGTCCGGTCAGCATGCCCTTCATCGGCTTTTCTGTAAGGCTTTGCGCATAGGCTGACCATTGCACAGTCATCGGCTTCGGGCGCGAGACATCGCCGAAGATAATCGGTGGCTTGACGTAGCGCGATCCGTAAGACTGGACCCATCCGTTTTTGGAGAAGACGAAACCGTCGAGCTGTTCGCCGAAATATTCGACCATGTCGTTGCGCTCGGCTTCGCCATGGACGGGCACATCGAGACCCGCTTCTTCCTGATACTTTACGACCAGTTCGATCTCGCGCTTCATGTCTTCCGTATAAGCGGCCTCCGACAATTCACCGCGTTTGAAGGCGGCGCGGGCGAGGCGGATTTCCTTTGTTTGCGGGAAGGAGCCGATGGTCGTGGTCGGGAAAGCAGGCAGGTTAAGGGCCTGCTGCTGTGCTTTGACGCGCACCGGAAAGGCGTGGCGGCGTTCCAGCATGTCCGGCGTCACGGCACTTAGACGAGTTTTGACCGCGTCATTGTGAATGCGCTTTGAAGTCTTGCGGCTCTCCGCGATTTTATCGCTTGCCGCTAGTTCTTCCGAAGTCGGGCCACGCGCGAGAATCGAAATCTCCGCAAGCTTTTGTTTCGCAAATGCCATCCATGATTTCACTTCGGCGTCGAGCGCCGTTTCCTCATCGAGATCGATCGGCGAGTGAAGGAGAGAGCAGCTTCCCGATACCGCAAAAGCATCGCCCAATACCGCTTTCGCTTTTTCGATTTTGGCGAGCGAGGTTGAGAGATCATTTTTCCAGACATTGCGGCCATCGACAAGGCCAAGCACGAGGCAAATGCCTGTTTCTTTCGCCTTGGCAATTGCAGGCTCCAGTTGATCCGGCGCACGGACCAGATCGACACCAATGGCGGCAATCGGCAGCGAGAAGGCGAGATCGAGATTTTCACGTAGGCCTTCAAAGTAAGTTCCGAGATGGATATTCATCTCCGGCGCGGCGTCTTTGATGATTTTATACGCGAGCGTGTAGGCTTCCTTGGCTTTCGGATGGATATCGACGCATAAACACGGCTCATCGAGTTGAATCCATGTAATGCCTTGCGCGACGAGTTTCTGGCAAATCTCTCCATAGACTTTAGCGAGGCTTTTGGTCAGTTCATAGCGGCAGGTCGTGAAATCTTCCGCTTTTTTAGCAAGGGTTAAAAACGTGATCGGGCCGACCAGAACAGGGTGGGGCTCAAAACCGGCTTCTTGTGCTTCTTTCGCCTCGGCAAAGATTTTATCCGTCGAGAGTTTGAAGCTTTGGCCTTTTTTCAGTTCCGGCACGATATAGTGATAATTGGTGTCAAACCATTTGGTCATTTCACAGGCAATCACGTCCTGACCGTTTTTCTGTGAGCCGCGTGCCATCGAGAAATATAGATCGGGATCGTTTAAATCATAACGCTCCGGAATAACGCCGAGCAGACATGATGTGTCGAGCATATGATCGTAATAAGAGAAATCATTGACCGGAACATAAGAAATTCCTGCGTCTTTTTGCAATTGCCAGTGGCGCAGGCGTAGTTCTTTGCCGGTGGCAAATAAATCGTCGCGGGAGATGTCACCCTTCCAGTAACTCTCGAGCGCTTTTTTCAATTCGCGTTTCAGGCCGATGCGGGGAAATCCAAGATTGAGGGCTAATACCATTGTGTTTATCTCCTTAATTTTTACTGAAATTTTTGCAGACATTATTCAAAACGCTGCTTTTGTTTAATGTATAGAAATGGATATGATCGACGCCGTTTTTGGCGAGGTCTTCCACCTGCGCCGATAGCAAATCCTCGGCCAGATTGTCGGATATCTCGCCCGCGAATTTTTCATGCAGGAATTGCGGCACGCTGGCTTGGCATTTACCGGCGAATTCGCAAACCTTTTGAAAATCGCGGATCGGCAAAAGGCCGGGCACAATCGGCGTCGTAATTCCCGCTTTTTGCGCCGCCTCGACAAAACGGTAATAGAGATCGTTATCGAAGAAAAGCTGGGTGATCGCTCGCGCGGCACCGGCATCGCATTTTTTCTTCAGCGCGATCAAATCGGCCTGCATATCCGGCGCGTCGGGATGTTTTTCCGGATAGGCGCCGACCGATATATCGAAAGGATGGCGTTTCATCAGCGCTTCGACGAAATCGGAGGTGAACTGGTAATATTCGGCATCGGGGTCGAGCGGCCAGACAAGATTGGTCGGCATGTCTCCGCGCAAAGCGACAAGGTGGCGTATGCCTTGGTTCCAGAGGAGATCGGTATAATGATCCAGTTCGTCCTTGGTATGGGAGATATAGGTCAAATGGCTGCCGAAGGGGATGCCCTGTGCTGTGCGTTGTAAATTTTTCAGGGTCTGGAGCGTGGTATCGCGCGAGCCGCCGCCGGTACCGAAGGTTACGGTCATAAATTTCGGGGAAAACCGCGAAAGCTCATGGGCGCTGCTTAACAGCTCCTGCGCCGATTTCTCTGATTTCGGAGGGAAAAACTCAAAACTATAGGTAAGATCAGTCATTTAATGTCCTGCTGTTCGGTTAGGGACACCACAGCAGTTCGGTTGAAAGAACCGGGCCGCAGCCGCTTTAGCTTTTTTTACGCGGTGCAAGCTGTCCGTCAAATGCCGCGGTTCCATAGGAACATCAAAAGTATTATTTATTTTATTCCAGCTGTCAAATCTTTAGACGCCACCCATCCCTGCATTCATTTAATACCGTTATACAGGATTTTGGACGGGTCTGCCTGGGCCCTTAACAACTCGCGCCATGCATACTGGGCGCGGTTTTTAAACGGTTCGATTTTTATGATGGTAATGACATCGGACGCTTTATCATCAGGTGACGCTACAATATTGAATAAGGCCGTATTGGATATCTTACTTGCCTCATTCAGTTTTTGCTGATTGAGGGAAAGGCCGGTCACGCTGACTATTTCCTTCAGATTGGACCATTGACCTTCGGCATAGGCCATAGGTCCGATATCAACCGCCGGAGTAAAAAGTGTGGCTTTGAGTAAATTCCAAGGCTCGTCTTTGCCATTATCTTTTGCGGCAAGGCTTGCAGCGCGAATAGCGCTGACCTCTGCTGTCGCCATCATATCTCCCGATACGCGTCTTAAATCATGACCGATACTTAAGATCTGGCCTTTGCGATAAATAATGGTAACCGGAGCGGATGCCCCCTTGAATATTTTTTGTATATCGGCTGGCGTCGAAGCCAGCTTCATTGAGTTCAACCTAATCTTTCGGGAATGGGCTGGGCGTCCCATATCGAGTTTATATGGTTCGTCATCGAATTCGGCGATTTCTTTAGTATCGCGGTAGGTCGCGCCATAGGTCACGAAGAAATTGCCCGGCAGGATAAGATTTTTGGCAATAAGATAGCGTGCAAGAATTTCTTCCTTGGCCGTGCAGGCCGGACAGCTTTGGCCGCTGGAAGACAGGATAACCTGAACCGTATTCGGATTGAAAAATTGCAGCTGCTTAATAAGTTCAGCGACATTCTCGGGCGAAATAACTTCATTTTCTGCATGGGCGCTGGCCATGCCTTTTGAAAGAACGGCATTGGCAGCTAATCCGCCAATTTCTAAAGTTTTACCGAGGGCAGGCTCGTAAATATGAATGGAGGCTCCGAAAGGTCCACCTTGTCCGGCCTTCACGGTTTCGACGGCAAAACGGTCGGTACGGTCTAATAGATTTCTCAATAATTCTTGCGGTGGGGACTTGCGATGTAACACTCAGAAATACCTTTTATCTTGCAGTTCAGGGGAGAGCCGCATATTTAAGATAAACAGTCCCCACAGTCAAGCTTTATGAAAATGATGAACGCAACAGAAAAAAATATTCCCCTTCTTCAAACCGCCGATCACGACAAGATCCTGATCCTCGATTTCGGTTCGCAAGTGACCCAGCTCATCGCCCGCCGCTTAAGAGAATCCGGCGTTTATTGCGAAATCTGGCCGTATAATCAGGCCGCCGAAGAACGCGTCGCTGCCTTCGCGCCCAAGGGTATCATTTTATCGGGAAGCCCGTGCAGCGTTTACGCCGAAGGCGCGCCGCACCCGCCGACTTATATTTATGATCTCGGCTTGCCTATTTTCGGTATCTGCTATGGCCAGCAGGTCATGATGCACCAGCTCGGCGGTAAGGTCGAAGGCTCCGACAGCCGCGAATTCGGACGCGCCTATATTGATGTGGTGGAGACAAGCGCGATCTCGGAAGGCGTCTGGGCTAAGGGCGCGCATGAACAGGTATGGATGAGCCACGGCGACCGCGTCACCGAAATGGCGCCGGGTTTCAAGGTTGTCGCCAAATCCGAAGGCGCGCCTTATGCAATTATCTCGAATGAAGAACGCCGTTTCTGGGCGACGCAATTCCACCCCGAAGTCGTGCATACGCCGCACGGGGCGCAGCTTCTCAAGAACTTCACGCATAATATTTGCGGCTGTAAAGGCGACTGGACCATGGCGGCGTTTCGCGAAGAATCTATCGCTAAAATCCGTGCGCAGGTCGGCAAGGGCAAAGTCATTTGCGGCCTCTCCGGCGGCGTTGACTCCTCCGTCACGGCGGTTTTGCTGCATGAAGCGATCGGCGATCAACTCACCTGTATCTATGTCGATACCGGCTTGATGCGGGCTGGCGAAAGCGAGCAGGTCGTCAAGATGTTCCGCGATCATTATAATATCCCGCTGATCCATGATCAGGCGCAGGAATTGTTCTTGGGCGAACTCGAAGGCGTCTCCGATCCGGAAACCAAACGCAAAACCATCGGCAAACTTTTCATCGATGTCTTCGATAAACGCTCGAAAGAAGTCGGCGGCGCGGAGTTTCTGGCGCAGGGCACGCTCTATCCGGACGTGGTGGAATCCGTATCCGTTATCGGCGGTCCGTCGCAAACGATTAAATCCCACCACAATGTCGGCGGTCTGCCCGACTATATGAAATTACAACTGGTTGAGCCTCTGCGCGAACTCTTTAAAGATGAAGTGCGCGCGCTTGGCCGCGAGCTTGGCATGCCCGAAGACTTTATCCGCCGTCATCCTTTTCCGGGTCCGGGTTTGGCTATCCGCCTGCCGGGTGAGATCACCGGCGAAAAGCTGGAAATCCTGCGCAAGGCCGACACGATCTATTTAGAGGAAATCCGCAACGCCGGATTATATGACGCGATCTGGCAGGCCTTTGCCGTGCTGCTGCCGGTCAAAACCGTCGGCGTCATGGGCGATGAACGCACCTATGAATTCGTCTGCGCCCTACGCGCCGTCACCTCGACCGATGGTATGACGGCGGATTACTATCACTTCGACCATGAATTTTTAGGCCGCGTCTCCACCCGCATCATCAACGAAGTCCGCGGCATCAACCGCGTCGTGTATGATATCACCTCAAAACCGCCGGGGACGATTGAGTGGGAATAGGTAAAAAGCCGAAGGGTAAATTTGAGGAAAAAATAGCACGGTTGATGATGCATAACCTTGCTGAACAATTTTTTCTGGGCGGAGAAATAGCAACTGAAGGTAAGTCGGAAAAAGAGATATTTGAACAAGTAATAAAAAAAGTCAAAAATCTTTTACGGAGAAAAGTCGAGTTTACACTAACTACAGACTACAAAAAAAGTTTGCTTCAAAAAGCTAGAAAAGAGTTTGAATTAAAAAATTTTGAGTTATCTGCTTTATTCTATGCCACTTATTTTGAGCATCACATTAACATGATTATAGTGAATGCATGTAGAAAAAAGAAACTCAATGAGTATGAAGTAACTCAAATACTGAAACAAAACAATTTACCCGCAAAATCTTCTTGGATTTTAAAAGTGTTATGCGGAAAAAATTTATTGAAAAAGCACGCCGCAACAATCAATGAAATAAGTGAAATTAGGAATGCTTTTATTCATTATAAATGGCTTCCAGAAAAAGAAGAAAAAGACAAAGAAAACAAAAGAAAAATTGAAAAAGCCGAAAGCGTCGTCAGATATTTAAAAACCTTCGAAAGCAATGTGGTTTTCTCCAAAGAACGAACACGTATTAAAAAAGCAATATTACAAAGAACTAAGTCTAAAAAGGCTTAGTTCTCTAAAATTTTGGCAGTTTAAACCAGTATGCATGATTTTAAAGTAATTCTCGGCCTTATTGCCATCGCTATGACTATCTGGGCGCATATCCGTTATTTGCTGACAACGATCAAAGGTGAGAACAGGCCGCATATTTTCACATGGATTATCTGGACTTTTCTGACCTTTATCGCTTTTGCGGTTCAGTGGGCAGGAAATGCCGGACCCGGCGCTTGGGGTGCGGGCGTTACAGGTCTTAATTTGTGTAATCATAACCAACTGCTTTTGCAGGGATGACAGGTTAAGATATTAAATGCCTATATCTCTGATCTATAATCTATAGCCCGGCTAACTCTTCTGATGTGCCGTGGCGATGGCCGACAAATCTGTTTCAACCTTGATTTTCTTTTCCGCCGCTTCCTTGCGCTCCGAATAGCGGTCAATCAGCGTATCGCTATGCGGGCGAAGTAAAATCGTAAAGCGGACCAGCTCTTCCATGACATCGACGATCCTGTCGTAATAGGCGGACGGTTTCATGCGGCCTTGTTCGTCGAATTCCTCGAAGGCTTTGGCCACGCTCGATTGATTGGGGATGGTAAACATGCGCATCCAGCGGCCTAGAAGCCGCAGCGTATTCACGGCATTGAAAGATTGCGAGCCGCCGCTGACCTGCATGACGGCCAGTGTGCGGCCCTGTGTCGGGCGAATGCCGCCCATGCTGAGGGGCAGGTGGTCGATCTGGTTTTTCATGACCGCGCTGATCGCGCCATGGCGTTCGGGGCTGCACCAAACCTGTCCTTCGGACCAGATGGATAATTCACGCAGCTCCTGAACAGCGGGATGATCGTCACCTTTGACCTGATCGGGCAGGGGAAGATCCGAGGGGTCGAAAATACGCGGCTCGGCCCCAAGGAGTTTCAGGATTCTGGCGGCTTCTTCGGTCGCCAGCCTTGAGAAAGAGCGTTCACGCAGCGATCCGTATAAAAGCAATATGCGCGGAGGGTAGCCAAGCGTGTCGGGGAGGGTTTTGGAGGCAAGATCGCCTAGATAATCCTTATTCAGAGCAGGCAAATGGTCGCAATCCGTTAAATTCCGAAGGCGGCTCATATTTAGCTTCTCTTGTTTCTTGGCAGCATGGCGAGAACTTCGTCGCGCGCATCGTCATTGTCGATTTCGACATAGATTTTCTGACCGCGGATCGGGCGGCTGATCTTTTCGGATGTGACGAAGATGCGACCTGCGTAAATCTCCATCTCGGCGCCCTGATTGTTCCGCGTAATGGAAGAGAGCTTACGCTGGCCTTCGCGGTTTAGTTCCACGGCAACGCCGTCATCCATTTCCTGCCATGAGGTGATATTATCTTCACGAAGCGCGAAGCGAACGACAGGTGTTGTGCGCGGCTCGGGTGTCGATGAACAGGCAGTGATAGACAGGGCGGTGATGGATAAAATTGAGACGAGAAGAAGAGAGGAGATGATTTTTTTCATGGAGAAGTGAATAGCGTGAGTCGCCAAAAAGCCAAAACGAAAAACTGTGGCTCGCTCGCCACAGTATGCCGAAAAGTAACGATTCCGTTTTTCGAAAAAGAAATATTGTGTTATTGTCATACTTGCGCTACATACTTGGCGTCAGCGAAAGATGAAAATCTTTTTCTGTTCTACCTCATCAGGAGGCCGACCGGAATCAAGGGACGCTTCCAAACAACCAAAAACATGATTCACAAAAGCCCCGTCAGTCGCAAGATTGGCGGGGTTTTTCGTTGGGGCTGTTCTTTCGAGATTCCTGCTTTCGCAGGAATGACATATAGGGTAAAAATCAGCTATGAAATATATATCGACACGCGGCTTTAATGAGCCAAAAACATTCACCGATGTCCTGATGGAAGGCCTTGCGCCCGATGGTGGTCTTTATGTACCGGAAAGCTTCCCGACACTTGATTTTAAAGCGCTAAACGGCGCTTCATACATAGATGTTGCCGAAGCCGTCATCGCGCCTTTTATCGATTTCCCGCGCGAAGATTTACGCAAGATTTTGCAAGAAACCTATGCCGATACGGTGTTCGACAGTCCTCAAGTTGCCCCGCTGAAAAAGCTAGAAGACGGTCTTTATATCATGGAGCTTTTCCATGGCCCGACTTTGGCTTTCAAGGATGTCGCGCTCCAGCTTTTGGGACGCCTCTTTGACTATACATTAGAGAAATCAGGTAAGCGGGTAACGATTCTCGGCGCGACCTCCGGCGATACCGGATCGGCGGCGATTGAAGCCTGTCAGGGCAAAAAAAATATCGAGGTCTTTATCCTCCACCCTCATAACCGGACCTCCGAGATCCAGCGCCGCCAGATGACCTCGGTCATGGCGGATAATATCCACAACATCGCCGTGCAGGGAAATTTCGACGATTGCCAGGGGATCGTGAAGCAGGCTTTCGGTGATAAGGAAATTCATGAAAGGCTGAATTTATCTGCGATCAACTCGATCAACTGGGCGCGGATCATCGGTCAGACCGTTTATTATGTTCATGCCTGTTTGAAATTACAGGAAGAGGGGATTGAAAATCCGTCCTTTGCCGTACCGACCGGGAATTTCGGCAATATCTATGCGGCCTATGTCGCCAAAAGAATGGGCGCACCGATTGGCAGGCTGGTCATCGGCTCCAACCGCAACGATATATTGACCCGTTTCTTCGAAACCGGCGCAATGAGCCGCGAAGAAACCATACCTTCGCTCTCCCCGAGCATGGATATTCAAGTCTCGAGCAATTTCGAGCGCTTTTTGTTTGAAGTCACGGGCCGCAATGGCGGTGCGATCAAGTCGATGATGGAAGATTTCAAGGAAAAAGGCAGTTTCACCTTGCCCGATGACCAGTTGGAAGCGGCGCGTTCGCAATTTATGTCCTTCCGCTGCCCTGACGGCGAAACCATCGAAACGATTGCGGAGATTTACAAGACTTATGGCGAGATTATCGACCCGCATACGGCGGTCGGGGTCAATGCCGCGCTTAAATCAAAAGTCAGGCCGATGGTCGCGCTGGCCTGCGCCCATGCTGCCAAATTTCCCGACGCGGTTGAAAAAGCCACGGGTCAGTATCCGCATCTGCCGGAGAGGTTGGCCGACTTGAAGGAACGGGAAGAACGAATGGAAATTCTCGCCAATTCTTTTGAGGACATTAAGGCTTTTGTTTTCTCGAAGCAGTAGTCCTTGAATAGATTCTGAAAATCACTATCTTGGCGGTATGACGACAAGAACAACCACCTTGGCCAACGGCCTGCGCATTGTAACCGATACTGTAGGGGCCGTGGAAACGGTGGCGCTGGGTGTATGGGCATCCGTGGGAACGCGGCATGAGCAAATGTCCCAGAACGGCGTCGCCCATATGGTCGAACATATGCTGTTTAAGGGCACGCCGTCGATGAACGCGCAAAAAATCGCCGAAGTGATCGAAGATGTCGGCGGTAACATGAATGCCTATACGGACCGCGAGATGACAGCCTATTACGTCCATCTCTTGCGCGAACATCTGGATCTGGCGCTCGAAGTTCTGGCCGATATACTGCAAAACTCAACGATGCCGGAAGATGAGGTGGAGCGCGAGCGCGGCGTCATTCTTCAAGAAATTAAAATGTATGCGGACAGCCCCGACCGGCAGGTCTTCGACAATTTCCAGGAGGCGGCCTATCCAAATCAGGCGCTCGGCGCGCCGGGCCTCGGCAAATCCGATATTATTGCTGCCATGCAGCGCGACACGTTATTCGACTATGTGAAAGCGCATTACGCGCCGTCCAAGCTCATTATTTCCGCCGCCGGTCCTATCGATCACGATGAATTCGTCGCCAAGGTCGAAAGGCTTTTCTCGAAACTGCCGAACGGGACCAAAGACGATTTTAAATCCGCTCATTATAATCCGGCTTTATCCTTGAACGAAAAATCGACCGAGCAATCGCATATCGTCCTCGGCTTTAAAGGGATCAAGCGTCTTGACGAGCGCTATTCGGCGGTGCGTCTGTTATCGGCCATTCTCGGCGGCGGCATGTCGTCCCGCCTGTTCCAGGAGGTGCGCGAAAAGCGCGGCCTCGTCTATTCGATCTATAGTTTCCATGACGCGTTTTTGGATGACGGCCTTTTTGGTATTTATGCCGGAACCGGCCCTGAGCATCTGGAAGAAATGATGCCGGTTGTGCTCGGCGAGATCAAATCAATGACCGATCGAATAACGGATGCAGAACTTGCACGCGCCAAGGCCCAGATCAAGGCCGGTATGCTTATGGCCCGCGAAAGCATCATGACCAGATGCGACCAGCAGGCGCGGCATATGATTTATTTCAACAAGCCATTCGATGCCTCGACACTGGTTCAGCGTATCGATGCGGTTCAGGCGAAAGATATTATCAATCTTGCCGGCGAAATTTTTGCCAGCCAACCGACTTTGGCGGCGATTGGCCCGCTTGGTAATATGATGACCTATGAAAGCATTAAGCAAAAGATCGCGGCTTAATTAAAAATTATCAATCCCCAAGTGACAAACATTAGTATCAGGCTGAACAATACGGCTGCGCTGCCCATATCTTTGGCTTCCTTGGACAATTCATGATGGTCGAAAGATATCCTGTCGATCGCGCGTTCGATGGCGGTGTTTAAAAGCTCGACGACAAAAACAAACAGAATCGATCCGACGAGCAGGATTTTCTCAACCGCCGTATCGCCAAGCCAGAAACCGAGCGGGATAAAAATGAGCGAGAGATAAATCTCGGTGCGAAAAGCTTCTTCGCTTCGTATGGCTGCCTTCACGCCGTCTATCGAAAAGAAGAATGCCTTATAAAGCCTTTTGAAGCCCTTATTGCTGGCAGGTCTAGGCATGTCCGGCGCTCCCCGATAATCTGGCCGGATCGATACCATGGCGTGTCATGGCGCGATCCCAGCGATCCGTGATATTCGTATTGAATATCAATTCGTAATCGGCATCAACCACCAGCCATGCGTTATCGAGAATTTCCTGAGACAGTTGTCCTGGGCCCCATCCGGCATAACCCAGAGCGAAAAGAACGCTTCGTGGCGATTGGCCGGTGGCATAGGACTTAAGCGCCTCGATTGTACCGCTGACGCCGAACTTCTCGTTCACGCGAATGGTTTCTGCGGAATCGTAATCCATTGTATGAAGCAAAAAGCCGCGTGATGTTTCAACCGGCCCACCCATCATAACGGGTTGCTTTGAATCTGCATCCGCCGGAACATCGATTCCGATTTCGTTAAAAAGATCGCCGAGGACCATGCCTGGAAGTTGCTGGTTCAGGATAATTCCCATAGAACCTTCCGCGTTATCGGAGCACATGAAAATCACGGCTTTATGGAAGCGCGGATCGCCCATACCCGGCATAGCGAGCAGTAACTTTCCTTTGAGCGAGGTAGCTTGTTCATCCATTTCGATTGACCTTCTTTCCCTTTTAACTATGTTTACTTAACACACAAAGCAAGGAGCTTTTTACATGCCTGTAAAGGTCGGAGATACGATACCCGAAACGATGATGAAACGCCTTGGAGACGCGGGCGTAGAAGAGATTAACATTGCGGAATATATCGCCGATAAAAAGGTCGTGATTTTCGGCACACCCGGCGCATTTACACCGGCCTGCGCGCAAAAACATCTGCCCGGCTATGTAATGAAAGCCGACCAGATTCGCGAAGAGGGGATCGATGAGATTGTTTGTGTCTCCGTCAATGATCCCTTCGTGATGAAACATTGGGGCGAGGTTGCCAATGCGACCGGTAAAGTAACCATGATGCCGGATTGGGATGCGAAATTCGTCGAGGCTTTGGGCCTGACGATGGATGCGTCAGGTGCCGGTCTCGGTAAACGCTCGCAGCGTTTTATGATGATCGTCGATAACGGTGTGGTGCGCGACCTTCAGGTCGAAGAAAAAGGCGGCGATGTTCTTGTTTCCAGCGCCGAATCTTGCGCGCTAAAACTGGCGAATTAGTAGATCCCGCCCATTCCGGTTCCTGTCGGCGCGATAGAAGTTGGCGCGTTGGGATTGGCATCCGGATTCGGCTCCAGCATCTCAGAAGCCGGCAAAGGTTCGTTGACCTGAAGATTTTCCGACGCGGTTGACGATTTAATCGGGCCGTAATCGAGATCGTTATTCGGCTCGGTTCCTGCAATATAGGCTTCCCAGATCGCATTCGGATCGGCAGGGCTTGTCGGGCGACCAGTCGTTGCATTGACCTGCACCATGCGCACGCCGGGTGGAATCCGAAACGGTGTCGGCGGTACGTCTTTCAAGGCGGTTTGAACGAAATCCTTGAAGATCGGGACGGCGACGCTGCCGCCGGTTTCTTTCTCGCCCAAAGATTTCGGCTCGTCGAAGCCGACGAAAACGCCGATGGCAAGATCGGGCGTGAAGCCGATAAACCACGCATCTTTGGAATCATTCGTCGTGCCTGTTTTTCCGGCGAGCGGAATTTCAAGCGAGGCCAAAGCTTTACCTGTGCCGCGCTGGACGACGCCTTCCAAAATAGACACCATTTGATATGTCGTGCGCGGATCACCAATTTGTTCGCGCGTATCGGGAATATCCGGCGTTGTCTGTTCTTCCCAGCGAACGAGCGGGCCGCATCCAGCGCAAGGACGCTTATCGGCATTCTCGACCGTCTCGCCATAACGATCCTGTACACGGTCGATAAAGACTGGCGATATTTTCTTGCCGCCGTTCACGATCATGGCATAACCCGCTGTGAGCTTGAGCAATGTAGTTTCGGTCGAGCCAAGCGCATTGGCCAGATGAGGTTTCATATTGTCGTTGACGCCGAAATTCTTCGCATAGTCGACGACGGTTTTGATACCGATATCCTGCGCGAGGCGGATCGTCATCAGGTTACGCGATTTCTCGACGCCGACGCGAAGGGGGGTCGGGCCATAGGTTTTGCCTGTGTAGTTTTCCGGGTTCCAGACATTGCCAGCAGAGTCGGTAAAAGAGATCGGCGCATCGATGATCAACGAAGATGGTGTAAAGCCTTTATCAAGCGCGGCGAGGTAAATGAACGGTTTGAAAGCGGAGCCCGGCTGGCGCTGCGCTTGCGTTGCGCGATTGAAAGAGCTCTCGGCGAATTTCCACCCGCCTTGCATAGCCAAAACGCGGCCCGAGGCAGGTTCGATGGCAACCAGTGCGCCTTCGACCGCAGGAATTTGGCGAAGGCCGTATTTGCCAGAATCGACATTCACTTCATCGCGGTTTTCAACCGGCGGCTCGACCATGATGATATCACCGGCGCGAAGCGGTTTGCTCGCAACCCATTCGACATCTTTAGTGGTGAGCTGGCCGCGCGTATCATCGCTCATGCCGATATCGACGCGTCCGCCTTTGGATGAGAGAACCATCGCCAGACGCCAATTTTCCAGCATACCAGCCGGACGCTGCGTATTCGTTAGTGTCGTCGTCCATGTATTGGTTAACTGGTCGCGTTGCAACGGTCCGCGCCAGCCATGGCGGCGGTCGTAGAGCATCAAGCCGTCGCGCAAGGATTTCTCAGCCGCCGCCTGCAAAGACGGATCGACGCTGGTGCGGACGGACAAGCCGCCTTGCTTGACGCCCTCGAGGCCGAATTTGGCAACCAATTCGCGGCGCACTTCTTCGGCGTAGTAGGGTGCGCTGACGACGTCGCTCTCATTACGTGGGATCGTGACGAGCGGAGAATTTGTTGCCGTCTTGGCTTCTTCGGCTGTGATAAAGCCTTCAATACGCATGCGCTCGATCACCCAGTTACGGCGGGCAAGGGCCGCTTCGTAATTACGCACCGGATGGTAATCGCTCGGCGCTTTAGGAAGACCTGCAAGGAATGCCGCTTCGGCAATCGTCAATTCATCGAGCGACTTGTTGAAATACTGGATGCCAGCCGCAGCCACGCCATAAGAGCGATAGCCGAGGAAGATCTGGTTGAGATACAGTTCAAGAATGCGGTCTTTGGAAATGGCATTCTCGATGCGGTAAGCCAGAATTGCTTCGCGGATTTTACGCTCGTAGCTGCGCTCATTGGTCAGCAGGAAGTTCTTCACGACCTGTTGGGTAATTGTGGATGCGCCGACCTGACGTCCGCCGCCGGAGCGGTTCTTGAAATTGGTGACAACCGCCCGCGCAACGGCGACGAGATCGACGCCTTTATGCTTGTAGAAGTTCTGGTCTTCGGCGGAGATGAAAGCGTTCTTCACCAATGGCGGGATTTCCTCGATCGGCAGGAAGATCCGCTTCTCCTCGGCGAATTCGGCGAGGAAGCGACCGTCACCGGCGTGGACGCGGGATACGACCGGCGGTTTGTAATCTTTGAGCTGTGAGAAATCGGGAAGCGACTGGCCGTATTTGTAGAAGACAGCCATCATGACGAGGACTCCGGCGATGGCTCCGAGAAAGCCCAGAGACATAAGGAAAACCAGAAAGCGACCAATGAATTTCATGCATAGTTATATGGCATAAGACAGGCCGCTTATAAAGTGATATGAGGGAAAAGATGAAGAAAATACCTGTTGAAGATATTGTCGCTTTCGCGCCGTTTTGCGGAACTTTTCCGATAGATGTCGATCCCGTTTATGCTAATTCAGATCATCCTGAGAATCACTTCGGGCAGATATATCATAAGCAGGCCCGAATATGGGGTCATCGTGATCTGGTCAAGATCGTGCTATTGGCGACGAAGCGGTTACACCAAGCATATGGCTGGACGCTTGTGATCAAGGATTGTCTCCGTCCTGTCGAGGCGCAAGCGAGAATGATCGACACGCCGATCGTCAAAGCCAACCCGCACTGGATAGAGGAGCCAAGGTTCCTGTCAGGGCCCGGACAAGGCGGACATCCGCGGGGCATGGCAATCGATCTGGATGTAGAGGGCATCAATTTCGGAACCGCTTTCGATCATTTTGGGCCTGAATCGCACAGGCAATATGAGCTGTCGCAGGAGGTTCGGCAGAACCGCCAGATCCTTGAAGACGCGATGGTCAGGGCCGCGAATGATTTCAGCTTGCCGATGCTGCCACTACCGCAGGAATGGTGGGATTTCCGCTTTCCGGCGAGCTATACCAATGACTACGCAGCTCTAAGTGATGATGATTTGCTGGCGCATCAGAAGGTGGTGAGCGAGGCGCGGCGGATCGATCTAAAGCCCGATGACAGAGTGCTTGAAGAGCTAAGCCGCTTTGGGGTTTAGAAACTCAGCGCGTTCGGTGATGGGGCCTGTCGCGCGGCCATGGATGAATTGCTCGACATAAGGATTGCCGGTGCGGTCAAGCTCGGAGACAGGGCCGTACCAGATGATGCGGCCTTCATAGATCATCGCGATATAATCGGCGATCTTGCGGGCAGACGCCATATCATGCGTGATCGAGAGCGCGGTCGCGCCGAGGTCTTTCACGCATTTGACGATCAGATCGTTGATGACATCGGCCATGATCGGATCGAGACCGGTCGTCGGTTCATCGAAGAAAATAATCTCCGGTGAAGTGGCGATGGCGCGGGCGAGGGACACACGTTTTTGCATGCCGCCGGATAATTCCGCCGGATAAAGATCGGCGACCGCCGCGCCAAGGCCGACGGCCTGTAATTTTTCAATGGCGATTTTGCGCGCTTCGCCCTTGTCCATTTTCTTGCCCTGGATAAGACCAAAAGCGACATTCTGCCAGACAGGAATAGAGTCGAAGAGTGCTCCGCCCTGAAACAGCATGCCGAATTTATTCATGACTATATCGCGGTCTTTCTGGCGCAGGCCGACCGTCTCTTGTCCGTCGACAAGGATCGAACCGCTATCGGGCTCGATAAGTCCGAGGATGGATTTCAGCGTGACTGATTTACCCGTACCCGACCCGCCAATGATAACGACGGATTTACCTTCCGGCACTTCGAGATCGACGCCGTTCAAAACTTTTTTGCTGCCGAAAGCTTTCGTGACGCCGGATAGTTTGATCTTAATTTTTTCGCCGCTCATGAGAAAAATACCTGCGTCAGTATGTAATTGAAAATCAGGATCAGCATGGAGGCGGAGACAACCGCGTTTGTCGTGGCTGTACCGACGCCTTGCGCGCCGCGGCCTGAATTATACCCATGATAGCAGCCCATCAAAGTAACGAGGAAGCCGAAGACAGCGGCCTTGGTAAGGCCGGAAACGACATCGATGGTTTCGAGGACGTCCCATGTCTGGGTCAGGTAACCGCCGGATGAGAAGCCGAGCACATGAATGGAAACGAGATATCCGCCATAGACGCCGATAATATCGCCGATCAGAACCAGAAGCGGCAACATGAGCGTACCCGCGATGATACGCGGCACGACAAGATATTTCATCGGGTTGACGGAGAGAGTGGAGAGCGCATCGACTTGCTCGGTAACGCGCATCGTGCCGATCTCGGCGGCAATCGACGCACCGACGCGGCCAGCGACCATCAACCCTGCCAGAACAGGCGCAAGTTCACGGGTGATCGACAAAACGACGACGGAAGCAATCGCGCTTTCGGCATTGAAACGGGCAAAGCCTGTATAGGATTGAAGCGCCAGCACCATACCGGTGAAAAGCGCGGTCATACCGACGACGGGAAGGGAATAATAACCGATATCGAGAAACTGGCGCAGAATGTTGCGACCGAAATAAGGCGGAATAAAGAGATGGGACAGGGCCTGTCCGGCGAAGAAGGCAATCGCCCCGATGGACTGGAATAAAGCCAAGATGCTCGCGCCGACGGCGTTGAACATATTGAAAACCGGATTTAACGGGGATTGGGTCTTTTCGTTCATATTTATGGTTTTAACTGCCTGAAGAGCTTTTGTAAATGCGTTGTGCCCTGTTACTTAAAGACGTCAACACCTCGTAACCGATTGTATTTAGATCAAGGGCGAGGGCGTCTGCGCTCTGGGAGGGGCCAATAACTTCGAGGAAATCACCTTCATAAGGCGGGATGATATTGACCGGCAGGTTCGAAATATCGACGATAATCAAATCCATCGAAACGCGGCCCACAATCGGGCAGGGATGGCCTTCCCAATAGAGCTTTGCCTGATTGCTGCCCGCACGCAGGAAACCGTCGGCATAGCCGAGACTGACTGTGGCCAGCTTGGTGGAGCTCGAAAATTTATAGGTCGCGCCATATCCGGCGCTCTCGCCACCTTGGGCTTCGTGAATTTGCAAAACGCGGGTTTCAAGGGTCACGACATTTTGCATCGGGTTGGCGAGTTCAGGTGTCGGGTTCAATCCGTAGAGCGCCATGCCCGGGCGGACCATGTCGAAATGATATTCTGCGCCCAAATAAATGCCGGATGAATTGGCAAGGCTATAGCGCATCAGTGGATATTTTTCCGCGATGGTTTTTAGCTCTCTTCGCTGCGCGTCGTTCTTCGGATGGGCCGGTTCATCTGCGCAGGCGAGATGACTGAGGATAAAGGCAGGCTGGTAATGGGCGCGCTCGAAAGCCTTGTCGAATTCATGAGGACGAAGGCCGAGGCGATTCATGCCAGTGTCGATCTGCCAGAAACATCTCTTGCTATACGTCCAGCGATCGATCTCATCGAGCGAGCAAAGAACGGGAATGATATTATGCTCGAGATATTCGCTCGAAGCGCCCCTGAAAAAACCGTTGAGCGTTGCGATCTTGCGGTCGGTATGTTTGCGCAGCTCGATAGCTTCGTCGATGGTTGCGACGAAATAGGTGCGGACATTGGCGGCGTTCAAAGCTTTCGCGACGCCCTCGATGCCAAGCCCGTAGGCGTTGGCCTTGACGACGGCGGTAACTTTGCAAGGCGGCAATACAAGCGAGCGCATCGTCGCATAATTTTGCGCGAGCGCGTCGAGATCGACGGTAAGAAGGGAAGAGGCTGTTGTCATGGGAAGGGTTTTACCACGAAGAGCACGAAGTTAAAGAAAAGAAACGCGAAGTTTTTTGACTCTCTCCTCTCGGGAGAGGGTTTATTCTCTTTTTAGCTTCACACATCTCTTTGTATTCCTCCAGCGTGATGCCCTGTTTGAGCATGGCAAGAACCGCGCGGCGTTTCATGAGTTCGATGCGCGCCCATGCTTTGTATCTTTTGAGCATCTGGCTTTGCAGGCGCAGGAGTTTTTTAAAATGCTTCGTTTCGGCGGAATGCATACCGTATTTGACGGCATTGCGGCTAACGGCTTTCTTGCCTTCCATCGTTTTGGGACCTGTCGAGGCGAGCCATGGTTTACGGGTACGGGCGATTATGCCTTGCGCGCGCCTCTGGTTGTCATTCCATGCCCGTCGTCCCAAAGTAGCAGGCGGATTTAGTTTTACTTTCAACATGTTAGCCTAGGCTCCTACTTTGTTCTCTGTTTTTTGCGGGTTTTTGATTTTTAACTCCATCAGCCACAGCGTCATTCCGGCGCAAGCCGAAATCCAAATGGTGCGGATAGATCTGGATTCCGACTTTCGTCGGAATGACGGAAAAGATAAAATAGGAAGAATTCTGATACGGCATTTTTATCCTTTTTACTTTTCAGTATAGGATAATATTCCTGTATTGTCAAGAATGACTATTCAGTGATCCCTGCTTTCGCAGGTATGACAATTAATTTAATTATACCGCGTTTCCAGATCCGAGAACCGCGTGAAATTCGGATCGAACATCATCTTGACGATCCCGATCGGGCCGTGACGCTGTTTGGCGACGATGGCTTCGGCGATATTGGCGGTTTCCTGTAGGCGCTGCGACCAGTTGGCGTAACGCTCGTTGAATTTTTCTGTTGTCTCCGACGGGCGCTGGGCGGGTTCTTCACGGGAGAGATAATATTCTTCGCGATAGACGAACATAACGACGTCCGAATCCTGTTCGATAGATCCTGATTCCCGAAGGTCAGAGAGCATCGGGCGTTTATCTTCACGCTGTTCGACGCCCCGCGAGAGCTGGGACAAGGCCAGCACCGGAACGCTAAGCTCCTTGGCGAGGGCTTTGAGGCCGCGCGTAATTTCAGAGACTTCCAGAACGCGGTTCGATTCAGATTGGCGGGAGCCGGAGCCGCGCAGGAGCTGCAAATAGTCGATCACGATCAGGCCGAGACCGTGCTGGCGTTGCAGGCGGCGCGCGCGTGATCTGACCGCACCGATCGAGAGTGACGGCGTGTCATCGATATACAATGGAATAGATGAGAGCGCATGGGCAGCCTGCGCGAAGTCACGGAACTGCACTTCTGAGATATTACCTTTACGCAAAGCATCCGATGAAATGCTGGCCTGATCGGCCAGGATACGCGTTGTGAGCTGGTCGTGGCTCATCTCGAGCGAGAAGAAGGCTGTAATTGCGCCTTCCTGTCCGCCGGACGTCGCATAGGCCTTGGCCGCGTTAAAGGCGATGTTCGTCGCCAGTGCCGTCTTTCCCATCGACGGACGACCGGCGAGAATGAGTAAATCCGAAGGGTGCAATCCGCCGAGTTTATCGTTGAGGTCTTTAAGGCCTGTCGTGCAGCCTGTGACTTGCCCTTTTGTATTGAAAGCTTTCTCGGCATTTTCGATAGAAGCGAGAATGGAATCGCGAAGCGTCACAAAGCCTTGTTTGACTTCGCCGCTTTCGGCAAGGCTGTAGAGCTTGCTCTCCGCATCGGTGATACAGTCATTGGCGTTGCGGTCGATGTCGTGGCTGAAGGCTTCGTTGACGACTTCGTTGCCGAAGGTAATCAGCTCGCGGCGCAAATGCAGATCGTAAATCGCCGTCGCATAATCCAAAACATTGATGACGGTGATCACACTGCCGGCGAGATCGGCGAGATAAACAGCGCCGCCGACGGATTCCAAATCCTGATCCTTTTCGAAATACGCTTTGAGCGTGACAGGCGAGGCGGTCTGGCCGCGATTGGTCAGTGTCTGGATGGCTTTGAAAATACGCTGGTGCGCCGGCGCATAAAAATGCTCGGGCTTTAGAAAATCGACGCGCTCGAGCGCACGGTTATCGACCAAAATCGCGCCCAGCAATCCTTGCTCGGCTTCGAGATTTTGCGGGGCCATTCTGTAGAGACCGCCGTCAGGATTGATATCGGTGGCGGCAGGTTTGAATTCTGTAACTGTGCTCATGAAAAGACCCTAACAAATCCGCCGAGTCGCATACAAGGAAACTATATTCCTAGGCTGTGAATAGCGGGGAGGGTTTTTATATATTATGAATTTATCCTCTACTTCGTCTTAGTTTTTTGAACAATAGAAAGAATTTAAACGCGAAGACCCGAAGGTTCGAAGTTTTTATTAATCCTTCTTCGGGTCTTCGGAGCTTCGCGTTAATAAAAGCTGCGCTTAATAACTTCGGATGAAAATATGTTAAAATGACCAGAGCAATAAAAAACCGCCCGGGTGAGGGGCGGCTTTCAAGATCCCTGCTTTCGCAGGGATGACAATTAGTTTTAAGCGGCAGCTTCGTCTTCTGAAGCAGGGGCGGCTTCTTCGGCTGGTGCTTCTTCCGCAGCTTTTGCAGCGGCTTTCGCTTTTGCAGCTTCGGCTTTGGCTTGTGCTTCAGCAGCGGCTTCTTCACGGCCCGATGTCGCGATCAACGCTTTACCGGTTTTTTCCTGAGTAGCTGCTTCTTCTTCGGAACGCGCGATGTTCAGCGTGACCGTGGATTTTACTTCCGGGTGAAGAGCAACGGAAACAGGGAAAAGACCGATCAGTTTGAATGCCTGATTGACCTGAACCTGGTTACGCTCGACCTTGACGCCTGCAGCCGTGATGGCTTCAGCGATATCGCGGGAAGAAACGGAACCGAATAACTGACCGGCTTCAGCGGCCTGACGAATGATAACGACTTTAAGGCCGTCGACTTTCTTCGCCAGTTTTTCCGCTTCGTCGCGTTTTTTCACGTTTGTCGCTTCGAGGGCTTTCTTCTGTGTTTCAAAGAAAGCTACATTTTCTTTCGTGGCGCGAAGAGCTTTTTTCTTCGGCAAAAGGAAGTTACGGGCATAACCCGATTTCACTTTGACGACGTCGCCCATCTGGCCCAGAGATTCAATGCGCTCTAGTAGGATGATTTCTGTAGGCATGGTTTATGACCTTTCTTCGCGTGGTTCGCGAGGTGTGTAGCTGGAGCCGCCATCGCGTCCACCGCCGTCACGGTTATAACCACCTTCGCCCCTAGAATCTCTGGGCGCGCGTGGTTTGAACTCGGTTTCGGTACGGACATATGGAAGAAGCGCCATGAAACGGGCGTTCTTGATCGCTTTCGCCAGCTCGCGCTGTTTCTTTTGGGAAACGGCAGTGATGCGGGACGGAACGATTTTGCCGCGCTCGGAAATGAATTTGCCAAGCATGCGGACGTCTTTCCAGTCGATCGCAGGAGCGTTAGAGCCTGTGAACGGGCAGGATTTGCGACGTTTGAAGAACGGCTTTCTCGCAGGTCCACCAGCTGAAGAGCCGGAAGATGAAGAATCCGAAGATCCTCTGGATGATGAAAAATCGGCCATTATGCTGCTTCCTCTTCTGCTGCGCCGGCAATACGTTCGGCGTTATCGTTGTTCTTGTCGATGATGACGGAAGGACCTTTGGAAGGCGCGTCCAGGCGAGTGGTCAGGTGACGCACAACGTCTTCATTCAGACGAATGTTACGCTCCATCTCGTGAACCGCAGCCGGAAGGGCGTCGGACTCGATCAAGGTGTAGTGACCTTTTTTCGCTTTGTTGATTTTATAGGCAAAAGTTCTCAGACCCCATTGTTCGGTCTTGATGACTTTTCCGCCTTCTTTTTTCAGGATGTCGGTGAAATCGGTGGTCAGTTTCTCTACCTGTTGCGGATTGAGATCCTGCCGCGCGATCAGCACGGTTTCGTATATTGGCATGTAATCTCCTTACGGGTTCTGTCTTTCCGGACCATCCGGAGGACGAAGCTGACTTTCGCCAAAAAGCCAGCAAGGTAGGGGGGTTATAGGGGAAACATATAAAGGAAAGCAAGTATTATCGGTGGTTAAGCCGTTCTCAGCGTCAAAACCGTTATTTCCGAGCGGTCGAAGGTCCGCAGGGCCGGTCCCCAATAGCCGGTTCCGACATTTACGTAAACCTGAAGATCGTTATAGCGGCCAAGTCCCTTATAGAATTTATGGAAGAGGGGAATGATCAGCGTCCACGGGAAGAACTGCCCGCCATGGGTATGGCCTGACAATTGAAGGTCGAAGCCAGCGTCGGCGGCTTGTTTATACTGGGTCGGCTGGTGCATCAGCAAAATTTTAACGGCGTCCTGCGGCATGCCAGAGGCGGCTTTTGCAATATCGCTTCGCTCCTCCGAGTTCCAGTTACGCGTCGAATAATCGGTAACGCCCGCGATGATAAGTTTATCATCCCCGCGCGTAATGATTTCATGACGGTTGGAAAGAATATTGAAGCCGAGTGATTTGTAAAACGGCAGCCAGTTCTGGATATCGTGATAATATTCATGATTGCCGGTAACGAAATAAAGCCCGTCTTTTGATTTTAAATCTTTCAGCAATGCGCTGTCATGCTGTAATTCCGCGACACTGCCATCGGCGAAATCGCCTGTCAGGGCGATCAAATCGGCATTTTGCGCATTGGCTAAATTGACGACATTTTGAACATAATTTCTGCGGATCGTGCCGCCAACATGAAGGTCGCTGATCTGGACGATTTTATAATTCTCGAAAGCGGCGGGCAGGTTTTTAATTGCAATCGTAACCTGTTTTACAATAGGTCCAAGTTTTGCCTGAATAATGCCCAGTATGACAGATGCGCTGGTGACGATCATAATCACCCAAAAGATAGAGCGATAGAATTGCGGCGTGACGATGTCGGGAAAGAGATAAATGCAAATCAGTAAAACGATATCCGCGATAAAGACAAAGAAGAAAAGGGAAAGGAAAGCGCCGGTGATGGCAGAGATAAATAATTTGATATTAGGTCGCGTTTGAAAAAATGTCGTCCGTAGATCGAGCATCTCGATAATGAAGAGCGGAGCCGCGACCAGCAGGATTTTCCAGACAGGCTGTGCCTCGGCAGTGGCAAAGTCAAACAGGCCCGCGACAACAAAATAATTGGCAAGAGCGATAATCGAGAAAAATATAAAAAAGCGCATAGGGGGCAAGGTAGATTAAAAGCCAAGGATAGCAATTGGCAAAAAATGACCCGCATTCAGGAAATACGGGTCAAGTTTTAGATCAGAGGGTGGAGAACTCTACTGAAAAGGATTAATCGTTGTTGGCGTGACGGGAGATATAACGAGCCATGACATGGCTCCATTTGCTTTCCGTGTCATCGACGGAATATTTACGGGCGACTTTGCGCATCAGGCTCTCTAAGCGTTCGGAGCTAAGGCCCGGATTTTCGAGAACCTGTTGAAAACGGTTTAACGACACATGGCAGGCATAGCCCGCCCAATCCATATTGGGAGATCCCCCCTGGTCCATGACCATCGAGTAAACGGTGCTGGTATCTTCTAACTCAGAACGAATACTGCTGTGGATGACTGAACAGGTCATTTGTACCTCCGGGTTGTTGAGTGTTGAATAATTCACACTTGCTCCTTTACGCTTCCTACTAATTGTTACTCAACGTGACGCCTTTAAGAGGCCCTGAACTTCGCTTTTTTAATCTTGATGCCACAATTTTTTATTGCTCCATTCCGTAAAATGGGGGTGGCGCGATATTTATTCTTTTTTCATCGAAGTTAAGAAAATCTTACCATACGAAACGGCCTGTTGCAAATTAGCAACAGCTTAAATTAATCAGCAAAATTGCAAGTTACTGAAATCTATAGGAATTGAGGTCAAAGTTTTGGTTGCTTGACTCATCCGCTTAAATGCTTTGAATACCCGTGCATACAGAATCATGGAGAGAATCACATGCGCGCATTCGTATTTCCGGGCCAGGGATCACAGTTTATCGGAATGGGGCGGGACCTTGCCGAAGCTTTTCCAGCCGCCAGAGAGACTTTCGAGGAAGTCGACGATGCGCTGGGGCAAAAGCTGTATAAGCTTATGACCGAAGGCGATGAAGCAGACCTCAATCTCACCGAGAATACGCAGCCAGCGCTTATGGCTGTTTCGATGGCGATCATCAACGTCCTGACCCGCGAAGGCAAAATACAGCTCGGGCAAAAAATCAATTTCGTCGCCGGACATTCCTTGGGTGAATATTCCGCACTGACAGCCGTTGGCGCGCTCGATCTGCCAAAGACCGCGAAGCTTTTGAAACTGCGCGGACAGGCGATGCAAAAAGCCGTTCCGGTCGGTATCGGCGCGATGGCGGCGATCCTCGGTCTTGATTTGCCGGATGTTCAGTTGCTGGTCAAAGACGCAACGGCAAAAGCCCTGAACAAGGAAGTCGTCGAATCCGCCAATGATAATTCGTCCGGCCAGATCGTTATTTCCGGTCATAAAGGCGCGGTGGCGATTGCGATTGAAATGGCACCCGAGCGCGGCGCGAAGAAAGCGATTGCACTTCCGGTCTCTGCACCTTTCCACTCGACATTGATGGCGCCCGCCGCGCAGACGATGTCACAGGCTTTGGCCGATACAAATATCCGCCCGCCGATCGTGCCGGTTATTTCTAATGTCACGGCAAAGGCTGTGTCCGAGCCACATGAAATTCGTAGGCTTCTTGTCGACCAGATCACCGGCATGGTGCGCTGGAGAGAATCCGTTTCCTATATGAAGGAACAGGGGGTTGAAGAGATGGTCGAAATCGGCGCTGGTAAAGTACTGGCTGGATTGATCAAGCGCATCGAAAAAGACGTGGCTTGCGAAAGTGTCGGTACGCCGGAGCAGGTCGAGGCTTTGATTAAGAAATTACAATAGAAAGAATTTTACCGCGAAGTACACGAAGCTCACGAAGAGACGCGAAGCAGAAATAAAAAACTTCGCGTTTCTTCTATCTAAACTTCGCGCACTTCGTGGTAAAAAAGAAAAAATATGCATTTATCAAAAAGGGAATTTGGTTTTAAGAGATTTTGTTCGTGAAGATATTGATGCGGTTTATTCGATTTTTTCTGAACCGAATTTCTATTTTTCTGATATTCAACCTAGTCATGAAGCGGCGGTTGTTTTTGTTGAAAAGGCAATCAATAGAGCCAAAATTCTTGATAAGAAAGGTTTGCGCAAAAGTTTTCGCATGGCGGTTCTTCATAATTCTTTTGGTCTTATCGGATATTGCGGTTTGGGGAATATAAATGCGCCGGATTTTATGGCGGATGGGTATGAACTGGGAGCTTTTGTGTCTCGTAAATATGACGGAAAAGGATTTGGAGTGAGGGCATCGAAGTTATTACTGGAATATGCTCAATCAATCGGTATAAAAAGATTTTATGGAACTGCTGATACTGACAACGAAGTCTCCATAAAGATACAAAAGCATCTAGGCTTTGATTTTATCAGGGAGCTTTCGGAAGGGGAAAGATCTCATTATGTAGATAAACGGCCCAGAATGTTATTTAGATTAGACGTATAAAAAGGAAATCACATGTTCGATTTAACAGGTAAATGTGCATTGGTCACGGGCGCAACGGGCGGCATTGGCGCTTCGATTGCAAAGGCTTTGCATGCGCAAGGCGCGACGGTTGGAATTTCAGGCCGTAACGAAGGTAAGCTGAAAGAGCTTGAAGCGGAATTGAAAGAACGCGTGTTTGTTTTGCCTGCGGATCTGGCGGCTGAAGGCGGTACGGATAAATTGCTGGCCGATGCGGAAGCTGCGATGGGGCAGGTCGATATTCTGGTCAACAATGCAGGTCTTACCCGCGACAATCTTTCCATGCGTATGAAGGACGACGAATGGAATGAAGTGATCGCGGTCAATATGACGGCGACGTTCAAGCTCGCCAAAGCCGTTCAGCGCGGCATGATGAAACGCCGCAATGGCCGCATCATCAATATCGCCTCAGTTGTCGGCGTCATGGGTAACCCGGGACAGGCGAATTATGTTGCCTCCAAAGCGGGAATGATCGGATGGTCTAAAGCCATGGCACAGGAAATCGCCAGCCGTGGCATCACCGTGAACTGCGTTGCACCGGGCTTTATCGCCACCGCGATGACGGAAGTTTTAACCGACGATCAAAAAGCGACGATCTCGTCCAAAATCCCGATGGGTAAAATGGGCAGCGCAGATGATATCGCCTCGGCAGTCGCGTTTTTAGCTTCCGATGAAGCAGGCTATGTCACGGGCACGACGATCCACGTCAATGGCGGTATGGTGATGATTTGATTCATTCTTTGTATTTTGGTCTGCAAAGTCTGCCTTTCTGCGCTTCCGGTCCTCGTGTACGTTAAAGTAAACTCCGGTCCGGTTCGCGAAAGTCAAAGTTTTCGACTCAAAATCCTTTGAATGGTTTTTGTCATTTCGGCCGGCGCAGCTATGACGATAAAGAGTAGTTAAAAGGCATGAAATGTACGATCTGATTATCTTCGATTGCGATGGAACGCTGACCGATAGCGAGTATGCGTATAATGCCTGTTGTGTCGAATTATTAAAAGAATATGGGGTTGATTATCAGGTGGAAGAAGCCATCAGGGACTGGATGGGGAAATCTTTTGATAATATCATACGGATGGAAGCTGAAAAAAATGGCATAGAGCTTTCTGTTAATAAATTAACGAAGCAATTCTTGATTAATACGCCTGCCTATCTCGAAAAATATTTAAAGCCTGTTCCCGGCGCTTTGGATGCCGTGCGCGAGACACATAAGAATTTCAAATGCTGCGTGGCCTCGAATGGTGAGAGGCCAAATGTTATCGCTTCTTTAAAGCTGTTGAAATTTGCAGATTTTTTTGATGATCGGCATATTTTTACCAAAGATGATGTAGCAAGAGCCAAGCCTTTCCCGGATTTATTTCTGCATGCATGCAAGGAAATGAATGTCGCACCCGAACGAAGCATCATTATCGAAGATAGCGTCAGCGGTGTGACGGCGGCAAGGGCGGCGGGCGCTTATACAATCGGCTTTAACGGGGTTGATTTCCATGGTTTGCAAAGCGATGAAAAGCTTAAAGACGCGGGCGCGGATATTGTTTTCTCCGATTGGAAAGATATCTTAAATCATATCAAATCACTTTTGAGGTCGATATGAGATATTTAATCACTATCCTTTTATCCTGCATTGCCGCAAATATTGCGCAGGCGGATGTGATTGTTTCCGACGATGCCGTTGTGGTTAAAAGTAACCGCAATTCTGATAGCGATAACAGAAGCGTCATTTCCAATGACCGCAACGTGCAGATTTATACCGGTAACGATTCACCAGGTCAGGCTTTTGTCATGAAAAACGGCAGGCTGGAACGTTTGAGCGATGGCGAATATACGCTGCCGAGCGGCAAAAAAGTTAATATTAAAAATGGCCGTCTTGATGCCCAGTTCGGCGATAAGCCATTAGACAGCGATATTAAGATTATTCCCCGCAACTGATCTTCGATTGACCAATTCCATAAGCCTGTTGGTAGATATAATAATCCTCTTGCCAATGTTTTCGCGGATGGTTATGGTCCAAACGCTTATAGAAATTAACCAAACGAACTACAGGAACTAAAAACATGAGCGATATCGCTGAGCGCGTGAAAAAAATTGTTGTCGAGCATCTCGGCGTTGAAGAAGGCAAAGTCACCGAGAGCGCAAGCTTCATCGATGATCTGGGCGCAGACTCCCTTGATACGGTTGAGCTGGTCATGGCTTTTGAAGAAGAATTCAATGTTGAAATTCCAGATGACGCAGCAGAAAAAATCCAGACTGTTGGCGACGCTGTCAACTTCATCACTGCCAACGCAGCCTGATTGAAACTGAATTAATAAAAATGGGCTGCTTAATAATGGCAGCCCATTTTTTATAGATAACCTAGGATTTAAAGGTTCACGGGAAGATTGAATATGAGACGTGTCGTTGTCACCGGTATGGGAATGGTTTCACCTTTGGGTGTGGGCGTTGATAAAAACTGGGCCGAATTGACATCCGGCAAGAGCGGCATTCGCAAGGTGACGCGTTTCGACGTTTCCGATATCACGTCTCAGATCGCCGGTCTTGTACCGCACGCATCCGAAGGCGCCGAGGGCGGCTTTAATCCCGATACAACCGTTCCGCCCAAAGACCAGAAGAAGATGGATATCTTCATCCTCTATGGTATGGCGGCAGCGGACGAAGCCATTGAAGATTCCGGCTGGAAACCGACCGAGCAGGAAGATTTAGAGCGCACAGGCGTTATGATCGGCTCCGGTATCGGCGGTTTGCAGAGCGTTTATGAAACATCATTGACCTTGGTCGAAAAAGGTACGCGCCGCGTATCGCCTTTCTCCGTTCCGGCTATGCTGATCAACCTCGTCTCCGGTCATCTTTCCATCAAATACGGTTTTCAAGGCCCGAACCATGCCGTCGTCACGGCTTGTGCGACAGGAACCCATGCCATAGGCGATGCGGCCCGCTTGATTATGTTCGGTGACGCCGATGTCATGATCGCGGGCGGCGCGGAGGCTGCGGCCAATCGCCTTGGCATGTCATGCTTTGCGGCGGCCCGCGCCCTCTCGACAGGTTTCAACGATAATCCGGAAAGCGCATCGCGCCCCTTCGATGAAGGCCGCGACGGTTTCGTTATCGGCGAAGGCGCAGGTATTGTCGTTTTGGAAGAATACGAGCACGCGAAAAAACGCGGCGCGAAAATTTACGGCGAAATTATAGGCTATGGCCTCTCCGGCGATGCATATCATATGACGGCGCCTGCCGAAGACGGCCGCGGTTCTTTCAATGCGATGAAAGCTGCTTTGCGCAATGCCAAGATCAATCCAGAAGAAGTTGACTACATCAACGCGCATGGAACATCGACGCCGCTCGGCGACGGGATCGAATGCGGCTCGGTCAAGCGCCTGTTTGCCAATTCGCTGGATAAGGTCGCCATGTCATCCACCAAATCCGCCATCGGCCATTTGCTGGGCGCTGCCGGCGCGGTTGAAGCGATCTATTCCATGAAGGCCATGCAGACCGGTATCTTGCCGCCGACGCTCAACCTCGAAAACGTGTCTGAAAACTGCCAGGGGATCGATCTTGTGCCTCTGAAAGCCAAGGAAAAGAAAGTCAAGACGGCTTTGTCCAATTCTTTCGGGTTTGGCGGCACGAATGCGTCTCTGGTCATGAAGGCTGTAGATTAACAAACAGATTCCTGCTTTCGCAGGAATGACATTGGTGTATCATTCGCCGATGAAAAAATTCCTTCTTTCTGTATTCGCTCTTGGAGCTTTATCTGTGTCGGCCATATTGGTTTATGCAACGCATGCATTCATGGCCTCCGGTCCGCTTCAGGCCCAGAAAATCGTCGTCATTCCCAAAGGGCAGGGCGTTCGCGCGATGGCGGCGCAGTTGCAAAACGATGGTGCGATATCCAATCAATATATTTTCATTTTCTTCTCGCGCCTGACAGGCACTTATAAAACACTGCAGGCAGGCGAATATGAATTTGCCCCTGCTTCGCGCATGGGAGAAGTTCTCTTTAAAATTTCTCGTGGCGATGTCGTCAAACGCAGCTTTACCATTCCCGAAGGCAAGACCAGTTTCGAGATCGTCGAAATATTAAAAAAGGCGGAAAGCCTGACCGGTGAGATCAAAGACATTCCGGCGGAGGGCTCGATGTTGCCGAACACTTATTTTTACCAGACCGGCGAAAGCCGAGCGGCCAAAATAAAATTCATGCAAGACGAGATGAAAAAAACCATCGATGAGTTGTGGCCAAAGCGCGAGGCTGATCTGCCGTTTAAGACCATCGAAGAAGCGGTGACGCTGGCCTCTATCGTCGAAAAGGAAACCGGCATTGCATCGGAGCGAAAGCGCGTCGCGGGCGTCTTTATCAATCGCTTGCGCACGGGCATGTTGCTGCAAACCGATCCGACTGTGATTTACGGTTTGACCAAAGGCCGCCATAAAAGCGACGGGCAGGGCCCGCTGGGGCGACGGTTATTGCTGAAAGATCTGGCGATACCCAATCCATATAACACTTATCTCAACGCAGGATTGCCGCCGGGGCCGATCGCCAATCCGGGCCGCGCTTCATTGGAGGCGGTGCTTCATCCAGAGAAAAACAATTATTTATTCTTTGTTGCCGATGGTAAAGGCGGGCATGTTTTTGCGGCGACTTTGGATGAGCATAACCGCAATGTCGCGGCCTGGCGTCAGATCAGAAAAGCGCAAGACTAGATTTTAGGATCGAATCCTGCATGAAGCCCGCATTCGGCGCGTATTTCAGGATGCTCGAAATAATCGCCGATCGTCCGGTATCCTTCCCATGCCAGCGGATGAAACGGCAAATTGAATTCATTCATATAGTCGGTTACCTGCGCATCGCTCCAGTCGATTAAGGGGTATATTTTTTCTACGCCTTTTTTCTGTTCGGCAACCGGCAGGTTTTCCCGCGATGATTTCTGTTCGCGGCGCAGACCGGAAATCCAGCAAGTGATGCCATTTTCTGCTATGGCCCGCTCCATCGGCTCAACCTTGTTGGTCCATTTATATTGATCACTGGCGAGTCCGTCTTTCCATTGCTGGCCATAAAGCGCTTCCTGTTCACGGGCCGACATATCGGCGCGGTAGGTGACAACCTTGATCCCGAGATGCTCTATCAGGTCGCGCTTATAGCGATAGGTTTCCAGATGTTTGTGCTGGGTATCGATATCGATGATAAGGGTTTCCGGCGCAAGCTGGGATACCATGTGAAGGAGAACAGCAGCCTGTATACCGAAGCTGCTGGTGAGGGCCAGGCCTTCTTTATGTTTTTGAAGCGCCCATAAAACCCGATCTTCGGCGCAAGTTTTTTCCAGCATTTGTAATTCGTCAGGAGAAACCGCATTGGAAAAGTCGGAATGTATATTCATGGCAGGCCACTCATTCAAAAAATAAAAAGCCTAGGCCGGGATAACAATATTCGTCGATAGGACAAAATGTAGCGGAGGACATGATAATTGGTGGCTGAGGAGGGATTTCGCCTCCGCTTCGCTCGGCGGCGTCTTCACGTCTCTTGAGAGACGCTTGCCGTGAACCCGAGGGTTCATTCACCTATCCCATCGAGCAATTAATAAAAAAACCGCCGAAGCGGTCTCTTTATTAATTGGTGGCTGAGGAGGGATTTGAACCCCCGACCAAGAGATTATGATTCTCCTGCTCTACCGCTGAGCTACTCAGCCACGGCAAAAATGACAAAATCCCTAGGGGACCGGCGCGCAATATGAAGATTTAAGCCTGCAATGTCAAGCGAGGCATATCCGGCTTTAAGCGCAAGTCATTGAGTTTGCTAATTTTTATTCAAAAAGCGAAGGAAGTGACTGGGGCTGTAGGCTTTTTTGACATTTTTTGGGAACAATACGCTTGCATTCCCGTTGGTTAGGGTGTAAATATTTAACCATTCATTAACATTTAAGGACACGGAATGCTGGTCACCCCAGTTAATACAGCCTATCAGCCTGTTTCCAAGACACGCGCAGTGTCATGGGAAAACATGACCAAGCGTGTAGCTGCGAACGTGGCTAACGACAGTCCTGCTATTGAAATCACCAAAAAAGTCCCGGCTCAGCAATTCAAGGGTCAATTTATCGATCTTTTGAGCTAGTATTTTTGCTGATTAGGAAATCAAGCCGCTTCAGCGGCTTTTTTTATGTCTGTCTTATAAATCCAGCCGCCGCCGATCACGCGGTCACCCGCATAGCAAACAGCGGCCTGACCCGGCGAGATGCCGTATTGGGCATCATCCAGATAAAGCTCGGCCTTGCCGTTATCCAGCTTCACCAAGCGGGCGGGTGCGGCGCGGGTCATGGAGCGGAGTTTGACTGTGACATTAAGCTCAGTGGTGCTGTCCAGCCAGTTGCAATCTTTGATCAAGACAATATCGCGGGCCAAGGCTTCTTTGGGGCCGACGATGACATTGGCGTTGGCCGCGTCGATGCCGACGACATAAAGTGGATCGTTATTCTCTGTAACGCCGCCGCCGATCCCGAGGCCCTTGCGCTGGCCGACCGTGTAATGGATGACGCCTTCATGTTGTCCGACAACGCGGCCATCCATATGGACGATATTGCCGGAGCGCGCCGCATCGGGACGGATTTTTTTCACGACACTCGCATAATCGCCGTTGGGCACGAAACAGATATCCTGTGAGTCAGGCTTTGCCGCATTGGTCAGGCCGAGGCGGTCTGCGTGCTGGCGTGTAATATCTTTCGTCCAGCTGCCCAGCGGAAAGCGCAGGAAATCAAGCTGGTCTTGCGTGGTTGCGAACAGGAAATAGCTCTGGTCCTTGGTGACATCGACGGCGCGGGTCAGTTCGGACTGTCCCGTTGCTTCGTTTACGACACGCTGGATATAATGGCCCGTCGCCATGCAATCGGCATTGAGGTCTTTTGCGACTTTCAGCAAATCTTTAAATTTGACAGTCTGGTTACAGCGCACGCAAGGAATCGGCGTTGCGCCTTCAAGATAGGTATCAACGAAATCCTCGATGACCGCTTCCTTGAAATTATCTTCGTAGTTTAAAACGTAATGCGGGAAGCCGCGCTCATCGGCGACGCGCTTGGCGTCATATATATCCTGACCCGCGCAGCACGCGCCCTTGCGGTCGATCGCCGCGCCGTAATCATAGAGCTGGAGCGTGATACCGACGACGTCATAACCCTCTTCGTGCAAAAGCGCTGCGACCACGGACGAGTCGACGCCGCCCGACATGGCGACGACCACGCGGGTATCTTTTGGTGCTTTGGCAAAGCCGAGAGAGTTCATGAGGTTGTTATATGGGGTTTGAGGGCGTAAATGCAAATAAAAGCGAAATATCAGCCTAAATTGGCCCTTGGTGCAGGCGGAAGCTGCCTGATATCCCGCGCCGTTGCAAAATCCCGGCGTGCAGTATTACCGCAGGCGAAGCTGTAGCGGTTAAAAACATCCGAGATCGAGTTTTCTAGCGTATGATGGATGCGAACACCATGTTCTTTAAGCTGATGGCGTATTTCTTCCCTACCATAGCGCCAGCTCTTGCTGCCGACTTCCGCATAGAAATCCCTGACTTCATTGCGCCAATCAGCCCCGTAAAGCGTCCATGCGAAATCGACTCGGCGACCATCGAGGCATTGCGCCTCTAATCCGTCTTTGTAGCTATCGCCCAGATACAGCGTTTCGCGATGCGACGTGCCGAAATCATCGAGGATATGTTCGATAAAAGATGGCGAGGGTTTGTGCGCGGCACCGACCGTCATATGCTCGGAGAGGGCAAGGGCGAAATCCAGAGGGACATCGTATGCGTGGCTGAAACGTGCGAGGTAAGGCGCAAAATTTTCCGGCTCGGGGTCGTTCAAACTAGGACGGCAATAGATGCGGTCATAAAGTGATAAGGCGTCGTAAGGGGATTCCATGTCGCCAGCGGCGGCAGCGTTAAAGGCGGTGAGCCAGACGCGGCGGATAACGGGCAGGCGTTCTGCATCGGTGCGCATCACGAAGTTTGCGCCAATTTCGTGAAATTTATGAATGGCGTCAGCGATACCCGGATAGAACGTGCTGAGAGAGGAGCTTGTTTCAAGCCATTCTTTTTTGGCAGCATAATCGATAGCCTGATGATGCGCGCTGTCTGTTTTAAAGCGTGGTTCGATTTTATTCATGTAATCGATCAAACCCACGGCATCGTTAAAGCGGTGTTCGCCTTCGGCTTCGCGGGTCAGGTCGTATAAAAGTTCTAACGGCAGGTTTCTTCCTTGCGCGATATCAGCCAGCGTTTTCTTAAGCGTTCCGAAAATTTCAAGGCTGTCGACAAGGCAATTGTCGAGATCAGAAATAATCAACTTTTTGGAAGGAGGAATAGTATCCATACGCATCTTTCATAATCAACGAAATCGGTATATAACATTCGAAAGCCTTATTTCCAGATAATTAAGTTCAAAATGAAAACAATTTCTTTCTTCGCCGGAGCGAGGTCCGGTACCAATCCCGATTATGAACGCGCCGCCACTGAAGTAGGCCGTTTTTGCGGGAAATATCCTTGTATCGCCAAATATGGCGCCTCGCGTCACGGCCTGATGGGCGCGTTCGCTTTTGGTGTCAAGGAAGGCGCGGAAGAAAGCGGCAGTGGGGCGAAAGTGCTCGGCATCGTGCCCGAGAAATTTTCCCGTATCAACCAGCCGGAAACGATGGGCATCGAGTTCGTTCTGACCAAGGATTTGACCGAGCGCAAAAGATTGCTCCTCGAAAAAGTCGATGCGTTCTTTGTCTTGCCGGGAGGGACCGGCACGCTCGATGAAATTTATGAAGTCACCGAGCAGGATTATCTCCCCGCAGACCGCGATCCCTCGTTTAAAGATTACGCGATCCGCCCGATTTATATTTTAAACCTGAATGGCTATTACGATCACACGATCAAACAATTCGAACGCATGATGGAAGAAGGTTTCCTGATCCCGCAAAAAATTGCCGCCGTGCATTTTTATAATACGCTGGATGAATATTTAGCGGCGCTGGAGCGGTTTTTTGAAGGGTAATTGTATGGATGAGATAAATATAAATGCAAAATATGATAGAAGTAAGGTGCTGCTTTATGTGCTAGTTTACTTTATTATGGCTGGTGGATTTTTAGCAATGCTAGTATCTAGAAATCCTTTTGAGTTTGGCTGGGATTTTAAGAATATTACCTCTGTTATAGCCTCCTTGATAGGAATACCGTTTAGTCTTTTTTTTGGAACATATTTCTTATTAGAAATTGTAAAAAATAAGGTTCAATTGAGGATTACATCAGAGGGAATTTCTTTAAGAAATTTAGATATGCAAACGATTTATTGGAATGAAATATCCCATTTAAAAACCAAGACTAAACCCATAAAAATGACATACATAATATTAAAGGATCCGATGTCCTTTATCGGCAGAACAAATTTAGGATCAAAGGTCAATAAAGCTCTAATGAGGAATGCAATTCCTATTTCCGCCCAGACGCTTAATGTAGAAGAAGATGACCTTATCGAGGTGGTAAATTATTATTTAGATGGCCCTAAAACAGAAACGGAGTTTTAGTTTCAAATAATGCTTTATAAGAACTTGGATTTCTAAGCCCAGTCAACTTTCGCGCCCGGCAAGGCCACGACAAGACCGTCCAGTTCATCTTTGACGATAATCTGGCAGGACAAGCGGGATTTTTTGGTCAGGTGAAACGCCAGATCAAGCATATCGTTTTCTTCATCGGAAATTTCGCCGTCTTCAGGCATAACCTTGTCCCACCAGTCGGGATGCACATAGACATGGCAGGTGGCGCAGGCGAGGGAGCCGCCACATGCGCCTTCGATTTTATCCATGGCGTGTTTGACAGCGACTTCCATCACCGACAGGCCGGCAGGGGCATCGATGGTTTTTTCGGACAGGTCGGTTTGGATAAAGGTAATTTTGGGCATTTTTCTTTCTCTTCTTGTCATTCTGAGCGAAGCGAAGAATCTCATCTGCAGTCAAAGAGGAGATCCTTCACTGCGTTCAGGATGACATTGTTCTTGTTCTATCCCATGCAGTAAGGAAAATTTCTACATCTTTTTCGGTTGAGTTCCAGCCTAAAGACACGCGAATGGCGCATTTGGCATCATCTTCGCTGGCGCCCATGGCAAGTAAAACACCGGAGGGCTTGATCGTGCCGCTGGAGCAGGCAGAGCCGGCGGATACTGCAATCCCCGATAAATCGTAATTCATCAGCTGGGTTTCGCTTGGCGAGCCTTGCATCGAGAAAGATGTCGTATTGGCGACGCGAGGTGCGTTTTCACCATAGATAATAATTTTATCGTTTTGTTTTAAGGCGCTTTCAAGGCGATTGCGCAGAGTTTCGAGTTTTTGAAATTCCGGCATATCGGCAATCGCGAGTTCTGCCGCAAGGCCAAAACCGGCGATGGCGGCGATATTCTCAGTGCCGGCGCGCTGGCGCCTTTCCTGTCCGCCGCCGAAGATCAGTTTTGGCAAAGGTGCTTTGGCGGCAAAGCAAATCGCGCCCGCGCCATGGGGGCCTGCGATTTTATGCGATGACAAGGTGATGAAATCGACACCTAAGGACTCTCGGGTAAAAGGAATGCGCCCAAAAGCCTGCACGGCATCGCTATGAACGAGTGCGCCGTATTTTTTAGCGATAGCGGCGATTTCCGCAACGGGTTGGATCACGCCTGTTTCGTTATTGACCAGCATAACGGAAACAAGCGCAGGAGCTTCGCCTGTCGCTATCTGTTTTTCAAAAGCGTCGAGATCGACAACGCCGTCTTTGGTAACCACGATTTTTTCAGGATTGGAAATGCAGGATTGTAAAATGGATGGATGTTCGACTGCGGATACTAAAACGCGCTTGCCGCGAAAGCCGTTCAATATCGTGTTGTTGCCTTCAGTGGCGCCGGAATTGAAAACGATTTGCTGTGGCCCGACATCGAGAGCGGCGGCGATTTGCGAGCGCGCATGTTCGACATGTTTGCGTGCGTTTCTGCCATAAAAATGAATGGAAGATGCGTTTCCTGTCTCTTTCAGGACATCAAACATCAACTCCAGCACCTTTGGTTTGGCCGGGGCAGAGGCATTAAAATCGAGATAAATAGGGCTGCTCATCCTTTTCTCCTATATAATACCCACAATAATATCAATAACTTATACGAATTATATGGACGGGAGCGAATCGGGTGCGCTATAGCTCGTTTAACAATAACGTATAAAAACCAAAGAGATACGGGACAGAATGCCAGAAATAATCATTAACGGCCCTGCAGGTCGCCTTGAAGCGCGCTACTCTCACTCAAAAACTCCGAATGCACCGTTAGCCTTGATCCTGCATCCGTTTCCGGATCGCGGCGGCACGATGAACCATAAAATTCCCTATACGTTATACCAGACTTTCGTCGCGCAAGGTTTTTCCACGCTACGTTTCAACTTCCGCGGCGTCGGCATGTCCCAAGGCATCTACGATAAAGGCGAAGGCGAATTATCCGATGCAGCGGCAGCTCTGGACTGGATGCAGGCGCTGAATATCAATGCGCCATATGTCTGGATCGCGGGTTACAATTTCGGTGCCTGGATCGGCATGCAGCTCTTGATGCGTCGTCCGGAAATCAAGGGCTTCGTCTCGGTTTGCCCGCCAGCCAATGAAATCGATTTCTCTTTCCTTGCGCCTTGCCCTCAAAGCGGCCTGATCCTGCAAGGGAATAAAGACAATATCGTGCCGGAACCGGCAGTCGAGAAACTGGTACAAAAACTTAATGCTCAAAAAGGCATCAGTGTCGATTACCGCGTGATCGACGGCGCGAACCATTTCTACAACGAGCATACAGATATGCTGAGCGAACATGTTCACGACTACCTGAACATGCGCGGCGTCGGCGTCAAGCCTGTCGCCCTTCAAGGCCTTTTGGCTAAGCCGGAAGACGTAGCGGCAGAAAAGCCTGCGCGTAAGAAGAAAGCCGCTTAAATTAGTCCTTGCTTATCAAGGATCGCCTGCCTTATAAGCTGGCGATCCTTTTTTATTATTGAGTGTTGTGAATGCAAACCGAATTGTCGTCCCGTATCGAAAAAATCTGGTCCATGGCGGACGTAGCCTTGAAGCACGGCTATATAGATTATGGCTCGAACGGCCATTCGAAAGTCGTGCGACTGTCGGGACTGACATTCAAATTCATCGGCGACACCCTTGCCCGCGTGCGCGGTCCGCGTCTTGATATCGCGATTACTCATCACGAGCCGCAAGATGGGATCGTATTTTTTCCGGGCACGGAAACCATTGTTCATTTCCTTACAGGTGACGATACTACGCTGAGCCGCAATCACGGCGAATTGATCGCTATGCAGCGGACATTCTCTGCTAAGGCAGCATAATTATTCTTTCAAGGCTTTCTTCACTTCATCGACATGTCCCGGAACTTTGACCTTGTTCCAGATATGCGTGATCTTGCCCTGTTCATCGATCAGGAAAGTCGTGCGCTCGATGCCCATATATTTGCGGCCATACATCGATTTTTCGACCCAGACGCCGTAAGCCGCGCATACCGTGCCTTCTTCATCCGAGGCCAGCGGGAATTTCAAATTGTATTTATCGCGGAATTTATCATGTTTTTTTACGCTGTCTTTCGACAGGCCGATGACCTGCACGCCCAGTTTATTAAAGGACGCTATATTTTTCGTGAAATCGCAGGCCTGCGCCGTGCAGCCCGACGTATCGTCCTTAGGATAAAAATAGAGAATTACTTTCTGTCCCTTGAACTCGGATAGGGAAATCATGCTGCCCCCATCGCGTGGTAATGTAAAATCAGGGGCTTTTTTGCCAATTGAGACTGTCATTCTATAATCCTTGAGCTATTATAAATCTTTGATTTAACAGGAAAACGGTTCTTTTAAGTGCACCAGAGTATCAGACATTTCAAGACAGTTATTGAAGTTTGCGCAGCGATCTTGGCGGTTTTGCTCCTGATCGGGTCTTTGGGCATTTTTTATGCGTTCTGGCATTTGAGCAAGGGGCCTGTCGATATCAGCTGGGCCGAGCCTTATGTCCAGCGGGCGCTGGGCGGCGATAAAGAAGGCGTCAATGTTCACGTTAAAGGCATGGTCGCGGAGTGGAAAAGCCTCGATTCTCCTTTGACGCTCGGCGTGGCCGATTTATCGGTTATGCAGGGCGGCGGCGAGGTTTTCAGTGTATCTAAAGTCGGAATTCAGATAGACAAAGCGCCGCTATTGCTCGGTATCGTTTCGCTGGAAAGCATTTTCATTCAAAGCCCTGTTATCCGCCTGGAAAAAAGCAACGACGGTAAAATTTCTTTCCTGATCGCCAATGATCAGGCACCGCAAGAAACCGGGCGCACGCCGATGACAGCGCAAGAGCTGGGCGACAGCCTGTTCCTCGGTGGATTTTTAAGCGATACTTCGCGCATGCCGCTTTCCAAGCTGCGCGCCTTTGTCATCAAGGATGCGACGATCTCGATCGACGATAAATCGCAAAACAAGATTTTTAATCTTCCATCGGCCGACGTGACGGTCCAGCGCGAAACAGATAACGTCAACATGGTTTTGGAATATACCGGCGCGCAAAATATGAATTCAAAAATAAATGCCGTCATCTCACGCAGGAAATTAAAAGACAGCATCCAGTTTACGCTGAATATGGACGATATCGATGCCGGTCTCTGGGCGCTGAATTTGCCGACGCTGCCGGGGCTGATGAAAGAGAATTATATTTTCGATGGGCACTTAACCGGAAATTTCGATCTTGAATGGAATCTGCAAGGTCTGGACGGGCAAGTTACAACTTCGCAAGATGGAAAAATTCAGCAGAGTTTTGAAATCGCCGGTGACAGAAACGCAGAGACGGGAATTATCGCCGTCGAATTGAAATTGCCGGAAATCAGTATCGACCAGATCGCGTCCGTCTGGCCGGAAGGTGCGGAAGATCTCGGCGTGACCGTCTGGTTCACAGAAAAACTATCGAAAGGTATTATCAAGAACCTGTCTGTGATTTTGCCGTTCAAGAATGAAAACGGCAAATGGGCGATGGCGGGTAATATATCGGGACGGTTCGATTACGAAAATTTGACCTGTGATTACCGCGCGCCGTTATATGCGCTGTCTGAAGGCTCGGGCCATGCGACGATCAAAGACGATACGCTGACCATCATTGTCGATAAGGCGAAGCTCAAGGACATGGATGTGTCCAACGGTTCAATCACCATCACGAAACTGACCGCCGCCGATCACGAGATAGGGCAGGCGGAAGTAAAACTTAATTTAAAGGGACCTCTTAAAACCGCTTTCGATTATATCGCGCTGGAGCCGATCAGCCTTGGCGACAAGTTGAAAATGGACCGCAGCAAAATTGAGGGCAAGGGCGATATCAATGTAGCGGTGACGTTCCCAACGATTGCGGATCTGCCTGCAGATCAGGTGACTGCGACAGTCGATGCGACGCTCACCGACACCAAGCTGCCGGGCATCGTGAAAGGGATGGATTTATCCGGAGGACCGCTGAAGCTCAAAGTTGAAAAAGGAGCGTTCAATATTTCCGGTAAAGGCGCACTCGACGGCACGCCGATGGATTTCAGCTATTCGGAATATTTAAACCTTGAGGGCGTGCCGTATTCTTCCGCCATCAAGGCTAAACTTGTCACGGACGATGCCATGCGCAAGAAATTCGGCATCGATCTGTCAGACTATGTGAGCGGCAAGGCGGACATCGATCTCGATTATATAGAGAAAACCGACAATACGACCAATATCGATATCAAGGCCGATTTGACGCAAGGGCAAACATTCGTTAAGCCGCTTAACTACGTCAAGAAAGAGGGCGTTGCCGGAAACGCAACGGCAAAACTGCTCTTGAAAGGCGATACCATTCAAAAAGTGAGTGATTTGAACGTCACGATCGGTTCCGATCATGCCAAGGGCGGCGTTTTGACCTTCGGCATGCTGGGCAAGGAAAATAAAGTCACCTCCGCCAGTTTCGAAAAAATAAAACTGGGCGAGAATGATTTCAAATTAAAGATCGATCAGACAGCTTCGGCAATGAAAGTCGATGCGAATGGTGCTTCTCTCGATGCTCGGGCTTTTCTCGGTAAAAGCGAAAACAATAGCGGCGAAAAACGCAGCCGCGATGTCGATGTGAACGTCAAAGTCTCATCCATGCGTATGGGCGATGCGCCGGAGCAGGCTTTGAAAAACGTTACCATGCAAGCCATTGTCAATCCCGTCGGTGAAGTAAAAAAACTCGATTTAAAATCTAAAGCCGGCGCCGGCGATTTCTCAATCAATCTTTCGCCAAGCAGCAAGGGTGTTATGAATTTGCGCATGGATTCGAATGATGCGGGCGCAGCGCTCAAATCCATCGGCGCGTATTCCAATATGGTTGGCGGAAATCTAAGCCTGTCCGGTGCGCAGATGCAGGGCGGCAAGATCAACGATATCCAAGGCGCAGCAGTCATCGAGAACTTTAAAGTCGTCAAGGCGCCAGCGCTGGCAAAACTTATTGGCGCGTTCAGCATTACGGGCTTGCCGGAGCTTCTCGCCAATGATGGCATTTCTTTCAGCAAGCTCAAATCGAATTTCATCTGGCGTCAAACCAGACGCGGCGATCGCATAATCAATTTATATGACGGTGCGACCAGCGGCGGTTCTGTTGGTTTAACGTTCGGCGGAGTTATCAACCAGACGAAAGAGACGTTGGATTTAAGCGGGACATTTGTGCCGATCTCGCAAATCAACAAAGTAGTGAGCTCTATTCCGATTGTCGGCCAATTGCTTACCGGCGGTAAAAACGGCGGCGTTATTGCGGCTACCTATTCCTTAAAAGGGCCGAGCAATAATCCAAGCGTTAGCGTTAACCCGCTGTCGGTTTTGGCGCCGGGCTTCCTGCGTTCGATCCTGTTCGAAGGCGGATTAAACTCAGGTCGCGATGAAAAGCCGATTGTGCCGAGGAATAGAAAAGCTACGCCAGCCTCTAAAAATAATTAAGTATATTTATAGTGATCTCCCCGCGAAAGCGGGGAAAGTGGAATTATTTCATTTTTACAAGCACATGCTTTTTCTTGCCCGAAGATAATTTGATATAGCCGTCTTGGGTGAGATCGCCGGCTGTGATCTTTGCAGCAACATCTGATACGGCTTGATCGTTAACACGCGCGCCGCCGCCTTGAATGAGGCGTTTGGCGTCGCCGTTCGATTCAACCAGTCCTGCCTGACGTAAAAGATCGGTGATGACAATTCCAATTTTCAAATCAGCTTCAGCAATTTCAATCGTCGGTAAATTGGCGCTCGCCGTTCCTTGCTCGAATGTCTGGCGGGCGGTTTCTGCGGCGGCGGTCGCCGCTTCTTCGCCGTGGCAAAGTTTGGTCGCCTCAAAAGCCAAAACTTTCTTGGCTTCGTTGATTTCCGCGCCTTGTAATGACGCAAGGCGTTTGACTTCATCCATCGGCAACATAGTGAAGCGGGCTAGAAGATTTCCGACATCGGCGTCATCGACATTGCGGAAATATTGCCAGTAATCGTAAGGCGAAAGCATATTCTTGTTCAGCCAGACAGCGCCGCTAACGGTTTTACCCATTTTCTCGCCTGCGCTGTTGAGTAGCAAAGGCGCTGTTAGCGCGAAGAGCTGCACTTGGTCCGATTTGTGAGCAAGATCTACACCATTGATGATGTTGCCCCATTGATCGGAGCCGCCCATTTGAAGGATCGTGCCGTGTTCACGGTAAATGGCAAGGAAGTCATAGCCTTGCATGACCATGTAATTGAATTCGAGCAGGGTAAGTGGACTTTCACGTTCAAGGCGTGTCTTTACGCTGTCGAAAGAGATCATACGGTTGACAGTAAAATAACGGCCATAGTCACGCAGAAAGGAGAGGTAGTGAAGCTTAGATAGCCAGTCATCGTTGTTGACCATCTTGGCATCGGTCTTGCCATCACCATAACGCAGGAATTGGGTGAAGCAAGTCGAACGGATATTCTCGATATTTTCATTGATGATTTCATCGGTCATCAGATTACGTGATTGATCCTTGAAAGACGGATCGCCGACTTTTGATGTGCCGCCGCCCATTAAGGTAATCGGCTTATGACCACATTCCTGGAACCATTTCAGCATCATGATGCCGGTCAGATTTCCGATATGGAGACTTTTTGCCGTGGCATCGAAGCCGACATAAGCGCTCTGCACGCCTTCGGTGAGTTTTTTGTCTAGGCCTGCAAGGTCGCTGCCCTGATGGATAAAGCCGCGGCTCTCTAGTATGTTCAGGAAATCTGATTTATAAGTCATAATATTCTCAATTGGTTCGTAAGGGCGATAAAATACAATGAATGATAGCCAAAATCCAAGGGTTTATAAGGAAGTTTATAAAGCCATCGGGCTGATGTCGGGCACGTCGCTGGATGGGGTCGATGTGGCCCTTTTGGAAACAGACGGTAAAAGCATCGTAAAGCCAGGGGCGACCCACTACATACCGTATCCGCCGGCGTTGAAAGACGAAGTTCGCGCCTGTTTCGGCAAAACGGCGACAGACGAGCAGACAAAAGCGGCAGAAGAGAAAATAACCCGTTTGCAGGCACAGGCCGTTAATGAATTTCTGGCGAATGAAGAGCTTTCGCCTCAAGATATAGATGTGATCGGCTTTCACGGACAGACTATCACGCATAAACCCAAGGATGGTTTTACATGGCAACTCGGTGACGGCGCGCTGCTGGCAAAAGGAACCGGTATCGATGTAGTCGATCAGTTTCGTATCAATGATGTCAGGGAAGGCGGGGAAGGCGCGCCGCTAATCCCGCTTTATCACCAGGCACTGGCACGGCATAAATCGACGATATTTCCGGTCGTGTTTTTGAATATCGGCGGCGTGTCGAACGTGACATGGGTCGGTGAAAAGGAAAACGATATACTTGCCTTTGATACGGGCCCCGGTAACGCGCTGATGGATGATTTCATGAAACAGAATTTCGATCAGTCTTATGATTTTGCCGGAGAGAAAGCAAAAGCCGGAGCTGCCGATCAGGCTTTACTGAAGCAGTGGATGGAAAGCGATTATCTAGAGCGGTTGCCGCCGAAATCGCTGGATCGCGGTTTTCTTCCCGATAAAGGCAAAAAGATAAACGCCGATATGAATGTATGGGATATATCCGGCGTATGGGATTTATCGCCGGAAGATGCAATGGCAACGCTTTCGGAGTTTACAGCGGCAACGATTGCGGCTTCATCCGATCATTTTCCGGAGAATGCCAAGGCCTGGTATGTCTGCGGCGGTGGGCGTCATAATGAATTCTTGATGACATTGTTATCGGCAAAACTCGATGTGCCGGTGAAAACAATCAATGATCTCGGCTATAACGGCGATTCAATTGAAGCCGAAGGTTTTGCTTATCTGGCCGTAAGGCATTTGCTGGATTTGCCTTTAAGCCTGCCGACAACGACAGGCGTCAAAACGCCTTGCAAGGGCGGAAGATTGCATAAAGCCTAAGCGGCTTTTGCCATCGGTTTTTGCTTCTCAATTTCCTTGATCAACCCCCGAATTTCATCGGCGGCGGTTGAGCGCGGTTCGTATTCGATGACGCCGAGTCCCATCATGATCGATGCGGCAAAAGAAACGCGATTGCCGAGCGCCTGATGCGATACCGGAATACCCATGGCTTCCAGCTTGTCCATGATCATGACGTTGAGTTTGGATTTTGACGGCACACGATTGAGAACGATCAATAAGGATTTCTTGTCAGCCAGTACCAGCTTCAATGTCGGTGCGCAGGCCCAGATATCGAGCGGCGAAGGTTGCACGGGAATAAGCACCAGATCGGCCATGCGGATGGAGGTGCTGCTTTCGCTCTCCGCATGCGGCGGCGTATCGATGATCACATAATCATATTTATCGCGGTAGAAGGCGAGATCTTTCATCAAGCGCCAGCCTTGGATTTTGGCATGGTCGATTTTGTTTTTGTCGCCGAGCGTTTGCTCTCTCATCTGGAACCACTCGGTGCTCGATCCTTGCGGATCAAGGTCGAGCAAGAGCACGCTCGCGCCGGAATGGGACAAAGCCGCCGAGATTTGCGTCGACAGGGTGGTCTTACCTGCGCCGCCTTTATGCTGGGCTATGGTGATAATTTTTCCGGGCATGGGAGCAACTTAAGGAAAGGGTTTCCTTTTTTCAATAATATCTTTATTTATGCCTCAAATGACACGCATTTTGCCCGCTACCGACCAGTCTTTAACCGATGCCGCTCAATTGATTTTGGATGGCGAACTCGTCGCGTTTCCAACCGAGACGGTTTACGGGCTCGGGGCCAATGCTTTGGACGGTCAGGCCGTGGCTAAAATTTTTGCTGCCAAAGGACGCCCTAGTTTCAACCCGATTATTTCGCACGGCGCGAATGTCTCGATGCTGGAAGAGCATGCGATCTTTGACGAGCGTGCCTTGGCGCTGGCGGATAAATTCTGGCCGGGCCCGCTCACGATGATTTTGCCAAGGCGGGAAAATTCAACGATCAGCGAATTGGTCACGGCAGGATTGCCGACAATTGCCGTGCGTATTCCGGCGCATCCGACAGCTTTGCAGCTCATCGAGAAAGCGGGCGTGCCGATCGCAGCGCCGAGCGCAAACAGATCAGGGCAATTATCGCCAACCTCGCCGCATCATGTATCGGATAGTCTGGGCGAGGCCGTGCAGTTTATTCTGGCGGGTGGCAATTCAAAATTCGGTCTGGAATCGACCGTGCTGGATTTAAGCGGCGATCACCCTGTCATCCTTCGTCCGGGCGCGATCACGGCGGAAGACATCGAAGAAGTTTTAGGCGAAAAAATCTCCTATGAATTTGACACGCTCGAACATGCGCCCAAATCACCGGGACAGCTCCTTAAACATTACGCGCCGAATATTCCGGTCCGCCTTAAAGCGGTTGATGTGGAAGAGGGCGAAGCGTTATTAGCTTTTGGCTCAGTGAAATTCATGGGATTGAAAAACGGCGGTTTTGCCAAGGATATGCCGAAAGATTCATATCGGAATTTAAGTGAAAAAGGCGATCTGCTGGAAGCCGCCGCGAATTTGTTTGCTTATCTAAAGCAACTCGATAGACCTGAGCATAAACGCATTGCGGTGATGGATGTTCCCAATAAGGATATAGGAATTGCGATCAATGACAGGCTAAAGCGCGCAGCGGAGGCGTCTTAAGCGTTGTAACGTTTGGGATCGTTATGCAGCGATGCCAGTTCCATGATCTGCATGATATCGACAGGGTTTGAAAGTGCACCGGACAGGCCGGAGATCGTGCCGTTTGACGCGAGCGCCATGGCTTTTAGTTGAACGGCTTTCGGATTCGATGTCGAAAACCATGAGCCTGTATTCTCATCAAACATATTCGAGCGGCCCGAGGTAAATGTCGGGGATCTCAAAGCGGCTTTGGCACCTTCGCTCATATAGTCGGAATTATCGGCATATTGAGTAGTAGCCGCGGTGCTATCGGTGCCGCCGTCGAATTTCTTATCGAAGAAAGCATAGATTTCAGAAAGTGTTCGCGGTTTACCGTTTTCTTTGTAGAAGACATTTTTATTGGAGCAGGCAGCGCTCGAGAAGCTTTTTGCGCCAATGGCGTTCGGATTATCCTGCATTTTAGAGAGGAATTTGGCGGCACCGCCGGGGCCCATGAAATGAGCCATATAAAGTTCTGTCGAGCCGATTTCGCCGCCGACGGTGCTTTGGAGATATTCTTTATTATCGGCGGCATATTCAGCCGCCATGGCCGAGGCGATCTCGGGATTTTTGCGCAGGGCGAGTATCTGGTTTTTGACGGATTTATTCGCCACACGCCCGTTATCGGAGATCTGGTCGGCATATTTCTCCAGACCGTATTTCGCGCCGTTTTCCTTTACCATGGAAAGCCATGTGGAATCGATAAACTGGTAAAGTCCAGTGGCTGAGCTGCCCTTGGCTTTTACATCTGTTCTAAAGCTGCTCTCGACATTGGCTTGCTGGAGCAAATAGGAAAAGCCAACACCGGTTTTCGCCGAGGCCGACTGGATGGCATTGGTAATTTTTGCCCCGGCGCGGTTCGCCAAAGCCTGAAGATCGTTACCGGAAGGTGTTTTAATGCCGTAATTCATGGTTTTAAGCCAAATTTCCCTTATCTGAATGAATGTATTCGCAAGCTCCGTGCCAAGCCGGGAAAGCAGGATAAAATGTCGGAAGAATTTTAACGACTTTTGTGTTATCTTAATGAAATCAGAGACTTATACTGCACTGCAAGGAACTGCCAATGCCAGATTACACCCCGCCGATTGAAGATATGAACTTCCTGTTATCTAGCGTAACCAAACTGGATGCTCTTAAGCGGGATGATCTAGACGGATCGATGGTTGAAGCCATTCTGGAAGAGGCGGGTAAGCTGGCTTCTGGTGTTCTCGCGCCTTTAAATGCAGTTGGCGATAAAACTCCAGCCAAGGTTCAGGACGGAGTGGTTACGACTTCACCGGGTTTCAAGGAAGCTTACAAACAATATTGTGACGGCGGCTGGAACGCCGTGCCGTTCGATCCGGATTTTGGCGGGCAGGGTCTGCCTTGGGTTTTGTCCTTTCCGGTTCAGGAAATGTGGCAGGCGGCGAATATGGCGTTCGGTCTATGCCCGCTTCTCAATCAGGGCGCAGTTGATGCGATCCATACTTGGGGGACGGATGAACAGAAAGAAATTTATCTCGCCAAGCTGATCTCCGGTGAATGGACCGGCACGATGAATTTGACCGAACCGCAAGCGGGGTCCGATCTCGCTTTATTACGCTCAAAAGCTGTTCCAAACAATGACGGAACGTATCGTATATCAGGACAAAAGATATTTATTACCTATGGCGAGCATGATTTTACCGACAACATCATTCACCTCGTTTTGGCACGACTTCCAGATGCGCCGGAAGGAACGCGTGGTATCTCATTGTTTCTAGTACCTAAATTTCTTGGGGCAGATAGAAAACGCAACGATCTGAAATGCGTTTCTCTGGAGCATAAGCTCGGGATTCACGGCTCGCCAACGGCAACGATGTCATTCGGCGACAATGACGGCGCGATCGGCTATCTGCTCGGCAAGGAAAACGAAGGTTTGAAATGCATGTTCACGATGATGAACAATGCGCGGCTCTCCGTCGGGCTTCAAGGCGTGGCGATTGCTGACCGCGCGCTGCAGGCAGCCATTGCCTATGCCAAGGACCGCAAACAGGGCAAGCCTTTAGCGGGCGGAGATACGGTGACGATCTCCGAGCATCCGGATATCAAACGCATGATTTTATCCATGGCGTCGCAGGTCGAAGCGGCGCGGGCGCTTTCCTATGAAGCGGCGCTTCACCTTGATCTGGCGCGTGCGGGTGACAAGCAGGCGCAGATGCTGGTCGATCTTTTAACGCCTGTTGTGAAAGCGTGGGGCACGGATATCGCTTGTGAAGTGACCTCGACCGCTGTGCAGGTGCATGGCGGAATGGGCTTTATCGAGGAAACCGGCGTGGCCCAATATTACCGCGATGCGCGGATTTTGCCGATCTATGAAGGCACGAACGGCATCCAGTCGAACGATCTCGTCTTCCGTAAAGTTCTAAGGGATGGCGGCGCGGCAGCTTTTGCCTGGATTGCAGGGGCGAAAGAGCAAATTAAAGCCTATCCGGATCAAACGGTTTTAGCTGCCTTGGGGCATCTTGAAACTGCCACGAAATTCATTGTTGAGAATGCAAAAAATCCGGATCTTCTGGCGGCGATTGCCGTGCCGTATCTGAAACTCTTCGGGATTACGGCGGGCAGTGTCATGCTGGCGCGTTCCGTTCTAGCATTGACGGATGAGGGAGATTTCGCGCGGCGCAAAAAGGCCAAGGCTGAATTTTTCATGACGCATATCCTGTCGCAAAGCGCAGGATTGCTAACCACGATTAATTCAGGTTCGAACGCTGTTCTGCTGGAAGATTTATTCTAGCACCGGGAAACAGGGATTCGTAAACGCCTTGTTGTTTCAGCCTATTGATCAAGTTTTGCCGTGCGCGTTTTTCCGCCAGTTCGTTGCCGTTATTACAGCCGGTTAAAGCGCGCGTCATCATAATCTCGCGCCCGCGCACGGAATCGGTCGGATTCTTGGCAAAAGTTTTGGCAAAACTATTCGCATAGCATTGGCAATATTGTTCGTAATCGCCGCGCAGCTGCGGCGCCCAGCTTATACAGCTTTGATAGGAGCCTCCGGCGATGTCGACTTTATTGGCGCATTGGCGGCGGGATTGATCGACCAGAACATATTGCTGTTCGTTTGGATTTAAGCGGCGGCGCTGGAGGAAATCCGCCGACAGGCAATCACAGTCGTAATATTTGGAGATCATGTCTTCTTTTTTACATTGATCGTACAGGGCAATCGATTCATCGATTTGATCGGGCGTCGGCGCAGGAATTTTCTTCGGGCCGAAAAGATTGCCAATCAAGGGTTTGCTGGTGCCGGTAAATTTCTCGACAGGTGTTTGTGCGTGGACTTCCTGCAAAATAATCAAAAATATAAATAGAACTGCGATCAGGCGAAATATCATTGGATTTATTATGAACCAAAACAAGCGCAATGTCATTCCTGCGAAAGCAGGAATCTCCTTAATTTAAAGAGAGATCCCCGCTTGCGCGGGGATAACAAAAATATTTAATCAGTGAAAGACTTAAGCCCGTTTGAAAAGCTTGGTCCAGATCGTGGCGGTTTGCGCCGGTTCCTGGTTCTGGTTTTGCGCCTGCATACGTTTCATGCGCATTTCCATTTGTTTCTGACGAATCTCTTTTTCGCGCGCGTCGCGGTCTTTGAGTTCCTGCTTCAATTCTTCCGCCGCCTTCTGGGAATGCTGGCTGGTGATTAAAACTTGATGGGCCTGTTTTTGCCACTGGTCGCGTTGTTCTTTGACATCTTCCAATGTTTGCTGGGTGATGTGCAATTGATCTTCCAGCATGCGAAGGCGCATTTTCATGCGTTCCATTTCCAGCATATCGGTAGCTTTTTGCAGTTCGGCCTTGATCATCGCCTCGGATGCGGAAGAGGCATCTGCCTTGATCGGAAATACGCGTTCCAGTTCGGATGTATCGATCAGTTTCTGACCGTGTTCGTCGACTTCGTAAGACAAGCGTCCCGACTTCATCGCGCGTTGGATGGTTGCTTTGGAAACCCCTGTCATATTGGCGGCTTTTTGCGCCCCGATTTTCGCCATTCGATATGCCCCTCTTGGCTCGCTGTTATTTTGGAATGGGAACACAGCTACCATAAGACGCAAAGCCCCGGCAAGTTTTTCAGCTTGCCGGGGTCAAAATGCTGTGAATTCGGTAATTTTGTATCAATTGGCCTGAGAAGGCAGCCGCTCGTTCAGAAGGCGGGTTAAGGTTTGCCATTGCATGCCCGAGAATAGATGGGCGTAGAGGAACGGCAACCAGCCTTTTTTGCGGAATTCGAGGAATTTCTTATCGTCCAGTTCGGCCAGTTTTGCCTCGTCGATAATACGGAAGCCCGAGAAATTGATTTTGCGGCCATTCGGGATCTGAATTTCGGCCTGACGTGTAATTAAGAGGTCGTTGTCGTGCAGGGCCTTTGAAAACTCCACTGTCTGACGGGCGGCGGCATGATAGGATTTGCAGAATTCCAGCGCGTTCTTGGAAAGGCTGGTCGGCTCCCCCTTATCGTCGAAAAATGGGGCGTCACCGTCTTTTTCGACAGTCATGTCGTCATAGTCTACACAAAGGGTCAGTTGGTCGCTTTCCGGCGTTTCCGAAAAGATAAAAGGATAGCGTCTAATATAGGCAGGGATATATGTGCCGGACGCCCATTCCCCTTTTTTATTCAAAAACAGGTTTTCATTATCGCGCAGGCCCAAAATTGCGACAGGCGTAGCATTTTCGTCGGGGCTGAATGCGATGGGGTAGAAATGACATATTTGCGGCATTTCGATCAAATTGATCGGCACCGCATTGATCTCCTTGGTAAAATTCAAGCCAAAATCTTGCTTCAGGGAAAGGTCGCTATGGCGCTGGGCATCCAGGGGAACAGGGTTTTTATAAAAAAGCGGGTAATTATTCGAAGCTTGGGCGGTCATGAATATCCTTGGTTAAAAACGTCCAAATCATATAGTTTTCAATGCCATTAGGCAATTGTCGAGGTCGGTTTTCGCAAATGCGAAAAAACCTTCCATGACGGCCTGAAATCCGCTAGGTTTCGGCCAAATCTGCAAGAAAAAAAGAGGTTTTTCAAAAATGATACGCATCGGCGTTGTAGGCACTGGATATGTCGGACTGGTTTCCGGCACATGTTTCGCGGAATTCGGGATCGAAGTTACTTGCGTCGATAAGGACGTCTCCAAGATCGAAATGCTAAAAAACGGCGGCGTGCCGATTTATGAGCCCGGCCTCGATGATTTGATCGAAAAGCAGGTCAAGGCAAAGCGGTTGAATTTCACGACCGATTTAGCGCAAGCCATGAAAGGCGCAGATGCCGTCTTTATCGCGGTCGGTACGCCGCCGCGTCCTGAAGATGGTCATGCGGATATGAAGTATGTTTTTGCTGCTGCCGAAGAGATCGCTCAATATATCGAAAAATATACGGTCATTGTCACCAAGTCGACCGTGCCGGTCGGAACTGCGCGTAAAGTCGCCGAGATTATCCGCCGCGTAAATCCCAATGCGGAATTTGATGTCTGTTCCAATCCTGAATTCCTGCGCGAAGGCGCGGCGATCAATGACTTCATGCGCCCTGACCGTGTCGTCATCGGCACCGATAGCGAACGTGCAACCGAAGTCATGAGAAACCTATATCGTCCGCTATATCTCAATGAAACGCCGATGGTGGTGACGACGCCTGAGACTTCGGAACTGATCAAATATGCGAGTAATGCATTTCTGGCGACCAAGATTACATTCATCAACGAGATGGCCAATCTCTGCGAAAAAGCGGGCGGCAATGTGCAGGATCTTTCCCGCGCCATGGGCCTTGATGGTCGTATCGGCGGAAAATTCTTGCATGCAGGTCCCGGCTATGGCGGCTCCTGTTTCCCGAAAGATACGCTGGCCCTGGTCCAGATCGGGGAAATGCACGGCGCGCCGCAAACCATCGTCGATGCGGTTGTTGAATCAAACACCAAGCGCCAGAAAGACATGGCGCAGCGTATCATCGACGCTTGCGGCGGCGACGTCAAAGGCAAGAAAATCGGTATACTCGGTATCGCCTTCAAACCCAATACCGACGATATCCGCGATGCGCCGTCACTGGTGATCGTGCCTATCCTCCAAGCGGCGGGCGCAATTATTGCTGCACATGATCCGGCGGCGATGGAGCACGCGAAAAAAGTATTGAACGACGTCGAGTGGTTTGACGAGCCTTATGCTGTCGCTGACAAAGCCGACGCACTGGTTATTTTGACGGAATGGAACGAGTTTCGCGCATTGCAACTGGATCGCATCGAAGAAAGCATGGCAACGCCGCGCCTGATCGATCTACGCAACATCTATAAACTGCGGGAGATGGAGACACGCGGTTTCCATTATGTATCGATTGGTCGCCCTGACGTGCAGCCAAGCCGTGCGGTGAAACTGCGCAGCGTATCTTAAATGACCAGTAAAATACTCCAGCATCTTCCGGCCCTGTGTAACCAGATCAAAAGACTGGCCGTTGAAGCAGGAGAGGCGACGCTGGAATTTTATGATGAAAGCGGCGCGGGCGAGTTCACAGAGAAGCTGGATAAATCGCCTGTCACAAAAGCCGATCATGCCGCGCATAAAATCATTATGGACGGTCTGGCGCAAATTACACCTGAGGTGCCGGTGATTAGCGAAGAAAGCGATGCGCATCCCGAGGTCACAGACGTAGAATATTTCTGGTGTGTTGATCCTCTGGACGGCACGCGCGGATTTATTCAGGGCAATCCCGATTACACGGTCAATATCGCCTTGATAAAAAACGGTGAGCCGGTGCTGGGCGTTATTTATGCTCCGGTGCTAGGCGAGCTTTATTCAGGCTGCGGTGAAGGCACGGCCAAACGCTGGCTGGAAGAAACGGATGTAGAGAAGGAAATATCGGTCAGGCCACCACGCCGCGAAGGCATGAACATCGTCATCAGTAATTTCAAAGGCCGGACACCGAAACAGGACCAGCTCATCGAGCAATTCAAGGTGGCGAAAGTGTTAAAACGCGCCAGCTCGATCAAGTTTTGCCTGCTGGCATCGGCCAAAGCGGATTTCTACCTTTGCATGAAAGAAATTTCCGAATGGGACACGGCGGCGGGCGATGCGATCGTTCGCAGCGCGGGCGGCATTGTCGTCGATATGGAGGGTGTTCCTTTGGTATACGGCAAAGTGGACAAGCATTTCCGCCAGCCCTTCTTTCAGGCGACGTCTTCGAAAGAATTTATTGTCGATTTCTCCGAGTTTACAGCCAGTTCAGTTTCGCAATAACACGGCCCAGAATTTTAATGCGCGCTTGCGGCATTATTTTGGCGGCTTGCTCTTTAGACAGGGTGGTAATTTTTATTTTCGCTTGTGGCATGAGTTCTAAAATCCGGACCGAGGGGCGGTCCTGTTCTTCGATCACGAAAATACCTGACTTTTGGTCCAGATCGATATTCCTGTCGATCAAAACTTTTTCTCCCGGTAAGAAATCCGGAATCATACTGGTATCGGTGACTTCGATCACGTCATAAGATTTTTGATTGGTTGTCTGCCAAGGGGCAGAAGATTTTTCTGCCGCATATAAAATACCATCAGATAAAGCAGCAGCAATTTTCCTGTCCGCCCGATCTCCTGTCGGCATATCAAAAAACTTACGCATCAACATATATTCACGCGCCTTGATCTGGCGCGTGCCAGCCAGCATTTTGCTGATCGCAGAAGCCTGCATACCAAGAAGCGCCGACAAATCGCCTTTGCTTTTGGTCGGATTTTTGTCGAATTGATCGTTAAGCCATTTTGCATCCATAGAGGCAGAGTAAGTTTTTTTCCAAAAAAGCAAAAAAACTATTTGCAAAACTTTCTAAAATAGAAAATAATCTTCTTATGATTTCTAATTTGGAAAATTCTGAGGCTGTTTTATCTGAAGTTATTGGAGGCAATATCAAAAAGCTCCGATTGGCTTCCCGTCTGTCACGACAGGATCTGGCGCATCAAATGGGTATTTCCTATCAGCAATTATATAAATACGAGCAAGGACAAAACAGGATTTCGGCGGTCAATATTGTTTATCTTAAATACTTACTCAATGCCGATTATAACGAGTTTTTCGAAGGTTTATTTTAAAGCAAAAAGCCCCGAATAAACGGGGCTTTTGTAAAATATTGAATTTTATCTATCCAGATTAACCCGGTTTGGATCTGTAACTGCACCTGTAATGGCACCAGCTGCGCCGCCAATAGCGGCACCGGCCCATGGACTACCGCCTGCGAGGGCTGTACCAGCCGCACCGACACCAGCACCGATAGCGCCACCGCTTAATGCACGGTCTGTTTTTGAATATCCGCAAGCTGATACAAGAGCGCATGTCGCTAAAATCAGCCCTAATTTAAAATGTCTCATTTTAAAACTCCTCGTAAAATAACTTTGTGTGAGAGTAACGCTAACCAATGAGCCATCTAAAAGTTCCGCTCTAACAGTCAAATATGAGAGGTTAAGGAACCAAAGGCACGGCCGGGCATTAGTGTCTGATATAACGTGTAACAGCTTTTTGGAGGAATATTTAAATGAAAGGCATTTTACTTTGGTTGGTCGGCGTACCTATACCTGTCATCATACTATTATATATTTTTGTATTTAATTAATTAGAGTTTAGAAGCGGAGATAAAAATGAGTGGAGTTATTACAGCAAGTTTCGATACGCGTGAAGCTGCGGAGCAAGCGTTACACAAGCTTGAAAATGTCGGTGTAACCGAGGGGCAAGTCAGCATCATCGTATCAGACGATACGCATGGTTCTCACTTCACGATAGATCGCGAGAACAAGTCTGACGAAGGCATTGTGGCTGGCGGTCTTGCGGGCGGTCTGGTCGGTGCCGTCATTGCCGGCGTGCTGTCTGCGGGTGCTTTGGCTGTTCCTGCGGCTGGTATCGTTATTTCCGGTTGGCTGGTTTCAGCCGCAGCCGGTATGGGCGCGGGTATGGCTGCTGGCGGCGTTATCGGCGGTTTGATTGGTGCAGGCATTCCTGAACATGAAGCTAAGGTTTATGAGGACGCAGTGAAAGGCGGTGCCATCGTGATGGCGGTTCGCCCGGATAATGAAGAGCAATCTGCAACTGTCAAAAATGCGCTGTCTTCGACTGATGCGCATAATGTGGCCGCTTAAGGGCTGTCGATTTTTACGATGTCACTGCAATTTTTGAATTCGGATAAAAAAAGAAAAATCGGCAGGGAGTATGCGAAGCCTGCCGAAATTCTTAACGATCCGTATCTGACCTCATCGCAAAAATACATGGTATTGGAGGCGATGTTGTCATCGGTAAAAGATGAAGAAGAGGCATCTGGCGCGCGTTCTTCTCAGCGATTGGCCGATGAAATCATAAAGGCAAAATTACGTCTTAAAACGCAAATGGACTAAGTAAAATCTAATTTAGTAGATTTATAATATTATTAAGGAGACTTTCGATGAAAAAACTAATCTTAACAGCTTCGGTCATGGCAATAGCTATTGCGGCGGCGCCTGCCTATGCAGAAAATGTAGAAATCAAAACTGAAACCTTAGGCGCTAAAGTTGAAAGCGCGATTGATAAAACATCCGCGAAGATAGAAACAAAATATAATCAAATGAAGGTTGCTGTGCTTGACCATAAAGGCGGCGAGGCAAAATTTATCGAGACAAATCTAAACCCTGAACATACGGCAACGGGCTTGATCGGAAAAACGATCACCAATTCGAATGGCGAGAGAATTGGGACTCTGGAAGATATTATCGTAGATGGTAATGGTGTTGCGAAAACTGCCATTGTTGCGGATGGTGACTTCGCAGGAATTGGTAAAAAAGCCGCATTTGATTATAGCTCGGTTATAAATACCAATAAGAAGGGTGATATCGTAGCCTCGATCTCAGAGCAGGATATTAAAGCAGCCAAAAAGTTTTCTTATGACGCAAAAGATTCGGCTAATGGCAGTACGGTTATTCCAGCGGGTTCTTACAGTGTAAAAGAATTATTGGATGCAGATGTCAAAACCTCGTCTAATAATCTTGACCTTGATGTAGAGAACTTAACTTTTAATGGCAATAAGGCCGAATATTTTGTGGTTGAAGCTGATAACGATAAAACCAAAAAAGATAGTTATGCTGCGATTTCATTCTCTGACGTTAAGATGTTGTCAAAAGATGATGAAAATGAATTCGACGTCCAGCTTAGCGCGGCAACAGAACAATCATTGCTGGCGCATATCAGTACTGCAGCGCAATAAACAAAAGGAGAAATAATTATGCTTCAATGGGCGGTTGGATTTCTAATATTGGCTTTAATTGCCGGGGTTCTCGGTTTTACCGGTATCATGGCAGTATCGATAGAATTTGCAAAAATTCTCTTCGTTGTCTTCTTGATCATGTTTGCTATTACGGCAGTCATGGGAATGATGAAGCGAAGAAGGCCATAGATTTTTAAGAAAATATTGAAAAAGGGAGCAAAAAATGCTCCCTTTTTTTATACCATGTTATAGACTTGGCGTATTATGAAAGATTTTAAAAAGAATTATATTGCCTTTCTTATTATCGCGGCTTTATTTGTCGGCGCCATTGGATTTTTTTCTTATAGTAAATATAAAGAATCCCGCGTGCGCGGCGAGATCACTGCCAATAGTCATCGGGTCCTTCAAAACGCGTCTGAAATAAAGTCTTTTGTCTTTCAAGCGCTTACAGAGCATCGCCGTTACCGTGAATCCGGCAAGTTGGAGGATCTGAAGAAATATAATAAGAGTAGGGATGAAACCGCACGGCTTATTCAGTCTATCTCCCATTCCGCCTCAGGTGCCGTGCAAAAGCAAAAAGCGTCCGACATATTAACTCTATTCTCAACACTTTCGGAAACGGTCGAATCTTTAAAAGTCGGAGAGCTTACAACAACGGCTCCCTTCCGAAATGACATATCCAGATTAAGAGTAGCTATTGATGAGTTTATATTTATCGAAGAAAAAGTTTTCGATGAACGTCTTGCAAGCTTGATTGCACTGAACCGGAATTTTTATATCGCACTTGTCGTCAGCACATTCGCGGCTTTCGTTCTTCTCATGTATATGAACTATTCGCTTCTGATGGCCCAGAATCGAGAAGCAGTAATGCAAAGAAGGCTTGAATTGATGAAAGAACGTCAGGCCCAGTCCTTTCAGGCAACACAAGATGGTTTGTTTGAATGGAAATTTCAGGTCAATGACCATGCCATGTATTGGTCGCCCCGCTTAAAGGAAATGATCGGATATGCGGATGATGAGTTAAAAGAATCTGCGGAAGCGTTGGAAAAGTTGATGCATCCGAATGACCGTGAAAAATTCTGGCATAAATTACATAAGCATCTACGCGGAGAAACGGACGAATTTTCCGTGATTTTCCGCTGGCGGCACAAGGATGGTCACTGGATATGGATCAACGCAAGGGGCAGGGCTTCCTTTAATGAGTTCAACGAACCGGTCAAGTTAATCGGCGTTCATACTGATGTCACGACATTGAAAGAATATGAGTTGCAGCTTGCCAAGTCAAAAGACGAAGCTGAAAAAGCCAACACAGCCAAGAGCGATTTCCTGGCCCATATGAGTCACGAAATAAGAACGCCGCTAACAGCCATAACAGGCGTGGCTGAAATTCTGAACATGCAGAAAAGCAAGTTCGACGAAAAAAGCCAAAAGCTTATGGAGGCGTTGAATGCAAGCTCGATAGGCCTGCGAGATTTAATCAGCGATATTCTCGACTTCTCTAAAATTGAGAGCGGTAAAATTACTTTGGAAGATAAGGAAATAGATATTCGTGAGCTTTTTGAAAATATCGTATCGATCATATCGGTCCGCTCGATGGAAAAAAATCTAGCATTTGACTGCAACTACAATGAATTGGACGGCCTGAAAATTCGCGGCGATAAAACAAGGCTGCGCCAGATATTGATTAACCTTATCGGAAATGCGGTGAAATTCACCAGTAAAGGGAGTGTCAGGGTTCAGGCATACCCTATTGAGATAAACGGTGTCGAGATGTTGCGCGTCGATGTATCTGATACGGGAATAGGAATAGCCGAGGATCAATTCCGTTATATTTTTGAAAGCTTCCGCCAAGCTGACGCCTCTGTTTCGCGTAAATATGGTGGCACCGGCCTTGGTCTTCCTATCGCGCGCCATCTAGCGCGTTTAATGGGCGGAGATATTGTTGTGTCCAGTCGGCAAGGAGAAGGGTCTTTGTTCACTTTGCAAATTCCTTTGATCAGATATCGCGAGGAAGTCAAAGAAAGCCATCCTGCGATTAATTATAATGTGCCTTTGTTAAAGGATGACGAAAAGATTTTGGTTGTAGAAGATTATGAGGGGAATATCGCCTTTATTACTCATATTCTTGATGAAATGAAAATCAAATTCGACCTTGGGCGAACGGGTCTGGAAGGTTTGAAGTTATGGGATGAATATGATTACAGGCTTATTCTGATGGATATTCAAATGCCGGAAATGGACGGGATATCTGCTGTAAAACACATACGAAGCAAAGAAAAAGAATCCGAGAAAAAACCTATTCCCATCATTGCCATGACAGCGCATGCCTTTTCGGAAGATCGTCAGAAATGCCTGACCGCAGGATTTAGCGAGTATCTGCCCAAGCCGCTCACCAAACAAAGTTTATTCGAAAAAATGTCGACGCTTTTAAAGGCGGCCTAAAAGACAAAAAATAAAAGCCCCGTGAGGGGCTTTTAAGTTCTCGGGGAGAGAAACTGTCTTAAGCGGCCATTTTCTGGCTGCTGAAATTCTGTGTGTTGGTGCAAGTTTTCATCAGATCCTGAAGGTTTTCTTTTGCACGGGACAGACGTGACCGAACTGTACCCATTTCAATCTTAAGCTCATCAGCGGCTTCTTGATAGGATAAACCGTTAATGCATATCATCGTAATTATTTCACGGTGATGAGATGGAAGCTCGCACATTGTTTCTTCAACTTTGTGCCAGTCGGTAAGAGTTTCTTGAACCGGGCTGACCGCTTCGGACAACAGATATGGCTCTGGATCGAATTGGGTATCGTAACGAACTGCATGACGATATTGAGTAGCAAAAATGTTGAACATGATTTTGGATGCCCATTTGAAAAAATTTGTTCCAGTTTCAAACAGATGTTGTTTTTCAAGGGCGCGTACGATAGTTGTGTGCAGCAAGTCTTCAGCTTCGCCTTTATTGCCTTTTGTGAGCTTTAAAGCGAAAAGAGTAAGTGGCTTTTGATTTGCCAGAATATCTTTTGAAGTAATCATAGCTTAGAGCTCCTTTTCCAGTAGTTTTTTTGTTCTATGTAGAGAATAGGAAGCGCTTGTAAGCGAAGAATGTCAGTCAAGTTACAGTTTAGAAAAAAATTGTATCAATCATGTAACAATCAATTTATATATTACTCATCACATGCCCAAACATAAGATTTTAGTCATAGACGACGACGAAGCGCTCTCATTTGTCGTAAAAACGTATCTTGAGAACGACGGATATCATGTATATCCGGCGCATACTGGTGCGGATGCACTGAATATTCAAAATAATGAGCGTTGTGACGCGATTTTACTGGATTTGGGCCTGCCCGATACGGACGGATTTTCAATGATTCCGCGCCTGAAGGGCATTACGCAGTCCCCAATCATTGTTGTGAGTGGCAAAGAAGACACCACTGACAAAGTGGTAGGTTTAGAACTGGGTGCCGATGATTACATTACTAAGCCTTTTGAAATGCGTGAATTATCGGCCCGCGTTAAGGCAGCGCTAAGACGCAATCCGCCGCAGGCTGTCAATATGCCTGAAAAGGCTGAAACAGGGCCAAATGAGAAGATTCATTTTGAAGACTGGATTTTGGACAGGTCTCAATACCAGGTCTTTGATCTAAAAGGCGCGGCCATGGATTTGACATCTGGAGAGTTCCGCCTTCTAGAGGCTCTCGTTATGGCGCCTAACCGCGTCCTGAGCCGCGAGCAGCTCTTTGATTTGACCCGTGAGGCCACGTTTGATGGGTATGACCGGGCGGTCGATATCCAGATAGGGCGCATTCGTAAGAAATTTGATGATAATCCTTCGAATCCGCGTGTTATCAAGACGATCCGTGGCATTGGTTACATGTTTTGCGGGCATGTTAAAAAGTCCGCCTGATAAAAAGATACCAATGGAACCATTATTAAGACTTATTGTTTGTAAGAGATATTTATAAGGAGATTTCCCAATGACCGCAGTTAATTCAAATGTAACAACAAAAAAAAGCGTGAAAACCGCCGCTAGTTCTATCGATAATATCAAAGAAGATATTTATACGCTGAAAGCCGATGTAATCGAGCTTGGTCGTACGGTTAAATCAGAAGGCATGAAGAAAATCGAAGAAGCTACAATCGAGCTTCAGGATAAAATCGACAGCCTGAAAACCGAAGGTCGCGACGAAATAGACAAAGTTCAAAGCTATATTAATAACAATCCGAATAACGCAGTCGGCATAGCTTTCGCGGCAGGCGCACTTGTTGCCTTGCTGCTAAGCAGGAGATAATTTCCGGTGCTGGCATATCTGCCGTTAATCCAGAAACTGATTGTGGATTACATGACAAAGAAAACCCATGAAGGGTTTTCTTTTAATTTTCAAGCCTTGGGTCTTATGGCCTTTTCTGGCCTGATCGCATTCGTTGCCTGTATCTTTCTTCTTATTGCCTTACAGGCCTATGCCGTTCAATTTTTTCCATCCTATATTGCCTGGCTGATTGTGGCGGGAACGGCGCTGAGTGTATCCGGCATTATCTATCTGGTAGCGGATCATTCAAAAAAGAAAAAAGCCTTTGTTCACAAAGTCAAAGAAGAGGTGAGCGATCATTTAAGTCCCGTCGCTAAGATTCTTGAAGAGCTTGCAGAACCTATAAAAGAGCACCCGGTCGCAGCTGTTGTACTGGCAGCGCTTGCGGGTGTTTTGGCAGGAGATAAACTCAATAGCGATGGAACCGATTGATTTATTTTGTGTTTGATATCAATAAATTTTAGAAAGGATAAATTATATGAAGACTAAATATTTCATGCTTACTCTACTAGCTGTTGCAACAACAGGCCTTGCCGCCTGCGAAAACACATTCCATGGCGCTGGCCGCGATATTGAGAATGCCGGTGAAAATGTTCAACACGCAGTTCCACCTAAGTGATTTAATATAAGATCAAATTTAAACCCGCCAGATAATGGCGGGTTTTTTATTATCTTTTATTCCAGGCACAAAAAAAAGCCGTCTTGCGACGGCTTTTTGAGATTGAGCAATTATTGATTGTAACGATATTGCTTGGCACTTTTCGGGCTAAGGCTCGCAATATAAGCATCTCTCCATTCTTTGATATCAATGGATTTATCGCGGTTCGTATCCATTTTCAGGAAAGATCTGCCAATAAACTCTTCAGCAGACAAGCCGTCATTATCTGCATCGAAACGATTGAGCATCGAAAACTCTGCGAATTCTTGTGAAGTGTATTTGGTAACATCGGCGGAACCATCATCATCAAAGTCGACCATAGTTAGTTGGTTTTTTTCCAGTGGAATGACTGTTAAAACTTTTGATTTACCGAATTCGATATTATCGATCACTTCATTGCCGTCTGTGTCGAAAATATAGAATAACTTACGTCCGACTTCGCTACGCGAGAGAATGCCATCTTGATTTAAATCCATGGCCGCAAAATTAACTTTATATGTATCAGGCAAGTCTTTTTGTGTAACGGTTGTCTGTTTGGTGACAGTATCGGCATTGACTGGCGCGGCCATGAAAAGTGCCATTGTCGCAGCTCCCGCAAGCAATAATGATTTTGATTTTAAAATCTTCATAAAATATCTCCATTTGAATAAATTGTTAGCTGGTCGAACAAACAGAAAAGGGCTGTATTTGGTTCCTTTTGCAATATGAAAATATCTTGATACAAGTCGGATACAAAATTTTTCACATTCGTAACTTGGCAGAAATGGTCCTGAAACTCGAATCGACTTAACTGGATCTTGCAACACGCAAATTACGGAGAAATGCAAATGCTGTCACCATCCCATATCCTTCACATTCATCACCCACATGTAACATCCGCTTATATCAAGCAAGATTTAAACAGCAAGCAGGCTGGCAAACAAGTTCTCGTTCTGGAAACGGCTATTGAAGTCGGTTCTGGCGAGAAAGAAGAAGACCAATATTTTGACCTGCTGGTAGACCTTCCAGAAATCAAGCAAAACGTAGAAATGCAATTCGGTGATATCTCACGCGTCGATATTCGCACTGCTACCTTCCATTAACTGCAACGGAAATCAGGCATTTGATGAGAAGTACATTATTAACAATAGAAAATATCTTTAGTTCTTCCGATAAAGTGGCGTTGTCCAATTTTATCGGAAGATTTGGGCCGGATTCTTTTCTGGTGTTAATTTTCATTCTCATTGCGCCAAATCTCATTCCTTTCCTAAGCCAATTCGGCATTGCTGAATTTACGAGCGGGATGGTGTGTTTGGTTTCATTGCAGTTGATGACCGGTAAAGATATTCCCTGGCTACCGAAGAAAGTGGCAAATCGCGAAATGTCATGTGAAAGAATAGCGATTGTTGGAAATCGTATATTTCCGGTTCTTTATAAATTAGATTTGCTGACCCAGCCAAGGTTGAGAATGTTAAGTGACGTAAGAATGTATAGATTTTACGGTCTTATGTTCTTCATTCTTGCGATGCTTATTCTGTTGCCCCTTCCATTCTTTAATTATGCGCCTGCCGTGGTCATTATGTTGTCAGTAATCGGTCTTTTGAGCCGTGATGGTTTTTTCCTTCTGGCGGGACTGTCGATGTTCGCCGTTATTTTAACTGGTCTGGCATTTACCGTTGCCGCTATGATGATGTGAGGATCAATGTATATTTCACCTTATATTCAAGAGGCGATAAGTCAGCCTGTCCAAAAAATATTTAATACACCTGAAGATGTTATTTTTGATACAAAATTATCTTTGCATGAAAAAAAGAAAATTTTAAGTGGAATGAAGACGGCTTCGTCCAATAGAAAAATTCAAAAAAATTGAACTTTCCATGAGCTTCGTCGTTGGCTTAATAGTAATTGAATCAAAGGAATAAATAATGCATAGAAACGAAATCAGAACAGAAAAAAATAATACGCTGACATTGACGCTTATAGCGATCATAGCAGTTGTTGCAATCATTGCGGTTGTCGCTTTTAGCGGAAGCCGTCCTACTGATACTATGGACGATTCGGCGACAACATCTGCAGCCGTAACAGATCCGTCAGTAGATGCTGCTACAACAGAGCCGTCAGGATCGGCAGATACGGCGACAACCATTCAGCCTGAGACAGCCCAGCCTGTGTCGCCAGTGACAGCACCCGAAACCGGCAACACGACAGCCGAGCCCGTTACGCCGGATACAACAACAGGCAGTACAAGTACAATGCCGACTGAACCTGCCGTAGTGCCCGATACAAGTGCTATAATGCCGGAATCGACGGATGGCACAATGGCGCCCGACAATACAGACGATACAAGTGAGACAATCCCCGGTTCACCAAATGGAACGACTGTTCCTGACTCGACCAGCACGACCAATCCGGGCACTGCGGTACCGCCTACGACCGGCATGACATCTGAGCAATAATTATCCTGAGAGGCACAAAGATGTGCCTCTCATATTATCTTAGGAGGCTCGCTATGAAAGAAGCTGTTGGATTATTTCATGACATGGATCAATTACAACTTGCGATTAAAGAGCTGGAACGAACTGATTTTCCACGCGATTCATTAAGTGTACTGGGCGCGGATAAAGAAGAGATCGAAAGCCGCTTTGGCGCTATGGATATAGAAACGCTGGAGGATGCGCAGGTTGATAAGGAGGCACCAGTCCGCACCGAAGAGAAAATTATAGGCTCGGGGGCAATGATAGCGGGCTCAGTATATATCGGCGCTATGGCTGTTGCATTGGCGGCAGGGGCAGTAACGATACCTGCCATAATCACGGCGGCCGTTATTGGCGGTGCAGGCGGGGGCGCGATAGGCGCTGTTTTGACGAAAATAATGGGTGATCATTATAACGCCAGCATAGAGGAGCAGATTAAAAATGGCGGTCTGCTGCTATGGGTTAGAACGACAGATCATGCAAAAGAAGAAAAAGCGTGTGAAATATTAAGCCGCTATGGCGCAGACCATGTTAAGATTCATGAGATATAATAAAGTTCCATGACGGAAGTTAAATTTCGTCTATAGACGATAAATTTATTAAGAAACAATTGCCCATTTTATACCAAAAGGTATTATAATAGTTCATTAGCTTTCCTTGCATTGAACGGTATCGGCATGCCTAATATTAAATTTTCAATCAAAACGAATCTATTGGCTATTATAGGAATTTTAAATTTCTTTATCGCCATGCTTGTAGGCTTTAATCTTTATCAGTCATGGCATCAGCATAAAGCCGCTGTATCATTAAGCGAAAATCTGGTTACCAGCAGTCTTTTATATAATGCTGAAAAGTTCTTGTCGTCGGAGAGAGGCACGGCAGTCTCCGTTCTTTATGCGCCACCAGAAGTTTCCGGTAGCTTGATGCAGGAATTGCTCCGCAGTCGCAAGAACGCCAACTCATATCTCGATGAAGCCTTGGAGAGGTTGGCGGCAGAAGATAGGGATGATTTGAAAGCTCCGATACAGGAGGTGCGCGAAAGTTATGGGCGGTTGCAAAAACTGCGCCGTAATCTCGATACGGCTTTAATGCTACACACCGCATCCATGTTAAATAAAGGCAAGGACAAGCTTTCTTTGCCGGATCAGTTTTTTGACGCAGACACTGATTTGATTATTAAAATTGACGATTTGATCGAAATTTATAATCGTCCCTATAACTTGGCAAATCCGGGTGCGGCACGCCTGATTAGGTTCACCCATTTGATTTGGAACATTACAGAATATGCAGGGCGTGAATACGCCATGATCGGAAAACTCATTGCCGGTAACGAAAAGATGTCGGCTGTTGAACAGGAAAATCTTCAAAGCTGGCGCGCCAGAGTTCAATATGGTTGGGAGCTTGCCCATGGTTCGCTGGCCAATAATGCATGGCACGAGAATGTTGCGCCCGCAATGGATGAAGCCGAAAGCCAGTATTTTACTACTTTTGATAAATTAAAAGACATGTTTTATTTGCCCAAGAAAAGAAACGGGACAAATATTTATCCGGTCACAGTTGAGACATGGCTTGAAGTTGCATCTCAGGCCGTTGCGTCTTTACATCAGCTGAATGATGATGTGCTCAGTTTTAACAAGGCTTATATCGAAAAAGTGAAGGCCGATTCAGAAAGAAAAATATTATTTAGCCTCCTTCTTTTTGCGGCAGTTATTCTCATTAGTTATTATTCCTGGAGAATCATAACCCAGAGGGTCTTACTGCCAGTCGATCAAATGGCAGATACTTTATATAAAGCGACCAAGGGCGAAAGATTTTCTATCCCTGATATTAAAATTCGCAATGATGAGATGGGTAAGCTCATTACAGCGCTTAAGGCATTTCAGGAAAATGCGCGCGAGCTGGAAGAAGAGCGTGATAAAGCGAAAGCTGCGAATAATGCCAAGAGCGAATTTTTGGCTAATATGAGCCATGAGATCAGAACTCCGATGAATGTCGTGATCGGGCTGACAAATATTCTGGCCAGCTCCAAGCCACTGACTGACAAGCAGAGAGAGTTTATCAAAACTCTTCAGCTCAGTGCGGAATCTTTATTATCAATCATCAACGATCTCCTGGACATTAGTAAAATCGAAACCGAAAAATATGAACTGGAAGCAATTCCGTTTAATCTCACGTCTTTGGTTGAAGAGATAGTAACGATCATGTCGGTCAAGGCAGAAGAGAAGGGGCTTGAATTCAAAGTCGATCTCAGCGGGATCGAAGGCAAGGAATTTCTCGGCGATCCAACGCGTATTCGCCAGATACTTACCAATCTTTGCGGAAACGCGATCAAGTTTACAGAGAAAGGCTATATAGCGCTTAAAGTACAAGGCTTTACCAATGCCTCGACAGGAATGGAAGATCTCTATCTGTCGGTAGAAGATACAGGAATAGGAATAGCGCCGGAAAAGATATCAACTATTTTCGAAAAATTCACGCAGGCCGATACGAGTATCAATCGTAAATATGGCGGAACGGGCTTAGGCCTGACAATCACAAAGACATTAACCGAAATGATGGGCGGCAATATCAACGTGGAAAGCTACCCAAGCAACGGGACGGTATTTACGGTTTTTCTGCCCATACGATTACACGCGGTTTACGAAGCTGCCTCTGCAGAACCCAAAGAGTATTCCGCTCATTTTAATCCCGATCCAAAAAGGAGCGTGGCGATCAACGATAATGCCTGCGTTTTGCTGGTCGAGGATTATCAGCCCAATGCCTTGGTGGCGGGCCTCTATCTGGAACAGTTCGGTTTCAATCACGACGTGGCGGAAAACGGCATGATTGCGCTAAGAAAAGTAAAAGAGAAAGATTATCATGCAATTTTGATGGATGTTCAAATGCATGGGCTGGACGGATATCAAACAACGCAGGAGATCCGCAAATTTGAAAAAGAGATGCACAAGCCCCGTATCAAGATAATCGGTATGACGGCGCATGCGCTGCCCGGGGATCGCGAGCGTTGCATAGATGCCGGCATGGATGATTATCTTTCCAAGCCGTTCAATCCTGACGACTTAAGAGAAAAGCTTTCAGGCTCTCGCAAAAAAGCCGAATAAAAAAGAGCCCGAAAGGGCTCTTTTAAATTAGAATTAAAATTATTTTAGAAGCGCTTGCTTAGCGTAAACAACAATCTTGCTTTATCCTCGTCTTCCGTTTGCGGTGCGCGGGTTAGTGGGAATGCCAAAAGAGCCCCGGCATCGATCTCCATCGGCAAATCCATGCGGACGCCGAACCCCGCAGAAGCGAGAGAGTCAATTTTCTGGGCGCTTGTGGTTGCGTCCTGATTCCAGACGCGGCCAACATCATAAAAGCCGAACAATTGGTAGCTTTCCAGATAAGGAAGTTTATACGGCTCTGTCCATTGCAATTCGACTTTACCGGCAACGCCGTCATCACCGATGATTTCTGACGGATCATAGCCGCGGCCATAGCTAATACCGCCGACGCCGAATTCTTCAGATGAGTACAAAGGAGAATTAGAAAGCTGTCCGGTGACGCCAAGAAGAACGTTGACCGATCCATAAATGCGCTGCAGACGTTGCAATTCGGCGTTTACCTTATAAAAGTCCGGCTCTGCCTCAAGGCGCGAGAGATTTGGCGCGTTTTCCTGGCTGGAGCCAAAAACATCGACGCCGTGCGATACTTCGATATCGGCGATATTGTAGCCGATGCCGAATAATGTATCGACAGCTTCGGCACGCGCACCAACGCGAAGGGCGCGAATGCGGTCTTTACGGGTTTCTTCCAAGTCATTATCGGATTCGACATTGCGGTAATCAAACGTAGCGCGGCCCGTTAAATTCAGGGCGCGGGAGCGAATAAAGGGGTGACGGACAGTCACGCCAAGTAAATCTGATCTTCCATCGACATCGAATTGTTTCAAATCAAAGCCCGGGGAGGTTAATGTTTTGCTGCCGAAAATTTCAAAGCTGGTGCCGTAATCAAAAATCGGCTGCAGGTAATTCAAGCCGATATAGGCAAGTTCAGGATCGAGCCCGTCCATGGGCGTCGCCACCGCTTGAGCCGTAATTTTTTCATTCAAACCAAGAAGCGAATTACCGCTGGCAACGGCGGTTACCTGCGTAGGTCCTAAATAACGGCTGCCGTAATTATCGATGCCGAGTAGTGCGTCGAAATTGTCGCGCTCTGTGATAACTGTCATATCTGCGGCACCGGTTTGTGTCGGAGACGGACTCAAGACGCCGCGGGCGGTGACGCCCGGCAGATCGTTAATCAGCAGCATCCAGCGTTCAAGATCTTTAACGTTGGTCGCGCCTTTATTCATTTTAATCTTCGATGCGTAGCTACGGATCAGGCTGCCATCATCTCTGCCCTGAACAGTTACTTCGCTGACATAGCCTTCGACAACCTGAAGTCGGGCCGTGCCGCCCTCAATGGTTTGAGGAGGGACGACTATTTGAGTTAGAATATAACCGTCATTGCGGTACTTGCGTGTGAGATCGCCGGCAATGCCATAGAGATCGGCCAGCGATATTGTCTGACCGATTTTGTCGGCATAAACAGGTTTCAAATCTGCTTCGCTGTATGTGGTTACGCCATCAAGTTGCAAATTCTGCAAAGTGAACGTAACTTTTTCCGCGCCAGCCGGAGCATCCTGAATTTTAATTTCTTTCACTTCGATACGCGGGGAAAGATTGGCGGAGTTATCGGGTGTCAGAATTTGTTGCTGCTCGACGCGGCCTGCAGAGGCGCTGCCAACGGCGGCGTCCGGCACCTGAGCTTGTGCATATCCGGAAAAGCCCGTGGCTACAGCGCAAATAGTCAATGCAGTCGTGCGCATTAGAAATGTATTTCTCATAAGAGAATCCCCTGATTATGCAAAATTTATGATTAAACTTCGGACGAATATATACTGCATCATTTTTAATATAGAAAGGGGCGTTTGGAAAGAATCAAAGCGGGTGAGACAAATTAAATACAGCCACTTACATTAGAATAAATAAATATTATCAGTGGTTTATGCCTCTGGGTAGACTATATTAGCTATGGATTTGAAAAGAACCGCATGTTTCAATCAAAAAACAATTTAAGTTAATTATAGATGCCGCCAGAGACGACATATTTTAATACGAATAACGAAGTTTTGTATTTAAGCGGTACATGGACGCTGGATCATGCCGAAAAAATCGTTGCCGAGTCGGCGCAGAGGCTTGAAACGGCTAAATTTCTAAAAATAGATTCAAGCCGCATCGAAAAGATCGATAGCTGGGGTGCGTATTTCCTTAAAAAAATCGCTGCCAACTCGGGTGCGGTTAGTGATGTCACGCCAGAGCAAAAAAAGCTTCTCGATTTCATACCGGAAGTAAAAAAGCTTCCAACAGAGAATCGGGAGAAATTCTCCCTCCATGTCGCGATGGAAGCTGTCGGCCAGAAAACCTTTAATTCTTTGAACGAAGTGTTTGGCGTTTTAAGTTTTATCGGTCAAGCAAGTATCCGATTCTTTAAAAATATCGGCAATCCGCGTGCGTTTCGTTTTCATTCCATTATTCGGCATATCGATGAAACGGGATTAAAAGCCGTGCCGATTATCGCGCTGCTTGCCATCCTGACAACGATGGTAATTTCCTATCAGGCGGCGACGCAATTGCAGAAATTCGGCGCGAATATTTTTACCATCGATCTGACAGTTATATCGCTTCTGCGCGAGATGGGCGTTCTTATAACGGCAATCATGGTTGCGGGGCGTTCAGGCAGTGCTTTCGCGGCGGAGATTGGTGTTATGAAGCTGCGTGAAGAGGTGGATGCGCTGCGCACAATGGGTATGGATCCGTTTGAAGTGCTGGTACTGCCGCGCGTTCTGGCCCTGATGATTTCCCTTCCGATCTTGACCTTTATTGCCGACATAGTCGGCTTAATGGGCGGCAGTATCATTTCCATGGCGCTGCTGGATATTCCGCTCGATCAATATATTGACCGCGTGCAATCGGTTGCCAAACCTACGATGTTTTTTGTCGGTATGGTGAAGGCGCCGGTTTTTGCTTTCATCATTGCCATCGTCGGTACTTATCAGGGCATGAATATTTCAGGCTCGGCGGAAAGCGTCGGCAAATTGACGACCGTATCCGTCGTACAATCGATTTTCCTTGTTATCATGGCCGATGCATTTTTCTCGATCCTCTTTGCGCAGATGGGGCTATAAGATGACGGCCCCAAATCATAAAATAATCGAAGTTAAGAATTTGGTGACCCAGTTTGGCCAGCAGGTCGTGCACGATCATCTTGATATCGAGTTGAATCAAGGCGAGATTCTCGGCCTTGTCGGCGGTTCTGGTTCGGGAAAATCCGTACTCCTTCGCAGCATGATCGGGCTGATCCGTCCGAAAGAAGGCAGTATTAAAATCGATGGTATTGAAATCGACGGCGAGCAGAAAGATGAGCTGACAAAAAGCTGGGGCGTTTTGTTCCAGAACGGTGCGCTTTTCTCCGGGATGAGCGTCATCGATAATATCGCTCTGCCGATCCGCGAACATTACGATCTGCCCGAAGACATGATCATGGAACTGGCGGCGTCAAAGCTTCAAATGGTGGGATTAAAGCCGGAAGACGGCGCCAAGATGCCGTCACAAATTTCCGGCGGTATGTCGCGGCGGGCAGGGCTTGCAAGGGCGCTGGCTCTCGATCCGTCCGTTTTATTTCTGGACGAGCCGACAGCAGGGCTGGATCCGATAGCGGCGTCATCTTTCGACGAACTTATTTTATCTTTGCGCGATATTCTGGGTGTCGCGGTGTTAATTATAACCCATGATCTTGATACTTTGGTGTCGATCTGCGACCGTATCGCCATGCTGGTCGATAAAAAAATTACGACAGGGGTGTATCAGGAACTAAAAGACCTCGACCACCCTTGGATACATGAATATTTCAATGGCCCGCGCATGCGCGCGGCGGTACAAGAAAAAGAAGAAGTGGCAGCCGTTTAAATGGAAAAGAATTCGCATTATTTTATCGTCGGGGTTTTTGTCAGTATCGCCTTCTTTGCGCTGATCGTCTTCGTGATCTGGCTCACCGGCACGCATGATGGCAAGAACTACAATCGCTATACGGTTTATTTTAGAGACGCGGTCAGCGGTCTTCAGGAGGGTGCGGCGGTGCAATATCGCGGTATCGCCGTCGGTCGTGTGCGTCATGTGCGCCTGTCTTCCCAGCAATCGGAACTCATCAAGGTGGATATCGAAGTGGCGGAAGAAACGCCGATCACCGGCAATACAGATGCCTCGCTGGCGACACTCGGTGTGACGGGCCTTGCCTTTATCAACCTGACGACCCCGAACGACGATAAAACGGCGCCACGCAAAGTTGAAGGCGAAAAATATCCGGTGATCGAGGGTAAAGGAACACAGCTCAGTAAACTTTTTCAAGACGTGCCGCAGATCAGCAAGCAGATTCTCGAAATGAGCGAAAAGATGAATTCTATTCTGAACGAACAGAATGTCGAAAATTTGAACAAGAGTTTCGCCAATATAGAACGCTTAAGCCGCGACCTGAACGGGCTCTTGACCGATCAAAATGTCGCGAATGTATCGAGATCACTGGAAAATATTGCAGAGGCCAGCGAAAATGTCGATGACATCGTCGCGAGATTTAATCATACCGCCGACCAGCTGGATAAGACGGTCAATAGCATCAATGATGTAGTCACGCGCAACAAAGGAAATATCGACCGCTTTGCTGGTGACGGGCTCGGGCAGATTACCGAGATGACAAGGGAGACGAAAGACATGGCGCGGGCCATGCGCCGCCTTGCCGATAAGCTGGAACAAAATCCTTCCCAAATTATTTATAAGCCGAGTTATGGCGGCGTGGAGATTGCGAAATGAAAAAACTGATACCAGCTATATGTGCAGCTATATTATTAAGCGGCTGCGCTTCGACTTTCCTGAAATCTGACGAAGCGCCGGTCGCGATCTATTCCCTGCGTCCTATGGATAAAGTCGAAACCTTAAGCGCAGGAAGCCAGAGCCTCTCAAAAGTACTCGAAATACAAAGGCCGTCACTGCCGCCGGGGTTTGATACGGCGCGGATCGGTATGTACTTAGAGAATGGGCGTCGCCTTGATTATTACGCTGCCGCTAAATGGCCGACAGCTCTCGATGAAACACTGCAGGAATTTACGGCTCAAAACGCTCGTAAAACTTTTCCAAACCTGATCGTGATCAATCCGGGCTCTGGCGTCGATGCGGATTACCTGCTTAAGATTAAGGTGAATGATTTTCAACCGGTCTATGCATCGGCAGCGCAAAATGCGCCGCTTCTGGTGGCAAGTATAAGCTTCACGCTGCTGGCGTTGCCGGAGGAAAATATCGTTACAAGCTTCACGGTCGAGCAACAGGTGCAGGCGGAGGCAAATAATCTCGGCGTAATTACGGAGGGTCTCGAAACACTTCTCCAATCCGTCGAGCGCAAAGCCTTTGAAACAATTGCGCAGAAGATAAAGTAAGGTTATGCCCAGCCCTTTAGTTCATTGCTGATAATATCTTTGAAAACAGCAAGCCCTGCTTCGCTCGCGTTCAGGCATGGAATATAGGTAAAATTCTCCCCGCCGTTTTCCATGAAGGTTTCTCGCAGGCGTATATTCAGTTCTTCCAACGTCTCGATGCAATCCGACACGAAGCCCGGCGAAACGACGGCGATATTTTTGACACCGCTTTTGGCCAGTTTCTCAACGGTTTCATCGGTATAGGGTTTGAGCCATTCCGCCGCCCCAAAACGCGATTGAAAAGTGGTGTAAAATTGATCCTGAGAAAACCCGAGTTTCTCACGGATCAAGCGACCCGATTTGACACATAAACAATGGTAAGGGTCACCCTCCATCAAATAGCGCTTTGGCAGTCCATGGAAAGAGGCGATCACTGCGTCGGGCTTCCAATCCAGCGTATTGATATGCGCGTCAATCGAATTGGCAATTGCTTCGATATACACGGGATTGTCGTGATAGGTTGGAACCGTACGAATAGCAGGCTGGCGTTTCAATATTTTCAAATAATCGAAAGCTTTGTCAAACGCTGTGGCATTTGTTGCGGCGCTGTATTGCGGGTAGAGCGCAAAGAAAAGAATCTTATCGCAGCCTTGATCGGTAAGGGTTTTGATCTTGCTGGCAATCGACGGGTTGCCGTAACGCATGGCCCAGTCGCACACGACGTCCGGTTTGGTTTCGGCAAGCCATTGCGAAATCTTTTCATTCTGCTCCCGCGTCATCGTGGTGAGCGGCGATTCATTCTTTTCGTTATTCCAGATCATTTTATAGGCATGGCCGCTGGCAAACGGGCGGCGCGGCAGGATGAATAGCTGTAGAATGATCTGCCATGGAAGTTTGGGCAGATCGATCACCCGCGGATCGGACAGAAATTCCTGAAGATAGCGGCGCACTGACCAGTAATCGGTCGCGTCCGGTGTGCCGAGATTAATCAAAAGTACGCCGACTTTCGATTTTTTGATGGCGGGGTGCTCTGGGGGAATTTGAATGTCGGGCATAAGAAGTTTTTACCTTATCTATCAACAAGCGCAAGCCCAAGTTCTAAAGAGGATTGGCACATGCCGCGAATGGAGACTTCACCCGTATAATTGCCGAATAAGACATGGCCCGGCGCGGCGCACCAGCCCTGTCTTAATTCCTCCAGCGTTTCACGCAATTCGGCAGAATATAGTGGGATGGCGTTTTCCCATCTTGAAATATGAAGGTCAAGGAAATCGCCTTTGAAGCCAAGAATACGGGCAAGTTCCGAGCGGATGATATTTTCGATCTCCTGATCAGAGGCGTTTAAAATATCAGGATTGACCGTTCCTCCCATCATGACCGTCATCGAAATGAAATCCTTTTCGGCCCGATGATCGAAGGTCGAGGAATTAAACAATATACCGAGAATTTTTTTGTCTTCACCTCGTGCATTTAAAACGCCGATGCCATCCAGTTTCCTGATGTCGGTTTTTTTGACAAAGGCCGTTACTGATACCATGGGTGCGTATTTTATATTGGCAAGCCTGTCCGACCCGATCAAATGCCCAGCGACTTGCGCAGGCGTGGAAATAACCAGATTGGCGGCGATGGGTAATATTCGAAGATCGCTGTTAAAAACTATATTTCCATTCGGATGGTTCTGGACGAAAATCGTTAGTTCCTCAATAAGGCCGCTCATGCCATAGCTGGGCGCAATGACGACGGATTTCTCCGCCGGTGTTTTATTCCTGAAAACTTTATCGACTAATGTCTTATCTTTCGGAATGGTCAGGCGGGGAAAGGCAAGCTGCTGATCAAGCTCTTCCGGCTCTGCCGCATAAATGCCATGGGCGAGAGGCGCTATCGCGTTATCAACCGCGCCGGGTCCCACATGCGCCTTGGTCCAGTCGGCGAGCGTTAAGTAATCACCGTCAGATTTTTTAAAACCAGCATAGCAGCCTGCCGTAAACATCTCCCATAAAGAAAGCGGATTACCTTTAAGCTTGCCATCGCGCAGGATAAATTTTTTCTTCGTCTTGGCGGAAACGTAATCCAGTTTCAATTCGTCAAATAATTTTAGAATTTCCGATGAGCTGCGAATGGAATGCGCGGCTGCTTCTGCGGGGCCATATTCGGTTTGCTTGGTCGAAATCAGCCCGCCCGTGCGATCGGATTTTTCATGAATAGTAACCCTATATCCGGCATTTAACAGGCGGTGAGCGCTCAAGAGTCCGGCATAGCCGGCACCGATAATTGTAACTTCTCTAACGTCTGTATTTAAGTGCCCGAGCATTAAATTGTCCGGCTGTAAATACGGGAACCTGGCTTCTGGCGTTGCAGCCTTGCGTCAAACGCCATGCAGATGTTGCGGATAAAGGGCTTGCCGTCTTCTTTGAGGCGCACAACGCCGTTTTCCATTTCGATTAGATTGTCGTTCACGGCTTCTTCAAGGCGAGATTTCAGTCCGGCCAGAAACGGGCTCTCTGTATCCCATTTGGTTTCAAACTGCGTCATCATCTCAAGAATATGCTTACGGATGTATAAATCTTCTTCAGTTAAAATATGACCCTTGGAAATCGGCAATTTCCCTTGCGCAACAATATCCTGATAAACCTTGATATCTTTTTCGTTCTGGATAAAGGCGGTCCATGAATCCGAGATCGATGAGCAGCCGAGACTGATCAGCGGTGAAACATGCCCCGGGACATAGCCCATAAAGTTTCTGAACAGATTTTTATTTTCGGCAGCGGAAAACAGATTGTCATGCGGCAGGGCGAAATGATCCATGCCAATCTCTTGGTAACCGGCTTCTTCCAGCATGCGGCGACCTAGTTCATATAAGGCACGTTTCTCGTCACCCGACGGTAAGTCCGCTTCGGTAAAGCCGCGCTGGCCGGTATTTTCTAACCACGGCACATGGGCATAGGCGTAAAAAGCAATGCGGTCAGGCTTTTGTGCGATGACATGTTTGAATGTATCTTCGATGCTGGAGAGTTTTTGTTTCGGCAGACCATAAACCATATCGAAATTGATACTCGTGTAGCCCATATCGCGCGATGTTTGCATCAGCTTTGCTACCATTTCCACCGATTGCTCACGGTGAATGGCTTTCTGCACGGCAGGATCGTAATCCTGAATGCCAAGGCTTAGACGTTTAAAGCCAAGATCGTAAAAAGCTTGAAGATGGTCGTCACTGGTGACGCGCGGATCGGCTTCGAAAGAAAGTTCTGCATTCGGCAAAAGGTCGATATCGAACAGCAACGGCTCTAATAGTAATCTTAATTCATCCGGCGACATAAAAGTCGGAGTGCCGCCACCGATATGAATTTCCGATACCGGCAAACTGCCCCGCTTCAGGCGGGATTTATAAATCTCCCATTCTTGGTGAATTGCCTTGATATAAGGCATGGAACGTTCGTGTTTGCGCGTGATGATACGGTTACAGGCGCAAAATGTACAAAGCGCCTCGCAAAATGGAATATGCAAGTAAAGCGCCGCGCCATGGCCAATGGAAATACTTTTATTAAGTTCAGCGCCTAAATGCGCAATCCATTGATCTTCGCTCGGTGTCGTGTCCCAGCACGGCACGGTCGGATAACTCGTATAGCGCGGGCCTTGCACATCGTATTTCTTGAGAAGGTCTTTCAGCATTACCAACTCCGCTTCCGCAATTCGGCGATAAAATTACGGACATTTTGCTCTTTTGCTTGCGGCGTCACGCCATGACCTAGACCTGCTATCCAGCCCTTGCGTTTCTCTTTGGATAGGGACTGTATTGCATCAAAATATGCTTGAATCTTTTGGAGGCAAGCGTCCTCTGTTAATGTCAGCCAATCAGGATCGAAATTTCCCTGCAAGGCGAAATCCCCCGAATATTCCTGTAGTGCCGCGGTCATATCTTGACGATGATCGATACCAAGAACGGTGATTGGTAAACCGTCCAATAATTCCCAATATTCCGCACCAATATTCTGGCCGTAATAAATTACTGGCATATCGGGGCAAGCAGATTTAAACGCGGTGAGGAGTTTTGTGAGGTAAGGTAGATAGATGTTTTGATAATCTTCAACCGATATATCTCCGGCGCAGGAATCAAAGATGGCCATGACGTCCGGTCTGGCCTCGGCTTGAGAAATCATGTTGGCGGTGAGAACCGGCAGCAGGCGATCCATAAATCCGGCAAAGCGGCCGTCTGTCAGTCCTTTGCGTGCATCTGTAAGGTCGGTTTTATGCGTCCCGTGAACGGCAAAGACATACAATGTCAGGGGTGAGCCCACGAACCCGATCAGGCTTTTATTTTTTGGCAAGGCTGCGCGTGTCAGCGTCAAAGCCTCGGCCTGAAAATTCAGCTTTGAAATATCCGGTTTGATATAGCGGTTCAGATCATCCAGCGCTTTCAAATGAAAACCAAGTTTCGGCCCCGGTGCGAATTCCAGTGGCGTGCCCATGACTTCAAGCGGGAATAAAATGTCCGAAAATAAAATGGCTGCATCGAAGTCGAAATCGTTGATCGGCCCCATCGCAACTTCCGCCGCCAGTTTCGGGTCCTTGCATAACTCTTCGAATGTATGCGTTTGTTTCATACCCTGATAATGGGAATGGTAACGACCAGCTTGGCGCATCATCCATACGGGCGGCGTTCCATCATTTTCGCGTTTAAGCGCTTTTAAAAAATTATTAGGCATTTAGTTTCTCGGCCACTTCTAATGCAGCATAAGTCAAAATTCCATCGGCGCCAGCGCGGCGGAAACACATCATCATTTCCATTACGGCTTTATCGTAGTCAAGAGCACCGGCCTGCGCTGCATATTTCAACATCGCATATTCGCCGCTGACATTATAAGCAAAAGTCGGCAAGGCGAATTCACGCCTTACGCGGGAGACGATATCGAGATAAGGCAGGCCCGGCTTGACCATGACCATGTCGGCGCCTTCGTTGATATCCTGCGCTACTTCACGCATCGCTTCGTCTGAATTTGCAGGGTCCATCTGATAAGTTTTACGATCGCCTTTTTGCAAGCTACAGCCTGCGGCCTGACGAAACGGGCCGTAAAAAACGGAGGCGTATTTAGCGGCATAGGCGAGTATGGCGGCGTGTTTATGCCCTGACTGGTCGAGAGCTTGTCGGATTGCGCCGACTTGACCGTCCATCATCCCGGATGGTGCGAGGATGTCGGCTCCTGCATCGGCGGCGATAATGGCCTGACGAGCAATATTTTCGATCGTTGCGTCGTTATCGACATGGCCTTGGGCATCGATCGGGCCGCAATGACCGTGGTCTGTATATTCGCAAAAACAAAGATCTGCCATAATGAGCAGATCCGGCGAAGTATCTTTCGCGCGTTTGATCATCCGGTCGAGAAGACCCCCTTTTTTCATCGAGTCCGAGCCGATATTGTCCTTATTGCGCGATACGCCGAACAACATGACAGAACCAATACCGAGTTGTTCCGATTGCCTGATAACCGCTTCCATCGATTGTTCTGTTTCGCGGTAAACGCCGGGCATGGAAGATACTGGCGTACGCTCGTCCAGGCCTTCCTCGATAAAAATCGGTAAGGTTAAATGCTCGGGTGCAAGCTGGGTTTCACGCACGAGGCGGCGCATGTTTTCCGACGTGCGAAGGCGACGCATGCGGTTTGGAAGAACGAAATCAGCTTTAGTTTTTTCGTCTGTTGGAAGGGCGTGAATTTTGTTTTGTGCCGTCATCGATCCACCTGTACATCGCGTCTATATTCGGAAAAACATATAACGGCTCCACGCCTTGTGCAGCAAGTATTTCTGCCGTCTTGCCGGGGCCGCAGGCATGCATCTGTGGATAGGCGACTGGTAGTACATGGTGCAGGGCTTCATATTGGCTGGCACTCGCCCACCATATAATATCGGCATTTTGCAGGGTTTTGACGAGATTTGGCGATAATTCCTTGCCCTGATGCGAGTAAGTTGCAATGAAATTTCCTTCATTCCATGTATCTTCAGCATGTTCGTGCGACAATATGTCCCAAGACTTGAGCGGCGGCAATTCGAGCACGCGGGACGTTAATGTCGGTACGATAAATTCAAATCCAAAACTATCCGAGCAGCCTTCTATCCAATAGCCTTTCGAAGCCAGCTTGAACCAGCTTTTGACGCCGCTGACCCAGATATGTTTGTCCTTTGCAACGCCCTTTGGAAAGGCGCGCGTATGCGCAACGAAGACGGCGGATGATTTGACAGGTTCATGCTTGATATCTTCATGCACGAAGATGCCATCGGCAAAATCATGACCGTTCCAGATTTCTTTCTGTCCTTTGTAAATGGGGGGCATCCAGTGCAGGCCAGATATATCCTTGCCGTCTTTGTTCTTGCCTTTGATCAGGAGAATATTTTCGTCGATATTCGGTAGCTTTAAGGACACAACACCGAAACGCTGATGGCACCCACCGCCATTCATGGTTAGAATTTCATATTCCGCATCGACGGCTTTTTCCGTTGCGGCGTGATTGAGGGATTTAAAAATATCCAATATGTCTGTCCGCGCAGTCAGTGTCTCGATGCAAACCGTTCCCTGACCCGGCGCGGGCGGGCAAACAGTGACAGGTACGATCATGCGCTTGAGGCCATTCAAAAGGCGCGTAATTTCCTCTTGCGCTTCATTGTCATTATACAGGCGCTCTAGGCCTGCCAGTGCCAAGACAATCCCGTCAAGATTTTGCTCTGGATTTAAAAGCTTTGAAATGCGCGTATTGGCGTTGCCGCGAATGGCAACTAATTCAATCTCTGGTATGGGCCCTAACAGAGGCAGCGCTTTTTGCAGGAAGGATGGCAGAAGTTCGGCGCGTCGCGGCGCAGAAGTACCGATAACAATTTTTTGTCCTGTTTTTAATCGTTCTTCTATATCGGGATGGAAAAGAACGATGTCATGAATATCATCGCGTGGTAAAAGCGCAGCGCGAGAAATACCATCGGGGCGCTGCGTGCCGAGATCTTTGAGCGAATGAACCGCGCAATCAATCTTACCTTCTAGTAAATGATCGTCAATTTCCTTGCTAAAAATCCCGATCGTGTTCATCTGTGGCAAAGGTGTTGTCTTATCTTTATCGCCGATAGGCACAATGCCGACCATCTCTGTCTCAATGTCAGGATAATGTTCTTTTAAAAGCCTTGCGACGGTTTTTGCCTGAGCCATGGCCATCAGGGAAGTGCGGGTACCAATGCGTATTTTCATGAAGTTCTAAGCGCTCGCTGCCATTTTTGGGGCCATTTTCGGGGCAGGAATAAGTTGCAGGGAATGGGAAGATAAAGTTTCAAAAACATTGACCAAAGCACGGACAAGTTCGTCCATGTCGTGATCCGTGTGATAAGGGGAAGGGGTGAGGCGCATGCGCTCCGTTCCCCAATCGACGGTCGGATAATTCAGCGGCTGAACATATATATTATGGGTGTAAAGAAGCATTTCCGTCATCTTGCGGCATAAATTTGCGTCATTCACCATAACAGGAACAATATGCGTCTGCGTATCAAGAATAGGAATGCCAGCGTCCTTCAATTTTGCTTTTAACCGTGCGGCGCGGTGTTGGTGAAGTGTGCGAATATCCTGATCCTGTTTTAAAATACGGATACTTATTTTCGCGGCTGCACAGATGGCGGGTGGAATCGAAGTTGTAAAAATAAAACCGGAGCCGTAGCTGCGAATACAATCGACAATATCGTTTGAAGCGGCGATGTAACCGCCGACCACGCCGAACGCCTTGCCCAGCGTGCCGTTAATAATGCTGATGCGATGGCTTAACTCATCGCGTTCTGCTACACCGCCGCCGCGAGGTCCGTACATGCCGACGGCATGCACTTCGTCGAGATAGGTGAGGCAGCCGAATTGGTCCGCCAGATCACAGATTTCCTTGATCGGGCTGATATCACCATCCATGGAATACACGGATTCAAAGACGATTATTTTAGGCTTGGACGGATCGGCGTCGATCAGCAATGATTTTAAATGCGCAACATTGTTATGTTTAAAGATTCTCTTCTCGCATCCACTTTGCCGAATGCCCTGAATGATCGAGGCATGATTTTTTTCGTCGGAGAAATAAATTGCATCGGGTAATAACTGGCCGAGCGTCGCCAGTGAGGTCTGATTGGCGACATAGCCGGAGGAGAAAACTAGAGCCGCTTCCTTGCCGTGCAGATCGGCGATCTCTTTTTCAAGTAATATATGCTCATGCGTCGTGCCGGAAATATTTCGGGTCCCGCCTGCGCCGGTTCCGTAAGTTCTCGCGGCTTCACGCATTGCCTCGATCACGTCCGGATGATGACCCATGCCGAGATAGTCGTTGCTACACCAGATCGTGACATTGCTTTCCGCGTAATCGCAGGGGCGGTGCACGGCTTTCGGGTAACTGCCGACCACGCGCTCAAGATCGGCAAATTTACGATAATTGCCCTTGTCTTTAAGCGCTTGAATCTTTTCCTGAAAATGATCTTCGTATGGCGTTTTCATGTATGTCCGGCATACTCCTTTTTGCTTCATGAGAACAAGCGACACTTTGACGCGCTTTCGCTGACAAAGAAGACAGAAATAGTCCGATTTGATTTCTTTTACCGGATGCCTTAAAAGCGCTCATCAAAGGAATTCAACTTGGCTTCAGAACTACTCCTCAGCGTGCAGGATGCAAAAATTTCATTCGGCAATCATGTGCTGTTCGAAAACCTGACTTTTAATGTCCATCATGGCCAGAAAATTGCGCTCGTAGGCCGAAATGGCTGCGGAAAGAGCACATTGATGAATATCGTCACTGGCAATCGTGAGCTGGATGAAGGCAAACGCATCCAGATGCAGGGTGTCACTATCGGGTATCTCCAGCAGCAGATCGAAGCTAAAGAAGGCCAGACTGTCTATGCCTATGTGTTCGAACAATTATCCGAAGAGGACAAGCACTTGCTCGAATATAAAGTCGAGCTGGTTCTGGAACCGCTTGATCTCGATCCGAAAGCGTTGATGACAACTTTATCCGGTGGCCAGCTGCGCCGCGCCGCGATTGCAAGGGCGCTTGTCGAAGACCCTGATATTTTGCTTCTCGATGAGCCGACCAACCACCTTGATCTTGAAATTATCGAATGGCTGGAAAATTACCTGAAAGGCTTCCGCGGCGCGATTGTCTGCGTGAGTCACGACAGAACTTTTCTTGCCAATATCACGGATAAAATTTTCTGGTTGGATCGTGGCAATTTACGCGTCTGCTCACGCGGGTTTAAATTTTTTGATGAATGGTCATCGGGATTGCTGGAGCAGGAAGCAAGAGAACTGCAAAACCGTAAAAACCTCGTAAATATTGAAGTCGATTGGGCCAGCCGCGGCGTTCCCGCAAGGCGCAAACGCAATGTGCGCCGGCTGCAATTGATGAAGGAGGCCCGCGACAAGCTGCTTCGCGACCAACATTCCTATAACCGTGTTGTATCAAAAATCAAAGTTGGTGAAATGAAGGTTGAAGAATTTTCTTCAAAAATTATTACTGAATTCATCAAAGTCGGGAAACATTTTACATCTGAAGAAGGTGTTCAAAAAACTGTTCTTAACGGTTTTAGTATGCGTTTTCAACGTGGTGACCGGATCGGGCTTTTAGGGAAGAACGGGTCTGGCAAAACGACTTTCCTGAAACTTCTGATGAAGGAATTAAAGCCTGACGCTGGGACCGTAAAGCTCGCGCATGAAATTGAAGTCTCATATTTCGACCAGCAGCGTAGAGGCTTGAAAGAAGAGGATTCTCTGTGGCGTGTGTTGGTGCCGAGTGGCGGCGACTATGTTGATGTCATGGGCAAACAACGCCATGTTTATGGCTATCTCAAAGACTTTATGTTTGACCCATCGCTGGCGACAAATCCGGTAAAAAACCTCTCCGGGGGTCAAAAAAATCGTTTAATGCTGGCAAAAGTACTCGCCAATCCAGGCAGTCTGCTTATTCTCGATGAGCCGACAAACGATCTGGATATGGATACGCTCGATATGATCGAGGAAATTCTGGAAAGTTATACAGGTACTTTATTTATCGTCTCGCATGATCGTGATTTTCTTGACCAGACCGTTAGTCAGATTTTGGCCTTTGAAGGTGATGGTAAAGTTCAGCAATATATCGGCGGTTATTCCGATTATCTGGAAGCGCGAAAAGTGCTGGAAGAAAAGCCGGCAAGGAAAGAAAAGCATGAGCCGGCAAAGGAAAAGCCGGTTCAAACTACCGTAGCGCCAAAACCTACCAAAAAACTTTCCTATAAATTCGAATACGAATTAAAGCAATTGCCGGAGAAAATCACCGCCCTTGAAGAAGAGATTAAGGCGCTCTCTATTAAACTTGCCGATACCGATTTTTATAAGAATAGCCCCGACGAATTTATGGACGCAACCAAGCGCTATGCCGACGCAAAAATAGAGCTCGAGCGGCGTGAAATGCGCTGGCTGGAATTGGAAGAAATGCAGAATGCCTTATAAAAGATCGAGCTTATCTTGCTTGCGGAGTTTTTTGATCACTGCTTCGCGTTTCGAGGCTTCGCTACGATTTTCAAAGGTTTCGCTGTAAACGACTTCAAACGGGCCTCGGCCTTTGGTGTATTTTGCGCCTGTGCCGCTTTCGTGCTTGGCAAGACGCGAATTGATATCGTTGGTGATGCCCGTGTAAAGCGTATCGTCGGCGCAGCGTAAAATGTAGACGATCCAGTCCAATCAGCCCGCCTGAAGCTCGAGCCATAAATCTTCCTGCACGGCGAGATCCTTTATGACCTGATCATAGGTTTTCTGAATCGCGGAAACATTATGCGTGCCGTTATAGAATTCAGGATCGGCCATCAAATCTTCAAGACGTTCTTTCTCTTTCGTCAGGCGATTAACCTCGCGTTCGACTTGCTCGGCTTTAGATGCATTCTTCGGGAGCTTCTTTGGCTTGTTGTCTTGCTCGACGGGATCGGCTTTGACCTTATTCTTTTTGTCTTCCTTACGCTCTTCGCGTTTGGACTGGATGGTAAACTTGCGGTAATCCTCCAAATCCCCCTCGAACGGCGTGACAGCCTTATCTTTGACGACCCATAAGCGGTCGGCGACGCGTTCAACCATGGTCGGATCGTGACTGACAATGACGATTGCGCCTTCGTAGGCATTGAGCGCATTAACCAGAGCTTCGCGGGCGTCGATGTCGAGGTGGTTTGTCGGTTCGTCGAGAACCAGCAAATGCGGCGCATCGAAACTCATATAAGCGAAGAGAAGGCGGGCTTTTTCACCTCCCGATAATTGCTTGATCTTGTTGTCGGCCAGCTCGCGTCCGAAGCCGAAAGCGCCTAGCTTGGCGCGAACAACGGATTCCTTCACATCGTTATTCTGCTTGCGCATCATGGTGTAAAGTTCCTGATATGGTGTCGATTCAACATCAAGTTCTTCTGTCTGGTGCTGAGAGAAATAACCGATCCGAAGCTTGTTTGCGCGGAACATCTCGCCTTTCATAAGGTCAAGCTTTCCGGCGATCAGTTTGATCAATGTCGATTTACCGTTCCCGTTCGCCCCCAATAGCGCAATGCGGTCATCGGCGTCGATACGTTCATAGATATTTTTAATGATCGGCGTTCCTTCGACATAGCCGATATCGGCATGATCGACTGTGATCATCGGGGACGGGATTTTCTCAGGATTCGGGAATTTGAACTGGATACCGCGAGAAGATATAACGGCATCGACGATGTCCATTTTCTCGAGCGCCTTCATGCGGCTTTGTGCCTGACGGGCTTTACTAGCTTTTGCTTTGAAGCGGTCAACGAAAGCTTGCATATGGGCCCGTTCCGCCGATTGCTTCTCATGCATTTTTTGTTGCAAACCCAAGCGAAGGGCACGTTCGCGCTCGAATGTATCGTAATTACCTGTAAAGAGCGTCAATTGGCCTTTTTCGACATGCACGACATGGTCGATACATTTATTCAACAGCTCGCGGTCGTGAGAGATCACAAGCAATGTATGCGGATAAGAAGCGAGATAAGTTTCTAGCCACATAATGGCTTCCAAATCCAAGTGGTTGGTCGGCTCATCAAGCAGCAAGACTTCGGGTTCGACGAAAAGAGCGGCGGCCAAGGCGACTCGCATGCGCCAGCCACCGGAGAAAGAAGAGAAAGGCTCGGTCAGTTGATGCTCTTTAAAGCCAAGGCCTGTTAGAAGCGTGGCAGCTTTTGATGGCGCGGAATAGGCATCGAGATCGCCGAGGCGTTGGTAAATATCGCCGATCTTATCAGGATCGGTTTCCGTTTCTGCCTGTTTCCAGAGATCCGCCATTTCTTCATGCGCGGCAAGGACAATATCTATGAGCGCGTCATCGGTGGCTTCGATATCCTGACGCACCATGCCCATACGCTGCTTGATGTTCATGCTGATGGTGCCGCCATCGGGTTTTAAATCGCCCGCGATAAGCTTAAACAGCGTCGATTTTCCGGCTCCGTTTAAGCCAATGACGCCGACTTTCCAGCCATCCTGAATATTCAGGCTGCAATTGTCGATCAGGGTGCGTCCCCCGATCCGATAGGAAAGATTTGAGATAGTCAGCATATTTAAGGCACCGTTATTGAATATTCCGGTGCTTATGGCATGAAATGGATAGAAATCAAAGCTTTCTGGCGGAATCCCTTGAGGCTTTCGCATGTTTAAATCCATGCATGCCCGTATGCCACTGAAGCGCAGTGATGGCACCTTTAATCGGTTGTAAAAGCAAAAGAGAGAGAATAACGGTCGATGGCAGCCAGATTGCCAAATGTGTCAGGTAAGAAGGATGATATTTGAATTCGACAGACAGTGCAGCCGTTACGATAATATGACCGACAATCAAGATGACATAGTAGGCAGGTAAATCATCGGCGCGATGATGATGCAGTTCTTCTCCGCAATCGCCGCAGCTATGCTTGATCTTAAGATAGGATTCAAACATTTTGCCTTCGCGGCAATTGGGACATTTGCCTTTAAAGCCAAGCAGAAGTTTTTGAGACAGGGTATCGGCTGAGGAGTTATCTTGCATGACGTTATTATATACCGATTTCGTTTTTGATTTCAGCCAGTATTTCAAAAGATCGCAAACGCGCGGTATGATCGTAAATAGCGCCTGTCGCCATTATTTCATCTGGCGCTGTTTTGTCAATAAACTGAGTGAGTTGTTCCTTAACCATTGCTTTTGAACCGACGAAGGAGCAAGAGAGCGCATGGCTGACGCCAGCCATCTCCGCTGGACTTAAAACTTCTTCAATATGATGAACCGGTTTTGGTAATTTACCCGGATTGCCGCGCCTTAATTTGGCGAATTGCTGTTGGATAGTCGTAAAATGATATTGAGCCTCTTCGTCTGTTTCAGCAGCAAAAACATTGGCAGCCAGCATAATATAAGGTTTGATCAGTTGCTCCGAGGGTTGGAACTGTTTGCGATAGACATCAATGGCTTGCATCAGGGCATCGGGCGCAAAATGCGAAGCAAAAGCATAAGGTAGACCCATAGCGGCGGCAAATTGTGCGCCAAATAGGCTTGAACCTAAAATCCATAAAGGAATATGCGATCCGCCGCCGGGAACGGCCTGAATAATCTGTCCTTCATAAGTGTCGCCCAAATAGATTTGCAATTCCGCGACATCTTGCGGAAAATTTTCTGCTTCCGCCGGCGATCTTCGCAATGCACGAAGCGTGCGTTGATCTGTACCAGGCGCACGGCCAAGGCCTAAATCGATCCGGCCTGGATAAAGTGCTTCGAGCGTACCGAATTGCTCGGCAATGACTAAAGGCGAATGATTGGGCAGCATGATGCCGCCAGCCCCGACACGGATCGTTTTCGTGCCGCTGGCAATGTGACCAATTACAACCGAGGTCGCGGCGCTGGCAATTCCGATCATGTTGTGGTGCTCGGCCAGCCAGAACCTGTGATAGCCCCATTTTTCCGCATGGCGGGCCAGATCAAGAGAGTTTCGCAAAGAGTCTGCAGCCGTTGAGCCTTCAAAAACCGGGGCGAGATCTAGTATCGATAAAGGGATCATTTTTTCAGTTGCTTCTCGATCAGCGGCAAAGTCTTCTCGACCATGATGGCAATGCCTTCCTTGGTCGGGTGAACGCCGTCTTGCAGGTTCAGTTTGGCATTCATCGCAACGCCTTCCAGAAAGAAAGGATAAAGCGGCAGGTCAAATTCTTCGGCCAGTTTCGGATAGATATCGTTAAAAGATTTGCGATAGGCGGGCGGCATATTGATCGGTGCTTTCATGCCATACAATATGGCTGGAATCCCTTTTGCTTTAATTTTTTCAAGAATGGACCGAAGATTGACTTCTGTCGTGGCAGGATCGACAGCTCTCAGCATATCATTCGCGCCAAGCGCAACGATGACGAGGGAAGGCTTCGGCTCACCTGATACCGACCATTCAAGTCGCGATAACCCGCCTGCCGAAGTATCGCCTGAAACACCTGCATTATCGATTTTGACGTCCAGATCTTTTGCAATAAGGGCTTGTTGCAGTTGGGTTGCATAATCTTCTCCGGCCTGGAGACCATAGCCTGCCGTTAAACTGTCGCCGAGAGCAACAACACGTAACGTTTCCGCAAAAGCCGCCGAATGAAGGGGGAATAAGAAGAAGAGAGTAAGAAAGATTGCTCTTATCGACATTTACTATACCTTTTGAATGAGTTCATATTGAATATAAGGATAATAATGGAAAAATCATCCCTTCTAGCCCTGCAAAGTATAAATGTAACGCTTCCAACTGATGAAAAGCCCCTGCATATCCTCAAAAATATCGATTTGAGTTTTAATAAGGGTGAAACTGCCGCCATTGTCGGTCCGTCCGGTTCGGGTAAAACGACATTGATGATGGTCTGCGCAGGTTTGCAGCAGCCAAGCTCCGGCAAGATTGACTTCGAAGGCAGAGATCTACCTATTCAAAATGAAAATGCCCTGACGTTATGGCGACAAAATCATGTGGGCATTGTCTTCCAGAATTTCCATCTTCTGCCGACAAACTCGGCCCTAGAAAATGTCATGCTGCCACTGGAGCTGGCAGGCGAGGCGAATGTTGAAGATAAGGCAGGGACATTATTAAGAGCTGTCGGCCTCGAGCATCGCTTGCATCATTTGCCCGGGCAATTATCCGGCGGGGAACAGCAGCGCGTGGCCTTAGCGCGGGCGATTGCACGAAAACCAGCGTTATTATTGGCGGATGAGCCGACCGGCAATCTGGATCAAGCCACTGGTCAGGTCGTAATGGATTTACTTTTTCAGCAGGCAAAAGAATTCCGCACCACTCTTATCCTGATTACTCATGACGATAAAATTGCTGCCAGATGCGATCGCATCATCAGTCTGCGCGATGGTGAGATCGTATCATGAATAAAAGCTTTATTTGGGCATGGCGGGATATGCGCGGCAATTGGCGGCATTTCCGGCTCGTTATTCTGTGTTTGTTTTTGAGCCTTATGTCGGTAACGGCAGTGCAGGTAACAGGTAACAGCGTCCTTCGCAGCATCGATGAACAAGCCAATGTCATCCTCGGCGGGGACTGGGTCCTGCGCCAGCTTTATGCGCCGGTCGGCCAGGCGGAGCGCACATGGCTGAAAGGTAAAGGCGCGGAATTTGCCGACACGACGGAAGTGCGTGTTATGCTGATCAATCCGCAAACAAAAGATGCATCACTTGTGGAGTTAAAAGCTGTCGATGCTAATTATCCTCTCTATGGTAAGATGGAAATCGATCCTTCGGAACTTGAACTGAATGCCATTTTGAAAGATCGAATTGTTATCGAGCGCTCAATTGGAGAACGTTTAGGCGTTGATATTGGCGATGTTTTACAACTCGGCGAAGCGCAATTTAAAGTTGCCGCATGGATAGAAAAAGAACCTGACCGTGCAGGCGGTGGCAGATTTGGCCTTGCTCCTCGTGTTTTCATCTCAAGCGACAATTTAAAAGCAACCAAACTCGAACAGCCAGGCAGCATGATCTATTACGATCTGCGCCTGCGCTGGCCGCAAAATAGTGATCAAGTCGTTATAAAAAAAGATTTTCAAGCCGCTTTTCCGGATGGAACATGGCGATTGACCGATACAGAGAAAGCCTCGCCGCAAATTCAGCGGCAGGTTAACAATCTCGTGCAGTTCCTGACTCTTATTGGTTTGTCGGCTTTGTTGATCGGCGGTATCGGGATTGCCAACGGCATGCGCGCCTATTTTCAAACAAGGCAAGTGACGATTGCCATTTTTAAATCGATCGGCATGCAAACGCCGACGATTCGCCTAATTTATATATGGCAGATTTTGGCGATAGGTATAATAGGTACAGCGCTTGGTATAGCAGTAGGATGCGGACTGCCTGTTTTGATTGCGCCACATTTGCAGTTTATGCTGCCGTTTCCGGTAACGATCTATATAACGCCGCTTGTTATAATGGTTCCTCTGTCTTTCGGGTTACTAACGACGCTAATATTTTCCCTGTGGCCTTTGGGCGAGGCAGAGCGAACATCACCTTTGTTGCTCCTGCGTAGCATGAGCGTTCAACAACTACGCCCTCATTGGAAAATAATAATGGCGATTATTCCGCTGACGATCATCTTGAGCATCATTGTCGTATTCTCGTCACAGAGCCAGATATTCTCTCTATTCTTTATCGGCGGCGCGGCATTGTGTTTCGGTATTTTCTATTTGTTCGGAATATTTATTTCGCGTTTGGCGCTTTACATGTCGCGCAAAACTGGTTTTCCTATACGTCTTGCTCTTCAGAATCTGGGTCGCAAGGGAAATACAACAGCGCAGACCATGGTCAGTCTCGGCATCGGTTTGACAGTGTTAGTTTCAATTGCTCTTATCGAGCGAAATTTAAGCGCAACTTTAAGCGATAATCTGCCGAAGGACGCGCCGGCGTTTTTCTTCTTGGATATTCAGCCGGATCAAAAAATAGGTTTTGAGCAGCTTGTTTCCAACTTTCCGACGGCAAGCAAATTGATCGTTATGCCAAATTTAAGAGGGCGGATCGTCAGTGTAAATGGTGTCGATGCAAAGGATGCTTTGGTCGATCAGCGCGAATCTTGGCTTTTAAGCAATGAGCGCGGTTTCACCTACACGGATGCACTACCGGCCCATAGCGAAATTTTGGCCGGCGAATGGTGGCCGAAAGACTATAAAGGTCCTCCGCTGGTTTCTGTCGTTGATGATGTCGAGCGCGGCTTTGCAGTCAAGCCGGGTGACAAGATGACATTCCTGATACTTGGACGTGAGATCGAAGCCACGATTGCTAATGTGCGAGAAGTGAATTGGACAACATTTACCGTTAATTTTGCCATGACATTTGCCCCGGGGACGCTTGAAGGGGCGCCGCATAGCTGGCTGGCAACAGTCGTGGCGGATCCTAATCAGGAAACGGCATTGCAGCGGGCGGTCACGGCACAGTTTCCAAATATATCCATGATCCGTTTATCCGATACGATTAAAACGGTTAGCAACCTGATCGGGCAGATGAATCTGGCTGTGCGTATTATGGCCTTACTCGCTTTGGTCACGGGGCTGATCGTCTTGATCGAATCCCTTGTCGCCAGTCGTGCGCAGCGAAGCTATGACACGATCATCCTAAAAGTGCTCGGCGTACCGCAAAAAATCCTCAAGAATATGATGTTGATTGAATTCGTTATTCTGAGTGCTATCGCGACATTGACGGCCTCTGCCATCGGGACGTTCGTTAGCTGGGCAGTGCTTGATCTATGGATGGATTTGCAATGGAATTTTTATCCGGTGCTGATTGGGCAGACGATAATAATCAGTATGGCGGCGATTATTCTGACCAGCTGGCTGGTTTTAAGAAATCTTCTTAAAACGCCAGCAATTAGATATCTAAGGAATGAATAGAATTAGAGTCGTTTAAAAAATAGATCAACCAATTCGCTTGCGTCTTTCTTGATCGAAACAATACAAGGATGACGCAGCGATTCGTTTGAAATGCCGCACATATAACAAAAGAAAGCGGTTGCTAATAATTGTGGTGTCCGCTCTTTCGAGATCTGTCCTTTTTCCTGCGCTGACCTGAAATAGCTTTCGATTTGTTTCATGCTGTCGATTTTCTTGAGGCGCTGTTCATCCAAAAAATTCGCCATCTCACCGGAGTAATCGCATTTGAGAGAAAAAATGCTCAGGATCTTTTTATGGCGTTCGTCGGAATTCATTAATTGGAGAAAATGAGAGCTGAAGGTGGCCAGGTCTTGCAAAGGGGTTTCAGAGGTTTCAGCATTGGCCATAAAACCTTCCATAACTGACGTATGGAATTGATCGTGGATTGCAGAAAAAATATCGGCTTTATTCTTGAAATGCCAATAAACAGCCCCACGTGTGACTCCAGCGGCTTCGGCGATCTCTTCAAGGCTGCTTTTTGAAACCCCATGTTCATAAAAAACATCGATAGCCGCATTTATAATGGCTTCCCGTGTTTCCTGAGCCTCTTCCTTGGTTTTTCTTGCCACTTAAAATTTCACCTCTTGACCAAAAACATACATTCGCGTATGTTTGTATAGTAATATAAAATCCAAAGACTGTAAAGCCTTGTCTAATTGGCTTATAAATCTGGGATCATAAAGAGGTTTCAAATGAGAATTAAGCTATTGGTATTATTGCTTGCGGGCACTGCAGCAACAGGCGCGTTTTTAGGCTGGGCAACGTCAGGTCCGGCATCTGCCCAGCAAGAAGGTGCCGCCCCACCGCCAACAGAAGTTGTTATCGAAGTTATAGAACCTAAAGCTGTAAATTTCTCCAAGGATTTGCCGGGACGCACAGTGCCGTATCGCATTGCCGAGATCCGCCCGCAGGTAAATGGCATTATTACCAAGCGCTTCTTCGAGGAGGGAAGTGACGTACAAGAGGGCCAGCAACTTTATCAAATCGATCCGGCGGTCTATCAAGCTGCCTATAATAGCGCGCAAGCCGATTTAATGAAGGCCGAAGCCAATGCCAAATCCGTCATTGTTCGTGGCGAGCGTTATAAAGAGCTGGTAGATATTGGCGGGATCAGCAAGCAGGAATATGATGATGTGGAAGCTAGCGTCGCACAGGCCAAGGCGGATATTGCCATTGCCAAGGCAAATCTTGCCAGTGCGAAAATCAATCTCGATTATACGAAAGTTTTCTCGCCGATTTCGGGCCGCATTGGTAAATCGCTTGTCACGGAAGGCGCTTTGGCAACACAAAATCAGGCGCAGCCGCTTGCAACCGTCCAGCAGCTTGATCCTATTTATGTCGATGTTACGCAATCGAGCGCGGAGCTTATGAAGCTTCGCCGTGAATTGGTGGCGACAGGAAGCGCACCTTTGAAATTGCCTGTTGAGCTATTTGTGGAAGGCGAAGCGGAGCCTTTTGCAGAAAAGGGTGAATTGCAATTCTCGGATGTCAGTGTCGACGAAACAACAGGTTCCGTTCAACTGCGCATCATATTTAAAAATCAGAATAATGAATTACTTCCGGGGATGTTTGTGCGTGCGCGGGTTAGCCAGTCCCGAGACGATGCCGCCGTACTTGTTTCTCAAAAAGCGGTCAATAGAAATCCTGATGGCAGCGCCATGGTGATGCTGGTTGGTGAAGGCGACAAAGTTCAGCCACAACCAATTAAAGCCACGGAAGCCGTTGGAGATCAATGGCTGGTCACGGAAGGTCTTAAAAAAGGTGATCGCGTCATTGTTGAGGGCACAATGAAAATTCAGCCCGGTGCAGTTGTGAAGCCTGTCGAAGCAAAAAAAGAAAATGAAGCCGGAGCATCTTCTCCGCCACCAGAAGCCGCAAAAGAATAACGGAAGAAAAATATGGCCAAGTTTTTTATCGACCGCCCGGTCTTTGCATGGGTTATCGCGATTGTAATCATGCTGGCGGGCGTACTGTCCATCATGCAGCTTCCTGTCGAGCAATATCCTAAAATTGCGCCGCCTTCAGTGACAATTAGTGCAACTTATCCTGGCGCATCCGCCGAAACGCTTGAAAACAGCGTAACGCAGGTTATCGAGCAACGCCTGAAAGGGATCGATTACCTTCGGTATTTCAATTCATCAAGCGATTCGACTGGTAATCTCCAGATTACATTGACGTTCGAGCCCGAGGCCGATCCTGATATTGCTCAGGTTCAGGTTCAAAATAAGCTGCAAGCGGCATTGCCCCTCTTGCCTCAAGAAGTGCAGCAACAGGGTGTGACAGTCCAGAAAGCGGCAAAAGGCTTTTTGATGGTTGCCGCTTTTTATGCGACGGATGGTAAGCTAACGCAAAACGATATCGGGGATTATCTTAACTCGCAGATGGTTGATACGATCAGCCGTATTCAGGGTGTGGGTGAATTAACGGTATTTGGCCAGCCGCATGCAATGCGTATCTGGCTCGATCCGAACAAGATGAACAGTTTTAATATTGTCACTACCGATGTCGCTGCTGCTGTTCGCGCGCAGAATGCCGATGTATCGGCGGGTCAACTTGGCGGGATGCCGGCAGTCGCAGGTCAGCAATTAAACGCAACGGTTATGGCTCAATCCCGTTTGAAAAGCGTCGAAGATTTTAAAAAAATTATTCTAAGAGTAAATACAGATGGATCTCAAGTCCGCCTGAAGGATGTGGCACGCGTTGAGCTTGGAAGCCAGAATTACGAAACTATTTCACGCTTTGACGGGAAGCCGGCTGCGGGTTTGGCTGTCAGTCTTGCCACTGGCGCTAATGCGCTTGAAACGGCAGATAGAGTCAAAGCGAAAATCGACGAAATGAAAGAGTTTATGCCGTCTGGCATAGATGTGGCTTATCCTTATGATACAACGCCCTTCGTTAAAGTTTCGATTGAGGGTGTTATTCATACCTTGATTGAAGCGATTATACTCGTTTTCCTTGTTATGTATCTCTTCTTACAGAATTTCCGCGCAACGCTGATCCCGACGATTGCGGTTCCTGTCGTTCTGTTGGGCACATTTGCCATTCTTGCGGCTTTCGGTTTTACGATTAATACGCTCACTATGTTCGCCATGGTTTTAGCGATCGGCCTTCTGGTCGATGATGCCATTGTCGTTGTTGAAAACGTCGAGCGCGTTATGGCCGAGGAAGGTTTGCCGCCAAAAGAAGCCACTGAGAAATCGATGGAGCAAATTACTGGCGCTTTGATTGGTATCGCCATGGTTCTGTCTGCCGTGTTTATACCAATGGCGTTCTTCGCCGGGTCGACAGGGGCCATTTATCGCCAGTTCTCGCTGACGATCGTATCCGCTATGGGGTTATCAGTATTAGTGGCCTTGGTTTTAACACCTGCGCTCTGTGCGACGATGTTGAAGCCTATTCCAAAAGGGCATCATGAGAAAAAAACAGGCTTTTTCGGATGGTTCAACCGAACATTTAATCGTGGACGGAAGGGGTATCATAAAAGCGTGAGCTATGTGACACATCGCGGCTTTCGTTTCCTCGTCATTTATCTGGCTATTCTTGCTGCGCTGGTCGTTATGTTCAGGCAGATTCCCACCGCCTTTTTGCCTGATGAAGATCAGGGGATTATGTTCGTACAAATCTCAACGCCGCCCGGTGCCACAACAGAGCGTACGTTGGAGACTGTCAGAAAGGTCGAGCATTATTTCCTCAATGACGAGAAAGATAATGTCGAGCATATCTTTACAGTCACAGGCTTCAGTTTTGCCGGTCGTGGTCAGAACTCCGCTATCGGTTTTGCCGACTTGAAAGACTGGGATGTCCGCGGCGGTGAGGGGCAAGATGTTGCCTCGATTGCGGGTCGCGCCATGGGTTCTTTGTCGCAGATCAAAGATGCGATGGTATTTGCATTCTTCCCACCTGCCGTTATCGAGCTCGGTAACGCGTCCGGTTTTGACTTCCAGTTACTTGATCAGGCGGGCCTTGGGCATGACGCTTTGGTTGGGGCGCGTAATCAAATGCTCGGGATGGCGGCGCAAAACAAGCAATTGCAAGGTGTCCGTCCGAACGGTCTTTCTGATGTTCCGCAATATAAAATCGATGTCGATCATGAGAAAGCGAGTGCGCTTGGTATTTCTATCGCAGAGATCAACTCGACCCTGCAAACGGGCTGGGGTTCGTCCTATGTGAATGATTTTCTTGATAAAGGCCGTATCAAGCGCGTCTTTATGCAGGGCGATGCACCGTTTCGCATGGAGCCTCAAGACATCAATGACTGGTTTGTCCGAAATAATCAGGGACTGATGGTTCCGTTCTCCGCTTTCTCTTCCGCGCATTGGACATATGGTTCGCCGAAGCTGGAGCGTTACAGCGGGACTTCGTCGCAGAATATCCAGGGCGGTCCAGCGCCGGGCGTTAGCTCGGGCGTAGCCATGCAGCAGATCGAGGAATTGGCCAAGAAATTGCCAAAAGGAATTGGTTTGGAATGGACAGGGCTTTCTTATGAGGAAAGGGCAGCCGGCGACCAGACACTTATGCTTTATTCTTTATCCTTGCTCGTGGTTTTCCTTTGTTTAGCGGCTTTATATGAAAGCTGGCTCATTCCGGCGGCTGTTATGATGGTAGTTCCTCTGGGTATTTTAGGGGCGGTTAGTGCAACCTTGCTAAAGGGGCTCTCTAATGACGTTTACTTCCAGGTCGGCCTTTTGACCACGGTTGGTCTGGCGGCAAAGAACGCTATTTTGATCGTCGAATTTGCCAAGGATATGCATGACAAGGGAATGGATCTTTATGAGGCGGCGCTTCATGCGGCTGAACAGCGATTGCGTCCGATTTTGATGACGTCACTTGCCTTTATTCTCGGTGTTATGCCCTTGGCGATTGCCAGCGGCGCCGGATCGGGAAGCCAGAATGCCATTGGTATCGGCGTTATGGGCGGTATGTTCTCTGCAACATTTCTGGCGATTTTCTTCGTCCCGCTTTTCTTTGTGGTGATCCTGAAGCGCTTTGGCAAAAAGAAACCACAGGCTAAAAAACTGGAACAGGATTTCCAAGAGGCTTCTCATGAATAGACTGATCTTAACAGTATTGATATCGACCACCTTTTTAAGTGGCTGTACGATGATACCTGATTTTGCTGCGCCCAAAGCGCCGGTTGAATCCGAATGGCCGCAAGGGCAGGCGTATCTCGATCTAGGTTCTACTGAGCGCGGCAGTATTCGTAATGTCACATGGCAGGAATTTTTCCGCTCGCCGCAATTACAAAAAATTATCCAGACTTCTTTGGATAATAATCGCGATTTACGCATTGCGGCGCTGAATGTCGAGCAAGCGCGGCAGTTATATCGCGTTCAACGGGCGGATTTATTGCCGACGATTGACGTTCTTGGCTCGGCTACGCGCCAGAATATTCCTGAAAATGCCGCAGGGCTTCAAGGTGAGGGTGTTCAATCTCAATATTCGGCCAATATCGGTACAACGAATTACGAGATCGACATATTCGGGCGCATCCGTAGCCTAAACGCGCAGGCTCTGGAAGAATATCTGGCAACCGAAGAAGCGCAAAAAGCAGTTAAAATTTCCCTGATCGCGGAAGTTGCGAACGCCTATCTTGTTTATCTTGCTGATCAAAAACTTCTGAAGCTGACGGAAGACACCTTAACTGCTCAACAAAAATCCTATGACGTTATTAATAAAAGCTTCGAGCTTGGCGTTGGCAATAAGCTTGACGTTTCGCAAGCGGCCCAATCGGTTGAAACCGCGCGCGCCAATCATGCCGTCTACCTGCGTTTAGTTGCGCAAGATAAAAACGCGCTTCTTCTTTTGATGGGCGTCTCCGCCGAGGGAGATTTGCTACAAGGCGAGACACTTGACCAGATTCAATTCGCCGAAAATCTGCCGGTTGGTCTGCCGTCTGATGTGTTGTTAGAGCGTCCGGATATTCGCCAGGCTGAACACGGCCTTATGGCGGCCAATGCCAATATCGGGGCGGCGAGAGCGAATTTCTTCCCGACAATCAGTTTGACCGGCTCGGCAGGACTAGCCAGTCAAAGCCTGTCAGATTTGTTTAAATCGGGATCGGGTCTTGCTTGGAATTTCTCTCCATCGATATCCATTCCTGTATTTGAAGGTGGTCGCAATATTGCCAATCTTGGAGTCTCGCAAGCGACGCGCGATATTCGGGTAGCGGAATACGAAAAAGCGATACAGGTCGCTTTCCGTGAAGTATCCGATGAACTTGCTGCACGAGGCACTTATACGAACCAGTTGAGAGCCCAGCAGGCTTTGGCACAGGCGGCGCAGGATTCGTACAGATTGTCTCAAGCAAGATACGATCAGGGGATCGAGAATTACCTGAATGTTCTTGATGCGCAGCGCTCGCTTTATGCTGCTCAGCAGAATGAGATCGTCGTAGCGCAGCAGCGCCTGTCAAACCTTGTCAGCCTCTACAAAGTGCTCGGCGGTGGATTAAACGAAAAGCCCGATAATTAATCAGGCGGGTTTTTTAAAGTCGATGACGATGCCGCGTTTTTTGAAATAGGCTTGCATAGTTTTGCGGCCTTCGCGGTTCGGTACCGGAATTTTTGCCGCATCGATCGTCACTTCCTTGGCCGGAGCCAAAGATTCTTTTAATTGCGCGATATACTCGTCCAGCCCTTCGTTATTATTGTGAAGGGAGGCATAGATATTTTCCAAAGCCTGTTCTACAGTTGATGCGCTCATAATATGATCCTTATTGATAAACAACCATATAACAAAATTAAAAAAGAATATGAAGGCATCAAATTCAATAAAACTCGAAAAAACATGGTTGTCGCGGCTGGAAAGCGAATTCGACAAGCCTTACATGGCAAATTTGACAGATTTTCTTCAAAGAGAGAAAGAGCAGGGAAAAAACATTTTCCCCAAAAGCGACGAGATTTTTAATGCCTTAAATACGACGGATTTTAACAATGTCCGCGTCGTTATTATCGGGCAGGACCCATATCATGGCGAAGGCCAAGCACATGGCCTATCTTTTTCGGTTCGCAAAGGCATCGCCATCCCACCAAGCCTTAAAAATATCTATAAGGAAATTGAAAGCGAGTATGATGTCAAAATGCCAAAACATGGCGATTTGACAGGCTGGGCTCAGCAAGGCGTTTTATTGCTTAATGCAACGCTCACCGTTGAAATGGCTAAAGCCGGATCTCACCAGAAAAAAGGCTGGGAACAGTTTACCGATTCCGTCATCAGAGCTATCAACGATGAATTGGAACATGTTGTCTTTATTCTCTGGGGTGCCTATGCGCAGAAAAAAGGCGCTATCATTGGCCGAAAGAAGCATTTTGTTTTAGAAGGCCCGCATCCATCCCCTCTATCGGCGCATCGCGGATTTTTCGGCTGCGGCCATTTCAAAAAAGCAAATGAATATTTACAAGAACATGGACGCCAAATAATTGACTGGACTCACTTGCCCTGAGCCAGAATTTCTCCGATGAGCAAATCTCCTAAATCAATGCCGCACGCCGAAGATATTTCTTTTAAACCTGTTGGGCTGGTAATATTAATTTCAATTAGTTTATCGCCGATAATATCAAGACCGGCAAACAAGATTCCGTTTTTGACGAGGCTTGGCCCGACGATATCGCATATTTTTTGCTCGGCCTCATTAATCGGGCGTACGACCGTCGTGCCACCAGCCGCCATATTGCCGCGAATACTGCCAGCTTTTGGATTTCTAGCCAATACATGACCAAAGGCTTTACCGTTGATAACAATGACACGCTTATCACCTTCTATAATTTCAGGGATAAATTGCTGGGCAATCACTGGATAGGTTCCGCGCTGTGTATGTAATTCCCAGATCACTTCGAAATTGACATCATTCTTATCGACCATAAAAACGCCATGGCCGCCCATGGCATCCAATGGCTTGATGATGATCTTTCCATGGTTATCCAAAAAATTTCTCAGAACATTCAAATCACTTGTAATGGTCGTGGCGGGGCATAACTCCGGAAAGAAACCGGCATAGAGTTTTTCGTTAAGAGCAATGAGCGACGTCGGATTGTTCAAAACATGCGCGCCGTCTCGTACGGCATGCTCCAGCATATAGCAGGCATGGATAAAGCGCTTGTCAACCGGCGGGTCTTTACGCATTAGGACAGCTGTAAAATCCTTGAGCGCATATGTTTTTCTATCCTTAAGCTGATACCAGTCCCTTTTATCATCGTTCAGGACAAGCTTTTGACAAATCGCTTTCGCTGTATTTTCTTCTATAAAAAGATCGTCAATGGTGAGGTAAAATAAATCCACGCCGCGCTTTTGTGCAGCCTGCATCATTGCGACTGTACTGTCTTTATACGGTTTGATAGACTCGATCTTATCGATCACAAAGGCGATGGAAGGTGACATATGGCGGGCGCTCCAAACTCTTCACAAAGAATGCTGACATATGACGATCTTGTCAATGACATGGCGAGCGGTTGCAAGCCGCGCGAGCAATGGAAGATCGGCATCGAGCATGAACAGTTTTTATTCCGGAAGGATAGCTGGCAGTCGCTTCCCTATGACGGAAACCCAGGCATCAAGCAGGTTTTGGAGAACTTCGCGGCTGATTATGGCTGGCAAGGTATCGAGAAAAACGGAAATCTGATCGAGTTACGCCGGGATGGGGCATCGATCACGCTGGAGCCGGGCGGGCAGATCGAATTATCCGGTGCACCGGATAAAACTTTGCAGGAAGTGAAGGATGAAGCGGATAAATATTATGCCGAACTAAATTTGATCGCAGAGAAACTTGGGCTCGGGATCATGGCAAAAGGCTTTCATCCTGACTGGTCGCGGGATCAGATTCACTGGATGCCCAAAGAGCGCTATAAAATCATGGGTCCGTATATGTCCTCAAAAAGCCGGCACGGTGTCGATATGATGATCCGGACTTGCGGTACGCAAATCAATATGGACTTCGAGAGCGAAGCCGATATGATCAAAAAATATCGTGTGGGTCTTGCCTTGCAGCCGATCGTCACGGCCCTCATGGCGAATTCTTCCCAAGTCGAAGGAAAAGATAGCGGATACAAAACCTATCGCTCTTTCATCTGGACGGAAACCGATCCCGACCGCTGCGGCGTGCCGGAGTTTATTTTTACCGATGAAATGAGTTTCGCGCGCTATGTCGATTATGCGCTCGATGTTCCCATGTATTTTATTATGCGCGGCGGACATCACGTCAATGTCGCGGGGCAATCTTTTCGTGATTTTATGAAGGGTGAACTCAAAGGTCATGAGGGAGATTTTCCGAGTATTGATGATTGGCATGACCACCTGACAACATTATTTCCCGAAGTTCGTTTAAAAACCTATCTCGAATTTCGCGGCCCTGACAGCGCGCCGCCGCCTCTTGTTTATGCCATGACAGCTTTTTGGACAGGTATTTTATATGACGATCAGGCATTGAATGAAGCCGCTTCTCTCATTGAGGATATTCTACCTCATGAGCATGTGCGTATTCGTAATGATGTGCCTAAATATGGCCTTGATACCAAGATCAAAGGCGATAATGATTTGCAGGATTTAGCAGGAAAAATTCTAGTAATTGCTGAAAAAGGCCTGAAATCTTATGAACCATCATCCATTTCGGATTTGCAGCCTTTTGTTGAAAAGTTAACCTAGGGAACCATCAACTCATTCATCTGTTGGACATATCTGAATTCATGAAAGGATATGATGATGACCGGTAAGTTAAATGGAAAGAAAATCGCATTTTTAGCAACGGATGGTTTTGAGCAAATTGAGCTGACCCGTCCTTGGCAGGACATAAAAGCCGCCGGTGCGACTGTGGAGCTGATTTCTCTTAAATCCGAAGATATTCAAGGAATGAACCACGACGAGAAAGCCGACAAATTTCCGGTTGATAAAATTATCTCATCTGTCAGTGCATCAGATTATGATGGCTTAGTTTTGCCCGGCGGGGTTGCCAATCCTGACACCCTTCGCAATGATCAAAATGCTGTAAATTTTGTTAAAGATTTTTTTGCTCAATCTAAGCCTGTAGCTGCAATTTGTCACGGACCGTGGATGTTGGTGGAAGCAGATGTACTGAAAGGCCGGACGGTCACGTCATGGCCAAGCCTGAAAACGGATATAGTCAATGCCGGGGGCACTTGGGTTGATAAAGAGGTTCAGGTCGATCAGGGTTTAGTTACCAGCCGTAAACCGGACGATCTCGACGCCTTCTGCCGGAAAGCTATTGAAGAGTTTTGCGAAGGCAAGCACGATAGAAAGGCAGCTTAATTATGTCCGGCGTTTTATTTAAAAAAGATACCGATTATACAGCGGAGAAACAGCGCGAAATTCAGGATCAGGTGGCTCAGGCTGACAAAGCAGCAGACCAGGAAAATGAAGAGCCAATGCAGGCCGGAGCACGCGCATATCCTGTTCCGCCTTTTCCTAAACAGCATCAATTAAAACCGGGGATCGAAGCGAAACTCGATCCGCAGCCAATGTATGATGCGCCTTTTTATAAGGGATCTGAGAAGCTTCTGGATAAAGTCGCTCTTATTACTGGTGGAGATTCAGGAATTGGCCGTTCGGCCGCTATATTATTTGCAAGGGAAGGCGCCGATATCGCACTTGGTTATCTCGACGAAGAGAAAATAGATGCCAAAGAAACAAAACGTCTTATCGAAGCCGAAGGACGTAGATGCATTCTCTTGCCTGGTGATGTAACCCATCAGGAATACTGCAGGAAGGCGGTAGAAGAAACGGTTGCCCAGCTTGGTAAGCTTGACATCCTCGTCAACAACGCAGCCTTTCAAGTGCACACGAAAGAATTGAAAGATTTAACGGCCGAGCATTTTGACGAAACGCTAAGAACCAATCTCTACGGTTATTTCTTTATGGCACAAGCGGCCATTGAACATATGAAATCTGGCTCTGCTATTATAAATACCGGCTCGGTAACGGGCCTATTGGGTAATAAGAATCTGATCGATTATTCGATGACAAAAGGTGGTATTCATGCTTTTACACGTTCGCTCGCAACGCAGTTGGTACCTAAAGGTATTCGTGTAAATGCCGTTGCGCCGGGGCCAGTCTGGACACCGTTGAACCCGTCAGACAAAGAAGCGGCAGATATCGCACAATTCGGCGCAAAAACACCAATGAAACGTCCGGCTCAGCCTGAGGAGATTGCGCCAGCCTATGTGTTTCTAGCGTCGCCGCAATGCTCAAGTTATATCACAGGAGAGATATTGCCGATTATCGGCGGTTATACAGGCGGCTAGCTTTTATAAAGCCGGATATAGTGATCGACCGTTTTCTCTAGCCCTGTTTGAAAATCAATTTGCGGCATCCAGCCAATCTTTGATTTGGCTTTCGAGAAATCGATCGCATAACGGAAGTCATGCCCTTTGCGGTCGGTCACAAACTGAATTTGTTCGGCATAAGATGTACAGTCAGCTTTGGGTATTTTTTTATCCAGAATACCGCAGATCTGGCGGGCGATATCCAGATTTTTAACTTCGTTATCGCCGCCAAGGCAATAAGTTTCCCCCAATGCGCCTTGCGTAATCGCCGCGATCAAACCCTTGCAATGATCTTCAACATAGAGCCAGTCACGAATATTCATGCCCGTCCCGTAAATTGGAATGATTTTACCCGCCAAGGCATTGCGAATTATGGTCGGAATAAGTTTTTCGTCATGCTGGCGCGAGCCGTAATTATTCGAACAATTTGTGATAACCACGGGGAATTTATAAGTGTGATGCCATGCGCGGGCCAGCAAGTCGCTCGACGCCTTGGATGCAGAGTAAGGCGAAGACGGCGCATAGGAGGTCTCCTCATTAAATGGTGGGTCGTTTTGTTTTAGCTGTCCGAAAACTTCATCAGTCGAAACATGCAAGAAGCGCTTACCATCTGTATTTTGCCACGCATCAAGACAGGCCTTGAGAAGCGTATAACTGCCCTCGACATTTGTCTTGATAAAAATACCCGGCTCTTCGATAGCATTATCGACATGACTCTCGGCGGCCAAATGCAAAACCGTATCTATAGTATATCTCGCGAGCAGATCGGAAACCAACTCACCGTCGCAAATATTGCCTTCAACGAAATGAAAATTCGGCTTATTAAAATGGGTTTCAAGATTATCTTTCGATCCGGCATAGGTCAGCGCATCAAGAACGACGACATTAAAATCCTGAGCCATCAGCAAATCCACCAGATGAGAGCCGATAAACCCGGCACCTCCGGTGACAAGAACAGATTTCATTACATGATGTTGAAGTGGCATAGAAGCTCCGGCGGGTTGGATATCTATTGTATCAAAAAATAAAGTAATGAAATTAAAAAAGGCCCTTTCGGGCCTTTTATTCTGTTTGATGGCTGTGTGTGCAGTCTACAGATAATATTTCTCCAATGCTAAATAATACAAAGAGGATTTATCCTCACTTAATCCATGAATAATACTAATTTACATAATAAATAATTAAATTCGGCTTTCAATTCAGAATAATCTGATATTTTTTACTTACTACGTTTGGCTTTTCGAAGGATTAATCAGTTGATTTTTATCAATAGTTGCCTCATGCCACCTAGGTATTAAGTGGGAGATTCCCTCAGCTTACATCAACAAAAAAGCGATACCGCTAATATAAAATTTTAACTTAATATGATCGTTTGAATTTTTATTTTGACATATTTTTTTGAATATGTTCTTTTTTCAATATCGGGTTATCTCCATCAGTACACCCGCTGCGGAATTTGAAGGGGCAGCTTGCACCGCACTATCAATGCTAAAATGCGCCAGAGCGAACACCCGCCCTGGTCCCTAATAAACTAGGTACTAAGGTGAGATCGTAGATGCGTTGCGGAGTTTCCGCTCACAACTAAACTCTCTCCAAAATTAAATAAAAGAAAAACAATCACCGTATAAACGGTGAACCCTGCCATATGGCTCACTACGGCGGGGAAAGGGAGATATAAAAAAATGGTTTCATTAGTTACATTCGATGGCGTTAGAGAAGGCCGTATTATGGCCGAAGCATCTTACAATCCTCGTATTACAGCGACTGTGGGAGGGCTTAGCGGACAGGCGCTTCGGGAAAAATTTATATCAGAAGTGCCTGATGCAGCGGATTATATACGTAATCATGACATATTTAATAACACGACCATGTATGATCTGGGCACGACAACGACTGGTGCAAGGATACTTGTATTTAAAACAATTGATGCGTCCGGGCATGAACATCTTACGGCTTCCATTAACGGAACAGATTTATCATTTTCTGAAAATCCTGGCGAAAGTATTAAGGATCTAGGAAGCGATGTTTGGCTGACGTTTACTGGAATGCCAAGTCCTCAGCCCTTTGAAATTAGATCGGCGCTTAATGAATTTCTTGAAGATCATGGGTTTTCCAGTAATACAATTATTGATCTGGTAGGACACTCATTGGGTGGAAACAATGTTCAGTGGCTTAAAACTATATGGCCTAGTTCTTATGGAGAGTCAGCATCTTTCGATCCGCCCGGCATTGGGGGATTACCGCTTACCGTTCTTAACTGGCTTACTTTCGGGAGCGTGCAAAATTACCTGAGCAGCACAGGTTCAATTAAAAGTTTTAAAACATCCGACGATTTTGCTGCTGTGATAGGAAATGACAACGGTAACAGTATTGTTCTATCGACCAATATTCCTGGCCCTAGACTCGATAGTCATACAAAAGGATCACTTATAAGCCTTTTAAATACAGGCAGTATAGAGCAAAAGATTAGTAGTATTAGTGCTCTTGCCTTCAGCGGAGTTTCAGAATCAACGCAGCCACCTGTAGTTACAACGATTAGAAACGCCGATGGAACTTTCACGCAATTTAACAAAAAAACTATTACAACGGCAGAAGGTCTAAATCTTAATATAGAAGAAGTTTTTGTTAAAAATGCTGCGGGTCAAATTTTATCTTATCCGCCGTCAGTTAAAGTAAGCTTTAATGGTACTTTCGAAGGCAAAAAAGTTTCCGGTTCTTTGGTTACGCAGGCGGATGTAAATGGCGAGCTTCATGTTGTAACTACTCTTCAAGGCGCTGACGGACGTATTATTATCAATGACAGGCTGCAGACTCAGGATGAAATAGCAGGTGGAACGCTTGTTTTGCCGGAAGGGGCAATATTAGCACCCGACGGAGTGGTAGTTACAATGCCAAACGGCATTGAACTTCTGCCGAGAACGATTATCAATTCTTTTGGCGGATTTGTTACTGACCGTCTCTATGAAGGTAATGATTTTGAGGCCTTGATGACCAGGGCTTATGCGAAGACTATCATAGATCAATTTGGCACGCTTACAAATTACCTAGCTGCCGGAAACTCTCTCCAGAGCGCTTTTTCTGTAGCCAGCGGTGATCTGGTCGTAACAAATTCCTTTAAAGAGCTGTATTTCCAAAACATAAACGCCCAAATTTCGTCCCTTATCTCGTCCAAGATTACTGGTGAAATAACAGATTCCCTAGGTCTTGAAGGCCATGCCGCAGCTATTACAGGAGCTGCTGTCAATACAATATTGTATACAACAATTCATGATGTTTTCGATACCGTTTTGGGTAACTTGGATGGCAGTCTTGGGATTAATCTTGTCTCGCACGGATTTGATTTTAATACGCCGCTTGTAGGGCAGATTGATGGAATGACTTACGCCACTGTAGGGGAATATTTGCAAGTTAGCGTATATTCTGCAGTGGCAAACTACATCGCGTCCGCTCTTGCAAATGAAATTGTTGATATTGATACGCTGAACGGTCAAATCGGAGCTCTTTTAGGATCTACAATTTTAGCGGCCTCTATTCAAGCTGCGGCAACTTCAGTTGGAATACCCTTACCTCCCGGGGTTTCGAATTTTATTGGAACTATTATTGGAGAATTTGTTTTTGATGATATTTTAGACGATGTATTAGGTGTCGAAATATCTTTTGGCTTTAGCAGCGATCGTTATATCAATTATTCATTTTTAAAATATGATGGCACTCAATTCGTTGAGGAAAGGCACTGGATTAAGAATTATGATGGCAACATAGACAAAGCCGTTAGCGCAATGCGTGATGCCTATCTTAATACTATGAACGCTATTTTAAAAGATGTGGGCGGAAAGCTGGATGTTAATGTTTTAGGTAATACATCTTATTTCGGATTTAGCCATCACCAGAAAAGTTTCAGCGTTGAGTGGGTCGATGCAAGTGGAAATTTGCATAGAATAAATTCTGTAAATGATCTCAATATGCTTATCAAGCGCGGTATCATTCATGATCTAGAGAATTCCGTTTTCCTGACTGGCGATATGGTTAAGGCAAAAGCTATAGAGATTTGGGCCGAAAATCCAGATAGCACTATTGAGAAACTTGCAGCGTTAACCGCATTGCAGAATCTTGCAAGTGAATACCGGTATTACCTTGATAATCAAGCGCTACTTGATGCGCTTATTATTAGCTCTCCTGATAGCGCAGATGGAAAAAAATGGGCTGCAGTGCTCAATAATGCACACAGCAAAGGGTTAGATAAAGCTTTTGTCACAGTCGGGTTAGGTAGCGATGATATTTATCTAACAGCTGAAGGAAAAGATACTGTGCATGCTGGGGGTGGAAATGACATTATCAAAACCTATGGCGGAAATGACATTGTCTATGCGGGGGCAGGGAATGACGTCATATTTGCAGGCGCTGGCGCAGATACGATTGATGGCGGAGATGGTGACGATACAATTAGCTACAGCACAAGTTTTGCTGGAATCAGAATAAACCTGGCAGCAGCTCTTGGTTCTCAAGCGTTGGGTGGTGATGCTAATGGAGACCGTTTTGTTTCAATCGAGAATGTAGTCGGTACAGTAAGCGATGATGTCATTACGGGTAACGATGTTGTCAATTCCATTTATGGGGGAGCAGGAAAGGATGTCATAAAGGGCGGTAAGGGAAGTGATAAACTCTTTGGGGATAATGGTGACGATACTCTTTATGGAGAAGACGGTGACGATAAACTATCAGGAGGAGCAGGCAAGGATACTCTTGACGGTGGAGCCGGAATAGATACGGCAGATTATGCGGCCAGCGTTTCAGGTATTACATTGCACTTGGCTGCGGCTTTAGGATCTCAAGGTTTGTCAGGAGATGCATTAGGCGATCGTTTGATATCTATCGAAAATATTATAGGAGGCGCAGGCGATGATATTGTTAACGGCAATGATGCTGCCAATTCCATCTATGGTGGCTCAGGCAAAGACCTCATAAATGGTGGCAAGGGAAATGATAAGCTCTTTGGCGGAAATGGAGATGACAGTCTTTATGGTGATGACGGAGATGATATTCTAACGCCGGGCGGCGGCAAGGATATAATTTATGGCGGAGCAGGCATTGATACGCTGAGTCTTGCCGATTATTCGAGTCCTTTTGGCATTACAGCCATTATTTCAAACAATGCTGGTAATGGAGCGGTCCATATTTCCTCTAATGCAACTCATACCAATTTGTCGAGTGTGTCTATGCAGGGCACATGGACAGCAAATTTCTACGCTATTGAAAACCTCACAGGTTCTTCAGGTAATGATCGTCTTTGGGGTAATGGCCTTGCAAATATTTTGCAAGGCCTGGATGGCAATGATCAGTTAACAGGCGGGGCCGGTGCGGATACAATTGATGGGGGACTAGGAATTGATACAGCTAATTATAGTAACAGTACGAATATAATTATATTGAACCTTGCTGCGGCTTTAGGATCTCAGGGTTTGGCTGGAGATGCTTTAGGTGATCGTTTGATGGGAATTGAAAACGTAATCGGCAGTGTGGCAAATGATATTATTACAGGCGATGATGGCGTTAATTCTATTAATGGCGGAGCAGGAAACGATCTCATAAAAGGCGGGCAAGGTAGTGACAAATTATATGGGGATGATGGAAATGATCAACTGCATGGCGATAGTGGCGATGATTTGATTTATGGTGGTTCAGGTAATGATATATTAATAGGCGGGGCTGGTAAGGATACTCTAGATGGGGGAGATGGGATCGATACAGCAAGCTATGCCACAAGTACATTAGGAATTACATTAAATCTTGCAGCAGCTTTAGGATCTCAAGGGCTAGCGGGAGACGCTCTAGGCGACCGTTTAATAGGAATTGAGAACATACTTGGCGGTGCGGGAAATGATATTATCCGAGGTACTAACGCAGCAAATGCTATTTATGGTGGCATAGGAAATGACACTATATACGGCGAGGGTGGCGATGATATTCTAGCGCCCGGAGTTGGTAAGGATATTATTTACGGGGGTGCTGGAACCGATACGTTAAATTTAAGTGACCAGGTAACGGCCTATGGTCTAACGGCTCTTATTTTTGATCATGGTGGTAATGGAGCTGTTCACATAGCTACTAATCCAAGCCATAGTGGTCTTTCCACTGTGGCAATGCAAGGTACATGGACCGCAAGTTTTTTCAGTATAGAAAATCTGACAGGCTCTTACGGTAATGATCGCCTTTGGGGTAATTCACAAAGCAATATTTTAATCGGACTTGATGGAGATGATTATTTAATTGGCGGAGGTGGTGCAGATACGCTTGAAGGCGGAATAGGCATTGATACTGCTAGTTATAGTACGAGTTTATCTGCTATTTCATTAAACCTTGGTGCCGCTTTAGGATCTCAAGGTATGGCTGGAGATGCTTTAGGGGATCGTCTGACCGGAATAGAAAATATTATGGGTGGAAATTTCAACGATACGATTACAGGAGATAATGGCGTTAATCTGCTTTACGGCGGTAAAGGAAATGACACGCTAAAAGGTGGAGGCGGTAATGACCAATTATTTGGTGAAGACGGCGACGATATCATTCATGGCGAAGCCGGAAATGATAACCTGTATGGTCATATTGGTAATGATACGCTTAATGGTGGCGCCGGCAACGATACGCTTTCCGGATATGACGGCGACGACAAACTTTATGGCGGTGCGGGCAATGACCGTATTTTTGGCGATAAGGGCAATGATGCTATTCAGGCCGATGACGGCGATGATGTGGTGTACGGCGGTGAAGGTAATGATAGAATTACAGGTGGCCTTGGAATAGATAAATTATACGGAGATGCCGGAAACGATATTATATACGGTCAGGACGGTAACGATTTCCTTTATGGCTACACAGGTGATGATGCGCTAAACGGCGGTAATGGCAATGATAACCTGTTCGGCGATGCTGGGAATGATACGTTGTACGGAGAAGCTGGCGACGACAGTCTATTTGGCTATGACGGCAATGATAAAATATATGGTGGGCTTGGTAACGACTCTCTGGCCGGGGAAAATGGTGACGATTCAATCTGGGGCGAAGACGGTAACGATATCATTTATGGTGACGGAACCGGCAGTACCGGAAATGATATTCTCTATGGCGGGAATGGAAATGACCTGATCCGCGGTGGCGCGGGAGTCGACGCCATATCAGGTGATGCAGGCGATGACCAACTTTATGGCGATGCGGGTGATGATAAAATTACCGGGGGTATAGGTAACGATTTTATAAATGGCGGTGATGGGAATGACATCCTGAATGGGAATGATGGGAACGATACCGTGCTTGGATATAATGGAAATGACATTATCTATGGTGAAGCAGGCCATGATCAACTTTATGGTTTAGCAGGAGATGATAAGGTCTGGGGCGGCGCCGGAAATGATAATATCTATGGAGATGTAGGGAATGATGCTCTTTTTGGCGAGGCAGGTAACGATACGCTTAAAGGCTGGAAGGGAAATGATACGCTCGATGGAGGCGAGGGTGATGATGTTCTCATAGGTGAAGACGGGAATGACCGACTGATCGGCGGGGCGGGGAATGACACGCTTTATGGAGATCGCAGTTCTTCTACAGGTCCTTCAATTGCAGCGCAGCAACAGGTTGTAAATAATGCCTTTGCGCAATTGGGAGTTAAAAGTTTTGGACTGTTATACCAGGGAACTCAATATACGGCAGCCGAGCTTGCCAAGATGACGCATGATTTGCTGATTATAAATCCCGGCAAGTCATCCAATACGAATGTCGTTAAGAGCGAGGTTCTTTGGACTGCAGCGGAATTGGCAAGTATAAAAAATACAGGCGAAGCTAAAGTTCTTATCGGTTATTTGAATACTTCAAAAATCAACACATTTAGCGGTTCTTGGAATACTTCTTGGGTTGATGCCAATGGAAATCCAAAATCGGACGCTTCATGGCTTGGAACTAAAGACCCTAATTTTACTAATACCTATCTGGTAGATTATAAAAGCGCTGAATGGAAAACAGTTTTATATGCGCGCATGGATAAAATGATCAAGGATGGTTTCAACGGAATTTTCCTTGATGATGTGCTCGAATATTATACGCGGAATGCCAATGATAAAAGCAAGATCTATGCGGCGGCGGAAGCTATGCGCGATTTAGTAGTCGATTTACGGGCACATGCGGACCAAACGCTTAAAACACTAAATAAGGATCCGGATAAATTCCTGTTTATCGTGAACGGCGCGCCTTATCTTATCTCTGATGGAAATAAAGAAGGTCTGGATCCTTTAACCCAGGCTGACTTAAATTACTTTAAAGCTATTGATGCTTTCGTCGGTGAAAATTATTTCTCTAGGAATCTTGATTATGCATGGGAAAAAGCCCAGGCGGAATTCGGTTTCCGTGGCATAACTCTCCTATCTCTGGATACGGATCAGGTCACGGATCAACAACGTATCGACATTATGAAGCTGGCCATTTCAGAAGGGTTCTTACCTTTTGCGACAGAAAATTCATCTTATGATACGCTGAATAATCCTTTTGCCATAGGCTTTGGGGACAAAATCGAATCCGGTAATGATATCCTGATCGGTGGCGCAGGCGCGGATAAAATGGTTGGTGGAGATGGCATTGATCAAGTTGAATACTCTAATGCAACTCTGGGCGTGATCGCCGATCTTCTGGCGCCTTCCGTTAATACGAATGATGCGAAAGGCGATACGTATAACTCTATCGAAAATCTGGTCGGCTCAGATTATAATGATGATCTTCGTGCAACAAATGAGGCTAATTCAATCTTGGGTGGCAAAGGTAACGATATTATTGATGGACGCTCTGGTAATGACTTTATAGATGGAGGTGCTGGTAACGATATATTAAGGGGTGGTGCTGGCACTGATACACTAGTTTATGCTCCGGCCGCTGCCGGAATTGTAATTAACCTATCTTTGACGACAGCCCAGAATACGGGTGGTTCGGGTATTGATACGATCAGTAGCTTCGAAAATATTATTGGTTCTGCCTTTGCAGATACGCTTTCCGGTAATGCGGGCGTTAATATTATCAATGCTGGTGCCGGGAATGATCTTATTTACGGTTATGATGGTAACGATACGCTATTGGGCGGCGATGGGAGTGACCAGATATGGGGCTGGACTGGCAATGATAGAATCGAAGGCGGTAATGGTGACGATGTTCTAGCGGGTGAAGCTGGAGACGATACGATCTATGGTGGAGTCGGAAACGATCGCCTTATTGGGGATACTTCTGACAGTAGTGGGGCAGACACTCTCAATGGTGGTGACGGTAACGATCTTATAGAAGGTGGTGCTGGAAATGACCTAATGTGGGGCGATAACGGAGACGATATCATTTATGGTTGGACGGGAAATGATACGATAGAAGGCGGTGCGGGCGCAGACAAATTGTTCGGAGATGATGGTAACGACAAGCTTTCCGGTGGAGATGGTAACGATGAGCTATGGGGCTGGAAAGGCAATGATAATCTATCGGGTGGTGTAGGTAATGATCAGATTTCCGGTGAAGAGGGAAATGACTTCATTGAAGGTGGGTCAGGGAATGATGCGCTTTATGGTGGCAAAGGAATAGATACTTTGTCTTATGCATCGGCAATAGCTGCTGTAACAATTAATCTTGGAACGACAACTTCGCAAAACACTGGCGCGGCGGGTATTGATATGGTTCAGGATTTTGAAAATATTTTCGCTTCAGCTTTTGCGGACAAGCTGACGGGCTCTTCAGGTAACAACGTTCTTAACGGGCGCGGCGGCGCTGACGTTATAACGGGCGGTTTAGGTGCCGATACTTTTGTATTCGACACAGCTGGCTTGGGCAGTAGGGATACAATTACCGATTTTTCAAAAACTCAGGGGGATAAACTTGATATATCCAGCCTTCTGATTGGATATGATGCGACTCAAAATTCTATTGATAATTTCATGAAATTTACGACATCAGGAACAAATACAATCGTAAGCATAGATCGTGATGGAGCAGGAACGATTTATTCCGCCCAAGCTGTCGCAACACTAAATGGCGTAACTGGTTTTGATGCTGCGCATAATTTGCTCAATAGTGGTAATATCGTAGCTTGATAGATAGTTGAATAAATGCTGGCAAAGGGAAGTGTCTTGGTAGACAAGCAGGTTGATTAAATTAAAGATCATTCTTTAATCTTTAGTAACAAGATTAGAATTGCACTATAGGCGCATGATTACATGCTGTTAGCATTGTAAAAACGGTTATCCAGCATCTTGGGCTGACCATATTGTACCACTAAAACCTAACCTCAGGATATGAAAGAGCTCCGTGTATTTGATCTATCTTGAAAGGTTGGCAGAAAATGATGCAAACAGCGCTGCTAATAAAATCATGCTTTTGTATGGAGAGGTACCGCAAAATTCATTGCAAATAAGAAATCCGATTTCAAATAATACCATTTATGGGTGGAATCCAAACTCTCCGCAATCCGATCAACAAAATGTTCAATTTATTTTAAACTGGTTCACCAATCCCAACAGTATCTTCGCCACCCAAATCACCGCCCGCATGGACCTGCTCGTCATCGATCTCGACGGCGACGGGTTTCATCTGACGACCTCCGCCAATAACGATATCTATTTCGATATGGATGGCGATAGTTTTGCCGAGGCGACGTCATGGATTGCCGATAGCGGCGACGGTTTCCTTGTGCGGGATCTAAACAGCAATGGCCGGATCGACGGAATTGGTGAGATGTTCGGCGACCAGACGACGGACGGGTTTACGGCGCTTCGCGCCTATGATCTGAACGAAGACGGCATCATTAATTCATCGGACGCGATCTGGTCGACGCTTAAAATCTGGAAAGACGAGAATCTCGACGGGCAGACCTTGGCGTCAGAGCTGCACACGCTCTCGAGTCTTAACATCACCGGCATCAATGTCGGCGTATCGTCGATCGACACGACCGATATCACCGGCACCAACTGGCTCGGCCTTATCACTGATACGTCTACCGTGACGACCACCACCGGAACGCTCACCATCGGCAATGCCAACTTCACCGTCGATGGGCGTAATTCCGATTATATCGGTTCCTATACAATCGATCCCGCAACCTATGCGCTGCCCGATAAGCGCGGCTATAACAACCTGATGTCTTTGCGAGATGCGCTCAATGTCGATACGTCAGATGAAGCGGCGGCGAGTTCCGATCTCGATACGCTTCGTGAAAAATTTGAATATCTGGCGGTGCAGGATATCGGCACTTTCTTCGCGAATTATGAAGATAACGCGGCCCTCTTCGAGAGGGCCTTGTTTCAATGGGCGGGCGTGGTGAACGTCGCGAGCAACTCCCGCGGCGAATACATGGAAGAGGCGCGTATTCTTGGCTTCATGGAGAAATTTTTCGGGCACGGGTTTATCGCAAGCCAATCAGCAAACGATAATTTTCGGAGCATTACCAATGCGCTCAATTCTTTCGCGGTAAATGATAATTTTTATTCTGACGTTACAAAAGCGGCTTGAGAAAAAGCGAAGTTATTTTGATGCAAAATCAAATTCTCAACCTATAGGATAACTCTGAGTTTTCTACCAATCATTACGAGAAAAAGTCTTTGCTGATTTGAATGATTTGTGGTTTCATTCTCGGGCAAGGGAAGATTCAATGAAGAAATTAATTGTAAATATATGGGAATGTTTGAAAAGGAATCCAGTGAGGTTTTTTTTCAATACGTTTTTTCCAATTATTCTAATTGCGCTTATTTTTTTATGGGGAGGGTTGAATTATGCCGGATATTGCCTCGACCAAAATAAGTTTTTATCAGATGAGGAAAAAATAAGAATTGCAGTAGGGTTTGTGCAAAGCCATAGTTCCGTAGTTATAGAAAGGCATGAAGGTAATCAAAATATTGCCGAATCTTTTAAGGCCGTTCCTTATAAAAATTTTTCTGACTTTATGGATAAAAATCCAAACTGTTGTGCTTTCAAGGATGATCCTCACAGACCAAGACCGGACGGTATACTACCTGCTTCTATAAACTGGGGGAAATTTCTGGGTCGGAGTGCGGCTAATGTATTTGTAAACTACAAGGCGCAATATGTAGACAAGAATGGTGCGATAAAATCAACGCCTCAATATCGACGAGTAAATATCCAAAATTGTGGACGAGTAAGATTTTAAAAGGGAATAAAAATGACATTACCTACCGCAAAAGATGTTATTGCGACATATCTTTATGGACAGATAACCAAGCCATCAAATTTATTGGATGATGGTCTTATACGCGATAATGATGATACTTCATCTATAAGTATAAATAGATCTGAATTTATGCAGCAAGGCGCTGGCCGCTTTATGAATGGCGCGCATTTTGCGCTTGTCGAGAACTTTTTTACAGCAAGTTCAAGCTTGCTTCCTCCTGGTACTTATACGAAAACTGATCTCGCTTCGATATTTAGTTTGTCTTATGTAGGAGCTGTAATTGACCAGCGAGATTGGCAGGATTCGACGGATGATTACGCGGAGCGTGTTTTTGTATGGGGTACAACTGAGTTTCAAATTAGTGACTCTGCCCAATTCATAGTTGATTCAACTGGTTTTCGACATATTGAAAATTTTGGCATTGTGCCAAAGTCCCCAACAACTGGAAACGTTAACGAAAATTTTGATTTTGAAGGCAGTGCAAACTTCATAGAAAATAGTATCCTTGAGCCTACAATTGATCCTTCTGGAATTGGGCGACAAGTCATTTTTACATTTACCGGAAATGTTACTGAAGTATCTTATGATGGTAGCGATTATGCGAATGATTCAGCCAATAAAATATCTTGGTATGACAACGACACGATAAAATTAGCTTCGGATGGCATTGATCTAGTTAATAGTTTTTGGGATCAAGGCATTACAAAATTTCTTGATCCTAATAATAAGCCAATTATTTATGGGTCAGATTCAGCAAATACAATTGATGCAGGAAGTAATTTTTTTTGGGCGTCGTTGGATAACATTTTTGGGATGTCTAACATAACTAGTTACAAATTAAATGGTGTTGTTTTAATTGGCGGTAAAGGTGATGACCATCTTTATGGCACTTTGAAGAACGATAAAATCTACGGGAATGATCATAATGACCATCTATATGGTAAAAATGGTGAAGATCAATTGCATGGCGGAGCAGGTGACGACTATCTCGATGGTGGAAAAGGAAAAGATTTTCTAAATGGCGGCGGCGGGGCGGATATCTATGTTATAGACGCCAGCGATCCAGAGATTGATGAAATAAGCGATATCGATATAGGCGATACGGCGGATTCTGCAATTGATACAATTTTATTGAAAAACGCCAATCCCGCGAATGTTTACTTCGCACAAGATGGTGACGATATGCGTATTTTTCTATATGAAAATGGTGTGGCCCGTGACGTTGCGCGCGTCAAGGGACAATATGGCGGCGGCGGAAGCGGCGGTCATATTGGAACTGTAAGAGTATCCCCAAATGATTATACGCCTCCGACAGATAAAACCGATTTAACACCTAGTAAACCTCCCGTAGATGCGCCTGTTAACTGGTGTGATGCCCCTGCCGATATCTTTGGCACCCAAATCACCGCCCGAATGGACCCCTTGCTGATTGACCTCGACGGTGACGGCTTCGCGTTGAGCATTTCTGCGAACAATGATGTTTATTTCGATATGGATGGCGACAGTTTTGCAGAGGCGACTTCGTGGAGTGTCGATGCGGGGGACGGTTTCCTTGTGCGGGATTTAAATAGCAATGGCCGGATCGACGGGATCGGCGAGATGTTCGGCGATCAAACGACGGACGGATTTACGGCGCTGCGCGCTTATGATCTCAACGAAGACGGTGTGATCGATAGCAATGACGCCATCTGGTCGACGCTTAAAATTTGGAAAGACGAGAATTTCGACGGGCAGACCTTGGCGTCCGAATTGCACACGCTCTCGAGCCTTAACATCACCGGCATCAATGTCGGCCTATCGTCGATTAACACAACAGATATCACAGGAACCAACTGGCGCGGTATTATCACCGATACGTCTACTGTGACGACCACCACCGGAACGCTCGCCATTGGCAATGCCAACTTCACCGTCGATCAAAGAAATTCCGATTATGTCGGCTCCTATACAATCGATCCCGCCACCTATGCGCTGCCCGACAAGCGCGGCTATAACAATTTGATGTCTCTGCGCGATGCGCTCAATGTCGATACGTCAGATGAAGCGGCGGCGAGTTCCGATCTCGATACGCTTCGTGAAAAATTTGAATATCTGGCGGTGCAGGATATCGGCACTTTCTTCGCGAATTATGAAGACAATGCCGCGTTGTTGGATCGTGCGATGTTCCAATGGGCTGGAGTTGTAAACGAGGCCAGCAATTCACGCGGCGATTATATGGAAGAGGCGCGTATTCTTGGCTTCATGGAAAAATTCTTCGGGCATGGGTTTATCGCTGAAGATACGAATAGTGCAAATCCGGGCGCGGTACAGGCGCAGGAGATGGACGATCTCTGGACGGGACGTTCTCCGCAAACCGTCGGCAGCGGCATATTCCAGAACATGAAAGCGGGAATCTTCTCGCAAATGGCGGCGGGGGCGTTGCCGGAAGATGCAGCGAATGACAATGATAAATTTGGGAGCGTTACCAATCCGCTCGTGAAACTCGCGGGTTGATTTGCCGAAATGCATTAACTGTTGGAGTGTGGATAAGTTACTTAAGTCTCGCTTGTAGCGGGAATTAATTTTGACTCCTATTTTCACTTGTGATTGACTTCTATCAGTCTGGGAGAAGCAATGAAAGTATTTCAAAAAAAATCAGTCAGAATTGTTTTGGCCTTAGTATTGATATTGATCAGCCTAGGCTTTTATGTTGCCAGTGAAATATCAAAAAATCCTTTCATTCCTGAATTTCGCCTTCCATGGAAAGATTTTGCAGATTTTAAATCTGATAAAACGCGACGAGTCGAAATAGCTGGAAGAGTCTTTGATATTCCTATTATTTACTTCGATATAAAGCCTTCGAAAAAGGGTGAACATCAGGATGATATACTTTTGGAAGTGATATGGCCGGAGATGCAGAGCATCTATCATCTTCCGGATCGTGAAGCTTACAAGGAAATGTTTGAAAATAAAAAGCTAGGCTGGATATTAATAAGCCCGGCTTCAAAAAAACCATCTTTGGATATTCAGGTCGCAAACCGTAGGCGCGGTCTTACAGAAGAGGAAGTCAAACAGCGCGAGGGTAGCTTGGATAAATTTGTTTGGTATCATGGCCGTCAAAATCCAAATTTGACCATGACTGTTTATCTAGAAAAGAATGAAAATGGGGAAATTATAAATTTTATTAGCTGTAGCACTGGTACGCCATCTCCGAACTGTAGGCATAAATTTGTAGATAGCAAATTGATCTATGACATAACTTATAACATGAAGAATTTTCTGACTGATTGGCCAGCTCAGCGCCAAAGAGCTATAGATTTAATGCGTGGTTTCGAAATCAATCCACAAACTCAAGTTGGGGAGAATTAAATGTCCAGCAAGTTATATAGAAAGAACAAACCTAGCTTTGAACGCGCTCTATTCCAATCGGCGGGCGTTGTGAATATGGCCAGTAATTCCTGTGGCGATTGCTTGGAAGAAGCGCGCAAGATAGCGAACTATAAAAATAAATTTTGGAGCGTTACCAATCCGCTCGTGAAACTCGCGGCTTGATTTGCCGAAATGCATTAACCGTTAGAATGTGGATAAATGCCGTAAGTGTCGCTTATTGCGGGAATTAATTTTTGACTTCGATTTATAGTGATTTTTCTCAGGCATTGCCTAAGTATGTGTTGTTTATGATTAGGACCGAGAAAAGTATGCGCAAATGGTTTAAGTACTATGAATCTGAATATATAAAAATGGTGGGACAAGAAAAATTTTCTCGTGATAAGTACATCAAGAAAATTGCCTTTAAATGGCTATTTATTTTAATAACATTGTGTGTTTGTTTTTCTTCTATCGTGGAGGAAAGATTTGGAGTATCGCAATATTTTTTTTGTGCTGCTGGAGGTTTTCTTTCTATTGCTGTGTCCTTTACCATCGCGGATTATAAAGCTAACAAAAAATTTAAAAAGGAAAGATAATCATGGCAGTTTGGGGGCCTTTCTTAAATATAATATTAGAAGAAGCTGCAATCGGTGCGTCAACATTGCCTGTAACTGGTGCGGGCACTTTGGCAACTCAGGCTAGAATATTTGGGTTTGGTGCAGATGCTATTGGCTCCCAAGCATCTGCGGCTATTCATGATACTGACCCGCAATCTGCTTTGGTGGCTGTAGGAGTTGGTATATTATTTGTCGTTGCATTGCCCGAAGGGCTTCTTGCAGCTTCTGCTTTGGCAGTAGCTAGGTGGGCTATTCCGAAATTTGGTCTATCTCTTTCGGAAGCTGCATTAACTGCAATTGTCAAAGGTGTATATGAAGTCGGTATTGCGAGTGCGATTGGTGAATTTACGGAACCATTGGCTCAGCGTTTAATCGACGCAAAACCCGATTATGCTTGGGCGTTAAAACAAGTATTTTCGATTTCAGACAATCATTGGATTGAAGGTCCTGATAATGTATTTGGAACTCAAATCCCCTTCCGCATGGACCCGCTCGTCATTGATCTTGACGGTGACGGCTTTGCACTGACGATCTCTGCTAATAACGATGTTTATTTCGATATGGACGATGACAGTTATGCCGAGGCGACGTCATGGATCGCCGATAGCAGTGATGGTTTCCTTGTGCGGGATCTAAACAGCAATGGCCGGATCGACGGGATCGGCGAGATGTTCGGTGACCAGACGACGGACGGGTTTACGGCGCTTCGCGCCTATGATCTCAACGAAGACGGAATCATCAATTCATCGGACGCGATCTGGTCGACGCTTAAAATCTGGAAAGACGAGAATTTCGACGGGCAGACTCTAACTTCCGAACTGCACACGCTCTCGAGCCTTGGCATCACCGGCATCAATGTCGGTTTGTCGTCGATTGACACGACCGATATTACCGGCACAAACTGGCTCGGCGTGATTACCGACAGCTCGACCGTGATAACGACGACGGGAACGCTCGCCATCGGCAATGCCAACTTCACCGTCGATCAAAGTAATACGGATTATGTCGGCAGCTACACAATCGATCCAGCAACATTTGAACTCCCTACAAAACGTGGCTATAACAACCTGATGTCTCTGCGCGATGCGCTCAACGTCGATACGTCGGATGAAACCGCGGCGAGTTCTGATCTCGATACTCTTCGTGAAAAATTCGAATATCTGGCCGTGCAGGATATCGGCACGTTCTTCGCCAACTATGAAGACAATGCCGCGTTGTTCGAGCGCGCGATGTTCCAATGGGCAGGCGTTGTCAATGTCGCGAGCAATTCACGCGGCGATTATATGGAAGAGGCGCGCATCCTCGGCTTCATGGAGAAATTCTTCGGACATGGATTTATCGCCGAAGATACGAACTCCGCCAATCCGGGAGCAGTGCAGGCACAGGAGATGGACGATCTCTGGACGGGGCGCTCTTCGCAAACAGTCGGCAGCGGTATATTCCAAAATATGAAAGCGGGCATCTTCTCGCAAATGGCAGCGGGGGCTTTGTTCGAGGGTGCTTATTACGATTATTCTAGTGATGCGATTAAAATTGCCGACAATGGTACTTTCCGCCTTAATCTGGACACACTTGAGGCTCTGGAAGATGCGGCTACGGCCTTATCAACACTTGCCCAGCAGCAGGCGTTCTGGATTGGGGTTATCGACTATATACGCTCAACTGCTGTTTATGCCGAAGGCACGGATAGCAATTATGATGCGTATGTTTTTTTGCGGTCTAATGACCTGACCGCGCTCGATGATGCGATTAAGGCCACTACAGGCAACACATACAATCTGGCCGACATCGAATACCGCCATCAAAATCCGACCGGGGAAACTCTGCAAGGAACATCGGGGAATGATGATGGAAATGTTTTAAATTCACCAGTGGCTGGAACTGTTTACGACGACACTATCTTTGGGAATGATGGTGCTGACTATATCATTGGTGGCGAGGGTAACGACACTCTCTATGCAAATACATTGGATACATCAATTGGTGATAGTGCTTTAGATCAGGTATGGGGTGGGGCTGGTAACGACACGCTCTATGCCGACTCTGATGGTGATGTGCTTTATGGGGGTGCAGGGAATGATTACCTTGTTGGGAACGCTGGTGATGATCACTTGGTTGACTCTTCGTATGACTCTGGTGGGCAGAACCTATTGGAAGGCGGTGCAGGGAATGATAATTATTACGTTGAGACTGGCATAATACACATAGATGACAGTACAGGAACCGATATTTTAAATCCAGGTTATTACGGGCCATCAATATCTAATGGCACAATCTATGACTTGGGCAGTTCTGTTTACTGGCTGGACCAACTTACGTTCAGTAGATTTGGAGATTCGGGTCTAAAAATCTACGGCACATCTGGTGGATATGCCCATGGATTTGTTGCATATATAAGAGATCAATTCTCAGCATTGAATGACATGTCTGGCGCAGGTGTTGAGTATATTCGGCTTAATATTTCTGGAAGTCTTTTAAATCTTAAAGACTATTTGCTGAACTATACAGGTTCGATGGTTACTAACGGATCGGAATTTAACGATACTATTAATGGGATAATCATAGGCTCGTCTAGTGATGAAATTTTCGCTTTGGCAGGAGATGATATTGTTCACGGTGGTGAAGGTGATGATTACATAGAAGGTGGATCAGGCAATGATTTCCTTTATGGCGATGCTGGCGATGATGATCTCTATGGTGGCTCTGGCGATGATGTTCTTGATGGTGGCGAAAGTGATGACCAGTTATATGGAGGGGATGGGAATGATGTCTATATTTATTCTGGTGGTCATGATGTTTTTAATGACAATTCCGCAAGCACAGCAGATGTTATTCAATTATCAGCAGGTATTACTGCAACTGACCTGACTTTTACTCGCGTAAGTTCACCCGGTTGGCCTGGTTATCATATGAAGATTGATATTGCAGGTCACGGTAGTATATTAATTTATGCCCATCTAAACTCTCCAATCGAGACGTTACGCTTCGCAGATAATACGACACTTGATCTGACAACTATAAGCTATTCAGCAGTATATGGATCAGAAGATGGTGAGACTATCAATGGTCAGGCAACGAATGATCTGATTTATTTATATGGAGGAAATGATACCTCAAATGCTGGTAACGGCAATGATGTAGTTTATGGTGGAGATGGAAGCGATACCATAAATGGTGGGGTCGGAAACGATACATTATATGGTGATGCTGGAAATGACAGTCTCACAGGCGGTGATGGAGATGACACGCTAATTGGTGGTGAAGAGGATGACACCCTTTGGGCAAGTGGCGGTGGAAATGATACCTATGTCTATCATGGTGGGAATGACATTATCTGGGAAGTTGATGGAACGTATGATTACATCAATATGGTCGAAGGCATTGCCGCGACTGATGTTAGTTTTGGCAAATATGGTGATGATCTTGTTGTTACGGTCGCTGGGCACGGCACTATAACTATTAAAGAACATTTCAGTGGGTATAGGGCTGTCGAGGTAATCAATTTTAATTCCGACCCTTCGATCAATCTTTGGAATCTGCAATATGTTACTCATGGCACGAATAGCAATGATGGACTCTATGGCGTTCAAAATGGCGGCCTAAATACAGATACCATGTACGGCTATGATGGAAATGACGGTATTTATTCTGGAACTGGAAACGATGTAGTCTATGGTGGAAATGGTAATGATAATATCAGCGGTGGTGATGGCAATGACATCCTATACGGAGATGTGGGGGATGACTATATCTCTGGAGATCTTGGTGATGATATTATTTATGGAGGGTCTGGAAACAATACTCTCTATGGAGATTGGGGTTACGATGTAGGTAACGACATACTCTATGATGGCATCAACGATGACTATATGAGCGGTGGTCGTGGAAATGATATTTACACATATTCAGGTGGTAATGACATCATAGACGATCTGGGTATGGGATCTGATGTAGATGAGGTTCGCTTAGCGGAAGGCATTACACTTGAAGACCTGAGTTTCTCAAGGGTCGGTCAATCTGCAAAGATAGATGTAGAGGGATTCGGCAGCATCATTCTGAATAATCAGTTCAGCGGATATATTGAGACATTAAGATTTTTTGACAACTCGACCTACAACCTATCATCACATCAATATACTACGCATGGTACTGAGAGTAATGACTACATAAACGGGATAGCTTATGGCGGCGATGTAAATGAAACCGTTTACCTATATGGCGGTAATGATACGGCCTATATGGGAGAAGGGGGAGATATAGTCTATGCCGGATCAGGCAATGACTCAATTATGGGTCAGGACGGCACGGATGAATTATATGGTGAAGATGGAGATGATTATCTGGAGGGTGGTAATAATCATGACCTACTTATCGGTGGAAATGGTAATGACTACTTACATGGTGGCGCTGGTATTGACACAGCCAGCTATATAACTTCATCGTCTGGCGTTAGTATCAATCTTCTTCTGACATCTGCGCAAGACACGAATGGTGCTGGAATTGACACAATCTTAGAAATCGAGAATCTAACAGGCTCTGATTACAATGATAATTTGCATGGCCACGATTCTAACAATGTCCTTATTGGAAATGCTGGAAGCGACGTGCTTGATGGTGATGGCGGCGATGATACGTTAAAAGGTGGTGTCGGGGACGATGTTTACATTTATTCATCTGGTAATGATACTTTCGATGAAACAATCAGTGGCTCGTTGCATGACGAGATACACTTTGGTAGCGGCATTGATCTCACCGATTTAACTTTTGTTGAGCAGGGTAATGACCTAAAAATTAATATTGCAGGTGCAGGAAGTATCATCATTTTAAACCAACTCGTTGAGCCAGACTCTGCCATTGAGCTTATTAGGTTTGCGGATAACTCAACCTACACTTTATTCAGTTCGCAAGAAATTTACGGAACTAATGGGGATGATATCCTCAATGGTGTTTCTAACGGTGGCGATGGGGATATCATCTATCTATACGACGGAAACGACACGTCTGATGCTGGAATTGATGACGATATTGTTTATGGCGGCAATGGAAACGATATCATCAATGGTGCAGCTGGAAACGACAGGCTCTATGGTGAAGCAGGGAATGATACGCTGAATGGCGGCGATGGAGACGATATTATTGTTGGAGGAGCAGGAGACGATATTATTGTTGGAGGAGCAGGGCGTGATGCGGCTGATTACTCAGGTGCTGCAAGCGGGATAACTGTTAATTTAAATCTTACAACGGAACAGAATACAGGCGGTGCTGGTACTGATACATTAACCGAGATGGAAAGTGTGATTGGTTCAGCATTTGACGATGTAATTACCGTCAAGTCAGGCAATAGCTTTAATAAAGTCGAGGGTGGCGAAGGGAATGACACGCTCATAGGAAGCGGCAGTACATTAAGCTATGAGCATGCAACGAGTGGAGTTAGCATTAATCTTTCCCTTACTGCTGCCCAGAACACTGGCAGCGCAGGAATTGATTCAATCTCTGGTTTTTCACGTTTAATCGCGTCGAATTACGATGATGTCATCTATGGAAACACAAGCGGTGTTAATGAAGTTATAGATGGGGGTTTGGGCGACGATTATATCAATGCTCAGGCAGGGAATGGGGATACAATCGATTATAGATTGGCGCCTTCTGCTGTAACCGTAAATATTGGTTTAACTGCTGCTCAAAATACAGGTGGTTATGGCATTGATACCTTGCTCAATTTTGAAAGGGTTTATGGGTCTGAATATTCTGACACTCTTACAGGTAATTCTTTTAACAATTACTTATGGGGCCAAGCTGGAAACGATATTATATCAGGTGGCGATGGCAATGACATGCTGTTTGGCGGTAATGGAGACGATACAATTTATGGTGATAACGGGAATGATACTGTTAGCTATAGTGATGCTATGTCTGGGGTAATTGTAAACTTAGCATTAACAAGCTCACAGGATACGGTAGGAGCAGGAATAGATACATTATCAGGAATTGAAAATCTTGATGGCTCGAGTTTTAACGATATTTTGTACGGTAACTTTGGTGATAATGTTATTAACTCTAATGGAGGAGATGACTTAATCTATGCTGATTTGGGTAATGATATAATCAATGGAAGTGGTTTTTCTACTGTAACCTTTGAGAATATAAGCTCTTCTATTACCTTGGATTTAAACATCACTAATGCATCCCAAAATACTGGCGGAGCTGGTGTAGATAGAATTTATAACATCAGAAATGTGATAGGCACAGCTTTCAATGACACCATCATCGGGGGGCCAATCGGAAACAATAATTCAAACATCTTTGAAGGCGGAGATGGCGATGATTACATTGATGGTGGATTAGGAAATGATACCATTAGTTATGCCCACTCAAGTTTGGGCGTTACAGTCAACATGGCTTTAGCAACCGCGCAGGATACTATTGGGGCAGGCGTCGATACCTTAATTAGTATGGAATACTTTCTTGGCTCTGCGCACAATGATGTGGTTTTTGCAACAGGTACAAACCGTATAGAAATGGGAGAGGGAGATGACGAGATCTATGCTTCTTCTGCTTCAGCCGCTATGTTTGGTGACGATGGAAATGATACCGTTAATTTTGTAAATTTAAATGCAGGAATTTCTTATTATGCAACTATCGATAGAAGCATTGAAAATATCGTAGGTACATCATTTAATGATATCTTTAAAGGATACATTGTTGCGAATAATATTTTTGCTGGTGATGGGAATGATTTAGTCTACGGCAGTGCTGGTAGCGATTTGCTAAGTGGTGGCGATGGGACGGATACGATTAGTTATTTGGAGTCATCGATTGGTGTCAGTGTTGATTTGTCACAGGGGCAAACAATTGTAGGCAATGATGTCAATGCGCTAATTTCTTTTGAGAATGTAACCGGAAGTAATTTTGATGATATTCTAACAGGAGACAGTTATTTTAATATCTTAGATTACAGTAAAAATAGTACAAACACTCAGATTAATTTATCGATCTCAGTCGAGCAGAATACTAATAGTGCGGGAGTTGACACTATAACAGGATTTGAGGGTATAATTACTGGAAGCGGTAATGATACGTTGAGGGGCAATAGCCAAAATAACTCGCTGCAAACTGGGGGTGGTAATGATACTGCATATGGCGATTTGGGAGATGATTTCTTAGACGGAGGTTTTGGTGTCGATTTGTTGAGTTATTCAGGACATGTCGCAGGCGTAACAATTAACTTATCAAACACAGGCGCGCAAAACACTATTGGGGCTGGCATTGATACAGTCATTGGTTTTGAGAATCTAACAGGTTCCGGTTACAATGACATTCTGAAAGGTGATAATGGTGCGAACACTATCAGCGGTGGATCAGGCAATGACTTTATTTTTGCTGGATCAGGTGCTGATAAATTATATGGAGATAGTGGAACAGACACGATAGATTTTTCTGAAGCTTTGTCTGCGGTTTCTGCCAATATCTCGACTACATCACAACAGAATACTGGAGGAGCAGGGAGTATCACGCTTGGAACATTCGAGAATATCATAGGTTCAAATTATGATGATAATTTAACCGGCACTAATACTATCAATGAAATTAAAGGTGGGGCTGGAAATGACACTATTAATGCCGGTGGCGGTAATGATATTATTTATGGCGGAGCCGGAAACGATATTCTCACTGGATCTTCAGGGTTAGATACTTTCGCTTTTGATCTCGGCACACTTGGCTCTGTCGAGACGATCACAGACTTCAATAAAACTCAGGATAAGCTTGATATATCTGAAATCCTATTTGGCTATGATCCTTTAAGTAGCGCAATTGATGACTTTATTTCATTCGCCACTGTTGGCAGTAACACTAGCGTGTCCGTTGACCGAGATGGCACGGGAACCGCGTACACCTCTCAGGCTATCGCAACACTAAATAGCGTCACAGGGTTTGATGCTGATACGATGATAGCAAATGGAAGTTTGATTGTATAATTATCATTAAAATAAAAAACATCTTGACTGTAGGAATAAATACCCCTATCTTTGGAATAGAACAAAAAAAGAACTAAATGTATTTAGCACGGCAGGCTCAAATAAACCAAGCTTTTAATGGCGTCACTATTTCAACTTATAAACCTTGGACAAAAATCACCGCTCTAGAAACGATTATCCGTTTTCTAACCGATGATGTGCCATATGCGGACGCTGATGAAGCTTTGAATTGGCTTGAAGACGAATATCCAACCAGTCGGCAGGCGGTTAGGCGTCTACGTTGCTGCATCTATTCGAAGAGTTTTTTGAGTATGAACAGCAGCTCTCTTCCTATGCTGCCTGCATCCGGGAGTTACGTTTCAGTTTTCTATAATTTGAGAGAGGCCTGCTTTTTCTTTGGCAGGCCTTTTCTCGGGCCAATTTTGTCATATGCTACCTTATCACATTCACTATGGATAACGGGCAGCACCCCGCTTCATTACGCCCTGATAAACGTATTCATTCCTTCCTTGATGCGATTGGGATCTTTCTTCTCAGGGGACTTAGGCTCCGGCGGTTCCGTTTCCCATACAAACTCCGGCCCAGGGATATCTTCCTCGCGGCAAGCAGAGGCTGGCAATTTGGTTGCGCTGGCTTTTTCAAGCCACTCTTCTTTGGATAATGGCTTACCTACCGCAAGAATCCCACCCTCCGCCGGCCCATGGATTTCATCGACATAAACGACCCCACCTTGGAATCGTTTTTTACCCGGTTTATTTTTTTGTTTTCTCGATTCTTTCTCTGCATCAAATTTATCCGCCGCAAGTTTTAACTTAATAATGCGTTCAATATCCCGAACACTCGTCATGCCGCTGTTTACCAGTTTTTTAACTATCGCCTGTTGTTTTGTGATTTTCATCTGCTTGCCGTTTTCGGTAACTGTAATGAAACTATTAAGTTCAGCCTGAAAATCATCAATTAAATTTTCAGTTTTGGTCTTTTTGGGCCTGCCTTTTTTATTCCCGCTCTGGCCTTTTTTGAATTGTGTACGCTTTGGCGGCCGACAATATCCGGTTTGCATATTTTCTTCATTTTTCTTATCCATTATTTGTCTCCTTCTATATGCGAATTATCTGCTGCAGTTTGATTAAAAGACTTCCCGGTTTTACCATGAAGGGCTTCTTTTCCTGCTATTGTTTGCCAGCGTCGAATTATGACGTCGCAATACTGCGGTGAAATCTCGATAAGACGAGCTACGCGGGAGGTCTGTTCTGCGGCAACCAGAGTGGTACCCGATCCGCCGAAAGGATCCAGAATGATATCTCCCCTATTACTGCAATCCATAATGGCGTCTGCTACAAGCGAGACCGGCTTGACAGTAGGATGCAAAAGCAGATCTGATTGCCTTCCGTTGAAAGAATTAACTCCCGGCGCTTCCCAGACATTCGTTCTATTGCGTCCATGCTTTCCTAATTCAATATTATTTATGTGTTTTGCTGCGCCGGACTTGTAAACGAATACAAGTTCGTGTCTCGAGCGATAAAGAGAACCCATTCCGCCGATATCTTTTACCCAGACACATATATTTTTAAGTTCGTAACCGGCTTTCCGGGCCGACAAACCGATATCTTCGTGATGCCGCCAGTCCATACAGACGAAATGGATAGACCCGTCGACAGTGTATCTCCTGCACATATCAAAACTTTGGTATAGGAATTCCTGAAATTGTTGATCGGACATCTCGCCTGATGCCATCGCGAACTCCGGGTGATGTATAGAGCCCTTGCCGCCGGCATGGCCACCAATCTGAACATTATAGGGCGGGTCCGAAAATACCATTGCGGCGAGCAGACCATCGCAGAGAACATCAAATGAAGCTTCAGAGCGTGAATCGCCACAAAAGAGCCGGTGCAGGCCTAAATGCCATAAATCTCCTAGTTTAGTCGTCACTAATTCTTCGGCAGGAGGTTGCAAGTCTGCTCCGGCATCCCCGATTTCAGGTTTGCCGATGTAAAAATCAATTTCGCCCGTCGTAAAGCCCAGATCAGCTATATCCAGATTGTAATTTCCAACGACACTCAGCAGATATTGAATTTCTTCCGCGACTAAAGATTTATCAATATCCGCATAAGCCGCGAATTGGTTCTCAGCGAGGATAAAGGCGCGTTGTAAATTTTCGTCCATATGCTCAAGGCGTATAACGGGTATTTTTTCAAACCCCATTCTTTTACAGACCTCATAGCGCGCATGGCCGGAGAGGATTTGATTTAATTTATTGATGAGTAAAGGGGTGATGACCTTTGAAACGGTAATAAAATTTGCAAGCTTCTCGAGCTTTCTTTCCGTATGCCTTTTAAATTGTCGTGAAGCCGTTTGAAGGCAGCCGAGTTCGATATATTCGATAAATTGAGAAGGAAAGGCTGCTAGAGCTTCAGGTGTAAGTTTCAGAGTACCCGACATATGTCTTCCCCCGTAAACGTACCAAATACTATTTTTGTCCCTGATGTAGGCCCGTCAAATGGAACGATTTCCAGTTTAAGCAAGAAGAAACAATTCACCTGTTTAAAAATATCAGGGTGAATATGACCTGAAGGAGGTAATGAACCGGCCTTTGAAATATGATCAGAGGATAACCGATGCCCAAGTCTTATGCGGGCGATGTAAAAACTCTTCCGCCCACTATCAGGTCGTGGCCATAGCGGTATAAGTTTGCCTGGATTTTTAACCATTTGCTTCTCCGTTATTATGCCGAAGAAGAAGCCATGTGACTCATCTCCGACGGTTTAAAAGTTCGTCATATGAGTCTCCAGGAATGGTTATGATTGTGAATATAGCAAAGAAGTCCAATATAACGCTATAAAATTATTTTAGGGTCACATGTTTAAATGGTTTTTTTTCTGAATAAAATTAGTGTATGTTCCGCAACTTTTTCGTGAGCCATTATATCATTGTTGATTTTCAAGTAGATGCCAGGCATCGCGATATTCTTTCCATCGTTCTATGTAATTACTTACATGCAGTCGATTTTTATTTGGCTCGAAACGAATGCATGCGGGATGTCCGCTTCCTCGTTCCGACCCGTCTTTTTTAAGTGTTTCGGACCAATCAGCATCAATAGCTTGAACCGCGGCTTCCGCAATATTGACAGGAACTATGTAGCTCTCGTATTCGCGATGTGCGAGAAGCCTGACAAATATAATAAAGTCTGCCAAGGGACCATCTTTATCATTAAAGCATTTACCCTTTTTCTTCTTGCCGAGATGCATCATCGATTTTGAAGTGATACCCGAAGTCTTCACTTGTATGGCCACTTTGTGCGTGCCCCTTGCAGCAATAATATCAACATTCGGGGCCTGCCTCACGATAGAATTTAAGTTAATCGGCGCCCATCCCTTCCACAAAAGTTCAGTGATAACTATATTTTCGCCGATAGGACCGGTCATATTTGCTGAAGATGACATAGCTACTTCTGCTCGATTTCTGCTTTTGCAGTATCAAGCCAGGCTTGCAAACCTTGGGCTCCGTTTGCCTTGGTCATATCAATTTTATTCAATTGACCAAATGCATTCTGGGTTTCCGCCCAAGCGGTTGCCGTTACCTTGGTTTTACCACTCAAGGGAAAGCTTGTGAATTTATACTTGTTTTGAACCGGTGTCCCGTAGCGCGTCTTCATAAGAACCTGCTGAAAGGCATTACCTTCCTGGCTACAGGTCACCGAACGCTGGGTCGTCTCGTCGATTGTAAGTCGGTTGCGGTCACAGATTTCTGTCATCTTATTGACGACGGTTGCCTGACTCTTGGTATTAATAATAGCTGCCAAAGGCGGCTTTTCTGGAGGAGGTCCCCAGGTACAGCTGGATAGGGCAAAAGTACTCAGTAATATAATCGTGCGTTTCATGTTTTTAACTCCTTAATAGAAAGCCACCAAGAGATCACTCTTGGTGGCCGGGAGTTAGTAAGTCGCTATTATACGACCGCGACGACCTTTAAGCCGAAGCTTTGGACATACGCCGTCGCCTCCCGGCCCTAAGGACGAGAAGCGACGTGATGACGGACACGTCACCGATAATAGCGAGGTTACTAAGCCTCGGACCAGCAAGCTGATCTGCATCTACCATTGACTAGAATGAGGGCTTTCTCAAGTCGAATATGCTGGATGTGGGCTTAAATCAGTTAAAATTTTGTGAGAAGTTGTTTTCCCGGAGGAAACTTGTAACTTTACGGAATGGATAATAATGTTATCGCCATAAACCTGAAATCGCTAAGAAGGTGAGAGCAAGCGGATTTCTTAAATTTATCATCACGGAAAATATCGCCTCATCTGGCAGCTGCCAATTGATAAAGTCGATTGTGGAAAATGAATCAATATCTCGGCCGATTCGACCAGCAAACATCTGATATTTTAGATTCTAGCCCAAATGGCTAACACCCAAAGAATTTTATGTTTAATGTAAAATGTGTCAACTTGACCGCACAAATTTAATGTAGATTCTCTAATATTTTCAATCCGAGTAGTGTCTGGGAGTCGATTAGAAACCTGAAAAGTACCCCCTGTGATTATTTTTTGAAGATACGATATATGGGGTTCCATTAAATCGTTTTTAAAAAGCTTGTGTCTATTCGAAAGTGATTGGGATTCCCTTATTAAATGAAATATATCCGAGATTAATTGTTGCCCTACCAATTTGACATCGTCAGGATTGTCAGAAGACCAATATTCTATAGCATTACTTTCGATTTCTCTAACGGACACTTTAAAATCGTTCAAAGTTTCATGATAGACATTAATTTCATCCCATTTAGATGAAAATAATGAACAAGTAAGTACGACATTTAATGCAGCACTTACATATGTCCAGATTCCCCCATCAGTCATAATAATTATGCCTCGTTTATGAATTCCCAAATTTGGTCTTTATAAATTTTATAAACCGGGTCGGAATATGTTATTTCCAGCTTTTCTTTCAATCGGTTTTTTTCAAAACCTTCTTTTCTAATAAGACCGCCAAATCCCTCTTCTAAAAATGAAGAGCCGTAGCCTTTTGGACCATCAAGATCAATTGAAACTATTGCAAAAGAATTTAGAGCAGGAACTAGAACGTCTTTTCTAAAACGTTCGCCATTGAACTTTCCATCGCTATCATCGCGGCCAATGGGATACTTGGAAAAATCATCCGAAATGCTTATAAATTTTTTATTCTGCTCTGTCATTTTCTTCTTTCAAAGTCACTTGCCAGGTGATTAGGGTACCTTTTAGGTTTTTCGGTAGAGTATTCATAGTGTCTTTTCCGCTATGATCAAGTTGATAATTTCCATTACCGCTAACTACTCTCAATAATCCATGATCACTTGCAAGAACAAATTCTTGTATGTCTTTCAAACCCTTGCCTCTGTTTTTTAAGCCTGAGGCAGTCCTGCCGATAGTCATTGCGGCCTGGATCCAGTATGCATCATTTGGTTTTTTTATCCCCCAGTCTTCTAAAACAGATTTATAGAACTCTTTTAAGCCGCTAACAGGAACTGTTACTGGTATTCCTTGTCCATGATCATAAATCATTACCGTTGCAGTTCGAGTTGATGTTTGATAACTTCCAGTTACCCACCACAGCTTATCTTCATCGGGAGTTGAATGATCATAAGCCCATTTTTTACTGTTAATCATAGCTTCAGTTAAACCTTCATGTAGCAAATTTGCATGCTCAAGGTTGCCAGACATTCTTGCAAGATCAGTCGCCAATTCTTCCGCTATCTGTGCATCACCAAATGTGCCCGATCTAAGTCTAAGGTATTTGACGTCAGTATCGGTAGATTGAGCATAAAATGTGTCGGTTGGACTCAATAATTCATTGAAGCCCATTTGATATAGTAAGGTTTTAACTATTGGCGACCATTGTTCTTGATCTACAACTCTAAGTTTTTTTCCACCTAGCCTTTGCCATTTATCAAGTTCAGAACAGACAAGCAGGGCGCACATAGGTGACATAGTTTGAATAGTAGTAAAATCTAACAATAATCTCTTTCTATAAAGACGCAATTGACGGAAAGTAGAAAGAAACCCAAGAACATCATTAGGATGTTGAGTCATATTGAAATGCTTAGGGGCTTCTAAAACTGCCCTTCCATCTTTAAATTTGATTTTAAGGTTTGGGCAAATTTTAGGCGGACGTTTTCCCCTTCCATTTCCCCATAGAGATCTGCGTACTAATCTCGCCTTTTGCTTAGGATTTAATTTTTTCATCTTTTTCTAGTTTGAATTTTCCATACTTTATTATCTTTCATCGACTTAAGGTGATTCAAAAAATCATTTATCAACGAGTATATGCATAAATGAGCAAGTGGAAGCACTTTGTTTATTGCACTGGACTTCCTTGTTAAAGGAAGCGTGTATGGGCTTTAAAAGGAGCCATACATGTTGAAAAGTTTTTCAAAATTGCCATTAAACGAACTACGTCAAATATGGGCGAAAGCTTGGGGTAGTGAGCCGCATCTTCGCATCGGTCGGACAATGCTGGAAAAGAGCTTGGGATATAAAAAATGTGAAGGCAGAGGCCATGGTCTTACCTCGGATCAACAGATAAAACTGGGACAACTCATTAAACAATATAAACGTAATCCGGCATGTTTTGATGAGCCAAGTGTTCAACTGAGACCCGGTACACGATTGGTACGGATGCATGAGGGTAAGAAGCATAGTGTGGTGGTTAAATCCGATGGATTTGAATATCAGGGGCGGACTTACAGCAGCCTTTCAAAGATAGCGAATGATATTACGGGCAAGCGCTGGAATGGCTGGGTGTTCTTCGGACTTAAGAAAGTGGATACTGCATGAAGAAAGTTTGTGCGATTTATACTCGAAAGTCTACCGATGAGCGCCTTGATATGGAGTTTAATACTCTGGATGCGCAAAGGGAGGCGTGTGAAGCATATATTTTGAGTCAAAAATCTGAAGGTTGGATTGCTTCAAAGGATAAGTATGATGACGGCGGATTTTCAGGCGGGTCGCTTGATCGCCCAGCGCTTAAAAGGCTGATGAATGATATCAAAGCGGGAAAAGTTCAAACCGTTGTCGTTTACAAGATTGACCGTCTGACACGTTCGCTGATGGATTTTACAAAGCTGGTACAAGTCTTCGATGAGTTTGGCGTTACTTTTGTCAGTATTACACAAAGTTTTAACACAACAACATCTATGGGAAGGTTGACATTAAATGTTCTTCTGTCTTTTGCGCAGTTTGAACGGGAAGTTTCGGGAGAACGCATTCGAGACAAGATTGCAGCTAGTAAGGCCAAGGGCATGTGGATGGGTGGAGTTTCACCTGTCGGATATAAAATTGAGCATCGTCATCTAGCCATAAATATTGATGAAGTAAAACTGGCACGGCATATATTTGACCGCTATTGGGCATTGGGGAATGTTCGTTCACTGAAAGCAGAACTAGATAGAGAAGGAATCAAAAGTCCGATCCGTAAATCACTAAAGGGGAAGTCTTACGGGGGATCTAGTTTTTCACGCGGTGCGCTTTACTGGATTTTGAAGAACCCCGCTTACATCGGAAAGATTTCGCATAAGGGAAAAATCTACGAAGGTCAGCATGAAGCTATTATCCCATTGGATATCTGGGAAGGGACTCAACTTAAATTACAAGATCAGACTGTAGAACGTACAATACAAACCAAGCGAAGACATATGCTGCAAGGCCTGCTCTTTAATAATAAAGGGATACCTTACGGGCCGTCATTCACCAGCAGGCACGGGCGACAGTACTGTTATTATATTTCCAGACAATTTAATAAAGATGGTGAGCATCCGAATCATATCATGGAGAGGCTGCCAGCTCATGAACTTGAAGCGTCTGTTGAGAAAGCGATACGACAAGAAATTAGGAACCTATCAAATGAGGAAGATGGCGTAATCCTTGAGCACATCCTGAATCACCATCAGACTATTCCTGCCTATGAACTGATACGCACATGCGTAGAAAAAATTATAATTGGCTTTAATCAGTTAACGATTTCCGTTAAAGCCGCAGGCTTCCAGAAACTGGTTGAAAAACACTTTCAGGTAAAAATCGAACCTTCAGATAAACGTTTCGAAATTCTGGTTCCCTTCAAGGTAGGTAAAGAGAAGCATGGGGCTATTGTCATTCAACCGGAAGGCGCGAAGGATATTTTCGATCTCCCGCCCCATAAACTGAAAAAGCTGGTCCAAGGCTTCATTTGGCGGGATGAGCATTTTGCCGGGCTGGCTCTTACAGAGATTGCTGTCCGCGAAAAATGCTCTGAGGCCTATGTTGGTACTGCTATCTTCAAAACCTTTGAATTTCCCCTAGCTGAATAAATAAAATTCCCTGATAATTCCCTGTTAAACAGGGAATTATCAGGATGCAAAAAAGGCCCATAGTGGCGGGCCTTTGTGTCTATTCTTCTCCAGTGCGTACCGGAAGGCAGGCTAGGTGGCTGGGCCAGTCAGTTTGAACCTGAGCATGGCTAAAATAATCTTACAAAAGTTGTTTTCTGGCTTGGATGATTCTCAGGTCAATTTTTTGGTAGTTTTCGTCATCCGGCACGCGTAAAAATAGGTCATAGAGAAACTGCGGAGAAATGAGCAAAAATTGAAAATTCTCTACGCGTGTGAGAAAAGTGGAGATGCAAAAAAGGCCCGTTTGACGGGCCTTTTTGTTATTTTTGTCTGATGATGTGCCAACCAGAAGACTGGATGGCTGGGGCGGCTGGATTCGAACCAACGTATGGCGGAACCAAAAACCGCTGCCTTACCGCTTGGCGACGCCCCAAGAAGCATCAAACAGGAGCGGAAACTACATAAAAAGCGCTTTGCTGACAAGGCAAAAGATTAATTTTTTTGTTAACTTTTATCCCTGTTTAAGCCCTGTGGAAATTAAGCACTGATTTCTGGCAGAATTTTCCAAAATATCTTAATTTGAGCCATGTCAAAAAATTTCGAGCAAAATTTCAGTCTTAAAGACTGGGTCACAAAACGAGCCGCCAATATGCCTGAGGGGGTCGAAGAAGAGACTGTCCTGCAGGTCCAAAATGGAGTTGATATCATTATGCGCCATGAAAAGGTCAGGATGCCGGAGCCGCCGCCAGCCGTTCAACAGGCCGGAGAAACCGAGCAGGACAATGATGATGCCGCCGAACGCTCGATAACGGCACGGATTGCCGCGCCTCAAGTCCCTGCCTCACCTACCCAGCAAATCCAGATCGTACGCTTGTTACGCGATCTGGGCGACCGCCTGCGCCAGAGTGAAAAAGAACGTGAAATTCTCTGGAAGGAGCTCGATACCTGCCGCAAGCTTTTGACCGACATCGAAGATAAAACAAATAATACTGAAAAAGCGTATTTATCGATTGAGCATAAACTTAATGCCCAAAGCACGGATATACAGTCACTCAGCGAGCAAGCCTCGGCCCAAGTTATTGCGCCTCAAATTGCAGAAGAAAGCGAAGAAGCTAAAGAATTCCGAAAAACCATCGAAGATAAGATCTCGGCACTGGAAACGACAACAGGCAGCGCCGTCCTTCGTATAGAAGACGCGATTTCAGAAAACGGCAAACTGGCCCGCCGTATTGAACAAGTCACCCAGGAACGCGCCAAGCTTATCCAGAAAATGGAAGAGATGGAAGAAACGCTGGAAGAAACCCAAAATGCGCTTAAAGCAAAAGCGCTGGTTCTTTTGACGGATCAGGCATTGGCGTCAAAAACGATGCTACCGCAGGCACCGGCCTGGAGCGGTAATGATACGTTGCGCACACAGGCGGCGCCTGTTTCGCCGAGCGAAGCACTGGGTCTCGAGAGCAGCCCGTGGTGGAAAAGCAAAAAGTCAAACCACATGAATAAAACAGCTTTGGCATCAATAATTGTATTGGGTCTCTTTGGCGGCTGGGTAATCAGCAAAGCGGGTATGCCTTCTTTGTCGATCCTGTCTACTGAACAAACTTCTCCCCAAGCACAAATGCCGCAATCTCAAACAGCCCCTGAAATCGATCTAGGCGCAGCATTAAAACCGGACGCGGAGATTGCGAATACTTCTGCCGATAATTCACAGGCAATGAATAAAGCGGCTGTTGCCGCCAATGCTGTAGAACCGGGGGCTTTGTCAGAAAGTGCAGCCCCTGCCTCTGTTGAAGATACAGCACCTGATGGTGCGGAAACGCAGGCTCTAAATGCCGAAAATAAAGCGCGTGAAATCTTTGCAGCCAAGAAGCCCGTCCAATCTTTAGCACAGCGCATTAAGCCGGATATGTCCTTGCCGACCTCGGTAAAAGCTATAGAGAAAAAAGCATTCGCCGGTGAAGCGGAGGCGCAGCATGATCTTGCCGCCGTCTATACAGCCGGTCATGCGGGCGTTAAAACCAATTATGATAAAGCTGCCATCTGGTTTACTGAAGCCGCACACAGCAATATAGCCAATGCACAATACAATCTTGCCGTACTTTATCATCAAGGTCTGGGCGTTAAGCAAGATACGCAAAAAGCTATTGATCTATACAGAATTGCCGCAGCGAACCAGCACCCTGAAGCGCAGTATAATCTTGGTATCGCTCACATCGAGGGTATAGGCGCCGATTATAATCCCCAAGTTGCCGCTTATTATTTCCAGCAGGCCGCCGCATCAGGCGTCGTCGAAGCGGCCTATAACATGGGGCTTATTCAGGAAAACGGCCTTTTGGGCGAAGCTCAGCCGAATGAAGCCATCTTTTGGTACAAGCTCGCGGCTGACAAAGGCAACGAGCAGGCTAAAGAAGCGCTGATCCAACTATCTCGCCAAATGAAAATGAACGATACGGATGTTGCGCAGATGTTTACAAAAATGTCTGAAACAAAAACGGCCTATGTCAAAGCTTTAAGTGCTGTTCCCGCAGCTCCTGTCAAAGCTGCTCCTGCAGCTGTTCCGGTAAAAGCCAAAACCGAGACTAAAGCGCCGGTTGTCAAGCAGTCGCTAGCTACACCGAAAGCGCCAGTTTCACTGGCACCAACTTATGATCCGGTCATCGTTGCGCAAATTCAGGAACAACTAATCCGTCTTGGATTGTTTTCCGGATCGCCGGACGGCTCTGCCGATAAATCGACACAGGAAGCGGTCCGCTCTTATCAATCGATGAACAAACTGAAAACCGACGGACGCCCGACAGAAGATGTGCTGGTTCATATGCTGGCTTCAGAAATGCAGTTGCCTGCAGCCAGATAATTGAATCTGATCAATTTAATTTTTATGCGCATTCAAAAGGCATGGTTGAACCCACCAATTTGGCTGGCTGAATTTAATGCTATTGGCAGATGCATCTAGCTCTTCCTGGTTTTTGAAAAGACCGAAAACGGTGGAACCGCTGCCGCTCATACGAACAAAAATACAGCTTTCTTCTCGTCTTAGAACACCAAGAGCATCGGTTATAATGGGAAAAAGCTCTGTTGCGGATAATTCGAGATCATTGCGCGTTTGACTGGTCAGGTCGTCAATCAATGTTTCTGTATCATTGTAAAATAATCCCAGACTGGCGTTACTAGAAAATGCTCCGCTGCGGTTTTTAAAGACATCCGGCGTCGGCGTTTTTTGTCCCGGCCAGATGAGCAAGGCAAAAAGCTCTGGCAGTTGAGGTGCCGGAAGAATAATATCGCCAGTGCCTTGCATAATCACAGATTTCGATTCCAAACAAACTGGCACATCGCTGCCGATGTTTAGTGCGATATCATGAAGTTGTTTTTCCGGCACTGAAACCGACCAAAATTCTTGCAGGGCGCGTAAAGTGGCTGCTGCGTCTGCGGATCCGCCGCCAATGCCGGCACCCGAGGGCAGATTTTTTACAAGCGTTATTTTGACGTTTAAATCTTTGCCGGTTGCCGCCGCCAATAAATGCGCCGCTTTGACGACTGTATTTGCAGACATATCTTCGTTAGAAATCTGGGAAGAGAACGGACCTTCGATAGTAAATTCAAATCTATCTGCTGCCTCGAGAATAAGTTCATCGCCAATATCGGCAAAGCAAACGAGGGAATCCAGTAAATGATAACCATCCTTGCGCTTGCCGGTTACATGCAGGAAGAGATTGAGCTTGGCCGGGGCGAGAACGCGCAACATGCTATTCGGCAGTCAGAAATTTACTGCCATTTGCCTGATCCTGCGAAGGGGAGGGCGTTTTATTCAATACAAGGCCGTTTTCAATTTTTTCATTCAGGCTTTTGTTCAAATCCGCATCTGGTTTGAAGCTAAGCGCACGTCTCCATTGGAAGCGCGCCTCGTTGCGGCGTCCAACCTGCCAGTAGGCATCGCCAAGATGGTCGTTGATCGTTGGATCATAGGGCGAAAGCTCGATAGCGCGTTCAAGCGCATCTGCGGCTTGTTTATATTTGCCTTGTTTGTAATAGGCCCAGCCGAGGGAATCGACGATATAGCCGTCATCGGGGCGCAGGCGAACCGCCTTTTCGATCATGCGTGTTGCTTCATCGAGATTGATGCCCTGGTCGGTCCAACTGTAACCTAGATAATTCAGGATATAAGGGTGGTCGGGTTCGAGCGCGAGGGCTGATTTTAAATCTTTTTCCGCAGCCTTCCAGTTTTTCAAACGTTCATTGGCAATCCCGCGCGCGTAAAGCAGGTTCCAATGTTTAACAGTGATATTATCGCCGAGAATAGCGAAGGCTTTATTATACTCGTTCAAAGCCAGATTGAATTTTTCCTGCTCGCGATAAATATCGCCGATTTGTATTTGAGCTTCGATATCCTTGGTTTTATCGACGACGTTTTTTAGCATTTGAATGGCTTGATCGGGCTTTCCTGCTTCTTCAAGCAATTCGGCAATCTGGCGCTGAATTTTAATGGCCATTTGCGGATTGTTCGATATATCGATCTGATTAAAAAGATTGATCGCCTCGTCATAGCGTTTGAATTGTGCCGCCATGTGGGCGATCAAAATGCGCGAGTCGTTCTCCCCACTGTTTAAATAAAGAGACATCTGCGCAAATAGTCGCGCGCTGTCCGGATAGTCCTGGTACAAAACGGTGGCCATATCAAAGAGGGCGCGGGCCATGCCTTCGATGGGTGAATCGATTTTGTCGACCGAGTCTGATAATTGCGCACGTTCGCTTTCAGGAACGCCGCGCAAAACATCCTTGGCCTGAGCGTTCAAACCATGACGCTCGAAAATATCAGAAATCTGGTGCAGGCTTTTAGTGGACAAGCCAAGGCTCGAATAGTCGCGCATGGCCAGATTTTTTAAAGCCGCCTTATCGTCCAGAAAATCGGCAATCAAGATCGCATGATAGAAATGAACGACATTCTTGTTAAGCTGGACGATATCGAGTTTTTTATTTCCTGCCGAAGCCCACGCTTTTAGAAGCGGTTTGACGAATTCACTAATTCCGTCATCGGGGATTTTTTGCGCATCTGTTAAAACTTGCGCATAATTTCCGCTCTTTAGAGTTTCAATTGCCAGAAACAATCTAGGCAGGGAGCCTGTTTCACCTGATTTAAGAGTGGCGCGCGCTAGGTCCATGGCTTCTGGATAACGGCCGGCTCCCATGGCAAGCGCCATGGCGCGGCGCTCAAGATCCATATTGCCCGGATTATTGCTCAGAACTTCGCTGAAATACTTGCTGGCCGTTTCCCAATCGAAATTGCTTTGCGCAAAACGTCCGGCGAGATAGCTGCCGGTAGGGCTGCGCATCGTATATTGCGCTTCCAGCATGGCAAGTTCTTCAGGTGTCAATTCCGGTGTCAGGTATTTTTCCGGCACCTTGCCGGTAACCCAGGCTTTTAAAGCATCATACCAGTGAATATCGGCGTGCCTGTCATCGCATGCGGTCAATACCAATGCGGTTGTTGTCAAAAGAAGAAGGGTGCGTTTCATGGGAGCCAGTCTATCTTAAAAATACAGAGCCTTATATAGGGCAATTATCGGAAATTACATTCCTGTATAATTTGGGCCATCGCCCCCTTGTGGTACGACCCAGTCGATATTCTGGCTCGGGTCCTTGATATCGCAGGTTTTGCAATGAACGCAGTTTTGTGCGTTGATCTGGAAACGTTTCGAACCATCGGCTTCACTTACGACCTCATAGACACCTGCCGGACAATATCTTTGGGCAGGTTCTGCCCAAACGGGCAAATTGACATTGATCGGAATGGACGGATCGCGAAGCTTTAAATGACATGGCTGGTCTTCTGCGTGATTGGTATTCGATATATAAACGCTCGACAGTCGGTCGAAAGTCAGTTTGCCGTCGGCTTTCGGGTAATCGATAGGTTTGGAATCTTCGGCTTTCTTAAGCTGCGCATAATCAGCATGGTTTTTGAATGTGACAGGAATACGCCATCCGCCGATCGTCTGGATCGCGGCATTGATCAGGCCTACCCATAAACCTTTATGAAAGCCCGGCTTGATATTGCGGACTTTATAAAGTTCTTCATGTAGCCAGCTTGATTTATATTTCTCGGTATAGGATGTGCATTCTTGTGCCTCGATTTGTTCGGCCAGGGCTTCGGCGGCCAGCATACCTGATTTCATCGCGGCGTGATTGCCTTTGATTTTCGGCACGTTCAAAAAGCCGGCTGTATCGCCGATTAAAAGCCCGCCGGGGAAAGTGAGTTTCGGCAGAGACTGGAAACCGCCCGCAGCTAAAGCGCGCGCGCCATAGGAGATACGCTTTCCATTCTCTAAAATATTGCGGAAATAAGGATGCGTTTTGAAGCGCTGCATTTCCTCGAACGGAGAAAGATAGGGATTTTGGTAATCGAGGCCGACGACATAGCCAATGTAAACCAGATTGTTTTCGGCATGGTACATAAACGAGCCGCCATAGGTTTCGGAACCGAGTGGCCAGCCGATCGTATGGACGCAAAGACCCTGACTATGTTTGTCCGCTGGAATTTCCCAGATCTCTTTGACGCCGAGACTATAGGTCTGTGGGTCGGACTCTTTACGCAAGTCGAATTTCTTGATGAGTTGTTTTGTCAGCGAGCCATGGCAGCCTTCGGCAAAGACGGTATGCTTGGCATGAAGTTCTAAGCCGGGCTGGAAAGCATCGGTGCGATTGCCGTGTTTGTCGACACCCATATCGCCTGTCGCCACGCCTCTGACCGAGCCGTCTTCGTGATAGAGAATCTCGGCGGCGGCAAAGCCGGGGTAAATTTCGACGCCGAGGGCTTCGGCCTGGGAAGCCAGCCATTTGGCAAAGCTGCCGAGCGAGATAATATAATTACCATGATTGTTCATCTGCGGCGGAGTCATCAGGCGAAATGCTTTATCCTTGGTGAGGAAAAGGAATTTGTCATCCTTGGCTTCGCAAGAAAGCGGTGCACCTAGATTCTTCCAGTCGGGAATAAGCTCGTTCAAGGCTCGGGGCTCAAAGACGGCGCCGGAGAGGAGATGGGCACCGACTTCGCTGCCTTTTTCAAGGACGCAGACAGTCATGTCAGGATTGAGCTGTTTCAGGCGGATGGCACAGGCGAGTCCTGAAGGTCCGGCACCGACGATTACAACATCGTAAGCCATATTATCGCGGTCTGTTCTGGGTTCTGTCATTGAGGTATCCTGAAATATAATTATGGAATAACTATAGATTGTTTAAGGGTTTTGTCTTTGATTATACAGTGTTTCCTATTAACAATAAGCCATTCAGGCTAAAAAGAAATAAAGATTAGGACCGGATTTTTGGACAATGACTTGAATATATTGGAATGGTATCTGGAGCAGGGCGTCACTGACCTGCTCGAGGACGCTCCCGTAAACAGATTTGCTGTTCTTCCTTCTCCGAGTATAGGTCCTGTCCAGTCGGTGAAGTCTCCCCCTGCCGCAAATATTATCCCTGAAATGCCGCTTGGGACCGCCGATGCCAAGAAAGAAGCGTTAAAACTGGCGCAAAGTGCCAATACGCTGGAAGAATTAAAAGAAGCAATCCGAGGGTTTGACGCTCTGGCGATTAAGAAAACCGCGACCAATCTGGTTTTTGCAGATGGCAATCCTAAAGCCAGAGTGATGGTTATTGGTGAAGCCCCTGGCGGGGATGAGGATATTCAGGGTAAACCCTTTGTCGGGGTCAGCGGCCAGCTCATGGATAAGATGTTTGCCGCGATCGGCCTGTCCCGCCAATCTGACGATCCTGACACTTCTATATATATATCAAATATCTTGAACTGGCGTCCCCCGGGGAACCGTACACCGAGTCCGGCAGAAGTCGAGATTAGTCTAGCTTTCATCGAGCGGCATATTGCTCTGATACAGCCTAAAATATTGGTCTTTATGGGCGGCGTATCAGCGAAGGCACTATTAGATACGGCAGATGGCATAACAAAGCTGCGCGGAAAATGGGCGACCTATCGTCCGCTGACTGAAAGCGGCGGCGTAGAATTGCCGGTCCTGCCAACTTTCCATCCATCTTTTCTTCTAAGGACGCCAATACAGAAAAAACAGGCGTGGATTGATATGCTTTTACTGAAAAAACGCCTCTCTGATTGATTTTTATAGTATTCAGAATATCGAATACAGTATTTATAAAATTTATTTCTGTATTCATTAAGTATTTTTAGTAAGCCTTTAAGCATCTGGTTAGAGAATAGAGTAATTTGAATAATTATTCCAGAATAGGGTAATTTTATATAGTCTGGAAAAATAAAAATTACCTTATTGGCTTATAAATTTACTAATAAATTCAGCATCTTAGCTAAAATCGCCTTGTTAACCATTTTAGTTTTATTGTTTTTTTCTGGACTTTTTACTTCGAGGTCCCTATCTGTTCTCCCGCTATGGGTACAGAAAAAGAAAACGGCAAGTGGCGGGGGCGACTGCTCCAGGCATTATTGCTAGGTGGTGTGGTCCTAACTGGTTATTGCGGCGCGGCAGCTTTGAGCGAGCGCCTCATGCCGCCTGTGAAGGTTGAAGCCGCTAACGCTGTGGCGTTATCGATCGGCAATGGCTCTATTGTTGCAGGCGATGATTTTGAACCTTTGGTTACCTCTTCCGCTTATCGCATCCTGAATAAGACCATCCGCGAAGAACTGAGGCAGGGCCGACCAAGCTATGCTTTGAAGCTTCTTGGCGCCGATCCAATGGCCCAGAAAATCAAGAATGTTGAATATGATAAATTGCGGGCTTCGATTGCCCAGTCTTACCTGATCGAAGGCAAGACCCAGAAGGCCTTTGATGTCGCTAAGGCTTCCTCTCACCGCTCACGCCATGACGCACCGGAAGCAGCATGGGTCGGCGGTTTGGCGGCATGGAAAATGGATAATTATGAAGAAGCGGCGCAATTCTTCTCGGTTGCAGCGAAATCCAGGCGAGCTTCTGTCTGGCTGAAATCCGGCAGCGCGTTTTGGGCGGCGCGTGCCTATGGGCGTATGGGCGATATGCAGGAAGCAAATCATTACATGGAAATCGCGGCCAAATATCCGCGCACATTTTATGGTTTGATTGCGCTTCGTTCAATGGGCAGGGATTTTGATTTCAACTGGGACAAGCCTGACCTCAAATCCAAGCATAAGAAATCCTTAGAGGCATCTGTGAACGTGCAGGACGCCATCGCGCTCTCTAAAAAAGGTAATATCACGGAGGCGTTGACCAGGCTTGGCAAATCAGGCTGGCTGGATAACGGTTATAAGCAGCGCCAGCTTCTTGCTTATATTCTCGATAAGAATATACCGGCTCTGTCTCTTCTTTTGGGGCGCATGACTAAGGACGATGCAGGAGCGTTTTATGATATCGCTCTTTATCCTGAAGCCCCATGGAATCCCGATAAGGGTTATGAAGTCGATACTGCGCTGGTCAATGCCCTGATCCGTCAGGAATCGCGGTTTAATCCACAAGCCAAGAACGCGAGCGGCGCGAGCGGCCTGATGCAGCTTATGCCGTCGACGGCCAGTTATATGGCCAAAGGAATTGATGTCGCGTTAACGCATCCGCAGACCAATATCAGCGTTGGTCAGAAATATGTTCGTCATTTGCTGATGGATTCAAACGTCAATAATGACCTTTTCTACATGGCGGTTGCCTATAATGCAGGTCCGGGCAATCTGGCGCGCTGGAAAAGACAATATAAGGATATCAGCGATCCGCTTCTATTCATCGAAAGCATTCCGTCATCCGAAACCCGCGCTTTTGTCGAGCGTGTCATGGTAAATTACTGGATCTACCGTATTCGTGAAGGCAAAGACAACCCATCACTGGATGCTGTAGCGTTTGAACGTGACGAAGAATATACCGATGCCGGTACGCGCCACGATGCTATGCAATTCGCGTCCAATTAGTCAGAGTAGCGCTAATGCTTTTGCATGTAATTTTGGATCGCCAACTGCTAAGAGATTGCTTCCACTGGATAATGTCAATTTCGCGCCGGACCAGTCCGTAATCTTGCCGCCTGCGCCTTCGATAATCGGCACAAGCGCGATATAATCATAAAGGCCTAATTGATCTTCCACGAGAACATCGATTGCGCCATTGGCCATGAGGCCATAGAAATAACAATCACCCTGATAGACTGTATAACGACACGCGCCATCAAATCTGACGAAACGCTGCGGATCGTTTTTATCTATCTGTGAAGGTGACCCAGTTCCGAAGACGGCGGATTTTAAATCGGCGCAGTTTCTCGTTTTTATAATTGATCCGTTAAAAGTCGTGGCTTGTCCTTTGATTCCAATCCATCTCTCTTTCGATACGCACTGATCTATAATGCCGAGGATCGGCTCACCCTCATAGCAAAGACCGATTAACGTGCCGAATGTCGGGCGACCGATGGTAAAGGACTTGGTTCCGTCAATCGGATCGACGACCCATGTATAACCATTTTGGCTCGGCGTATTTTCAAACTCCTCGCCAAAAAAGCCGTCTTCCGGTCTTTTGACCGAGATAATCTCTCTGAGGCGCGCTTCGATGCCGCGATCCGCCAAGGTCACTGGCGTTTCGTCGGACTTTGATATGATCTCGAAATCCTGCCGGTAATAGGAAAGGGCGATTTTTCCGGCTTCATCTGCCATAAACTTCGCCAGATCAATAAGTTCAGTGTTGATGCTCATGAAAAATCCCTTGGAAAAATTCGCGTAATACGGCTAACTAAGAGCCATATTACATTTATTAAGACAAGGGTACAGGCATGAAAACCGCTGCCGATATACGTTCCGAATTTTTGAATTTCTTTGCCAAGAACGGCCATGAGAAAGTTGCGTCCAGCCCTCTGGTGCCACAAAACGACCCGACCCTGATGTTCACCAATTCAGGCATGGTCCAGTTCAAAAACGTGTTCACCGGTGTCGAAAAGCGCCCGTACTCACGCGCCACAACGTCCCAGAAATCCGTCCGTGCTGGCGGGAAACACAATGACCTTGAGAATGTCGGGTATACGGCCCGCCATTTTACCTTTTTCGAAATGCTCGGAAATTTCTCCTTCGGTGATTATTTCAAGGAAGAGGCGATCCATTACGCTTGGGAATTGGTTAGTAAAAATTTCCAGATGCCCAAAGACAAATTGCTGGTCACGGTCCACTCGACGGATGAAGAGGCGGCCACGCTGTGGCGCAAAATTGCCGGTTTTTCAGATGACAGGATCATCCGCATCAATACAAATGACAATTTCTGGATGATGGGCGATACGGGGCCTTGCGGGCCATGTTCCGAAATCTTCATTGATCGCGGTGATCATATTTTCGGTGGACCGCCGGGATCGCCGGACGAAGACGGCGACCGTTTCCTTGAATTCTGGAACCTTGTTTTTATGCAATTCGAGCAGGAACCGGATGGAAAAGGCGGGCATATTAGAAAACCTCTGCCGAAGCCTTCTATTGATACAGGTATGGGCCTTGAACGCATGGCCATGATTATGCAGGGTAAAAATTCGGTTTTTGAAATCGATTTGATGCGCGCCATTATCGAACATGTTGGTGATTTGACGGGTGTTAATCCGGACGGCGACCAGGCCCCAAGCCATAAAGTAATCGCTGACCATTTGCGCTCCGCTGCTTTCCTGATCGCTGATGGTGTTATGCCGTCCAACGAAGGTCGCGGTTATGTTCTGCGTCGTATCATGCGAAGAGGTATGCGTCATGCTCAGTTATTGGGCGCGAAAGAGCCCTTGATGTATCGCCTGTTCCCGACATTGCAAGCCATGATGGGCGAAGCCTATCCGGAACTTTACGCGGCAGGTTCTCTGATTACAGAAACCCTTAAATTGGAAGAGGGTAAATTTAAGCAAACGCTGGAACGCGGGCTTAAATTGCTCGACGAAGAGACATCCAAACTTTCCGGCGGCGCGAAGCTTCCGGGCGAAGCCGCCTTTAAATTATACGATACATTCGGCTTTCCCTTGGACCTGACGCAAGACGCACTTCGCGCGAAGAATATCGAAGTCGATACCGAAGGTTTTGAAACGGCGATGGATAAGCAAAAAGCCGAAGCCCGCAAAAATTGGGCAGGTTCGGGTGATACGGCAACGGAAAAGGTCTGGTTCGAGCTGCTTGATAAGGTCGGCCCGACTGAATTCCTCGGTTACTCGAAAGTTGAAGCCGAAGGTCAAATTAAAACCATCGTGAAAGACGGCAAAGAGGTTGCGGAAGCTAAAGCAGGCGATAAGGTTCAGATTGTTTTGAACCAAACGCCTTTCTATGCGGAGTCCGGCGGTCAGGTTGGTGATACGGGCGTATTGAAATTCGGCAATAATGTTTTTGAAGTGTCTGATACGGCCAAGAAACTTGGCAAAATGTTTTCGCATGTCGGTATCGTGAAAGAAGGTACGTTTAAAGTAAGTGATGCAGTTGAAGCGCAAGTCGATGTCACGCGCCGCAACGCCATTCAGGCGCACCACTCGGCAACTCACCTGCTGCATGAGGCTTTGCGGTTAACGCTCGGCGATCACGTCGCGCAAAAAGGCTCGATGCAAACATCTGACCGCACGCGTTTTGATATTTCCCATCATTTGGGCATAAGCGCTGACCAACTGAAACAAGTTGAAGCGATGGTGAATGAAGAAATCCGCGCCGATACGGAAGTGCGTACGCGGCTGATGGCGATTGATGATGCGCGCGAAACCGGCGCTCGCGCTTTGTTCGGCGAAAAATACGATGATGAAGTTCGTGTCGTGTCCATGGGAAGACAGGAACAAGGGCAAAACAAGCCTTTTTCTGTCGAGCTTTGCGGCGGTACGCATGTCGGGCGTACGGGTGAAATTGGCCTATTTAAAATCGTCTCCGAAGGGGCGGTCGGTTCGGGCGTTCGCCGTATTGAGGCGGTTGCCGGGCAAACTGCGCTGGACTACTATAATTCTCAGGAAGACCGATTGTTTGAAGCGGCCTCTATCCTGAAAGCCAATCCGTCAGATGTGGTTGACCGCGTTAAATCGCTGATAGAAGAAAAGAAAAAGCTGGAGCAGGAATTAACCGCGCTTCGCCGCAAATTGGCAACCGGCGGCGCAGGCGACAGTGGCCCATCTGCCAAAGACATCAATGGCGTTAAATTTATCGGCAAAGTTCTGGAAGATGTTCCGGCCAAAGATTTAAAACCGATGGCAGATGATTTAAAAGCTCAGATCGGCTCTGGTGTGGTTGTGTTGATTGCGACCGAAGAAGGAAAAGCATCTATCGTTGTCGCTGTCACGTCTGACCTGACATCGAAAATCAACGCGGTCGATCTGGTGAAAATCGGTGCCGAAGCGCTCGGCGGCAAAGGCGGTGGCGGTCGTCCTGATATGGCGCAAGCCGGCGGACCTGATGCAGGCGCGGCAAATGATGCGATTGCAGGGATTGAGAAGAAGCTGGCTTAACCTAAACCAAGCTGAAATTGTGATTGAGCATCGCTCCTATCATCATTTGTAGCTATACTATCAACTAGTATGTAAGGCGCTACTTCTTGCAAAATTGATGAAGCATAATTTTTTGCAGAGGAATTTTGATTTCCTTCAATGTAAGTAGGAGTAGGGATAACAGCATCAGGTGCACACATCGAGTTAAGGCCATGAACAGCGTCAGCGGCAATGCAATTTAGTCTCGTTCTACTATCTTTCAAATCGCGACTTGATTTCTTTAGTGCAAGAATTTTATCCCAATTTCCTCTGGGTGTCGCTTTAATTTCATCTAATACCTTACGTTCTAAAGCAATGTAATCATGGGTAAGTTCTTCAATAGTTTCAAACTCAGCATGCGTAACCATGAATTCTACGGTCATGCTCCTTCCCGCAATTGTATTAACAACGTGGTGAGATTTATGTGATCTGTATCCCCGATCGGAGGGATAAGTAAACTCACATTTGCGCGAAGTCATTTTTGCATCATCTAAGACGGCTGTTCGTAAGCGTTGGATATCATTAACTGTAGAACCAATAAACTTTAATCCAAAATAATCACCGACGTCATCAGGTGTTTTTCCGTCTTTAAGAATTTTAGCATCTACAGAATCTAGGTCTTTAATTCTCCATTTAACGCTTACGCCATTTAAGTATAGCTGTTCTTTTGCATCTAGCTTTTTTAATCTAGAAAGAGTGCTGCGAATTTCATTTTCTTCAATATAGCCGGCGCGGTATAAAGTTTCGCAGGCTCTTAATAAGGCAGCGTCAGTAATTTTTTTTGCAAGAGTGATATAGTTTTTGCCATTTGGAAGTTTCTCAGGTTGAGAGTCTGCCTTCCAATTCCATTCTGCCGGAAGGGCTGATCTATTAAAGGCAAGGTTCGAAGTTCTTATTGTCATATTATAAATAATTTCCTCAACACAGCTATTAGAAAACAACATGGCTCTCTAATACAAGATAAAAATCATAGATAAACTTGGCTTTTTTCTAAGTTATTGAATTTGTTGGATAAAATGTATGGCTGATATGTGGATATTGCATGGCAGCATTGGAACTTGATCTACCGATATTCGCCTTGTATAACGCAGGCACTTTTATTTAACGCCAGAGGACCTAAAAATATGGCCATTCAACGTACCTTTTCCATCATTAAGCCTGATGCGACCCGCCGCAATCTGACCGGCGCGATAAACGCGAAATTTGAAGAAAATGGCCTCCGCATCGTAGCACAAAAGCGCATACAGATGACTGAAGCCATGGCGCAAGAATTTTATGGCGTTCACAAAGAGCGTCCATTCTTTAATGACCTCGTAAAATTCATGATTTCCGGTCCGGTCGTCGTACAGGTTCTGGAAGGCGAAAACGCCGTCCTGAAAAACCGCGAGATTATGGGCGCAACAAACCCTGCCAATGCCGATGCCGGTACGATCCGCAAGGAATTCGCCGAAAGCATCGAAGCTAACTCCGTTCACGGTTCCGACTCTGATGAAAACGCGGCAATCGAGATTGCTTATTTCTTCGCCGGTAACGAAATCGTCGGTTAAGCCTTTAACAGGTTTTCCATTTCAGATCGGCTGCCTTGATAGGTGCCGGATAGAGATTCAAGAAGCGGGGGCAACTCCGCTTCTGCTGCATTCTGGATGGATTTTTCTATGTCTGCGGTCGTATCGGCGATGGCTTTGAAGCCGAAATTGGCGGCCATGCCGCGCAGTTCATGCGATCTGGCTTTAACAGCTTCATGGTCGTTATTATCCGCCGCCGCTTTCAGGTTGAGAATAAGCTCTTCGGTTTTATCGTAGAAATCGCGCATTAATTCCTCTGTCTGCGATTTGCCAAGACTCTTAATCAGGGAGGCAATCATCGCATGATTCAGATATTCCTCGGCAACTTCCGTCGGAGCGCTTTCAACGCTATTTTCTTCTTCTTCCAGTTGACGAACCATAGAGGCAAATTCATCCTCTTCCAGATCATGTTCACTTTCTACTAAATCAGGGGAAATAAGATCGATATCTGCAGCCGCAAGTGATGAGCCTATCATCTGGGACGGCGCTATTTTTTCGGCTACAACGGGAGCAGCTTTGGCGATTTCAGAGCGGGCAATTTTATGCAGCATTTGCTTCAGCGTTTCCGGCATGACAGGCTTGCCCATAAAATCGTTCATGCCATTGGACAGATATTTTTTAACATCGTCTTCACCGATATTGCCTGTCATCGCAACGATAGGCAGATTCGCGCGGGAAGGATCGGGCATGGCGCGAATTTCGGCGGTGGCATCAAGGCCGCTACGGCCCGGTAATTCGATATCCATGAGTACCAAGTCAAATGAGTGGTCTTGAACCGCTTTTATGGCGTCATCCGCATTCGAGGCAAGAATGACAGAGTGTCCCATACGGTTTAAAAGCCCGTGCAGGACTTTTTGATTGATACCGTTATCGTCGACGACCAGGACATTCATTTTTCTGATTGTCTGGTCGCTTAAAGGCGTTGTGCCGCGTTGTTGGCTGCTGATCGCGGTCGGCATAGGGAGTGTGAAGAAGAAGGTGCTGCCTTCACCTTCGCGGCTATTTATGCCGATGGACGATCCCATGGCTTCGATCAATCTTTTACAAATGGTCAGGCCGAGACCCGTTCCGCCGAACTTACGGTTGATACTTGAATCGGCTTGGGAAAACGGCTGGAATATTTTCTTCTGCGCTTCGGCGCTGATACCGATGCCGGAATCCTGCACGCCGAAATAGATTTGCATCGTATCGCTGCTTGATGTTTCGACAGTCGATAGATTTTTGACTTGAATGGTGACACTGCCGCGGGCTGTAAACTTGATAGCATTGTTAACGAGGTTTAAAAGAACCTGGCGCAGTCTTGTAGGATCGCCGACCACGAATTCCGGCAGGCGCGGGTCGAGATCGAGAACAAGTTCAATATTTTTCGACCCCGCATGTCCGCTCATCAATACATGGATGCCTTTAAGCAGGCGTTTTAGATCGAAACTTGTTTTTTCGAGTTCTAATTTTCCGCTTTCGATCTTTTCAAAATCCAGAATGTCATTCAGAAGAGCCAGCAAAGCTTCGCCGGAATCCTGAATTGTATTGGCGTAATCTTTTTGCTCTCTCGATAGCCCTGTATCAAGCAGCAAGCGGACCATGCCCATAATGCCTGTCATCGGTGTACGAATTTCATGGCTGACCACGGCCAGGAAAGCGGATTTAGCCATATTGGCATCATCGGCGGATTCCTTGGCCCGCTTCATTTCCTCGGTGCGTTTTGTTTCCTGAATTTGCAATTCTTTCATCAGGAGGCGTTCCTGATCGAGAACATGGAGAAGCCGTGTATGTTCGGAGGCTTCGCGTGCCTCTCTGAACGTATCGCTCAACGTATCCCTGAGTTCTCTGCGGTCGTATAAGTCTGAATTTTTTTGCTCGGTAAAATACACCTGTAACAAAGAGCTGATGACAGCAGTAAAAGCTGTCAACCACGGACTGACATAGGTCAAAGCAGCTGCCGAAGAATCCGGCTCGACCGTTTCTATTGTCGCCCATATGCCGATAAATAAGATAACCCGTGCAATCAGGCTGATGCCGCTCATCGCATTCAGGGAATAAAGTGATGTAAATGGCCATGTCAGAAGAACGGTTATCAAGCTGATACCAACGAAGGGCACGAAGCTGAGTGACATGCTGATAGTCGGTACGGTAGATAAAAGCAGCATGCCCAGTAAACTACTGACCGCGAATAAAAGACCGATACCGATAAAAAGAGAAGGCGGATATTTGGCGCGGGCTTCGGCATTGAGCCATAAGGATACAAAAAGCAAGATCGGGAAAACGAGGCGGAAGACCGGTGTAATAATTCGCCCGAAGAAATGATCTATCAGGAAGAAATGATCGAGGAAAATCTCGTATCCATACAGGCTCGTCCACATTAAGGCTAATGCAATGAGGGATTTGTCGCGGCTGGTAAGAAAGCCGGCGATTAAAACGGCAATCGCGATGAGAATAAAAGTGTTGGCATCAGGCTCCAATAGTCCGATTCCTGTCTGCGGCCTTGTCGAAGATTCAATGGAAGGCTTGATCGTCGTTAGAATTCCCTTCCGGCCCTCTATATACATGATCAGATAGGCCGTTTGATTCTTGGGAATGCTGACGGCTATACGGGATGACAGGTAATAGGCGTTTTTAATTTCCGATTTTGTCGTCGTATTGAAAAAAGTTTGCCGTGATGTTGATTCATACAAAATGGCTTTATCGGCGAAACCGGTCCGGCCATAACCGGCTTTGCCGAAGTTAAGAGTCCACAACTCCTGACGACTGGTATTCAATATAGGGATCACGATCCAATAGGGGCTACCTTGAGAGCCAAGGCTAATAACATTGCCGCTTGTAACCGCTTGGTTCATCTGCCCGCTTTGCAGCATGCCGATAATTGAATTGAAGCCAAACTTTCTTTCAGGATCTTCGATAACGAATAATGATTGTACGCTGGGTATTGCGATGGTCGATTGATCGGTCAGGATAAGCGGGGCAATCTGTGAATCCGTTTTAACATCCTGTGCGTTTGCGATCCCAACCGCCGTTAGGGTGATCAGGAATAAAAAACAGGACCGTAAGATTGAATGTAAGCGAAACAGTGACATAGAAGGCCTATCCGGCATTGGGCCGGAAATCTCCATATTCACTTTTTATCAAAAAGCTTAATAAATATATAAGTCTTTGGTTATGCGAGGAAAATTGCCATTAAAACGAGCAAAGCGATCACATGGAGCACAAACCATTTTCCGTATTTTGTAAAAGCTTCCCAGCCGTGTTCGGCGCGTTCGATTTGTGAAGGGTCTACTTCAGCTGGTATGTGATCATGTGCCATAAAATTACCTCTTTGGATGGGGATAATAACGCCGAAAATTCAGGATTTCAAGGGACGTGACGCCAGATAACGTATGGCCTCAGGGTAGGCGATATGCTCGGCTACCAGAACTTTTTCTGCCAAAGAGGCTGGCGTTTCATTTTCATCGATCGAAACGCGCTTTTGCAGGATGATCGGTCCTTCATCCATATCGGGTATCACGAAGTGAACGGTACAGCCGCTCTCTTTTTCTCCGGCCTCGATGGCACGTTCATGCGTGTGAAGCCCTTTGAATTTCGGGAGCAGGGACGGATGGATATTGATCATTTTCCCCTCCCAGCGATTGACGAAATCTTCCGTCAGAACCCGCATGAAACCGGCAAGGCAAATCAGATCGATGGAAAATGATTCAAGAGCGATTTGCAATGCGTCTTCAAATTCCTCGCGCGACGGGTAATCTTTATGATTGACGACGATGGTCGCAATGCCCGCATTCTCGGCGCGGATCAACCCGTAAGCATCGGGCTTGTTTGAGATAACGACCTCGATCTCAGCTGGAAAATCAGGATCGGCGCAGGCATCTATAATCGATTGCAGGTTGCTGCCGCGTCCGGAGATGAAAACGGCAAGTTTCAGCTTGCCCATTCTGCATCCATGTTTTCGATGATAACGCGTTCACCCTCTGGCGCAGCAATAACTTCGCCGATGCGGTAGAAGGCCTCGCCGTTTTTTTGCAAGGCAGTTTCAAGTTTGCTTGTATCGTCGGCGGCACAAATGACGACCATGCCGATCCCGCAATTAAGTGTGCGGGCCAGATCATGATTGGAAATCGATGCGCTCTTTTTCAGCCATTTGAAAACAGGTAGTAACTCCCATTTGGCGGCGTCCAGTTTAACGCCGAGACCATCCGGCAAAACGCGCGGAATATTTTCGAGAAGGCCGCCGCCCGTAATATGCGACAATCCTTTGATCAACGATGTTTCTTTTAAAATATTCATCAGCGCTTTCACATAGATGCGTGTCGGCGTGATAAGGGCCTGTGCCAAGCTTTTCCCGTTTTCATACGGGCAGGGCGCATCAAGTTTTGTATCCGTATCGCTGATGATCTTACGAACGAGTGAAAACCCGTTGGAATGAACGCCACTCGAGGGCAAGCCGTAAACGATATCGCCTGCTTTGATAGTTTGACCTGTCAGTATTTTCTCGCGTTCGACCGCGCCGACTGAAAATCCTGCGAGGTCGTAATCGCCGCCATGATACATACCCGGCATTTCGGCTGTCTCGCCGCCGATCAGGGCGCAATTGGCCTGTTTACAGCCTTCGGCGATTCCAGTGATGACCCGCGAGGCTGTCTCGACCTCTAACTTTCCGCTGGCAAAATAATCGAGGAAAAAGAGAGGCTCGGCTCCCTGAACGATCAAATCATTAACGCACATGGCAACTAAATCGATGCCGACCGTGTCATGCAGTCCTGAATCGATGGCAATTTTGAGCTTGGTCCCAACGCCATCCGTGGCGGAAACCAGCACGGGATCCTTATAACCGGCTGCTTTTACATCGAATAAAGCGCCAAATCCGCCTAATCCGCCCATAACGCCGCTTCTTTTGGTCGATTTGGCGGCGGGCTTGATCTTTTCGACCAATTCGTTCCCGGCATCTATATTAACGCCTGCGGCCTCATAAGCATTTAGTTTCATTGAAAGAAAGCCTTTCCCGAGTTATAAAACGGAATTCAACTCTTCTTTAGAATTTTTACCATGTTTCGTACAGTCCCGATTTTACTTTTTATGCTGATCTGGCTACCGGTTTTGGCGTTTGCCCAGACCAATCCTGCCTATGTCGTTCATGATGTCAAAGTCGATATCGTGGCTGAAAGTTCTGTAAAGGCAAGAAATCAGGCTTTTTCAGCGGCGCAAGAAAAAGCGTTTAAAATGCTTTCGGAAAGGTTTTTGTCGCCGGATCAGGTGGCGGGCTTTATACCGCCGGATTCTTCCGTCATCGCCGGAATGGTGTCCGATTTTGAAATCACCAGCGAGCAACTATCCAAAAGAAGATATTTAGGGACCTATATTTTCCGCTTTAAGCCTGCCTCGGTAAGCCGCTTCTTCGGCCATGGTCCGATTGGGGATTTTACATCAGAGACTACCAACGGGCAAAAACTGCTGATCATTCCGGCTTTCAGCCAGAACGGATCGCTGGCCCTTTGGGATATAAAGAAAAATCCGTGGCTCCAGGCATGGCAAAAACAAGCCGATGCAGATTCAAATCTCGTTGTGCCGCAAGGAAATGTCTCCGATACCATGGATTTGCGTGAGACCGATCCACAAAAATTTACCCAGTCCAGTATCAAGCGCATAAAATCCAGATACAATGTTTATGATGTTGCCATTGTATCTGCAGTTTTCGATCAGGCCGCCACTAATATATTGAAAGTCGATATCTATCGCACCGATCGCGGCAGGGTAGAGCTTGTTCAGTCACTGCCTGTTCCCGCAGGCAGCGCAAAAAGATTGGGAGAGCTTTTGGTCAATGCCATTCCTCAAGTTAAAACGGTCATGACGGGTAACTGGAAAAATCAGGAATTCTATGTCGATCCGGCGCTGGCGGCGGAAATGACAACGCAGTCCGCCCCTGCGCCGCAAGCCGCGCCTTATACGGCGCAAGCGGGATATATCAAAGCAACGGCACGTTTTAATACGATGGCGGACTGGCTTTCGATGCGCCGGTCTTTAAATGGTATCCCGCCGCTCAAATCCATACGCATTGTCTCTCTTTCTACCAATAAAGCTGAGATGGAATTTACCTATAGCGACTGGATGGCATTGACGAGCGCGCTATCGGCCAGAGGGATGTCGCTTCAATCGACAGGGCCGGGCGAATATAATCTGATTAAAACGAACCCAGTGGGATATTCACGATGAACCAGAAATTATCTTTCTTTAACGCCCAAGCCATGTTCTGGCTCTTTCTAGGGGCGGTATTTATTGGTTTGATTGTTTTGTTCAATGGCATTTTATTGCCGTTCGTTGTCGGGGCGATCATTGCCTATCTCTTAAATCCGCTGGTTCGTATTCTCGGACAAAAGGGGATGAAAAGATGGGTAGCGGCGCTTTTGATCTTAAGTGCCTTTTCGTTGTTCATCATTATACTGATCGCGATTTCGGCGCCGCTTCTAGCGCGTGAATTCGGCGAGTTTATTTCCAATCTTCCCCAATATACCCAGCGCATTTCGAGTGTCTTGCAAAGCCGCATGGCTGTGCTTGAACAGCGGACCGGCTTTGATTTCATGGATAAAATGCATGAAAGCATTGAGGAAGATATCGGCAAGACATTACAGATGAGCCAGAAAGTTGTCGGCGGCGTAGCGGCAGGTTTGATGATGGGCGGCTCCGCAATTGTAGGTTTTGTAACGGCGGCTTTGCTGATCCCCATAGTGGCTTACTTTATGATGAAAGATTGGCCGCGCATCACCGGCTTCGTTCATAATTTGATACCGAAAGCCCATAAATCTACCATCAATTCCCTGCTGGACCAGATCGACCGCAAAATCTCCGGTTTTATTCGCGGACAGTTGTCTGTGTGTCTGATCCTGGGTGTTATGTACGCTATTGCTCTAAGTATAGCGGGGCTTGAATACGGGGCCTTGATCGGGCTGACGACGGGATTGCTGTCGATTATACCTTATGTTGGCTCGACGATAGGATTGCTCGCCAGTGTTGGTGTCGCGGCACTTCAGACGGATGGAGAGATGTCCTATGTAGCAACGATTGCTGTCATCTTTTTTGCCGGACAATTTATCGAAGGTAATTTCATCACACCGAAACTGATCGGTGATAGCGTAGGCCTTCACCCGCTCTGGATTATTTTTGCCTTGATGGCCGGTGGTTCGCTGGTTGGCCTGACAGGTATGCTCATGGCAATTCCGGTCGCGGCGATCGTCAGTGTTTTAATAGGTTTTGCAATTCAGAAATACAAGAACAGCGATTTCTATAAAACGCCGGAGAAAGTATCTCCCGTTATCACCGATGCAACGAATTTACCGGAAATCGAAATCATCATCAAAGCCGAGTCATGACGCAGCTTTCCTTCGATCTGGATTTTCGGACTGCCTATGGTCGCGACAATTATTTCGTCGGGCCATCCAATCAAACGGCCATTGATTTTATCGACAAATGGCCCGATTGGGGACGTGTGCCGTTTTTGATTGTCTATGGGGACGAAGGATCGGGTAAAAAACATCTGGCTTCCGTCTGGCAGGATAAAAGCAACGCAGGGATCTTCGATGCCAAAAGATTTCGGCAAACGCCGCTTGAAGAAATTATTTCAAAGCCGTGCGACCTTATTATCCACCAGCTTCATCTTTTAATTGGCGATGAGGAATCGGAAGAAAAACTCTTTCATATTTATAACCATTTCTTCAATTCGACACCGGGGCGTTATGTTCTACTAACCAGCCGCTTCGCACCGTCCGAACTTGATATAGATTTGCCTGATCTGGCGTCCCGCCTGCGCGGTGCGACCAGTTTTCGGATTAAAAGTCCTGATGATGAAATTCTTTTGCAGGTATTGGGAAAGCAGCTCAACGACAAAGGATTTCAGGTGACGGAAGAGTTGCTGAAATACGCGCTGCTTCGGATGGACAGGAGCTGGGCTATGCCAAGACGTCTGGCCGAGACCATTAGCCGAATGTCGCTTGAAACGAAAAAAGGATTGAGCCGGAAATTGATTCAGGAAGCGCTGATCAATATTGAACAGGGTCCGGAAAACCAGCCGTATGGAAAGGTTATTCCACCGGCAGCAGGCAAATTGAACCATTCCTGATCGTCAGGCAAATCTTCCCTGCCAATAAATCATGCGCCGATTTGCCGAAAACGTCATAACGCCAGCCTTGGTTGAACGGCACCTCTTCCGATTGGGGATTAACCGCGAAAGCTTCGATATCGTCCGAACTGGCGACGAGTTTAATCGCCACGCCCGCTTCACTGGCCTGAATGCGAAGAAGCATTTTCAGCATCTCGACGGTCGAAACAAGTTTCTGCGGCAGGATATTTTTCGCCGGCAGTTTCGGCAATTTATCGGTGGGCATATTCAGGCCGGTCTCGATTACTTTCATGACCGCCGTGCCGAATTTGCCTTTCGCCATATCGGCGGAAAATCCGCGAATACGGATCATGTCCTCTATTGTTTGCGGCTGCTGAAACGCAAGATCAAGAAGAGTTTCATCTTTTAGGATACGGGAACGCGGCACGTCTTTACGCTGTGATTCCTGCTCGCGCCATTTGGCAAGCTCATAGATAACGCCAAGATCTTTTGGCTTGGCAGAGCGGATTTTCAGACGCTTCCATGCTTCTTCCGGATCAGTATCGTAAGTATGAGGATCGGTCAGATAGGCCATTTCCTCATTGACCCAGTCGATGCGGCCGGTCTTTTCCAGTTTCTTGGCCAGCGCATGGTACACATCGATCAGGAAGATGACGTCGTTGAGCGCATAGGATAATTGGCGCTGGCTTAGAGGGCGGTGAGACCAGTCGGTAAACTGCGAGGATTTGTCCGGTCTGTGGCCCGTAATATCGGAAACGAGGTTATCATAGCCGATTTGTTCCCCGTGACCGCAGACCATAGCAGCAACTTGCGTGTCGAACAGCGGATGAACCATTTTCCCGGCCATTTGAAGAATAATCTCCAGATCCTGCCGCGCCGCGTGAAAAACCTTCAGAATTTTTGGGTCGGTCAGCAGATCCCACACAGGGCTTAAATCCAGATCTTCGTCTTGCGACAGGACATCGACAGCCACGGCGTTCTTATCCGGGCCGGAGAGCTGGATCAGGCAAAGCTTGGAATAATAGGTCTTGTCGCGCAGAAACTCCGTATCGACCGTGATAAAAGGCTGGTTCTTCAGGGTCTGGCAAAAGGCGACAAGCGCGGAATTGGTGGTAATCAGGGTCATGTAAAAAGGCTTTAAAGCTTGGTTTGAGACTGTTATAACACGCGGGAAACTAATAAAAAGCTGGAAGATTTGATTATGCACCTCTATCGAAGCCACAATTGCGGCGAATTACGCAACAGCCAAGCCGGACAAACCGTGAAGCTTTCGGGCTGGATCCACCGTATCCGCGACCATGGCGGGGTGCTTTTTATTGATTTGCGCGATACCTATGGCGTTACCCAGTGTGTGGTAGACGTTGATTCCCCTGTATTGGCGCAAGCTTCGCAGTGGCGTGTTGAATCCGTGGTCACTGTCTCCGGCGAGGTTCGCGAGCGCGTGGGCGAAACCAAGAATTCCCGCCTGAGTACAGGCGATATCGAAATTTATATCAATGAAGCGATTTTGCAGTCCGGCGCGGATGTCCTGCCCTTGCAGGTGGCTGAACCGGATGGCGCGGGCGAAGATTTGCGCCTCAAATACCGTTTCCTCGATTTGCGCCGCGAAGGAATGCATTCCCGCATACGCCTGCGCAATAATGTCATCTCCTCCATGCGACGCCGCATGTGGGATCGGGGTTTTCAGGAATTCAACACACCGATTTTAACGGCCTCTTCGCCTGAAGGTGCGCGCGATTACCTCGTGCCGTCGCGCATTCATGCGGGTAAATTCTACGCCCTGCCGCAAGCGCCACAGCAATTCAAACAGCTTTTGATGGTGTCCGGCTTTGACCGTTACTTCCAGATCGCGCCATGTTTCCGTGATGAAGATGGCCGCGCCGACCGCTTGGCGGAATTTTACCAGCTCGATGTTGAAATGAGCTTCGTCCAGCAGGAAGATATTTTCGAAATTATGACCGGCGTTATCGGCGGTATTTTCGAAGAATTCGCCGACTGGACCGGCAGGGAGCATAAAGTCGTCTGGCTGCCGAATATGAAATACGAAGACGCGCTTTTGAAATACGGCTCCGACAAACCTGATCTTCGCAATCCGCTTGAAATCGTCGATGTGACCGAAGTCTTCAAACGCGATGACGTTACCTTTAATGCCTTCAAAGGCGTGATTGAAAAAGGCGGTGTCGTGCGTGCGATCCGCGCTCCTGCTGTTTCAAATCAGGCACGCAGTTTCTTCGATAAGCTCAATGACTGGGCACGCGGCGAAGGCGCGCCGGGTCTTGGCTATGTGCTATTCGCCGATGGTGAAGGCAAGGGGCCGATTGCGAAATTCATTCCAGCCGAAGCGCAAGTGGAGCTGAAGAAAATTGCAAAACTGGAAGAGGGCGATGCCATTTTCTTCGTGTGCGACAAGCCGGAAAAAGCGGCGAAATTCGCTGGCCGCGCGCGGGATCGTATCTGTGACGACCTGCCGGAAGGCCATGCGTTTGCGCGTGAAAAAGGCATCTATAAACTTTTTTGGATCGTCGATTTCCCGATGTACGAAGCGGATGAGAAAACCGGTAAGATCGATTTCTCCCATAACCCGTTCTCAATGCCGCAAGGCGGACTGGATGCGCTGAATAATCAAGATCCTTTAACGGTTCTCGCTACGCAATATGACTGCGTCTGTAACGGTTTTGAACTCGCCTCCGGCGGAATTCGAAACCACCGCTCTGACATCATGGAAAAAGCTTTTGCCATTGCCGGTTATGACCGCGACGTGCTTGAGAAGAAATTTGGCGGCATGCTCAATGCCTTCCGTTTCGGCGCTCCGCCGCACGGCGGCTGTGCCTTCGGGATAGATCGTATCGTCATGCTGCTCGCCGATGAACCGAATTTGCGCGAGGTTTATGCTTTCGTGATGAACGGGGCTTATGAAGATCAGATGATGGGAGCACCAAGCCCTATCGTGGCAGAACAGCTAAAAGACCTGCATATTCGCGTGGTTGAGCCGATCAAGGCTGCGGAGAAAAAGTCAGCTTAAGGGCTAGTTGCTTAGCGCCTATAGCTGTAACTTGGGACTTAGGTGCTGTCTTTTTATAAGCCTGCATCTTACGATCTGCTTCTGTGTGCATTTCTTCAAAATCTTTTTGGCCAGTATAAACAGAGGCGCCAAAAGAGCATTTCACATCGATTTTATAGCCATCCATTTCTGATGAAGTCGAACTGTTAATTTCTTCCATGGTTTTTTCAATAAAATCAACAGAGGTGTCGGACAGCATAATAACAATTTCATCGCCACCTTTTCGGGCAATTATATTTTCTTTGATATCATTTCGACCCATAAGATCAGTAGTCCTGCGGAAATGTGTCTTCAATGCTGTAGCCGCAGTCTGAAGTAGTTTATCACCGAATTTGTCACCGTATTCTTTATTGATAGGGCCTAATCCATTCACATCTACAAATACAGCAACTAGCGAATTAACACGTTTTTTATCGTCGCCATCCTCTTCCGGTATAGCGGCCTCCATTATTGTAGGAGCCACAACGTCGAAATATCTAAGATTTGGAAGACCAGTAAGACGATCATGGTAGGCATCTGTTTGTAAAACTTGGTTGGTCTTAATAAGAATGCGGACCTGGTCCTCTTTTTTTTCAAGAAGAACTTCTGTACCAACTTGTTTATTCATCAGGAATTCAATTTTTTCGGCATCAGACATGGACGCCATTTGTCTTTGGAGAGCTTGTTTTTTCTCTACGATCTTATCTTTAAATCTCGACATGGCAGGACAATAGAGATTTAAATGCATTATGTCAATAAAATTTGGCCCGGCGCAAGTAGGGGGCTTGCAGCCGGGCCTTTGATAAACCCGCTGCATGAGGGTGTGAGGGGAGGAGGGAATGCAGCGTGTTCGTTACAAACTTCAGGGTAATAATACTATTGCAGCTTCCATGCCAAAATATTTGCATAACGAATTTATTAAAATCAATGACTTAAGGCGTGCCGGCCAAGTTTTCCCAGTTGCATCTAGGCATTGAAAGCCACCTGATGTAGGGTAAGCAGGCAAAATTTTTCCCAGACAAGGTCCTTGGATGAACGGGCGAGTATCTTCTCCCTTTTTGATGACAGTTTTAACTGTTTTGGCGCTCCATGCTCCTGCATGGGCGGCAACGCCGATTGTCGTGGGGCCAGCCCAGAGTCTTACGCCCCATAAGGCATTATATGACGTTCAACTGGTATCGACGAAGAACGGCTCCCAAATGGCCAATATCTCGGGAAAGATGTTCTATGAGTGGAAGCCGTCTTGTGAAGGCTGGATCACCAATCACCGCTTCAGTCTGAATTACGATTACGCCGACAGCCCTTCGATCAACATTAGCAGTGATTTCACGACATTCGAAACATTCGACGGCAAGTCGTTGAATTTTTCATCCCGTCGCAAACGCAATGGCGAAGTGTATGAAGAACTTCGCGGTCGCGCCGATTTAACGGCAAAAGGTGCAGACGGCACGGCGATTTATTCCATTCCTGAAAACCTGAGCTTTGACCTAACGCGCAATACGCTTTTCCCGACCGGCCATACGATCAATCTTCTCGATCAGGCGCGTCAGGGGAAGAAATTCTATAATGTTCGTATTTTCGACGGCAGCGACGATGAAGGACCTGTCGATATAAATTCCTTTATCGGGACGAAAGTGGAAGGCAAGAAAAGCGGAGAGGCATCGAAGATATCTCCACAAAAAAGCAATTCCTTTAAGCCGGCGTCAACTAATTCCATTGATAATAGTCTGACAGATGTGCCGGGCTGGAACGTCCGCATGGCTTTCTTTCCGACCAACACGCCTGAATCGGCATCAGATTACGAATTATCAATGGTTTTTCATGAAAATGGCATCATTAGTGATATGATGATCGAATACGCCGATTTTACCGTAAGGCAAAAACTTGTGGCTTTGGAAAAAGTTGCACCAGAGACTTGTAAAAATTAGGAGCCAGAAAGCCAAAATGAGTAAAAAAGTTTTAATCGTTGAAGACAACGAACTGAATATGAAACTCTTTCATGATTTGCTGGAAGCGCACGGCATCGGTACCGTACAGACAAAAGACGGTCACAATGTGTTGAAGCTCGCGCGTGAAGAAAAGCCCGATTTGATTTTGATGGATATCCAGTTGCCTGAAATATCAGGTCTCGATGTAACGCGCTGGCTGAAAGAAGACGAAGAATTGAAATCGATTCCGGTGATTGCCGTGACGGCGTTCGCCATGAAGGGCGATGAGCAGAAAATCCGCGAAGGCGGCTGCGAGGATTATATTTCCAAGCCCATCTCTGTCACCAAATTTTTGGAGACTGTCCAGAAATACCTTGCGTCTTCTGACGACGTAGCAGTTAAAGCGTAAGGGTACTCACATGTCCGCACGCGTACTCGTTGTCGATGATATCTTGCCCAACGTTAAGCTTCTGGAAGCCAAGCTGCATAGCGAATATTACGATGTCGTGACCGCATCCAGCGGTGAAGAGGCTTTGCAGAAAATTGTCGAGCATAATCCTGATCTCGTTCTGCTGGACGTCATGATGCCCGGCATGGACGGATTTGAAGTCTGTCGCCGCATTAAGGCCAATCCTGCAGTGGCGCATATTCCGGTTGTCATGGTCACGGCGTTGACCGATGCCGAAGACCGCGTGCGCGGTCTCGAAAACGGAGCGGATGATTTCCTGAGTAAGCCGGTCAACGATATCGCCCTAATGGCGCGGGTGCGGTCGCTGGTGCGTTTGAAAATGACGATCGATGAATGGCGGGCGCGGGAAACGACGGCGTCACAGCTTGGCGTGGTTGATGAAAACTCGACAGTGATGACCCAGCCGGTTGATGGCGCACGCGTGCTTGTCATCGAGGATATGGCATTTGAAATCAACAAGATCAAGGAAACGCTGCAAAGGGATAATGACATCATTATACAGGCCGAAACCGGTTTGCAGGCCCTGCAGCATGTCAATAATAACGATTTTGATTTGATCATCGTATCGCTCAATCTCAAAAACGAAGACGGTCTGCGCTTCTGTTCGCATTTACGCTCGAATGAAAAAACGCGTAATGCGCCTATCATCATGCTTGGCAATGAAGAAGACATGCCGAAAATTGCCCATGGCCTCGAAATAGGCGCGCATGACTATATTCTGCGCCCTGTAGACCGGAACGAGTTACTGGCGCGGGTGCGTACGCAAATTCGTCGCAAACGTTTCCAGGAGCGCTTGAGAGCCAATTACGAAATCTCGCTTTCGATGGCGCTGACCGATGCACTGACCGGATTGTATAACCGCCGTTATTTTGAAGTCCACTTGCAAAAAATGCTGCAAAATACACAAGTGCAGAAAAAATCCATGGGTCTTATCTACATGGATATCGATCACTTCAAGAAAATCAACGATAGCTACGGTCATAATGTCGGCGATGAAATCTTGAAAATATTTGCACAGCGTATGAAAGACTCGCTCCGCAGTTTTGACCTTGTTGCGCGTTTGGGCGGTGAGGAATTCATCGCGCTGCTGCCGGATATTACGCCCGACCTTGCCTATATGGTTGGCGAACGTCTACGCCGCGCTGTAGCTGATAAACCTTTCCCATGCGCAGCCCCCGGCGGCGAGATCACGGTGACCAGCTCGTTTGGCGGTCTTGTGCTCGAAGCCGACGATGCCGATCCTGCCAAGTATCTTGACATTATCAAACGCGCCGACGAACAGCTTTATCTCTCGAAGCATAATGGCCGCAATGCGGTCCACTTCGAAGGCAAGGGACGTCTCGATCCGGAAGAGTTCAAACCTGAAGAGCGAAAATTTATTTCTTGAATTTTTACAGGCGCTTGCTTCCCCCGCAAAAGCGGGGGTTTCTATATCAGATGCTCTTTACTTGAAATTTCTCAAAAACCGCGTCATGCTGAATGCGTTAGGCTTTACCGTGAAAAGCCACGCCGTTTTTCGGCCATCCCCAAGGTGAACGGCGGGGACCTTCAGTTACAAGTCAGGAGTTACAAGTTGTGAGGGGGACGGAGTCTTGTACTCCATCCCCGGTTAATTCCTCTGCGTCTCTGCGGCAAAAAGCTACCCTGTCTAAAGAGCGCGACGTTCAAAGTAGTTAGAATGACGTTCAAACTATATAAAAGTTAATTTTCAACGTGGAGTTTCGGAGTGTTCTCTACTCCGCGGCCTGTGTGATGTTCTTTAAAATGTACGAGCAAACTTAGAGACTTCCCCCTTAAGTCATTGAAATAGAGAAGCCGCGCCATGGCATGTTTTCTTCCAGGGATGCGAGAAGAAAAACCTGAAAAAATGAGAACGAAGTAGGAGCCTAGCCTAAGTATCTAAAAATACTTGAATATTAGCTTCCAATAAAAAACCCGCCAATTGGCGGGTTTTGAATTCTTGCATATTGCTGCCAGCTTATTTTTTGTGCGGCGGCAATTTTTTCTCTTCGAACAGAACATGCATGCCGCGTTTGCCGGTTTCAGCGTCAACAGCGCGTGGGTCATACTTACGGAAGGATAGTTTCTCCGTAATGTTTTTTGGGTTCTTTTTGATGTAGTAGGTAAATCCTGTCAATTTGCCAGCGGCTGATTTGCCGGTGCTGACGAGACGGACTTTGATAACATTGCCTTTTTTAGCCATTTTAGTAACTTTCAGTATTGGAATTCAGGCGTCAAAATACGGATTTTAGCGCTCAAGTCAAGAAAATAGCTCTTTTTATTAATTTATTGACATAATCTGAGATAGTTACCTATAAGATATCATGCGTACTCTTAAACAAGACCCTCTAATTCTCGAAGCCAATAATCCCCGTGAAGCGGCAGCTATAGTAAGAAGAGGATGGTTGGCACGAATCTTTAACCCTGTCTTTGATGCGGCCATCATATCCTCTTATCAGAACCTGACTACTGATGAGTCTATTAGTGCGCTCATTCCATTTCTAGAAAGAATTTTAGATACCGGCGATGATAAGACAGAAAGAGTTATTCATGCCAATGTTCGTAATCGAGAATTCAGCCCTCACGACGTTTTCCTAACCGAGCAACTTAAAGACAGGCAAGCCGCAGGTCGACGCGTCGTAAAATTTCATGGTCCTTTATTCGGTAAGCCGGATATGTATCCTGGATTTGGAACAATCATGGAAATATTCTCTAATTTCGCGAGATATAATGAGCCTGTAATGGGTAGGAATGTTTACGTTTCCATTCTTGATAAATCCGGCGTTATTTCTGAAGAAGATGATAAACATCGCGATATAGAAATGAACCAGATGCAGGATCAAACAATAGATGGAAATGTATTTTGCGTAGCAAATATGCCGCTGCAAAAACATCATCCGGCTACGGTATTATTCGATAAAGATGGAAATAAAATCAGACCGGAAAACGGTTCGCCAGTTTATATTAAAGGAAACAGGCCGCATGCATCTCCTAGCTGTTCGGAATTCCGTCCGATTATTTGCGCACGACCTGCCATTATGTGATTAGAGAATTTAATCCCGTTTCTTCTTCTTATGATCGCGCTTTTTTTTAGGTGTATTCGGCCCGTCACCACGGCGATTTGTTTTGCCTTTTTCCTTACGGAATTTTTCCTGACGCGGGGCTTGAGAATAGCCGGATGACCTTGCTTTGTAACCTTCAATATCTGCGCCGTCTTCGCCGTTGATCAGTTCAAATAAAGTGCTGCCGGTCATCGGGTCGGCTTCGACAAGACGGACGAGGACTTGCGCCCCCAAGCGGAACACGCGGCCCGTGCGGCGTCCGATCAGCGCATGCTGACTTTCATCATGAATGTAATAATCGGATGGCAAAGTACGAATTGGAACGAGACCATCCGAACCTGTTTCGACCAATTTCACGAACAGGCCAAAACGGGTTACGCCGCCGATACGTCCGGCGAATTGCGCGCCGATCTTGTCTTTAAGGAAAGATGCGGTGAACCGGTCGACGGAATTACGCTCGGCCTCGGCGGAGCTGCGTTCTGTCATGGAAATATGTTCGGCTATTTCCGTCAGCTTGACCGTTTCAACATCGGACAATCCGCCTTCACCGAGATCGTAAGCCTTGATCAGTGAGCGGTGGACGATCAGATCGGCATAGCGACGAATAGGGGACGTAAAGTGGGCATAGCGTTCAAGCGCTAAACCGAAGTGACCTATATTCTCCGGATCATAAACGGCCTGCGCTTGGCTGCGTAAAATCACTTCATTAATCAAAAAGCCGGTCTTCATTTCCTTGGCTTTTTTCAAGATATGATTGATCTGCCCGGGATTGGAAACACCCTCTTTAGGCAGGCTCAAACCGAAAGCTTCGAGGAAGCTTCGTGCCGACATCAATTTTTCACCGGACGGGCGGTCATGGATACGATAGACGCACGGCGCTTTTCTGTTCTCAAGCGCTTCTGCGGCGGCGACGTTGGCGAGGATCATAAACTCTTCGATCAAGCGGTGGGAATCGAGACGCTCCCGCACGGCGACGCCTGTCATCTCGTTCTTGTCATCGACGACGATCTTGCGTTCCGGCACATCGAGATCGAGCGCGCCGCGCTTTTCCCGCGCTTTATCGAGTACTTTCCAAGCTGTATAAAGCGGTTCGATGACGTCCTTCATCAAATTCTCTGTCGTGGCATCTGTAATGCCGTCACGCGCTGCTTGAACCTGCTCATACGTCAGGCGCGCATGGGATTGCATCAGGCCGCGCACGAATTTATGGCGCAGGAGTTTGCCTTGCTCGTTGATCCACATATGGACGGCAAGTGTGGCGCGCGGTTCATGAGGACGCAGAGAGCATAGATCGTTAGACAACCGTTCCGGCAACATTGGCACGACGCGATCGGGGAAGTAAGTCGAGTTGCCGCGTAGATAAGCTTCCTTATCCAATGCTGAACCAGAGCGCACATAATAGGAAACATCGGCAATCGCAACGATCAGATGGAAACCGTCTTTATCCGGTTCGGCGAAGACGGCATCGTCGAAATCTCGTGCGTCCTTACCGTCGATCGTGACCAGCGGAATCTTGCGTAAATCCTCGCGGTCATTGATGGGCGGGACTTTCATATCCTTGGTTGAGTCTATGACCTCGTCCGGAAAATGCGCGCGAAGACCTGCTTGATGGAGTGCGACAAGTGATATGGCTTTGGGGTCGTCCTGTGCGCCAATCACTTCGATGACCCGCACGCGCTTCCGAAGAGCGCTACGCGAAGGCTGGATTTCGCAAACGACGATCTCACCCGGGCGCGCACCGTTGAAATCAGCTTCAGCAATCTCGAAGTCGAATTTCGCGTTGCGCTCCATTGGCTCGACGATATACCCGCCGCGAATTTGCTTGAGCAGGCCGACACTCGTCATTTTCGGCGTATTCATGCGCTTGAGGATTTTGGCTTCATAAAGCTCTTTCGAGAATTTGCGGACCTGCGCAAGGGCGCGATCGCCAACTTTCATCGTGAAGGCGGTTTTGCCGTCATTGACTACTTCGATACGCGGGGCCGTACCTTGCAGCTCGTCATTCCATTCGGCAGGTTTGGCGATCACATCGCCGTCGATATCGATCTCGGTCACTTCGATGACCGTCACGGCGGGAAGGGCGTCCGGCACGCGGTAAGACTTTCCGCCTTCCTTGATCAACAGGCCTTCATCTTCCATCTCGCGAAGGATGCGCTTAAATGGCACACGGTCGTCGCCCTTGATATGAAAGGCATCGATCATCTCGCGCTTGGTAAGGCTTGAGCCGAGATCCGCGAGGAATTTATGGATCTGGTCTTTGGTAGGAAGGGTCATTAAGGCTTTCAGGCTTCGGTTTCTGTACCGTAATAGTGTACACCGATTTCGATCTTGTCGCCACCGGAAGCTCGGCGCCGTTTATTGGTGTCACGGAGGGAATAGATACAGCCGCAATATTCCTGCTGATAGAAATTCTCGCGTTTGGATATGTCGAGCATACGGGATGAACCGCCGCCTGCGCGCCAGTTATAATCCCAATAGGTGAGATGCGGATATCGCGCGGCAGCGCGGTGCCCGCAGCCGTTGATTTGCTTCATGTCTTTCCAGCGGGAAATACCGAGGCAGGACGTGAAAACTTTGAAGCCATTTTCATGTGCATAAAGCGCGGTGCGTTCAAACCGCATATCAAAACATTCGGTGCAGCGTATCCCTTTTTCCGGTTCCATCTCCATGCCTTTGACGCGGGAGAACCAGTTGGAGGAATCGTAATCGGCATCGATGAAGGGAATACCAAGCTTCTGGGCAAAGCGGATATTATCGTCCTTGCGGTAGTCGTATTCCTCGCGCGGATGAATATTGGGATTGTAGAAATAGATAGTGATATCAATTCCGGAAATGACCATCTGCTCGATCACCTCTCCGGCGCAAGGCGAGCAGCAGGAATGGAGAAGAACTTTGTCTTCACCTGCTGGTGCGGGCACATACATGCGGCCCTGCATGGTTTCGGGGAAATAGGATGTCATGAGATTGAATTAATGGTTTAAGGCTCGGAAATCAACAAATTCGTCATCCCGACGAAAGTCGGGATCCAGATCTATCCGAACCAACTGGATTCCGGCTTTCGCCGGAATGACGGTCAAGGATTAAGCCTTCTTCTTAGGTGCTGATTTTTTAGTCGCCGCTTTCTTCTTGGCGGGAGCTTTCTTCACTGTCTTTTTTGCAGGTGCCTTTTTACCCTTAGCCGGAGCTACAGGAACTTCTTTTCCTTCAGCTTTGGCTTTCTCGGCTTCTTCCTTGCGTCGGGTGCGCCAATTGCCTTTGGATTCCTGCGCTAGTAAATCAACCGCACGGTTGATGCCGATGGTTAGAACATCATCATCTTTCGGGATCGACTTGAACTTGTTTTGGTGTTTCAGGAATGGACCGAAGCGGCCAATACCGGCTTCTATTCTCTCACCTGTCTCGGGGTGATTACCGACAAAGCGCGGCAGGGCCAGAAGTTTAAGCGCAGATTCCAATGTGACTTGGTCGATCGGCACGCCGCGGGGTACGCCCTGGCGTTTCGGCTTTTCGCCTTCGATCTTTTTCTTCTTCTTGGGCTTGCCTTTTTTATCAAGTTCGACCGGCGCTTCCGCGGCGGCAATCTGCTCCGTGGTCGGTGGCACGTCGATTTGTACATACCAGCCATAGGGACCTTTGCGCAAAGAAACAGTACGGCCTGTGGCAGGATCGACACCAAGTTCTTTCGGCTCAGCAGAACCTTGGTTCGTGTTGTCGTCGCTATCGTCACCAGCAACGACAAGCGGACGCGTATATTTACATTCAGGATAATTCGAGCACCCGATAAACGCGCCGAATTTGCCGAGTTTGAGATTCAGGCGGCCTGTTTCACAGGTCGGACATTTGCGCGGATCGGGATTTTCTTTGGTCGCAACAAAGAAGTGAGGTCCAAGTTCTTCATCGAGAGCATCCAGAACATCCGAGATCTTCAGATCTTTTGTTTCGTCAATTGCAGCCTTAAAGCTCTTCCAGAATTGTTTAAGTGCATCCTTCCAGTGGACGCTGCCGTTGGATATCGCATCCAGCTCGTCTTCCAGATTTGCCGTGAAATCGTAATCGACATATTTGGTAAAATACTTGACGAGGAACGTCGTGACCAGGCGACCGCGGTCTTCCGGTACAAAACGACGCTTGTCGAGAATAACGTATTTGCGATCCTGCAATACCTGCATGATCGAGGCATAAGTCGAGGGACGGCCAATGCCTTTTTCTTCGAGTGACTTAACAAGCGACGCTTCGGAATAGCGCGGCGGCGGCTGCGTAAAATGTTGCTCGGGATTGATATCCATCGTGCGCAAATCCATGCCTTCCGATAAAGGCGGCAAACGACGGTTTTCTTCATCGTCTTCTTCCGTCGGATCGTCTTTGTCTTCGCGGTAAAGAGTTAAGAAGCCATCAAAAGCAATGGTTGAGCCGGTAGCACGCAGGATTACATCATCCGTGCCGTCTGAAATATCCGCGGCTACCTGATCAAGAACCGCATTTTCCATCTGGGAAGCCATGGTGCGTTTCCAGATTAGATCGTATAACGCTGCCTGCTTTTCATCAAGATAACGGGCAACATCCTTTGGCACGCGAGATAGATCGGTCGGGCGGATCGCCTCATGCGCTTCCTGTGCATTCTTTGCTTTGCTCTTATATATACGCGGCTCGTTTGGCAGGTATTTATCGCCGTAATCCTTTTTGATGAGATCGCGTGCCTGTTCGATAGCATCGTTTGACAGGGTCGTGCCGTCTGTTCTCATATAAGTAATCAAGCCGACGGTTTCACCGCCGATATCGACACCTTCATAGAGTTGTTGCGCAAGACGCATAATCTGGGAAGCGGAAAAGCGTAGTTTACGCGAGGCTTCCTGTTGCAGCGTAGAAGTAATAAACGGCGGATAGGGATTGCGGCGACTTTGTTTCTTTTCGACTTTTTGAATGACCAGCTTTTTATTCTGAATGCGTTTAACCGCGCCCATCGCCAGTTCTTCGGAATTAATATCAAGCTTGTCGAGCTTGTTCCCAGCAAGATGGGTCAAGCGGGCGAGAAATGTTGCACCTTCAGGCGTTTGTAGTTTCGTCTGGATCGACCAATATTCCTGATTACGAAATGCTTCGATCTCTGCTTCGCGTTCGCAGATAATACGAAGCGCAACGGATTGGACGCGGCCTGCGGATTTAGATCCGGGAAGCTTGCGCCAGAGGACAGGCGACAAATTAAAACCGACAAGGAAATCAAGCGCACGGCGGGCAAGATATGCTTCTACCAGCGGCATATCGAGCTGCCTTGGTTTTTCAAAAGCTGCCTGAATGGCTTTCTTCGTAATCTCGTTAAACGTAACGCGGTTTACTTCTTTACCTTTAATGAGGTTTTTTTCTTCAAGAATCTGTTTCAGGTGCCATGAAATGGCTTCACCTTCCCTGTCCGGGTCAGTGCAGAGGAATACATTGTCGGCGGCCTTTACGGCGGCTGAAATATCACGGACTGTTTTATCGGAGCGGTCGCCCAACTCCCATTTCATATCGAAACTCTCGGTATCGACAGCGCCGTCTTTGGCCACGAGGTCGCGGACATGCCCGAAAGAGGCGAGCACATGAAACGAGCTGCCAAGATACTTATTAATGGTCTTGGCCTTGGCAGGAGACTCGACGATGACGACGCTTTTGCTCATTAAAATCCTAAATCTAAGCAGCCTTTATAAGGCTGACGCGGTTTCCGGGAAGCCGTTGGACTTCGCCCGATAGCTCCATCTCAAGGAGGCATCCCTGGACAAGAGAGCTCCTCAATTGGCACGCCCGAATGATTTCGTCAACTGCCGTGGGTGAGGTAGTAAGAAGCGACATGACCTCGTTTTTGATGTTTTTATCTTCAAAATCAAATACTTCACCCTCTTCATCGAGGCCTGGAAGCTGGTATTTCTGGTTTACGATCCGGCTGGCGGCAAAGGAATTGAGGTGTTCAAGAACGTCCTCGATCCCCCTGACAAGGATCGCGCCATCTTTGATGAGGGCGTTCGTACCGGCTGATCTCGGGTCCATCGGGAAGCCCGGGACGGCGAAGACGTCACGACCCTGTTCGGTGGCGGTGCGGGCGGAAATAAGCGAGCCGGATTTCGGATTGGCCTCGACGATTACAGTGCCAAGGGATAGTCCGGTAATGATGCGGTTTCGTTTTGGGAAATGCTGCGCAATCGGCTGCGTACTATAAGCGCATTCGGAGATGACAACGCCAAGATCGCAAATCTCGTCATAAATTTTCTGATTTTCTTTCGGGTAGACGACATTGGCGCCGCCGGCAAGAACAGCGATCGTGCCGGACTGAAGAGAGCCTTCATGAGCTGCCGTATCGATACCGCGCGCAAGGCCGGAAGCGACGATATAATTCTCAATACCTAAATCCTGCGCCAGCTTAAAAGCAAATTTGCGTCCGTTCAGGGATGCATTGCGAGAGCCGACAATTCCAACAGACGGACGATTGAGAAAATCCACATTACCGAAAGCGGTGATAACCGGCGGTGCATCTTCGATGGCAGCCAGCGATAGGGGATAGATATCTTCATAGGCGGCGATAATCTTGCCCTTGGCTTTGATCGTCTTCTCGATCTCGGTTGTGGCGTCGGCAATGGAAGGAATATGGATCGGCTTGCTTCGTGCAAAATGAGGAAGGGCGTCTAAAGCATTTGTCGCGGTTTTATATTTGGCGATCAGGCGATGAAAAGTAATCGGGCCGATGGTTTCGGTTCTGGCCAAGCGCAGCCAGTCGATCTTGTCGCTATCGGTAAATTTTCTTCCCCCGAAGAACTTCATGCTGCATCTACCTTCTTTTTGCCTATTCTAGGCTCTGTTCCTGCCAATAAACGCGTAATGTTGTCTTTATGACGTATCCAGCCGAGAAGGGCGATCACGCCAATTAAATGTAATTGCTTCGGGTCGCCAATCGTTACGGCAAAAATAGGCGCGAGAGCGAGCGCAACCAATGCCGATAAGGATGAGATGCGGGAGACTAAAGCGGAAACTAGCCACGCTGCGCAGCAGGCAAGCCCCACTGGCCATGAAAGGGCCAGAAAAGTGCCGAGCGTAGTTGCCACGCCTTTACCCCCTTTGAATTTCAGCCAGACCGGAAAGTTATGACCGAGAACGGCACCGAGCGCCGCGCCGAACATTGCGTGTTTGTCAAAGAAATACGCGGCCAGTAAAACGGCGATCGCGCCTTTACTGCTGTCCAGAATAAGTGTAGCGGCGGCGAGGGCTTTATTACCCGTACGCAAAACATTGGTTGCACCGATATTGCCAGAACCGATTTTGCGAATATCGCCGTAGCCTGCCATTAAGCAAAGAACCAAACCAAATGGAATCGATCCGAATAAATAGCCGCCGATTAATCCAAGCATTCCGTTTAGTTGGATATGATTGATGATTGTTTCGATCATGACAGTAATAAATCCAGTATGGCCATGCGCATCGGCACGCCATTGGCCCCTTGTTGAAAAATAACGCTGCGCTGGGGATCGTCTGCAACTTCGTCGGCAATCTCGACATTACGATTCATGGGTCCGGGATGCATCACAATCGCGTCAGGCTTTGCCAGTTGTAATTTTGCCTGTGTCAATCCGAATTGATGAAAATAGCTTGTATCATCGGGGATCATCGCTTTATCCATGCGCTCTTTTTGAAGACGCAGCATTATCACGACATCGCAACCGATCAAGCCTTCTTCAAGGCTTTCAAAAAGCTTCACATTGTCCGGCACTTTTTGTGGTAGCAAAAGCGGCGGCGCGATCAGGTGAATGGTTGCGCCCATCTTGGTCAGCAGTTCGATATTTGAATTGGCCACGCGGCTATGGGCAATATCGCCGCAGATCGCAACGGTCAATCCTTGAAGTTCTTTTTTATGCTCTAATATCGTCATCGCATCGAGAAGCGCTTGGCTTGGATGCTCGCGCCAGCTATCGCCAGCATTGATAACAGGACAATCAACCTGTTTCGATACGAAATACGGCGCGTTGTATTCAGAGTGGCGAATGATGATCGCATCAGGTTTGTAGCCTGCTATATATTTAATAGTATCGCCGAATGTTTCACCTTTGGCGGCTGAGCTGGTCTTTTCATCCCAGTTAATCAGCGAGGCGCCGAGGCGAAGCGCAGCGGTTTCAAAGGATACGCGAGTACGCGTTGAATTTTCGGCAAAGAGAGTCATAACGATTTTACCGTCGAGCGCCTTACGGTGGACCGTGCCTGTGGCAAGCCGCTTCTTCATCGACTGACCGCGCTTCAGAAGAAGCTCGATGTCTTCTTTTGTCAGAGATTTAATATCCAGCAGATGTTTAACGGATAGGATCATTCTTTGGCTTATGGCGTAAAGCTTGGTGTTTTGTCCAGAGCTTCGTTGTAATTGGTCATATTGTCTGAATAATTCTGGCGTATGCCAAGTCTTTAATTTGGTTTTCTGAATATCCAAGGCTGGATAGAATTTCCTGCGTATGAAAGCCCAAAGCCGGTGGTCTGGATTGGTATTGGATAGGAGTCTCGGAGAATTTCAAAGGACTGCCGACGAGATCGACGCCATCAATATTGATCTTCATATCGCGGGCCGTCACTTGTGGTTCGGCAAAAGCCTGATCGAGCGAATTGACGGGGCCGGCGGGAATATCAAGCCCACGACACGCATCGACGATATCCGTTACTGTTCTTATGGCTAAATTGCGTGAGATTTCTTCTGTCAATTCCTGCTTATGAAGAACCCGAAGTGGATTGGTCTTAAAACGATTATCCAGAGCGAGTTTATTCATATTCAGCAAAGTGCATAATTTTGAAAACTGATGATCGTTGCCGATAGCAATTACCAGCCAGCCATCTTTCGCCTGAAAAGCCTGATAGGGCGCGATAGTGGAATGTGCATTTCCCTGACGCGGCGCGATCTGGCCGGAGGTTAAATAATATTGCGCGAGATTGGTCATCGTGGCCAAGGTGCAATCGAGAAGAGCGAGATCGACATGCTGACCTTTACCAGTTTGATGGCGATGATTTAAAGCAGCCAAAATACCAATGCCGGCATGAAGCCCGGTCAGGATATCGCTAACCGCTACGCCCGCTTTCATCGGCGCGCCGTTTATCTCGCCCGTGGTTGCCATCAGGCCACCCATAGCCTGCGTCACCAGATCATAACCCGGCTCAGAGGCTAGCGGGCCGTTCTGGCCAAAACCTGTAATGGAGCAATAGACAAGTTTCGGAAATTTTTCTTTCAATTGATCGTAGCTGAAACCGTGTTTGGCGAGGCTGCCGACTTTAAAATTCTCGATAAGAATATCGCAGTTCTCCAGAATTTTTAGGATGATCGCTTGTCCGTCCGGATGGGCGATATCGATGGCAACCGATTTCTTATTGCGGTTAATGCTTAAGTAATACGCGCTTTCATCCGTATTATTGCCTTGCTTGTCCTTTAGAAAGGGAGGTCCCCAGAAACGGGTATCGTCGCCAGCGAACGGTTTTTCAATCTTGATAATCTCCGCACCCATATCGCCGAGCATCTGCGTACAATAGGGGCCGGCCAAAACGCGGCTGAGATCGAGAACGCGCAGGCCGTTAAGTGGTCCTGTCACAATTGCGCCTTAATATAATCGTAGAAAAGCCAAGCACCGCTCAGGAAAATCCCGACACAAAAACCGGGGCCTGCGGGTAACATCAGGCGCTGCAGCGAATAGGTTGTCTTGTTCTTATAAGCAATGACACCAGCCAGAATAAGGCCGTGAACGACACCGGCAGCGGCGCCAAGGACAATAGCCAAGATCGTTCCTTCAATACCGAGCCAAAGCCCTGCGGCACCAAGAAGTTTAACATCGCCGAGGCCAAGACTTTCCTGTTTGTAATAAGCATTACCTGCCATTCTTATAGTATAAAGTAGTCCGGCTCCTATCAGCGCACCAAAGATAACTTGATGCGGCGGCAGAATTTCATAACCTGAAATCAGATGGAAAATGATTCCTGTTCCGGCTAGAGCCAAGTTCAAAGGATCGGGTAAAAGCCAAGTTTTAAAATCTATTACGGAAAGCGTGATAAGTAAGCCTGTCGCAATTCCTAATAAAATCAATAGTATAGCAATCATATTTAATAAACCTTATGAGATAAAATAGGATGTTGATAACTCCTTATTGCAAATAGGTGAGGTTTGCATTAACTTTTAAAAACGTCCTACCTCGATTCGAGTTGTCCCAAATTATGTCAGAAGTATCCTCCGGTGGCAAAGTCCTGATTGTCGAAGACAATGATTTTGTACGCATGCAAATAGTCAGATATCTGAAAGATGCTTCTTTTGAAACCATAGAAGCGTCCGATGGATCTGCGGCTCTGGCTGAAATGGATAAAGGAATCGATCTGGCAATTGTTGATGTTCGCATGGAGCCTATTGACGGCTTTGAATTCATCAAAAGCCTTAGGGGACGCGGAATTAAGGCGCCTGTTATACTTGTAACGGGCGATCAAAATCCGGACTTGCTGAGTGAAGCTACTAAATGGTCTGTAAGTGCTGTTCTAATGAAACCGGTCCAAAAAGACCGTCTGATTAAAATGGCAACGCGTGCAATCCAGCAGGCGAAAATAGGATCAGATGGGGATTAGAATGCACATTGAATACAAGCACATTACATTCAGAAAATCTTTTTTGGCGCTTATGGTCGGTATCGCGGCCTTGTCAGGCTGTGCCGATGCCGAAGGTCCGAAAGCCAGAGATGTAAATATTCCTCCTCCAACAAGCGCTGATACGCGCAAGCAGGCCGTTAACGAGCGTCCCGATCCGGTTCAATATTTGCCGCTGGGCGAAGATATTTTACTCCCCGAATCTGAAGAGGGTGATCCTTTACCGTCCAAAATAGTCGGTCCCTACGAGCTGAGAAATGAAACGCTGGCCGGGGCCTTGCAGCTTGTTATGGATGGCACCGACATTCCTGTTTCCTTTGAAACCAGCCGCAGCCTTGAAAACACCGTCACGATTACCAATCTCAAAGGCCCGTTGAATGAGGTTGTTCAACAGCTTTGTGGCTTGGCGGATCTTTACTGCTCTTATGAAAGAGGCGTATTAAACGTTAAGGATACGCAAATTTTTACAGTCTCTATCCCGCCGATTGCCGCTGCCGATCAGGTTGGACAGCTCATGACCAATGTTTCGGGAGCTATCGCGGAAATTACAGGCAGTGCGCCGATTACCGATCCAAGTACAAGAACAATCGTCTACCGCGCCAGCGAAAGAACGGCAGAAGTTGCTAAACGCTATTTTCAACGCCTGCGCCAGAACACGGCTTTGATTGTTTTTGAAACCTATATTTGGGAAGTATCGCTTAACGCCGGTAACTCTACGGGTATTAATTGGAGCTATTTCGAAACACTCGGTAAATATAATCTGGGTTTAAGCCTGTCCGGTGCGCCATTGGCTGATTTGGGTACGCCGGTAAGCATCGGTTTGCCGACAACCGGGGATGTAAACCTGACCACGGGCGATGTCTTCCGCTTTATTTCCGATTATGGCGCGGTGAAGACTATTTCTCAGCCGCAGATTACGGTTTTGGCGGGTTCCGAAGCGAGACTTCGCGTTGCTGATACGCAAAACTATCTGGCTTCGGTTTCACGGACAACAACAGATGGTGGTACGACGACCACATCGACGACGACAGATTCTGTAGATAGTGGTTTTACACTCGTAATCGGTTCCAACTGGGATAATGCGACGGTTTATGGGAATATTAATATTCTCTTGCAGGAAGTTCGAGGTATCGAAGATTTCCAAGCTAGTGAAGAATCTCGAGTTCAATTGCCTAATACATCTGAGCGTGAGCTCCAAACGCAAGTTCGTGTACGTCCCGGAGATTCTCTTTTGATCGGCGGTTTGGTGCGTGAAAGAGATAGCTTAGATTCTCAAGGTCCAGGTATTAACGAGCCTATTTTGCCATCGTCTAGAACGGCGCAGACAGATAACGTTGAATTGGTATTTTTATTAAAGCCGCGCGTCATCGTCTTTACGCCTAAAGCGAAAGTTAAAATGGCAGAACCTCCCGCGGAATTCCCGGTCGCTGCAATGAAAGCCAGTGAGTTGCCATCTGATTTACCGCTTGATGTTCCAGCGCCCGAGTCATTGGTGCCGGAGGAGCTTACGGAAGCACCTGATATAAAAGAGCCTGTAGCCGAAAAGAAAATTGCTGCTATCCCCGAGGAAAAAGAGACGTCTGTAGAGACAGCCAAAGCAACTGCAAAAGCTCCGGTCATCACCAAGCGCGTAGAAACGAAAGCTAAAAAGCTAGAGCCGGAAAAAGTTGCGGTAAAAATTGAAGCGCCTGAAGAAGATTCAATGGAAATTGTAGAGCCTCAATCTATTATACCATCTGCATCAGCCGATAGCGCGATGGAGCAGGAAAAAGCAATGATGCCCACCGCGAGGCGCATTACACCTGTTTCTTCGTCTACCTCAGATTCAATGATGCCAACAATACGACGGATTTCGTCACCAGCCCCGCCGCCGGTTGAAAAAACGTCACTTGACGAAGAAGCACTTTCTTCTGATGGGGGATTACTCTGATGAAAAAAAATCTTATTCTCTCCGCTTTTTCTATTTCACTTTTGTTGATGCCATATACGCCGGCTTTGGCGACGGCGCTTGACGATCCGGCCAATCGCGTAGCGGCGGGCGGTGTGGCGGGCGGTGGATTAACGCCTGTTGATGATGAAATTGATGCCGGCGAAGTTACTATCGGCTCATCGGCGCAAGTTGTGATGCGCTTTAGAAATGACAGCGGTAAAGATATCAAGATTTCAAGAATTGATCTTTATCCTTCTTCTACTGTATCTGCGTCTATTTCAGTTGACGAGTGCTCAAGTACGCCAGTCGTCTCCGGTGCCGAATGCGCATTGGTTGTTAATATTAAAGGTTTGAAAAATGGAACCTGGCGTGTCGAGGCGCTCGTCCGTCATGATGCCAAATCCCGCCTGACGACAGCTTCTATGACGGGGGATGTGCAGGAAGGGGATGATGCTGACAAGCTTTTGAGTGATGTTGAAATGATCCCTGATGAGATTGATTTCGGTTCGCCGACAAGTGGACGGCCTTTGGTTAAATCGGTTATCCTTCGAAACGTAACATCTGATCCAATCGAAATTACAAATGTAACCGTTTCACCGGAATCATCGGGATATAGTTTCAAAACGCAATGCGCAAAGTTGTTGCCGGGAGCGGCATGTGTTGTCGAGCTAACCTGGTCGCCTTCGGCCAGCGGTCAGTCCGATGGTGTTTTGATGGTCGAGCATACAGGATCCACCCGTGTTGCGAGCGTTGAATTGCTTGGAACTTACGAACCGGAAAATGTTGAAAAGGCAAATATCTTCCCGCCTGCCATTGCAGGAAAGGGTTTAATGGTCGCCTCTCAGGAAGAAATCGATTTCGGTACTATTAATAGTGAAGCATCTGTCACCGTTTCGCTTGTCAATGTCGGCGACACGGATATGGCTATTAATGATATTAAATTAGGAGGCATTGAGAACGGTCTTAGTGTTTCTCACATCGGATGTAGCGCAGGGACAATTTTAAAACCCATCGAGGCCTGTCCCATGACGCTTACATGGTCAGCAATCCGTGAAGGTTCGATTATAGATGATGTTCAGATATATCATGACGGCGCGCGCGGCGTACTTGTCCTTCCTGTTCGTGGGTCTGCCAGTTCTGCGGTTAATCGTGATACGAAAGCAGTCGTTGTTGAGACCACTACTCCGGGCAAAGAGACCGCTTCAGTCAAGCCAGTTGACAAGTCAGCTGCACTGGAAGGCTTTGTGATTACATCCCATTCCAACAAACGAGCAATCATCAATGGACCTGGCGGAAGCCGCGTTGTCAGTGACAACCAGCAGATTGTTTTAGGCGGGATTCAATGGGTGGTTGACATAACTTCGCAAGGCGTTGATTTCGTTAGCGGCCGCGATAGAATTCGTCTTCTTTTCGACAGGTCTTTATCTTCTATTAACCGTACTACGGCACAATCAGGAGGTAGCTCGACTGGCAGCGGAAGTACCGCAGTTTCCCCCACAACTTCCTCTGCGTCATCAAGCTCGCAATAGGACTTGAAGACATGAAAGATCAACCAACGCAAGGCGCCTCTGGAGATATCAATGAGCGCCGGAATGGAAATGCCGTATTGCCGCCGGGCGGGCTTGAGCGTCGCCAATGGCGCGACCGTAGAAAACTGCGCGCCAGTGAAGGGCGCGAGCGCTATCTGGACATGGTCCAGAAAGAAAGAAATCTGCTTATTGAACTCGGTGTAACTCGCTCAACAGACCAGCTTCTCGATATGGCTGGCGCGCCTAGCATCATCGATAATGAGAAAGAAAAAGAGAATACTGTTCGGGATCGTGCGACCGGTGACCAACTGCGCTCAATTCTTCCGGTTCAGGCATGGCTTCCGCTTAACATTCACCTGATTGGCCTTGCCAACGGTGTCATGAAAATCGCGCCGCTAAATGATTTGAATGATCGCCAAGTTGAATCCCTGATGTCGACTTCAAATCGAAGCGGTCTGCTTGTCGAGAAAATTGAAATCGAAGTATGGGATCGGACTGAACTTTTAAAAACTCTTCGATCTGTCCATGATCTGTCGGCTGACCGGTGTGAAAAAACGCTTTCTACTTGGCTGAATGATACAGATAACGGTTTGCTCCTGAACCAGTTTCTGCGCGACATGATGGCGGAATCGCTTCAAATGCGCGTATCGGATGTTCACTTATTGCAAGATAATAACCCTGCGGCGCCGAACTGGATACGCTATCGTATCGATGGCGATATGATCCCGATGCATTTGTTGCCGCCAGATGCGATGGCGCGTCTGACAACTCTTATTAAGCGCGACGCCGGTATGAACTTCGGTGATCGCGTTACGCCAAAAGACGGCCGTTTTAGCTTTACCTGGCAAGGCCGTGTGATTGATGTTCGTGTGGCCGCCGGTCCTCAGGCACAAGACGGCGAAAAGCTTACTCTTCGTCTTCTCGACCGCGCTTCTCTTAAAGGTTTCGACGAGCTTTTCAAACGGCATGAAGATGTCAGCGATTATTTGTCCCAGCTTCTCTCACCTGAAATTAAAGGTGGCGGCGGTTTGATTATGCTTTCAGGCCCGACAGGTTCCGGTAAAACAACAACGCTATATGCTTGCGTGCAACAAATCGATCGTCGACGTCGTCATGTTTTGACGATCGAGGATCCGATTGAATATGAACTGAGATATGCAACGCAGTGGCAAGTCAGGCCGGGTATGCCGGGTGGTGAGTTTGCCGATCTGATCCGCGCCGCGATGCGCCATGATCCTGACTATATCGTCATCGGGGAATTGCGTGATAGTAATACGGTCGAAACGGCGCTGAAAGCCGCTGAATCCGGTCACACGGTTATTTCTACGGTTCACGCTGATACTGCGTTACAAACTTTCGAGCGTTTGAAATCGTTGATTTCCCATGAACGTGAACGTTCATCAACTTATACACTCGCCCAGCAAGCAAGATGCATTATCAATCAGCGTTTGGTAAAAATGATTTGCCAAGGCTGTGCGCATAAAACCACTGCCGGTGAAGTACTTGATACTCATGAATTGCGACAAGTGAATTTAAGTACAGATACGCCTGTTCGTCGTCATAATACGTCTGGCTGTGATTTGTGTAACAGAACAGGAATTTCAGGAAGAACGCTTCTTTTGGACGCGATGCTTATCACGCCCGGACCTGCGGAGCGTGATAAGATATACCGTGCCTTGATGAGTAATGTTAACGAAATCATCGATCAGGAGGGTGTGATCGTTCACAGCCGTAAAGAAGGGTTGATTGATCTTGTACAATCAGGCCTTGTGGATCCTAAATCAGCCATTTCCTATCTGGAATCATAGGTAAAAGCTTATGCAGCAATGGATGGTAGAAATCGCTTACGATACAAGATCGGGACCTAAAAAAGTTTCCGAGACTATATATCTGCCGACAGAAAACGATGTCCGCGATGCTATATCTAAGAAGGGCGGACATGTTTTGACTATTCGCCCGCACACCAGATCATCTTTGGAAAGACTTTTAGGCCGCTCCAGCTGGTGGCAAATTCAGCTTTTGCGCGGGATCATGTTCCGGTCGACTTCAACTTCACCGGGCGTTGCGCTTTGGAAAATTATCGAGGCCGAAGAAAATCCGACACGCCAGAATATTCTATCTCCCGCCCGCGAGACACTCGCCAGAGGTTTGGGCATTATTGACGCGCTTCAATCACTCAATGTTTTTGATCGTTCGACAATTGCTATTTTATCGGCTAGCGAACGTTCGAACCGTTTGCATGAGGGCATTCCCTATGCCATTCACTCAATCTCGCAAAAGCGAAAGAATACAGCGGCTGTCTTAGGTACAATGGGCTGGCTGGCCTTTGACGTTATCACTATCGTGCAATCCCTTTTTTGGGGAAAGGATATGGTGCTTGGCTGGTTTAAGGATAACGCGCCAAAAGAAGGCGAAAATGCTGAGAAATATCAAAATGTCGTTTCCAATCTTGCTCTGACATGGGATTTGCTGATCTACGGTGCCTTCGGCATGGCGGCCTTTATGGTCTGGTGTATGTTTTCTTACTTTATTAACAGGGGTAAGCGTGACTGGCCGACGGCAAGAATTGTTCGTAAAATACCTCTGATTTCAAGTTATTTGAGAGATTTAAGCTTTACGGATTCGATGTCTGCGGCAGCGCGCATGCTCAAAAGTAATGTTTCCATCAACGATACCCTGAAACAATCGGCAGAAGCTTCCAACTCTCCTGAAGTTGCCACTTATTGGGACAGAGCCAATGATACGCTGGCCCAAGGTGTTAACCTTGGTATTGCACTGGATCGCGAGCCTTTGACGCGTTCAGAACGTATGGAGCTTGCTGGGTTGTCTGATCTCGGTCAGGTTGCTACAATCATGGAATCAATTTCTGAAATGCGCGGCCAGTCGGCCAGAGTAAAACACAAAATGATTGTCTGGATTGCCTTTCTTCTAACCGGTGTATATCTCGCACTTGCCTTTGGTAGTGCGATCTATGCCTTGACGGTTATGAATATGAGTATGGACAGCATGATGGGCAGTATGATGGAAGGTCAGATGTAATGGCCATTGATTTAAAAGGTTTGGGCGACAAGGTTAAAGGCAAGTTCCCGGGGCAAAAAACGGTCGCGCTTGACGATCCGCAGCCTGTAGAGTCTCCTGCCGAAGCAAAAAAAATGAAGCCGTCCTTGTCGACTACTCTGGCAGGCGAAAAAAAATATTATACAGTAGATTTAAAGCCATATTTACCGTCTGAGCTTGTCGGCGGATCAATTCCGCATGTCCCGGGTTTGGAAGATGAAGCAGTATGGAATGCGGCCAGCCAGTCTTGCGCAACTGAAAAAGTGCATTTTGTATACACAGTAGAAGATAATCGTATTTGGTACCTGGCTTGTCCGTCCAGCGCCTTGGCATCCAGCCCTGATAGCTGGTGCCCTTTGGCTGCCGCTCTTCCTGGTAATAGCGAATACTGGGACCGCGAAACGGTTTACATGTACGAACAGGAAGGCATTGCGTCAGCTTTGCGCTGGGATCATGAAACCAACCGTATGCAGATATATTTGGGTGCGGCTAGGACCATCTTGCCACGCGTACAAAGCATGGAGGCGAATTTTGTTACCATTAATCCCCAAGTAGCAAAACCAGTTCCCTGGACAAATCGTCAGCTAATGACAGAGCGAATTTCGAGGGCGGCGGCTAGGATGCTGCTTATCAGCGGAATTTTAATTTCATTTGGTCTTTTGAGCGTTATGGCGGGTCAATATATTTTAACAGCTCTAATCGATCGCAATCTTGAGAAAGTCAAACAAGAATCGGAAGCCGCCTCTAATGACATTATGGTCAAGGCCATGCAGTCAACGAGAAGTGAAGTGCTGGACGGTATGGTTCGTCTTCAGGTTCTTTTAGATGATTTAGGCAAGATCGACGGTACATTAGTGAAGTACGAAGTAAAGGGTACATCCATCACTTGGGAAGCTCTAGTGCCGGCGGCTTATTCTACAGGCGTAATGTCTGTTCGGGGGCAAGCCCAGCCGGGAATTGAGCCGGATGGACGTATACGAATTAAAGGCTCTTCATAAACCATCAATTTTGATATATAATTTTGTTCCATGTCGGGTCTTACCTAAAATTTTATCTAATTTTACAATCACCTTAATAGTTAGCTTTTAAAATAAACTTGCGGCTAATTATTGCCAACCGGAGACAGCTTTGCCTTCAAATTCTTTCGACTTGCGCAGATACGGCAAATATTTAAGCGGTGCATCTGCAAGCGATCTGAATCGCTTTCTCGAGAAGCTGCCTCAGCATTCAGGGAATACGGTTCTTGTTGCCGCAGGTATTGCGTGGGCGGCAGTAGCTGCTCTTGGTTTGTTTTCGATGATCCAGACACAGCAATTGACAAAATTACGCGGGCAATTACAAGCGTCTGAAAGTTTAAAGCCTACGGTGCCCGTCATAACTATGGCGGCAGTTTCAACAGAGGAAGTAGCAGCGTTTGCAGAAAAAGCGAAACTTCTCTATCCGGGATTGACTGTCACTGCCAATAATAATGTCATTACAATCCAGTCTAAAGATACGTCAGCCTATGCTCAGCTCAGGGAAATAATGGGACATATTGTCAGTGGTGGCGCAGGTTGGAAAGTTGGAGTAAACTCTATCTGTGTCGGTCGCGAATGTGCGTCTAATGCTATCGATGCTTCCTTGAGAATTGAGAAAGTTAATATTGCAGTCCCTGTGGTTGCAGAGCCTACAGAAGAATCCGGCGCTGATGAAGCGTCAGAAACAGAATCCTAAACCAGAGAAAGTGGAGAGATAAATGAAAACTGAAACAAAGAATTTAAAAAGACAAGGGGAGCGCGGTAACGTTCTTTTCCTAATCTTGATTGCGGTGGCGCTTTTTGCCGCTCTGTCATATGCGGTAACACAATCAACGCGTTCCGGCGGCGGTGATGCTTCCAGCGAAAAAAGCTTGGTTAGCTCGGCTGCTTTAACTCAATATCCGGCATCTTTGAAAACGGCCATCATTCGTATGTCAGTTTCAAATGGCATCGATGTAAGCACGCTATTGTTCGACACACCTTCAACTTTCTCAGCTCTCGATACAGAAGCTGAGCAGAAAGCGGCTGTATTCTATCCAACAGGCGGCGGTGCGACTTATACAAAAGCGCCGAAAGATGTTGTAACAACTGGTGGCGACTGGGTATTTAACGGAAATAACTCTATTTTCAATATTGGTACTACATCAGGAACAGCGCCTATTTCCAGTACTGCTGATATCATGGCTATTTTGCCTGATACGACAAAAGCTGTTTGCGATAAAGTGCATGACCAGCTTGGAATTAGCAAAACCTACGAAACTGCGAACTTTAATTTAGTAAGTATGACTACAACTGGATCTAACCAAGGTATCCTATTTGCAACTGGCGTACAGGCAGGCACTTCCGGTTCCGCTATCAGCGGCCAACCGCAAGGATGTGTTCTTTTGAGCGCTGGACGTTATGCTTACTTTCATGTCCTCGTTGAAAGATAAGGCATTATAAACTCTGGTTTAAAAGGCTCGGGGCTTTGCTCCGGGCCTTTGCTTTAAAAGAAGGATGGAAGATAGAATGTCCAACGAGCATATCAAAAATTCATCAGGCAGTGCGCTGGTTTATATTCTGGTAGCTATTGCTTTGCTGGCTGTTCTAACAGCCTCACTAATGGAGCCAGCCAGCCAGCAAAGCCAGGCACAGAACTCGACTAATCTTATCACTGAAGTTTCGAGCCAAATCAGTCTTGTCTCATCTTCTATTCAGGAATGCGTTTTAAGCTATCCAGATCAAGATTCCTCGCTGACATCAACCGAGCAGAAGAATGCTCCTTATCCTATCAATCCCAAGGATACTTATTTCTCAACGTCGACGCCTGCAGCGTCTGCAGATAATAGCGTACGTTATATACGCTGTCCGGGAAATCCAGGCGGGAGTGGTGCAACGCGCAAGAATCATGCGCTACTTTTTGGCAGTTCTTCAGGCCGTTCTCTGCCGCCGCCGCCAAATCTATTCGGCGAATGGGAATATTATAACGGCGCGGACGGAATTTTCTTTTTTACGAGCACGAACAAAACGGACTCTTACATTGTATCAGCTCTGACCAAGCTCGACGCGAAATACTCTAAATGCGAGGCGGATATCATTGATGCTACCGCTGGGGAGGTCAATATAAGTTCGGATACGACAGGTGGCGCGTCAGCTGTGCGCAAATGTTTGAGCGGCAATAGATGTTTCCGCTACTGGGTCATTCATAAATCTACATCGGTTGGTAAAGAGGCGGGTTGTCCGGATTAGGATTTAACAATTGCTTCGATTGATAATTTTACGTTATCGAATTCAGATACGGCATCTGTTACCAATGTTGAATTAATGATGCCTTTTTCCGCTTCATCCTGAATGTCGGATGTGATATTTCCGAGTCTTGTGGCGCAGGCTGATCGTGCCGAGCCTTTTAGCGAGTGGGCTATTTCGGCGACATCTTTTATATTATTTTCTTTCGCTGCCCGTTCCAATTTTTGAATAAGCGGCAATGTCATGTCGACGAAAAAGCCGAGCATTTCTTTGGCAGACTCATCGAAGGCCCCCATTTGTTCGATCAAAGCCTGCATATCGATGGCGCTATTATTAGTATTTGTAATAACGGCAGGAATTGATAAATCCATCTGCGCTTGAGTGTCTTTTAATAAACCCCAGCGTATCAACAGGCGTTTGAAATGGCCAAGTGAAACCGGCTTTAACAAACATTCATCGAAGCCGTGATCAAGATAAACCTGGCGCTGTGCCATTTGAACGTCCGCAGTCATAACGATTACTGGCATATGTTTACCGCTAATGGCTTCTTGTTGCCGTATAGCTTTTACAAGTTCGTACCCGTCCATTTCAGGCATATGCAGATCGGTAAACAAGATTCCGTATTGCCCTGTTGCCAAGGCGTCAATTGCTTCGCGCCCATTCGAAACGATCTGGGCGTCTGTTCCCAAGGTTTTAAGTTGGCGCCTCAATAGATCCTGAACGCTTAAAGTATCTTCGGCAATGAGTAGCCTGCGCGGCCCGTTAATTTCGAATAAGGCTGATTTAGTTGCAGCTTCCAGAACACTCTGCCCGAGGCCCAGTCGGCTTGCAGGTTTTACAACATATTTTACACCGAGACTTTGCAGGCTATGCTGAAGCCCAACATCGTCGCGCACTGTATACATAAACATGCCCATAAAAGGTCTTATTTCCAGTATCTCGCGAATAAGATCGACACCAAGTCCGTCCGGAAGCCCCTGATCGATCACGCCGACATCGAATGGGCGGCGCTTAACCAGTTGCAGAGCGTCCGCATATGTCGCAACCGACTCAACGGTCGCTCCCATTGAACGGAGTGAGTTGACAATTTCTTTTGCCCCTTGCGGATGATCCTCAACAGATAGTATCGAAAGGCCGCTTAAATCGGGCATTTCAAGTACAGAGGAGGTCTGGGTAATTTCTTCAGTCGGGATTTCGAACCAGAATGTCGAGCCTTCGCCTTCCTTGCTTTCAACGCCTATCTTACCGTTCATGAGTTCGACAAGCTTTTTAGAAATAGACAGTCCAAGCCCCGTGCCGCCAAATTTCCTTGCGGTTGAACTATCGGCCTGTGCAAAATTTCCAAACAGTTTCGACAAGACGGCCTCGCTCATGCCGATACCGCTATCGCTTATTTCGAAGCGAAGATTCAGGCCTTTTTGTCTTTTAGGAATATGCTGTGTCGCTGTCGTAATGCGTATTTTGACGAAGCCTTGTTGGGTAAATTTAAGAGCATTACCGGTTAGATTAATGAGTATCTGACGCAATCTTTTGGGATCGCCGACAATCACGAAAGGTACTTCTTTCTCAATATCGTCAATCAATTCAACCGGCTTGCCGTGCACCTTGACAGATAAAGCTTCTAAAACCCCGCGGGCGAGAGTGCGTACTGGAACTTCGAACATGTCGAGCTCCATTTTATCAGCATCCATTTTGGCTAGATCAAGAATATCGTCCAGAATTTCCAGCATGCCGCTGGCGGAATTCTTGGCGATAGTGATCATTTCAGTAATGGTTTGCGAAGGTTTTTCCAAAGCGATCAATTCTAGAAGACCGAAGACCGATTGCATCGGCGTTCTCATTTCATGGCTCATTGTCGCGAGAAAATTCGACTTTGATTCTGCGGCGGCGTCGGCATCGGCGACAGCTTTCTGCAGCGACGCTTCACTTTCCTTGATGCCTGATATGTTATCCGCCCATATTAAAATGGCGTCCTGATTCTTCCAGAAGCCTTCCTGAAAGGTAAGTTTCAGCCAAGTGGAGTTAAAATTGATAGTGGTGCTTTCAGGCAGGATGGGGCTGGCAAGACTTTTAGCAAGTTCTCTGCCGTGTTTTCCTATCCAGAAATCGACAAGATTATCGTCCTGATTTCGGCCGCGTGCCAAATCCTTGAAAAAATCATTCCTGTAAAGAATTTTAAGCTTTTGGCGGTCTTTCAGGACGACCATTATTCCCAATGGACTAAAATCAAATAGGGTCTGGTTTTGAGAAAAATCGGTCATTTAAAGGTCGGGAAAACAGGAGTTCTTGACTTAAGCGTTTCAACCTAGCACAGATAAAGCGTAAAACGAATATCCAAAGAATAAGGTTGCTGAAAATGTCGTATAAAGTTGCTGTTGTCGGGGCGAGTGGAAATGTCGGACGCGAAATGATGGCCATTTTGGTCGAACGCAATTTTCCGGTTAGCGAGATCATTCCCATGGCCTCTGCGCGTTCTGCTGGTAAAACTGTGGCCTATGGCGACAAGGATTTAAAAATCGTCGATCTGGCGCTTCAGGATTTTAAAGACATTGATATCGTACTATCCTCTGCCGGTGCCAAAATTTCGGCGGACTTTGCGCCAAGAGCTGCTGCTGCAGGGGCTGTCATTATCGACAATACCAGCCATTTCCGCATGGACCCTGATGTGCCGCTCGTCGTGCCGGAAGTCAATCCCGAAGCGATAGCCGGATATACCAAGAAAAATATTATCGCCAATCCGAATTGCTCGACCATCCAGATGGTCGTTGCGCTCAAGCCTTTGCATGAATTTGCGCCTATTAAGCGCGTGGTCGTCTCGACTTACCAGTCAGTCTCCGGCGCAGGCAAAGAAGCAATGGATGAATTATTCAACCAGACGCGCAGTATCTACATGAATTCAAACAAAGAGCCTGATATTTTTACCAAGCAAATAGCTTTCAACGTCATCCCGCAGATCGATAGTTTCATGGACGATCGCATGACGAAAGAGGAATGGAAGATGGTTGTCGAGACCAAGAAAATTCTCGATCCGAAAATCAAGGTTTGCGCTAATTGCGTTCGCGTGCCTGTTTTTATAGGTCACTCGGAAATGGTCAATGTCGAATTCGAATCTGAAGTGACTCTGCAAGATGCCCGCAAGGCCCTGCAGAAAGCTAAAGGTGTGACGCTCATTGATCTAGAAAGTGAAATGTCTTTTGTAACGCCTGTTGAAGTTCAGGGTGAAGATTCTGTGTTCATCAGCCGACTGCGAGAAGACCCGAGTGTCGAAAATGGCATTAATTTCTGGTGCGTGTCGGATAATCTGCGCAAAGGTGCGGCGTTGAACGCCGTTCAAATTGCAGAGTTATTGATCAAGGATTACTTGAAAAAGTAATTAGCTTAAGTCGTTCATGGTTTCGAGGATGATCAGGTCGGAGATTTCATCATAGATTTCTCCGCTATCATCTGAAGCCAGATCTGGCATGGTAGCAGGCATATATTGAAGACTAAAGGTGAGGGCCATGACAAGGGCTGCGGCTATCGCCAAAGCGCGGCGAAAGCTGCGGTTATTCTCATTGGCAGGGATTTTGATTTGCGGATGAGCAAGCGCATGCTCAATCATGAAATCGAGTTTCGCAGAATCTATAGGCTCTATTTTGTTTCCGTCAAACAGCTTCGTGACGTCCATTGTCTTTCTCCTTTAATGAGGCGGGAACTATCTCACCTAAAGTTTTAATACCTCTTGCAACAAGATGCTCAACCGCTTTTTCAGTTGTATTAAGGGCCTTGGCGACATCTGATCTTTTTTCTTCGTGAAAATAAGTCAGTAGAATGGCTTCTTTCTGGCGTATCGGAAGTTGATCCAGCATCTTCAGTAAAATCTTTCTTTTTTCCTTTTCGAAAATCATAACCGTCGCGGTCTCTTCGACAGGTAATGTTTCGGGTAACTCAGTCGTCTTTATTTTCGAGCGGTGCAAATCCATGCAACTCGAATATGTCATGCGACTGACATAGGCAGAGACGGAACCTCTGGCTTCCCATTTCGGCGCGTTTTGCCATAGCTTGATCAAAACTGTTTGCACAATATCTTCGGCTGCGGCACGGTCGCCGTTTAGTAGGCGCACGCTCATCAGGAAAATCTTTTGCCCAAGCGCGCGGGAAAGCTCACGAAAGGCGTTTTGATCGCCTTTCGCTGCGCGTTCCATTAGATGATTAAGATCAATATGGTCTTTCATCTTAAGGTTATTTTATTCGTTTCCTGGAGGTGGAGCTTCGCCTTCTTTATGGGCTGCTCGGCGTTCCTTCCATTTCTTTCTCATCTCCTCACGGCCTTTTTTCATTTCTTCCTGAGAAAGTTTGCCGTCTTTATCGGCGTCGGTGCGTGTGAACATTTCATCAAGGCGTTTTTCCTGGCCTTTTTTCATTTCTTCCTTGGTCAGAAAGCCATCGGCGTTTTCGTCGGCTTCTTTAAAACGGTCATGAGGCGGTTTTCTATCAGACTTCGGGGCATCTTCAGCGAAAGCTGCGCTTCCAGCAAAAATAAGAGCCGTTGTCATCAAGGGAGCTATAAATTTCTTCATAAAAGTCTTCCTTTGTTATTGTGTTGATAAAAGTATAACGCAGCCTTATCGAAACATCCCCCGTTCAAAAAATAAATAATTTCTTATTTATTACAATGATTTAGTAAATTTAGGCGTTATTTGGAAGATAATCGGCATATATTAAGGGTAAGTAAGAGGAAACTGACATGAAAAGGCGCGATCTTTTAAAATTAATGACGGCAGCAGGCTTTGTTTTATTCCTAGATAGGCCATCTATTGCCGCTTCGGAAAGCTTCCCTGTTTCTTTTAGTGATGAAGAATGGAAAGAAAAATTAAGCAAGGACGCCTATAACGTTTTAAGGCATGAAGCGACCGAGATGCCTTTTACCTCGCCCTTAAATAACGAGTACCGACAAGGGGTATTTTTCTGTGCGGGCTGTAATACGGAGCTTTTTTCCTCTGCAGCAAAGTTTGACAGCCATACCGGATGGCCATCTTTTTTTCAGCCTATCCATCAAAAAGCGATTGGAACGACGACAGACCGTAAATTATTGATTGAGCGCGTCGAGGTCCACTGCGCTACCTGCGGCGGACATTTAGGCCATGTTTTCGAAGATGGACCGGAGCCGACATGGTTGCGATATTGCATAAACGGCGTCGCTTTGTCATTTAAGCCTGAAAAGGGCCAATGAAAGAGGACTGTAATGATACTATTTTTAAAATCATCACTGGTAAAATCTTCATTGGCAACATATTGATTTCCTTATATTATCCGCTTCGATAAAGGAATGATCATGACCGCTTCCAAAAGACCTCTTTCTCCGCATCTTCAAGTCTGGAAATGGACCTTGACGATGACAATGTCCATTTTGCACAGGGCTACAGGCGTCGCCAATACGGTCGGGCTGCTCGTGATCGTCTGGTGGCTATTGGCCGCGGCGACAGGTCCTGAAGCCTATGATACTTTCATGGTGTTTGCGACCAGTATGATTGGCAAGGTAATGTTCGTCGGCTGGACATTCGCTATCTATCTTCACATGTTCGGCGGTATTCGCCATTTGATCATGGATACGGGGCGTCTTCTTGATATTAAAACATCGAACATGGCGGTTTTATTTATCTGGGCATCTGCTGTCGTGCTAACGGCCGTAACCTGGCTTACAATTAGTGGAACAGTTCAATGACATTAAAATGGCAAGCATCTCCTTTTAAAAATCCGCTGGCGCGTGCGCGTGGTCTTGGGTCAACCGGAAAAGGGTTCGACCATTGGTGGCTGCAACGCGTCACCGCATTTTCGAATTTCTTTCTTATGGTCTGGGCCATTTATTCCGTCGTCGGCCTTGTCGGCGCTGATTACGAAACATTCACTCTATGGCTGGCTGTACCTGTTCATGCCATTTTACTCTCTTTGTTTATTGTCTCGACTTTCACGCATGCTGCGCTTGGCTTGCAGATTGTGATCGAAGATTACGTCCACTGTGAGTTATCAAAAGTTTTAAGCCTGATTGCGGTTCGCCTTGTTTTAACAGGCCTCGCTGTCGCGGCTCTTTTTTCCATTCTTAAAATTGCGGTTTAATGGAAAAGACGAATGCCTAAAAAATGGTCAGATGAATATTTGAATAGAACTGGAAATGAAAAATCGATTCCCGAAATATGGGGCCATTATGTATGCATGTGTTGTGATTACCCAACCATATCTGAAGTTGAAAACTCGGATGGTCTTGAGGAAACGTTATTCGATCCATGTATACTATGCCGCTGGATTGAATCTGGACAAGACGATTCAAACGCTGATGAAGTGAACCCTGAGAATTATCCGCACTCACTAACAAGGGCACGAAAAGAATTTGCTGAGGAGCGAAAAACATTCAAGCCATTTGACCTGGATGATAAAAAGATAACAAAGCCCGAGAAGATTTCTGCTAAAAAGTACGAATTAATTGAACTTTTTGAATCATTCAAAGACAGTAGAATGCCTGCTGTGTCCAACAAGGCAAAAGAAGAAATTTCAGATAAAATCAAAGAGCTTGAGAAGCTTAAAGGATACGCCTAATGCCTACAGCCTATAATATAATTGACCATGAATATGATGTTGTCGTTGTCGGTGGCGGCGGAGCCGGACTTCGTGCTGCGATGGGGATGGCATCTGCCGGATTGAAAACCGCCTGTATTTCCAAGGTTTTCCCGACACGGTCTCATACGGTTGCCGCGCAGGGCGGAATTTCAGCGGCGCTCGGTAATATGGGCGAAGATGACTGGCGTTTTCACATGTATGACACGATCAAAGGCTCTGACTGGCTTGGCGATCAAGATGCGATTGAATATATGTGCCGCGAAGCGATCCCCGCGATTATCGAACTTGAGCATTTCGGCGTTCCATTTTCACGGACCGCAGAAGGCAAGATTTACCAGCGTGCTTTCGGCGGAATGACGACGCACTACGGTAAAGGTACAGCGCAGCGTACCTGCGCCGCGGCTGACAGGACAGGCCATGCAATCTTGCATACGCTGTATTCGCAAGCTCTTCGTTTCCAAACCGAATTTTTCACTGAATATTTTGCCATGGACTTAATCATGTCAGACGAGGGCGAATGCCTTGGCGTCATGGCATGGAATTTGACAGATGGCACGATCCACCGTTTCCGCGCGCATCAAACCGTGCTTGCGACCGGTGGTTACGGTCGTGCCTATTTCTCTTGTACCTCGGCCCACACCTGCACAGGCGACGGCAACGCCATGGTTCTTCGCGCTGGCTTGCCACTACAAGACATGGAATTCGTTCAGTTTCACCCGACCGGTATCTATGGCGCAGGCTGTCTGATTACGGAAGGTGTGCGCGGTGAGGGCGGTTATTTGACCAACTCCGAAGGCGAACGCTTTATGGAGCGTTATGCGCCGTCTGCTAAAGATCTGGCATCACGCGATGTCGTTTCACGTTCGATGACGATTGAAATCCGTGAAGGCCGCGGGGTCGGTGAACATAAAGATCATATCCATTTGCACCTTGAGCATTTGGACGCTGATATCATACACTCACGCCTGCCGGGTATTGCCGAAAACGCCAAAATCTTTGCTGGCGTCGATGTAACAAAAGAACCGATTCCGGTTCTGCCGACAGTTCACTATAATATGGGCGGTATTCCAACCAATTTCAAAACCGAAGTGTTGAATCCGACCGATGCCGATCCGAACAAGGTCGTGCCGGGCCTGATGGCGATTGGCGAAGCTGCTTGCGTTTCCGTTCATGGGGCGAACCGTCTGGGGTCCAACTCACTCCTTGATCTTGTCGTCTTTGGTCGTGCCGCCGCTCACCGCGCTGCAGAAATCGTTACGCCAGGCGCAAAACATAAAAAGCTCGGCAGCGACACAGGTAATTTTGCACTTGAGCGTTTTGACAAGCTCCGTAATGCGCAAGGTCCGACGAAAACATCGCATCTTCGCAACGATATGCAGAAAACCATGCAAAATCACGCAGCCGTTTTCCGTACAGGCGAATCTCTGGAAGAGGGCTGCCGCAAGATCGATGCCATCTTCGCGCGTCGCGGTGATGTCAATATTACCGACCGTTCGATGGTGTTTAATACCGATCTCGTCGAAGCGCTGGAGCTGGATAACTTGCTCTATCAATCGGTTGCAACTTTGCATTCAGCTGTTGCGCGTCAGGAAAGCCGCGGCGCGCATGCCCGTGAAGACTTCACAGAGCGTGATGACGTCAACTGGCTAAAGCACTCGATTGTAAAAGTATCGGAAACCGGCGAAACCAAGCTTTCCGCACGTCCGGTTATTCTGACGACGCTGACAGATGAAGTTGAAGCCGTGCCGCCGAAAAAACGGGTCTATTAAAATTAACAATTTGGGGTTATTCTAGAAAATAAGAGAAAATCATGGCCAAATTTACCCTTCCGCAGAATTCAAAAATCGTCCCCGGCAAAAAAGTCGATGCATCAAATGGCGGTAAGCGTCAAAAGACGTTCAAGGTTTATCGCTGGAATCCGGATGACAATGAAAATCCGCGCCTTGATGAATATACGATCGATCTCGATAAATGCGGACCAATGGTCCTTGATGCGCTTCTTTATATCAAGAACGAGATCGATAGCACGGTTACATTGCGCCGTTCCTGCCGCGAAGGTATTTGCGGATCTTGCGCGATGAATATCGATGGATCGAACACGCTCGCCTGTTTAAAGCCGATCGAAGAAGTCAAATCCGATGTCAAGGTGACACCATTACCGCATTTGCCGGTGATCAAGGATCTTGTGCCTGATACGTCACATGTGATCGCTCAATACAATACGATCGAGCCATGGATGAAAACGGAATCGCCAGCACCGGCGCGCGAGCGTTTGCAAAGTCCTGAAGATGCCGAGCTATTGAACGGCGCGGACGGTAAAGGTCCGGCTGGCTGTATTCTATGTTTCTGCTGCGCCACGTCTTGCCCGAGCTATTGGTGGAATGGCGACCGCTTCCTTGGTCCATCTGTTTTGATTCAAGCCTATCGCTGGTTGGCCGATACACGCGATGAAGCGTCCGGCGATCGTCTCGACGATCTGGAAGATCCGTTCAAACTCTATCGTTGCCATACAATTATGAACTGCACGCGCACTTGCCCGAAAGGCTTAAATCCGGCCAAGGCAATTGCTGAAATCAAAAAGCTTATCGTTGCTCGTCATTAATAAAAACAAGGGGAGATAAAATGGCTAATCCGGAACTTCTACAAATCATCGCTCAAAACTGGGTATTACCAATTTTTGTAAGCGGCATTGCTGCCTTTTTGCTTGGCATACTCTGGTATCACCCTAAAGTGCTGGGTACTAAATGGCTCGAAGCGCGCGGTTCCAGTAACGCTCCGTCTTTCGCTTCATCGCAATTCATTGTGACTTTGCCGCTATGGCTTATTACGGCTGGATTCTTTGCCTTTATGGTTTGGTCTTTCAAAATATCCGACCCGATGGAGTTTTTCCTTTTGGCCTGTTTGCTTTGGGTTGCTTTCGTTATGCCGCCTTTGGTCATGGGATCGCTCTATACCGGATATCCGTTCAATGCAGTGGCGATCGACGCCGCTTATCAACTCGGCGGTTATTACGCTATCGGCGCTGCGCAATATTTGATCGCTGCCAGCTAAAGTGGCTGATAAGCAGAATAAGAAAGCCGCCTGGTCATGGGCTTTATATGACTGGGCGAATTCTGCCTTTACAACGCTTATCCTGACATTCGTATTCAGTACCTATTTTTCTCAAAGCATGGCTGTCGATCCAGTTAAAGGCGCTTCGCAATGGGGTTATGCCGTATCGCTTTCGGGTCTGGTGCTGATTTTCGCCGGGCCGATATGCGGCGCGATCGCCGATCATACGGGCCGCCTTAAAACATGGATATTCTTAAGCCAATTGGCTTGTCTGTGCGGCGCTGCGCTGATGGTATTTGGCGTACCGCATTCCGATGCATTCACAATATATCTGGTTCTTTCGGGTCTCATACTGGCGAATGTCGGTTTCGAGCTTGGTATCGTTTTCTACAATGCCTTGCTACCGAATGTCGCAAAGCCGGAGAATTTAGGCCGCGTCTCCTCTCGTGCCTGGGCGATGGGCTATGCCGGTGGATTATGCAGCCTTGTTGCAATGCTGCTTCTCTTCATCGGTCTCGGCGGTCATGCGCCGCTTATCGCCTTTCCAAAAGAAGAAGCATGGCATGTGAGGGCGGTCATTCCCTTCGTCATTATCTGGTTCGGCATTTTCTCTTTGCCTCTTTTTATGAACGTGCCTGACAGGCCAAAGGCAGTTTTAACAATTCGCGATGCGTTGATGCGCGGCTGGATATCCTTGAAATCTGCATTCGCAAATTTGAAATCGGATATCACATGGCGTAATTTCCTGATCGGCAGCGCGCTCTACCGCGATGGATTGAACACGCTGTTTGCCATGGGCGGCATTTATGCGGCGCAGAATTACGGATTACAGATATCGGAAGTCATGATGTTTGGAATTGGCATGAATATAACGGCAGGTTTGGGTGCTTTCGCGGCATCTTTTATCGAGGACCGTTTCGGCTCGTTCCGCATCGTGAGAATAAGCCTGATCGGGTTATTGGTTACGGGATTATGCATTCTGATATCCGATAGTAAGCTTATGTTTTTCGCCAGCGCTTTATCGTTAGGTCTGTTTGTTGGGCCAGTCCAATCAGCCAGCCGCACGATCGTTTCGCGGCTATCGAATGAGAATATCATCACCGAAAATTACGGGCTTTATGCGCTGACGGGCAGGGCTGCAGCGTTTCTCGGGCCATTTTGTTATGCTTTGGCGACTGATATTTTTCAGACCCAGAATGCTGGTATAGTGACGATCTTGCTTTTCTGGGGCCTGGGTTTAGTTCTTATCCGAGGACTGAAATGAACATCATTAAAAAACAATCGCCCAATCAAAACGAGCGCAAAGACGGTATAAAACCGTCGATGCTGATCCTGCACTATACAGGCACGAAAAGCGCCGAAGAAGCCGATGCGATTTATATGACGCCCGATATGGTGTCGCCGCATTATATGGTTGATATCGATGGCACGATTACCTCTTATGTCGAAGAGAGCATGCGCTCATGGCATGCAGGGAAATCGAGCTGGAACGGCATTAATGATATCAACTCTGCCTCGATCGGAATCGAGGTCGTCAATGGCGGGCATGAGAATAACTTGCCCGATTTTGAAGCAGTTCAGATTGAGGCTTTGATTAAATTGATCCGCGATATTCGCAGCCGCTGGAATATTGCCGATCATAATATACTCGGTCATTCCGATATAGCGCCGGGGCGGAAAGTCGATCCAGGTGAGCATTTCCCTTGGCAGGCACTCAGCGAAGCGGGCATCGGCTTGATGCCCAGATTGTCGCATAGTTCGGGCGAGATCGACACGCCGGTTGAATTATTCTCCGCGCTTAAACAATGGGGCTATGATTACACGGATGATTTCGACCTGATGGTGCAGGAATTCAGCCGCCATTATCTGCCGGAGAGTTTTGGCCACGAGATTGACGAACAAAAACTCTATGCGGCGATCAATTCCCTGATCGAGCAGAAGGATTTGACTTCCCCTAAATAATACCGTCTATTGCGCCTTGCCAGTCGGTCGGACGGCCGCGGCTGATGCAAATCAGACGAGGAAAGTCCGGACTTCACGGAAACACGGTGCCGGGTAACGCCCGGGCGGCGAGCCTTTTTGAAAGGCGATCCGACAGATAGTGCAACAGAAAGATACCGCCCTCCAATAATCGAGCCTCACGGCGAGACTGGAAGGTAAGGGTGAAATGGTGCGGTAAGAGCGCACCGCTCGTTCAGAAATGAACAGGCACGGCAAACCTCACCGGAAGCAAGACCAAATAGGCCTATGTTTATACGTTTCCAATTTTCTTCTGGTCAGGCGGGCTTGCCCGCCGAAACTCGAAGAGCGTAGGCGGGTTGGTTGCTCGAGGGAAGGGGTAACTCTTCTCCTAGATGAATGGTCGTCATCCGTTGAGATCTCAAGATTTCTAGGATACAGAATCCGGCTTACAGACCGACTGGCAAATTTTATAAAGCTAATATGATTTTATTTTCAGGGGCTTAATATAGTCTCCTACTTCGTTCTCATTTTTTTCAGATTTTATCTGTCCTTCCTTCATGTGAGCGAATGGAATGAGAGCGGCGATCCAGAGGATTGCTTCGTTGCTGCCGCTCCTCGCAATGACAGCGGGTAATATTTCAATGACTTAAGGTTAGTCTCTCAGTTTGCTCGTCGTTTTTGAGACCATCAGAAAGGTGAGATTTTGTCCCCTCCGGCTTCTCCTTGGGGATAGCCGAAAAACGGCGTGGCTTTTCACGATGAAGCCGAACCTCAAAAGCATGAAGCGGTTTGTATGAAATTTCAAGCTTTAAGGTTTGCTCAAATCGTAACTTTTCATCTTAAAGCCTTTGCTGGCATCGCCGCGCGCATGCGGGCTGACGATAATCAGATCCATGCTGCCGTCTTCATGTGTCAATCGGCGCGGGTGGCCGCGAACCAGATGGCGGACATAACCTCCTCTTGATTCGCCACCTTTTTTCGATGCCGTCCCGACAGAATAGGCGCGATATAACTCAGGATATTGATCGATTACCTGATATTCAAAATAGGTGGAGTGATGCCGTAAATTTTTCAGCACTTGTCCGCCGGTTGGGATAACGGTTTTACGCTCAAACCCGGGTTCGTTCATTCGGCTAATTGAATTAAGCGATGAGATAATTGCAACGGTGACTTCATTATAATCAAGGCCGTCTGGATCCTGCTGCTCGATCTTGTCTCCTGTTTTCCAGTGAGTGACATTCCATGAAAAAGAACCGTGGTGATCATAGTTTAAGTGGCAGTGATTATAAGGCACATAACCATGGACGTCCAAGCCTTCAAAAACAGGTTTAAAGACTATATGGCCTTTGTCCATTTGCTCGGCGAGAACGAATAAGCGCCGTTTCTTTTCATCCCAGTTAATGACATCCATTTCAAAAAGACAGGTCTTATAAGGTAAATCGTAGATACCCATCCGCATGCGAAGACCAAGAACCATATTGCGGTTTTTCCCAGCCCCAACATGAGTAACAGGGTGAGGAAATTGTATGGCCTCAAGAGGAAGGCCCATATGGTTTTCCCATGTCGACCTTGTATGTTTTTCTACTTGTTCCAGGCCGATTAACTGGGTCAGGCCATCAATGCCCGGGATAGACTCGATTGAAGGTTTTTTACCCTTGCGGGCAATTATTTCCTTTTGTGCCTGCAACATTTCATCAGGAGAAAACCCCATAGACACGACAAGCTTTGTGCCGATATTTTGTATGTCTTGATAAGTCGTGCCGAACCAACGCTTTTTCAGGGCGCGGTCACGCATTTTTCCAAGCGAGTTCATATCAGATTCAAATATTGCTGCCAGATAATCCTTGTATGTATCAAGCTCAGGCAACCTAAATTTAACCGAATGTTGAACCTTGTCCAAAATATCAGCACCCAATGAATCCTCATTGCGCGACAGCCATCTCATTAAAAGATGAGCATCGCCTGCGGGCTTGGTTTGATGGATGGTTTTGCCTTGAGGCTTTAGGGCTTCAAGTTCGGCAAGGGCGAACATCGTTTTTTCATCAATCTCAAGATAGCGGCACATAGAATAGAAAGATTCCTTGTTGCGACAATCGAATATGATGTGACTTTGAGTGGTGCCATTTAAAACCATTTCGACGGTTTGCGGGATATATTCAGGCGTTTCAATTTTGGCGGTCATATGCGTCGGCCCAGCTATGGCCGCAGAGGCTTTGAATTGGCTAAGCAATTTTTTATGCCATGCTTGAAGGCTCGGGACTTCTGTTTGGCTTAAGTTTTCGCGCAAGGAAGATAGTTTATTCTTGTGGCGCTGTCCGGTAAGGCCGGCGGTCAGGGATATCGCGACAGTACGCGTGACATGGGATTGGTCGCGGATAAAGCCGAGGACGGTGTCGTCGCCTGCGAGAATGCCCACATGGCTAAAATCAAAACTTTTATAGATGGAACTCATAGTCAAGTGTTCTAAGAGGAAACATTGATTATGTCAACAAATTCGCTCTCCCCCGATTTATCCCCAATTCTATCCCCGCCTAATTAAGCATTTGCAGGCCTAAGGGTTTGCAGCCCATAAAAACCCATGCTATCCCATTAAATATCACCCTGTTCCCACGGATTTGTGATATCTTTCAAAAACCCACCAGAGAAGGACGGCATGGCGCTGTTTTTATCTACTTATGTGAATAAAATGGACAAGAAGGGCCGTGTATCGGTTCCGGCTCCGTTTCGTTCAGCCTTAATCGGGCAGGGTTTTCAGGGTATTGTCCTGTTTCGGGCAACCGGACATGACTGTCTGGAGGGGTTCGATTATGCCAGCATGGAAGAACTTTCCGAGCGCCTCGATCATTTCGAGATGTTCTCAAGCGCACAGGATGATCTTGCCACCTCCATTTTTGCAGAAGCTGTTCAATGTCCGTTCGATAGCGAAGGGCGTATTTCCATTCCTGCCCATTTAATGGCGCATGCGAAAATCGAAGAAGCTGTCACTTTCGTCGGCCTTGGAAAGAAATTTCAAGTGTGGTCGTCCGATAAATTTGAAAAACGCCGTGAAGCGGCCCGCGCCAATGTCGCCCGGGAAGGTTTGACCTTGCCAAGACCGGGAGCATCAGCATGACGGATGCGCCGCATATTCCGGTGATGCTGAATGAAGTGTTGCAAACCCTCGCGCCAAAAGCTGGTGAGATTTATGTCGACGGCACGTTCGGGGCGGGCGGTTATTCCCGTGCCATTCTGGACAGCGCCGATTGCACGGTCATCGGTATCGACCGCGATGAATCTGCCATTGAAATGGCGTCCAGCTGGAAAGAAAAATATGGCGAGCGGTTGAAAATAGTTCATTCCAATTTTGCCAATGCTAAATCCTGCCTGCAAGATCTCGGCATTGATAAAGTCGATGCGGTAATTCTTGATCTTGGCGTATCGTCCATGCAGATCGATAGGCAAGAGCGCGGATTTTCCTTCCGTTTCGATGGGCCGCTCGATATGCGCATGGACCGCTCCAGCGGCGAAACAGCTGCCGATCTTGTCAATACATTGAGCGAAGAAGATCTTGCCAATGTCATCTACCAATATGGCGAAGAAAAGGCATCGCGCCGCGTCGCGGCTGCGATTATCAAAGCGCGCGCCGAGAAGAAGATCGAAACTACATCCGAGCTGGCCAATATCGTGCGCTCGGTGGTTCATGTATCACCGAAAGTCAGAATTGATCCTGCAACACGCACGTTTCAGGCCCTTCGCCTGAAAGTAAATGACGAGTTGGGTGAGGTGGAAGCTCTTCTCGACTCAACGCTCGATATTCTCAAAGATGGCGGTCGTCTTGTCGTCGTGACGTTCCATTCTCTTGAAGACCGCATTGTAAAGAACTTTCTCATCAAGCACGGCAAGCAAGCCGCTGCTCCCTCCCGTTATCTCCCTGCCACAGCTTCGTCCGAGAAACCCGCTTTCTCCATCCTGACGAAAAAAGCCCTTATCCCGACTGATTCTGAAATCTCCCAAAACCCGCGTTCCCGTTCTGCCAAGTTAAGAGCGGCCCAAAGAATTTATAGTGAGGTGGTCGCATGAAATATGTGATCCGCCTGACATCTTTGACGGCTTTGTTATTGGCGCTATTATCGGGTGCTGCATTGTTCTGGGTATCGCAGCAAGTTCAGCAGGTCGAGCGCGAACAGCGCCAGTTGATGCAGGCCAATATGCAGGAAGAAGAATCTATTCGTGTTTTAAAGGCGGAATGGGATTATCTGAATCGTCCTGAGCGCCTCGAAGAGTTATCGACCAGATATCTGAACATGGCGCCGGTATCGGCCGATACGATGATCCAGTCGATCAGCGCTATTCCCGAGCCGGAAGAGCCGAGCATGTTGCCGCAAGAGGAAAAGCCTCTTGAAGTATCGACAGCCACGCCTGCCAAGCCAGTTGCCAAAGCGCCGGTAAAATTAAGCCCGCCGGATATCGCGCAAGGAAAAGGTTCACAGGAAAGCGATTTTGAAAAAGTCTTGAACGATGCGGGAGGGGCCGGACAATGAGCCGCAAATCCCCGTTCGGAAAATTATCGATGCGCATTGCCGGAGAGAAATCTTCTTCGCTCGATCAGGCGCGCGGACGCATCGTTTTAATCGTGGCTCTGTTTATGGGGGTCTATATCCTGATTGCTGCGCGTCTTTTGGACGCAACAATCATTCAAGGGTATTTTTCCAATCGCGGTGAAACCGAAACGCATGAAACGGCGAAGGATGTAAAGCAGAAGCGCCGCGGCGATATCGTTGACCGCAATGGCGTCATGCTGGCCGCGTCTCTAAAAACCGCGTCCCTTTATGCAGATCAAAAACGCATCACCGATCCGGTCGCTGCCGCGAAGGCGCTAAGCAATATTTTTCCCGAAATGCGCTATGGCGATTTGTTAAAAAAAGTTCAGGGCGAAAAACGCTTTGTATGGATACGCCGAAACCTGACACCGAGCGAACAGCGCCGCATTCTGGAGATTGGCGAGCCGGGGCTGGCTTTCGAATATGATTACCGCCGCGTCTATCCGCAAGGCAAGATGACGTCGCATATCGTCGGCTATACCGATACGGATGGCAAGGGCATTGCCGGTATCGAGCATAGTTTTAACAAGCTGTTGACCGGCAGTTCCGATCCGCTGAAACTGACGATGGATATTCGCTTGCAACATATCATGAAGCGCGAATTGCAAAAGGCGATTACCGAATTTACCGCAATCGGCGGAGCAGGCATCATTATGGATGTAAATACCGGCGAAGTGCTGGCGAGCGTTTCTTTACCTGATTTCGATCCGCATGAAACGAAAGTCGATATCTCGGATAGCAAAAGATTCAACCGTGCAACTTTGGGAGTTTATGAGCTTGGTTCGACATTCAAAGTGTTTACGGCGGCGGCGGTTTTGGAAAAAGACCATATCACGATGTCAAAAACTTTTGACGCGACGCGCCCGCTTAAACGCGGACGCTTTACGATCAGCGATTATCATCCTGAAAAACGCGCTTTGACCTTACCCGAAACTTTCATGGTGTCGTCTAATATTGGAACGGCCCTAATGGCGGAAGAAGTCGGCACGGCAGGGATGAAGAATCTGTACCGCGATCTCGGTTTCATGGAAAAAGCAGATTTTGAAATAGACGAGCTTGGCAAGCCGATCATTCCCAACCCGTGGCGTGAAATCAATACGCTGACGGCTTCTTACGGCCACGGGATCGCAGTATCTCCATTACAGCTGATAAGTGGCGTCAGCTCGATTGCCAATGGCGGTTACCTGATTAAGCCGACGATCATCAAAAAAGACGATAAGGATATGAAGAAATCCGAGATCCGGATTATCTCGAAAGAAACGTCGCTCAAAATGCGTCAGCTCTTGCGTCTTGTCGTAAGTGACGGGACAGCCAGGAAAGCCGACGTCAAAGGCTATATGGTCGGCGGTAAAACGGGGACCTCCGATAAGAATTTCAACGGACGCTATGCCAAGGATCGCCGCATGTCGTCTTTCATCGGCGTGTTTCCGATCAACGATCCCAAATATGCCGTCTTAATTATTGTCGATGAGCCGCATGGCAATAAAAGCAGCTATGGCTATGCGACGGCAGGATGGGTTGCTGCTCCGGCAGCGGCACGCGTAATTTCATCCATCGGTCCTATCCTGAACATGAAAAAGGATATGGAGGCGCCTGATCTGGCAGAGCCGCTGCGCCCGTTCCTGCATGACAAAGTGGCGGAGCATTGATGAAAATTTTATCGGACATCATGGACCGTAGTGATTTACCGGAAATAGAAATTTCCGGCATCAGCAGCGATAGCCGCTCGGTGCGCCGCGGTTTCCTGTTCGTCGCTTTGGCGGGCTCCAATATGGATGGCCGCGAATATATCGAAGACGCTATCCGTCATGGTGCGAAGGCGATATTGGTACCAAAGGGAACGCAGCAGCCTTTATGCATGGAAGGCGTCGATGAAATCGTCTGGGTCGAGGAAGAAAATCCGCGTCTTGCACTGGCAAAGGCGGCGGCCAGATTTTATGGTGTCCAGCCGGAAACGATTATTGCCGTTACCGGGACTAACGGTAAAACATCAACGGTGAGTTTCACACGACAGATCTGGGAACATCTCGGCTATCGCGCGGCGTCTCTTGGAACGCTCGGCTTGCAAGGTGGAATAACAGTGCAGTCGGCGGAGCAATCAGGTTCTATGACGACGCCCGATCCGGTACGCCTTCATGCACAGCTTGCCGATCTGGCAGCATCCGGCATCGACCATCTGGCGATTGAAGCGTCGAGCCATGGTCTCGATCAACACAGGCTTGACGGCATGAACGTATCGGCGGCGGGTTTTACAAATGTCACGCATGATCATCTCGATTATCACGGTTCGATGGAGAATTATGCGTCCAGCAAACGCCGCCTGTTCGACGGTCTTTTAAAAGACAATGGCGTGGCCGTCGTCAATGCCGACAGTCTTGAAAGTGAGAACATCAAAAAGATTTGCCAAGAGCGAGGTATTACCTATTGGTCCTATGGTTATAAGGGTAAGGAGCTTCGCCTTATTTCTCGCAAAGCTCAGCCGACGGGCCAGCATCTGGTGCTGGAAATTTTTGGGCAGGAAATAGAATTTACGTTACCGCTTGTCGGTGAGTTCCAGGTGATGAATATGCTTTGCGCGGCAGGGCTTGTGCTGGCCCGCTGCCAGAAGCGCTTGCAGGAAGTTATCGATATTCTGCCGAAGCTGACAGGCGTGCCGGGACGTCTTGAATTCGTGCCCGGCCATAAGCAAGGCGCAGCCGTCTATGTCGATTACGCTCATACGCCAGACGCGCTGGAGAATGTTTTAAAAGCGCTGCGCCCGCATACGCAAAAAATGCTGGTCTGCGTTTTCGGCTGCGGCGGTAACCGTGATAAAGCGAAACGTCCCGTCATGGGTAAAATCGCTGCGCAACTGGCCGATATCAATATCATTACAGACGATAATCCGCGCAATGAGAACGCGGCCCAAATTCGTGCCGAGATCAAGCAAGGCGCACCACAGGCAACCGAAATCGCAGACCGCCGTCAGGCTATCGAAACTGCGATCAAGTTTTGCAAATCAGGAGACGTTCTGGTGATTGCCGGCAAAGGCCATGAACATGGCCAGATTGTCGGCGACCATGTAGAGCCCTTCGACGACGTACATGAAGCACATTTAGCGATGGAGACATCGTAAGTAACCAAGAAAGAACCTTTAAGAACATGACAAGCACATTACAAAAAGCACCTTCACATACGCTATGGACGAGTTCCGAAGCGGCAAAAGCAACCAGCGGCAGCGCAGCAGGCGAATGGTTCGCTACAGGCGTGTCGATAGATACGCGCAGCCTCGAGACAGGCGATCTTTTTATCGCGCTTCAGGGCGATAACAGCGATGGCCATCTTCATGTCAAAGCGGCCATCGAAAAAGGTGCGGCGGCGGCCATTGTTTCCAGGTCCATAGAAGGCGTTGATGCGGACAAGCTTCTGATCGTCGAAGATACATTCAAAGCATTACAAGATTTAGGCGCAGCGTCGCGCAACCGTTCTGCCGCGCGCATCATCGGTATTACCGGCAGCGTCGGTAAAACAGGCACAAAAGAAATGCTGGGCCGCGCTTTCTCTCAATTTGGCGAAACGTCATGGAGCGTCAAAAGTTTCAACAATCACTGGGGCGTTCCGTTATCGCTCGCCAGAATGTATGCCGGTAGCGATTTCGGTATTTTCGAAATGGGAATGAATAACCCAGGAGAAATTACGCCGCTGACAAAAGCCGCCCGTCCGCATATCGCAATTATCACCACGGTCGCACCTGTGCATGTCGGCAATTTCGCGGAAGGAATTACAGGCATCGCTAAGGCGAAGGCAGAAATTTTAGCCGGTATCGAAAAAGGCGGCATCGCTATTCTTAATCAGGATAACGATCAATATGATCTGCTGAAAACGGAAGCGCAAAAACATGACATCAAAGTCGTGACTTTTGGTGAAGGCGATCAAGCGGATGCACAATTACTGGATTGCCTCGTTGCGTCAAATGGCGTGCGGGTGAAAGCGCGTATACTGGATCAGGAAATTACCTACATATTGAAAGATGCCGGACACCATATCGCTATGAATTCTCTGGCTGTACTCCTCGCGATTAAATTATCCGGTCAGGATATCGTGAAAGCGGCAAAAGCCTTGGAGCAAATCGAACCGCCTACGGGCCGCGGCAAACGCGAATTGCTAGATATCGGCGATGCATCCAACCCGGTGACATTGATCGATGAAAGTTATAATGCGTCTCCGGTCGCCATGCAGGCAGCCTTTAAAGTTTTGGCCCTGATTGATCCGGGTCGCGGCGGTCGTCGCATTGCCATTCTTGGTGATATGCTAGAATTAGGGGCTGATGGTCCGAAAGCTCATGCGGATTTAGCCTTGCCACTCAAGGCCGCCAATATTGACCTCGTTTATACATGCGGCAAGCTCATGAAAAATCTTCATGATGCACTCCCGAACGATAATGGAAAGTTTCATGCGGAAAACAGCATGGAATTAGGTCAAATTGTGCCGGATGTGCTTGTTCCGGGTGATGTCGTCATGGTAAAGGGATCGCTTGGCAGTAAGATGAATGTCGTGGTCGAAGCTTTGCGTGCTCTTCCAGCCAAAAAGAAAATTGCCAATTCGGCAGAAGGAAAAAACAGTGCTTTATAATCTGCTGTCGCCTTTAGGTGACGATTATATTTTCTTCAATCTGTTTCGCTATATCACGTTCCGGACCGGCGCGGCAATTTTGACCGCTCTTATACTTTCTTTTGTTATTGGTCCGCGCATGATCAGGTGGCTGAAATCGATCCAAGGATCGGGTCAGCCAATCAGGAACGATGGGCCGGAAACGCATTTGAAAAAAGCAGGAACGCCGACCATGGGCGGGCTGATGATTTTAATCAGCGTAACGGTCAGCACGCTGCTTTGGGCAGATCTGACCAATCCGTTTATCTGGATTTCTCTCCTTGTTATGGTCGGGTTCGGGTTGATTGGGTTCGGTGACGATTATTTAAAGCTCACCAAAAAAGATCCTAAAGGATTGTCAGGTAAATTGAAACTCGTCGTTCAAACAGTCATCGCGGCAGTTGCAACGATGGGTATCGTCTATTTCCTGCCAGCGAATATTTCGACAAGTGTCGCCATTCCATTCTTTAAAAACTTCTTTATTCCGCTCGGCGTCTTTTTCTATATCTGGGCGATTCTTGTTATGATCGGTTCTTCCAATGCCGTGAATTTAACAGACGGTCTTGATGGCCTCGCCATTGTTCCTGTCGCGATTGCAGCAGCCTCTTTCGGTTTGATCGCTTACCTGGTCGGGCGCGAGGATTTCTCCACCTATCTTCAAATCGCTTATGTGCCAGGCACGGCGGAGCTGATGATTATTTGCGGGGCCTTGGTTGGCGGCGCGATGGGTTTCCTCTGGTTCAATGCACCGCCGGCGATGATCTTTATGGGAGATACTGGCTCGCTGGCCATGGGCGGACTTCTTGGCACGATGGCGGTTATCGTCAAGCATGAACTGGTGCTTTTTATCATCGGCGGATTGTTCGTCATGGAAACGCTATCGGTTATTATTCAGGTGGCATCATTTAAGCTGACCGGCAAACGTGTATTTCGCATGGCGCCAATCCACCACCATTTTGAAAAAATAGGCTGGTCGGAACCAACGGTCGTCATCCGCTTCTGGATCATTGCCGTCGTATTGGCGCTTCTCGGCCTTTCAACATTGAAACTCAGATGATCGATTTATCCGCCTTTCGCGGCAGACGCATCGGAATTGTAGGTCTGGGAAAGACCGGCGAGACATCGATGCATGCTTTGCGTGAAAGCGGCGCGCAAGTCGCCGTCTGGGACGATAGTCTTCTAAAACGCGAGATGGCTAAAACCCAGGGATTTGAAATCCTCGAGCTTGAAATATTCAAGCCTGAGTTTCTTTTATGGTCGCCGGGTATTGCTCATTACGGAGCAAATGCGCATCTGCTGGCGATAAAAGCGAAAGAGTTAGGTATTCCGCTGTTTTGCGATATCGAATTATTCTCGCAAAGTGTAAGTAATGATGTTTTGGCGATTACCGGCACCAACGGAAAGTCGACGACGACGGCATTACTAGCGCATACGCTTTCACAATTTCGTCCGGTTCAAATGGGCGGCAATATCGGCAAGCCCGTTTTAGAATTGGATAAGATAGAAGATAACGGAAGCTATATCCTTGAATTATCATCTTACCAGCTTGAACTGACGCCATCGTTGAAGCCTGCCGGCGCGATATTGCTGAATATCACGCCCGATCATCTGGCACGCCATGGCAATATGGAAGCCTATATCAAGGCAAAGGAAAATATCTTTGCCAGCGTTCAGGCGGCTCCGCACAAGCCTGTGGCGGTTATCGCTATCGACGGCGATATTACCAAGCGCATTGCCGAGCGGTTGAAAGCCGAAGGTAATTGGAATGTCATTTCTGTTTCAACCCAAGACAAGGCAAGCGTCTATGTCGAAAGTGGAAAACTTTATGACGGTGAAATACAGGTCATGGATCTTTCGTTGATGCCGTCCTTGAAAGGGCGTCACAATCATGAGAATGCGGCTTGCGCCTATGCGCTCATTCGTCATGTATACGGTTACGAGCCGGAGAAGATTGCCGCCAGCATGGGCAGCTTTCAAGGCCTGCCGCATCGGCAACATCTGGTTAGAACCATCAACGGCATTTCCTATGTGAATGACAGCAAGGCAACAAACGCCGAAGCCGTTTCCCATGCCCTCGCATGTACGAAGAACATATATTGGATCGCCGGTGGCCAGCCCAAAGAAGGCGGCTTACACGGTCTTGAGAATTACATGGAGCGCATTACACATGCTTTCCTTATCGGTGAAGCGGCAGATGAATTCGCCAAGTGGCTGAAGATATCTGACGTTCCTTATACGATTTGCGGTACGCTGGATGTTGCAGTGAGAGAAGCGCATAAAATCGCGCAAGGAAATCGCGGTATGCCGGGCGAGCCGGGAACCGTGTTATTGTCTCCAGCCTGCGCCTCATGGGACCAGTTTACATCTTTCGAACATCGCGGCGATGTCTTTACGCAGCTCGTTGAAAATCTGCCGGAAGAATAAATAAGGCATGAAACCAAATCTCTTCGCCCGTACTGATCGTTCTGCCATTGCCAGCTGGTGGTGGACGGTCGATCGTGGGTTGATGGCCTGCATTATCATATTGGCTGTTTTCGGCGTCGCGCTGGTCACGACGGCGTCGCCGCCAGTCGCCAACCGCATTGGTGTAGACCATGCGCATTTTATCATTCGTCATATCATGGTGGTGGTTCCGGCACTGGTGATGATGCTCGTTGTCTCGGTTATGGATCATAAAACAATTCGCCGCATTGGCACGCTGGTATTGGCGCTTATGATGTTTCTTATGATTGTCGTTCTATTCAGCGGGAACGAGATCAAAGGGGCGCAGCGATGGATTTCGCTGCCCGGTTTTTCCTTACAGCCATCCGAGCTTGTAAAACCGGCTTTCGCCATCGTGGCTGGCTGGTTGATTGCGCACCAGAAATCGGACCCGTGTTTCAAAGGATATATATATTCTGCCGTTCTTTATTTCATGATCGTTATTTTGCTCATTCTGCAGCCGGATTTCGGCATGACGGTCGTTTTAACCTGTATGTTCGCGGCGCAGATATTTCTTGCCGGATTTCCGTTCCGCTATCTGACAATTTTTGCAGGTGTCGGTGTCGGCGGTATTTTTGCCGCTTATTTCGGTCTTCATCACGTCCGAAGCCGGATCGACCGCTTTATGAATCCTGATAGCGGCGATACATATCAGGTCGATAAATCGCTCGAGGCATTTGCTAATGGTGGTTTCTTCGGTCAAGGCCCGGGGCAGGGAACGGTGAAGAACACCATTCCCGATGCTCACGCCGATTTCATCTTCTCGGTCGCCGGTGAGGAACTTGGGCTTTTATTCACGCTCGTGATCGTTGCGCTCTATGCCTATATCCTCCTGCGCGGGTTCAACCGATTGATGGAAAGCAATGACATGTTCGTCGTGCTGGCGGTCGGCGGAATCTTGTCCATGTTCGGCCTTCAGGCGCTTGTTCATATGGGCTCGGCTTTACATCTTTTACCGACGAAAGGGATGACATTGCCATTTATCAGCTATGGCGGTTCCTCGACGCTCTCGATGGGATTGGCTATGGGCGTTGTTCTTGGCCTGACAAGGCGACAGGCGCGGTCCTCAATTTCAAAAGGCGGTTTCTCTCATTCGATTAGAAAAGGAACGGTATGAGCGAAAAGCTGATCCTGCTTTGCGCCGGCGGCACTGGCGGTCATGTTTTTCCAGCGAGGGCTTTGGCCGAGGAGCTTTTGGCGCGCGGCTATCGCGTTGCCTTTGCCACGGATACAAGAGGCATGAAATATCTGGAGGGTATGGAAAATGTCCACATTATTTCCGCCGGTCCTTATCGCGCCGGTTTGCGTGGCAAGATTAATTTCGCCATATCTTTGATCAACGGTTATTTTCAGGCCCATCGTCTAATTTCAAGATTGGATCCTTCCGTCGCAGTGGGTTTCGGCGGTTATCCTTGCGCGCCGCCGATGTTCGCCGCTCAGCATAGATTTATCCCGACAATCCTGCATGAACAGAACGCGGTTCTGGGGCTGGCGCTCAAACTCCTTGCGCCGATGGCGAAGATTATTGCGCTGTCCTTTCCGTTTAAGAACGAAAGAAAAAAAACAATTGTCACAGGCAATCCGGTGCGAGCCGATATTATCGCGCTTCGTGACAAGGAATTTCCAGAGATTGGAGATGAATTGAATGTTCTGATTTTTGGCGGCTCACTGGGCGCGACATCCTTTGCCGAGATAATTCCCCATTCGATCATCAAACTTGCAGGCGATATTAAAGTAAAGCTGAAGATCGTTCATCAGGCGCGGGAAAACGATGTTGCAAAGGTCGCTAAAGCTTATAGCGCTGCCGGCTTAGACGCTGAAATAAAAACATTTTTTGATAATATTCCCGAGCGTATCGAAATAGCTCATCTGATGATTTGCCGCGCTGGAGCAAGCACGGTTGCGGAAACGACCTGCGCCGGACGTCCGGCGGTTTACATTCCCTATCCTTGGCATAAAGACCAGCAGCAGCTTCATAACGCCCAGCATGTGGCAGAAGTTGGCGGCGGCTGGATCATGGAAGAAAAGAACCTGACGCCGGATTCGCTTTACCAAATCTTGAGAAAGATCGTACCGGAAAAACTGCCGGAGGCTGCAGCTTATGCAAGAAGCCTCGGTCAGCCGGATGCAGCAGGCAAGCTGGCCGATCAGGTTGTGGCCACCATAAAACAATAACTTAGCCTAATATCTCTAAGTTTGCTCGTCGCTTCTTCATGTTCTCTATGTGATGCCTGTTTTTTTAAAAATAGATTGATATCCCCGCCGTGCGCCTTGGGGATGGCCGAAAAACGGCGTGCTTTTTCATGATAAAAGCGGACATCTTAATATAGGACTATTTTCCTGTTATGTCAATGGATAGTTTTCGGTAAAGTCCGGCTCATGAAACATATCCCTCCCCATATTGGCACTCTTCACTTTATCGGCATCGGCGGCATTGGCATGTCAGGCATTGCCGAAATTCTAAAAACTCTTGGCTATGACGTGCAGGGGTCCGATCAGGCCGATAATTATAACGTGGCCCGGCTGCGCAAAAATAGCATTCGCGTGAATATCGGGCATGGCGCAGAAAATCTGGAAACACCGGAGGGTAAATTGGCGGGCGCGGTCATCGTGTCCTCGGCTATCAAGGATGGAAATCCGGAGCTGGACCGCGCACGGGAATTAAAAATCCCGATCGTATCAAGAGCAGAAATGCTTGGTGAATTAATGCGATTGAAGTGGACCGTCGCTGTTGGCGGTACGCATGGAAAAACAACAACGACGTCTCTTGTCGGCGCGATGCTGGAAGCGGGCGATATCGATCCGACCGTCATTAATGGCGGCATTGTCAACGCGTATGGCACGAACACGCGCCTTGGTAAAGGCGACTGGATGGTCGTGGAGGCGGACGAGAGCGATGGATCCTTTACGCGTCTTCCGGCGACGGTCGCCATTGTCACCAATATCGATGCCGAACATCTGGATCATTACGGTTCATTTGAAAAAGTGCGTGAAGGATTTTTTACGTTTATCGAGAATATCCCATTTTACGGCTTTGGTGTTTTATGCACGGATCATCCGGTGGTGCAGGGGCTTATTCCTGAATTGTCGAACCGCCGGATCGTAACCTATGGTTTCAATCCGCAGGCCGATATCCGCGCGGTGAATTTAAACGCGACGACTCTGGGGTATCATTTCGATGTGATCGTGTCAGAGCGCATTACGGGTGACAAAGATATTGAAATAAAAGATATTTTTCTGCCAATGCTGGGGCAACACAACGTATCGAATTCATTGGCGGCCATTGCTGTCGGCTATGAATTGAAAGTGACGCCGGAGCAAATGCGCAGCGCTTTATCTAATTTCACCGGCGTCAAACGAAGATTTACCCGCACCGGCATCGTCAACGGGATTACGGTCGTCGATGATTACGGTCATCACCCTGTCGAGATTGCGGCTGTGCTAAAAGCAGGACGTCAGGCGGTTGAGAATACAGGCGGACGCTTGATAGCGGTCGTCCAGCCGCACCGCTATTCAAGATTGAAGTCGTTGTTCGAGGATTTTTGCACCTGTTTCAACGATGCAGATTCCGTTCTGGTCGCCGATATTTATGCAGCCGGAGAGCAGCCTATAGAAGGCGCGTCCAAGGATGATTTGGTGCAGGGTATTTCCCGCCATGGACATAAAGACGTAAAGGCGCTTAATGATCCGTCAGATCTTGCGGGCATTGTCTGCGATACGGCCAAGCCGGGCGATTTCGTGATTTGTCTCGGCGCCGGAAATATCACGGCTTGGGCGAACGCATTGCCTGCTCAATTGGAAGAATGTTTCGGTCAAAGAAAGACAGCTTAAATTTTATGGCCACGAAGACACGAAGACGCGAAGTTTTTCTTTTTAAATTTTTCTTCGTACCTTCGTGCCTTCGTGGCAAGGTTCTTCTATGAAGTATCAATTAAAACAAACAGAATTACCTGCGGTCCGTGGCCGATATTCCGAGAATGCAGCATTAGGCCAAGTCGGCTGGTTTCGTTGTGGCGGAACGGCGGAAATATTGTTCAAGCCTGCCGATCTGGAAGATTTGCAGAAGTTTTTGAGTAAATGTCCGGCGGAGATTCCGGTGACGGTACTGGGTGTCATGTCCAATACAATTGTGCGCGATGGCGGGATACCGGGTGTGGTGATCCGCTTGGGCCGTGAGTTTGCCCAAGTTGAAAAACTGGATGATTTTCAAATTCAGGCAGGGGCGGCGACGCTCGATATCAATGTCGCGAATTTTGCTGCCGAGAATAATGTCGGGAAACTTGAATTTCTCTCCGGTATTCCGGGAACGATCGGTGGTGCGCTGCGCATGAATGGCGGGGCCTATCTTTCTGAAACCAAAGACGTTTTAAAATTCGCAAACGCTGTGGATCGAAAAGGTGTCTTACATAAATTATCCGTGTCCGATATGGGCATGAGTTATCGTCATATCGATGTGCCGGAAGATTATATTTTTACCAGCGCGGTCTTTCAGGGAAATGAAGACGATGCGTCTCGCATTACAGAGAGAATGAAAGAAATCAAAGAGAAGCGCGAAACTTCTCAACCCGTGAAGGAGAAAACAGGCGGTTCGACTTTCGCAAATCCAACGGCGAAAGAATTGGCAGCGGCGGGATTGCCGGAAGGCACAAAGACATGGCAATTAATCGATAAAGTCGGCGGGCGCGGCCTTATAATCGGCGGCGCGCAGATGTCAGAGAAACATTGCAACTTCATGATCAACACCGGAACCGCCACGGCGGCGGATTTAGAAAATCTGGGCGAAGAAATCAAGCGGCGGGTTCTGGAAGAGGCGGGGCTGGCTTTACGGTGGGAGATCAAGCGGTTGGGGATTAAGGGTTTTTGACGCGAAGACCCGAAGACCCAAAGTTTCCTTATCTGTCATCCCGTTGAAGAACGGGATCCATGCGTGATGAGGCAGCATTATATAGATTCCGGCCTTCGCCGGAATGACAATTTTAGTTTTCTTTCTTAAGTGGCTTTGTATTTCAGTTAATCCTCATGTGGCGCTGCGTCACATTATGTAACTGAAAATATCCCTGAATTCTGCGATAATTTTAATAGAAGTTCCGCTCGTCTAAAGACAAATGGAGGTCTACATGGAAGTCAGGCAGGGCATGCAAGATGCCGGATACGCGCTTTTGCTTTTAATCGGCGGTGTCATTATTTATGTCGCCCAGCATCAATGCGTGAAATATGGCTTTGACGCTGCCGTCGATTTATACGGGCAGGCAAAAGTCTGGACCAAGACCCAAATTGCCGACATCAAGAATTCGTGATTTTTCCCCTAAGAAAAAAACTTGAAGCAGGTCCGTAATGGGCCTGTTTTTTTGCGCTGCAATATTTGACATAAGCTTAAAAAATATTTATATCAATATAAATAAAAGGGAGTTTAAAAATGCAGCTTAGCAAAGAATTTAAAAAATATATGACTATTGGAGCTATGGCTGTGGCTATTCCAGCAGGTCTCGTAGGTGGGCGCATGTTGATTAGCGAATGTGCCCGAGGCATGACATCACTTGCTGCTCCCGTTGTCGGTGCTTGGCGCAACTCTATAAACCCGAATTGACATTTCCCTTTAATCCGTGATTTGAAAAAGGCATACTTGAGAAATCAAGTATGCCTTTCTTATTTTCAGGATTTTCCCATGACAAAAAGCCCCAAAACTGTAGCCCTTTTAGTCGGCGGCTGGTCAGCCGAACGCGAAGTATCTTTAAACAAGGGTAAGGCAGTTGAGGCGGCGCTGAGTGAAGCGGGCTATAGCGTCAAGACAATCGACGTCAGTCAGGATTTAGTGACGCTGGTTGCGGCTTTGACTCCTGCGCCGGATGTAGTGTTCAATAATTTGTACGGGCGCGGCGGGGAAGACGGCATTATTCAGGGTGTTTTAGAAACGCTCCGTATTCCTTATACGCATTCCGGCGTTGTCGCGTCCGCTATCGGTATGGATAAAATCCTGACCAAAAAACTGGCGGAGTCGGTGGGTGTGCGCTGCTCTATCGGAAAGCTTGCCAGCAAGCAGGAAGTTCTCGATGAAACGGTGATGGAGCGCCCTTATGTGGTCAAGCCATTGAACGAAGGTTCGAGTGTCGGTGTGCGTATCATCATGGAAGGTGAAAACCAGCGCCCGATCGACGAGGCGGAATGGCATTTCGGCGAACAGGTCTTGGTCGAAAAATATGTCCCTGGCCGCGAGATCCATGTCACGGTTCTGGACGGCAAGGCCCTGACCGTCACCGAAATTTTATTTCCAGGCCGTTTTTTCGATTATGAGGCGAAATATAATGACAAGCGCACCGAATTGGTCACGCCTGCGCCGGTGCCGGAAATTGTGGCGAAAATCGCTATGCAATACGCAGAATCCGTATATAAAGTTCTGGGCTGTTCGGGAATTACCCGGGCGGATTTCAGATATGATGATTCCAAAGCCGGTAGCGATGGGGTATACTTTCTCGAAATCAATACAATGCCCGGCCTGTCGCCTGGATCGGTTGCCGTCATTCAGGCGGAATTCAGCGGCATGTCTTACATTCAACTCTGTTCCCATCTCGTGGAAACCGCAACATGTCAGGATCCGGCACACGCCGCAACACCATCCTCAAACGACGCGCAGGCAAAACTGCGCGCCTGATTTTCTATGCGAAACGCGCCGCAATTTTCGTCGTCATTCTAGGCGCTATAAGCTATGGCGTAAAAGCGATTGCCAATTCCGCATGGTTTAACCGTACGGAAGAGCGAACCGTCACTGGCTTTCATGACAAAATGGCCAATGCGGGATTCAAAGTCCGCGGGTTGATGATAGACGGTCGCCATTACACCAGCCGCAAGGAATTGAAAACCGCGCTGGGCGTTGAAAAAGATGAATCGATTTTTGCCTATGACATAGCCGAAATGCGCGAGCGTCTTTCGAAATTGCCGTGGGTCAAGACGGTTATCGTCGAGCGCCGGTTGCCCGATACGATCTATGTGAGATTAAACGAGCGCCAGCCTGTCGCGTTATATCAAAAAGACAAAAAGCTTTCGTTGGTCGATGCCGAAGGTTTTATTCTCACCGATAAAAATCTGGATCAGTTTAAAGACCTGATCGTCATCACCGGCGAAAATGCGCCGCAAAACGCGCCAGAACTGATGGGTATCATCAATGCCGAGCCTGACTTAAAAGAACGCATTGAAATAGCGCGCTGGATTGGTAATCGTCGCTGGGATATCAGTCTGAAAAACGGTATTACGCTGCGCCTGCCGGAAGAAGATGCAGGTCTTGCGATCAAACGTCTCGCCGAAACACAAAAATCCGAACAAATCATGGATCGTCATCTGGAGGCGATTGATTTGCGCGATCCGATGAGGATCGTCGTCCAGACCGCGCCTGGAGCAGCTCAAAAATATGAAGCTTCATTCAAAAAAGAAAAAAATATCTGAGTTCATTGATGGCCAAGAAACTCCAACCCAAAGGATCGCTGATTGCCGCGCTGGATATAGGCTCCAGCAAGATTGCCTGTTTTATCGCCAAGGTAAAAGACGATAACGGCAATATCGATCTGATCGGCATCGGTCATCAGGCTAGTCAGGGTATTCGCTCCGGCACGGTGATCGATCTCGATGCGGCGGAATCTTCCATTCGTCAAGCCGTTCACGCGGCAGAGCATATGGCGGCGGAGGTAACGCGCGGCTATCCTCTGCGTGAAGTTATTATCAACGTTCCGGCGGTGCATACGCAGTCGCACTTGATGAGAGTTGACGTGCAGGTACTCGGTGAAGCCGTGACCGACAACGATATCAGGCGGGCGCTGGCCAAGGCACAGGATCAGGCGGTTCGCCAGAACGAAACAAACCCGATTGAGTTAATCCACAGCATTCCGACCGCTTTTCGTATCGACGGGCATGAAGGAATCAAGGAGCCGCGCGGGCTTTACGGCCAGATGCTGGAGGTGGATGTCCATCTCGTCACCGGCAATATGGGCGGGCTTCGCAATATCGCCAGCTGTATCGAAAGTTCGCATCTCGATATCACCGCGCTTTGTTCGTCGCCGTATGCGGCGGGACTTGCGGCGCTCGTAGATGATGAAATGGATTTGGGTTGTACGGTCATCGATATGGGCGGCGGCACGACGTCGATTGCCGTTTTTCAGGGGCGTGAGCTGATTTATGCCGATGCCATTCCTGTTGGCGGTCAGCATGTCACATCCGATATCGCCAAAGGCTTGACGACCTCGATTGCGGCGGCGGAGCGTTTGAAAACGCTTTATGGTGGCGCGATTGCGACGATGACGGACGACAAGGATTTGATCGATGTGCCGCAGCTCGGCGAAGACGAACACACATTGCCCAACCATGTGCCGAGATCTTATCTGGTCAGTATTATCCAGCCGCGCATCGAGGAAACCTTCGAGATGGTCAGGTCGCGCCTGAACGATGTGGGTCTTGCTCAAGTTGCCGGACGCCGTGTGGTTTTAACGGGCGGGGCAAGCCAGATTTCAGGCCTGCGCGAGCTTGGACAAATGGTTCTCGACAAACAGGTGCGACTTGGTCGTCCGATGAGATTGCAAGGATTGCCAGATGCTGTCGCCGGGCCCGCCTTTGCGACCACGGCAGGCCTGATGCATTACGTCACAGAGCGCACCGAAGAAATGCCGGCGGAAATCATGTCGAATGTCGATGCCGGCAGCCTGTTTCAGCGTGCGAAAATGTGGCTGAAAGAAAACTGGTAAGTTTTAAATATAATCAGACAGTTTCAGATTTAAGATCGTCACAGAAGAGGCGTAAGACGCCTGAAGCTGTGTTTCCAGTTCTTTCTGGCGCACGGTTGTCGCAGCTAGATCGGCGCTTTTTAGATTGGCAATCACGTTCTTCATGACCGTCATATCTTCATCATTGCGCATGCTCTGGTTCTCGACCGTACGCGCAAATGTGCTCATCTGCGCAAAAATATTCGCCATGCCGGAAATGGCAGAGCGCATAAGTGTCGTCGATTCAGCAAGAGCGGTGGTATCTGACGGGTTGTTGATGGCCAGATTGAAAGAGCGAAGCAGTTGTTCAAATGCCGGATCGTTGGCCGTGAAGTTGTAATTAATGGATAATGTCTCCGACAGCTGCGAAGTGAGTTTGTCGCTATTACCTTGATAATAACTTGTATTGGCCGTTGACGGTGATGTCTGTGGCGTAAAAGCCGGATCATCTAAATCAACAGGTATGGTATCGATGGCCGAGCCTGAAAACAGGTAGCGTCCGGCTGATTGCGTATTTAAAAGGCCGGCGACTTCTTTAATGAGAAGGGTGCCTTGATCCTGCACGACTTTAGGATCGAGAAAATTTCCGCCCTGCGCCGCCGTCAATGTTTGCAAAAAGTTATTGGACAAATCGAGGATGGATTTCACCGCATTATAGGCGATATCTATATTGCCGCCGACAACGACCGCATTGGTGTTGAAGCCTTCCAGAGACTGGTAATTGCGCTCTACGTTCAGCAAACGCTGCGCGTCGGAAGCGATGCCTGTGTATGTGGTCGATTTTAAGCCAGTTGCAAGCTGGATTTGTGTTTCGGCCATTTGCGATTGAAGGCGCATATTGTCAACGATTAAGCGTTCTGTGGCCGGAAATGTCGCGATACGAGTCATGTTTTATTTTCCTTTATCCTACGGCGTTGAGCAAAGCCTGATACATGTCCCGAATAGTCGAAATCATGCGCGCCGATGCTTCGTAATGGTTTTGCAGTTCCAGCATTTTCGCTGTTTCTTCGTCGATATTGATGCCGGTTTTATTATTAAGCGCTTCTTTGGATTCGCTATAGATCGCGTTCGATGTTTCATATTGCGTTTTGGCAAGGCTGGCACGCGTTGCGCCGTTGGCAATAATGGCTTCCATGTAGCGCGACAGCGTGCTGTTTTGCGCACTGAAATTTCCGGCGGCATCAAATGGAACATTCTCTTTTAAGACTTGTGCCATTGCAAGAGAGGTGGATCCGTCACCTCGGTTCAAAACAGCATCGCCCGGTGCAATGACGCCAGAGCTTAAAGCGCCGGTTGCCAGAGAGTTAGGGCTGTTTCTAAGCGACGAATTGACACCAATGAACGCAGCTTCGTCTCCGGTAAACATATCCTGTAATCCGAAAAAGAAAGAGGCGCCTTTTGCATCAGGTCCGACACTTGAATTCATTTCATTCAGGGCGATACCGCTGCCGGCGAGGGTTGAGCTAACTGTAAGTGAACCGTTTACATCGAGAGAAGCACTAACATTCGGTATGGCGTTCAAGGCTGTTAATAAATCGCCAACAGTTGTGATGCCTGCAAGGTTGATATCGGCATAGTTCTGCAAGATGCCCGAGTTATTAGCAACCGCAACGCGGAAAGTACCGGTTGCCGATAAAGCTGTCGCCGGAGTCAGGCCACGAAGCGTGCCGGTCAGACTGTTTAAAGGCGGCAGGGAAGAGCCTTTGTTCAGCAAGGCGTTCATTTGATCTTTTAAAACGGTTGCGAATTCGTCCAGTTTTGCCTGTTCTTCAGGAAAAATCGTATCGCGCAGCGCGATATTTCCGGCCAGAGAGCCTTGTCGTAGTGACGAGGTTATATCGACGCCGTTCAGAGTGATCGGTTGAAAGGTCGAATGCGCATTGACTTGCGTCGTTGCCTCATAGCTCAAATGCTTGGGCTCTGATTGCAGGAGCGGCATACCGGCAGACGTAAAAATCTGCAGCTGGTTTTGAGAGGTGAAATAATACTGGATATCCATGATCTCGGCGAGTTCTTCGAGAGCCAGCATACGCTGATCCTCGAATTCCGCGATCTGGGCATTATTGGTTTCACCGGGAATAATTTTGCTATTGATGCTGTAAATTCTGTCCAGCATGCTGTTGACGCTTGTCACCTGATCGGCGATTTTCATTTCGGCTTGAAGACGAAGTTCCTGAACATCTTCAGAAAGATTGCGGATCGAATCTGCGAGATTGGCAGCGATCTGGACAACTTCGGTCTGGTTGGCCTGCGTTTCAGGGCTGGCGGCAAGCTGTTGAAACGCGCCGTACATGCTGTTGAGGTAGCCTGACATGGTTGTGCTGCCATCGGTCGTGCCGAGCTGGGCCGCATAATAATCAAGAAGTTCGGTAAGGGCTTCGCTATAGCCTTTTTCGCCAATATCGCCGACAACGCCGAGGGTAAGATAGCGATCCGTCGATCCGACGACATTGGTTCTGACGGGAACGGTTCCGACATTGGTCGTGACATAGTTTTCCGTCGCTTCTTTACGGGTATAGCCAGGTTTGTTGGCGTTGGTGATGTTTTGCGACACAAGCGAAATACGGCTTGAGGTCGACATCAAACCCCGAAGGGTCGTATCAAGGGCAAAACCTAGTGACATAAGCTTTCTGTCTCCGCGCCTTCAAGACTTGGCGCCATGTTGAATTCGGTTGCTTCCTGCATGGCCTTCTTGCGCAGCATTTGAATCTGATGCACAGAATTAACATGCAAGGCGTCTCTGATCCGCTGAATCTCCCCGACAAGTACAACTTGCGTATCGGGAGATGCGCTTTTCTCGACTGATAGTTTATTTAGCAAGTTCTGTGCCTCTTTTTCAAAGCCCTGCATTAAATCGACTTTGCGCGCCAGATAGGCTTCAAAACTCAACACGCCGTCTTTCAAAAGAATGGCATTTTCATGCTGGACGAGGCTCAAGAGATCCTGCGACGTTTGCAGGAATTTCATCAGGTGATCTTCTGAAGGGGAATGAAGATGTGCGTTCTGTCTCATTCTAGGGTCCTTTCGGAATGGTATTATTTTTTGGGAATTTTATTGTAAGCCAGACAGGCATTCGAGGACTGGATGTTTTGATCGATCTGCGATTTCAGCAATCCAGCTTCTTCTTCCATTCTGGAGGAATGTGACGTAAGCGCCACTGTCGCTTCACTCAAAGCTTTCCGGATCCTCGTTTGCTCTGCCTGGGAAAGGGTAGAAAGATAGGCCTGAACATTATCAGATGGGGGAAGGACAATATTTTGAGAGAGAATTTCCTCAATATTTCCTGTCTTTTCCCACGCATCTACAAATTTAATCAGGGTATCCATCTTTCAACCTAATCTAAGTTATTATCTAACCGCGGAAATCAGTTCCTGGAACATATCGTCCACTTTGCTGATGACCTGCGCCGCAGAAGAATAGGCTTGCTGGGCAACAATCATCTTGTTGAATTCTTCGGATGTATCCGTTGTGGAGCCTTCCAAAGAAGAAGCGATGATGTTACCGGCGCTGCCTTGTCCTGGCAAACGAAGGTTATAGTTACCGGCTCTCTCGTTTTCATCGTAAACCGTTCCGGAGACTTGCGTCAAACCGTTCGGGTTCGGGAATGTCGCGACCGGGATCTGGAAGACCGGAAGACGGACACCGTTTTCGAAGAAAGCTGTTACGAGACCTGTGTCATCGATGGAAAGTGAGCTTAGCTGGCCGAAGCGGACACCATCCTGATCGATCAGCGAAATCTCAAGACGCGGTGTCGTCGTATTCGACGAGTACTGGGTTAAGCCATCGACGAGACCGGGTGTACCAAGATCAAGGGCAACGGTTGCGTCATTGGCGCCTGTCGTGAAGCCTGTCACGGCGAAGCTAGGCGCTGCCGGAACGAAAGAGGCAACCGATCCATCGCCGTTAAAGTTGACTTGAACGGTTTTCTGCGCGCCCGCCGTGCCTGGATCAGTATCCAGAACGCCCGATGCCACACCCGTTCTTGTCTGAACAGGGTCAGAGAAAGTCGCTTCCCATGTATTCGCAGCCGTTTTCTCCCAGCTGATATTGATGGTATGCGAAACACCCAAGGCATCGAACATTTCGACGGAGCTGGAGAATGCGTCATTGACCGCCGCATCCGCCGGCAGGTTCATATCGAAGCGAAGGTTCTGAGACGCTTGCGCCGTACCGGAGATCGCGTTGATGTCGATTGGCACGAGAGAGTTCAGATCGTTCGGGCTGGTTGAAACAACAGCGCCTGTATCGTCCGTTCTTTGACCCAGCAGGTAATAGCCTTCGTTATTGATCAAAAAGCCGGATGAGTCGGTTTTGAAATTACCGTTCCGTGAATAAGTGTAACCGGAAGGCTGGTTCTGCGGATCGTCCGTTACGACGAAGAAACCGTTACCGTTGATGGCAATATCGGTTGTCGAATCGGATGCCGAGATCAGGCCCTGACGATTTAATGCTTGGGATGTTTTGTAAAGAACGCCACCGGCTGAATATCCGCCAGCGTTAGATCCAACCAGAGCCTGGAAGGAAATATCGCGGTTTTTATAAGCGGTCGTACGGGAGTTGGCGATGTTTTCGGAAACGGCGGCAATGGCAGCAGATTGTGCGCGAATACCGGAAACCGAAGCGTTAAGTGCAGAGTTCAAACTCATGTTTTAGTTCTCCTTGTTGTAAACTTGTAAATCAGGTTGTTGTTGTCGGTGTTGTTGGTGTTGTTACGGTTTTAAAGCGAAGGACGTCTTCCAGGCTGTAGAGAAGGCCGCCAGAGCGAAGATCGATGCCGTCCGCGCTGCTTTCCACGCCGTCAACTTTGACAGTTGTAGAAATATCGACAGGAACAGCTACGCCGGCTGCAGTTTTTCCGGTTACTTCCAAAGTTAGAATTTCGCCATCTGCAAGCTCCGAGCCAAGCTCTGCTTTCGTTGCATTCAGGGAATAGGTGCCGCTCAATGTTGCGCCAAGATCTTTCTCATACAGAACTTTGCCTGTTGAATCCTTGATTTTGACAGTGACCGTATCGGCGTTTGTTTTGAGGGCGTAATTCCAGTCTACCGCGCCGTCTTCAATAACGGTCATTTTCGAATCAAGCTCTGCGGTCTGGCCGATATAGGTAAAGGCGGAGCTGGCGGCAGATGATTGAACGGCTGTCAAAAGATTGCTCAATTTATCATTGGTATTGATTTGTTGTTCCAAAGCCGAGAATTGTGCCAGCTGGCCGGTGAATTCTTTCGTATCCATCGGGTCGAGCGGGTTCTGGTTTTGCATCTGGGTCAGCAAAATGCCCAAAAACTGGTTCTTTAGAAGCTCGGCATTATCCTCGTCGGCACTGGTGCCGTCAGTGGTTGTACCTGAACCGGACTGGGCTTTTGTACCCGCGGTTGTGCCTAAATAGGGAAGGCTGGAAATTTTGGTGATATCAACGGCCATATTTGAATGCTCCATTCATCTTACGAGAGATAAAACGGAGCAGATGCGGATTTGGGGCGCCGTAGAATGAAATATTTTTTATGGAATCATAAAAATATTTTTGGCTTTAAATTTCAAAGGCTTAAGCAAAGATACGGCTGTGCATATAAAGAAGTGCAATATTGGGCACGGCTTATAAAATAAAATACGAATATAAACGATTTAAAGTCTTTTTTAACCTTTATCGGATTATGATTATAAACAAGGCCGAATATTGAGGATTCAAATCGGTCTTGAAAACTGATAGTATATAAGAACATTCGGAAATTGGACGACCAGTATGGTCCAGAATTTCCCGGTTTCGAAGGATCGAAGCCGCTTACATCAACCGGCAAACTCAAAGAAGGAGAGTCAAATGCCAGTAATCGCAACCAACACATCTGCCAACACGGCGCTTATTTACCTTAACAAAAACTCCAGCGAACAATCCAAATCATTGGCCAAATTGTCCAGTGGTTCTAGAATCGTTCGTGCATCTGACGATGCCGCCGGTCTTGCCGTCGGTACGAAACTGAAAGCCGACGTCACAACCCTGAAACAAGCTGCCACCAACGCTGTCCAAGCCCGTTCCGTGCTTCAGACAGCCGATGGCGCGATGGCCCGGGTTGGCGATATTCTGCAACGTATGAAATCCCTGGCTGCCCAAGCGATCTCCGGTTCGGTTGATACGACAGGCCGTGGCTTCATCAACACAGAATATCAACAGCTGCTGACTGAGATTGGTAACATTGCATCTACAACCCAGTTTAACGGTACGAACCTGCTCAGCGGTTCTTACGATCAGACATTCCAGGTTGGTGTTGCAGCGACTGACATCATTCAGGTCAACTTTGTGGCAACTGCTTCAGCCGTCAACATGTCGACAGGTGCGACAGGTCTTAACCTTTCTACCACTGTCCTCACAGGTTCAAACGGTGCGAACGCAACCAACGCTTCCGCCCGTCTCGATACAGCTATCACTACTGTTTCCACGGCTCGTGCGACAGTCGGTGCGCTTCTGTCCCGTTTCGAATATCGCGGCGACGTGATCGATAGCTCTATCGAAAACCTGACATCAGCCCAGTCTTCGATTATGGATGTCGATATTGCGGCGGAACAATCGAACCTTGTCAGTCGACAGGTCCTAACTGAAGCCTCCATCGCGGCGCTGACACAGGCGAACCAGATGAAGTCCTCATTGCTGGCCCTCGTTAGATAATAGATAAGGTTATTTAAACCGAATTCAGAAGGGGAGCTTGGCACAAGAATTGCTTAGCTGCCCTTTTTGAATTTAGACTTAAGTCTTAAGTCTTAAGTCTCAATAGATTAGGTATTAATATGGCAACAACCGTTTCATCAGGTGGCGTTTCTACCCAAGGTACCCGGACTTATCTGTTCGGAACTTCGTCAGGTATCGATACTTCCGCTCTTGTCGAAGCGGCTTATAACCAGCGCGTGGCCGAAGCCGACCGCATTGATGTCAGGATAGACAAGAATACCCAGAAATCCGAAGCTTACAGCACGTTGCAGACGCTCTCTACAAACGTGCAGACAGCGCTTAAGAACCTTCGTACCACTTACGGATTTTCAAGTACGAATACGAATTATGCTTTCGCTTCCCGCAGCGGTACTTTGAGTACCAGCGGTACGACGGACCCTAGTAAATTGATCGGTGTCAGCATCGATCCCGGTACGGCGCTTGGCAGCTATGAGATCGAAGTCGTACAAAAAGCCAAGGCGCATCGTATAGCGAGCGATCCGGCAACAAGCTCCACGGTAGCGCTCGGCGCGACTGGCAGTTTTGAAATAGGTATTGCCGGAAATACGGCGTCCACAATCAACGTAACAAATACAATGAGCATGACCGATATCGCGGCGGCCATCAATGCGACAACGGCAACTTCGGGCGTATCGGCAACTGTCTTAAAAGTGTCAGATACATCTTACCAAATGGTTTTAAGCGGGACGTCTACGGCGAAAGCTATTTCGATCGGCAATGTCACGGGCAGCGATGTCCTTGGCACGATGGGCGTGACGACAGCCGGAAATGCACCAAAGAATGTTTTACAGACGCCGGATCAGGCGATACTTGAAATCGACGGCGTTCAGATCACCCGCGATAATAATGAAATTACTGATCTCATTGCTGGCGTTAATATTAATGTCCTGAATGCCGAACCCGGCACAGTAATGGATCTGGATATCCAAAACGATAACAGCGCGATCAAGGATGCGATATTGTCCTTTACCGAAGCGTATAACGAGCTAAGAGAATTCATCGTTGCCAATCAGGCCGTCGCCGGCAGCGGAGATGTATCGGATGATGCGATTCTCTTTGGCGATACAGTCATGAAAAGTTTGAATGACGCTATCCAGCCTTTAATTTCAGGAAAATATGGCACGACGACAACCGGCTTTACAACGCTGCGTGAACTTGGCATTACGCTGGGTGATAATAACGTGTTTTTGGTCGACGAAACGAAACTGGATGCGGCGATTATAAGTAATTTCGATGATGTAAAGTCGATTTTTTCGACGCAGTGGTCTTCCGATAATTCAAACTTTACGCTTTTGGCAAACACGTCTCGACAAGCCAGTATGTCAATTACATTTGATATTTCTGCCTCAGCTGTCAGCATTAGCAATGTTTCTGCCAATGGTGTTGGTGGATTATTTGAAATTTCCGGTACTTCTATCGTGGGTAAGACTGGCACGATTTATGAAGGCTTAAGTTTCGCTTATGTCGGAAGTACAAATGCTGTCATTACTTTTGATATGAATCAAGGTCTTGGTGACATGGCATCGAATACTTTGAATACTTTCACAGATACGGTCAGCGGGACCTTAACCTCCGCTAAACTCAATCTGGGTGATCAAAGTACGGACATGGCGGAGCGTGCAGATCGAATTCGCGAGAGGGCCGACGATTATCGAACCAAGTTGATCGATAAATATGCAGGTTACGAAGCGGCGATTGCCAGAAATAAATCAATTATTGCACAGTTAAGGGCTATTCTTGGCCTAGATCAGGCGGATTCATAATGTCATATCATAAGGCTGTTCAAGCCTATCAAAAGAAAACAGATGAAAATCTCTCGCCGCTGCAAATCGTAGTCGAGCTGTATAAAGGTATGATCAAAAATACCAAAGATGCCAAGCGTCATTGGGAAAACGGTCATCTGGATTTGATGACAAATAGCATTACCAAAGTGTTCAATATTATCGAAGCCTTGCAGGCGCATCTGGATTTAGAGCAGGGCGGCGAGGACGCGGCTTTTCTCAATCGTTTCTACAATGTCATTTTCTCGGCTTTAAGCCGTGCGACCAGCAAGCCTGAGCCGGGTGAAGAATTTGATTCTATCATTGCCTATATCCAGCAAGTTACGGACAGATGGTACGCTATGGCCTATGATCGTTCTGCTGAAACAGCGCATCAGGAAAGCGCGGCGCTGTAATTTTTTTATCGCATTCATTAAGACAAGCAGGGCGGCAAAATTTGCCGCCTTTTTTTATTTACCTTCATAAATACAGCCTAAAACTGGCTTAAAGCTTGCAAATCTATCCCTGAATAACACCAGAGATGGATTTTACGTGACCGTTCGTATAGCCCTTAAAAATGCCAAAGCTGAAAAAAGCCAGATATCGGCGGATCGTTATATCCGTGAATCCGATGAGGGTTTAATGGGATTATTTCAGTCGGGCGATGCGCTGGCTTTTCATTATTTAATCGAGCGCCATAAAGGACTGATCCGTCTTCAAGTCAGAAAATATTTCGGCGCGGGTGCTGATGTCGAAGATATTATGCAGGATATCTGCCTGTCTCTTTGGCAAAACCGCATGTCATGGAAGCCAGGCGTGGCAAAATTCTCCACATGGCTTTTCCGCGTAACCGCCAACCGGTGCATCGATATCCTGCGCCAGAAAAAAGAAATTTCAACCGATAGTAATTTTGATCATATCACGAGCGGAATCATGTCGGCGGAAGAGCGAATGTCCGAGAGCCAGACTTCCGTTCAATTGATGAAGTTATTAACAGAACTACCGTCCCAGCAGCAATTGGCGCTGAAAATGTTCTACTACGAAGATGCCAATATTGGCCAAATCTGCCAGAAAATGTCGCTGTCCGATCAGGCTGTCCGTTCCCTACTGAAACGCGGGAAACAAAAGCTTCGTGCTGTCATGGAGCCGGATGCTATGCAGGCGGCGCTCGTCTGATATTCATTTTCGGGCTTTCGTTATTTACTCCTCCTTAATGAATTGCAGGCATAATCGGGGTAATTATAAAAATAAATAAAATATGTAATAAGGTGTGTCTGCGTGATTAATAATTGTGATTTCATTCTCGGCGAGAATGATTCTATCGTCATCGTCGTCCGGTCTTTGCTGCCAAAAGGTGAGCCGTTGACGTGCGAAGTTCATAAAACAGAATTGGTATTCAGATCCGGTGAACGGCCTTTAGGCAATGTCGCCTGCCAGAACAATGACGTTCTATCCCGTTTAATCACAAAAGCGAAAGTAGGCTTTGTCGAGTTTATCAACGGTGCGCCGAAATTTCCGGTTTATATTTCATCAGTCGCAAATATCGAGGTAATGGCAGCATGAGTGGGGAATACACGAACGTAGAACCGGGGATGATGGTTTGTGACTTTGTCGGTAAAAACATGACTGTTGTTAGTGGTGCGGCTACGTCAAAATTGGACATTGCAGATCTAAGTAACAGCCTGACAGCTTCAGGCGGTAGTCTAAAGGAACCTGAGGATTTATCAGGAAAATTTGCTTGCCAGGCAATACCAAATCAACCGCCAAAGCCTGAAGCGGTTCCTGTTGCGTTTGCGCCTGCCAAAGCGATGTCTTTGACAGTAGAAGCCAGATAAAATCCTTTTCAGTAATTAATTTTTGACATACGATAATATTCAATATCGGGGGATTATTGAATGTCAAAGATCGCGCTTATTACCGGCATGACTGGTCAGGACGGGGCTTATCTAGCGCGTCTTCTTTTATCCAAAGATTATAAAGTCCATGCATTGAGGCAGCCATCGGCCCTGCCCGATACAAAGCATATCGAGCATATCCTGCCGCAAATCAATCTTCATTACGGCGATATGACGGATGGCAGTTCGATCCAGAGAATTTTAAACGATGTAAAGCCAGATGAAATTTATAATCTGGCGGCGCAAAGCCATGTGAAAATTTCCTTCGATACGCCGGAATACACGATGAATGTCAACGGGGCAGGTGTCGTTCGCATGCTGGATTATATTCGTATCCATGCACCCAACATAAAGTTTTTTCAGGCTTCTACATCCGAAATGTTCGGCGATGCGCCGGCACCGCAGAATGAGACATCACCCATGTATCCGCGCAGCCCTTATGCGGCGGCCAAGAAATATGCCTATGACATGGTCAGGATTTACCGCGAAGCCTATGGCATTTTTGCCAGTAACGGCATCATGTTCAACCATGAAAGTGAAAATCGCGGAGAGGAATTTGTGACCCGTAAAATAGCGCGAGGTGTGGCGAAAATTGCGCACGGGAATAGCCATGTTATCGAGCTTGGAAATTTAGAAGCTCGGCGCGACTGGAGCCATGCCGAAGACATTATGGCAGGGGCTTATGCGATTTTACAGGTAGACAAAGCGGGTGATTATATACTGGCGTCCAATACTTCCTATTCGGTCCGTGATTTTGTGTCAGAAGCGTTCAGCGTGGCAGGAATAGACGTTCAATGGCAGGGCGCGGGACTTGAAGAAAAAGCGGTCGATACGGAGACAGGTCAAGTTCTGGTTAGGGTGAGCCCGGCTTTTTTCCGTCCTTTGGAAGTTGAAAATCTGCAAGGTGATTACAACAAAGCCATGCGCGAACTGAGCTGGCAGCCAAGAAAGAATTTTAAAATGATCGTTCAAGAAATGGTTGAAGCAGAGCTTGGGTATTCGACGCAGGATAATATTATCAGGCTTCAGGCCTGATGTTCGATATCAGCGGCAAAAAGATATGGATTGCCGGACATGCCGGACTGGTCGGATCGGCGCTGGTTCGAAAGTTCTCCAAGTTTGATTGTGAGATATTAACTGTTAGAAAAGCCGAGCTCGATCTAACGCGGCAGAAGGAAACAGAAGACTGGATCGCCGAACATAAACCCGATGCGATTTTAATTGCAGCGGCAAAGGTTGGCGGGATTGGAGAAAATGCAGCAAAACCTGCTCAATTCCTGTTTGATAATCTTTCTATTGCGCAAAATATTATTCATGCGGCCTATAAGTACAAAACGCAAAAACTGGTTTTTCTGGGGTCTTCCTGTATCTATCCGAAATTGGCAGGTCAGCCAATCAGGGAAGAAGAACTTTTAAAAGGTGCATTGGAGCCGACGAACGAAGCCTATGCGGTTGCCAAGATCGCCGGCATTAAATTATGCCAGTATTATCGGCGCCAATATGGCTGTGATTTTATTTCCCTGATGCCGTGCAATTTATACGGGCCGAATGACGGGTGGAATGATGAAGCGGCGCATGTTATCCCATCTTTGATATCAAAAATTCATAAAGCAAAAATATTGAGCATGCCTGATGTTGAAATCTGGGGAAGCGGGAAGCCGTTGCGTGAATTTATGCATGTCGATGATCTGGCAGAGGCTGTATTGATTGCCACACAGCGTTATTCGGATGAATTACATTTAAATGCCGGATTGGGCGAAGAAATCTCTATTTATGATCTGGCCCGATTGATCGGAAAAACGATTGGCTATAAAGGTGAGTTTAAATTCAATACGGATAGACCGGATGGTACGCTGCGCAAAATTCTAGATAGCGGAAGGCTCCGCGCATTGGGATGGAGGCCAAAAATCGGTTTGGAAAATGGCCTGCGCTCTGTTTATGAGGATTTTTTAAATCCGGTAAATCATATATAATAAATATATGAATCAATCGACAAATCATATCATGATGATGGAGCCTGTCGGCTTCCATTCAAATCCTGAAACCATGGAAACGAATACGTATCAGGCGGCTGACCCGTCAGATATTCATTCCGTTCAGGAAAAAGCGGCGGCGGAATTTCGTGCGTTTCGTGATCTGCTGGTGAGTAAAGGGGTGATCGTGACCTCTATTATCGGCCAGAAAGGAAGCCCTGATGATATATTTTGCAATAACTGGGTCGCGACATTCGGTGACAGGACTCTCGGTTATTACCCGATGTTGGCCCCGAACCGCCAGATCGAGCGCCGGTCCGATGTCATGGGCTTTCTCGAATCCATTTATGATGTCGCTTTCGATTTTTCAAAGTATGAAAAAGAGGGAATGTATCTGGAAAGCACGGGTGCGCATTGGTTAGATCGCGTCAATAGAATAGCTTATTTTTCGATCTCGCCGAGATGTGACGAGCGCATGGCGAAAATATTTTGCGAGAAGATGGGATATGAAGCAGTGATGTTCCGCACGAAAAACCATGCCGGAAAGCCCGTCTATCATACCGATGTGATGATGTATATCGGCACGGGCTATGCGGGTATCTGTTCGGCTTGTATTATTGAAGAAGACCGTCAGCGCGTATGGGACAGTTTGTCGGCGCATCGTGAAGTGATTGATTTATCAATGGATCAATTAAAAGCATTTTGCGGTAATTCACTGGAATTGATCGGATCGGGCGGGAAGAAATTATTGATCATGTCGTCAGGCGCGCATGCAGCATTGGATAAAGCGCAGAAATCAACATTGCTTAAATATGTATCGGAGATTGTATATGTCGATATTCCGACGATTGAAAAATACGGCGGCGGTTCGGCAAGATGTATGCTGCTAGAGTTGCATTAATTAAAAGCAAGTTTTCTTAGGTCTTCGTCTGGATCACGAATGGCAGTGGCTAGCATAAGGATATTGGAATTTCCTGGTTCCTTATACTCAACGACTTTATATCCGGCTCTTTCGGCTATGCGTTTGTGAGTTTCAAAAGTCCATTTGTGGGACAAAGTAATGATCCTGCTGTCTGCAGGAGTTTCATCTGTGGCAGCATGAAACTCCATTTTACCTTCAGGAAGGTAAGGGCTTTTTACGGAGTGATCTTTTTTGCATTCTGCAAGAAGTTCAATTGATTTAGTTACTTCATTAAATTGAGTTTTTAAGCGCCAATTTTCGAAAACATCGTAGTTCTCGTTAGTAATAACACCTGTTTGCGCTGCTCTTGCAAAAGCACTTAGAATAAAAGCTTCAAAATTCCTTGTTGGGGCATATTTTTCTACTTGTTCTGCTGCGGTTTGGTTTCCGTCAAAGGTTTTTATAACCATATGGCCTTTATAGTTATGCTGCAGGTTCATTTTTGCCCAAGCTACAGCTGCCCTTGTTTCGAGGTCAATACCATCATTATAATGAGGCGTATTTTCAAAGGTATTCCCAAAAATAGTTATAATGGGATGACCAGAAGTTTCTTTTATAGCTAATCTACCATTAGAAATAAAATCTCCAAGAACGGCAGAATAAGAGCCAATTTTATATTTTGATCTGGCTGCGACTACAGCTTCAATGGCATAACGTTCTAAGATATCGACAGCACAAAAATGTTTGATTTGATGGTCTGCTGATTGAAGAGCATGAATAATTTGACCTTCATTTTGGCTAAAAGCAATCTCATCTCCTGCGCCATAAGTAACAAATTTGATGGCGCCCGGGAGTTGCTCTGTCATACCATGATTGAGGGCAAATTTGATTACGCTTTTGTCGCTACCTAAAACTGTTTTTTCTTCGGGATTTTTTACTTCAATTGTTTCAGCGATGTGACGGTCCCATGCATTTCCTCCAGAGAGGATGGTTGAAGCATCATATTCAAGATTAGCTAAAGAGCGACTATCGGAATTTGTTATATCGTAGAAAAGATATGTACTTAATGCGCCTTCAGCTTCGCCTTTGAGTGTACGAATAAAAGCTTTAGTAAAAGCATCTTGCTGATGTTGGCGGATATATTCATTTCTTTCGCCCATTTCAAGCACGACTCTGCTTTCTTCACTTCGTGAAGAAATATCATTATGATCGAAAGGTATTGCCGCGTTCATATCCATTTACTCAGTTCTTTTATCTGGCTTGAGCGATACATGCCATATAGCATCAAATTGCGCACGATAAGCTTTTGCTACAGTTGGATATTCCATGACAATGACGGTGGGTTCATTATCAAAAATTAAAATAGCCAACTTATCCCCATATACATAAAAGGGGACTGAAGAGAAAAACCCTTCTGGCATCCAACGATATTCACCAAAATCAGATGTTGCTAGATAATAGTTATCGCCTTCTTTTACAAGTATTCTGTATTTCCAATCCTTAATTTCCTTTACGCGATCAATGTGGATTTTAAGATTGTCTGCACCTAACCATTTTTCAAATTTTCTTTCATCGGCATTTGAAACTACGACTTCACCGGGATTAGCAGATACAGTTTCAAAAATATCTTGGTAGAATTCCCAAAATCCTTCACGGCCCGAGAAGATTTTAACTTCGCCGCTACGCATTCTAAGACCTTGATTAGGCATAAACTCAATACCAGAGTTTTCAAAAGTCTGTCTAATTTTTTCAAGCGAACTCTTGCGAGGTGTTGTGGCCCCACTCTCAATCGCGCCGATCGACGTGCCGGATATACCGGTACGTTCGGAGAGGTCGTTTTGCGACCAATTCAGAAGTCCTCTCGCGCCACGAATTTGAGCTGTTGTGATCGACATTTATTACCAATGGTTTTTTGCGTAACTTGCTTTTATCGTAAGTTTATACAATAAGCCAAGTTTATTCGGCAACAAAAATATGACAAACAAAATTTCTTTTGTTTTCAATGGCTTGAATTTTACTTATGTTTTTCCCAAGTTAAACTTAAGTAAAATGCAGGTGCTATTTAGAATCGCCTGCTAAAAGGCCTTCGCGGCGCAAAAGAGCGTCCGGATCGGCGTCACGGCCCCTGAATTTCCCGTAAAGCACGAGAGGATGCTCGATATTACCCTTGGCAAGAATCTCTTTCTTATAGGTTTCGGCTGTTTCCGCGTGATAAAGGCCTTTCTCGAGAAAGACTTCGAAGGCATCGGCATCGAGGACTTCTGCCCATTTATAAGAATAGTAGCCTGCAGAATAGCCGCCGGAGAAAATATGGCTATACGAGGTTGATGCCGGTCCGCCAAGGCGCGGGAAGAGGCGCAAATCTTCCATGACGCTATCTTCAAATTTCAAAAGATCTAAAATTTTGTCAGGATCGGTTGTGTGCCATGCCATATCCAAAGTGCCAAGGCCGATTTGGCGCAAACCCGTCCAGCCCGCCATAAAGTTTTTGCTGGCGCGGAGTTTTTCAATCAGGTCCGCCGGAATTTTTTCACCTGTTTCATAATGCGCGGCAAAATCGTTCAACACTTCCGCTTCGTACAGCCAGTTCTCCTGAAGCTGGGACGGAAGCTCAACGAAATCCCATAATACGTTCGGTGAAGCCATAGATCCATAGGTTGCTTCGGATAACAGGCCATGCGTAACATGTCCCATTTCGTGGAAGATGGTCAGGACTTCATCGAAGGTGAGGAGGGAGGGCTTGTCTTTTGTCGGCTTGGTAAAATTACAAACGAAAGCGGTAACGGGGCGCTCGATATTGCCTTTGTATAGGCCCTGTTCGCGATAAGCCGTCATCCATGCGCCGGGTTTTTTGCCATTGCGCGGAAAGAAGTCAGCATACATCGTGCCGATAAAGCGGCCCGTACGTTCATCTTCCACATCATAAGCGGTCACATCGGAATGCCAGACAGGGTAATCGGTATTAAGCGTGAATTTCAAACCGAAAAGTTTTCTGAAATGTTCGAACGTGCCTTTGAGAACGCGATCGAGTGGAAAATATGGACGCAGATCTTCGGATGAAAACTGGAATTTTTCTTCCTGTAATTTCTCTGAATAATATGAAACATCCCAAGGTTTTAGATCGTCGTTACCGAGGCGCTTGGCAAATTCACGGAGTTCGTCAAGATCGGCCTGTGCGGCAGGTTTGTATCTGTCTTTCATTTTCTTCAGGAAAGACATGACGCGGTCGGTTTTTTCCGCCATGCGGCGTTCCAGAACGTAATCGGCATGATCCCGATAACCGAGTAATTTCGCGCGTTCATAGCGCAGGCGCACGATTTTCAAAATTGTTTCGGTGTTATCGTATTCATCACCGAAGGCTTGGTGGCTGTAAGCGCGCCATAGTTTTTCGCGTAGTTCGCTGGAGTCGTTATAGGTAACGAACGGGAAATAGCTCGGGAAATCGAGTGTAAAAACATATTTCCCGGCAAGGCCGCGTTCCTCGGCGGCAAGTTTGGCTCCTTCGATAGCCATTTCCGGTAAGCCTGATAAATCCTTTTCATCTTCAAGAACAAGCTGAAATTTCTCGGCGGATTTTTTGACGTTATTGGAATAGACGGGGCCGAGCGTTGACATGTCTTCGTTGATTTTGCGCAAGAGAGCTTTTTTATCGTCATCGAGCAATGCGCCGCCGCGCGCGAAATTCTTATAGGTATCGATCAGAAGTGTACGCTCTTCCGGAGACTTGGCTTCATTGTCGATATTTTCAAAGACGGTCTTGACGCGAGCAAAAAGCTTGTCATTCAAAATGATATCGCTGGAGAAGTTGGCTTGAATAGGGCCTATCTCTTCGGCAATTTTTTGCATGCCGTCTGTGCCGGCTGCAGAAAGCTGGTTGTAGAAAATAGAGGATATCGTGCCGAGAAGTTCAGACGCCGTTTCCAATGCGACAATGGTGTTCTCGAAATTGGGTTTTGCAGGATCGGCAATAATCTTATCGATATTCGCTCTCGCTTCGGCAATTGCCACATCTAGCGCCGGACGATAGTGTTCTTCCTTGATCAAATCAAAGCGCGGAGCGTGGTTTTTCAAGGGCGAGGGGGCAAGCAACGGGTTATCGGTCATCATAACGATTCCTTTTGATAAAACAGGTAATTAGATATATGGATCAAAACCATGCAAACGCCAAGACCTGAATGTCCGCCGGAATACGCAAAAGACCAAATCTATTCCGACACTTACAAAGACATCTATTTTTGTGAGGAGGATGGGCTGGACGAAGGTGACCATGTTTTCCTGAAAGGTAATAAATTACCCGAGCGTTGGCAGGACAGGTCCGAATTTGTCATCGCCGAGACGGGGTTTGGCACGGGGCTGAATTTTCTGGCGACTTGGCTCAAATGGGAAAAGACAACCACGCCCGATCAGAACTTGACCTATATCTCGTTTGAGAAATTTCCACTGACGCCAGACCAGATCAGGGAGGCGCTTGCGCGCTGGAAAAACGAGATTGGCGATAAGCTCGAGATTATGCTGGAAAATTATCCGCTGCGCATTTGCGGCTGGCATCCTATACGGATCAGCGATCAGATTTCATTATTACTGATTTTTGATGACGTGAACCGCGCCTTGCCGGAATTGAACACCTATGTCGATGCATGGTTTCTGGATGGCTTCGCGCCTGCCAAGAATCCGGAGATGTGGAGTGAAACCGTCTTCAAAGCAATGGCCGCAAATAGCCATGAAGGTACGACTTTCGCCAGTTTCACGGCGGCGGGATTGGTTAAGAGGGGTTTGCGCGAACAAAATTTCTTCGTTGCCAAAAAGCGCGGCTATGGGCGTAAGCGCGATATGATATTCGGGCATTTTGAGTCTCAACGTCAGAAGCCGGAAAAGAAAACGGTAAAATCTGTCGCCATTATTGGCGGTGGTCTGGCGGGAGCAAATGTCGCGGCCCGGCTGCAGCAGGAAGGCTTTGCCGTTGAAATATACGAAGAAAAGGAAGTTGCTGCGGGTGCATCCGGTAATCCGCGCGGCCTCTTCAATCCGCGTTTTACAGGTAAGCAAGGGTATATATCTGATTTCTATGCTTCGGCCTATGCTTGCGCGCTGCGGCAGTTCAAAAGATTAAAAGATATAGACTATCAAGCTTGCGGAAGTATCCATTTGCTTACCGATACTGAAAAGGAAAAACGCCTGACCGCAATGGCAGAGAAATGCGGATGGCATCAGGATCATATCAAGGTCGTTGATGCAAAAGAGGCTTCAGAAATTACAGGCGTGGAGATAAATTTTGGCGCCGTATTTCTCCCCGACAGCGGCTTCGTCAGTCCGGAAAAAATCTGTAGAGCTTCAACAAAGAGCTGTATTATCATATGTGAGCCTGTCCAGCAGGTTACTTGTAACCAAGGTCAGTGGAACGTAAATAATAAATTATATGATGCAGTTGTCATTGCATGTGGTGCAGGCGTTCTTAATTTTTCTCAAACAGCGCAACTCCCTCTTTCAAAGGTACGCGGACAGTTGGCTATCGCATCAAGTACGAAAGCAACGGAAAAAATAAAAACCAATATCTGCTATGGAGGCTATTGTTCGCCAGCAGATAAAGGAGACCACGTTATAGGTTCGACTTTTCAGCCATGGCTGACTGATATTGATATAAGAGAAGAAGATAGTGCTGACATAGTTCGGAAATTTGAAAGCCATGTTCCGGCGCTTGTGAACGAAATGAAGGTCAAGGGGGCGAGAGTGTCTTTCCGCGTGGCTTCCAAAGACAGGTTTCCGGTGATCGGCAAAATACTTGATTATGATAATTTATATATATCGGCGGCGCATGGATCGCATGGCTTGATCAGCACGGCTTTGGCGGCTGAAATTATAACTTCCGATTTGATGGGGCGGCCTTCGCCAATGCCATCCTCGGTGCTGAAAGAGTTATCCCCACAGCGCTTTGCCCTGCGGGAAGCAAAGAAATAGACTTCAGAGGCTAATTCTTTTATCAATTCAGCCGAATGTCATTTGAAATGCCGCCTGTTTTAGTCCTGCTCGTATTGCCAGTGCTCTCTTTTATTTTGAGTTTGGCGGCAGTGCCACTCGTGCGCAAATATTCCCGAAAATTTGATTTTGTAGACCGTCCCGGCGGACGCAAACAGCATGAGGGCGCGACGCCTTATGGCGGCGGAATTGCGATCTTCACGGTTTTCGGATTTTTATCATTCTTTATCGCGCCGCCATTTGAAAACAGCTGGGCATATTTCTTGGCGCTGGCGATGATCTTAATTACGGGTGTTATCGACGACAAACGCGGCGTGAATGCGAAAGTCAAATTTGTCATTCATTTCCTGTCGGCTTTTATTCTTGTCATACCGGGCTATACGCAATTGGCAACGCTCGGCGACTTACTGGGCTTTGGTAATATGGGATTGGGATGGGCGGTGATCCCGTTTTCGGTTGCCTGTGTCGTCTATATAATTAATGCAATTAATATGATGGACGGTGTTGACGGTCTGGCGGGCGGTAATTGCCTGATTGTATTTCTTTGGCTTTTGATCGCGTGCTTTTTTGCAGGGGAATGGGAAGTCTTTATGTCGCTTGGATTGATATGCGGCGCAGTTCTGGGCTTTCTTGTTTATAACATGAGAAATCCATGGCGTCGCAAAGCATCTATATTTTTAGGTGATGCAGGATCGATGGCGCTGGGCTTGACCATTGCGTGGTATTGCATTCATTTAAGCCAGCGGCCGATTGCGATCATTCCACCAGTATCTGTCGCATGGATTATCGCGCTGCCGATTGTCGACGCGTTTGGATTGCTAGTCGCCAGATTAAGTGAAGGCAAGCATCCCTTCGAGCCCGATCGCCGCCATTTCCATCATCATTTTCTGGATAACGGATTTAGCCCGTCGCAAACCACAATTATCGTTTTAACATGGTCGGCGATATTAGGCGGGATCGGTTATCTTGGGTTAAAATTTGGCATCGATGAGCCTGTACTTGGCTGGGCATGGGTAACTTTATGGATCGGCCATGCCGTATTGGTGATTAAATCCAATAGATTTTCAGCACTGCTTAAAAAGATTAAAACTCGCTCGCGATAGTCTTTTCCAAACCTTCTTTGAGTGTCTTTGGCGGAACGAAAGCCGTTTCCTGTAATTTCTTCGCGGAAAAAACAGTTGTCGCGCAGAATTTCTCAACGCGCACGCGGGAGATCGGAAAATTCTTACCTGTTAGTCTGGCGGCAATATCGAAGACTGCTCCTGCCAATAAACCGACAGTTTTAGGAAGTTTGACACTGTTGATTTGTTTGCCAATCTTTGTGCAAATGATGTCGACCAATTCTTTTGTCGAAAGATCAGGCTTATCGACATAGTTGAAAATATGCACGCCGGGGCCGAAATTCATGCAATGGCATAAAAAAGCCGCGACATTTTCGACATAGGCCATGGATTTTTTATTCTCGCCATCGCCGATCATCATAAACTGACCCTTGACGATTTGATTGAGCAATACATGCACATTGCCTCGGTTGCCGACGCCGAAAACCACAGTCGGACGAACAATGACGAGTGTGCGCTGGCCCGGGTCTTTCGCCTGCCATTTTTTGAAAACGTCTTCGGCTTGCGATTTCGTTTCTCCATAAGGTCCGATCGGGTCATGCGGCGAATCTTCATCCGCTTCGTAATGATGGTGGCCGTAAACAGCGGCGGAAGAGGTAAATATGATTTTCTTGATGCCGGTTTTTTCAGCCGCGGCGCAGATATTTTCTGCGCCCGTTACATTCACATCGTAGTAGAGGCTGACGGGCTTGACATCGTCGCGATGCTGGGCGGCAAGATTGATGATAACATCACAGCCTTCGAGGGCCGGTATGAGGCTGTTTAATTCACGCACATCGGCATGTCTCGAGAAATCAGGGTAGGGGCGGCTCGGCTGGACATCGGCAATGGCCACATAATGCCCGCCTTTCCAGAGATCGGAAGCGAGATTGGAGCCGATAAAGCCGCTGCCGCCGATAATGGCTACTTTCTGTGATGAAGACATGCCTGAAACCTTTACTGGCCTTGATTTAAATCCTTGATCGCTTATACAACATTCCGAAGACCATGAAAATTGCTTATCTTATCACCCGGATGGACGAATTAGGCGGCGCGCAAATCCATGTGCGTGATCTTTCCCTATGGATGAAGTCTCAAGGTCATGAAGTGAGCGTTCTCACCGGCAGCTTTGGTAAAGTCACAGATTTCCTGGAAGAGCAAGGAGTTAAAATTTATGAAATTCCCGATCTGGAAAGAGCTATTCATCCGGCCAAGGACTGGAAAGCATTTAATCAGATAAAATCGGTTCTGACAGAGATAAAGCCGGATATCTTGTCCTGTCACTCATCGAAAGCAGGTTTGCTCGGAAGGCTGGCAGCGAAAGCGGCAAAAGTAAAAGTAATTTTTACCGCCCATGGCTGGGCCTTTACGGACGGCGTGCCGAAATTGCAGAGAACCATCTATACCTTCCTTGAAAAAGGCGCGGGGTTCTTTAGCGATCACGTCATTACCGTCAGCGGCTTTGATTACGAGTTGGCGAAGAAAAACAAAATCGTGCCCGATCATAAACTGACGCTGGTTCATAACGGGATGCCGGAGCGTCCGGCGATAATACGCGAAATAAAAGGAGATCCGGCACGCCTTATGATGGTGGCACGGATCGGCCCGCAAAAAGATCATGAGACATTGCTGCGCGCCTTAGCGACTATAAAAGATTTATCATGGACGATGGAGTTTGTTGGTGGTGGCGACGATACGGAGCTTCGTGATCTGGCGATCGATCTGAATATCGATGATCGTGTATTGTTTATGGGTGAACGTCACGATGTTGCGGAGCTGCTGGAAAAAAAGGCCGACCTGTATTTGCTGATTTCGAAATGGGAAGGTTTCCCGAGAAGTATATTGGAAGCCATGCGGTCCAGCCTGCCAGTCATTGCCAGCGATGTCGGCGGCGTTTCCGAAGCTGTACAGGAAGGTAAAACCGGATATCTGGTTCCGGCGGAAGATATTGAAAAATTATCCTATACGCTGCGGCTTGTCATTCCGGATAAAAAGCTGCAACTCGAGTTGGGCCATGCGGCGCGCCTCAGTTTTGAGCGGCAATTTTCCTTTAAATCGATGGCGGTCAAAACAATGGCTGTTTATAGCTCTGTGGATAAGATCGGCCAATTGGTCCCAACGAATTGACCCTTGTTGATTCGCCCCTCATTTTAGGGGCTCATGTTTACCCCGTCCCGATCATTATTAAGCGTTGTTTTTGGTTGCAGCCTTTTGCTGAGCGCTTGCGAAACGCCTGCCGATGGGATGAAGGCAAAAAAAGACCCAGTCTCTTTGCAAAAGACTGAAGCCGCGCCGTCTGGTGACGCCGATAAGATCGCCAAGCTCGAACAACAAATTGCTGCGCTTCAACAGGAAGTTGCCGCCAATCGTCCGAAGATCGCAAAGATTGACGTGATGGAGCAAAAATTCAAAGACCTCTCGCTTGGCCTCGATCGTATCGATGCAACGTATAATATGAAGCCTGCTCCGGTCGCGGCCCCTGTTCCTGCTCCACTGCCTGTTCCAGTCACAGCGCCGCCTGCGGTCCCTGTGAAACCTGTTCAGAAGGCGGAAGTCGCGCCGCCGCCGAAACCTGAAGCGAAGCCGCCCGCAAAGCCAGTGGAAGCTAAAAAAGCCGAAGCGCCGAAATCGACTGTTTCAGGCCAGAAGATCGTTCAGGATTTGCGCATCGGCGAGAAAAAAGAATATTCAAGGCTGGTTCTGGATCTTGGTCAATCGATCAAGATTAACTATGACATAGATAATGAGGAGAAAATCCTCCTGATCGAAATCCCCGGGTTCGAGTGGAAAGCCGCCAAAACCAAGACTTTCCCGAAATCGCTGCTGATTGCCTCTTATCAGGCGGAAAGCGATGCCAATGGCTCTCGCCTGGTTGTCCAACTGCGCGGCCCTGCCAAAATCGCTAATTACAGCAATATTGAAGCGACAGGCGGTAAGTTGCCCCGGGCTGTTCTGGACATTTCCCCTAAGTAAATAGCTGAAACCCACTGGACCTTATGCAAAAAGATGATACATATCAGCGTATCAAATTTACTTTTTAAGGGTTCGACCATGAAAAATTATTTCCTACTTTCTGCTGCTGTTTTGGCTCTGGCTGGCGCGCCGCTGGCAGCCTATGCGCAAGATGCTAAAAAAGCAGCTCCTGCAAAATCTGCCATCGACTCCAATAATGACGGTACTGTTTCCAAAGCTGAAGCCGACGCCGTTGCCGGCCGCGATTTTGCCGCTTTCGATACGAACAAAGACGGTAAGATTTCTTCCGATGAATTCAAAGCGCTGCTCTACAAAAACAATGCCAAGCAATTGCCGGACGATGCTGCGAAGAAAAAAGTAGAGCCGGAAATGATGGCGCAATATAAAATGCTGGATAACAACCGTGATGGCACAGTTACCAAAGCCGAGTTTATGGAAGACTCGACACGCCGCTTCAAAGCCATGGATGAAAACGGTGATGGCAAGGTAACGAAAGCCGAAGTCGAGGATGTGCAGAAAAAAATCAAGGCGCAAGTCGAGAAAATGAAAGCGGCTTACGAGAAAAAGAAAGCGGCAGAAGCTGCCAAGAAGTAGGACTTAGAAAACCGCCGAAAGGCGGTTTTTTATTTATGCGCTCATCTTCTTCGCATGCTGCATCTTATGCTGATGACGCATGCGCTTGGAGGCGATTTGTTTTTCGGTGAGTGTACCGTGGCAATGATGACAGGAAACGCCTTCTTCGAATTCAGGGCGGGTACGGTCTTCCGGTGCGATAGAGGCACGGCAGCCAAAGCAGGTTTCTAAAATTCCTTGTTCCAAACCGTGAGTGATCCCGACGCGGCGGTCGAAGACAAAACATTCGCCTTCCCACATCGACTCTTCGGCTGGTACTTCTTCCAAATATTTTAAAATGCCGCCTTTGAGGTGATAGACCTCACCAAATCCTTCGCCGAGCATATAGCTGGAGGCTTTTTCACAGCGAATGCCGCCTGTACAGAACATGGCGACTTTCTGGTGTTTTTTTGGATCGAGTTTTGTTTTGACGAACTCGGTGAATTCGGTAAAGATTTTGATGTCGGGATCGACCGCGCCTTTGAAAATACCGAGCTGGGTTTCGTAATCGTTACGTGTGTCCAACACAAGCACATCTGGATCGGAAATGAGCGCGTTCCAGTCTTTTGGCTCGACATAAGTGCCGACGACTTTCGTCGGATTCGCCTGCGGCTGACGCATCGTGATGATTTCTTTTTTGAGCTTTATCTTCGCGCGCAGGAAAGGGCGCTTATTACTTTCCGAATATTTAACCTGTCCTTTGCGAATTTCGAGCTGGGCATCAAGGAAGTTAATTAACACTTCCATATCTTCCGGCGTCGGCGCGCCGACAGTGCCGTTAATGCCTTCAGGTGCCAGCAGGATCGTGCCGCAAATATTATGTTTCGAGCAAATAGCTTTCACTGCTTCCTGCATGGCGGGAAGATCATTGATTTCGACAAAACGGTAAAGAGCGCAAACGGTCCAGTTCATGTCGCTTTCTTAACGCTCCTCAGGATTTTTGGCAAGATTTTATCGTTTTGGCCAAATTCTTAACGTCTACGTCTTTCAGGCTACCGAAGCGCCAGACAAGGCCGATTTCCCGCGTCGGGGCGGGCTTTAGAAACCGGCGGATTGTGATATTGGGCGGCAAGACAGATTTTTGCGCTGCCATATCGGGTAGCAAAGTGACGCCATAGCCGTTGCTGACCATCTGGATCAATGTTGGTAAACTTGTTGTCGAAAAGGTTTTTCGGATTTCGGGATTTTGCGTCCGGCAAGCTGCCAAGGCATGAGAGCGCAGGCAATGGCCTTCTTCAAGTAGAAGCAAATCCATATTCTCGATATCATTTAAGTCGAGCGCTTTGTCATTCTTCTCTGACGTTGCAAGTACAAATTCTTCGCTGAAAATCGTCATCTGGCGAAAGCCTGACGTTTCAAACGGGAAAGCCAATAAAAGAATATCGAGTTTTCCTGTTTCCAGTTTTTGTAATAAATTGGAGCTTAAATCTTCATGCAATTGCAATTCAAGTTTCGGCCAGTCTTTGTTTAAGGCTGGCAAAAGCGCGGGCAGGAGATAAGGGGCAATTGTTGGAATAATGCCAAGGCGCAGCGGTCCGGCGAGGCCTTCGCCCGATCTTTTTGCCAGGGAGATGATTTCGCCGGATTGATAAAGAACCGACTTGGCTTTGATGCAGATTTCTTCGCCCAGAGCAGTAAAAGACAGACTGCGCGTAGAGCGGTTAATCATTTGATGGCCGAGCAGGTTCTCAAGTGCGGCAATACCGGCACTAAATGTCGACTGGGTTACATTGCACGCTTCGGCAGCGCGGCTAAAGGATTTGTGCTCTTTCAAAGCCATGAGATATTGCAACTGGCGGATAGGTGGCAGGTTTTCCATTGTTCGCTTATACCGATTAATTTATACATTTTCCATCGTTTTTATCGATCAAACTTACAGTTTTTTTCGGTTGGCGCTGAAGGGGGCGAATCTGGTCTAAAGAGCGCATCGCAACATTTAAGGAGTTTAGACATATGCTAGGTATCGGCGACACAATCCCATCATTCGAAGTAACAGGCGTAAAACCGGGCTTTAATGCCCATGAAGAAAATGGCCAGTCCGCGTTCGAAACAATCACCGAAAAAAGCTTCGAAGGTAAATGGAAAGTCATCTACTTCTATCCGAAAGATTTCACTTTCGTCTGCCCGACAGAAATCGTCGAATTTGCAAAACTGAACGATGAATTCGCCGATCGCGATTGTATCGTTATGGGTGGTTCTACAGATAACGAATTCTGTAAGCTGGCATGGAGACGCGAACACAAAGATTTAAGCAAGTTGAACCAGTGGTCTTTCGCTGACACGAACCGTACGCTGGCGTCAGGTCTTGGCGTTCTTGATCAAACGGCTGGCGTTGCCTACCGTGCGACTTTCGTTGTCGATCCGCATAATGTAATCCAGCACGTATCCGTCAACAATCTAAATGTAGGACGTAACCCGAAAGAAGTCTTGCGTATTCTCGATGGTCTGCAAACGGATGATCTATGCCCATGTAACCGTCCGGTTGGCGGCGACGTGATCAATCTCGAGAAAAAGGCGGCATAAAAATGACGATAGAGAATCTCAAAAATATTCTGCCGGAGTTTGCAAAGGATATTAAGCTGAACCTGTCGACCTTGTCGGCGGATGAAAGCGTGACATCCCAGCAGCTTTGGGGTTCCTTCCTCGCTTGTGCGATCGCGACGCGTCAGCCCGAGGTAATCTCTGCCCTTGAATCGGAAGTTCAGGACAAATTGTCACCGGAAGCGATCAATGCGGCACGTTCCGCAGCGGTCATCATGGCGATGAACAATGTCTATTACCGCTCGGTTCATATCATGAGCAACAAGGAGTATCAGGCGATGTCAGCGAAGCTGCGCATGAATATCCTTGCCAATCACGGCGTCGATAAAATCGACTTCGAACTTTGGGCGCTGGCGGTATCTGCCGTCAACGGATGCGGCATGTGCCTTGACGCGCATGAAGCTCAATTGATCAAGCATGATTTGTCGAAAGAGCAGATTCAAGTGGCATTGAGAATAGCCGCGACGGTCAACGCGGCGGCTACGGCAATCGATGCGATGCGTTCTATTCCACAGGAAATGGCACAAGCAGCTTAAGTTATTATCAAAATAAAAAAAGGACGGGGTTTGTGCCCCGTCCTTTTTTTAATCGAAAATAATTAAGCGGCAGCTTTATAAACGCTTAAAACTTTCAGGCCAAGAACGGCAAGAGAGTCGAAGAATACAGGCTGGATGCTTTCAGGGTTGCTCATCAGGCGATAAAAAACCGAGCCATAAATCATATCGACGACGAGAGCTGTATCTGCATTCATCGCAAATTCGCCAGACTCTTTTCCTTGTTCGATGATATTGGCAAGGATTTCTTCGTGCTGAAGCATGAAGTTCTTGTAATAAATTTCGAGAAGGTCTTGCGAGCCTTGGCTCTCTGCAAAGACTTCTGTGATGATGCGGCCTGTACGGCCTTTGAGCGTTTTACCAAAGCGCTCCAGCTGCGCCATCATCATTTCCTTGGCGGAATGACCGCTGATGATCGCCGGCGGAAACATCATCTGGCCGTTAATAGCATCCAGCACTACTGAAACCTTATTCGGCCACCAACGATAAATTGTCGTCTTACCGACATTGGCTTTTTTCGCAATACCTTCGATGGAAATATCCTTGACGGAAGTATGCAGGAGCATCTTCCAGGTTGCGTCTAAAATAGCCTGACGCGATGCTTCGCTTCTCGGACGTCCTGCTGACTTGGCAATTTTTTCTTCCGGTTTCGCTGCGGGTAATTTGTCAGCGGCAGTAAAAAGATCGTCGTCATTTGTGACGGCAGCATCGGAATAAAAAGCGCGTTGGGCAACGGACATCGGGCACACCTCGTGTTTGGTTATTTTATTTTGAATTCTTGTTTTTGAAGAGGAGAGATACGTAGCGTTTCCCAAAACTTTATTCAAGCGAAAGAGTCAGATTAATCCACTAATGTAGTGGAAAATTATTTTCTGAAACGTATCGTTCATCACTGAATTCTAATGTGTGATGTTTAGCGAAAGGTTTTGGGCGCTTCCTGAATTATTCTTGCTTGGCCAGAACCCATTTGCAATACAGCCAGTCCTCTTTCATTCAACCCGTCAGGCAGCAAACGGAAAATACCGTCGATACCGGAAAAGCCGTTCGGATTGGCAAGTGAGTTGCGACCAAAGCCCTGACCTTGTTTTGACAGGACAACGGCAAGGGCAGCGGCATCATAAGCAAGTGAAGCAAGGCGCGGCGGCACAGCTCCGTAAGTGTCGTTATAACGAGACTCGAATTTCTTGCGCGATGTCGGAGAGGCGGCGGCGTACCAAGCGCCGGCCAGAGATGGATAGGCGCTGCCATCCACCTGATCCCATAATCCAGTGCCGAGTTTTTGGACCGAAGAAGGCAGGCTTTGAGCTATAGCTGCGGATTGTGAAATATTGGCGGCGATCAAAACGGCATTGAATGAATTAGCTGTAATGAATTGCTGGAGCTGCGCTGGGGCTGGCTGAGTGCCGCTATATCGTAAAACGCCGCCATTGATCAGGCCGCGTTGTTGCAAGGCCAGATCGAAAGTAGAGGCAACCGCGTTTCCGTAAGCGTCATTCGGTGCGATCAAGGCAATACGGTTTAATTGTTTGCTGCCTGCATATTCCAGAATACTGTTGACTTGGCTTTGGGGAAGGAACCCTAAAATAAAAGTATTGCTGTTCGCAACTGTGCGGTCCGTCGAGAAGGAAAGTAAATTAATGCCTGCCTGCTGGGCGATGGGTGAGGCGACGCGGGCATCTTCGGCAAATAGAGGGCCGAGGATGAGCTTAGCGCCGTTATTAACGGCATCATGGGCGGCGGCGGTTGCCGACATACCGGTGTCACTCGGAATAAGTTCAAATGAGTCGGCGCCGAGATCGAACATGGCGAGCTGGGCCGCGTTTAACATTGCCTGACCGGCATCCGAGCCGCGACCTGTCATAGGGACAAGAAGAGCGACCTTTGTTTTACCGGCTGGTGCAGGAGGTTTGGGCAATACGGCCTGAGGCGCTGGTGTCGATGGCACTTGGGCCGACGGCGTGCCGGTTTCCAGCGTTTTGTCCCATGGGGAGGTCGAGGTATCGCATCCCGTCATGAGAAACAGAACCGCTAATGCCAAAATAAATTTTGGTGCCTTTGTATAAAGGACGTTGCGCTGCATACGGACCTCGCCTAAACCTTGAAATGATGATGAAGAGCGCCGACCTTACAAAAAAACTTAAACCTGGTCTATATCTCGTTGCAACTCCTATAGGAAATCTCGGGGATATCACCCTGAGAGCCATAGAAACGCTACGGAGCGTAGATGTTATCGCCTGCGAGGATACGCGGGTTAGTGGATTTTTGCTTAAAAGCCATGAAATAAAGAAGCCCTTGATTTCCCTGCACGACCATAACGAGCTGCAGGATTCAGGAAAAATCATCGAGCGGATTGAGCAGGGGCAAGCAGTTGCCTTGATTTCCGATGCGGGTATGCCGCTGATTTCCGATCCCGGATATAAGCTTATTCAGGAATGTTATAAAAATAATGTCTATGTAACGAGTCTGCCGGGGGCTAATGCGCCGCTCATGGCGTTGCAATTATCGGGTTTGCCAACGGATAAATTTTCTTTTCTTGGTTTCCTGCCATCGAAGACGAAGGCGCGGACCGATTTACTGAATGTTCTAAAAACAATTCCGGTGACGGTCATCTTTTTCGAAAGCCCGAATAGAATAGAGGATTCACTTGAAGATATTCTTGCCACGTTCGGCGACCGCCACATGGCGCTGGCACGGGAGCTGACAAAAATGTTCGAAGATATTTGGAGAGGCCGCGTATCGGAATTACTTGCGAGAGTAAAAAAGGACGGTCAGCCAAAGGGTGAGATCGTTCTGGTCATCGAAGGAATGAGCGAAGACAGCGAAGAGATTGATGTCGAAGGAATTTTAAAAGACGCCCTCGAACATAACTCCTTAAAAGACGCTGTCGCGCTGGTGATGGGCCGCACCGGTTTGCCGAAGAAACAAATTTATAATCTGGCGCTGGAGCTGCAGAAAAAATGACGTCCTACGCGCAAGGCCTACAGGCGGAAATTCTGGCGATCGTCTATTTATTCTTCAAAGGCTATCGGATTCTAAAATGGCGGTTTAAGACCCCGATGGGCGAGATCGATATTCTGGCCGAAAGAAGCGGGCAACTTGTCTGCGTCGAAGTTAAGCAACGCGCCGATCTCAACGGCGCTTTGGAAGCGGTGACGCCGATGATGCGCGGACGGATTGCCAGATGCGCTCGCCTGTTCGTGGCAAAAAATCCGGGATATTTAAAGAATTCGATCCGTTTTGATCTTATCGCCATATCCGGTTTGCATATTCGCCATCTGGACAATGCGTGGTTTGAACCCACATAATAGGGAGCTGATTCGCAGTTTCCAGTATTCCAAGGACATTCCCATGACCAAAGCGCCTCTTATCGCCTTACTCGCAGCTTCCACGATCATAACCGCGTGTACGCCGGTTGGTGTCGTGACGGGGCTGGCTGCTGGGACCGGTGTTGCTGCCGGACAAGAGGGCGGTTTAAAAGCCGCCGTATCCGATACGGCAATCCGCGCACGTATCAATGATTACTGGTTCAAGTACGATACTGAAATGTTCAGGAAGGTCGATATGACCGTGGATCAGGGGCGGGTACTCTTAACGGGTGTTGTCCAGAAACCGGAACATCGCGTCGAAGCGGTTCGTCTCGCCTGGCAAGCCAAGGGTGTAAAACAGGTCATCAACGAAATTCAGGTCGGCAATTCCCAAAGCATCGGCAGTTACGCGAAAGACAGATGGATTTCCGGCCAGATCAAGACCGAAATGATCTGGAATAAAAATGTCCAGTCGATCAATTATACTGTCGATACGGTCAAAGGTGTCGTTTACCTGATGGGCGTTGCGCAAAATCAGGCCGAGCTTGACCGTGTCGTGCGCATCGCGCAAAAAACCAAGAATGTAAAACAGGTCGTATCCTATGTGAAAATGTTGGGTGAGCCGATCTTGCCGACAGTCAATGGCGCGACGACCGAGCCGACATCTTCGGTTTCATCGTTATCTTCCGGTTCGGGTAACGTGCAATTAGAAGCTGCGCCGCCGATGCCGGCCTATGAGCCGCCAGCGGTTCCATCTAAATCTGATATTCAAACGGAAGTCCTGCCGCCTTGATCAAAACAAACGACGTGCTTCAGAGTCTGGGGCGCATTCCTGATCATGAAATACCTCTGGCTGAGGCCGCTCTTTTGCTATCAGCCTCTTACAGTGCGGGCATCGATCTGGACCGTTACCGCAATCATCTTTCCAAGCTTGCCGCGGAAGTCGGAAAAAGATTTGCCGCACTTTTAGATGCTGGCGCCGATGATTCGGCGGAAACAAGGCTGGCGGCACTGAAACACATCATTTCCGATCAGTATCAATATGAAGGCGATACGGATAATTATGACGATTTGGAAAATGCGGATCTGGTCAGGGTTATCGACCGACGAAAAGGTTTACCGATTGCGCTTTCTATAATTACCTTGCATGCGGCTAAAGCGCAGGGCTGGGATATGGAGGGGATTAATTTCCCCGGACATTTCCTGCTTCGGCTCGAACAGGGATCGCATCGCCTCATCACCGATCCGTTCAGCCGGTTCCAGATCATGCAGGCCTCAGACCTTCGAAACCTGGTTAAAAAGATTGCGGGGCCTGAAGCGGAATTATCTTCTTCCTATTATGAATCAGCGACTTCTCGCGATATTCTCATCCGTCTTCAGAACAATATAAAGTATCGCCAGATCGAGCATGAAGACTATGACGGGGCATTGAAAACAGTTGAACAAATGCGACTTATCGCGCCGGAAGAAAACAGGTTGCTTTTCGATTCCGGTGTTCTTCATGCACGGAATAGCCATATACGGAAAGCCATCGAGATATTGGAAGAGTATTTGGAAAAAGCGTCAAAGCCATCGGATCGCAGGGATGCGGAACTGTTTCTGGCCAGTCTTCGCGACAGTCTGCAATAGCCGGTCAAAATGATTAAATATTTGTAAAAATATTACAGGCGACCCCTTGTTTCCCTAACGATTCCAGACTATTACTAATTCCAAGTTTTTACACCTGTCCCCCAGTTTGTATAATTCCATTCGTTAAACCTTAAAGGAGCCTACCAATGATCTCGCGCAATTTGCTGATCCTGTCCGCAGCAGCAATTCTTTCCCTCTCAGCCTGTTCATCCGATGATGAAGCTGTCGACACATCCATGACCGGTACAGGCGCAACTGGCATGGCCGGTACAGGTTCCGATTTCGGTTCCGCTCCTGTTAATGGCGTTGTTCCGGGCACACAACAAGATCTCGTCGTCAATGTCGGCGATCGCGTATTCTTCGGTTATGATGAAAGCGAACTGTCTTCAGAAGCTCGCATGACTCTGGACAAGCAAGCTGCATGGTTGAAGCAATATCCAAACGTTTCGATCACTGTTGAAGGTCACGCTGATGAGCGTGGTACACGCGAATACAACTTGGCTCTCGGTGAGCGCCGCGCAAACTCTGTCAAGAGCTACCTCTTGTCCCAGGGCGTTGACGGTTCCCGCGTGAACACAATCAGCTACGGTAAAGAGCGTCCTGCAGTTGCAGAAGCAAACCCAGCTGGCTGGTCACAAAACCGTCGCGGCGTAACAGTCGTCAACTAATCATTAGTTCGATATAAATTTTGAAGAGGGCGATCATGAAAGCGAAACATTCTTTTTCAGGTCGCCCTTTTTCTATTTTTCTTGCGACACTACTTCTAAGCACTTCCGCTTTTGCGCAAGTAAATGAAGCGCCGGTGCGTTACGGCAATGGCGGTTTCGCCCCCACAGATTTATCATCGAGCGGTGACGATATGACGGGCGGCGTTGTCGCTTCGCCATCCGGCGCGTCGTCTTCGAATTCATACCAGGCTAATCTGGAAGTCCGTATATCCGATCTTGAAAACCAGATGCGTTCCATGCGCGGTCAACTGGAAGAGAAAGATTTCCAGATCAACCAACTCAAAACGCAATTGGAAAAATCCCTGGCCGATATTGAGTTGCGTCTCGGCAGCGGCGCGCCGCCAATGAATGGCGGCGGTGCAATTTCCCCTCCTGCCAATAATGGCAATTTGCAGACGAATGATTATACGGATACACCGCCACAACCTAATGCCGATCCGAATGCGCCAGCCTCAAGTAATTCACCCACGACACAAAATTTAGGTTCGATCAATCAGGCACCAAACGGCGTGCCGATAGCGCCTTCCGGCAACGATGCCGCCGCCCAATATGAAAGCGCTTTTGCTAAATTAAAAGGCGGTGATTATGCTACGGCGCAAGTCGAGTTCGACCGTTTCCTGAAAGCTAATCCGAAGCATCAACTCGCATCGAATGCAACTTACTGGTACGGCGAGACATTTTACGCTCAGCAGAAATATTCTGAATCCGCACGTATTTTTGCCGAAAGCTATAAGAAATATCCAAAAGGCCCTAAAGCACCGGATTCTTTGTTGAAACTTGGCATGTCATTGGGCGGAGCCGGTAAAAGCAAGGAAGCTTGCGTTGCGCTCAAACAATTGAAAAAACAATATCCGGCAGGCAGCAGTACTGTTTTAAAACGGGCTGATTCTGAAATCGCCAAACTTTCCTGCTCATAATCAGAAACATGACAGGTCTTTTTAAATGACCATCATGCAAAAATCATTTGAAGATACGCTAAAATCCATCGGCGATTTTGCGGGTGAAAAAAAACTGGCCGTGGCGTTATCAGGCGGCGGAGATTCAATAGCGCTGGCGCATCTTATGTCCGGTTTTTGCCGCAAACATGACGTGGAATTTCACGCACTGACCGTCGATCATGGGCTTCGTGCAGAGTCGGCAAAAGAGGCTAAAACTATTGGAAAATGGGTCAAAATCTGGCCTGATGTCATTCATAAAATTCTAAAATGGACTGGCGATAAACCAAAGACGCGTATTCAGGAAGAGGCGCGTAAGGTGCGCTACGCGCTGATCTCATCTTATTGCAAGAAGCATAAAATAAAATATCTGTTTCTGGCGCATCATGGCGGTGATCAGATTGAAACTTTCCTGTTTCGTCTTGCTAAAGGCAGTGGTCTCGACGGCTTATCGGTTATGCCGCCCATGCAGGAAATGGGCGATATCGTCCTTGTGCGTCCCCTGTTGAATTATACGCATAAAGATATGATCGAAACCTGTCGTAAGAATAAATTGAACTGGGTGGAAGACCCCTCAAACGAAGCCGATAAATACGCCCGCGTACGGCTTCGCAACTCAAGGGAAGTTTTAGAAAAAGAAGGATTGAGCGCAGAACGCATTTTGACGCTCGGCAAAAGATTGTCGCGGGCGCGTGTAGCTTTGAACCAAATAGCGGATAAAGCATTTGAATTATGCTTTATGCATAAAGAAAAAGCGCATCTGGAGCTCAATTTGGCAAAATTCCTCGATCAGCCTGACGAGATTGGTATTCGCATTTTGCAAAAAGCGATGGAAGATGTGGCGGGAGCAAAGAAATATCCGCCCAGCTTGCAGATTTTAGAGGAAATCACCGAAAGGATTTACCGCGATCCGTCGTTTCGCGCAGCAACACTGGGCGGATGTATTATTCGCCGCCGTAAATCACGCGGGCTTATCGAAATCAGGGCCGAATAAATATCCGGATAAGCTTGGAAATTCAATGTTTTGACTTATTTCATGCTATCATAGACGGAGAGGCTAAAAACCATTAAACTCGGCCTCTTTAAAGATACATATTAAAGGACTTATCCGTGCAAGGTTTAGGGCGTAACGTAATAATGTGGCTGGCGATTGTGATGACGCTGGTTTTTCTATTCCAATTTTTTCAAAGATCCCAACAAGGCGGAAATAAAGCTGCCGAAGCTTTGGCCTATAGCGATTTTATGGCGGCGGCAAAATCAGGCACGATTTCCGATGTCACGATCAAGGGACAGGATATCAATGGTCACTATGCAAGCTCCGGCGGCACGTTCAAGACGACAGTTCCGGTTGAGGAAAATGTGGTCGAGCGTTTGCAAGGTACAGGCGTTCGTATAAAGGCTGAAAAAGTCGAAGCAGAGCAAATGAGTTTGCTTGGCGTTCTTCTCTCCTGGTTCCCAATGCTGCTTCTGATCGGTGTCTGGATTTTCTTCATGCGCCAGATGCAGGGCGGCAAAGGCGGCGGGGCGATGGGCTTTGGCAAATCACGCGCGCGTCTTCTGACCGAAAAACAGGGCCGCGTTACCTTTGAGGATGTTGCCGGTATCGATGAAGCCAAACAGGAATTACAGGAAGTTGTCGAATTCCTGAAGGACCCACAAAAATTCCAGCGTCTCGGCGGTAAAATTCCAAAAGGCGCGTTATTGGTCGGTCCACCGGGAACCGGTAAAACCCTGACCGCGCGCGCCGTGGCCGGTGAAGCCAATGTGCCATTTTTCACAATTTCAGGTTCTGACTTCGTCGAGATGTTTGTCGGTGTCGGGGCGAGCCGAGTTCGTGATATGTTCGAGCAAGGTAAAAAGAATGCGCCATGCATTATCTTCATTGACGAGATCGATGCGGTAGGTCGTCACCGCGGTGCCGGTCTTGGCGGCGGCAATGACGAGCGCGAACAGACATTGAACCAGTTATTGGTGGAGATGGATGGTTTCGAAGCCAATGAAGGTGTGATCATAATCGCCGCGACCAACCGTCCAGATGTTCTCGATCCGGCGCTTTTGCGTCCAGGCCGTTTTGACCGTCAGGTGGTTATTCCAAACCCTGACGTAAAGGGCCGCGAAAAAATTCTTAAAGTTCATATGCAGAAAGTGCCATTGGCATCGAATGTTGATGCAATGACATTGGCGCGCGGTACGCCGGGTTTCTCCGGTGCCGACCTTGCCAATCTCGTCAATGAAGGCGCTTTACTGGCTGCGCGTAAGAACAAGCGCGTTGTTGGAATGGAAGATTTCGAAGAAGCCAAAGACAAGGTCATGATGGGAACCGAGCGCCGCTCGCTGGTCATGACGGATAACGAGAAAAAACTCACCGCTTATCACGAAGCAGGTCACGCTATCGTGGCGCTTAATGAGGAGGAGTCTGACCCAATTCATAAGGCAACGATCGTGCCGCGTGGACGTGCGCTGGGTATGGTTATGCGTTTGCCGGAAGGCGACCGCATCTCAATGTCGAAGGCAAAATTGGAGGCCGATCTGGCCGTGGCCATGGGCGGACGTATCGCCGAAGAAATTATCTTTGGTAAAGAAAAAGTCACGACCGGTGCATCATCCGATATTTCGATGGCGACCGAAATTTCCCGCCGCATGGTAACTGAATGGGGCATGTCCGAAAAACTCGGTACTATTCGCTATGTCAATAATCAGGAAGAAGTTTTCCTCGGTCACTCTGTATCGCAATCGAAGAATATGTCCGATGAAACAGCGTCTTTGATCGACAGCGAAGTTCGCCGCATCGTCGATGACGCGTATTCACGAGCACGCCAGATTTTGACGGATAAAATCGACGATCTGCATACGCTGGCAAAAGCTTTGCTGGAATATGAACTTTTATCAGGCGAAGAGATTAAAGCCTTGCTGAGAGGCGACAAGATTATTCGCAATGATTCAGATGACGGTCCAGTGCAATCAAGACCGGCTATCCCGCGTGGCGGCGGACTTGATATCGGCCCTGAAAGCCGCGGAACGATTTAAAGCTTTAGGGTTTTAACGTTGGATCTGAATTTAAAGATGAGCTGGCAAGAAATATTCGTGATTTAAATTCTCCATCACGAAATGTTAGCTCATCCTTAAAATTTCCATTCGATCTTGTTGATTCAGCGAAGATAATCATTCTCTCTTTTGGTACGCCGTATTCTTCACTAAGCCGAGTTGTAAAGTAATCGACATAATCTTTTAGGGTTATCGGTTTGGTTTTGTCATCATTTTCATCATGTTCCAGAATTAAAGCATGATGAAATGATGCATTGTGAGTATGCCCAAGAGTATTGCGCGCAAATTCGCTGCTAAGGGTGTCTTCTTGCTGCTCTTGCCATCCATCTTTATAAAGATTGAACTCTATTCGATTACAGGGTTTATCAAGAGGAAGTTCTTTGATCTGCTCAAACGCATAAATTTCTGATTGAGTTGTGTTCGCCTCGGCAAGCGTGTAATTATTATGACGCGATAAGTCGCAAAAGCTTAAAGATAGACGCATATTATTTTTTTCCTAACGGAGCATAGATTACTATACTTCTTTAATTATGTCAATAATTGAGACCAAGGCCATGAATCATATATTCCTGACTTTTTTAGCTTTATTTCTTTTAGCCGGTTCAGTTCAGGCTCAGGATAAAATCTCGCCCGTTCAATTAATGACAGTTGAAAAAACCAAATGGCTTAATACGACACGGCCATTGGTTCAGGCAGATTTTCAAGGTAAGGCCGTTCTGCTTGATTTTTGGACCTATGGCTGCGTCAACTGCATGCAGATTATTCCCGATCTCGATTACCTTGAAGAAAAATTCGGCAACAAGCTTTTGATCGTCGGCGTTCATTCCGCCAAGTTTGAAGGCGAGTCGGGAAATTCCCGTATATTATTCGCGGCCAAACGCTTCGGCCTGCGGCATCCGGTTTATAACGACGCCGATTTTGCGATCTGGAATTCCTATGGCGTAAAAGCATGGCCGACGCAAATCTTGCTGGGAACGGATGGCAGGGAAATCGCCCGTTGGTCCGGCGAAGGCCATCGTAAGAAAATCGAAGCTGCTATCGCAGAGATAAAAACCACTTCAGATCAAGCCGCGCCTATCCTCAGACAGGAAAATAAAACGAATTTATTGTTTCCGGCACGCATAGAGGCACGGTCTGATGCTCTATACATTGCCGATTCAGGCCATAACCAGATCGTCGTGACCGACCCCACAGGTCTGGGGATTGCGCGTGTCGGCTCCGGCTTGAAAGACGACAAGGATGGAAGCCTGACCTCTGCCAGTTTCAATGCACCGCGCGGTCTGGCCGTGCAGGATAAAAAGATTTATATAGCCGATACAGGCAGCCATAAAATCCGCGTCATCGATCTGTTACGCAAAAAAGTCGATACGCTGGCAGGTAATGGCAAGCGCGGCGGCCTTGGAAAACTGGCATCGCCTTGGGACGTTGAATTTATCGGCAAGGATAAACTCGCCATCGCCAATGCCGGCACGCACCAGATTTTATTATACGATATAGAGGAAGATGAGCTGTCTGTCCTCGCCGGATCGGGCCGCGAAGATATTATCGACGGACCGGCTTTAAGCGCCGCTTTGGCGCAGCCAAGCGGTCTTTCGTATTACGATGGCGTACTGTATTTTGTCGATGCCGAAAGTTCGTCGCTTCGTCAATTAAAAGACGGACAGGTGACGACATTGATCGGTACCGGACTTTTCGATTTCGGTTTTAAGGATGGAAAATATCCAGAAGCGAAATTACAGCATCCGCAAGGACTATATGCAGATCAGGACAAAATCTACATCGCCGATACCTATAATGACGCGGTTCGGATTTACGATCTTAAAACAGGCGAGCTGTCGACCCAGAAACTGGTTCAGCGCAAGCTGAACGAACCGGGTGATGTTTATAAACAAGGAATGGGTTTGTTCGTGGTGAATACTAATAATCATGAAATTGACAGGGCTGTCATCGGATCGCCGCTTTTGCAGGAAATAAGGGTTCGATGATCGGTTTTTAAGGCGATATTCCAGCCTATAAAAGCCCATAAATCATTGTTTTCATATCCAATTTAGGCCATATTCGGCCTATGACCAGCAAGAAATATTTCGGTACTGACGGTATCCGCGGCAAGGCAAACCAGCACCCTATGACGGCGGATGTAGCGCTGCGTGTTGCGATGGCGACCGCCCGCGTTTTAAAGCGCTCGGGAAATGAACATTCCATCAATCGTGCCGTGATCGGTAAAGATACCCGCCAGTCCTGTTACATGTTAGAGCAAGCCATGGCATCCGGATTTTTGGCGATGGGCATGGATGTCATTTTGACCGGGCCTATCCCAACGCCGGGCATTGCCATGCTGGCGCGTTCCATGCGGGCCGATATCGGCGTCATGATTTCGGCCAGCCATAATCCTTATTACGATAACGGGATCAAATTATTTGCGGCGGACGGCTATAAGCTTGCCGACAATATTGAAATGCAGATTGAGGAATGGATCGACAATCCCGAATTGATGAGCGATCTGCCGGAACCTGAACATATGGGCAAGGCCAGCCGGATGGACGATGCCATCGGTCGTTATATTGAGGCCGTAAAAGCCTCTTTCCCTAAAGGCCAGACATTAAGCGGGCTAAAGATTGTTGTCGATTGCGCCCATGGCGCCGCTTACAAAGCCGCGCCACAAGCTTTGTGGGAGCTTGAAGCCGATGTTATTCCGATCGGCGTTCATCCGAATGGACAAAATATCAATCATGAGCGCGGCGCGACATCTATTGAGCGTTTGCAGGCGCGCGTTCAAGAGCATAAAGCCGATTTAGGCATTGCCTTCGATGGTGATGCGGATCGCTTGATTTTAGTCGATGAAAAAAGCCAGAAAGTTGACGGTGATCAATTGCTGGCACTTTTAGCGCTGCATTTGAAATCACAAGGTCTTTTAAAACATGACACGGTCGTTTCGACGGTCATGTCGAATCTCGGTTTCGAGAATTACTTAAAGGATAAAGGCATAACCCTTGTCCGCGCGGCAGTCGGAGATCGCTACGTCGTCGAAAAAATGCGCGAAGGCGGGTTTAATCTCGGCGGAGAGCAATCGGGACATATAGTTCTATCCGATTACGGCACGACCGGGGATGGCTTACTGGCGGCGCTGCATGTACTATCAATCATTAAGAATGCCGCTTGCAAGGCAAGCGAATGCACGCGTGTGTTCGAACCCTTGCCGCAAATTTTGAAAAATGTTCGTTTTGAAAAGGGTCAGAAACCTTTGCAGGATGAAACGGTCAAGGCGGCGATTGAAAAAGCTGAATTGTCGCTTGCCAAAAATGGCCGCGTGCTTGTTCGGGCCAGCGGGACCGAGCCGTTGATCCGTATCATGGCCGAAGGCAAAGATCATGCCTTGGTTGAAAGCGTTGTCGATGACTTATGCGATGTCATTAAAATCGCGACGTCAAAATAAGGGGAAGTAAATGTTGTCACAGGTTTTATGCGTCGGAATGTCGGACTCGTCCGCCGGAACCGGAATTCAGGCTGATATTAAAACCATTCAGGCACTCGGCGGTTATGCTGCAACGGTTTTAACCTCCGTTTGCGTACAAAATACGACCAATGTTTTTGATATGTATCCCATTCCTGCCGACATTGTTTCGGCGCAATTGAAAGCAGTGATGGATGATTTTAGTCCCGATGTCATGAAGCTTGGCATGTTGGGATCCGAAGCGACAATCAATGCTGTCGGTGATTTTATCGAAGCACACAATACCAGCAAAGAAATAAAACTGGTTGTCGATCCGGTCATGATCGGGCGGATCGGGAAAATGCTAATGGATAAACCGGCGCGGGATGCTCTAAAACGCCGTTTGCTTATTCATGCGGAAGTGATCACGCCTAATATCCGCGAGGCGGAAGAGTTAACTGGCCTGACGATTAAAGATATCGATGCTATGAAACACGCGGCGGAGATGCTGATGACCCTCGGCTGCAAGTCAGTAGTCGTTAAAGGCGGCTCTCTCTCAGCAGATAAGATTTATAATGTCTATTTTGACGATCAGGGCGCGGAAGTTTTCGAACGTCCAAGATTTGACAGTAAGGCAACGCATGGTGCAGGCACAACGCTTTCTTCCGCCATTGCGGCAGGTATAGCGGATGGCAAAACACCTAAAGAATCTTTTCTGATCGCTCAGGATTTCCTGATGGAGGCTATTCGTTCGGCCTCTGCCATTGGCGCTGGTTACGGGCCGCTCAACCATGGTTTTGCTTTAAGAGAAAAAAATGTCTGATAGTAACGCTCTTCTCCCAAACGGCATGATGGATCATATGCCGGACGATGCCGAGCGCGAAGCGGCGTCTTGTGAAAAACTACGCGGTATTTTTGCGCGTTTTGGCTATCGCCTGGTCAATCCGCCCATGCTGGAATTTGAAGAAACTTTGCTGGCAGAGGGGGCAGGGCAGGCGCTGTCTACCAATACGTTTCGGCTGATGGACCCTGTTTCGCAGCGCATGATGGCTTTTCGGTCCGATACCACGGCGCAAATCGCGCGCATCACGTCGTCGCGTTTAAAAGATGCGGTGCGGCCTTTGCGCCTTGCCTATATTACTGATGTTTTGAGAATTCGTTCGACGCAACTTCGGCCTGAGCGCCAGTTCCGCCAAGCAGGCTGTGAGATTGTCGGACCGTTAGCCGGAGCGGCTACGGAAATTGCTTTAATGGCTTTAATCTCCCTGCAAGAATGCGGTGTTAAAAATATCTCGATTGATTTTACAGCGCCTGAAATTTTAAAAGCCCTTTCGGCTGGATCAAATCAGGATGAAATTATAAAAGCCTGCCAGAGGCGCGATCGTGCCGCGTTTTCAAAACTCGGTAATACGGGTAAAACATTGATGGCCCTTGACGATATTTCAGGTCCGGCAAGTGAATTCATATCAAAAAAGAAAAATTTAAAACTGCCTCAATCTATATCGAAAATTCTCGATCAGCTTGAAAGTGTTATCAAAGATTTGCAAAAAGCGCTTAAAGTTTACGGGATTGATAAGGAAATAACGATCACAGTTGATCCGCTGGAGGCGAGGGGATTTGAATACCAGTCATTTCCTTGCTTTACGCTGTTCGCCAAGGGCATACGCGGTGAACTGGGAAGGGGTGGTTCCTACATGTCCCAATTCGGGCAGCAAAAAGAAACAGCCTGTGGTTTCACTTTATATATGGATAGCGTTTTGCGTGCTTTACCAAAGAAAAACAGGAAGAAAATGATCGCGGTAAGCGAAACTGTCAGATGGGACGAAATTCTAGGTTTGCAGGAAAAGGGCTGGAGCGTTATACGGTCTTCAGCGGTAAATTTTAAAAAGAAAAACTTCGTGTCCTATGTGACGCATATTTATCAAAACGGAAAAACGGAAGAAATAAAATGACGAATGTTGCTGTAGTTGGATCTCAATGGGGAGATGAAGGGAAAGGCAAGATCGTCGATTGGCTATCGAGCCGCGCCGATGTCGTCGTGCGCTTTCAGGGTGGGCATAATGCCGGCCATACACTTGTCATTGACGGTGTGGTTTATAAGCTTTCTCTGCTGCCATCTGGTATTGTTCGCAAAGGCAAGCTTTCCATTTTGGGCAACGGCGTCGTTATCGATCCATGGGCGTTGTTAAAAGAAATCGAAACGGTGCGCGCCAAGGGCGTCGAGATTACGCCGAAAAACCTGATGATTGCCGAGAACGCTCCGCTCATTCTGCCGGTTCATGGTGAGATCGATCGTGCCATGGAAATGGCGCGCGGCGATAAGAAAATCGGCACTACAGGCCGCGGGATTGGTCCTGCCTATCAGGATAAAGTGGCGCGCCGCGCCATCCGCGTATGCGATCTGAAACATCCGGAGTTGGTGCGCGAAAAGCTTGAAGCTTTGATGACGTATCACAATGCGCTGATCCGCGGTTTCGGCTGGGACGAGATTAACGTCGATCATACCTATGACGAACTAATGAAAATCGCGCCGGAAGTCTTGCCCTATGCAGGTGTTGTCTGGAAACGTCTCGACGAGGCGAAGTACAAAGGCGAGAAAGTCTTGTTCGAAGGCGCGCAAGGACATTTGCTTGATGTCGATCACGGGACTTACCCGTATGTAACATCGTCGAATATAGTCGCCGCACAAGCGGCAGTGGGCTCGGGTGTCGGCCCGAAATCGATCGGTTATGTGCTGGGCATTACAAAGGCCTATACGACACGCGTTGGTATGGGGCCTTTTCCGACCGAACTCGACAATGAAATTGGCGAGCAGATCGGTCAAAAAGGCCATGAGTTTGGCACGGTGACAGGGCGCAAGCGACGCTGCGGCTGGTTCGATGCGGTGTTGGTACGCCAAGCGGTCAAAACCGGCGGGATTGATGGTATTGCCTTGACCAAGCTGGACGTTCTGGACGGTTTCGATGAGCTGAAAATATGCGTGGCTTATGAACTTGATGGCCAGCGTATCGATTATTTCCCAGCATCCCAGATCGATCAGGCGAATGTCGTGCCAATTTATGAAACGATTACCGGCTGGAAAGAAAGCACCTATGGGGCGCGCAGCTGGGCCGAATTGCCGGCGGAAGCGATTAAATACGTTAAACGCGTCGAAGAGCTGATTGAAACAACGGTCACGCTTTTGTCTACCAGCCCGGAACGTGATGACACTATTTTAGTTCAAAACCCGTTTTTTAGCTGATTTAATCTTTCCTGATCTTATGTTATGGTCGACAAAGCCGCATCACGCGGCCTTATCGTAATCAAATCCATGACAGAAGACTCTCAACTTCCTGAAACGCCTAAAGCCGAACCCGTCGCGCCAAGCTCTGCTGTCGGTGCCGACCCGGTTTTGCTCAAAGGCGAGATAGAGATTTACCCTGACCAGCGTTTGCCTCATCTGGATCAGGGAATGGTCAAGGCTTATGCGGCGACCGGACGCGCCAAAGAAAAAGCATATGCGCTTTTAGTTGAAAAAGCGCTGGTGCCTCAGATCCACGCGTCTTCCAAATATATGACATTGAACAACCCATCGCTGCCAAAATTGATGGCAACGGGAGTGGTGTATTGGACACCGGAAAAGCAACAAAGATATGTTTTCGTTTATGAGAATAAACTAGGTCTTCCCTTCGCCAATCCATCTAATTTTATGGCGATGGGATTGAAGGCGGATAACGTCCTGCATCATTTCGTTAAAAAAATGGTGCCACTTCTCAAAAATTTTCGCGATATGGATTTCGTTCATGGCAATATTCGCGTAACCAATCTTTTTACCGGTGGCGGCAACGGGTTTGAAAAAATCATGCTGGGCGAATGTCTCGCCACCCCGCCAGCCTTTCTCTATTCTCCGATTTATGAGCCGATCGAACGCGCGGCCGCGCAGCCTTTAGGACGTGGTGTACCTGATTATACAGATGATTTGTATTCATTTGGGGCAATGCTGGCCATTATGATACGCACCTCAGACCCGATGTCAGGCTGGTCCGATGAAAGTATTACAGAATATAAGATCGAACATGGCAGCTATCAGGCGCTGACAGGCAAGGAGAGGTTTTCAGGATCGATCTTGGAACTACTACGCGGTCTTTTAATCGATGATATCAAACAGCGCTGGACCATCGACGATATTGTCACTTGGCTAGATGGGCAGCGTGTCAGCCCGAAACAAGCTGGTCCGGTCAAACCGAAAGCCGCACGGCCGATCGAGTTTTTTGGAGATAAATATTTAAGGCCGAATATTCTTTCTCTTAACCTGAACAGAAATCCGGGCGAAGTCGTCCGCATTAATGACAACGGGGAGTTAAAGCTTTGGCTGAACAGATCCATTCAGGACAAGAAACTGGAAGAAAATGCCGAACATGCTGCCAACGCAGCCAAGGAACTGGGAGTATTGGGCGAAGCCTATCCTGAAAGAATGGCAGGCTTCATGTCGGCTGTGCTTGGACCAGGACTGCCTATTTTCTACAGAAGCTTTAAATTCAATCCGGAAGCTTTCGGACGAATGCTGGCCGACGCCTACGTAACTAAAAAGGAATTGGCGCATTTTGCAGAAATTTTGCAGACATCCTTGATCAGTTTCTGGGCTTTGATGAATGATGCGCTTACGCCTCAAGCGGCGGAAATCGTATCCAAATTCGATATATGCAAAGGTTTCATGCGCCAACAGGGACAAGGCTACGGCTTGGAGCGGTGTTTATATTATCTTTGTCCTGAAGCGCCCTGTTTAAGCGATAAGCTTAAGAATTACTATGTGCGCACGCCGGAAGAATTGGCGCTGGCCTATGAACATCTGGCATCCAGGCCGGATCGACCGGAAGGCTTCTTCGATCGCCATGTGGTTGCTTTTCTATCGGTCAAAGACAAATCCGTTATTGATCCCTATATTCCGGATATAAATTCCTCGGATCCTGCCAGATCGGCTTTAGCTGCGCTGCGTGTTTTATCCTCTATCCAAAGAAGAGGGAAGATGCAAAATCTTCCAGGCGTCGTGAACTGGATCGCAGAAAAAGTCGACCCCCTGATTAACCGCTTCCATGACAGGGAACAGCGCGCAAAGTTGAAAGCGCATTTGCTCAAGATCAAAGACAAGGGCGATATTTCAGCCGTCGAGCAAATGTTTGACAGTATACAGGCTTTGCAAGCAGACGAGCAGAACTTCAATCAGGCCAAATATAATTATAATTTTTTAAATCAGGAACATGCCAAACTGGAACATGATCTCGCCAATGATCCAAAATTTGGCCATTCGACAGGCCAAAGCACATCTGCCTTGATCTCCGGAATCGTTGCGACTTGTATTATTGTGATCTATGTCTTTTATAAATTTACGACCAAAGCGGCGTTCTGATCATGGCAAAGAAAAAAAAGAAAGGTAACAGAAAGATCAGTCTTCAGGAAAGAATCCTCCTGATTGCTTTTTTCTTCACAGCACTTGTCTTTTATAAAGTCGCAATCATTCTTGTGGTTGGAATGTTGCCGACTATCGTTATCCGTTTTTTCGACAAAACACCGGAACGTACCAAGGTTCTGACGATAGGATTCATGAATTTTGCGGGATGCTTCCCTTATTGTTTCCAGTTGTTTGCAAAAGGAATAGAAGCTTCCGCTTTGAGTGTTATCACGAACCCTTTAAACATTGTGATCATGTATTCAGGGGCGTTGGTTGGATATATCATTGAATGGGGCGTTGTCGGCTTCGTTGCAGGTATTATGGTCCAGAAAGGCAAGCAGCGTCTGATCGATATCAGGAAAATTCAGGAAAATCTGGTCAAAAAATGGGGGCCTGAAGTAACGGGAAATTCTGAAGACGATGACTTCGTCCCTGAGGAAAGTAAATAAAAAACAATTCTTCCTTAAGTATTTATTAGTCTCAAGAGCATAGGATTTAGGGTGGAGTGAAGCATGCTATGGCATGTTTTTTTATGCCCGGATTTTAGATCTAACTTGAAGAAAATAAGGATAAAATGCGTCTTAAGGCTTTCCTTCGCGGCTGGATTGGAGATAAACAGGGTTCGACGGCTATCGAGTTTTCGATGCTGGCGATGCCATTTATCATGATTCTCGTCGGCACGATGGAAATCGGTTTGATGTTTGCTTCGAACAGTGTTCTGGACGGCGCGACAGGAACAGCGGCACGGATGATCCGGACCGGTCAGGTTCAACAATCCGGCGGCGATCCAAGAGATGTGTTTGTAGAGAAGCTCTGTGAGCAATCTTCGTTTCTGCTCGATTGCTCGCGTTTTCAGGTTGAAGTCGTGGAAATGGACGCCTTTTCGGATTTTAACTCCTACGCCGCCGAATTCGATGACGAGGGTAATCCGCAATCAAGAGGCTTTACACCGGGCGGCGTTAACAGCGTCAATCTGATCAGGGTATTCTACCGCTATAATCTGGCAACGCCATTAATCGGTCAGTTTTTAGCCACTGGACCAGATAATTCCAGAATGATGGTATCGACAGTCGTGCTTGAAACCGAACCGTACGACCTCTCGGAAGTGGCAGGTGAGCTATGATGGTTGACTGGTTCTATACGGTCCATGCCATCAGGACATGGTGGGAAAACGAGGAAGGGCTCGCGGCTATAGAAGCGGCGATGCTGTTTCCCGTCATGACAACACTAATGCTCGGTACTTATGATCTCGGGACGGGCATCGTATTAAATGGTCGTACCATTACGGCGACGCAAGTTGCCGCTGATTTGATATCCCGCGATAAAACAGTCAATCTGGCAGATATCAACGATATCATCGTAGCGGCCCAGTTGGTGTATGAACCCTTTGGCCTTCAGGATTTTGGGATAGATATCGTCAGCGTAGAGTTCGACAGCCAAAGAAGGCCGCAAGTTTTATGGCGCGAAACACGCGATATGGAGGCAAATAGCAACGCCCTCGAAAATATCAACGGTATGGGCGAACCGGGAGATGGCATGGTCGTGGTCACGGTTGAATATACTTATAAACCGCTCTTCGCCAAACATTTTACCAGCGATTATAATATGGTCGAAGTGGCTTATACCAGGGGCCGACGAAGCCCGACAGTGGAGTGGGGAGGATGAGTATAATGAAAAATAAAATGAACAATTTTCTTTCCTATCTACGTTTGGAAACAGGTGCTTTGGCCGTTGCTTTTGCCATGGCGATCCCGGTTGTATTCGGCATGGCCGGATTTTCGATCGATGTATCGAATGCCTATCTGGTCAAACAACGCCTCAGCCATGCCGTCGATGCGGCCGCTTTGGCGGCGGCGGCGTCCACCTCTTCGACATCCACGCTCGTCGAGTTGAATAATTTTGTTCAGCAATTTTTTACGCTCAATTATCCCGAAGACAAAATCGGCGCGGCATATGACGTCGAGGTTGTCGTTGAAGACAATAACATCATCGTCTCGGCGTCGGCGGATTATGAAACTGTTTTTGCCGCAGTCGTGGGAGTAGACACGATGAATATCGGCGCTTCTTCGACAGTGACCCGCGAAATTCTGGGGCTTGAAGTGGCTATGGTGCTCGATGTGACGGGCTCCATGTCGACAAATAATAATATCGGAACGCTTCGGACGGCGGCAACGAATTTCACGAATATTCTTTTTGCTAGCGCCGCTTATCCTGACTCGGTCAAAATCGGTCTCGTGCCGTTTTCGGCTTCGGTCAATGTCGGTCCTTATGGCCTTGGCTATCTGCCCAGCTCGACGGATTCCCGCAAGGCCAGCACGACAAAATACGATGGCGGAGTCGCTTTCGTAAATAATCCAAGCAAATATAAATTCGACCAGACATCCAGCTCTCAATGGTGGGGATGTATTCTGGAGCGTGCCTCACCGCAGGACACGCAAGACCAGAAAACTGGCACAGCCTGGAAATGGGATATGTATCGCTATAATACCAGCGGCGCAAAAAGCTGGAGCGTGCGCGGCGACTCGGCGGCTGTAAATACCAGCTGTAATAAAAACTATATCCTGCCGCTGACATCGGTAAAATCGACGGTGTTAAACCGCATCAGCAAATTTACCGCAGACGGAAACACGCTGAGCAATGTCGGCATGGTCTGGGGATATCGGTTGTTGTCACCGGAAGCGCCTTTCAGGGAAGGCGTTGCATGGGGTACGCCGGAATGGCGAAAAGTCGCTATTTTAATGACGGACGGTGATAATAATAACGGCGAAATTTATAACGCTTACGGCCCATACAACACACTTAAAGTGACGGATAGCATGCTGGATTCCAAGCTTGCCCAGACTTGCACGAACATGAAGAATGATGGCATTACCGTTTATACTGTAACGTTTACGTCCGGCATCAATCAGGCGACAAAAGACTTCTTCAAGAACTGTGCCTCCAGCCCGGATAAATGGTATGACGCGCCAAGTCAGGATGATCTGACGGATGCTTTCGAACAAATTGCGCGTGAGCTCAGTAACATTCACCTGTCGAATTAGGTAATGCTGATTTTTTAGATCTTTATTCGCATAATGTGGAGGCAAGCTCAATGACCTAAGAGGAATCTCTCAGTTTGCTCGTATATTTTTAAGGGCATCACACAGATGACACGGAGTTTCTCACAAAAGCCACAGAGAAGAATAAATAAAATAACTCTGTGTTATCTTTGTCCTTCTCTGTGATCTCTGTGTGATGTTTTTTCTGTTAACTTTTATATAGTTTGAACGTCATTCTAACTAGTTTGAACGTCGCGTTTTTTAAATAGGTTAGCTTTTTTGCCGCACAGACGCGGGAGTAACCGGGGACGGATGCCTGTTTTTCAACGCGCCATAGCGCGCAAGCGCGAAGGCGGGAGCAAGCAGGCGATGTTGATAGTGCTTGTCCCCTCTGGCTTTCCTCGGGGATGGCCGAAAAACGGCATGGCTTTTCATGGTAAAACCTAACGCTCAATCATAGGACTAAATTCCTTTTACGTCAAGCTTATCAATAGCTAAAATTTAAAACAAATAAACCGAAACATTTTCATAAGTATTGGATAGTTTTGATTCAAAGTCTATTATGAATACTAAGGTAATTACTTTAAATTCGAAGTAATAGTTTAATATTAGACATTGCTTTTAACGGCTCGTTAAATCTTTTTTTGATATGCTTGTTGAGTACGGTTCGGGAGTAACCAATTCCAAATAACAAACTCAGGAGACTAAAAACATGTTGAAACTTATTGCACTCGTTCAGGCTTGGAACACAAATGAAGAAGGCGCGACAGCCATTGAATACGGTCTGATTGCAGCTGCTATCGCTCTGGCAATCGCAGGCGTTGTCTTTACGCTTGGCGACAAAGTCGAGCAGACATTCACAGATATCGACGCAGCAATGCCAGCACAATAATTTGAGGTAAAAAGAAAAGCCCACCCGCGCGGTGGGCTTTTTTTATTCAAGGGATAAGGAATGATCGGTTTTCTGTTTTTCTTTTTCGGCGTTGTTACAGCGCTTGGCATGTGCGGCCTTGCGGCATGGACGGATTTCAAAGGCTATCGAATATCGAATACAGTATCCGTTATCATTGTTGCCAGTTTCGCCGTTGCCTTTGGCATCACTTACCTGACCGGTCAGAACGAGATTATATTTTCGTCATGGCAATCGCATCTGGGTTCGTTCTTTATTGTCCTGATTATCACCATGGCCATGTTTGCCTTTAAGGCGCTGGGGGCGGGGGATTCTAAAATGGCGTCTGCAGTGGCGCTCTGGCTCGGCTGGGGCGGTATGGTGCCATTCCTGTTCTATATGGCCCTTATGGGCGGAATTCTGGCTGGTGTTTCTATTTTTCTGAAGAAGAAAAAGCCGTTGAAACAGCCTTTGCCAGTGCCTTTTCAAAATACATGGCTTGAAAGCGCGCAAAGTGGAACCAATAAAGTGCCATACGGTATCGCTATTGCCGTAGGCGCATTGGTTGCCTTTATTTTCAACGGTTATTTCAGCCCCGATAAATGGTCGGATATGATCAATCTTCAGTAAAAATTAAGTCTTCTGTCGCAAAATGTAAGATGAATAACCGCGCCTTAATCGCGGAATAAAAAACAGGCTACCGGGAATAATCAGATGAACAAGAATGTAATGATCGTGCTGGGCGGTGGTTTTGTCATCGCATTGCTTGTGGCCATTATCGTCCAGGCCAGTTTTGGAAAAAAATCGGATCTCGTTCAAATCGCGGTCGCGGCTCGTCCTTTGACGATCGGCACGGAATTAACCGCAGATAATGTTAAATGGAAGGGCGTGCCCGAAGATTCAATCATCGAAGGCTCCATTCGCCGCGTTGGCGACAAGCCTATCAATCAAATGATCAAAGGGCGTCTTCGCCGGGATCTCGCGGCCAATGAGGCTGTCTTAACCTCTGCTCTAATCGCGAACGGTAAAGGAAATGTTCTGGCGGCCAGTATGAAGGCGGGTATGCGCGCCGTGGCAATCAAGGCGTCGGCTGAATCTATGGTCGGCGGTTTTATCAATCCCGGAGACTTTGTCGATGTCATCCTGACCTATCAGGTAAGCCAAAATAACGAGGGCGGCGAAGCAGTTGAAAACCCGGTCGAGCGCAACGCCACGGAAACTGTTCTGGAAAACATAAAAATTCTTGCTGTCGACCAGACGGCCCGTAAGGAAGATGACAAAGCTAAAGTCGGACGTACAGTGACTCTGGAGGTCGATCAGAAAGGGGCGGAGAAATTGGCGCTCGCGACTGAAATGGGAGACCTGTCTTTATCTTTACGCGCTATGGGTGATACGGAAATATCAACCAGCAAAAAACGCCGCATGACAACCGATGTTCAGGTCAGCTCCGTTCTTCAGGAAATCAACCGCAACAAAAGAAGGTCTGGCGGAAATTCCAATATTGTGAGAATTTACAGTGGTGATACTGTAGAAAATATCACTGTCCGTCGCTAGTTCTCTGCGTTCCCTTTCATTTAAACTTCAAAATCTTGCCTAAGTATTTGTATCGGATAATAAATTCTATGTTTTCAACAGGTTTGTCCTCTTTAAGACTGAGCGCTCTGGTGCTGATCATGGCTATATCTGCTACGGCATCTGCCATGGCGGCGGTCAGGCATGTGAATGCTAAGCCTGATACATATTTGAATGTTTCTGTCGGACAGGGTGAAATTCTGACAATTCCCGGCGGCGTGTCCGATGTGATGATCGCGGACCCGAAAGTTCTGGATGTGTCCGCCGTACAGAGCGACAAATTATATCTGGTCGGGACGAATTTGGGGACAACCAATATCGTCATCATGAATGGTGCTGGCGAGATTCTGAAAAATATCAACGTCAATGTGAATATCGACGTCGCTGAAATCGAACGCAGCATCCACAGGCTTTTCCCGAATGAAAAAGATGTCAATGTCGAGCTGGTCGGGGATCAGGTCGTTTTGACCGGCCTTGTTTCCACGCCTGCTGTATCCAGTAAAATCGCTCATGTCGTCGGCGCCCAAGTAGGCGAAGCGCAGGATATAGCCGGCAAGGACATCAACGAAATTATCGAGAATATGCTTGAAGTGCGCGGCGAACAGCAAGTCATGCTTCGTGTTCGCATCATAGAAATGAATCGCAGCGTATTGAAAGAGCTGGGTTCTGAAATTCGTTCCAATGATCCGGATTCCATTCTGGCACAAAATAGCGGTATCCGCGCGGCCTTTACGTCGAACAGTCAAAAAGGGTTGTCGGGCGATCCGTTTTCAATCGGCAGCATTCTTTTCAATACGGGATTGTCCGGTATCGGCGATTTAAATTTGCTGATCAATCTTCTGGAGCAGGATAATCTCGCCAGTACTTTGGCGGAGCCGAATTTAACCGCGATATCGGGCGAGGAAGCAGGCTTTCTTGCAGGTGGAGAGTTTCCGGTTCCGGCAGGTCGCGATCAGACGGGTAACGTCACGATCACTTACAAGAAATTCGGCGTTTCTCTGAACTTCAAGCCTATCGTGCTTTCCGAAGACCGCGTCAGTTTGCAATTAAATACGGAAGTTTCCTCTCTTAATCAGGCGCAAGGCATTACACTTGCCGACGTTCAGGTGCCGGGCCTCGATGTCCGCCGCGCCACAACGACAGTCGAGATGAATAGTGGCGGTTCGCTGATGATCGCAGGGCTTTTGCGCTCCGATAACACGAAAGGCCTAAATGGCATTCCGGGTATTAAAAATACGCCGGTATTGGGTGACCTCCTGTCATCCAGAAGTTTCCAGCGCTCGGAAACCGAGCTGGTCGTAATCGTAACGCCATTCATGGTCAAGCCTTATGCGGATGCGACGATGGCCAAGCCTGTCGCCAAAAGCGAGCTTGATCCGATGGCCCCGCCACCGCCGCCGGCGGGATTGATGGCACCGGGCAAGAACGGCAAACCTGCTGTCGCACCTGTCGAAGAATCGCTACTTGAAGATGATCCGGTTATGAATGAAGAAGAACCTGCAACGGTAAAGCTCAATACGCCGTTGAATAAAGTTTTCTCGAAAAATATGAAAGATATTTACGGACAGAAACTCGGCGCGATGCCGGATAAAAACAAATCCTATGGATATATGCTGGATTAAAAAATGCGCGATACGTTTAAAATTCTTCTTTGCATGACGATACTGGCGGGTACGAGCGCCTGTACTCTGGATGAACCTACATGGGTCAACCCGAGCCGCGTCGAGGTTCACGAAGAAGGCTATACGGATACATTTGCGACCGAGACGCTGGATAACGCGACATTACGGGCGATTGGCGTCAATTATTACCGCTATGGCAACGGGCCGATGGATGTCGCGGTGTCTTATAATCCTTCTTCCAAAAACAATAGCAAATCCAACGCTCTCAAACAGGCGCAGCGAATCGAAAAAGAATTGCGCCGCCAGGGTGTGAACGACTTAAGAATTTCGACGACGGAAAGAAGTGACGGTAATGATAGCTCGTCAACCATGATCAGCTTTCCGGCTTTAACCGCGAAAGCGCCGCAGGATTGCGGACTTATGCCCGGCTATACGGATGCGCAGACAGGAACGCCGTCTGACGCGGAAGGAAACCATAAGGGATATGCTATCGGCTGTACGGTTGAAACGCTGATGGCAAAACAAATTGCCCGTCCGGGCGATCTTTTGGGCCGTCCCGGATTTGAAACGGATGCGGATGGTCAACGGCTTGAGCGTGTCGTCTGGGGAAGAGGCTATTACGGTCTTAAATCCAATCCTCGGCTAGAAGGCGAAAGCGCAACCGACTCCGAATAACCGGATTAGTTCCTTTACAAATCAGTAATGTTTCCAGCTCTGAAGCAATCTGCTTGCAGCCGAACATTATTAACTTCTGATTTATAGTCTCGGCTTATAATAAAGCTGAAAAACTTATAAAAAGACTACTAAATCAAAGGTATCAGGAATTAAGAACATGAGTATGGACACAGGCAGTTCAGGTGCCGTGCTATTGCCAGCTGCGAAAGTAGCGCTGCATGTCGGTGATGCGGATATTCGGGAGGCAGCAAAGGCGCTGGCCGCTGACTGGCGCTTTGCCCGCGTGACATTCGAAGTTCATGACGGATCGATTGAAACCGCGATCCCGTTTTATCAATCCACACCGTCGCCGGAGCTGGTCATTGTCGAAACCTCGACAATCGAAGACGGCTTCACGGATCGTCTCGGCACTCTGGCGGGTAATTGCTCGGAAAATACATCGGCTGTTGTGATCGGTCCGGTCAATGATGTTTATCTTTATCGTAAGCTGATCGATATGGGCGTTAGCGATTATTTGGTCCGCCCGATCACGAAAGATGTTCTGGCGCAGGTCATTTCAAAAACCCTTATCGAAAAATTCGGCGCGTCGGAAAGCAAATTGGTTGCGCTGGTCGGTGCCAAAGGCGGTGTCGGCACATCGGTAATCGCCGAAGAAATGGCGCGTGTCATATCCGGCAAATTCGATGAGAAAACGATTATTCTCGATGCGGCTGGCGGTTGGTCTTATCTGGCCGTCGCGCTTGGCACGGAGCCGATGACAAGTCTTGCTGAAATGGCACGTTTGTCCATATCTACCGACGAAGGTGCATTTAAGCGTATGATCTATTCGCCAAAGGAGAAACTTTCAGTTTTGGCAACGGGTTCTGACAGCATGCTCGATGAAACCATATCTGCCGAAGCTTATGAGACGATCATCAATCGCCTGATGATAACCTATCCGGTCGTCGTGATCGATTTATCCGGCGCATCCGCTCCGATCAAGAAAATGGTGATGACGAAAGTGCATGAAATCTGCGTCGTCTCAACACCTTCGCTATCATCCTTGCGTGCGGCCAGAAGCTTAATTCACGAGATTAAAAATTTAAGAGGCGATAGCGGCGAGCATATTTCGCTGGTGCTGAATAAAATCGGTCAGGCTGCAGGCAGCGAAGTCGCAAAAAGCGATATAGAAAAAGTCATGGATCGTAAAGCGCGCCTTTCGATCCCTTATGACGAAAAGATATTCGGTGTTTCCGAAGCGCAAGGGAAATCCATTGAAGACGTCAAAGGCGGTGAAAGTATTTTTACGGCGCTGACAGAATTTACGCGATCTTTATTAAGGGCAAAACAAGGCGCCGAAGAAAAGCCGACAGAGAAGTCTGCGGTTGGTAGTTTCCTTTCGAAATTGACAGGTAAAAAAGGCTAGAAATGGGATTTGGCAAAAAAGGCGGCGATACGAGCGTGATGACTCCACCTGCAGCGGTGGTCAGTCAGTCTGAAGCTGCGCCGGCTCCTGTTGCGCCCGCCATTCAAAGCTTCAATACCGAAACGAAAAAACAGGCGGAAGTACAACCGAAGATCAAACTGGAAGCCGACATATTCAGCTCGCCGCAGGTTTCAGAGAGTGCGCCGATATCCGATACGGATTCGATGACGCAGCTGCGCCTGCAGCGCGCGCGTAATCGTATCTGGGCGGATTTACGCGACGGTATCGATTTGAAAGCGCTTGCGCGCATGGACGGTAAAGCGGCACGGGAAGAGGTGGCCACTGCCGTCGAAGAAATTGCCCGCTTCCGTAATCTAGACTTAACGCCCAACGAGCTGGCTCAGATCGGTAAGGAATGCTCGGACGATATGCTCGGGTACGGGCCGCTGGAAGCGCTTCTCGAAGAAGATGGCATCGCCGATATCATGATCAATGGGCCGGATACGGTCTATGTCGAGCGCAAAGGGAAGATCCAGCGCACCGATATCAAATTCCGCGACAACCAGCATCTGGTTACGATTTGCCAGCGTATCGTCGGCGCGATCGGCCGCCGCGTCGATGAAGCTTCGCCGATTTGCGATGCGCGTTTGCCGGACGGTTCTCGTGTGAACGTGATTATCCCGCCGCTTGCCGTTGATGGCGCATGTATGACCATTCGTAAATTCTCCAAGGACAAACTGACCCTTGAGAAACTTGTAGAGTTCGGAGCAGCAACACCGTCCTGTGCGAAACTGATCATGGCCATTGGCCGCTCGCGAGTGAACGTTCTGGTGTCCGGCGGTACGGGTTCGGGTAAAACGACGATGCTTAACTGTCTGACGCGCTACATCGAACATGGCGAGCGCGTGATTACTTGTGAAGATGCTTGCGAACTTCAATTGCAACAGCCGCATGTCGTGCGTCTTGAAACACGCCCTGCGAATTTGGAAGGCGTTGGCGAAGTCACGATGCGTGACCTCGTTAAAAACTGCCTTCGTATGCGCCCCGAGCGTATCATTGTCGGTGAGGTGCGCGGGCCTGAAGCTTTCGATCTACTTTCCGCTATGAATACAGGCCATGACGGCTCCATGGGGACGGTTCACGCCAATAACCCGCGTGAGGCTATCTCGCGGATGGAAAACATGATTGCCATGGGCAATTTAAATATTCCGACGATTGCGGTGCGTGAACAGATCGCGTCGGCGATTAGCGTTATCATCCAGGTTCAGCGTCTGCGTGACGGTTCGCGTAAAGTGACTCATATTTCAGAGATCACCGGTATGGAAGGCGAGGTCGTCACCATGCAGGATTTATTTGTTCTCGATATTGTTGGTGAAGATGAAAACGGCAAGCTGATCACCAATCAGCGATCGACAGGATTGCGACCTAAATTCTATGAACAGGCACGCGCTTTCGGTGTCGAAAAATATGTGCTTGATGCGATGGAAGAGGCGTACGGCTGATGTCAACCGGTATGATCATATTTCTGGCGGTTCTTGCTATCCTTATAGCCGTCGGCATGATGTTTTATCTCTTGTCGAATACCAAGCGTGAACAGCAAAAGCGTATGTTTGCGGTTATTGCCGGACAATCGCACGCATTGCCGGAATCGGAGCGCGATGGCAAAGACCGCCGCCGCGCCGATCTTGCCAAAAAACTGCAACAGCAAGGTAAACAGCATAAGAAAAGCAATGGTATTCGGGATCAGCTAAACAGAGCCGGGCTTTATGAAACGCCGGTGTCGAAATTCTGGTTTTTATCAGTGATTTCCGGTGTCATGTTTACCAGCCTTGCCATGATGGCCACCCAGCCTCTGGTTGTTATCATTCTTGTCGCCGTGATTGGCTTTGCCGGATTTCCGCGTCTTGTCCTCAAAATGAAAATCAGCCGTCGCCAAAAGAAATTTTTGAATGATTTCTCCGATGCGCTTGAATCCATGGTGCGTCTTTTAAAAGCCGGTATGCCGGTTGCCGAAGCCATTGCCATGATGAGCCGCGAATATAGCGGCCCTGTCGGCGAGGAAATGCTCAAGATCTACGAACAGCAAAAAATCGGTATTCCTTTGGCCGAAGCATGCATCAAGGCAGCAGAACGCATGCCGCTGACGGAAATGCAAATGTTTGCGACTGGGATTTCCATCCAGCAGCAAACAGGTTCGAGCCTGTCTGAAGTTCTTCTAAATTTGGCAAAAGTTATCCGCGCACGTTTCAGATTAAAACGAAAAATTCAGGCGCTCTCAGCCGAAGCCAAAGCCTCGGCGATGATTATCGGTTCCTTGCCGATTATCGTTTGCGGCGGTCTTTATGCGGTTAATCCTGAATATATGTTTCCTTTATTCAATACGCTCAAAGGAAAATATTTCCTCGGCGGCGCGCTGTGCTGGATGGGCATGGGAATTCTTATCATGCGCCAGATGATCAATTTCAGGATTTAAAACATGATTTTTACCGAAGAAGTCGATCAATCCATTATTATCATCGTTAGCTCGCTCTTTGCGATGCTGTCTTTTATGGCAGTGGCGCTACCGCTGCTGAACCGGACGGAAAAGAAAGAGCGCTATCTGAACGTCATCGAGAAAAGGAAGAAAGTTCTTTTTGACCAGACAAAGGATTCCCTTGGCAAAAAAACAACGGTCATTTCCAAAAATGTATCGGCACGAGAATCCCTGACGCTTTATTATAAAGTGCAGAATATGTTCGGCGAGATGGGTGAGAAAATTCGTGACCAGATGTTACAAGCGGGTCTGCGCGACCCGAAAGCGCCATTTAAATACTTGATCGCCCGAGCGGTGCTTCCTATCGTCTTGATGCTGTTTTCTTTTATCGTAATGGCCAAAGGGCAAAAGGAATTCACCCCGGCGCAAATCATGATGGGGGTTTCGTTTCTGGGTCTGGCAGGATTTTTTCTGCCCAAGCTTTTGCTGAAAAACTATATTCAGAAGCGTCAGGCAGAGATTAATATAACATTTCCTGATGCTCTCGATATGATGCTGATTTGCGTGCAGGGCGGTATAGGTCTTGAGCAAACGATCAATCGCGTGGCAGACGAGATTGCCGATCACTCTCCGACTTTAGCGGAAGAGCTTGGCATCTTGAGCGCCGAGATGGGTATGCTCAATGACAGACGGGCGGCGCTGCAGGATTTCGCGCGGCGCGTCGGTTCGGGCGCGGCAAAATCATTTACGACCGCCATGCTTCAGGCCGAGCAGTACGGTACGTCGGTGTCTGGCGCGATGCGTGTTATTTCAGAAGAATTGCGTGAGATGCGCATGGCAACCGCCGAACAAAAAGCGGCATCGCTGCCGCCTAAACTAACCGTTCCGATGATCCTGTTTTTCCTGCCGGCGCTTTTTATCGTTATCCTGACGCCAGCGTTTCTTTCCGCTGGCGATGCCGGTGTAATGGAGTAATGTAAAGCTTAAGGAGTTTTCTTCTTTTGTGCTTCAGCGGCGAGCGTCGCTTTTCTGGCCGCTTCACCACGCGCATCGACAGAATAAGCTGACGGCTCGTTCAACGTACGGATAATGCGGATGTTACGCTCGATCTCGACGCGTGTCGGATCTTTTTCCTTCGCAGAATAAAGCAGGTTCAGCGCTTTATCGGTATAACCTTGCGCAGCCAAGTTCAAAGCGAGATTGTTCATGACAGGGATGGAGTCGCCCTTCCAAAGCTCAAGAGCCTTACGAAACGCTGTTTCAGCTTCCGGATGTTTCTGCTGTGCATCCAATGAAATACCTAGAACATGCCATGCGCGGTAATTGCCATCATCGGCTTTGATTGCTTTACGGGCATAGGATTCCGCCGATTTGAAATCGCCGGTTTCGAGTTCTAGGGCGCCCATTTCGGTAAAGGTCAGAGTGGCCGGTGATTTGCCTTTCAGGAAAGGCGTTAAAATTGTTTCCGCTTTTTTAAGGTCTCCGGATTCACGCAGAGCTTTCGCATAGCGTCCGGCGGCAAATTCGTCTTTCGGATTGCGTTTGTAAAGTCCGGCGGTGAAGTTCAGATTCTCGCGGCGGTCTCCGAAGAGTTCCGGCTTGCTTGCGCCTTTCGACGAAAGCGTGGTGACGGGTTTTTTTGAAACCGGTTCTGGCGAGCCAGCACAGGATGTCAGCAAAAGGGCAGAAGCCAGAACAACAGTTGAGATTTTCAACGTGCGGGTAATCATAGGAAGAAAGCTCCGTGTTTTAATTTTTCTTATAGCCAGTTTATTCGCCTGGTGGAGGCTCTTCGGTCCTTGGCGTTTCCATGAGGTCTTCATTGAGCTGCGCATTGGCGCCGCTGTTGGAAGGCCCTGACGGGGTCTCTTCCGGAATGGAAGAGGCTGGACCGGATGCATCCTGCACCACGTTCACTTCATGGCACATGTCTGGGCAATAGTAAACGCTGTATTGCTTACATCCCTGCGCTCCATTAGCGCAGGCGCGGCGAATTCGGATATAGTTCTTGCTGGGCGATCCGATAATGACATGGCGCTGCATTATGACTTTACCATCGGCATCAAGGGCACGGAAATAGGTGGAACCGGGTTTTTTGGCGATCAGCACCAGATTGCGGTTGGTGTCGGGCACGACGCGCAGATTTTCATTGCTGCCGACGATGACATTGACGGCATCGCGGTCGAGACGGATGATCTCAGGTTTGTCGAGCGAAACACGCAGCGGCTCTATCTCAGGAGAATCTTCGGCAACCGGCGGCAATTCGTCCAGCTCTTCCATTTCACCCAGCTCGCTGGCATCTATCGCATCGATGTTTTTGAGCGGCACGGAAGGCGGAGCAGTGATGTTTTCCTGTTTGACAGGTACAGGCTTGGCGCTGGCCGCGGCGGCTTCGAGCTGCGTCTTGTATTTGGCCAGGCTGCCGCTCTCGGCATGCGCATTTGCGGAGGCCAAAGAGAGTAAGGCGGCAAAAGCGAAAGATTTGATGCCGGTCGATAAATGCGTCGATAGAAACGGTGATTTCATTTATGTGAATACAGGGTGAGGCTTTTGAAGCGGTTGATACATTTTAAGTATACATGAAGCTGGTTAAGCTTCACCTGTTTTTTGCTTCAATTTAGTAGAGTTTTTAAGGAAAATACCGGATCTCTGTATCGTTTTCATATTCATAGGAACTATAAGCCGGCCATTTTGTTGGGTCATTCTCTTTCAAAGAATGAATTTAAATTGTCATGGCTATATCTAATATCAGACACGGAGCCAGACTATCCGGTGAGAATATCGATTTTTGCGTTTGGGCGCCAAAGCGAGAATTAGTTGCAGTCGTTTTTGAAGACGATAGCGGGAAAAAAATATCTTCTTACAATCTAACGCGCGATAACGACGGTTATCATCACGGCAGCATTCCGGAACAAGCCGAAAAATTTTACCGATATAAACTGGATGACAATGAAAATCTTTATGCCGATCCGGCTTCCTTTTATCAACCGTTCGGACCGTTTGGACCTTCGCAAATTATCGATCAAGCGTCATTTAGCTGGCGTGATCAGGAATGGAAAGGAATTCCCGATGACGAGCATGTCCTCTATGAAATGCATATCGGCACATTTACCGAAGAGGGTACATGGCGGGCAGCAGCCAGAGAATTAGCCGAATTAAAAAATTTAGGCGTTACCACTATTGAAATGATGCCAATTGCGGATTTTGCCGGGCGTTATGGATGGGGTTATGATGGCGTCAATTTATACGCACCAACTCGTCTTTACGGCAGCGTCGACGATTTGAAATATTTCATCAATCATGCGCATGAACTGGGAATGGCTGTCATACTCGATGTTGTTTATAATCATATCGGTCCGAGCGGGAATTATTTCCATGACTTTGCCGATGATTATTTCTCCGCGAAATACAAGAATGACTGGGGTGAGGCATTGAATTTTGACGGGGAAAATTCTGTCCATGTGCGTGAATTCTTTATTCAAAATGCTTTGTACTGGATGGAAGAATTTCATTTTGACGGTCTTCGTCTCGATGCTACGCAAGATATCAAGGACGCTTCCGAAGTTTATATTGTTCAGGAAATCATCCAGCGGGCCCGCGAATTAATTCCGCAAAGAAATCTATATTTTGTTGCCGAAAATGAATCGCAGAATTCTAAATTCCTCGATCAGGACGGCTATGGCGTAACGGCCATGTGGAATGACGATTTTCACCATACGGCGCTCGTGGCTTTGACAGGTCGCAGCGAGGCTTATTACACGGATTATAAGGGATCGCCTCAGGAATTTATCTCTGCTGCCAAATACGGATTTCTCTATCAAGGTCAGCGATATGAATGGCAGGAAGCGCGTCGCGGAAGTCCTGCGCTTAGCACGAAGCCTCACCGTTTTGTCCATTTTATCGAGAACCATGATCAGATCGCCAATTCAGGCCGCGGATACAGGGTATCGACTATTGCAAGCTCCGCGCGCTACAGGGCGATATCGGCTTTTCTCCTTTTATCGCCGCAAACGCCGATGTTGTTCCAGGGGCAAGAATTCGCATCGTCCCGCCCGTTTTATTATTTCGCGGATCATGAAGGGGAGCTTGCGCAGATGGTGGCCAAAGGCCGTGCCGAATTTCTGGCACAGTTTCCAAGCCTGATGACAAAGGAAATGTCGGTCTTTTTGCCTGATCCTGGGAATCCTCAAACTTTTGTGAGATCAAAACTCAATTTAAAAGAACGCGAAACCAATGCGGAAATTTATCGCATGTATAAAGACCTGCTAAAACTGCGCAGGGAAGACAGGCTAGTCAGAAATCCAAAACATCTGGATGGGGCGGTTTTGGGTCCCGAAGCATTTGTCTTGCGCTATTTCGGCGAAGAGGAGGACAGGTTGCTGCTGGTAAATTTTGGCCGAGATTTAAGTTTACGCCCCGCGCCCGAGCCTTTGCTGGCACCGATGAAAAATAAATTATGGCAGGTCGCATGGTCGAGCGAGTCGCCTGAATACGGCGGCACCGGTACCGCGCATCCGGATAGCATTCGTAACTGGTATTTGCCCGGTCACAGCACTATCTGGATGAAGCCTGCACTGCTGCGCGAGGTTAAACTTGAAGATATAAAATCAGGAGCCGCAAAATGAACAATATCCCTCACCGCATTTTTAAACCCGGACGGACAAATAATCAGGTTGATATAGGCGATGTCATCAGCCGCGAATGGCTGGTCACTAATGGCCTTGGCGGTTATGCGTCTAGTACGATCGGCGGCGTCAATACATGGCGGTATCACGGCATGCTGATCTCGGCGGAAGCGGAGCCTTTGGGTAGAATATTGGTGGTCAAAAACCTTTCCGAACAATTGAGATTCTCAGATGGCAGGGTCATTTCAATTACGGGTGAAGAAGCTGAGCCCGGTTTGATCGATGTGCCGAGCGCGCAGCAACTGGGTGAATTTCGTCTGGAGTATGGTATTCCGACCTGGCGCTATAATGTCGAAGATGTTGAGATTGAACGCACCATTTTCATGCCGCATCGCCAGAATACTGTTTATGTAACGTATAAAATTTTGTCGGCGCCTGAAAACATCCAGCTTGAATTGCGGCCTTATCTTCTGTTCCGTCCGCATGAGGCGGATTACGATCCAAAAACACTGCCTTTCGCCCTACACATGATAGATCACCGTTACGAAGTATCCGCCGGTGAAAACCTGCCGAAGCTGCGCATGTCGCTGCAAAGCGAGCGCACGTTTTTCGTCACCGAAGGCGGGATGAGTCGCGATACGTTTTTCCGCAAAGATGCCGAGCGTGGATACGAAGCGCGCGGCGCGTTATGGACGCCGGGTTTCTTTCATGTGCAAGTGACATCGGGTCAGGAATTGACGCTTGTGTTATCGACAGAAGATTGGGCTAACATCGACGCAATGAAACCTTTTGAAGCACTGGCCTTTGAGAAAGAACGCCGTATGCGCCTTCTGGAACGCGCAGATGCTTCCGTTCAAAACGGCGTCGCGGCAGAACTGGTTCTGGCGGCAGATCAGTTTTTGTTCGAACCGCGCGGACGCCTCCGTGACAAGGTTCAGGCGCAGGCCATGGACGACAAAGTGCGCGCGGTTATCGCCGGTTATCACTGGTTTACCGATTGGGGCCGCGATACGATGATCAGCCTGGAAGGCTTGACGCTGACCACCGGACGGTATTCGGATGCGCGGGGAATTTTAAGAACGCTTAATCGCTACGTCCGCGACGGTCTTATTCCCAATTACATACCCGAAGGAGCGGAGGAGGGCGTCTATCATACGACTGATGCCACGCTTTGGTATTTTCATGCACTCGATCGGTATTTGGCCTATACCGATGACAGGACGACATTGAAACTGTTACTGCCTTCGCTCGTCAATATTGTCGAACATCATATCAAGGGTACGCGGTTTGGTATTCGCGTCGATCCGAATGACGGTCTGATCACGCAGGGCGAGGAAGGGTATCAGCTGACCTGGATGGATGCCAAGGTGGATGGATGGGTCGTCACGCCGCGCCGCGGCAAGGCGGTTGAAATCAACGGGCTATTCTATAACGCGCTGCGCCTCTTGGCGGAATGGCTTGAAGCCGAAGACGGCGCCTCTGCGGCAGAGCCGTATAAAGACCATGCCGATCGCTTGCACAAATCTTTCAACGAACGCTTCTGGTATAAAAACGGAAATCACCTTTACGACGTCATCGATGGCGAAACCGGCGATGACAGCGCCTGCCGCCCGAACCAGCTGATCGCCATGTCGCTTAAATATCCGGTGCTCGATAAAAAATACTGGAAGGCCGTCGTCGATACGGCGACAGAAAAATTATTGACGCCGGTGGGCTTGCGTTCTCTCTCGCCGGATCATCCGAATTACAAGGATAAATATTTCGGTGATCTGCGCGCCCGCGATGCCGCCTATCACCAGGGAACTGTCTGGCCATGGCTCATCGGTCCTTATATCGATGCTTACCTCACCCTCCATCCGGAAGATAAAGACGGCGCACGCAAAATGCTCGAAGGTTTCCTTTCGCATCTTGATGAAGCCTGTATCGGATCGATCAGTGAAATTTGCGACGCAACCGCGCCCTATACGCCAAGAGGATGTATCTCACAAGCATGGAGCGTCGCCGAAGTCCTGCGCTGCTGGGCGAAGACGGCTTAACTATTTTGATTCATGGCTTGCTGGTGCGCTTCAACGACGGTCATTGCCGGAAACAAGATCAAGCAGACCTCGACCTTCGTTCAGAACGGCGTCACCAAAAGAATCGTCGATGCATGGTTTGCAAATGATCAGGTAAGAAAATTCCGGAGCGTTTCCAATCCGCTCATTTCATTCGCGGTAAATGATAATTTCGGAGCATTACCGCTCCGCGCTTCGGCTTGATAAATCCCAAGTATCTCTTTGCGTAAAAGTTAAGTTTACAACCATAGGTTTATAATAGAAATAACTTTCTATTCGTTTGACAATTGCATTGGATTGATACATTTTAGCAAAAAAACCGGAATGCTCATGCTTAATAAAAATTTTTTAATAGAAAAAGTTATGCTTTATTTCATTCTTGCGATTTTAACATTTTTTATTCTTTTATACGCATATTCAGGCATTGAAATTTACAATGCATCGCCAGAGCAATTGAAGCAATATCCATTTGGAACAGAGAGAGGATATTCATATTATTCCCGAGAAACTTACTTGGCAAACTGTATGTTCTGGGCATTTGTTTGTATCCAAGCATTTGCATCCTCAATATTTGTATTGCTAATGAATAATAATAAATTATGGATAGCCATCATTTTTGCTATTACGCCATTTATTTTTTATTTCTGCTTCAAGTTAACAAATCTAATATAACTCTCACTGGAGATTTTTCATGGCCATAACTTTAAGATTTAATGGTACGGCAGTTATAGCATACGACAATGGTTCGCAAGTTGGATCGTGGACAGCGATATCTGGCAATACCAGCTATTTAAATCCCTCATATACTAATTTAAGTGATTATGGTCCAATACCGGAAGGAAATTGGATTGTTAATCCAGCTAATATTCAAAATATTGCTAATATCAGCGATGCTAATTATGTCGCCAGTATTGCTTCTGGAGGCTTGGCTGGACAATGGCCTGGCGTAGAAACCGCATGGGGATCTGAAAGATTAGAACTTGCTCCAGCTGTTGGAACAGACACATTTGGCAGAGGCGGTTTTTTTTATGCATGGCGGAAGTTTTCCCGGATCAGCGGGCTGCATTGATTTTATGGATGAAGCAAGCTTCATGAATTTTATCAAGAATAATGTAACTGGTCCAATCAATCTGGAAGTTGATTACCCGCCGGGTTATACAGGTGTAGGGCATCCATTTTTAAATGCGGCTCATAATTATCCATACGATCAAAATGACCAAGCACTTGATATCATTAGCAACGCTCGTGATCGACTTGGAAATATAAATGACTCTGTCCTTTTAAAAATATTACTGGGAGGGCCGTTGGGGTTGGGATTTGCAGGGAGCGTTATAGGAGCAGAAATTGCGGGAAAATTCTCCTCCTCCATCAATGCCTCGTCTCCGCTTGTCCTCGATCTTGATGGCGACGGCCTAGAATTGTCGCAACTCAATCAAACTGGCACGGTTTATTGGGACGGCGATGTCGATGGGTTCCGCGAGGCATCTGCGTGGGTCAAGCCGGATGACGGTTTGCTGGTGCGCGATGTCAATGCCAATGGAAAGATCGACAATAATTCCGAACTCTTCGGCAATAACGCGACCTATGCGAATGGGTTTTTAAATCTAAAATCTCTCGACAGCAATAACAGCAACACGATCACCAGCGCCGATGCTCAATGGGGCAGCTTAAAAGTCTGGAAAGACACCAATCAGGACGGCGTGTCGCAATCATCCGAGCTGTATACGTTATCATCTCTCGGCATTACGCAGATCAACCTGAACTATTCGAATTCGACGACGGTCATCGCCGGAAACGAGATCAAGCAGACCTCGACCTTCGTCCAGAACGGTGTCACCAAAACAATCGTCGATGCATGGTTTGCGAATGATCAGGTAAGAAAATTCCGGAGCGTTTCCAGTGCGCTCATTTCATTCGCGGTAAATGATAATTTCGGAGAGCTGCCAGTCCGCGCAGCTTCTTGATAATCGCAATTATCTCTTAAATAAAAGTTAAGTTTACAACCATAGGTTTAATAAATTAAGAAGGTTCTTGTGGATTGACAAGTCTTTTAAATCGGCGCAGTATCTTAAAAAGTCCAGGGGAATTAGTCGTGAAAAAGCTCATTTTTATAACACTAGCAATAGTATTTGTAAGCTGCCCTGATCAAACTCAGGCTGCGTCTAGCCGATCTGATTGGCAAAAAGACAAAAGTGAAGTCACAAAAATAATTTCTAAGGATTGTAAGAAAGCTTTTGAGATTCTCTGGCCATGGGCGAAAGATGGCAATCAAGAGGCACGATTTGCGCTTCTCTTCTATACAATGATGGGAGATATGTATTGGCCAGAAGGAAGTGACAATGCATCACGTCAACGCGATATAATTATTTTAGCAATTCATAGCAGTGGTTATAAAATTTCTAAAAATGAAAACGACTTACAGCAGGCTGCATTTTTGATGGGAAATTTGGACAAGACAAGTTCTGGCAAGCAATTTTTAAAATGTTTAGAAAATAAAGGCTCTGATAAATGCGTTAATCAAGCTGTAGAAGAAAGCGTAGTTCCTTCTTTTGAGAGTTTTTCAGAGCAAACAGAAATACTTTTATCTAATGGCTTTAAAATTGAATGTAACAGAAAATCAGGCGCTTACTAGTGGGGGCCATTTATGCCGTATAGAAATCTGACAACAGAAGAAATAGCTTTAGCTCAAACTCGTTTTGGCAATTCTATCGATTATACACAAGTGAAGATTTATAATGAAAAATGGAATCCACTTCAACCAGATGATAGGGCTATTACTCCTAATGGGAATATTTATTTTTCTTCATTAGATGTGATGTACTCTACTAACTTTGGAACGGATACTATATCAAAGCAAAGTGAATTTATGCATGAAATGACACATGTGTGGCAATTACAGCAGGGTTTTTCAAATAATCTAACGTATCTTGGCTACGCAGCTTTTGAACGTAATTATAACTACAATAAGATATTCAATGGAGTGCAATTCAAAAATCTGGGGATTGAAGAGCAAGCGCAATTTTTGCAAGATTATTTTTTGGTTGCTAATGGCCAATCACCGATAATTCCTACCGGAAAAACTTTTGCCGAATATCAGGCAGAATTACCAATAGATTTTCTAAGTGATACTTATATTATAGAAATTGATAGTAATCAACACTTTGAATTTATTCGACCTAGATTTGATAGTAGTGAAGAACTTCCCTCTCACTTGACAAATATAAGTTCCAAATTCTCCTCTGCGATCAATGCCTCGTCTCCGCTTGTCCTCGACCTCGACGGTGACGGCATAGAATTGTCGCAACTCAATCAAACTGGCACGGTTTATTGGGACGGCGATGTCGATGGGTTCCGCGAGGCATCTGCGTGGGTCAAGCCGGATGACGGTTTGCTGGTGCGCGATGTCAATGCCAATGGAAAGATCGACAATAATTCCGAACTCTTCGGCAATAACGCGACCTATGCGAATGGGTTTTTAAATCTAAAATCTCTCGACAGCAATAACAGCAACACGATCACCAGCGCCGATGCTCAATGGGGCAGCTTAAAAGTCTGGAAAGACACCAATCAGGACGGCGTGTCGCAATCGAGCGAGCTATATACTTTATCGTCGCTCGGCATTACGCAGATCAATCTGAACTATTCGAATTCAACGACGGTTATCGCCGGAAACGAGATCAAACAGATATCGACCTTCGTCCAGAACGGCGCCACCAAAGCAATCGTCGATGCATGGTTTGCCAATGATCAGGTCAATTCCGTTTATGACGGCTCTTATACTCTTAATACGGCGACGCTGTTCCTGCCAACGCTGCGCGGTTACGGTTCTTTGCCCGATCTTCATATCTCGATGAGCCAGAATTCCGCGCTGCTGACCGCCGTTCAGAATTTTACCAATAAAACCCTCGCCGATATGGTCAATCCGAATTCTACGGCGAAAGCGGATTTCAAAGCCATCCTCTATAAATGGGCGGGCGTGGAATCCGTCGTCAATGGATCGCGCGGCGCGGAAGTCAACGCCAAGGATCTTGCATTTCTTGAAAAAATGATGGGGCGTCCTTGGGTGCAGGTGAATAACGGAAACGACCCCAGCCCGAACGGCAACGCCTCCGGTCTTTTGAACGACGCCATCAATCTGGCCATCGACAATCTTTACGCGCGCATGGTGTTTCAGGCGGGCGGCTCGGCATTGTTCACAGTGAAGCCAAGCTATAATCCGGTCACGGACGCTTTCGAGGGAACGGGCGTCACGCTGGATATGACCGCTATTCAGGCACTGTTCACCGGCAATACGCTTTCGACATGGGATCTGGGTAAAAAATGGATCAATGTCTTTACATTGTTAAATACCGCTTATGACCTCGACAGCCTGTCTACAGCGAACAAGAACGCGCTGACGACATATGTCGCGTCTACCGATGCGACAGGCCATTTAACCTATGCCAATATCAAGGCGTCCGTGGATTCATGGGGGCATTTAAGCGATACAGATACCGGCTTCGGTTCCGACGTGATCACCGGAACTACCGGGAATGATGTTCTCAGGGGGCGTTATATCGATGAAATCATCAATGCCGGTTCAGGTCACGATACGGTATACGGCGGTTAAAGCGGTGATACGATTAACGGCCAGGTCGGAAACGACATTCTCGTCGGCGAGGAAGGCGATGACACGTTAAAGGGCGAGGACGGGAACGATATACTCGTCGGCGGCGCAGGCAATGACTATCTGGAAGGCGCTCTTGGCAACGACATTTACGTTGTGGGCAATGGGCTCGACACGATCCGCGAAGGAAATTATCAAGGCGGAACGGATATTATCCAGATCGAAGGCAATTATACGACCGCGCAGATAACAACGCAGAGAAATGCGGTCTATAACTGGGATATGGATGTGTATGCCAACGGGACGAAAATCGCGACGGTTCAGGATCAGTTTGCCTCCACTGCTGCCGCAGTCGAAAGCATAAAGCTGGCCAATGGCAGCACGATCAATCTTCTGACCAAACAATATACGACAAACGGCACATCCAGCGGAGAAACAATTTACGGGATAAGAGCCGGAGCGAATAATGCCGATATCATCAACGGCCTTGGCGGTAACGACTCTATCTATGGTTATGAAGGCAACGACCGAATTACCGGCGGCATAGGTAATGATTATTTATATGGAGGCTTGGGAAATGATACATATGTATATGCAAGCGGAGATGGATTGGATTCTATTTTGGAAGAAGGCGGAACTGATACAGTCCAATTTACCTCCAGCACATTGACTTTAAGCAATCTCACGAAACTTCAGTCAGGGCAGAATCTCGATATATATTTTAGCGGTGTGAAGACTCTCACGCTAACGCAATATTTTTTACTTGATAGAGAGATTGAAACTCTGAAATTCTCCGATGGTACGACCTATAATTTATCCGCAGAGATTTATACTCTGCTTGGGACGTCAGCGGGAGAAAACCTTTTCACTTATTCTGGGAGAATAATCGATTATATTTACGGGTATGCAGGAAACGACAATATTTCCTCAGGTGCGGGCAATGACCGCCTCTATGGAGGGGATGGCAATGACTCCTTGAATGCAGGAGACGGTAACGATCTTCTCTACGGCGAGAATAATGATGATGTACTTTACGGCGAAGGCGGTAACGATACGCTCGATGGCGGCGCCGGAGTCGACACGCTATATGGCGGGGCAGGAAACGACACATATGTCATTCGTTTTAATCAGGGGTTGGATACGATCGATGAAAGCGGCAACGGCGGAACCGATACCATTCAGTTTACAGGCAATGCCGCATGGACACAGGCAAATTTCGCGGCTGTTGTAAGTGGAAGTCAGATCAATTTCAATTTTAGTGGTGTGACGGTTGCCAAAGCATATATGGCTTATAATGCCGGATATTCGATTGAAACGATTAAATTTCACGACAACACTATTTTTGATTTTGGTAATTTCCTTTGGGTAAAAACAGGTACGTCTTCAGGTGAAACTATTACAGGTAATAGCGGACTGCGAGACTCTCTGGAAGGCCTTGGTGGTAACGATACACTCTACGGGTATGACGGCAATGACGTTCTTTCCGGCGGCGCTGGAACAGATACGCTTGTTGGCGGGGCGGGTGCAGATAATTTTGTTTTCAAAACAACAACGCTTGGTTCTGTCGATACGATTAGCGACTTTAGTACCGCTCAAGGCGATAAGCTTGATATTTCTCAAATTCTGGTCGGCTATGATCCTTTGACCAGTCTGATTGATAACTTTTTATCGTTCACCGTATCAGGATCAAATACGACAGTAAGAGTTGATCGTGACGGTACAGGTTCGACCTATGCCTCTCAGAATATCGCCATCCTGACCGGCGTGACGGGCCTCGATGCGGATGCGATGCTGACCAGCGGAAATTTGGTCGCATGAAGTTTTTACCTATCCGTTCTAAATAGTTGGCAGATTAACTTCGAAATAGGTCCCTTCTTCATCGGTTGAACGCGCCGAAATCGTGCCACCGTGCGCGATTGCTATTTCTTTGGCGATATAGAGACCTAAGCCTAAACTTGTGGATGGCGCGGTAATCTCGCTGCCTGCTTTTCCCTGAATAAAGCGTTCAAATATATTAGGGAGAATTTTCAAAGGGATTGTCGTGCCCTGATTATGGATTAAAAACTTTATACCTGTTTCTGTTTTTTCTGCTTTCAGTTTTACGGGATGGTCAGGGTCTCCATGCTGGATAGCATTGCCTACCAGGTTACCCAGAAGTTGTGAAATTCTGGCTTCGTCCCAATCGCCTTCCAGCCACGCATCGCCTTCAAAATTAAGTTCTCTGTCAGGATAGATGGCTTTCATTTCCGCCAATACATTTTTGCATGTTTCTGCAAGATCCGTCGGCATTCTTTTAATGCTTATTCCTTCACCAATCTGGACTCTCGTAAGCTCGATAAGATCTGTGATCATATGGGACATTCGTCCTGCGCTAACAATAATTTGTTCGGCAAAATTGATATTACCGCGTTTTAGATTGCCGGAAAGCATTAACTGGGAAAAGCCCGATATGGCATTAAGAGGCGATCGCAGATCATGGCCGAGTATGCCAAGAAAGAGCTCGCGGCCTTCCTGAACCTTTTTGGAATATCTGACTTCGGCTTCGGTCAAAGCCTGGTCAATAGCTTCATTAAAACGTGTAATGTCATAGACATCTTCAGAAGTGATAATGTCATTCTTCGCGTGCCATAATCTTATAACGGAAGCTCTTAAAGCACGAAATTCAGAGATAAGCTGAGCAGAAGATAAACCCATGCGTACTCTTGCTAGCGCATGGGTTTCCGCCGGACTATCTCCGGTGCCTGATTGCTCACTGCCTTCTGATTTATCCTGCTGCTCTTGGGCGGTTTGTTGCCGGTCCATATCAGAGGCTATCTCTTTTAGGATACCTGTAATTCCATCCCTTAATGCGGATTTGCTAAAATCTGCTTCAGGCAAAAGCGTCGATGCAAAATTTTCCCATTCAATGGAAATGCCTTCAGTGTTTTCATGTATAAATGCGGCAAGTTTCATAACGATTTCCAATGCTGTAAGTAAAGGTCCCATGTCCTTGCTTAAATAGCGAGTTATTTCGCTCAACTATTTTCTTAGTTGATTATTACAAGTCGGTTTAACAAATCTCATTCGATAGTCACCACACAATAATAAAAGCGACATTCCTTCAAAAGAAGAGTACGGTAAGTGATATTGTCTTTATTGGTGAATACTAAGGTCACTGGCGGCAACCTGCTTCCGGACCAATTGCGCTGCTTGTCCTGTTAACAGGAAGAAGGACGCCAATGCTTAAAGTCCTGATTGTAGAAGATAATCTTATGCTCGCCGATATGCTTGAAAACCTATTGGTTTCTCAAGGATATGATGTGTGCGGCATCGCCTGCACGGTCAGCGAAGCGGTTGCATTGGCGGATCGCTGTCACCCGGATTTGGCCATTATCGATTATAGGTTGGGGGAAGGCGGGTATGGCACCCAGATACTTCCTCTTCTAAGGGAAAAGACCAAGATGGGAATTTTATATGCATCCGGTAACGATCTTAAGAATGAATTGAATGAAGAGGACGGGGATGCATTTATAAGTAAGCCTTATCCTATCCATGATTTATTAAAGGCGCTGAAAATTGTTCGTCAGGTAAAAATGCATGAAGTTATCATTCGTTCTCTTTTTCCCAAAAATTTCCATCTTTTAGATAATTCTATTGTATCAAAAAGCCACTTGGCATGAATACAAAACGAACTATAGAAAAGCTCCTGCGTCAACAAGCGGCTCTTGCTGATTTTGGCAGTTTTGCTTTCGGAGAAACCGATTTACAAAAAATACTTACGGAGGCCGCCAGAATTTGTGCTGAGAGCCTGGGGGTACCCTTTTCAAAAATTTGTCAATACAGGTCCGTAAGTAACGATTTGCTTGTCGTTGCAGGCCATGGCTGGAAATCCAATGTTGTTGGTCATGTCATATCCCAAGCCGATGAAAGCTCTACACAAGGACGTGCTTTCGTAACCGGTGAGCCTGTCATCCTTGAAGATATCAACAAAAACAACAGCTACGACCTGCCGGATTTTTATTCGGAACATGGGATTATATCCACTGTGGACGTTCTTATAAAAGGCAAAGCTGGCCCGTTTGGCGTATTGGAGGCCGACTGCTCCACTCAACATACTTTCGATGAGCATGACATTAATTTTCTTACAGGGTTCGCAAATGTGGTAGCAGAAGCTGTTGGCACATCAGAGCGCACGGCGACATTACAAGCTACACTATCCGAAATGCACGACCTGGTTGATCAAAAGGGCGTGCTGGCCGCAGAACTCCAACACCGTGTCCGAAATAATTTACAACTTGTTTATAATATGCTGATCCAGCAGATTGAGTTTTCTGATCAAAATGGCACTGAAGGCATTCAGACAATTGCAAGACGGGTCATGAGCCTGGCCAATATTTACGATCATCTTCTCAATCATGGGTTGGTTCAGACAATTGACTTTGGTGCCTATCTGCAATCTCTATGTGAAAACCTTCAGGATTTTCAGGGTAAAAGGCAATCTGAAATCACTTTAGTTTGTGATGTCATGCCTATGGCATTGGAAATTGATTTAGTAACCTCTTTAGGAATAATAGTAACGGAGGTAATTTCAAATTCTTACCTGCATGCATTTCCTGACGGGTCAGGAAGTATTACAGTTCAGCTAATTCAAAAAGATAATTCGGGTCTATTGACGATTTTTGATGATGGAACAGGGTTCACCGAGAAAAAAATTAGCAAACGCCATGGGATCGGATTGATAAAACGACTTATGGAGCAGTCACATGGTACGGCGAAATTAGAATCGGATCAGGGTACCAAATGGGTTCTGACTTTTCCTATTACCCCAACCCTTTAATTTTGAGTAGGGGTCATGCAGGCAGGACAAAAGCAGACCTACTTAACTATCCGTTTGCAATTTTGCAGCATTTTGAATATGACAGAAATATGAATCTCTCGTTGCGCAGATTTTTTAGCACATTTGTCGCCATAGCCTTGGCGGCATTTATTGTGTCTGCGATTTCCTCTTCTGTATTCGCTTCTAGCTTCAAAGCAGATGCCTCAACTGTTCATTTCAATGATGGTGAAAAAAGCGATAAATCTTCTGACCATCAAAATGATGGGCAATGCGATGATGGCTGTTGTATTAGCCATTGTTTTCATTGCACTGGGTTTGCAATGCCTGCAACTCAAACATTTTCTGTTCCATCTGTCAGTTATACAGGAAGTTTGATCCTTTCAGATCAAAAGGCAGAAGGTAATCCATCAGCACCTCAACTGCGCCCACCCAAACAACTCGCGTAACAGCTTCCTGCCATAACGGCATGTAACTTTTACCGAGGATTTTCCATGACCAAAATACAGGGCTTTGCCCTTTTGTCCGGCTTGTTTCTGGCCGCTATATTGACGTTTCCTGCGTATGCGCAGAGCAAAGATAAACAATCTGCGCCGTCTGGCATAACGCTCGATCAGGCTGTAGCGTCTGCCCTTCAAAATGCGCCTGAGATAACCGGAAGCAATGCTTTGAACAAAGCTGCTGATGCAGCTAGACGCCAGTCAACGGCATGGCAGAACCCTGAACTTGCTGTTGAAGCTGAAAATATTGGCGGTAGCGGCCCATACAAAGGCTATGACAGTGCTGAAGCGACGATTACTGTCGCGCAGCTCGTAGAAATTGGCGGGAAACGATCGGCCCGCCGCTCTGTGGCGGAGCGCGAGCAAGCATTGGCACAATTAGACCAGAAAAAAGAAATCCTGAATGTAGTGCGGCAAGTCAAGATCGCTTTTGCTAAAGCGTCCGCTGCGCAAGAACGCTTGAAGCTGGCCCGCCAGCAATCGAAGTTATCAGATGATATATTTGCTGGGGTTAAGCGACGCGTCGATGCTGCAGCCGATCCACTTTATCAGAAAAACAAAGCAAGGATCGCGCAAGCTTCATCGAATATTGCCTTAAGGAGGGCGGAAAGAGAGCAGGCGACCGCTTTAGAAATTCTTGGCCAATTGACGGGAAGTAAGGTAGAGCGCGTCGATACCAGCGCATTTCATAAACTAGACGAACCAGCGCAGCTCGGGATTACCGAGCCGGATTTGGTTATTACGCGTGAGGATTTAGAAGTTGAAAAATCTAAAGCAGCTTATGCGCTGGAACGAGCCAATGCAGTTCCAGATCCTACGATTACCGCAGGTATCCGAAACTTAAGAGAAGACGATGAAAATACTTTTGTTGTCGGCCTCTCTTTCCCTATTCCCGTTCTCAATTTGAACAGAGGGAATATTCAGAAGGCAGGATATGAGATTGCTGCCCGTGATGCCGAGCGCCAACAAACTATTCGCGATACCAAAACTGAAATAATGGAGCGGCAAAAACTACTGTCCGATGCATATCAGGAGGCCAAAGCTCTTCAGGAGGATATTTTGCCTGAAGCTGAAGCTGCGTTGAAAGATGCAAGGCGCGGATATAGCTCCGGCGCATTTGCTTATCTGGATGTTTTGGATGCGCAGAGGACGCTCTTCGAGAGCAAGACCGCTTATCTGGATACCTTACTGGAATATCAAGCTAATCAAGCGGAAGTCGAATATTTGACTGCTCCCGTGAATTCTATGGAGAAAAAATAATGAAAACGAGAATAATTATTCTATCAACCGTGGCCATCATTACATTAATGGGTATTGGTTTGGCGGGCTATAAAACACACGCCAGCAACGATCATAAGAACGAAACCCATTCTGAGGAAAGCTATTCCGAAGGTGAAGAACATGCGCATGAGAGCGAAGAAGAGCATGGTGACAGCACAAAGATAACTGAAACTTCGGCGCAGGCTATGAAGATTGAAGTTTTGAAAGCTGGGCCTGCTACAGTTCATCAAACAATTAACCTGACTGGAAAAATTATTCTCAATCAGGACAAGACGGCGCAGGTCAGAGGCCGATTCCCTGGCGTTATAAAATCCGCCATTAAAAGCGTAGGAGATAAGATTAAAAAGGGGGATGAGCTGGCGACTATCGAAAGTAATCAGAGTCTCCAAAGTTATTCTATTACATCTCCGCTTGATGGGGTTGTTATAACCCGCAATGCCGCGATTGGCGGATTAGCTGGAGAGGAGCCTATTTATGTTGTGGCCGATCTTAGTCAGCTCTGGGCCGAATTTTTTGTGTTCTCACGCGATATGGACAGAATTGCCACGGGTCAGAAATTGGATATCTTTAGCCTGAGCGATTCTTCAACCAATGCAGAAGCAACGATAAGCAGTCTGCTTCCTACCGCTGAAAGCTCCAGCCAAACGGTTGTAGCCCGCGTCACCCTTGATAATAGCGATAACAAATGGCGATCAGGGATGACGGTCCGTGGCGACGTTGTGCTGTCTGAAAAGCAAGTTGCAGTAGCTGTTAAAACCTCCGCTATCCAGCGTCAGGAAGGTTCTGAGGTGGTTTACGTTAAGGAAGGAGAAAATTATGTAATGCGCAAAATTGAAACAGGGCAATCGGATCGCGAATGGACTGAAATTCTGAACGGACTTGAAGCCAATGAAGAATATGTGGCGACAAATAGCTTTGTTGTTAAAGCCGATATTGGCAAATCCTCCGCTGAACACGAACATTAAGAGATTACTATGATTGAAAAACTCCTTAGCTTTTCGCTACGTCAGCGTTACCTGATCGCATTGCTTGTATTGGCTGTATCAGCTTTTGGGATTTATTCCTTACGCAGCTTGCCAATCGATGCCGTGCCTGACATTACAAATAATCAAGTGCAGATAAATACAACGGCACCAGCGCTTTCACCGGAAGAAGTCGAAAAGCAAGTTACATTTCCTGTTGAAACAGCTTTGGCAGGCATACCAGGTTTGGAGAGTACTCGCTCCATATCCCGCAACGGCTTCTCGCAAGTAACAGCGATTTTCTCGGATGATATTGATATTTATTTTGCCCGCCAGCAGGTAGGGGAACGTATCAGCGAAGCCCGTGAAAGCTTGCCGGAAGGGACAGATCCCATGATGGGCGCTATCTCGACAGGTCTTGGCGAAATCTATATGTGGACTGTTAAATTCAAGGATCGTGATCCAAAAGCTAAAACTGCGAATGGTGAAGCAGGATGGCAAAGTGATGGCAGTTATCTAACTCCAGAAGGGCAGCTCCTCCGTAAAGATTTTGAATTAGCTGGATATTTACGCACGGTTCAGGACTGGATCATACGTCCGCAACTAAAAGGTGTTCTTGGCGTAGCTGGTATCGATGCAATTGGTGGCTATGTGAAACAGTACCATGTTATGCCTGACCCAGAAAAACTGGCTTCTTTGGGCCTGAGCTTTAATGACATTGTTGAGGTAATTGAAAAAAACAATCATGGCATTGGTGCCCGATATGTGGAGCGCAATGGCGAAGCGTATGTTGTACGTTCTGATGGCAGAATTGGCACGGTGGAACAACTGGCAAATATCGTCGTTACAAATCGGCGGGGTGTACCTCTTTATCTAAAAGATATTGCCGAAATCGGTATAGGCAAAGAACTGCGCACAGGATCAGCCAGTGAAAACGGGCAGGAAGTTGTTGTTGGCACAGCCTTAATGCTTATTGGTTCTAATAGCCGTGTTGTATCTGGTGCCGTTGATCAGAAATTACAGGAAATAAATAAAAGCCTGCCTGAAGGAGTTGAAGCAAAGACTGTTCTAAACCGTACAAAGCTTGTTGACGCAACCATAAAAACGGTTGAAAAAAATCTGACCGAAGGTGCATTACTCGTAATCGCAGTGCTGTTTTTTCTTTTAGGCAATATACGCGCTGCGCTAATTACGGCAGCGGTCATTCCTGTTGCTATGCTGGTGACGGCGATAGGTATGCAGCGCTTTAATATCAGTGGCAATCTAATGAGTCTGGGGGCGCTGGACTTCGGCCTTATTGTCGATGGCGCTGTTATTATAACAGAAAATTGCTTGGCGCGTTTAGGGCAAAAGCAGCACGAAAACGGACGCTTACTGACTCTACAAGAACGTCTTCATGAAGTAATGCTTGCAAGCCGTGAAATGATACAGCCATCCGTTTTCGGTCAAGCAATCATTATCATGGTTTATATTCCACTTCTGACTTTCACAGGCGTTGAGGGAAAAATGTTCGAACCAATGGCCGTAACCGTCATTCTTGCACTGGTTGCAGCTTTTATCCTTTCGCTTACATTCGTTCCGGCCATGCTGGCGATTTTCGTTACTGGTCGCGTGGAAGAAAAGGAAAGCAGGGTCATTCATGCTGCGAAAAATATTTACACCCCGATGCTCAAGGCTTCGATGCGGGCGCCGATTGTTTTTATCGGTGGTTCGGTTCTGGCTTTTATAGGGGCGGTGATATTATTTCTCAGTATGGGGCAAGAATTTATCCCAAGCTTAGATGAAAAAGACATCGCCATGCACGCGATGCGCATCCCCAGCACTTCGCTATCTCAATCGCAATCTATGCAGTTTGAAGTAGAAAAGGCTGTCGCAGCTTTACCAGAGGTAGCCTTTATTTATTCAAAGACAGGAACCGCTGAAATGGCAGCGGACCCGATGCCGCCGAACGTGTCCGATACATTCATCATATTCAAAGATCGAAAGGAATGGCCAGATCCGGATTTGGCTAAGGCCGAGCTTGTTGAAAAACTGCAAAAGGCCGTTAGTAAGGTGCCCGGCAATAACTATGAATTTACCCAGCCAATCCAGATGCGGTTTAATGAACTTATCTCTGGCGTGCGAAGCGACGTGGCGGTTAAAGTCTATGGCGATAACTTTGCTACAATGGAGGCAACAGCCGCCCAGATAGCAAAGACTATTCAAGGCGTGGCAGGCGCGGCGGATGTGAAGATCGAACAGACTTCCGGTCTCCCTATGCTGGAAATCAAACTCGATAAACCGGCTATTGCTCGTTATGGATTGAACGTTAGCGACGTGCTGGACGTTTTAGCGATCGCCATTGGCGGTAAAGAAGCCGGGCTGGTTTTTCAGGGCGACCAGCGTTTTGATATTATGGTTCGTTTATCGGAAGGCCAGAGAAGTGATTTTTCGACAATTGAAAACCTTCCTATTCTTTTACCCAAAGAAAAAGATACAAACGATGCTGGTCCAGCGCAGCTTAAGAGCCCGCTTTATATTCCCTTGAAAGAAGTGGCAACTCTCGAAATAAAAGACGGACCGAACCAGATCAGCCGTGAAAATGGTAAAAGGCGCATTGTAGTGCAGACCAACGTACGCGGACGCGATATTTCATCATTTGTGGAGGACGCAGTTATGGCGCTCGACCAGAAAGTGAAACTGCCTGCAGGCTATTGGCTGGAGTGGGGAGGTCAGTTCAAAAACCTTGAAGAGGCAAAAGCACGACTCGGAATTGTCGTGCCGGCCTGTTTCTTCGCTATTTTCCTTCTTCTATTCACAGCATTAGGATCTGTACGCCAAGCCTTGCTGGTGTTTAGTGGAGTGCCGTTGGCTTTAACAGGGGGTATTATTACGCTTTGGCTGCGCGGTATGCCGTTCTCGATTTCCGCAGCTGTGGGACTGATTGCGCTTTCGGGCGTTGCAGTTCTGAATGGTCTAGTTCTGGTGACAAGAATAAATCAGTTGGTGCGTGAAGGCATGGAGTCGGGCGAAGCCATCCTGAGCGGTAGCCTGTCACGTCTAAGGCCAGTTCTAATGACCGCGCTGGTGGCTTCTCTAGGCTTCGTACCTATGGCTATAGCGACGGGCGCAGGAGCGGAAGTTCAAAAGCCTCTAGCGACCGTTGTTATAGGTGGTCTGATCACGGCAACCATTCTGACCCTTCTGGTTCTTCCGGCGATTTATAAACGGTTCAATCTATCGAGTAACGTTCTCGAGAACAGAGAAATTTGATGGGCAAAGCTGTGTGTGGTCCATAGATGTGTCTCACTAGGTTGTATCACCGAGTAAAACTTCTGCTAAGTTATTGATTTTAAATAAAATGGTGGACGATACAGGGATTGAACCTGTGACCTCTCCCATGTCAATTTCCGCATAAAGAGTAGCCTATAGTTCCATTTGGTAACTACCTCTGCAAGAAACTGATTGTCGAGCCCGCTGAAATAAGGAAAATTTGATTTCAACAAGTTACGTCAAATAACCGAGCTTTGCGCTCTCCTGCTGCTCCCCTAGGATTCTCTCGTGGCAAGCAAATCACAAAGTTTGTGAAAATCATTTTTTAGGACTTCTAGAATTTTTTCTTTTTCTTGTTGGCTAGCCTCGAAATTATTTTCCGCCTCTTCACATATTTTCGACAATTTAAGCGCCCCCAAATTGGCGGCGGAGCCTTTCAACTTATGAGCGGCTTTTTTCCACTCCAAGCAAGTATCCCGAGTTAAACTTTGCTCCATTACTTTTATGGAATCCTTAGCATGGGTAATAAATAATTTAATGAGTTCACCCCTTTCTGCCGGATCGCCATCACTGAAAATATCCAAACGGGTCCAATCCATAATTTGATTTTCGTTAATTTCTTCAGAAGGCTCATATGGGATGTCTGTTTTCAGGTCTTTGAGCCACATACTCAAAACCGATATCATTTTGTTAACATCAATGGGCTTACTTATATAATCATTCATTCCTGCCAAAAGACATTTTTCTCGAGCGCCTTTCATCGCGTCGGCGGTTATCGCAATAATGCTGGTATTCTCATTACCTGGAGCTTCTCCTGATCTAATCCTTATGCTTGCCTCAAAACCATCCATCTCAGGCATCTGACAATCCATCAAAATCAAATCATACGCTTTTTTACCCTGCATGAGCTTTAAAGCCTCTGAACCGCTCCGCGCCTCATCTACATTCTTAAAACCGAGCTTTTTTAATACTTTTCGCATAAAGAGTAGATTTACAGGGTGATCATCGACGACCAGCAATGAAACATCAGTCTGATAAGATGATTGCGTCTCTGGTTCCTGACAAAGCGGGATACATTCGAAAGACGCCTCTTCGACTGGCAGGTCGACATAAAAAGTCGTACCCTTTCCGATGACACTTTCGAGCCTTATACTGCCATGCATGATTTCGACTAAATGTTTACTGATTGCCAAACCTAAACCTGTTCCGCCGTATTTTCTGGCAGTGGATACATCTGCTTGAGAGAATTTAGAAAAAATAATTTCATGCTTGTCTTCAGGTATTCCTACCCCTGTATCTTCAACTCTAATGTGAAGCATTGTTTTGCTATCCAATTTACTACTTGTGACATCAAGTCTTACATAGCCGGAATCAGTAAACTTTACCGCATTACCGACAAGGTTAGTTAGAATTTGTTGTAGGCGAGTAGCATCACCGTTTATCTTCTGGGGGACGAGGGGATTGATTGCTTTATCCAAAATAACCCCTTTGCGAGACGCAATTGGTTTAAGCAGGTTAATGGTTTCGCTAATTGCCCTAGGCAGATCGAAAGGTATTTTTTCTAAGACAAGTTCTCCGCCTTCTATTTTGGAAATATCTAAAATGTCGTTCAATAGTATCAGCAGGTTACGCGATGAGGTATGGATAGCTTCTACTAACTCCTGCTGATCCTTTGTTAAACCCATGTCCATTAAAAGTTCATTTAAGCCAATGATCCCGTTCATTGGAGTCCTAAGTTCATGGCTCATGTTAGCCAGAAAATCGGATTTTGCATTATTTGCCCGTTCTGCTTCATCCATTGCTTTCATCGCCCTGGAATGTGCCGCCCTAACTTGGTCGATATAGTTTTTTAGCTGACCCTCCATTTCTTCCTTTTCTTTATATTGGCGACTAATAATGGAAGCTTTATTTTCGCTTTCTGTATGCCGTCTGGCTATAAACCACAACAAAGAACATAAGGCCCAAAAGGATGCCGCCAGCCCAAAGCCCATATACCTAAAGTTTGCCAGCCCGTTTAAGTTTGGCTCTTCTTCCAAATATTTATGGAATTCTGTCGAACTAAAAACTTTGCTGGTCTCTGAAATAGAATTATTTTTTAAATCCAGGCGGTAATGTTCGATTGCTCTCTCATAATCGGCTTGAAACTTTTCATTAACAACAAAAGCGATAAACAAAGATATCAGCGCAATAAATATGTAGCCTGCTATCCAGAATCTTGGCTTTAATTTCGATAGCCTATCCGATGGAAGAGTTTGTAATCCGATTTTCATTTATCTAATTTTCAGAAAAGGGCTTCAAATAATGCAGGAGGTCAGCTTGATTGAATGGCTTAGCAATAAATCCTTTAGCGCCTTGTTCCATAGATCGCGTTACTATATCCGGATCGCTGTGGCAACTCAGCATAATGACTTTAGCTTCTGGGTTTTTATTTAATATCCAATCAAGAATTTGGCGACCGTCCTTATCAGGGAGCTCTATATCAAGCAAAACAAAATCAGGATTTATTTCAATAAATTTCCTGATTGCTTCTACACCTCGCTCTGCGGTGAATAACGTGCAATGGTATCTCAATGCGCGCCTTACAAGCCATCGAGAAACAGGATCATCTTCAACCAGAAGGACCTTGGTCGCATAATCTTCTACAGGGAGGGAGAATATTTTTGAGGTAGGAAAAACATTTATCAATTGGTTTGCGACTAGATCCATCTTAATAAACCTTTGCTAACTTGGTTCTTATGAAAGGGCTTTTCTCGATATAAGTGAAAAGCTTTTCCTTTGAAAAAGGTTTGGCCACAAAGCCTTTAGCGCCCTTTTGTATTGCTTTTAGGACATTTTCACGATTTCCGTTTCCGCTCAGAATGACGATATAAGCGGACGGATCGGCCTCGAATATCTTTTCCATCAATTCCAAACCATTCGCATCTGGCAACCCGATATCGAGAAAAAGAACGTCTGGGGCATTTAGCAGGTAAGAGTCAAATCCAGTTGATCCATCTTCTGCCGTGAATAAGTTATAATCCATTGATAAAGTTTTTCCGACGAGGCGAAGGGAAAACGGGTCATCCTCAATAACAAGGATGGACGGCTCAATTCTTCTGAAACGCCTGGCGGATAGGCTGTTGGAAAGCTCACTAAAATATTTTTCGTCTCTCGATATAGATTCTTTTGAAATATCCAGATTAGCAGAGGCAATGTTTTTTTCTCTGCCGTTAATCAGTTCTTGTAACTCTTCCAAGTGGACCGGAACTTCGTATAGAGTGGAATAGCTGGATATATCAAGGCTCAGCAGCCTGGATAATTGGGTGATTAATGTCAAAAAAGCTTTTTGAGTTGCAAATTTCAATAAGAAATAGACGTCCTCATTATCAAATAAAAATGCTCTCGCTCCATCCTCTCCAAGACATGTACTTACCGTATTCAGAACTTGCGAAAACCATCCTTCTTTTTTACTTTTTATTTTGGAGAAGTTGAAAACAAGGCAGCGCCAGCTTTGGCTACTGGAAGAACATAAACGCAATTCTTGAGGAAAAATCTCACTTGTATTTTGCGTTATTATTATCATCGCCACCTCATATCAATGCCTACTAAATATATTCTAAGTCATTGAAATGGCTCTTTGATAAGGGTTCGGTGACAATTTGGTTACAAATTATCTTTGAATATCCACTTTGGCCGTAAATATATATCCCGCCCCACGAACTGCCTGGATAGGATAGTCGTTCTCCCCATGCAATTTTTTTCGTATCCGGACTATTTGCGTATCTATTGCACGGTCGGTTACATTAAAATCATTATTCCGGCTCATATCCAGAAGTTGCTCGCGACTTAACACCCTTCCCGGCGCATTCAAAAAAGCCTCGAGAAGCTTAAACTCTTTCACAGTTAATTCGGCGGAAACGCCTGACTTTGAAAATACTTGTAAACGTGGGCGGTCGAAAATCCAGTCATCGAATAGAAGCCGTTCTGCTTTTTTTGTGTCTGTGATCGGGGGTTGATTTCTTTCCGGCATATTCCGCCGCAGTTGGGCGTTTATTCGAGCTGAAAGTTCTCTCATTTGGAAAGGTTTACCTATATAATCATCCGCGCCCATTTCCAAACCTACGATTTTATCGATGGAATCGTTTCTTCCGCTGACGACAATAACCGGTGCATTTGTATAATGCCTTATTTTCTCCATGAGACTCAAGCCGCTCGTATCGGGAAGCCCGATATCGAGTAAGATAATGTCAGGCGTACTGTCCTGCAGGCTTGCCATTAACTGACGACCGTCCCCTGCGATCGAGACCTGATACCCGTCCCGCTCAAGCCCTTCTTTCATGGTTTGCTGCATATCTTCATTATCTTCAACAATCAGCACTTTTGCCGTATTCATACCTTCTCCTCGGTATTTATTGGTTGAGAATTAAGCACGCGCGCAATTTCATCTGAAAGTTTCGCTTGAGTGTACGGCTTGGGCAGAAACCTGATATTTTGTCCGGCAGGCAATTCAGGAAGATCGCTTGTATAGCCTGATACAATTATGATTCCTATCTCTGGCCGGATTGTCCTTGCGAGCGAGACTAATTCTTTTCCACTAATTCCACCCGGCATTACCATATCTGTCAAAAGCAAGTTTATAGGCTCGTCGCTTTCGATAAATTTAAGCGCTTCAGTTCCATTTTTTGCGCACAAAACCCTGTAACCAAGTCTAGAAAGCATGTTTTTACTAAGCTCAAGAACATCTTCTTCATCTTCCGCCACAAGGATAGTTTCAGATTTTGAGCTGCATTGTTGCGTAACCACTGTCTCTATATAAAGAGGTTCTTTTTCTTCTCCCTCGTATCGCGGAAAATAAAGGCTTACTTCCGTACCCGCCTTGCTGCTGTTAATCATCACATAGCCACCAGATTGCTTAGCAAAACCATAGACCATGCTTAAGCCAAGACCTGTGCCTTTGCCATCCCGTTTGGTCGTAAAGAAAGGATCAAAAACCTTGAGCAAAATTTCGTCAGGAATTCCATGTCCTGTATCGGTAACACTTAGCTTGACATAAGGGCCAGGCTTGACCGTGAAGGGAGCGGATGAGGATTGGCCTCCCAGCCACGCATTCTCTGTCGATATCTTAATCGTTCCTCCTTCCTGCATCGCATCCCTTGCATTTATCACTAAGTTGAGCAACGCATTTTCCATTTGACCGACATCGATTTTAACACTCCATAGATTCTCAGCCATGTCAAACTGTAGGTCGATCAATTCGCTTGCAGCACGACTCAAGAGAATAAGAGTATCCGGTAAAACAGAATTTATATCTGTTATCCGGGGAAGAAGGACTTGTTTCCGGGAAAAACTTAAAAGACGTTGTGTTAATTCCGCACCGCGCGACACTGCTCTTTCTGCGGTTGAAATAAATTTAGCAGCAGCCGATCCTGAAATCAAATCCACATCTTTTATCAGATCCAGATTTCCGCCAATGATAGTAAGAATATTGTTAAAATCGTGCGCCACCCCTCCGGTTAGCCTTCCGACTGCTTCCATTTTCTGAGATTGCGCAAATAATTCATGAAGCTCCCCTTGTTCTCTTTCAGCTTGCTTCCGCCTGGTAATATCCCGCGCTGTACCAATCATGCTTCCATTGTCCAGTAACGTTAGCGACATTTCCACATTGCGAGTAGCGTTATCCTTCCTAAGAATTACTGTTTCACCTTGCCAATATCCTTTTGCCTGAAGAGCCGGAAGGACGTGGTTTCTAATCTCGTCTTTACCTTTGTCAGTGTAAAGTTTATCCCAAGATTTTCCTACATACTCGTCTATCTGATCAGGTAATATACCGTGAAGGTCTAAAAGCGATTTATTCGCATATGTCAAAATTCCATTTTCATCAACCATCCCAACTCCGTCCTTGATGGCCTCAATAGCGGCAAGACGTTGCACTGAAGTAATGTTGCTATTTTTAAGGGCTTGGATATTTTCAGCGACGTGTAAGAACAAATTGTTCAAGGCTTTCTGAGCCGAGCCAACTTCTCCTTTTCCTGGACTTTGAATTAAGTAATTTAAAATATTGCTCGTATCTTCGCTTGCAGATAATACCTGCTTCGTGATCAACGCCATAGGATTAAAAATTTCCCTTGCCGTCAATAAAGCCAGACCGATGACAAGAATGGATACTGAGAACAGTATCCATAGATTGGTGTATGGATCTTTTTCAATGATGGCCCGAATTTTCAACCGACCTGCTTCAATTTTCTTGTCCAGTTTTTCGTCCAGATTTCTCAAATCCAAGCGGGCTTTATTCAAATAAAGAAATCCTTCTTGAATTTCTGATTTACCAGCCTTTAAAGAAAAAATACTGCGCGCCTTCTTTAGATCATCTAGAGCAAACTGCAATTCGGGATATTCAATACCGTCTAGTTTATCAAGTCTTTCGATAATACGATCAACCTGTTCTTGCATGTCGATCTTATCTGAATCGGAAACTTCATTCGCCAAGGCATTACCGATAAGTTCATCGTTAAGATCTTCCGAGATAGCATGAAGCGCTTCATCCTGCGTTCTCAGGTTATCACGGTTGTGCAACGCTATATGCATGTCACGTTGTTCTAAAATTAGATGAATGCCAGCAAAAAAAATAATTACCAGCAAGAGAATTTTGATAAGAATATATTTGGTTTTTGTCGAAAAAAGTATGCTGCGATCCATAAAATCCCCTGCAAAGCTATACTAACAGCCTGATGTTTCATATCAATGACGCAACGTTACGACTCTGTGACAAAGTTATTAATGAATTATGAAGAAGCCTAAAAAAACTCATCTGAATATCATGAACCACCTACATATCTTCATTTGTCACCAATCTGTAATGAGATCGGCATACTCGGGCAATCTTCGGACGCTAGATTAGATCGTAGAGTAACTTATACAGGAGATTTTTTGAATGAAGCTACCTCATATATTCAGCTCCGCAAGGCTGCAGGCAGAATTGAATGCATTAAATGATTCACAAGCAGTTATCGAATTTAATATGGATGGTACAATCATCACTGCAAACGAAAACTTTCTCAGCACCGTAGGCTATACCCTGGATGAGATAAAAGGGAAGCATCATAGCCTTTTCGTCGAGGCTGCATACAAGATAAGCGCCGACTACAAATTGTTTTGGGAAGAACTCAACAGAGGCGTATTCCAGTCTGCTGAATATAAACGTATAGGGAAAGGCGGCAAGGAAGTCTGGATACAGGCTTCGTACAACCCGATTCTAGGTACTAATGGAAAACCATTCAAGGTCGTAAAATACGCCACTGAGATTAGCAAACAGAAGCTAGTAAATGCAGATTATCTGGGCCAGATAAGCGCAATAAAAAAATCCCAGGCCGTTATCGAATTCAATATGGACGGCACTATCTTAGATGCCAATGAGAACTTCCTTAATACTGTTGGTTATACTTTAGGGGAAATTAAGGGCAAACATCACAGTATCTTTGTGGAACCCGTCTTTCGTTCCAGTCAAGAATATAAAAGCTTTTGGGAAGACCTAAACCGTGGCGAATTCCAGGCCGCCGAATATAAACGTATAGGCAAAGGCGGTAAGGAGGTCTGGATTCAGGCTTCTTATAATCCTATTTTTGATTTGAACAACAAGCCCTTCAAAGTTGTAAAGTACGCAACGGATATCACCAAACAGATCCAACTGCTTGATCAGGTTAAAAAGCTTATAGATAACAATATAGGTCAAATTGACCGAGCCGTACAAAGTGCAAATGAGCAGGCCATGGCCGGCGCATCCGCTGCAACCCAAACATCTCAAAACGTCAATGCTGTTGCTTCCGGTGCCGAAGAATTGAGTGCGTCCGTACGAGAAATTGCTGAAAGCATGGCAAAATCCAGATCTGCTGCAGAGAGTGCCTTCGAACAAACGGCAGCTGCCGACCAGTCAACTCAAAGGCTTACTGAAACAGCAACGGCTATGGGGGGCGTCGTCGATGTCATCAGAAATATTGCAGGCCAGATTAACCTGCTCGCCCTAAATGCCACGATTGAGGCAGCCCGTGCCGGCGAAGCCGGAAAAGGTTTTGCGGTCGTTGCTGCGGAGGTCAAAAATCTATCGAGGCAAGCTACCGAAGCGACAGAACAGATTTCAAAAGAGATTCATGGCATGCAATCAGTATCAAGCGATGTCGTCAACGCTCTCTCTGGGATAAAAACTTCAATAGAATCTCTCAAAGGGTATGTGACGAGCACAGCCGGAGCGGTTGAAGAACAAAGTATGGTAGCACGCGAAATGTCATCTAACATGCAGTCAGCAGCGGATGCAGTTACGACCATAAGCCAGAATATAAATGAGATTGCCAGTGCCATCGAGCTTACAGACGGAGCTTTAAAAGAAACGAAAGAGGCCGCGTTGGTTCTTGCGCGCTAGAGAAGTGAGCTTAATGAGTATAGATCCTGAAACCATGTCCGTTCTTATCGTAGACGATTATAAAACTATGCTGAGGGTTATGAGTTCGCTTTTGGCCCAGATTGGCTTTAAAAATATCGACGAAGCGACTGATGGAAGCCTGGCTTTATCCAAGATGAATCAAAAGAAATATGACCTAATAATCTCAGATTGGAATATGGAGCCTATGAGCGGATTTGACTTCCTTAAAATTGTGCGTGCAGCCGGCAATACAGTCCCCTTTATCCTTGTTACAGCTGAAAGCAAAGTAGAAAACGTCGTTGCCGCAAAACAGGCAGGAGTCAGCAATTATATTGTTAAGCCATTTAGTGCTGAAACGCTAAAAGCAAAAATTGTAACTGTTATAGGCACCTTCTGATGGAAAAATTTATAGCTGAATTTATAAATGAAACGAATGAAAGCCTGTCTAATCTCGACAATCTTTTACTTCAACTTGAAGAAAATCCTGAAAGGCTGGATCTTGTATCTAATATCTTTAGGGTAATGCACACCATCAAAGGAACAAGTAGATTCTTAAACCTTAAACGGCTCGGCCATTTAGCTCACAAGACAGAAGATCTACTTGGCTTGTTCCAAAAGGGCTTAATACTCCCTGCGCGGGAAGATATCAGCATTATTCTAGAATCTTTGGACCAGATAAAATCTCTCCTGGCTGGTCTGGAGGAAACGGGCAAAGAGCCAGAGACTGATACCAGTGATCTCATAGACCGCTTGGAAGTCCTGCACCTTCTGCGAGCTCCCAAAAACCTGGAGGCTGCCGCTCAGAATGCTGCGGATAATACCGCAGCTTCGCCGGCAGCCTCCAATCTTCCTCAAGATAACATCCGAACAATTCATTCTTTGCGTGTCAATGTCGATGTTCTGGAAGAACTTATGACGCTTGTTAGCGAGTTAGTTCTCACCAGAAACCAACTTGTTCAAGTTGAAAGAGACGAGCGAGACAGTGGCTTTTCGGCTCCATTGCAACGTTTAAATCGTATCGTATCCGATCTACAGGAAGGCGTCATGAAAACCCGCATGCAACCCATTGGGGACGCATGGTCAAAATTGCCTCGCACAGTTAGGGATATCTCGAATGATTTAGGTAAGAAAATCCAGCTAGAAATGATCGGCGAATCGACGGAACTAGATCGCCAAGTGCTGGAGATGATCAGAGATCCTCTTTTGCACATGGTGCGTAATTCCGCGGATCATGGCATCGAAACACCAAAAGATCGTTTGGCGGCTGGAAAGCCGGAAACCGGAAAGATTCGACTGAATTCATTTCATGAGGGCGGTCATATCATCATCGAAGTATCAGATGACGGCCGGGGACTGCCGATAGAAAAAATAAAACGTAAAATAATCGAGCATGGCTATGCGTCTCATGAAGAGATCTCATCTATGAGCGATCAGGCAATCCAGCAATATATTTTTCTTCCGGGTTTTTCGACTGCGAATGAAATCAGCCCCGTCTCTGGCCGCGGTGTAGGGATGGATGTCGTTAAATCAAATATTGAACGAATTGGCGGCTATGTAGAAATGAGATCATCGCCTGGCCAAGGTGTGTCATTCACAATAAAGATACCCCTTACATTAGCAATTATTTCTGCATTGATTATGGGGGTTGGGGGTGAAAAATTCGCCATATCACAACTCGATGTTAGGGAATTGCTTACCGTAAACCCAAGCGGGCCAAATAGGATAGAAACTATAAACTCTACGCCGGTATTACGCCTAAGAGAAAAAATCCTGCCCCTCATCAATCTTCGTAAATTATTCAGGTATGAAGAAAGCGATGCGGAAACCAAGTATATTGCCGTCATAAACTCCGGATCGATTACATTCGGCTTAATAATAGATCAGGTTTTTGATACGGAAGAAATTGTAGTTAAGCCTGTTTCTCCCCTGTTATCGAATGCTTTTTTTTCCGGGAATACCATTCTAGGCGATGGTCAAGTAATCATGATTCTTGAGTCGTCGGGAATCTTAAAAGAAGCGGGATTATCTGATGAATCGCCTATTTTTAATGATACGCAAAAAACGATCGACATACAAAAATCTGAAATAAATCTCCTCCTTTTTGGTTTAGAAAAAACTATCAAGGCTGTTCCGCTTCAGCAAGTAGCAAGGCTCGAGGAAGTAGATAGATCGAAACTCGAATATGCGAGTGGAAAATGCATCATGCAATACGGAGACACGCTAATTCCCATTATCTTTTCCGATGCATCTCAAAATCACAAACATGGAAAAGCTTCCATCATTGTCTTCAATACACAAAACGGCAAATCGGGATTTTTAGTAGATCATATACTGGATATTACAACTTTCGAAGGTGACTATCAGTTTAAAAGTAAAGGTTTTGTCAGCGGTTCTGCCATCATTAAGGGCAAAACGGTGGATATTCTGGATCTCACTTATGCAGTGGATTCAAATAAATCATCTATTCAAGCAATAAGTGAACAATTGTTTTCGGCGAAAGAACAGAGCCATGCAAATTACAGATAGTTTTGACTCGCAGTTACTAACTTTTAGGATTGGGGAGCAATATTTCGGCCTTTCAGCTTTGCACTTAAATGACATACTAGGACCTCAGAAAATAACTCATATCCCTTTATCTTTAAAGTCTGTGGCAGGTGTCATGAATCTTAGGGGCAGGATTGTAACATCTATTGATATAGCTCATTTCCTCAGCCTTAAGCGTAGCGATTGTGAAGGCATGAATATTGTTGTTGAAGATAATAACGATTTGTTCAGCTTTAATGTCGATGCAGTCGGTGAAGTGTTAAACATTTCAAAAGAACATTTTGAACCAGTACCGGGTAATCTTGCTCTTAAATGGGGTGGTATAGCGAAAGGAGTTTACAAGTTATCGGACAAACTTTTGATAATCCTAAGTATCTCAGACATTTTGGAAAGACTTAAATCTAAGAGAGGTGTAAACAATGAAATCCTGCCTGATCGTTGACGACAGTAGTACCATTCGGAAAATTACAAGATGCGTAATGGAGAATCTGAATTTTCTATGTACGGAAGCTGAAAACGGCGCGCTTGCCCTTGAAGAGTGCCGGATAGCAATGCCGGATGTTGTTATTCTTGACTGGAATATGCCAGTGATGAACGGTATTGATTTTCTTGTTTCGCTGAGAAAAATGACAGAGGGTTCGTATCCAAAAGTCCTGTTTTGTACATCTGAGAACGGAATGGATTTTATTCAAAAAGGGATTTCGGCAGGAGCGGATGAATATATTATGAAACCTTTCGATGAAGACATCATAGCATCCAAGCTTTCACAACTGGGTCTTATTTCCGAACATTTAAGCCATTAGGAAGCATTCATGGAAAAAAATGATTTTGATTTTTTTAAGTCATTTTTAATGACAAATATTGGGATGGCCATCAATGAAGAAAAAATTTATCTTCTTGAAAGCCGCTTATCGCCAATTTTAAAACAATGGATGTTCGGCGACCTTAAAGAACTGGCAAATGCGCTTCGCTATACCTCCGATCAAAAGTTAATGACGCAAGTTCTTGATGCAATGACGACGAACGAAACACTATTTTTTCGTGATGAACGTCCTTTCCAATATTTTAAAAATGAAATCTTGCCAAAAATAGTCGAAAAAAATAGGTCAAAGAAAACCTTGAGGATTTGGTCCGCAGCCTGTTCAAGTGGACAAGAAGCTTTCTCGATAGCTATTTGCCTACGTGAATCCTTGCCCGACATATCATCTTGGAAGATCGATATTCTGGGCACTGATATTTCCCAATCAATCCTTTCTCAGGCAAAAGAAGGTAATTTCAGCCAGTTTGAAATTCAGCGCGGTTTACCTATCCAATATATAATGAAATATTTCTCACAAAGCGCCGGGCGTTGGAAGATAAACGACGAAATTCAAAATATGGTGGAATTTAGAAATTTTAACTTGCTCGATAATATAGTCCCATTTGGTGTCTTCGACGTCATCTTCTGCCGTAATGTTCTTATATACTTTGACGAGACAACTAAGCTTCAAGTAATAAAATCTATCACAAAAAACTTAGCCGCTGACGGCTTTCTTTTCTTGGGGGGCACTGAAAGTTGTAATGCCTTGGGTTATGTGATCGATAATAACTGTCCTGGGTTAATAAAGAAATTAGTGTAAATTAATAAAACAGCATTTAATCCTGTTAGCCCTCAGGAGTGATCAATGAGGGAATCAGGACCATTACACTCTAGAGTAAAGGACTAAATATGAGTGATCACACAATATCAGACCGGATTAGAGCTAAAATGGCTTAACTTTGCGGTTTTGGCCCTGTAGCGCTCCGAAGTTAACATAAGCTTAGAATGGTGCTGCCGGAAGAGGATTGAACTCCCTACCTTTCTCTTACTAAGCCCACATAGCAAGCATCATCGAGAAACACTCTGACAACCCATCGGCAAAAATTGATTGCCGAACATTGATTTTTGAGGAAAATTTGGGATCAAGGAGTTACGTCAAGTAACCGAGCTTTTTGCCCCCCCCGTAGCTCCCCAATTGAAAGGAGAGACTATGAGGGAAAATAACAAAAAGGCTTTTACGGACCAAATGCTCGAGAAGCTGAACCCACCGAAAAAGGGCCGATTAGAAATTGGGGATAGGCATTGCCCCGGCCTTCTACTTCGCGTCAGCGAAAATGGCCTTAAGAGCTTCTCGGTAATTTACAGGGTTCCCGGAGAAGGGGGTTTAACCCCGCAAGGGCGTCTGCTCGCAGGACCGCAACACAGGATCACTCTTGGGCGCTGGCCTATTCGGAAATAAAAAACGCAATTATCGAACATCCAAAAGATCATTTACTCCCTAAGTTTATCCGGTTTATATTGGATGAAAGTTATAACCCGATCGGTACCGAGCGTTACGCATTCCTCAAAAAAGATGCTGCAGAGAAGATGAAAGCAATTTTGCAGGAAATAAAAAGTATGGGTCGAAAGGCGCCATTTGTGCTTCGCGCTTGGAATATCGAAGTGTAGTTTGTCGACTTTACTGAGTTTGCTTTAAAATCTTTAAAGGAGGATCACTAATGTCATTTGCGGGCTTTTCAAGGCCCATCATTTTACAGTAATGATCCTCGTGCCCAGTTTTCGCAAAGACCTCTCGGAAGTAATTTATAAACTTGTTTACATCTATTTCGTTCATGTCAGTTAGGTTCATAAAATCCGAGTGAGATCGTCGGTCAATGAAGCGTAAGAACGACCGAAACATAGGATCGCTGTTCTCTGATGCAAGGCCATGTAATGCCCCAACAAGGGAATCTTGCTTATGAATAAAACTAAAATAATGTTCCAAAATGTTGCGCATTGCGTTTGGTACCGAAGCCGAGGGATTTGAGGCAAGCCGAGCATCCCGGATTACTTGCCAATAGGTATCGTACACATTTCTGATTTCACTTCTTTTGGTCTCAATAACCTGCGACTTCCCTAACTTCGTTACTCTGAACAACGTATAATCTTCTGGAAGCTGGTGAGTAGTGTCGTAAAAAAGTTCATGAAGAAAGTATAAATGATGCGTGAGGATTATAACCTGCCTGAATGGCAGACTCTTCGGAATGAGGCATTCTTTGATCAAAGCGGCCACGTCAAACACAAGATTAAAAGATAGGCTTGAGATTGGATCATCTATTACGATGATGCGGTCATCGGCTGACGATTCTTTATCCTTTTCTGTAACGCCGATACAATTTTCTAAAAAATATAAAAAAGTTATAAGGGTTTTTTCGCCCTCACTTAAAGTTTTAAAAAGAAGGCCCTGAGTAACAGCGCTGTCCCGTGAGATTTTGTACTGCTGCAAGTCCGGCTCGTTGTTTTCAGGAATCACCTTATTTATCTGGAACCCCTCTAAACCGAATGATTTCAAGCGCCGATTCATCCTAATTATGGCTAAGTCGATATTTTTTGTATCCTTCTGCAACTCTTCAATCTTCGTGCGTTCAATGGCAACAGCATCGTCAAGCCGCTTAATCGCTGTATTTGCTGCCTCTCGGTGTGCGGCGATGGTTTGGATTCGGTCCTGATATATTCTGATTGCCGCGTCGTGTTTCGTCCGAAGAATATTCCAATATTGTACTTTCAGCTCTTCAATAGAGCTCTGTTTATTTGCTATTTTAACTTTTAGCAATTGAATTTCATCGTTCTCTTTTTGAATATAACTCTCAAGCTCCCCGTAAGGTTTCAACAAAGAGATTAATTGAGTTGGAACACTTGGCTCCATGAGTTTGCGTTCAAGTATACGTAGGTTTTCAGTCAGTTGGGTAAAAAGCGCTTGCGCTAAAACGGAGAAGGTGGGGTCTTTGCCAACGGACAGATCTGTAAGGCACTTCTCGATGACACCATCAATCATCGTGAACAATTTGTTGTAATCATTCAACAAGAACTGCAAGGTTTCTAACTTGTTTTTATAAATTTTATCTACGTGGCTTAGAAGGTTTTCTTTCAGCGTGGACGTAAGAGCTTGGTAACAGAAAGGACATTTATCTGATTTGGGTAAATATTCATTGATTCCGTGAATCAACCAGTCTTCGTGGTTGAGATGTGTAATAACTTCCGCAAGATAGCCATCCTTCGCGCCTACTATAACTTCCGCTAGTAATACGTCAATTTCACTGGTCTCGAAAAGTTTTGGGAGAGTTGGTAGTTCGTCCCTAACGAAACTTTCGCTCTCCTTTAAAGCTTCATATTCTCTCGTGATTGCCGTTAGTCGTCCCTCAAGATCAACAAACCATGGATTGATAACAGAAGAGGAGCAAACCTTATCGGCAAATTTTTGTTTCGGAGACGAGAAACCAGCCATCAGATCTTTTAGCTCGGTTCGGTCATGAGCAGTTCGATCAACCCACAGGAGATTCAAGAAATCGTTAGTGCATGCAGTCTCTTCGGCCAATAGATGATTCAGATCTTGTTCGAAAGGTAATTTTTCATTTAGTAGACGGTCAATCACCTCACGAGATGCCTTAATTTCCGCACCGACTTTGGTATTTACCCGATCAAGAGTAAAGACACCCTTCTGCGACTGTGCCTCAAGAAAGTTCTCACGAACGAATTCTTGGTTATAAACTAAAATTTCTCGGCTTTGGGCAGTGGGCGAAGCAAACTTCAAAGCGCATTTCGAAAATTCCCCAGTTGGTGGATAGGAACTGCGAAGAAGAGAGGCTATTGTCGATTTGCCTGTTCCGTTCAGCCCGTAAAAGAGATTGACCTTCTTTAACCCGCGGACGACAACTTGTTCTTTATAGCTAGCTACGCTATCGAGCACGATTTCCGAAATCATTTTTCCCTACAATTCTTGAGTAAGGATAAGCTTCTCGGAAACCAGGAGGAAGTTTAATATTGGCGGCTCCCCTAGATACTCCCCTAAACTACTGGAGCAAAGACGACTACGGTCAAAACTGTATCAAGTTGTTGATATATAAGGGGTAAATGGTGGACGATACAGGGATTGAACCTGTGACCTCTCCCATGTCAAGGGAACGCGCTACCGCTGCGCTAATCGTCCGTACCCGAAGGTTTGAGATGTTTAGTCAGTTTAGAACCGCTTTTCAAGCCTAAACTTCGTTTTTTGTCTCTGAAGACAACAATTCTTCGACTTGCTTGACAAGATCGTTCAAATGAAAGGGTTTGGACAGAATGCGGGCATGGCCGGCGCTGGCTGAGGCGGCGTTTCTCTGCCCCATGGCAACGGCGGCAAAACCCGTGATAAACATGACTTTAAGCTTAGGCAGGACCATAGCGGCTTTCTGCGAAAGCTCTATACCGTCCATCCCGGGCATGACGATATCAGCCAATAGCATATCGAAATTCGCCCCGTCCTGCTTGATCAGGTCGAGCGCTTCGAGGCCGTTGGCGCAGGCAGTAATTTTATGTCCAGCCTTGTTCAGGGCCAGTTCGAGAAACTGGCGCATCGAGTTGTCGTCTTCGGCGAGGAGGATATGGGCCATAATTTAACTTGTTCCTAAACCAATAATCTTTATCCTGAAAAAGACTGTAGCGAAAGCCTCCGCCCATGAAAATATTTCTTACTCTTCTTTGCACATCTGTTTTGCCATTTATTTTATGGGCGTCTCCCGCCTATGCGGCTTCTTCTGACAATGCCTGCGGCGTCATCGGCGAGGAAATTATCCCTTTGCGGGTTCCTAATTTTGATGTGCCGATTCTATGGAAGCGCGTTACCGGCGTGGATGGTCCCGATATTCCGGTTGACCTGATATCGCTGGCAGATGGCGGATTTGTCGTTGTCGGGGAAAACGCGGAATATAACAAAGACAAGGGAATGGGAGCGAACCAGCTTTATCTGGCCCGGGTTGATATCAACGGCAAAATCATCTGGGAGAAAAGATATCCGATAAAAGGATTTATCCATGCGTCGCATGGTATCGCTGTCAAGGACAGGCTGGTCGTTTTAAGCGCCGTTGAAGAGGGAAAAAACAAATCCGTCCGGCTCGATTTTACGGACGGGCTTGGCGCGGTAAAAACCAGCAAGACGATTTCGGATGCTGTTTATGATTTGACTCCTGAAGGTATCGCGTCGCTGCCGAACAGCCCTGTTATGACGATCGCTCTCTGGGCGTCCAATCGTAAGAATCCCGATGATAATTTTACGATCTTGAAACAGGTTACGGCAGAGGGCAGGGAAGTCTCCAGCCGCCAGTATTTGCCGGGCCTCCCGAACCGTTTGGAGAGTTTTCAAAAAACTGCTGATGGTGATTTGATCGGCTCTGGCCAGATCCGCGAGAACGGCGTTAATGCAGGATGGATTTTCAGCGTTGACGGCCAAAGCGGTGATTTGAAATTCCAGCGCCCTTACTTACGCGGGTTTCAATCGAGTTTACACGCGGTCGCGCAGGATACGGATGGAAGCTACATTGCCATAGGGGATTCAGTGCCGACCGATGCAGGACTTCGTGCCGCTTGGGTAATGAAAATAAACGCCAAAGGAAGTCCCATCTGGCAGCGCTATGTGCAGGGCAAATACGCTTTCTCTGGCCGCGATGTTGCCGTGGCAAAAGATGGCCGTATTATCGCTATGGTCAATGCGCGGCCTGCAGGTAAAGAAGGCGGGCGCGAACATGTACGCTTGATGACCTTTACGCCGGAAGGAAAACTTGAAGGCGACGAAGCGTTGATCGAAGGGGCGAATGCGCAAGGCGTCGATTTGCTGGTTCGCGACCATAGCCGTATCGTTACCGGTGTCACCAGTTCCGGCCTTGGTAGTTACGGTCTTGCCAAAGATCAACGCGCGGCGGGATGGGATATCTGGATGCTGGGCCTGCCGAAGTTGAGTGCCTTTCAAAATCCATGCGGGTCGCGCAAAGTCAGCGACAGCTTTGATGAAGGTTTATGATTTGTCAGACCAGCCAGAAGAAACAGCCGATAGTGGCCTCGATTCACTCCGCGTTATAGTGCCCGAAGAACTGCATCGCGCGCGGCTCGATAAAGCAATTGCCTTGCTATGCCCGCAGTTTTCGCGCACGCGGCTAAAAGGTCTGATCGAAACAGGAGAATGCATCGTCAACGGAAAAGCCGCGTCCAAGCCTTCCGAGCAGGTCAATAACGGAGATGAGATATTGCTCTCTCTGCCGCCCATTGAAGACTGTATTCCGCAAGCTGAAAATATCCCGCTTAATATCGTTTATGAAGACGATTCTGTTATCGTTATCAATAAACCGGCAGGGATGGTCGTGCATCCCGCGATCGGCAACGAAAGCGGTACGTTGGTGAATGCCGTTCTCTATCACTGCGGCGATACACTGTCCGGCATCAACGGCGTGCGCCGCCCAGGCATCGTTCACCGCCTCGATAAGGATACGACCGGCCTTATGATCGTTGCCAAGACCGATCATGCGCATCATCATCTGTCTCTGCAATTACAGGATAGAAGTTTGCGCCGCGTTTATACGGCTTTGGTCAACGGCGTGCCGTTTCCGGATAAGGGAGAAATTTCATTTGCGATTGGCCGTCATCCCAATAACCGTTTGAAAATGGCAGTGGTAAAGGGCGGGCGCGATGCGCTTACTTATTATTCAGTAAAAGAAAAATATGGCGAAGCGCTGGCGCTGGTCGAGTGCCGTCTGGCAACAGGCCGCACCCACCAGATCCGCGTGCATTTTGAAAAGATCAAACATCCTCTGGTTGGTGATGACATATATGGATTACAGGCCACGGCCATGCGGTCGGCGATGCGAAAATCCGGCTATGGCGATGATGTGATAGAAGCTGTTGGATCTTTCCCGAGACAGGCGCTACATGCCCGCGAAATAAGCTTTATTCATCCGGAAACGGAAGAAGTGATGTCGTTTGAAAGCGATCTTCCTTCCGACATATCGGCCCTTTTGGATCGCCTCTAAGTCATTGAAATAATTTAGTTAAAAAAGTTCTTGCATTTATTCATATTTTTATGTAAATTAAATATATAAGCAATTACAAACTGGCAAACGGCCACAAATAGAATTCAAGGGTGTTGTGATTTAGTCTCCGCTTTTTCCAATTTCTGGTACCCAAAACTTGATAGCGCCCGAAAGGGCGTTTTTTTTATCGTACGACATCGGTCCATCGTTGCGTTAGATGACGATAGGACAAGGGCTCGGTCATTTCATATAGCGAGCGGGCGATATCAAGTCTTTGTCCGGCGTCGCGCGCAACGGGCACGGCGTTTACCTCAATGACACTGCCGTCTGGAATATATTTAACACTGCCCAGCGGCAGGCTAAAGCGTATGCCCGAGGAAAGATTGGATGCACCGCCATAAGGATCAGGATCATGACCGTTGGTCGCGGTGATAAACGCCTCGAAGAAACTGCCATTCATAAAGCGATTTTTAATTTTTAACGTGCCGCCATTATCTTCGCCTAAATAATGGCCGATACTGGCTTGCACCGTCACATCGGTATTGGGAAGTTCATAATAAAAATTGGCATGACCGGTGTAACGGGATTGATTGACAAAACCCAAATTCATCGGCGCCTCATAATCGCGTTTGATCACGCTGCCGCCTTCGATTCCTGCCGCCCAATTTTTGTCCCATGGACGATATAAAACTTCCGCATGCAATCCGGCGAACATTTCATCCAGATAGCCGGATGAAGCGCTTGCATGCCAGTTTGGTGTAAAGGATTTAAAACCTTGCACATACATTCGCTCGATAGCCAGTCGGTGTTTTGAAAAATAGTATTCGTCACTTCTTACTGGATCGACAGAAGGGAAGCGGAAATCTTCCAGCCTGTCCAGATTGGAAAATAGATTATATCGCAGCGAGGTTTCGCTTAAAAAATTCGTCAGAAATTGATGGGTTAGGGTTCCGATAAAATCGGTCCGGTGAACGAAAGGCGCATCGTCTTCGGACAGGCTGAAATTCTCACGCAATTTGAAAGATAACTTATATTTATCCACTTTCGATTTCGGTTTTGAAATTTTGTCATCGAATTCAATGTTACGCCAAATCTCTTCCGCGCTGCCATTTGTGCCATCGGCATCGACCAGATCGCGTTGTGCAATACTTATTGCAGGCGCTTTCAAGCCGAAATAGGTGGGCTCCAGTCTTAATATATTGGAACCCGCATTCGGTCTATCGTTTATCATTCTCCATGCGATTCCATATTGATAAGGTGATGACTGATGATCGTTCAGGCGCAAAGCCGCACTTGTTATATTATTCTTGTATTTGAATTTTTCGATACAGCATCTGGCCATTCCTTCTCTGTCAGCGGAAATAGTAGGCGAGGGTTGTAACCGCCATGAAGAAATAGACGTTTTAAGACTAAGTCGGGCCATGATCGTATCTTTATCCATCAAGGCAATGCCGATATCTGCATAGTCCGCCGGACGATAACTAAGGCCGAATGAATAGGAAGCGGGACTGTCCATGTTCAGACGGCGCTCGGCTTTGTAAGAATCCGAATTCCAGTCGGCTTTCAAACTTAATCCCTTTAACGGTGTGGCATATTCAATGCCAGCAAATAAGGCCGTATCGCCGGTAAACCATTCGCTAGGCGAATTTGGTTTATCGCCATCGAGTTTACGATCTTTATCGAGGTAAGTGCCGGTCCAGTCTAGCGGATTGGGAACGGATTGCCTTGTCCCAAAACGACCCCATCCGAAACCTGCCGTAAAATCGAAATTCTCATAGCGTTTTGAAAAAGCCAGATATTCACCCGCCATCCGCTTATGCCCGAAAGCCGACTGCACGCCGATGGCAATTTCTGGCCTGAATTTCTTTTCACTGAAAAGTTTAAATTTGAAATCGAGACCCGGGTAAACCTTGTCAGGATCGTCGAGCAGATCTGAAATCTCACTGGTCTGACGCAGTTGCATAAATAGGCGCTCATGAATTTGCAAACCAAGGCTTGTATGAAAGTAAGGATCGGCGGCGGTGATATTCGCGCGAAGTGTGCCAGCTTTATCCATGCGTGCGGACGGAACGGTATTGAGGCCGATCATGCCGTAGAGGTTGGGAGTAGGCTCGGAATTAGGGGACTCGTCTGCCTTCGCGACATGTATATGCCATGCGCAAAAAGCAACGAAAATAAATCGAAGCGCCCTTATCATATTCCCCCGGAAAGTGTGCGCTCACCATGCAACGAAATACGGGAGTATGCCAAGCCACTTTTTTAACTTTTATAGTTATAATTTTGGCGAAGGGACATTTCTATGCATATTATTATGCCAATATCGATAAAAGCCTCGCTTATACTAATTGCGTTGCTGGCTATTTTAACCGGATTGGCCGCCGCTATTGTGGGCATGAACGAACAATCGCTCGTTTATAATAAAGGCATATTATGGGATATTATGCCTGAAGCTGTTATGGTGGTAAGCGGCTTGCTATTGATATTTTCAGCCACGCTTTTGAAAGTCGATAATAAGATATCCAGGCTTGTAGATGAAACACTGGAGTCCATTGCCAGTGGAATTATCTATTTCGACAAAGCGGGAAATCTCGTTAAGTTTAATTCTATCGCCTTAATATTTTTACCGGAATTGAATGAAAAAATAACCTCGAAAAGTTTTATCGGGACTTACCGAAAATTTCTTGCTTTCGTGTATGACCGAAGCTTGGACATCAGGGGGCAGACAAAAAAAAATCTCGATGCTGTTTATTTAAGCAATTCAAAATTACTATTACGCGAGGTTGCTGAGCTTCATGGTAAAGTTATTCTTCTGCAATTTTATAAACGTAGTTCTGGTGATATTGTTGCTGTATTGACAGATATTTCGATGTTTAATAGTCAAGTTGAAAAAATGGCGGCATTGACAGAGGAAAATGAAATCATTGCTCATGCGATCGAGGCGACTGGGAACGGTATGCTAATTGCGAAAAATGAAGGTGAAAATTCATCTATCATATTTTCAAATCGTAAGTTTTGCGCGGTGCTTGATCGGCAATCGGATGAAGTAATCAAAGGAAATTTTCCTGATGCGCTGGAGCACTGCTTTGGTGAAGGGATAGATGCTATTCGAAAAGGTATTAAAAAGGCAGGGCAAAACAATATCGTCGTTGAAGTTCCTTTAAGAGTACGGCCTGATAAAAAAACTGTTGTCTGGTATGCGCTTTATATTCTTTTCTATAAAGATGGTAATGACCATGAGTTTTATGTCTGTATTTTGTCAGACCAAACTCAAGCGCGCCTGTCACAGGCAAAAGTATTCCAGACGCAAAAACTTGAAGCTGTCGCGCAAATGGTTGGTGGGCTGGGGCATGACTTTAATAACATCTTAGCAATAGTTGATGGCTATTCCAGAATAATCAGGCGTAGTCTGGTAAAAGGTGAAGACGTGGCCTTTCATTTCGAGAATATCGACCGCAGCGTAAAACGCGGTATCGATCTGACCAATCGCCTTTTGACATTCGGGCAGTATCGTACCAGTGAAAGCATTCGGTTAAATATCTGCGATCACATCCGGGATATGGAGGTGTTCCTAAGTCCGCTGGCAGGTAGTGATATAAAGCTGATTGTAAGTGCCCAGGAAGAAGCTTGCTATATAGATGCGGCGCCTGAAGCGATTACCCAAATCGTAATCAGCCTGGTTACCAATGCGCGTGAATCTATGCCGACTGGCGGAGACCTTATCATTACGGTTTCGGATGCCAGTCAGTCGCAATTAATCAAGTCGCAGAAAAAAATAGAGAAGCAGCAAGATTATGTCTGTCTTCAGATCATAGATAGTGGGCGAGGAATGGACGCCGATATACTAAGTCGTATTTATGAACCTTTCTTTACCACAAAAGATATTTCCCTTCATTCGGGTCTGGGTATGTCTCTTGTATATGGGCTTGTCAAAGAAATGGGTGCGATGATCGACGTTAAGTCTACTCCCGACATAGGCACTTCGATTTCTATATTGATACTTAAGCATGAAATCACAAAGATATCAGAGGTCGCATGAGCAAAAATAAAATCAAACTAGACAAGCTGCGTGTCATGATCGTTGACGACCAAGCTGATATGCGGGGCATGATCCGTCATATGCTGGCCGAGCTTGGTATCAATCAGGTTTTCGAAGCCGTAGACGGAAAACAGGCCATGGCTTTTATGGATGATGCCCTCGACATGATTGATCTTGTGATCTGCGACTGGAATATGCCTGCCATGTCCGGCGTCGAAGTCTTACGCCAACTGCGCTCGGTAGATATGGACATGCCGTTTTTGATGGTGACCGGACGCAACGATATGAATTCGGTCGCCGAGGCCAAGGCCAGCGGCGTAACAGGCTATATCTCGAAGCCTTTTTCGCTTGACCAGATGGAGAACAAGATTCGGATCATTATGGAGAGAATAGGTCACCGATTGTCAGCTTAAGATAAAGCCTGTATTCTCTTTTTATGAGTCAGGTTTACGATCTTTGCATTATCGGCGGCGGCATTAACGGGGCCGGCATCGCCCGCGACGCCGCAGGAAGAGGCCTGAAAGTCCTATTGCTCGAGAAAGACGATCTGGCCTCCCATACGTCCTCTGCAAGTACCAAACTCATCCATGGCGGTTTGCGCTATCTCGAATATTATGAATTCCGCCTTGTGCATGAAGCCTTGCAGGAACGAGAAGTTCTTTTAAGAATTGCACCGCATATTATCTGGCCGATGAATTTTGTTCTGCCGGATGCTTATTCCATCCGCCCGTTTTGGATGATCCGCTGCGGACTTTATTTATACGATATTCTTTCTTTTAAATGGGGCAAGCGTAAATTTCCATTGTCGCGTGCGTTTAACCTGCGAAAGCATATTTTTGGGCATCCTCTCAAAGACGATTTCTTTCTCGGCGTGTTATACTCCGATGGCTGGGTGCAGGATTCCCGCCTTGTGGTTCTAAACGCCATGGATGCGCGTGATCACGGCGCAGATATACGGACCCGCACAAAATGTACCAATCTCAAGCCATCGCAAAATGGATGGGAAATCGAAATCGATGGGCGGGAAACTGTGCAAGCGGAAATTGTCGTGAATGCATCCGGCCCATGGGTGCATGAAACATTGCATAAATCCTCACTCACAAAGGCCGAAACGCCGGATGTCAGATTGGTGCAGGGAAGTCATATCGTCGTGCCCAAGCTTCACGATGGGGCACAGGCCTATATGTTGCAGCAGCCGGATAAGCGCATTGTCTTTGCCATTCCCTATGAAAATGAATTTACGCTGATCGGTACGACCGATACGGATTATGATGGCGATGCCGCCTCACCAAAGATTACAGATATCGAAATCGATTATCTTTTAAACGCGGCCAATACCTATTTCAAAAAACAAATATCTAAGGAAGATGTCGTCTGGGCCTATAGTGGTGTACGGCCTTTGCTGGATGATGAACGCGGCGATGCAAAGTCCGTGACGCGAGATTATAAAATCCATGAAGATGTTTTCGGCGAGTCTCATTTAATTTCGGTCTTCGGTGGCAAGATCACGACCTATCGCCGCCTTGCAGAAACCGTCATGAAAAAGATTTCTGAATTACGCGGGGAACCCGATCAAAAATGGACGGCGACAAAGCCTCTGCCTGGCGGGGATGTACCGGATGGCGATTTTAATGCCTTTCTCAAAGAACAGCGTATATGCTGGGAACATGAAAATATCAGTCTTTTGCGCCGTTATGCGCGTAACTATGGAACTAAGATGATCGATATTTTGTCAGCTCCCAAAGGCGAACATTATGGAGATGGGGTTTATGAAGCCGAGCTGCGTTACCTTGTCGATCATGAATTCGCCAAGACAATAGATGATGTTTTGTGGCGACGAAGCAAACTCGGCTTGCATATATCGGCAGAGACCAAGGCGAATATCGAAGCGGCGTTAAAGGATTTGATATCATGAAAACCATATTGGCCATCGACCAAGGCACGACAAGTTCCCGCGCGATATTGTTTTCAAGCGAAGCCGAAGAGATGAAGTCTTCGTCCAAAGAATTAACACTTTATTATCCGCATAAAGGCTGGGTCGAACAGGACGCTAAGGCGATCTGGCAAGATGTATTGCTTTGCGCGAAGGAAGTTTATACCGACAGTGTGACCGCCATCGGTATTACCAATCAACGCGAGACCACCGTCATCTGGGATCGTAAAACAGGCGAGCCTGTTTATAACGCAATTGTCTGGCAGGACCGAAGGACCGCCGAATATTGCGCGAAATTGAAGGAAAAAGGTTTGGAAGATATAGTGTCGGCAAAAACCGGCCTGCTCCTCGATCCTTATTTCTCGGCCACGAAGATCAACTGGATTTTGAAGAATGTCGAAGGAGCAAGCGCACGCGCTGAAAAAGGCGAGCTGGCTTTCGGCACAATAGACTCATGGCTGCTATGGAATCTCACCGGTGGTAAAATTCACGCGACCGATATCACCAATGCCTCGCGCACGATGCTGTTCAATATAAAAACGCTTGAATGGGATGAAGAGCTTTTACAAATATTCGGTATCCCGAAATCCTTACTGCCAGAGGTAAAAGACAATGTTGCCGAATTTGGTGTTACAGATTTATTCGGCAAAAGTGTTCCTATTTCAGGAATGGCAGGCGACCAGCATGCGGCGATGATCGGGCAAGCCTGTTTCGAGAAAGGTATGATTAAATCGACCTATGGCACAGGGTGTTTCGCGCTGATGAATATAGGCGCAGAGTTCCGACCTTCAAAAAACCGGCTGCTGACAACCATCGCCTACAAAATCAACGGTGAACTAACCTATGCGATTGAGGGATCTATTTTCGTCGCTGGCGCGGCGATCCAATGGCTACGAGATAATGTAAATTTCTTCGAAAATAGTGCCGAGAGCGAAAAACTCGCAATGTCTGTAGAGGATTCTAACGGTGTTTACTTTGTACCTGCCTTTACGGGACTGGGTGCGCCGTATTGGGAGCCGGAGGCTCGGGCGGCGATCTTTGGCCTGACACGCGAAAGTACGAAAGCACATATTACCCGCGCCGCGCTTGAAGCGCAGGCTTATCAAACGCTCGATCTGATGGACGCGATGGAAAAAGACGGCGGCCATAAACTCGCAATTATTCGTGTCGATGGCGGGTTGACCGCTAATGATTTTGTTTGTCAATTTATATCGGACATGCTCGATTGCCCGGCCGAAGTGCCGGAAAATCTTGAGACGACTGCTTTGGGCGCTGCCTATTTGGCAGGGCTGGGCGCCGGTGTTTTCAAAAGCCTTGATGATATTTCGTCGAAATGGAAACAGGACCGTTCATATAAGCCGCAGATCGGCAAAGACTTGCGCGATGAAAATTACAAAGCATGGCAAAAATGCATTGGCATGATTTTAAAATAATCTAGTTCATACCCTATGGTCCGAAAAATTATCCATATCGACATGGACGCATTCTACGCTTCCGTAGAACAGCGCGATGACCCGCATTTACGCGGCAAACCTGTTGCAGTGGGACATGGAGCGCAGCGCGGCGTTGTCGCGGCGGCAAGTTACGAAGCGCGGACCTTCGGCGTGCGCTCTGCCATGCCATCGACGATCGCCATGCGTAAATGCCCCGACCTTATTTTCACGCCGCCGCGCTTTGAAGTCTACCGCGGCGTATCCCAGCAAATCCGCAACATTTTTCTGGAGTATACGCCGCATGTCGAACCGCTCTCGCTCGACGAAGCCTATCTCGATGTAACGGAGAATTTGAAAGGGATTCCGACCGCCTCGGCCACGGCCAAGGAAATCCGCGCCCGTATATTCGAGACAACAGGCCTGACCGCTTCGGCGGGTATATCCTATAACAAGTTTCTGGCTAAATTGGCCTCCGATTACAGAAAGCCCAATGGACAGTTTGTCATCCAGCCTGACGAAGGCGCGGGCTTTGTTGAAAAATTGGAAGTTGGAAAGTTTCACGGCATCGGCCCGAAGACGGCAGAGAAAATGAACAGGCTTGGCATTTATACTGGTGCGGATTTACGAGAGAAGACAAAAGAATTTTTGCAGGCATATTTCGGCAAATCCGGCTCATGGTATTATGCGATTTCGCGAGGGCAAGACGATCGCGAAGTTCAGGCCGACCGCGTGCGAAAATCTTCCGGCTCCGAAACGACATTCTCGCAGGATTTATATGAGCCGGAAAAAATAGAGGCGGGAATTATAGAGATGGCCAACGATGTTTGGAAATGGTGCGAAGAAAAGCAAATGTTCGGACGCACGGTGACGGTCAAAATTAAATATAACGATTTTAAACAGATTACGCGCAGCCGGAGTTTTAATATGCCTGTTATGTCTCGGGACGATCTACACCGCGCCGCGCTCGATCTAACGCGCTCTGTCTATCCGGTGATAACAGGTATTCGCCTCGTCGGCGTAACGGTGTCGAGTTTTAATGAGATATTGGATCAGGAAAAAGAGCCGAGTTTGATTTAAAAAATGGTGCCCAAAGCCGGAATGGGCATCATTTAGCTTTTCTTTTAAAATAGCTCAAAATCAAGCCCATCACAGCTCAATTATCACGTAAAAGTATCAGGTCTGGTCCCAAAGTCCACTTTTTGAACCTGGGTTCAATTATAGAATTTAAATTATATAAGAAAATTCTAAAGTAAAATATGTTGCCATAACAATAAAAATTATGTTAATGGCACATTATGTTGTTACAATTTGCATTCATGAAAGCGGCCAAGCGCGACGAAAGACTAATGGCGAGTCTTTCAGAAAATGGTCTGAAAATAAAATTTAAAAATACGATCGCTGCTCTTGGTGGATGTCTAGGGCTACATACTGCTGCCATGATGGGGTTTGAAGGACTTAGCCTCGGCGATGCTGCATGGTTAACTGTCACAACTGCATCTACGACAGGATATGGCGATTTGTCGGCGCATACTGCATTAGGCAGAATATCTACAACAATCTTAATGTACGGAGCAGGTATTATTGCTTTGGCGCAGGCTGGTTCAGCCTATCTAGAATATAGGCAGGTAAAAAGAGACATGCTTTTAAACGGAAAATGGAAATGGAAAATGGATGATCATGTAATATTTCTTAATAGCCCCAAGAATAATCCTAATAGATATTTTAGTGGTTTAATGAGTGAATTCAGACGAAGCGCCATTCCCGAAGCACAGCGTCCTGCTCTTGTTGTTTGCTCGGAAATGCAACAAGGCTTACCTGATGAAGTTGAAAAAATGAAATTGGCTCATGTAAATCATGTGGTAACTGAAAAGATCGCATTCGAAAACAGTAATATCGCGAAAGCAGCTATTATTGCTGTTTTAAGCCATGATGAACATGATGCGTTGTCCGATAGCGTAACGTTCGATCTAGTTGCGCGTGCACGCGAAGCTAATCCAGAGGCAGTTATTATTGCTGAAGTAGTTTCGGATGAGAACCGTAAAAGAATTATGGCAGTAGGGGCTAATCAGGTTGTACGTCCTATTAGAGGTTATCCTGAGCTCTTGGTTCGCGCCATTTTGGCACCAGGAACAGAGCATGTTATAGAAGAAATGTTCAATACTCATGGTGATGAATGTATAACTTATGATATTCCTCTCAGAGATAAATGGATGAATATTGCAATGAGTTGTTATTCCCAAGATATAGGAACGCCGTTAGGCTATACAGATATGACAGGAAAAGTAATTTCCAACCCGAACCCTAACAGTCAGATTGAAGGAAAAGCTTTGCTCGTTCTGGCCCGGGAAGGAAATTTAAAAACAGATGCAGAAGTTGTAAAAATTCTTACTCCTGTTAATCAAACTGTGGGAATATCAAGTCCACAGGTTGCATAGTATGATTTACTGAGTAAACGGAAAATGACAGAAGATTCTAACAAGCTTCAAAGCCGCCTTGAGGCAATCAAAAAGGCGCAACGCGGCAAGACGAGTTCTATTTTGCCTTCGTTTACAACGCATGCTCTGAGTGTTGGCAAAAGAGTTTCAAATATAGAATATAATATCTCTTTCCGTTCCGGGTTCTATATTAACCATACTCAAGGCTCCAATAATAATATTGCCGTGATCGAAAATGCTGAAGAGGGCACGTATCTTTGTTTTAGAGTGGCTTTGGCGCAAGGAATAGATCCTTCGAAGTTGCCGCCGCCACCTCCAAAAAAAGGATTTTTATCTCGTCTTTTCTCTACTGATCCGCCTACCGAAGCTTCTCAACTTGATTCAACAGATCCTTCATTGCAAATTTTTGATGTGGTAGAGGTGGGTATACCGCTTGCTATTAATTCTGATGGGCATTTTATCAAAGATGAAGCGCGTCCTATATTGCCTGTGCGCCTTTATGATGATTTCAGCTACCAATTCGCTTTAAGTCGCATCATAGAATTTGCCAATCCATCTTTTCCGATCTGCTCATCTGAGCAGGGATTATATGAGCGCTTCCGCGAAAATGATGCGGCTGTTTTAAAGTTTATAAACGAAATAGATCTTAATATCGACGGTTTGCTACCAGAGAAAACATTTTCTCTCAATCATGTAACGGAAATAGATGCTATTGAAGATTTTATGCGAAAAAGATCTCTGGGTTTTGATGATCGATATGAGGTAATCCAACTATCACAAGCTGATTTTTCAACAAATAAATATCGCCCTTTTTTCACTATCGATACAGTGTGCCGTAATTGCAAAGCGGACATGACGACTAAAAAATTTCCACCTTTGCCGATTTCTAATTTAATGCCCGTTCAGATATTACCTGATGTAAAATCGGCAAGTCATAACCCAAATGATATGGCGCTGGTTTTATTCGAGGAAATAAAACAGAATTTAATCCTGCAAAATTATAAATTTTCTGATCAAGTGATTGCGCCAAATAATGAGCGTTCGCAGGAAGAGTTACTAAAAGCCAGTTTCTCCCTTAAGAATAGCCGTGGTCTGGCAAAATTAAGTATATTAATTACGCAGCTATCATCAGGGGAGGTCAGCCTAGCTATTACGCAATCTCCTGATCCTTGGGGGCGAGTGGGCAAAAATCTCTCTGAAAACCAGAGGCGAGAGCTTAGTCAAGGTAAACGCTATAGGCTCAAGACGGTAGATTTCTTGGATGATGAAAAAAGGACTGAGTTTTTGCGCGATGTCTTGATTACTGCCGCCAGTTTCCATGAGGTTTTAACCATTAGAGTAAAATTAGATTTATCTAATGTTCCGCTACCCAAATAAGTTGAGAAAAACTTATTTTTTTCATAAAAAAAGTTTGCATATTTCCCAACTTATCTGGTAATTGAAATTTAATAAACAGGAGATAATTATGAAAAGAAGCCAGAATATAGAACTTTCCACCCGTTTTGCCGAGCGTGTAACACAACCTCACAAATTCACAATTAGCGGCCTTGCTGCGGTGTCATTATCAATGTCTTTGGCTGCATGTGCGCCTGAAGCGCCGCCAGCAGATACTGTTGCCTATACTTATAAGAGTGTAAAAGAATGCGTTGCTGGTGGAGTATTCACACAAAATACTTGTGAAAGTTTTGGCAAGCAGGCACGCCTTGATCATTTAAAGACTGCACCACGTTTCGAAGATAAAAAAGATTGTGAGGATTCATACGGTGCTGGCAGCTGTGAAACTGTCGCATATGCAGGTAATACTCAAACGAGCGGCGGCGGTAACAGTTTCTTTATGCCATATATGATGGGTTACATGATGGGCAGCAATAATAATGGTGGGGCAGGGTATTCAACGCCTGTGTATCGCTCCTATGGCGGCTCTTATGTTACTGCCAATGGTGCAGATCTTGGTTCAAACGCTTTTTCAAGAGTAGCGGCCAAAACCGGTACTCCTACATACAGTGGTAATTTTTCAAGACCTCAAGCTGCTGGCTTTCAAAGCCATTCCTCTGTTGTAAGCCGTGGCGGCTTCGGCGCTTCAGGTGCTAAGATGAGTATGGGCGGCTAAACATATAATTTTTCTGGGAGAGTAAGATGAAAAGAGAAGTAATAGACGCAAGACCAAACTTTCAACAGCGTTTGAATGAAAGATCATTCGATGGTCTTGAAGGAAGCTTTGATCTGCCTTACTGGCAAGATAAAGCCTATTACTCTTTTGAATCTGCTCAAATAGATGAAATTGCAGAAGCAACAGAAGAGTTGCATAAAATGTGCGTTGAAGCGGTCAGCCATGTAATCCAGCATGATCGCCTCGGCGAATTCGGGATCCCGGAACAATTTCACTCCTATATCCAGACGACCTTTGAGCGTGAAGATCCTTATATCTATGGTCGTTTTGATTTTTCTTATGACGGTATAAATCCTCCCAAGATGCTAGAGTACAATGCGGATACACCGACATCATTGTATGAATCTTCCGTTTTGCAATGGGATTGGCTGGAAGACCGGATACAGCAAAACCCGGTCCGTTTTCCTGAAGGTACAGATCAGTTCACAAGCCTTCACGAGGCACTTGTTGAACAATGGGCAAAAGTAGCCGGCACTGCTAAAATGGATATCATACATTTTGCATGTATGACGGATAATTTGGAAGATACTGTAACGACTGCCTATATGGAAGAAGTTGCAATGCAGGCGGGTTTTAATACGCATTTCTTTGATATTGCGCATATGGGCCGTACGGCTACTGATTTTGTCGATGATAAGGCGCAGTTAGTAAAAGGTATTTTTAAACTATATCCTTGGGAATTTATGTTTGCCGATGACTATGGAACAAATGCTATAGAAGATAGAACAGGCTTTATAGAGCCTGTCTGGAAATCTGTTCTATCGAATAAAAATATTCTACCTGTCTTATGGGAGATGTTTCCGGGTCACCCAAATCTTTTACCCGCCTTTAAAGATGCGGCTGCGTTCGAAGGTCAATCCTATGTAAGAAAAGCGGCTTTAGGTCGTGAGGGTTCATCTGTAACTATATTTAAAGATGGAGAGGTTATCGCTTCTCCGGGTCCGTTTGATAGCTCAGGATTTGTGTACCAGCAATTTCATGCCCTACCTAATTTTGATGGCAACTTCCCGATCGTTGGATCTTGGGTAATTGGCAGTGAAGCGCGTGGCATGGGTATCCGTGAAGATGATGGGCTGATTACCCAGAACAGCTCACGCTTTGTGCCTCATATAATCCTCGCACCTTAAGCAGCTTGTCATGGATGCTGTAGAAAAATTGAAAATTGAATTTCAGTTGCCGAGCGATGTGCCTGGCTATGCAAAAATCAAACCCATATTTGATCAACAACAAGCATATTGCCTGAAGGATTTTTTTAATCTTAATCAAATCGCCCAGATCGTGAAAGCTTTCTACAGCGCTGAAGAAGATTGGGTCGCAGGTTTTCGGGAAGAAGAAAATAATTTTAAAGGATCCCAATTTTCTTTGGGAGAGGCGTGGTATTTTTACCCTGAAGGCAACATGCCGACAAATGAGTATTTCAAAAACGCTTTAACATCTCGTGATATCGTAGAAAAACATATTCCCGGTCTTCAGGGTTATGTCCTAGATTATTTACGCAAATTTTATGAAACTGATAATGTCAACCTGCGTAAAGGCTGGGCAGGGCCGGGCATCATGAATTTCCCAGCCCATAACTGGGTGTCGGAAAATGGCGGGGTTCCTCATTTCGATGCGGAAGGTTTGCCGGGAATTGACTTATCGGATTCGTCTGTAGAAACGCACAGTTATGTTGCTATGTTAGAAAAACCTGAAAAAGGTGGAGATCTACTAGTTTGGGATGTTCCTTATAATCCCGCTGACCAAAGCCATTGTGATAATGACCTTGATAAAGATTTATTGCCGGATGAGGATGCGTTCAGGATAAAATATAGATTAAAAGATTTATGGATGTTCAATGGCATGAGGCCGCATATGATCCAACCTTTTGAAGGTAACAAGGATCGTATATGTCTGACCTTTCATACATTAAAAAGAGGTAATAGCTGGGAATGTTGGTTCTAAGAATAGTCCATTAAAAAAAGCCGATAGCAATAGGAGCAGGTGCTTGTTCTGTAGGTTTAAGAAGCATTTCTTGGATTTTATTGTGTGCTACTGAAATATGTTGTCCTGTCCAGTAAGGTTGTATCGGTTGACTAGGGTGCTCGCTTAGTTTGTTTTGAAATACGTTCAGCATTTGGCGTGTAGAGAGCAGCCATGGTTCACATTGGTCTACAATATCGGTTCCCATCTCATGAGGCTCGATTTCAAGATCGCTGATAAGCCATGTGTCATTACCTTTGTAAGCTGCATTAAGGAAATGTGTATTTTCAAAGAAAGCAGCTATAGCAGGCTCTTTGCCTTCTAATCTCGGATTGGATTCGCGTTTGATATAAACACAAACATTCATAGGAAAATCTTTTGGTAATCCTAGTTTCTCTGCGGGTGACATGGTCATTGTCTTACAAAGATTAGTCACAATTTGGAATATATTTTTCATAGCTCTCTCACTTTCGGCGGTAACATAAGAAGTAATTATGAAATATGCAAGAAATTTTTGCATAATTGAAAAGGGAAGGCTTAAGTGAAATAAGTAAAGGCATCTAGCTTTCGTAGTCTGAAATTCCGGAGACAACATTAAAGATCAGCATAATTTTGCATCATTAAGACTCTTTGAGGCATATATTCTGCCCGATTATAAGCGGCACGAATTTTATCGGCATCTTCGTGGGCTAATTGGCGTTCAATCACATCTGGCATGTGGCCATTTTCGTTGGAAATGGTTGAGGCTAATGTCCTATACCCGTGTCCGCAATGCTTGTTTCTATAGCCCATTCTATCTAAAGCCATAAGAATTGCTCCATTGCTCAAGTGCCTTGATCTGCTTCTTGCGCTATAGAAGATAAATTCATATTTTCCTGTAAGTTGTTTTATATCTGCAAGTATTGCCAAAGCTTGTTTAGATAAAGGGACTATATGCGGACGCTTCATTTTCATGCGTTCCTTTGGTATATGCCATTCTTTGGTTTCCCAATTATTTCCTCCCAACGTGCTCCAATTAATTCACCTGTGCGTACCCAAGTTAAAGCAAGAAACTTCATCGCTAACTTGACCAGCGCATTTCCTTCATAATCTTCCATTGCTTGAAGTAATTGTGGTAATTCATTGATTGGGATGCAGGGGTAGTGCTTTACAACACCAGATTGTATTACATCTCTCATGTCAGAAGCTGGATTGGAGTCACACAACCCGCGCTGGGTAGCCCAACGAAAGGTTTGAGTTATTAACTGCTTTACCCGCTTAGCTGTTTCTATAGTGCCTCTCTTGCTGACATTATCAAGCAAGTATGCAATATCTGGAATTTTGATTTCGGTTATTGGCAAATCCCCGATAAAAGGGAAAGCATATTTTTCCAACCTAGTTAATGAGCGCTGTCTATATTTATCATCAAGTATACTGTATTTTACATTCATCCATTGAAGGGCGGCAGATTTGAAGGTGTTTTGACCATCCTTTATTTGTCTTAGCTTCGCGGCCTTCTTTTCGCGTGTAGGGTGCCTCCCAGCTTCTGCTTGTGATCGCGCTAAATCTCTAGCCTTTCGTGCGCCTTCCAAAGTAACAGTGGGGTATGCTCCCAAGGAGATCATCTGGCCTTTGCCGTTATATCTAAATCTCCAGCGCCATAATTTTGTGCCGTTAGGAGTAACTTCAACGCAAAGCCCGCCGCTGTCAGCCACGCGATATGAAGTGCTGCGGGGCTTTAAATTCTTAATAGCTAGATTTGTTAATGCCATTCCTGCTTACCCAAATGATCTACTCACTTTTCTACGCACATATTCTTTGGATTCAAATAAGACTAATTAGCGTTTTCAGGACAATAAAAATCAACAAACCCGTTGAATTAAATAGGGGATTGGACACTATAGGAAATTGCTGGAAAAAAGAATGGTGCCCAAAGCCGGAATCGAACCAGCGACACAGCGATTTTCAATCGCTTGCTCTACCAACTGAGCTATTTGGGCATCCCTAGAAAAGTTGTTGGTGGAAAGCTTATAAAAGATGAATACCTGCCTGTCCAGACCTATCACGGCGCATTAACAGGTAATTTTTGACAGCCAGCCTGCCGTACGGCCCGATTTGTCCAAAACCCTTGTATTATTGAGGCATGAATCGGCTTTTGGCAGATTTCCGGGGTAAAACCGGAGTGTATTGGCGGGGATTTTGACATTAATTTGCTGGAAATGCGGGGTCTCCGATGTCTGTGTCATCGAACAGGCATAAACCTTGTCATTTTCACTTTTAAGCAGGACCAGCTCGAGATCGGGCGTTTCAAAGGCATCGGCCTTGAACACATATTTCGTCTGTACCGGCGCGGCATTGGCGCAGATCATGACATTGTCGATATAGATAGAAAGGTCGCGCGACCAGTCTTCGCGGTTTTGCAGCGAACGCATGGCAAGTTCTTCAAGATTGGCTATTTGCTCGGCAGCAGGCGGAGAGGGCTGCGGCGGATAATCTTGTGCCTTTTTGTCTTCCTTTTTACAGGCGGACAAAACAAGGAGCGTTACAGCGGCGATCAAAAATTTATGTTTCATGCTTCTTCAAACATATAGCCGGCGCGTTCATCGAGAGTAGGGGTGCGGCGTTGACGTGTGATTTCAAGAAAGCCAAGCTTGGTAAAGCCGTGGATTTGCACTGTGCATGGATCGTCGTTGAACAGGCTTTCGACCTGAGTGATAAGAAGTTTGCGTTCTTTGTCATCCTTCATGTTGATAAAGTCGATCATGATCGCACCGCCGAGATTACGGATGCGAATATGGCGGGCGATTTCTTTCGCCGCTTCCATGTTCACATTCAGATTGCTGTTGCGATCCGCGCCGCGATTGACATCGACGGCTGTAAGCGCCGCCGTGCTTTGCAGGATGATGTTGCCGCCGCCCTGTAACATCACATAGGGCTGGAATAACTGGCCGATCGGCTTGATCAGATCGTGATGATCGAAGAGGGCAAGATCGGTCGTCGCGTTCTTCAATTCGACCGGCTTGATCTTTGGAATAAGATCGGGCGCAAAAAGCTCGCACCAGTCTTCGGCGGTCTGGTAATGCTCCATGATCACGACTTCGATAGTGCGAATCTGCTGATCGGCATTATCGGATAGGGCGCGTTGCAACGCATCCGGGCCTTCCATGATCAGCGCGGACTCGGACCCCGCCGCATGCTCGATTAAACCGTCCCAGATAGCTTTCAAAATCTTGGCTTCGCGGATCAGCATATCGCTCTGCGTATTGGCTGCAGAGGCCCGCAGGATGCAGCCATGTACATCGGTCAGTTTCACGACCATATCTTCAAGTTGCTTGCGCAGTTTTTTGTCACGGATGCGCGAGGAAATGCGGTTTGAATCGTCGAGCGGCGTATAGATCAGATAGCGGCCTTGAATCGAGACATCCATGCTGACGACAGGTGATTTATCTTCGAGCTTTCGGTTGTCTTCGAATTCCGGCTCCAGATAGCTTTGCTTGGCCTGCACAAGAATATATTGGCCAGGTTTGATGAGTTTGCCAATCGGTGTATTACCACCCTTGGTCAACTTGCCTTTCTTATCAAGAATACGAACGTCACGGTTATAAAGGATACCCGTCGCTTCGCCGTCTAGATCGAGAAAAGCGGCGTCAAGCGCAGTGTCGATACGTTCGATCTTGGCCCAGTAAATCGAGCCCCAGCGTACACGTTCGTGAATAGGGTCGACCTCAAGACTTTCGATCTGGCCGCGATCTGTCGCAACCACCCATAACATGCCTTGTTGTTCTTCGATGATGATATCCAAGCTTACTCGTCCTTCTGGAAGAAACCTGCGCCGGTCAGCATTTGCACTGTATCATAAATGGAAAGCCCGACAATATTCGAATACGAACCTGTGATCGACTTTATATAGGCGGCGCATAGGCCCTGAATGGCATAACCACCGGCCTTGCCGAGGCCTTCCTTGCTTTCGATATAGAATTCAATCTCATCATTGGTCAATGACTTAAACTGTACGGCTGTCGAGACAAGGCGGGAGAGTTTCTTTCTTTGCGGTGTCAGGATACAAATACCGCCGAAGACCTGATGGCGTCGACCGCTTAAGTGCTTTAAACACTCGCGTACCTGTTCGTCGGTTTCGGCCTTGGGCAGAATGCGACGGCCGCAAGCGACAACAGTATCGGCGGCCAATATAAAATGATCGGCAGATTTTTCGAGAGCTTCAGCTTTTCCGATGGCAAGACGAAGCGCATGCGGCCCCGGCAGCTCGCCTTTAAGCTCGTTCTCATCGATATCGGCAGGAATAATTTTATCAGGAGTAATGCCGCTTTGTTTCAAAAGCTCGACGCGGCGGGGAGAGGCCGAAGCCAAGATTAGCTTCGACTTATTTCTCACGGAAAATAATGCGGCCTTTGGTCAGGTCGTAAGGTGTCATTTCAACGACGACCGTATCGCCCTGCAAAACGCGAATACGGTTCTTGCGCATTTTGCCTGCCGTATGGGCGAGAATTTCGTGGTCGTTTTCCAGCTTTACGCGGAACATGGCGTTCGGGAGAATTTCCGATACGACGCCTTTGAATTCAATCAAATCTTCTTTAGCCATTGGTTTTATATAATTCCTTTATTGGAAGGTCGTTTTAGAACCGTTTGGCCCAAAAAGCAACCCGATTTCAGCCCTTAACCCACTAGTAAACGGTGTCCGTTCAGGTGCAAAACACAGATTAGGGTAAAAAAACGCCGTGCCGTCTCGAAATCCATCTCGATCTTGTCCTTCAGCCGCTCCATTAAAAGGGTTGCACCTTCGTTGTGAATACCGCGCCGTCCCATGTCGATAGCCTCTAATTTGTAGGGATCGCTGGCATGAACCTGTTCATAGCTTTCCACCATCATAAAATAATCCTGAATGAGTTTCTTGTAGGGACGCGGGGAAATGGCGAGCAGCGGCAGATCATTGTTTCTCGCGTCTCTCAATCTGAACACAAGATAACCATCTTCGATGGAAAGGCGGAGCCTATATGGTCCGTCCGGTTCTTTTATATATTTGAAATGATTGAATTCGAGGAGGCCGGCAATCGCCTGTTCGCGCTCGTTTTGCAACAGGGTGATCTGGCTGTCGGGAACATCGACAATAATTTCGATCAGCCTGTCAGTGAGGGCGTTCACTTCACGGCCTTGCGGAATTTCTCGATCCATTGCTTGATCTCGGAGGGACGGGTTTTGAGCGCGGTGCGGTTGACGACCAGATATGATGTGATATCGAGAATTTTTTCAACTTCGACAAGGCCGTTGGCTTTAAGCGTCGCGCCTGATGACACAAGATCAACGATACGTTTGGCAAGGCCTAGATTGGGAGCCAGCTCCATCGCGCCGTTGAGCTTGATACATTCTACCTGCACACCGAGCGCATTGTAATGCTTGGCGGTTAGATGCGGGTATTTGGTGGCAACAAGAATATGACCGGTTGGGTCATTCGTCGCCGCATCTTGCGTTTTCATGGCGACCGATAAATGGCAGGAGCCTATTTTCAAATCGACCGGCGCGTAAATTTCGGAATAATCGAACTCTTCGATCACATCGTTGCCGACGACGCCCAGATGCGCTGCACCGAAGGCAACAAAAGTCGCCACATCAAAGGCGCGAACGCGAATAATTTCAACATTCGCTATATTGGTTTTGAACTGCAGAGCGCGACTATTGTCGTCATAAAAATCCGGATCGGGAACCAGCCCGCATTTTTTAAACAGCGGGTTCAGCTCTTTTAAAATGCGCCCTTTAGGGACAGCAATGATGGTTTTTTCTAGCATAGGGAAGTTTATATCAGGGTTTTGAAAAGAGCCAATCCCAAATTAATCATTGGCTGGTGAGGGGCCGCTATAAGCCGGATAATAAGGCTGAAACCCCAATACTGCATTTTCTCTTGCGGTCGCATTATAATAGGTGCAAGCCTGATTACGCAGGGCCTCAAAAATGCCTTGCAAACGCTCATCCTGAATGTCCAGATTATCGAGATCGCGAAGTGTTTCTTCATATTCGACTAAATCCTGAACGAATATATAAGGGTGAACCTTATCGCCCCATAATGTGCTTGTGCGATGCTGGAATGCACAAAGATGATGGGCCAGTTCCATTTTTCCCATGAAATCGTCTGACACGGGGTGCAAGGCGGCGGCTTGAAGGCAATTTTCAATATCCGTGTCTTCATTCATCGACAATCGGGCAAAGCCATAAAGAATTTGATTTTCAGTCATGACGTCAGAAATCGACATGATAAAATTCATCGGCGAAACCACCGTTTCTGCAAACGCATAGAAGGCTTCCACTCCTTGCGCGCCAATACGGTCTTCCACACGGCCATAGGCTTTATAAAAATTATCTCTGAGGCTGCCGACATCAGGCATGCCACCGTGATCGAATACGAAAGCCTTGTCGGAAATCTTGTCAAAATTCCGCGCAGCGTACTGGATATACCAAAATCGTTCTTCATTTACATGATTGACGATAAAGTCGATCTGGCGCCCTTTAAGTTGCATGGCGCGACTTAAAGCGCCGTCACCCTTCATGATTTTTTTGATCGGCAAAACTATTGAGTTATATCTACGATTTATTTCATTTCCAGCAGTATGTATATTTGATTGCATCTCAAATAGAAGCTGGTTCAGGCTGGTAAATTTTTCCATGGCATAAGCATATCGGACTGCAGCATTTATGCGCGGAGAGAAATAGAGATCCGGATCGCCATGAATTTTGTCTATTTGATCAAAAAGCTTTCGGCAGTTTTCAGTTACAGAAGGAAAAGACGCTGGTGAAAGATCGATGAGACTTCGGCCTATAATGGCATAGTAAACATCATCGGGAATTCGGCCTCTTCTGTAACCAAAGAACTCATCCCCATAAGCACGGGTTATATCGATTGCGTTTACAACTTCTTGAACAAACCGAAGAGCTTCCTCTTCATTTTTATCATCAAAATAAAAATCAGAGGCGCCGATCAGAATATCCATCGCGGGTTTGCAATTCACCGCCTTTGTCTTCCACAAAGCTTCTTTGAGAAACATGGGAAGGCGCAGTTCGGAAAGGCTTGCGGTTTCAAATGAAGGTTTCATAGAAAATCATTCGCCGGAAAAGGAATGTCTCTTTTCAAACATGTCATGATCTCAGGGCAGGCGCTATGCAGTTCATCTTCCAGTCCGCAAAGTTGTATTTGTAATCTTTCGCCGATTTCAGTGTCCGGTCTAAGGTAAGTTCTTATTTTTTCAAATTCTCTAATAGTCTCCCTAATTTCTTCCGGCAGGTAATTTTCAAAAGGAGAATGTTCAAGGTCGTTTGCCATTTCACTCAGGTCCTCTATGGCATAAATATGTGCCAGAAAGATGCTCTCCAAAGACAAATTGACTGCGCTACCATCATCGCCACAGCGTTCCAATTCACACGCATCATCGAAAATACGAGTAGCTTCTAATATATCGTCTTCATCGAAGTGCCGTGCAGTGTATTGCAAAACACCTTCGTCGTCGGGTAAGGGTGCGTTGGCATCATGAATATTGTAGTGAGAGAGAAGAGCTAGAAGTAAAACTCTTTCTCTTTCTTCGCCTCTGAAAAAATCTTCATGAAATTCCTGATAAAATGCATAGCGCGTGCCGATTAGGGACAGTGCTTCGGCAGACATTTCATTCGGGACTTCATATTGAGGATTTTTTGTCCGCCAGTCGGCGGCATTTTGAAAGACAAATCTTAGAATGCTGCGTTCAAAATCTTTATGTTCGGCAATGCCAAGCTCGCTGAAAATGCAATTTTCACGTGATCTTACTTGCTGATCTCTTTTTTCCAGGAAATCGGCTATCGTCGATAGGTTATTTTCTTTACTCATCAACCCCTCCCTGTGGGGGTTATTTTTTTATTAAGTCTAAACTCGCTCGATCTTCGCTCCGCAGGCTTCGAGTTTGCCTGTTAGATTTTCATAGCCGCGGTCAAGATGGTAGACGCGGTTCACGAAAGTTTCGCCTTCGGCAACGAGACCTGCCAAAATAAGAGATACGGAAGCGCGTAAATCGGTCGCCATTACTTCCGCGCCTTTAAGCTTCTTCACGCCGCGCACGATAGCGGAATTGCCTTGGACAGTAATATCCGCTCCCATGCGGCGCAGTTCCGGTACATGCATAAAGCGGTTTTCAAAAATAGTTTCCGTGACCATGCCGGAGCCTTCGCATATGGTCAGCATCGTCATAAATTGCGCCTGTAAATCCGTGGCAAAGCCCGGGAAAGGCTCGGTCATGATATCGGTGCCGATAAGCGGGGTACCGTTGCGGTGAACGATCACGTCATTGCCTTCGACATCGATCGTTACACCAGCTTTACGAAGTGGCGCGATCAAAGATGTCAGAAACTCGGTTTGTGTTTTCTTGAGGCGCAGCGTGCCGCCAGTCAGCGCCACGGCAATCATAAACGTGCCGGTCTCGATCCGGTCTGCGATAATATCATGCGTGCAGCCATGCAGGGAAGAGACGCCCTCGATATGAATTTCGGACGTACCGAGGCCGGAAATCTTTGCACCCATGGCGATCAGGGCATTTCCTTGGTCGATAATTTCCGGCTCACGCGCAGCGTTGACGAGAACTGTCTCGCCCTTGGCCAATGTGGCCGCCATCATCAGGTTTTCGGTTGCGCCGACGGAGACTTTCGGGAAGAGGATTTTTGCGCCGGTCAAGCCGCCTTTCGGAGCGGTGGCTTTCACATAGCCGTCTTCCAGCGTGATCTCAGCGCCCATTTCACGGAAGCCGTCCAAATGCATATCGATCGGGCGTGTGCCGATCGTGCAGCCGCCCGGCAGCGAAACTTGTGCTTCACCAGTACGCGCCAAAAGAGGGCCCATCACGAGAACGCTTGCGCGCATCTGGCGAACCAGATCGTACGGTGCAATGGAAGAAGTGATATCGTCTGCCTGAATAAAAGCCGTGCCGTTGCGGCGAAGCTGGATCTTGATCCCCATCTCGGCCATAAGCGCAGCGAGCGTCTGGATATCTTTCAGATGCACGGGGCAATTGGTGAAATTTACCGGATCACCTGTGAGCATCGCCGCACAAAGATGTTTCAATGCGGCGTTCTTCGCTCCACTGATTGGTATCTCGCCGTTCAGGCGCGTACCGCCCGTAACTTTGATCTTGTTGAGTAAGGACGGCTTGATGACGCTTTCCGGATCGATAGCGATAAGGTCGTCGGTTTCTTTTAAAGCTGCTTGTGCGTTCATATTATTTTCTTATGTTCTGATTAGTGAAAATGGAACTTCGCCCGTTCTAAGAAAGGCGGCAAAGAAGCCTTTGGTCGAAACATTGGGCGCATCAATGAGGATTTCATCGCCTTCAGTAAAAGGCTGTGCTTTTAGACTAAAATAAGGCGGTTGCTGAAATAATCCGAATGACGATCTCGAAACTGCCGTGAGGTCAATATCGACCCCCGTTATCGGAAATTCACCATATCCTTTGATCGCACGCGATTTTGCCATTTCTTCTCCGCCGCGAAGAACGCTCAACGATCCACCTTCAAGTTCGGAAACGATTTCAATTTTTTCTAACGGCAGCGGGCGCGCAGAAGATTGTTGCCGAAACACGTTCGACAAACCGCTCTTTCCATGCTTTCCGACTATAAAGTGGTAAATCATACTAAGTCCTCGGCAATGTCACACCGGTTTGGCCCATATATTTTCCGGCGCGGTCGGCATAATTGACTTCGCATGCGGAGGAGCCTTTGAAGAACAGGAATTGGCAGAGACCTTCATTGGCATAGACTTTAGCGGGCAATGGCGTCGTGTTCGAAATTTCCAATGTTACATGGCCTTCCCAGCCCGGCTCCAATGGCGTTACGTTCACGATCAAACCGCAGCGTGCGTAGGTAGATTTGCCAAGACAGATCACCAAAACGTCTTTCGGGATTTTAAAATATTCAACTGTGCGGGTCAGCGCGAAAGAATTCGGCGGAATGATGCAAACATCGGTTTTACGTTCAACGAAGCTTTTTGTCGAAAAATCTTTCGGGTCGACAACGGCAGAATCGATATTGGTAAAGATCATAAATTCATCCGAGCAGCGCGCGTCATAACCGTAGGAGGACAGGCCATAGGAAATAATTTTCTGCCCGTCTTTTTCGCGGTTTTGTTTTTCAGCGAAAGGGAAAATCATGCCTTCATTGGCTTGGGTGCGGATCCAGTGATCCGGCATAATGCCGGGCGCATCCTTAACCGATATTTCCGGTGTGAAAGGAACGTCGAATAAATCATTATTGGAGGCCGGAGGTCCCTGCATAAAATTCTCCATCGACATTTCCATCTTGGGGGCAGTTTTCTGTCCGCTGGTTTCAAAAAAGGGTTCTATGCGGTTTCTGAATTTCATTACTCTTTGTCTTTCTTTGGCTGGAGCTTGGTTCCAGTTTGGGCTTTTCTTTTTTTCAGATTTTCACGCAAGGCTTCGGCGCGCTTGTCGATTTCATCGACGCGGCTGACGCCGGGTGGCAGAGGCTTATTCTGCGTCATATCCGCGAATCCTTATCTGATATCTAAATATGGGAAAGTTGAGGCGGAAAATACACAAAATAGGCGTGACATTCCACAAAAATTATAATAATTAACTCAACGCCTTAGCCATTTCCGTCCAAAAGGCCAAAAAGCTGCCGTAGCTCAGTGGTAGAGCACTCCCTTGGTAAGGGAGAGGTCGAGAGTTCAATCCTCTCCGGCAGCACCATTCTAGGCTAAAATTATATTGACATAAATAGATCGTCTCTTCTAGAGACATGTTATGCGTAATTTACCTGACTCTATTACAGGGCTTTTAAAAGCCAGAAAGCCATTAGACTATAAATATGGCCGGAGACTGGGCGGCGTCGCCAGATCGCTAAGGCAGATCTATCTTGAAGTTCATCCGGAAGCCAATCAATATCCTTTTAATCATGCATCGCTGGATTGGGAGGCGGAAGCGCATTACCGGTTTGGACGCATTGTACAATCCGACCCGTCTTTTCAGAGAATGGCGAAAACATGGAATAGCCTGAATAATACGGAGCGGCTCGAGAATCTTAAATTGCTGGCGGATGCATGTTGCCGCGTTTTATTACAGGCTTTGAGCGAGCAATCATCAGGTGGTCACGATGCTGTTCTTATTTTCAAAGAATCTTTAAAGCGCCAGTATCTCGATATCCGCCTTGTCCCTTGGGCCAAGTCAATTGCTTTTCATCATATAGCAGGCGAAGAGTGGTATGACGCTGATGAAAATCATGTCCTTCTTCCGGTTTCAGATAATGAAAACCCGATTGATACTTTCGAAGGCGCGTTGGAAGTCGCGGCCTATACAGGCGCACGTGTTTGCCAGACAAGACTGGCCAGACTTGCCTTTGTACTTAAATCAAACCATCCTGATTTTCTCAAAGCCCGACTTTTCTTATTGGCTGACGATATAACTGCCTATGAAAACGATAGAGGGGTTTTCGCATGGAGGCCAGAAGAATTCGAAGAATGGTTATCCCAGCCTGTGTATCGTCATGCTTTTTCCGCCGTAAATAATGTGTTGTCTGCTTATAAAATGAAAACACATGGCGTCTCCGAAGGCTTCCTGAAAGGCTGGAGGGAAAGCTTTTTACAGGAATGTATTCAAACGGTTATTTTTGATCATGACATTCCGACTTTCGATAAAAAAACGAAATCCTCGCCGCGACTTGATCGCTTGCAGCAGATTATATCCTGCGCGCCTGACCTAAAGTTTGAGACATTAAGTGATGAAATCAAAAGAAATCTTCTCAGGCTTTTGGACGAGTGCAAAAAATATACTCTGCTTGATATTCAAATTTTGAAAATTAAGAACTGGGTAGAAGAAAGTCAGATCGTTTTATGTAAGCCAGATCCAGTTGGACCATCCTTGATTAAAATGGTAGGCGGTCTGGACGCGGAATCAATCCTGTCCATGAAAGGTTTGGCGAGAGTCGAATATATCAGAAGCCTTTTCAATGCGGCGGCTGAATCACCTGAACAGGCCGCTACTGCGCATCATCTGGCTTGGCGGCTTGCGCAATCTTGTGATGCTTATAAAAGCATAGAGCCTTACGAAGATGAATGTATTTTTAAGCTGCATGATTTTATAAAGGGCCATCCGGAATTTAGAAGAGTAAAGGCGAACTGGCCTTTAATAGATTTCGATACAAAATTTAGCCATCTTCATGATCTCGCGAAAATTCAGGCCCGTATCTTTGGGTTTACCCCCGTTCAGGAAGTGACGAGTTTCAATCTTTCAAGAGCCGAACATGCCCGGCTGGTGGCGGAAGGAAAAGATACTGGTGTGTTTCCGGCGGCTTTCGCTTTGGATCGCAGCGGCGGCTGGTTTGGATTAAAACCTGTGCGGAAAGACTGGGAATATCCGGGTTTTAATCCGGTGGCAGAAATAACTGTGGCTTTTAATATCCATAGTGACGGATGCGTTCTTGGTGACTATGATCAATCTGTCCTGAAATTATTGCATGAACAAAATCATATTCAGCAAAATGAATGTGATTTGCGCGTGCATAATAAAGATTTTAAATCCGACCATATCTACGCTCGGTTTTCATCGATGAATTTCCATGCTTTCTCAAGAAATGATATTCAGGATGAAAATCTGCATCGACGTTTTTATCTTGCCGCGATGGCCGAGCGTCATTCGAGGGCAATAGAGGCCAAATTTAGCGCCTTGCAAAACGGATATGGACGCATGCCCTGCGAACAGGAAGTGTTCGCTTATGAAATGCTTCGCTACGGTTGAGCGAAAGGGAAACTACTTCTGCCCGCGATCAGTACCCTTATCACCATCGAGGCTTGTTGGGTCGAAGGTTACTGGCATTGGCTCGGCTTCTACTGCTTGCGTACAGGCGGCAGGCAGCGTGCGCAGCGTATTCCATTGCTCGACCCAGCCGTTTTCATGATCGGCATTGTCGATAAAGGAAACATTATTGCATGGCGTTGCGCCAAGAGCCTGTGAATAGGAAGCGTATACGGCAGGCGGCGTCACGTTATCGAGCTTGCCGACGAAATGGCGCTGTGGCATGTCGCGAAGTTCAGCGGCGAAATCGACAGGGTTGTACGACTTGCTCGGCGGCAGCGATTTATGCAGCGCGGCTGTTGTTTTAGTATCCAGATTTCCGGCGATTGTGCGCAGCGATGATACATCGTCACGTTTGGCGGCCAGAATAGTGGCAATCGCCGCGCCGCCGTCATAGCCGACGAGATCGAAACCCGTTACGTCATGATAGGCTTTGATGTTGTCGAGCGCTTTCATATAGCTGTGAATGACAGCTTCGGAATAACGCGCATCCGTTTTGAAGACGGCAGGGCAATCGTCTTTGCCCAGATATTTGCTTTTATGATAGGCGCCGCACGGACGGCCCAGATAAATGACATTGGACGATCCGTCTTGCGCGGCGAGACGCAGGCCGATCGGGTTCGATGGCGGCAGGGAAAGATTGAGCGGTCCCGGATAGGTCGAGGACTCGCCATCGCCTTCGATATAGACAACTGCGTTGGTGAATTTCTTATGGCCGCGCTCAAAAGCCTGAAGGGTGAACGGGTCCGCCGGGATCGTGCGCGGAATAAGGTGAACGGGAAGGGCGGTACGCATCGCGGTTTCTTCGCGGATCATCGGCACGTCATGGCATGCAGTGAGTAAGACGGCGCTCGATAAAAGGGCGATTAGGAAACGTGGCATAGGTTAGGGCTCCCCCGGAGGATACTAAGGATTCTTAAGAATGTGCCCAAGGCTAACACGAGTTTCAGGCAATTTCCAGCACGACGGGCGTATGATCGGACGGCTTTTCCCAGTCGCGCGGGACTTTATCGATTTTGCAGGAAATAAAGCGGTCCGTGATGGCCGGAGAGAGGAGAAAATGGTCAATACGGATACCTTTATCCTGTTGCCATGATCCGCCCGTATAGTCCCAGAACGTATATTCGTGCGGGTTTTGGTTGTCGATTCGAAAAGCATCGGTCAGGCCCAGCGTTTCCATCATGCGGAATTTCCGTCTGGCTTCAGGGGAAAATAAGGCGTCATCGACCCATGCGGCAGGATTATAAACATCGATATCTTCGGGAATGACATTGAAATCCCCGCCGACCAGAAATGGAATACGATCATCGCGCAAGGTTTTGAGCCGCGCATAAAGTCGGTCCATCCATTCGAGTTTGTAAAGGAATTTCTCTGTGCCTTTCGGGTTGCCGTTGGGCAGGTAGATATTGATGAGGCGAATACCGTCCAACTCGACTTCCAGATAGCGTGATTGTTCGTCGGCATCATTACCGATCAGCCTCTTGTGATGGGTGTGGCATTCCATCTTGGAAATCGTCGCGACTCCGTTAAAGCCTTTTTGCGGGACGAAGTCTGAATGATAGCCGATGGAGCGCAGTTCGGCGGTGGGGAAGTCCATGCTCTTAAGCTCTTGTAAAAAAACGACATCGATATCGTTTTCCACTACCCATTTTTTTAGATGCTCAAGGCGCTGCTTGATAGAATTGACGTTCCAGGTGGCTATTTTCATTTTTAACCTTTTTCACTCTTGTTTTTATTTATAGCAGGAGTATGAGACAGATAAACCCTAATGAGTAAAAGCGAGTAATAGACTGTGTATTTTTATGCTTCAAACGGCAATGTAACCGTAACTTGTGATGAGCGTGGCTTCGAAGGAGGCATCGTAAATCTTGGCCCTGACGATAAATTCTGCGGGCATTCTAATGAAACTTTTAATCGCGTAGCATCGGGTTATTTGGTTGATATAGCACAAGAACAATGCCGCATCATTCCTGAAATAACATCGAATAAAATTGTCGGACGCTATTATCGCTACGGTTAAACCGCGAAACTTGTCCCGCAGCCGCAGCCGGATTTGGCATTGGGATTGGTGACTTTGAAATCCTCACCCATCATGTTGATAACATAGTCGAGCGTCGAACCTTCTAGCAAAGGCAGTGAAATCTCGTCGCTGACGATCGCCTGATCGAAGATTTTATCGTCTTCGGTAATTTTATCGTCCCATGAAAAAATATACTGGAAACCGGAACATCCACCGCCTTCGACTGTTAGTCTTAGGTTAAGAAGGGGATTGCCTTTAATTTCACGCATTTTCTGGACGCGAGCGATGGCGGATGGTGTGATGATAAGCTCAGGCATGGACTATTATATCGGTCGCTCTAGTTAAAATTCCAGTTTTTATATTCTATTTATTTCAGTTTTAGGAGGCATTATGTCGTCAAAATACCAGCTTTATTATTCCCCGGGGGCCTGTTCGATGGCGGTTCATGTGGTTTTACACGAATTGAACCAGCCTTTCGACCTGAACGAGGTTAATTTGCGTGCGGCGCGTGATCCTGCGTTTTTGGCAATTTCCCCACGCGGGCAGGTGCCGGTTTTGATCGAAGATGGCACGCCTATTTATGAAGGCGCGGCTATCATTATCCATCTTTGCGAGAAATTTAAATCAGACCTGATCCCGACAGAAGGCGTTTCGCGGGGTCTGGCTCTGCAAGCTTTGATGTTTATGAATGCCAGCATGCATCCTGCTTATAGCAAATTCTTTTTTGCTAAAAAATCGGCCATTGACGATAAAGCCAAGAAAATTATCTGCGACGAGGCGTGCGACAAGATTCAAGAGCTCTGGGACTTAGTGGACCAACATCTGGAAACCCATGCTTATCTGGCCGGCGACAAAATCACAGCTGCGGATATTTTAATGACTGTCATTGCCAACTGGACCGATATTTCCAAACCATTGAAACTCGGGAAAAACGTCAAGCGCGTGATTGCCGAGATTAGCCGGCGCCCGTCCTATCAAGCTGCTTTGGAGCATGAAGGAATTACCTATAAAGCTGCGGCTTAAAGGAATTTAGAGCGAAGCCGGGCATGGGAGGAAACCCTTGCCCGGTTTTCCTATTCCGTCTATTGTCGCGATATGCCCCAAGCCCTCGCAAATGACGATAATAATACACTGGCCTATAATTACTGCGCGATGCCGCTGGCTTCCTATGCCTGCCGGCCCGATCAGTCGAAAGGTCGCCTTTTCGAAGAAGAGGAAAGCCGTCACCGCACCCCGTTCCAGCGCGACCGCGACCGCATCATTCATTCAAGCGCCTTTCGCCGGTTGAAATACAAGACTCAAGTTTTCGTCTATCATGAAGGCGATCATTACCGCACGCGCCTGACCCATACGCTGGAAGTCGCGCAAATTGCCCGCACATTAGCGCGCGCACTTCTGGTGAATGAAGATCTTGCGGAAGGTATCGCCCTGTCCCACGACCTCGGCCATACGCCGTTTGCCCATATGGGTGAAGAGGCGCTAAAGAAATGCATGGATGCGCTGGGCGGTTTCGAACATAACGACCAGTCCTTGCGTATTTTGGTGCAGCTCGAAAATAAATATCCGCGTTTCCAAGGCTTGAACCTGACATGGGAAACGCTGGAAGGTGTTGCCAAACATAACGGGCCATGTCTGCGCAAAAAACAACAGCCGGATTTATCCGTTCTGCCGGTCACGCTCTATGAGCTTTCTAAAAAGACTGATTTAAAGCTCGATCAATATGCTTCCGTCGAGGCGCAAGTTGCCGGAATCGCCGACGATATCGCCTATAACAATCACGATGTCGAAGACGGTCTTCGCGCCGGATTTTTTACGCTGGAAGAACTGGCCAAGATGCCCTTTATCGGCAACATTATTGAAAACATAAAAAAGTCCTATCCCGGCATTACGCCGACTATTTTAGTTGCTGAAATGATCCGCGATATGATCGGGGCGATGGTCACCGATGTTCTGGAAGAGAGTCAAAAGCGTTTAAAAGAGATCAAGGCCTCCTGTCCTGACGATGTCCGTCAAGCTTCACGTCAAACCGTGGCTTTCTCGCCGAAAATGTATGACGATATCGAGGCGCTGCGCGCTTTTCTTTATGCGCGTATGTATCGCCATTATTCCTTGCAGCGCATCTGGGCAAAGGTAGAGCGGATCATTCCTGATTTGTTCACATCTTTTATTAATAAATACACGCTGATGCCCGACCATTGGCAACGCCGCGTCGAAGAGGCGGGTGGCCTGACAAATGATAAAGCCCGCGCCAGAATCGTCTGTGATTACGTCGCCGGTATGACGGATCGTTATGCGATCCGCGAGCATGAGCGCTTATATGATTTATATTGGGATCTCAAATAGTTGGCTGCCTAAGTAAAAGCACATTGAAAGGATATTGGTATGGCGAGACGAGATGAATTCGATGATGAAGGTTTTTTTGATAGTCTCTTGAATCGTAAGGGAAATGCACAATTACCACCCGGGCTTCGCCGCATCTTTATCGTGATCGGTATTTTGGTCCTGATCAGCATTATAATTGCAGTGGTTTCTGCCGCTATTCCATCGGGCAAAAACAGTGAAGCCGATATGACGCCTGTGCCAATTATCCGCGCTGATTCTGCGCCGTATAAAATCAAGCCCGAAGATCCGGGCGGCATGAAAGTTCCGAATAAAGACAGTACGATATTCGAAACGCTTAAAGGTGAGCAGGAAGAAAACAAGGTCGAAAACCTGCTGGAAGACGAAAGCGATACGGCGGCCTCTGTTGCTCGTGAAGAAGTAGCGTCCAAGGTTGTCGCCAAGTCTGAACCTATTACTGATATCAATGACTTGAAACTGGACACTGAGCCGGCGGAAGAAGAATTATCTGCCCCCCAAAAAACTTTCAGTGAGCCTGTTGCAAAGGTAGAAACAGCGAAGGTTGAAACGATCAAAAAAGAGCCGAAAGAAGCCGCGTCGATTATCGATACGCTCAAAGCCGACTCCAAACCGAAAGAGCTGCCGGTTCCTAAAACGGAAACACCCAAAGCCGTTCCTGTTACGTCCGGCGGTTCAACCTATATCCAGCTCGCCGCCGTGAAATCCGAAGCCGAGGCTTCTAGCCAATGGGCGAAATTCAAGTCTAAAAATCCGGAACTTGGGGCTTTGTCCATGCGCACCCAAAAAGCCGATCTGGGCGAGAAGGGGATTTTCTACCGTATTCAGGCAGGCCCGCTTTCTCCTGCCAATGCCACAAAAACCTGCGCCGCCATTAAAGGACGTGGCGGTTCCTGTATTATAGCGAAATAGGAAAATCTGATGCTGGAACCCAAAGAAGTCGAAGTCGACGAATATCTCGCGGAAACGGCATATGAATTATGCGACAATATCGTCAACTATTATCGTGACGGCGACGGTACCGATTTCCATTATATCCCGGCTCTTGCTGCCATGTCGTGTCTTGCCGGAGAAATGGTTTTCCGCTCGGTCCATAATTTAAAGGACATGCAGGCAAAGCTCTATGACGAGCTGTTTGTCCTGTCGGATGAAGTTAACAAGGTTATTGCTGAAGATCCGGAAAAACCGACAGTTTATGATTGTGTTTCTTTGCTTGCGATGCAGGCAGGGGCTCAAGAGGCGGATTTCCCTGACTGGAACGCCATACTTGAAAAATCACTGGAGGCGATGACGCAAGGCAGGTTGATGCCTGAACTGCCATTAGAGGAAGATCAATACCCGTTTGATCTTCCGCTGGGTTTTTGCGCCGAAACGCGCAAAGCAACCGATCTTTTCTTTAAAGAGCGTGACGTGCAAAACCGCGATGAGAAAGTCCTTGTGCTGGCGATTGCGGTCGGTTCGCTGATCCAGGCTATTGACGAAAAAAATATTTATTTGATGAAGCAATTGCTGGAAATCGCATTTCTCATCATCAATTTCTCGGCAAAAGTGATACCGTTCGATGAGAACTATAAAGATAAACTGGGATTGTAATCATGGCTGAACAACCTTTGCCATTAGCTTGTATCTTCTCAATAGAAGGTGAAGCCCTGTCTCATGCGGAGCGCTCGCTGTTTTCCGCCAGCCAGCCTTTCGGTTTTATTCTTTTTGGCCGCAACTGCAAAACGCCTGGACAGGTTAAAGCTTTATGCGCCGATCTTCGCAAATGCGTCGGCTGGGATTGCCCGATATTGATAGATCAGGAAGGTGGCAAAGTCGCGCGTCTCAAATCGCCGCAATGGGATGCTTTTCCATCGGCGCGCCATTACGGCGAAGATATGGAGCGGGATTTGAGTGGCGGGCGGCTGAAGCTTTCCAAAGACATGATGGAAATGGCGAAGATGCTGCTCGAAAGCGGTATCGATGTAAACTGCGCGCCGGTGCTCGATGTATTGACGGACGAAACGCATGATGCGATCGGCACGCGCAGCTTTTCTGCCGACCCGCAAATTGTCGCCGAAGCGGCGGATGCCGTGTGTGAAGCTTTTCTCGATATCGGCGTAACGCCGGTTATCAAGCACATGCCCGGTCATGGTCGTGCAAAAGTCGATAGTCACCACGATCTTCCCAAGGTTGAAACCTCTCTCGAAGAGCTGATTAAAAGCGACTTCGTGCCGTTTAAAAGGATCGCTTCCGAGCCCTATGCTGCCTCGGTCTGGGCGATGATGGCGCATATTATCTACACGGATATCGATACGGAGCGTCCTGCCAGCCTGTCCAAAAAAGTCATTTCTGAAGTCGTTCGTGAGCAAATTGGCTTTAAAGGATTGATATTGAGCGACGATTTGGACATGAAAGCTCTGGATAAGTACGGTTCTGTCGCCGAAAGGGCACAAGAATCCTTGCAAGCAGGCTGCGATCTTGCTTTGTATTGTTGGGCAAAAATCGATGTTATGGAACAGCTGGCCGCTAATTTGCCGCCTCTGTCAGCCATCGGTTGGGAACGCTGGCAAGCCTCGATTAATGCGGATTGGGCTGCCTGAAATTAAGGCCTTAATTTAGGTAAGTAATGACTGAAGAAGTTTTTGTAGAAGACGAGCGCAAAAATGCGCCGGAAGCAGGGCAGCCGGACGATTCACTTGTGCTGCATCTGAATTCCTATGAAGGGCCGATCGATGTCCTGCTGCAACTTGCCCGCGACCAAAAAGTCGACCTGACACAAATTTCTATCCTGCAACTCGCCCGCCAGTATCTGGCATTTATCGATCGCGCGCAGGAGCTTTCACTTGATATCGCCGCTGAATATCTTGTCATGGCGGCTTGGCTTGCCTACCTGAAATCACGCCTTCTTCTCCCGCGCGAAAAAGAAGAAGAGGACGAGCCGTCTGCGGAAATGATGGCAGAAGCGTTGGCCTTCCAGTTGCAACGTCTGGAAGCCATTCAGGCAGGTGCCCAGAAAATGGCGCGCCAGATGCGCGAATATCTGACCGTTTACGGACGCGGATATAAGGAAACATTTAAAGCACCTGAGCCGGATAAATATACGGTCGATCTCTACCAGCTTTTGAAAGCCTATGGCGACATTACCCAGCGTAAAACATCCACGCAGTATAAACCGGTTTCCTATCCGGTGATGACGATGGAAGAAGCTTTGTCGCGTATGACCGTTATGCTCGGCCGTTTGCCCAAGCAAGGCACGACATCAGTCTGGACGACACTCAATAGCTTCATGCCGGAAAATATCAAGGAAGTGCTGCTGCATAAATCCTCTATGGCGTCTTTGTTTACGGCGTCTCTTGAGCTGGCCAAGCAAGGCAAGCTGGAGCTTCGCCAGGAAGAAAATTTCAAACCTATTTATTTGCGTGTCGTAGAGCGTGAGCCCTATGTTCCCGAAGAAACACCACCACAAGCTGAGGTACAATCCGCATGAGTGAAGCTGCTGAAGAAATAGAAATCGAAGAAGAATTCGATATTCCCGAAGAAGAAAAAATTGAAGAAGCACAAGTTATGCCGCTTGAAGATCCGGCGCAACAAAAGCGCGTGATCGAAGCTTTGCTGTTTGCCTCACCGGAGCCTGTATCCTTGCGCTCCATTCAGGCGCGCCTGCCGCAATCTGCGGATGTCGGCGGCATGCTGCTCGAAATTCAAAAAGAATTTGAAGGTCGCGGCGTCAACCTTGTTCAGCTTGAAGATGTCTGGGCGTTTCGTACGGCGTCAGATATCGGGCCGCATTTGGCATTGACCAAAAAGGAAGAGAAAAAGCTTTCCCGCGCTGCGCTGGAAACAATGGCGATTATCGCCTATCACCAACCGGTGACCCGTGCCGAAGTCGAAAATATCCGCGGCGTTGCGACGAATAAAGGCACGCTGGACGTATTGATGGAATCAGGCTGGATCAAGCCGGGTCGCCGTCGCGAGACCCCGGGCCGCCCTGTGACATGGACGACGACCAACCAGTTCCTGGATGATTTCGGCGTTTCCAATTTGAATGATCTGCCGGGCCTTAATGAATTGAAAGCATCGGGACTTCTTGATACAAGACCTGCGATCGACACAATTCCGGGCGCAGACCTTTTCAAATCCGAAAATGACAATATATCTGAGGAAGAGAAAGAACGTCCTTTGGGAGAGTTCGATCAGGAAACAGACGACGAAGCAATTGAAGAGGAAAAAGATGTGGCACCAGTACAATCTGACGATGATATCGATGATGCCGTTGAAATCGATGAAGAAGAAGTAGAATCTTCTGAAGAGGATTCTGACGAAGATGATTCCGATGAGGACGACGAAGATTACGACGACGATGATGATGACGACGATGATGATGACGAAGAGGACGAGGACTGATGTCTCTGGTTCACTGGCTCGTTGTTATTCTTGTCATTATCGTGGTCTTCGGCGCCGGACGGCTGCCGAGCGTCATGGGTGATTTGGCCCAAGGCATCAAGGCTTTCAAAAAAGGTATGAAAGACGAAGAGCTTTCACCGCCGAAAAAAGTCGATGATGGCGCGGTCGTCGAGAACCAATCATCGAAAGATAAAACTGAAGTTTAACTCCATTTGTCATCCCCGCGAAAGCGGGGATCTCCCTTAATAGAAGAAGAGAGATTCCCGCTTTCGCGGGAATGACATTATTTAGGGATAATAATGCTCGATTTCAGCTGGTCCGAATTAATGATGGTGATCGTCGTCGCGGTTCTAGCTGTCGGCCCGAAACAATTGCCGGAAGTCTTGCACGGGCTTGGCAAGCTTTTCCGCCGTCTTCAATATATGCGCTATGCTGTCACTCGCCAGTTCGACGATTTCATGGAGCAGGCGGATTTACGCGAAATCCGTGATCAAACTAGAATTGTCACGCCTGAATTATTTGACGAAGAACTGGCAGATGAAGAATATATCACAAAGCCCGTAAGCGCGGCTAAACCGCCTGAACCTGAAGACGCAAAGCTCGTCGAAGGCGGAGAGAGACCTTCATGATCGGCGATCTCGACTCCACCTCCCAGCCTTTGATCGAACATCTGACCGAACTGCGCAAACGCGTCTTGTGGTCGGTTGTTATCATGCTGATCGGTACCGGCATTTGTTATCATTTCCGCGACGATATTTACGGTTTTCTGGTGAAGCCATTGGCCGACGCTATGGGGCCGGAAGATTCCCAGCGTTTGATTTATACCAATCTTACCGAGGCCTTTTTTACCTATGTGAAAGTCTCTATCTTTGCGGGATGCTTTTTGACCTTCCCGTTTCTGGCGACGCAAATCTGGATGTTTATTTCGCCGGGTCTTTATAAGCGCGAGAAAGCAGCCATGTTGCCGTTTTTAATCGCCGCTCCGATCATGTTCTTTCTCGGCGGCGCGCTTGTCTATTACATCGTTATTCCTGGTGCATGGAAATTCTTCTTAAGTTTTCAAAGCTCCGGCTCGGAAACGGTTTTGCCGATCATGTTAGAAGCCAAGGTGAGCGATTATCTGGATTTAATCATGGTGCTGATTTTCGCCTTCGGCCTGGCGTTTCAGATGCCGGTTATATTGGCGCTTATGGCGAAAGCGGGGATCATTAGTGCCGAATGGCTTGCTGCAAAGCGAAGATACGCGATTGTCTTAATATTTATTGTTGCTGCAATTATCACGCCGCCTGATATAATCTCGCAAATAGCATTGGCGATCCCGCTGATGATCCTCTACGAGATATCCATCCTTTTGATCAGACGTTCGTCGAAAAAACCTAATGCCCACACCTCTTGATATTTACAAATCCAAACTCGTCACCGGCCAGATAGACGCTGATTCTTTGCAGGAAGAAGCGGTGGCGCATTTCGATCGCTTGCAATACGAAGCTATCCGTTATCATCTCCATGATAAAAAAGGCGGCTGGATTAATCGCATGGCGATTTTCAAGGGCGACCGGCCTGCACCGAAAGGCGTTTATATTTACGGTCCTGTCGGCCGCGGAAAATCCATGCTGATGGATGTACTGTATGAATCCATTCCGCCGGAGATAAAAAAGCGCCGCGTTCATTTTCACCAGTTTATGATCGAGGTTCACGACTATATCCATTCCCGCCGCTTCGACTCTGCAGGCATGAAAGAAAGCAAGGACGAGCTTCTACCGGCGCTGGCTTCCATTATCTCCAATCGCTGCAAAGTCCTGTGCTTCGATGAATTTCATGTCACCGATATCGTTGATGCGATGATCCTTGGCCGTTTATTCTCTGAAATTTTTGACCATGGTGTATCGGTAGTAGCGACCTCCAACTGGGCGCCTGACGATTTATATAAAGGCGGCTTGCAGCGTGATCGCTTCCTGCCGTTTATCGAACTGATCAAAAAGCGTATGGATGTCGTCAATCTGAACGGCGATGTCGATTATCGCGCCCGTAAACTTAAAGAGATGAGCGTTTATTTCGCACCGCTCGGTAAGGAAGCCGCGGAGCGGGCGAATAACCTTTTTGCCAGCCTCACCGAAAACGAAGAGCCCTATCCGGATTTAATCAGCGTCAAGGCGCGCACGATTGAAGTGCCGGTCGTTGCCAAAGGCGTTGCGCGGTTTAGCTTCGCGCAGCTTTGCGAGCGTCCCTTGGGGGCTGAGGATTATCTGGCTATCGCCAAGCGCTATCATACGATATTTGTCGAAGATATTCCAAAGCTCGGCTATGACCGCCGGAATGAGGCCAAACGTTTTATGACGCTGGTTGATGTCTTCTACGACAATCATCGCAATCTGGTGATCACCGCCGATGCTGCGCCGGATAAGTTGTATTCCGGCCATGATCATGCCTATGAATTTGAGCGCACGGTCAGCCGCTTGCAGGAAATGCAGACGCAAAGCTATCTCAATCATCCTAAATAGTTTAAAATAAAACCATGTCCTTTTTCGGCAAAATTTTTAACAAGGAAAAAAATCTAGCCAAAAGCCGGCAACTTGCTCTGTCGAAAAAGGCCGAAGACCGCCTGAAAGTCGCTAAAGATAAAAACACCCAGCCCGAGCTGCTTTATTATCTTGCACAAAATGACCCCGAGCCTGCCGTGCGTCAGGCGGTTGCCAAAAACAAATCTACGCCCGTTCATGCCAGCTCGGTTCTGGCAAAAGATGCCAATGAAGATGTTCGTCTGGCGCTGGCCAACCGCTTGATGAAACTTCTGCCGAATTTATCGCAAGACAAACAAAGCCAGCTTTATAGCTTTGCCATTCAGGCGCTTGGCACGCTGGCCATCGACGAAGTATTAAAAATACGCATCGCGCTGTCATCGACATTGAAAGACCACGCCCATGCGCCGCCGAAAGTGGTGGGGCAACTTGCCCGCGATATAGAGCGCGAAGTATCGGAGCCTGTACTCCGGTTTTGCGCCGCGCTGTCTGATGAAGACTTGCTTGATATTTTAAAGACGCATCCGGCGGCGTGGGCGGTGCAAGCCATCGCCGGACGCCATAATATCAGCGAAGAAATATCACAGGGCGTCATCGAGCGCGAAGACATTCCCGCGGGTTTGATCTTGATGGATAATAAAAGCGCAAAAATATCTGTCGCGACGATGGCAAGTATCGTTGAAAAATCGAAGACGCAAACTGAATGGCAAAAACCGATCGCAATCCGGCGCAATCTGCCGGCCAATCTGGCGTTGGAGTTGATCCAGTTCGTCGATGCGAAAGTGCGCGATCTTTTGATGCAGCGAACCGATTACGATACGAAGACGATGGGAGAAATTGCAGCTGTCGTGCGCCGCCGTCTTGATTTTATGGACGAGTCCGATCTTAAAAAGGTAAGTCCCGAAGATCGTGTCCGCCAGATGATCAAGGAAAAGACATTAAATGAAACCTCTGTTCTCGATGCGCTGGCGGTGCAGGATAAAGACCTTGCACTCACCTGTGTGGCGGCTTTGGCCAAAGTGCCGGTGGCGGTCGTTGAAAAAATCATGGCGCTGAACACGCCAAAACCGGTGATTGCCCTGTCGTGGAAGGCGGGGCTTTCCATGCGTACCGCTTTGAAATTACAGCAGGAATTGGCCCATGTGCCGCATAACGAACTTATCTATCCGCGCGGCGGAACCGATTATCCGCTGGAAAAAGGCGAGATCAATTGGCAACTGGAATTTTTCGGCATCAAGCCATAATTTATTAACCAACTCAGGTTAAACTTTTAAAACCATGTCGATATTCAATCTTTCACTTCTGTCTGCCGATCCCGCCAAGAAACAGGAGAAGGAGAAGAAAAAATACGAACATCAGAAAAAAATTGCTCAAAGCCTAGATAAAGCCGCGAAGCTGAAACTGGCTAAATCTCCCGCCACGCAAGCCGAAATTTTGTATTACCTTGCGCAAAACGATAGTGAAGTCGCCGTCCGTCAGGCTGTCGCCTCAAACGATGCCACGCCCTATCAGGCGAATAAAATTATCGCCCGCGATCAAAACGCCGATGTCCGTATCGCGCTCGCTGAACGTCTCGTTAAATTACTGCCCGATATCTCACAGGATACGCAGAGCCAGCTTTATTCCTATACAGTCGACGCACTCGAAGCCTTGGCGGCGGATGAAGTGGCAAAGGTCCGCATCGTTCTGGCCAATATAATGAAGAAAGAACTTCACGCGCCAACGCATATCATCAATAAATTGGCCCGTGATATCGAACGCGAAGTAGCCGAGCCTATCCTGCATCACTGCATGGCGGTGTCCGACGAGGTTTTGCTGGAGATTTTATCGAACCATCCGGCGGCGTGGAAAGTCGAAGCTATCGCCCAGCGAAAATTTGTCAGCGCCGATATATCCGAAGCGGTCATCGAGGCCTATCATGAAACGGCTGGCGTGCTGCTGTTGGACAATAAAGAAGCCGATATTTCAAAACCGACCTTGTTTAAAATCGTCGAAAAATCCAGAGCCTTTACGACATGGCAAAAACCCTTGGCAGTCCGCGCTTTCCTGCCGCAGGAGATCGCCCGCAAAATGGCGGAATTCGTCGATGAATCGGTCAAGGACCTGATTGCCAAGCGGACCGATCTGGGCAAGCAAGTTTCCGAAGAGATCAAATCGAAATTCCGCGAAGACATTGATCAACTCGAGAAAGAAGATACTGAGCGCCTAAGTCCTGAGGACAAAGTTCGCAAAATGATCGTCGATAAGACGCTCAACGAAGATGCGTTGATAGCCGCGATGGATGCGCGGGATCGTACGCTGGCCATCGTTATGCTGGCGGCTTTGGTACGTTCGTCGCGCTCCAGCATGGAGAATATTGTCGGGATGCTGAAACCCAAACCGATTGTCGCTGTTTGTCACAGGGCAGGGGTGAGCATGCGTACATGTCTGCGCATCCAGCAGGAGATTGCCAAAATCCCTTCCAAGGAAATCATCTATCCCCGCGGCGGGACCGATTATCCGCTGGAACCTGACGAGATCAAATGGCAACTCGATTTTCTAGGGCTGAAATAGCCATTCTTTAACCCTTTTTTGACGCTTTACCCCTTAAGTAATTGGGTCTAATTTAACATCAGAATTTTAAAACCCTCCAATTAAGGAAACTCCTATGTCCCGTAAAAAAATCGCACTCGTTGGCGCTGGCCAGATCGGTGGAACGCTCGCACTTCTCGCGGCTCAAAAAGAACTCGGCGATGTCGTCTTGATCGATATCGCGGAAGGCGTGCCGCAAGGCAAAGCTCTCGATCTTGCTGAAACCACACCTGTCATCGGCGTATCGGGCGGCCTCACAGGCAGCAACGACTATTCTGCTATGAAAGGCGCCGATGTCGTCATCGTCACCGCCGGTATCCCGCGCAAGCCGGGCATGAGCCGCGACGATCTGATCGCGATCAATTCGGGCATTATCAAAACAGTCGGCGAAAATATCAAGGTAAACGCGCCGAATGCATTCGTAATCGTCATCACCAACCCGCTCGACGCAATGGTCGAAGTCATGCAGCGCGTTTCCGGCCTTCCGGCTGAAAAAGTTGTTGGCATGGCGGGCGTTTTGGATAGCGCACGTTTCCGTTACTTCCTGTCCGAAGAATTCGGCGTTTCCGTTTCCGATGTCAGCGCCTTCGTTCTCGGCGGCCACGGCGACACGATGGTGCCATTGGTTCGCTACTCGACAGTTGGTGGAATTCCACTGCCTGATCTCATTGCTATGGGCTGGAGCACACAAGAGAAGCTCGACCAGATCGTCCAGCGTACACGCGACGGCGGCGCAGAGATCGTCAACCTCCTGAAAACAGGCTCGGCTTTCTACGCACCCGCAGCATCCGCGATTGCGATGGCGGAAAGCTATCTGAAAGACCAGAAACGCGTTCTGCCATGCGCGGCGAAACTGAACGGCGAATACGGCATTAAAGGCCTCTATATCGGCGTGCCGGTCATCATCGGCGCAAAAGGCGTTGAAAAGATCATCGAGATCAAACTGAGCGCGGATGAGCAGAAAATGTTCGACCACTCGGTTAATGCTGTCAAAGGCCTGATCGAGGTCATCGAGAAACAAGCGGCTTAACCGCAACTGCGAAATAAAATTTTAAGAAAGCGGTGCAAAAGCGCCGCTTTTTTTATTGCCAAAATTCAGGAAAGGATGATTAATTATAAAAAACTAATAAATGAACAGGTACTATGCGTAATCTAAAGAGTAAATTCTCAGAGTTTTGCAAGTTTGAAAACCTGCCCGAACGTGGGCCGCGTTACCCTCTCACCTATTTTGGCGACCTTGAAGATCATGAACAGGCTCAGGCCGATCTGCTGGACTTTATATGCATCGCTCATGATAAAATACTGGAAGGAAAAAGCCCTTATCTGGCGTGGGCGGAAATCCGCGGTTTTACCGAAGGCGATTTGTCAGCCTTGCTGGATATCGATTGTTTTTTCGTTAAAATGTTGCTCAAGAATCCTGAGTTGTCGCCTCCTAAATATCATGTCGATTATTTCTGCCGCGAAATAGGCGTACACCCAGCCTATCTTCAGCCGTGTTTGAATGTGAATAATCATTCCTATCATTTTAGCGTCGTGTCTGTTCTGGCGGATATTGCGCTTGATGAAGAATGTGATGACTATGAACGGCAGCTTGCGCGCAGGGCTCTGTCAACTGAGGTAAAAAAATACAAGGAATTCGAACAAGGCCATCCGGCGCATGCAACGTTTTTGAATCAGGCTTTTGAGTATTGGCAAAAAAACAGCAATCCTCTGGATGCGGATATCGAAACAATTCTGGATTTCTACGAGAGAAAACTTCAAATCCAGCTTGAAATGGACAGCAGAAAAATCAGGAAAGATCTTTTTGAGCCGAGGACCCGCTTTGAGAATTCGGAAGCCCAGCTTTTTAATATCGCTCAGGCCTTGTTTGGTTGTCTGAAGGCGAATGAAAACATCGATCAGTTCATGGAGAATATCAAGGAATTTCGCCCTGAATTTGAAGAGGATATCGAGTGGGATTTCCAGAGTGATAACCAGTTGCTTATTTCTTCCAGCCGCTGGGAATTCCTGTCACCTTTGCTTGATAAAAATTGGCAGAAAAATGCCGTGGAGCAACTGCATCTGATGCCGCAGGAAGCGATAAGGGATTTTATCGATCTTGCCCCGTGGCATCTTGAGCGGACGGAAGCTTTTGAAAAGGTTTTGCGTAAGGTTCAGCCCAGGTTGGATGCGCTGCGCGATCCTCTGGAAGCGTATCAAAGCTGGAGATACGATGTTGCCAATCAATGGCAACCGTCTTTTTTCATGAATTATAAAATCGCTGAAATTATCCTTGCCAGTGATAAAGAGGAGATACGCGCTAATTTACCGGCGGTTATCAACCACAGGTATGATTATGTGTTCCCTCATTTGCAAAGGTAATAAAAAACCCCGCCGTAGCGGGGTTTAAATTTAAGAGATTGTGTAAGCAGGAGCGCCCATTTTATTGGCCGCCCATTGACCAAGATCAGACAGAGACTTGCCTGCAAATACAGATGAATTCGAAGACGCGGCTTGCGGAAACAAAGACGCTGCACTCGCATTTGGATTTCTTGCCAGACCTTCGAAGAATTTTTCTGCTCCGGCGGGGCCAAGAAAGTGAGCCATGTAAAGAGCGCCGGAATTCGCCTGAAAACCTTCAACATCGACATTTCTGTTCAGATAATTCATATTATCTTTAGCAAAGGCGGCGCCCATCAAGGCAGAGGCCATAGCGTTATTTTTCAAAGACAAAAGTTGGCTACGGGACAGGTCGTCTACATCGATACCCATATGGCGCTCCAACAAGCCTTTATGCTTGTTTGCCGTTGCAACCCATGTGCTATCTAGGAACTGGTATAGGCCACCGGCAGAGCTTGTTTTAGCTTGAGCGTGAGGATTAAAACCGCTTTCCTGTTTTGCTTTTAGAAGCATATAAGTGCTGTCAATACCAACGACGCGTGATGCTGTTTGGATTGCCCCAAGAACACCTTTTTGATCAGCCAGTTGTTCAGCATTAGCCAACGCTTTCGCGGAGATTGGCGAACCTGCGCCAAGGCGCGTTTGGCCTAGAATACCCATCGGATATCCGGCTTCTGGAAGATTATTCGGGTCGGCATACATAGAAGAAAGTTTATTAGACAATTCGCCGAGCGTAATTTTTTTGCCGCCAAAATTAACTTCGGTATCTTCAAGACCTAAAGTTTTTACAAGCGTCGCAAAGCCATTTACCAAATCAGTATCGGATTGCATGCTATCTTGATCGGACTGGCCTTCGCGTAACAGCATCATCCATGTAAACAGATCCATGCCTTGTTCAGGCTTTTTGGACACTTCAAAGTCAGAGGAAGAGGATACGAATTTTTTGGCAAGATTGGCGTCTTCTGCTTCAACCTTTATTTTACCTTGCGGAACATTGGCTCCGGCGAAAGTAGCGGGTTTGGCTTGTGGAGCAATGGCCGAATTTCCAGCATTGGCATTATCCAAAATCGAGCGGAAAAGCCCTAATGCGGAGTAAGGGGATAGTTCAGCTATGTCAGTTTTGTCAGCCATTTGCACACCACCTAATTTTTTTTCTTATTCGTTCATTAGAGTGTACTGTTAGAATCGATAAAAGTCAAATTTTCCGGCGGGTTTAGCCAATAAAAAAGCCCCCGAAAGGGCCTTTGAAATCAGTGGGTTAGCCTAGATTGGGCGATGGGCCTTGAGATGCCATTTGTATATTAGGTGAGGTAGCTTGAGCCAGTTTTACCATATCTGTTACAAAGAAAGTCGTATTACCTTTGGATTTAATCCAATCATCAAAATCAGTCATGGTGACGCCAGCTCCAGAGCGGCTTTCAACGATTACAAGCTGACCGTTGCGTTCAGCTGTCATCACAACATGGTCTATACCATATTTACGATTGGCATCGAAACCTGAACGCGTAGCACCTTTATCAGTAGAAATAACCATACCGGCTTGGAGTGTGCCATTGGCTTCCATGTTCATAAGAGTTGATTTATCAATACGGTCGGTACCGCCAACCATTCTTTTAGCATTAATGTACTGACCTTCCGAGGTAGAGTTTAAAGTGGATGAAAGCTTTGTGCTGCGACCATTCAAGTCACGATCCACGGCATTCGCCAATTGGCTGATAAAGCCACTGCAATCGATGCGGCCATTGCTGCCGGTGCGCGATCCCATACCATAGGAAAGGTGATCCATGCGCGCAAATTTTTGTAATACAGTTTCATTGACGCGATCACGCAATGAGCCGTTATTGCTATGACTGAAATTGGATACATCATCCATTCTACCAAGATCAAAATTATAGGAAGAAGAATTCTTGGCGAATTCAGAGTAAGGCTTGCCTGTAACTTGCGCGATAAATTGCTTACCAGCAGAAGTATCAAAGCCTAGGGCGTCACCCAGTTTGATAATATCAGCTATCACATTACCCTTTGAGATTCCGCTCTCATCAGTGGAATGTTGTTTAAACATTTCCGCCCAAAACAGCATATCAGCCGCATTATTAGAACTATCTTTACCCTTGGCTTGTTCGGTAAATTGATTGACCAATTTAGACTTAGCAACCTCCGGCTCATCTTTCGGCATTGGTAAAGCTTTGCCGGATTTGGAAAAACCGGAAAGGGGCGTACCAGCAGTCGTGGAATGAATCGCGTTAATCGTACGGCCTTCGAAATCGAGAGCGCCGCCGGGCAAGATATCGCCTAAGCCATTGAAAACGCTCTGATCTTTTGTTCCTAAAATAGCCATTAACACCCTTACTTTTTCAGTAATATTCTTATTTATTAATTAGTTATCCCAATCCTACCTGAAAAGGGGCAAAGAGTCAAAACTACTTGCCCATTCCCCAACCGGTTGGGAGCCAGCCAGATACGGTTTTAGTTGCACTGGTCACTGTGTCTGCGGCGATATCCTTGGCAGCGGAAGCGGCGTTGGTTAAACCATTTCCAACCTGTCCGGCCGCAGCGCCAAATTCGCCGCGTAAAACATGGCCTCCAAAGGAGCGAACATCTTTACCAGCCACGCTTTCGACGATATTTCCTCCTTTGTTGATGACGCGTGCGCCTTCTTTCGCGGCTTTGTCGAAGTCACCGCTCAGGAGGCCATCGGCGGCCCGTAATGAACTGCCACCCAGTCCGCGTAAATCTTTACCGCCTATAGCTTCGGCAGCATCGCCGACTTTATCATGTGCATAATCGGCAGTGTCCCTGATAACTTTGTAAACGCCAGTATCAGCTTTTTCCGTGAAGGCTCTTTTTAAATCTCCACGCACGGGGGATTTAGTACTTTTTGCTTCATTCTGTTGCCGTTCGAGCTGCGCGGATGCTCTGGCGGTTTCCTCTTGCTGTCGGCGAAGGGCTTCTTCGCGCTGGCGTTCGCGGGCAATCTGTGCCTCTTGACGATTGATGGTTTGTTCTTCGTTTGCTGCCTGTATTTGTTGGCTTATGCGTTGCTGATTATCTTGAACATATCTTAAGAGATCCCGGGAGGATTTTTTCTCTTTATCGTCATCATCCTCGGCCTCGGCAAAATCCGGATTTTTTAATTCTTTTGCCTCAAAGGCAGAAGGGTCGGGTGTTAAATCACTATTGCTGAGAAAGCGCCTGATATTGAAAGCATCATTGGGGTCGATTGGATTTTCGATCTCAAATCCGTTTTCACGGAATTGATCGATTATTTGATCCGATTTGGCACTTAATTGAACGGCCATTTACACACCTTAGATTTCTTGATTAATTGCATTTTACAGATTGTTAAGTTAAGCCAAGGTTAATATCGGCATTGAAACCCTGATATATCCGCAATTACAGGGTTTTTTTTATAGCTAGGCCGTGTTAAACATTTCCGGAAAATTTTACTCACTCAATAGCTTAGGGAATCCCTCGCAATGAATATCCATGAATACCAGGCAAAAGAACTCTTGAAAAAATACGGCGTGGCCGTGCCAGACGGTATTCCGGCGATGACGGTTGAAGAAGCCGTAGATGCCGCTAAGAAAATGCCAGGCCCTCTGTATGTCGTAAAAGCGCAAATCCATGCCGGTGGCCGTGGCGCCGGTAAATTCAAGAACAATCCGGAAGGCAAGGGCGGCGTTCGTCTTTGCAAAACGGTTGATGATGTCAAAGCCGCCGCTGAAGCCATGCTTGGTCAGGTTCTCGTAACGAAGCAAACAGGGGATGATGGCAAACAGGTTCAGCGCCTCTATGTCACCGACGGCGTCGACATCAAAAAAGAATATTACTGCTCGGTCGTTATGGACCGCGAAACTTCCAAAGTCACTTTCATGGTATCGACCGAAGGCGGTATGGATATCGAAGAAGTGGCTGAAAAGCACCCTGAAAAAATTCAGAAAACAATTGTCGATCCGGCGGCGGGCTTTCAAGGCTTCCATGCGCGTAAACTTGCTTTTGCGCTGGGCTTAGAAGGCGCGGCCAATAAGGCGGCGGGTAAATTCTTCTCCTCGCTTTATAAGGCATTCGTTGAACTGGATTGCGATTCTGTTGAAATCAACCCGATGATCGTCACCGATAAAGAAGAGATCATGGCTCTTGATGCGAAAATCAGCTTCGATGACAATGCTCTGTTCCGTCATCCGGATGTAGCCGCGATGCGCGATGAATCCGAAGAAGACGAAAAAGAAACGATCGCCAAAAACTTCGACCTTTCCTACGTTACGCTCGAAGGCAATATCGGCTGTATGGTCAATGGCGCGGGTCTTGCGATGGCAACGATGGACATCATCAAGCTTTATGGCGGCCAACCGGCGAACTTCCTCGATGTAGGCGGCGGCGCGACAAAAGAAAAAGTCACGCAAGCGTTCAAAATCATTCTCTCCGATAAAAACGTCAAAGGTATTCTCGTTAATATTTTCGGCGGTATCATGCGCTGTGACATTATCGCCGAGGGCATTATCGCCGCGGCGAAAGAGGTTCAGTTGTCTGTTCCGCTTGTCGTGCGTCTGGAAGGCACGAATGTCGAGCTGGGCAAGGAAATCCTCGCGAAATCAGGCCTGCCGATCGTATCCGGTGATAACCTTGCCGATGCAGCCCGCAAGATCGTTGACGCGACAAACCAAGCTTCTAAAGCAGCTTAATATTTAAGCGAGCATAAACAAAATTTTGTCATCCCCGCGAAAGCGGGGATCGCACTTTAAGGGAACTGAATATGATCATCGACCATCGCACCTACAATATTGTCCCGCGCATGATGGGTGAATATCTGAAAGTATTCGAAGAATTCGCCATGCCGGTTCAGCGCCGCCATTTAGGCGAGCCGATCCTTTTCACGGTGACGGAAGTGGGGCAGCAAGACCAGGTCGTTCATCTTTGGGCGTATAAAGATTATGCCGATCTCGAAGCCCGCCGCGCCGCGCGCAATGCGGACCCTGACTGGAAAATCTATATGGAGAAATCCAAGGGATTGGTGCTGTCGCAGGAAACGAAGCTCATCAAACCGGCAGCTTTCTCGCCGATTAAGTGATGCTTAGGGAATACTGACGGTGGCTTGCGCGGTTACCGTCTTCATATAGTCGTAATTTGAGATATATGGTTGTTCCAGAGGCTTCGCCGCCATGGCTTGTTTGTGTTTAATCCATTCCGGATCGCTGTCGCGAATATCAAATGTAGCTGCTGGTATAGCTTTAGGCGCAACATGTATACCGTCCGATGCAACAAAACCGCGAGGGTCTTTTTGCGCCGGGTGAGGGGTTTCGCTTAACCCGATATGCCTGCCGATCCATTCATAAAATTCACGGCCTGTAATGACATGCTTGGCACCCATGACAAGCTTCCCCTTGTCGTCGCGTTTATAATTCCCAAGTAAATCTTTTTCGGGTGTTCTCTGAACAAAGACATTTTTGTTGCTTGCAAAAGTACCTCTAAACTCTTTGCCTGATAAAAGTTTATCCATCGGCCAATCGGGATGATCGGCCATTCGGTTGGCTAGAAGGATAGCGCCGCCCGTGCCGGTAAAATGAGAGAAATAGGCAATACGATTATTGACCTTCGTTAGACCAAAAGGAAGTCTCGCTTTACCTGAATTAACTTTGTCTTGCCATTCTGTATTCGCGTCCAGAAAGTTACGAGCGCCGAATGTGAAAGAGAAAGACAATCCGCCGCAGAATTTTCTAAAATCACTCTTATATTCATCTTGCCTGACTAGTTTTTTATCAGAAAACCGGCTTCTTTTTTGACCGTTTTCGATGTAAGTTTCTTGCCCCAACTTTGTATATTTTTTGGCCAGCCAGCCGTAATTATGATCGTGGCCGTATTTCCTGATCCAGGTGCCGAATGTCGGTAATGTTACCTGCGCTGCGCCGCAGGAAGTTGTTCCACTGCCAAGCGTATTCGTTCCGATACCGGACTCTTGGCGCAGCATGTTGATGTAGTCGACAGCAAAAATACGCGGCTTGTCCATCGCGCCAGTGGCCATTAAACCTTCCACGGCGGCGCGCCAGTTTTCTTTTGGAATGCGCATTTTAGAGCCATTTAGACTATGAATGATATCGCCGCTTTTTGTACCGGTGATGCTGGCATAGTCACCGAAAGGCAAAGTTTCACCCTCTTCCGGCGTCATGGATTTCAGCCAGTCACATTGCTTTTCATAGCGAAGGGAAAAGGCTTGGTTTGCGCCATTGAAAATAACTGGCATAGAGAATGTACAGCTTGCAGGTGTGGCTTCAGGAATTTCTATTGATATAGATTTCTTGCCGGAGATTGCATGAGACGAAAAGAAGTCGGCTCCTTTTTCAATCAAAGGCTGGGCGCAGGATGCAAGAGCAAACATGCCGACTAAGCCAGACGCCCATTTCTTCTGAGTTGAAGAAGTGGACCCGTATAATTTTTTTGCTGTGTCGACAGCTTTATGTGTTCCATTTACGACAGTAGGAGCGACTTTATAAATGCCGATATCGTTTGCTTTCTCGGCAACCACAGGCGTTTTTTCTTTTATCTTAACTGCGATTTTTGCTGCTTTTTCACCGGCAGGAGAGGTGGCGGCGCCTTTTAAAAGATTGTTCAGGCGTAACGTCCATTGGTGCAGAGGGCTTGGTTCAAAACATTGCTCAGGATTAGGGAAGTCGATTGCACGCAAGGAATTGCTCAACGTGGCATTTCCGCCCGGGATATCCGCTATGTTGATATATTTAATCGTGCTTGCAGCCTTATCGAGAACAAGAGTTGTTTTATCATCCGCTTCTTTTCCGCCAATTAATTCTCGTGTCGCAGCTAAAATAGGTGATCCAGGTTTAAAAATTCCATCCAGCGCATTAAGAGAAACGCTTTGGGTTTCTTCTGTTTTATTAAGTGTCGTTGTTATATGAAATTTTCTTTCCCGTTCTTCTCGGGCAGCTTTTTCTATGGCTAAAAATTCAGCCATTCGCCGTTCGTATCGAGGCGTTGTTCTTGTCGCCTGTTGTTGAAATTCTGCGCCTGTTCTTATAAACAAATTCACACCCGGTTTGTTAATATTATGTAAACTTATACTATATATTTGTTGCCATAATCAAGAAAAATATAAAGCTAATATAAAGAGATTTGGCAGGATGCGTTGCGAAGAGGGCGAATTCATGCTTAATAGAACGAAATCAATGGCTTCACCGAAGCTTTCATTATTAATTCAAGGTTCAAAATGTCCGTTCTCGTCAATAAAGATACCAAAGTCATCTGTCAGGGTTTCACCGGAGCTCAAGGTACGTTCCACTCCGAGCAAGCTATCGCATACGGCACGAAAATGGTCGGTGGGGTTACGCCGGGCAAGGGCGGCACAAAGCATCTGGACTTGCCGGTCTTTAACACTGTATCCGAAGCACGAGCCGCCACAGGCGCCGACGCTTCTGTTATCTACGTTCCACCTCCATTCGCAGCAGACGCCATTCTCGAGGCGATCGAAGCCGAAATCCCGCTCGCGGTTTGCATTACCGAAGGCATTCCGGTTCTCGACATGGTGAAAGTGAAGAAAGCTCTTTGCGGTTCCAAGACACGTTTGATCGGGCCGAACTGCCCAGGCGTGATCACGCCGGGTGAATGCAAGATCGGCATTATGCCGGGCCATATCCACAAACGCGGCAAGATCGGTGTTGTATCCCGTTCCGGCACGCTGACATACGAAGCCGTGTTTCAAACGACACAGAACGGTCTCGGCCAGACAACTTGTATCGGTATCGGCGGCGATCCGGTCAATGGCACGAACTTCATTGACGCGCTGGAAATGTTCATGGCGGATGATGAAACACAAGGCATTATCATGATCGGCGAGATCGGTGGTCAGGCGGAAATCAAGGCTGCGCAGTACTATGCAGGCCTTGCCAAGAAGAAGCCGATTGCTGGTTTCATTGCCGGTGCGACAGCGCCTAAGGGCAAACGCATGGGCCATGCCGGTGCGATTATCTCCGGCGGCGAAGACACAGCCGAAGCGAAGATCGCGGCGATGAAAGCAGCCGGGTATGTGATGGCGGAAAGCCCATCCCACCTTGGCGAAGCCATGATGAAAGCCATGGCCGCTTAAGATGACGCTGGTGGATCTCGATCAGTTTCCGGAGGATACCTACCGTACGCTGATCGCGCTTCCTTACCGCGTCGGCCTATATGTTTCGCAAAGCGACCGTACAGGCGGCAAACATTCAGATGCACAAGAACTGGCGGCGCTTGAAAACGTCGTCACTTTCTATGTTGAAGACACGCTTAAATCAGAATTCGCACAGACCATTATGCTGGCAACGCTCCAGCATAAAGCCTATTGGGCGGAATGGTCGTCGGAAACCGAGAAGGTGCCGGATGAGTGCAAATACATCGCCGAGTATCTGGTGAGCGTGATCGACCAGCGCAAGCTGGAGAGCTTCAAGCAGAACCTGATGGAAATCGCGATCACGGTGGCGCAGGCTTATCATGAACAAGCGAAAGAGGTTTCACTGCTTGGCAGGATGGTGAGGGCTCTGTCCTTCCGCTCGGAAAAGATCGCGCCGGATGTCAGCGCAGAGCATATCAACATCTCGCCCGCCGAGAAAGCCGCGATAAACCAGCTTGCCGAAATGCTGGGCATTCCGCAACGAGTGTCGTAGATGGCGCTCTCCGCACACGATATCCAATCCTTATCGAATATACTCGTTCGCGTTGGGTTGTATGTCAGCCATTGCGACGATACTGACCAAGGTGAAGAGTCGGAAGTTAAAGAGCGTGACTATATGCTCAAAGCACTAACGCGCATTGCCAAGCTCTCGAAATCAGATACGGTCGCGGCTTGTGCCAGACTAGCATTAGAAGCGCAGGTTTCGGCAGATAACGAAAGCGCCGAAAGCCTGACTGCCTCTATCCAGGAAGCGGTAGCTTTGTTCCGCGGGGCTGAAGGTGAAGACCAGCTCATCCATTTCAAACGCGCGGTGATGTATGTCGCAACTGCGGTGGCAAGAGCCTATCGTGAAGAACTGGATATTCATCAGGAAGAGTTTCTGCTCGAGGGCCTGTTGAGAAAAGTCATTGGTGCGGTTAACAAGGAAGCCGATCCGGAAGAATTCAAGAACATAAACATCTCGCCTGCGGAAGATAGTGCGCTGACGATGATTTCCGAAGCCTTAAGAGTGAAGGATATTCCATGATTGAAGATAATGAAACACCGGTGAAGGAAGACGATATCAATCGTGCAAGGCTGCTTATAGCGGCGGCGTTCTGGATATCGAAGATGGATCCCGACGGTGGATATAAAGCCCGCGAAGAAGAGCGCAAAGCCATCGTGGAAACGCTGCGCCGGTTTGAAGGCGAGAAGGATTACGCCGCGCTGGTGCCGGTTTTCGAAGCGGCGCTGCTGCATTACAAGGCTTGGGACAACTGGACGAAAGACATGTCAGGCTTTCGCGGGCAATTGAAAACCGTTTTATCGGATGCGCCGCTTAGCTATCGCCAGAGCGTCTATGATCTGGCTTATTGCGTCGCCATTCGGTATCGCGAGAGAAGCTGGATACTCGCGATTCTGGCCAGCATTCATGTATCGCTCAAAAGCTTCTTCGCGCCCGATCCGAACCGGATCGATCTGCCCGACTATCTCAATATCAGCCCGACCGAGAAGAGCGCTCTCAATGAGCTTGCCGCTATTCTCGATCTGCCGCAGCGGATTATCGTTTAGTCAGTCTTGATCGGGCCTTTGAATTGCTCGAATAAAGCAGGGCCGAGTTTTTGCGTATAAGGGGTGCTCTCTTCTTCATGCTTTGACGCGAGCTTGCTCCATGGCAAATGAACATGGTTGTGATGTGTCAGGTGATAATTAAAATTCAATATAAAGCGCGAATAGAAATTCGAGGTTTCCAGCTCTTTCGCCGGAACGCTGCCATCTTGCGGCGTGCCGTAATGATAGGAGTTATCCATGAGCGAGATAATCACGGCGCGGCCAAGGAGCGCGGCGACAGGCACGATCCACGCCGCTCCAAAAATCATAAACACGCAAGCATAGATAAAAGTAATCCAGAGACAATCGGTGCGGATTTTTTTCACGTTATCGGCTTTGAGCAGCGAGTTCATGACGGCTTCGAAATGGCGGTCATCGCTTAACAGATGCCGCGCGACCTTGCGCGTTACCGGGGCAGGGCAAAGCGCGATAAGATACGACGCCGCGACTTCTGTTAGATAAAGCCCGCCAAGTATATGAAAGTAATGCCCAGTCCATGCCTTAAGTTTAGAGCCGGTGTAGTATTCGCTTTCCCATTCGCGGTTATATTGGTGATGCATTAGATGGCCGAAGCGAAGCACGCCGAAACTCGCGCCGAAAAGGATCGACATGGCGCGGCCCGCAAATTCGTTGGCGGCGCGGTTCGGATGGAAATTGCGGTGGATCGCCTCATGGATCAAGCTCCAGAGCGGCGTGTTGAGCGGCACAAGCAACAGCGTGATCAGCAACATTGCCCAGAAATGGCTTCCAAGCAGATAAGGCATGACACTTAAAGAGAGGGTAAAACCAATGCAGATGGCAAGGGCAAGGATGATGTTGGTCGTAGCTGGTATGTCAGGTTTATCGAGCATGACGTTAATATTTGAACATGTGGAGCGGCATGTCAACAATGAGTGCCTAGATATTTCAATGACTTAAGCAGGGTCTCTAAGTTTGCTCGTCGCTTTTTTTGAGGGGTGTTACGCGAAGGTACGGAGGACCGATGTTTTAATTCTCCTTCGGGGCTTCGCGTTAACTTGTGTTCAGTTTGAACGTAATTCTGACTACTTTGAACGTCGCGTTTTTTAGATAGGTTAGCTTTCTGTATTCTTGTAACTCGTAACCTGTAACTAACGGCTAGGTCCCCGCCGGGTTCGAAACCTAGGGGATGGCCGAAAGACGGCGTGCTTTTTCACGTTAAAAGCTAACTTGAACAAAATAGGACTATTTTCCTGTTATATCAACATAAATTATCTGGATGGATAGAAATTGGAAACCGGCTGCCCTTGAGTTTTCATGCTGTTCGCTCTAACTTCTTGCGTCATAGTTATTCAATAAAATGATTCTTACCATCGATTTCCCGAAAGGATTGCCCAATGGCTAAAGCCGGTAGCTCCAATGTTCCGCCAGATTACAAGCCGACTGATAAAGAGAAATTTATGAATCCGCAGATGGTGGAATATTTCCGCCGGAAACTCATTAATTGGCGCGAAGAGCTTTTGCGCGAGTCATCAGCCACCATTCATGACACGCTGCAGACTACCGAGCTTCAGCAGCCAGATTTAACCGACCGCGCTTCCGCCGAAACAGACCATGCGCTGGAACTTCGTACCCGCGACCGTGAACGCAAATTGATCACCAAAATCAACGAAGCTCTTCTTCGTATCGATGACGGCACTTACGGCTATTGCGAAGAAACAGGCGAGCCGATTGGCGTTGGCCGTTTGGATGCGCGTCCGATTGCGACATTGTCGATTGAAGCACAGGAACGTCACGAGCGTATGGAACGCACACAACGAGACGAATAATTAAAAGCCCCGCAAGGGGCTTTTTAAATGGTCTTAAACGCTATATCTCCACCCTTCATGAAGCTGGATATTTTGGCTTCGGGCTTTCTTATAGTCATCTGCATGGTTCGCTTTATAATATTCCAGTGCTTTTTGCGCTTTCTCCAGCGTGTCGAGGAGGGCAAGATTTGCATGAGTTTTACTTGAGAATGTTTCATCCCCATTTTGCGCTTGTACATGAAAGTTAAGGTTAGTCGCTTCCCGTGCATGTTCCGTCCAGTTTTTTAATTCGCCTGATGTAATGCGGAATTTTTTAGTGGCTTCAGCATGTTCAAAGCCTTGAAACTTGTAAGGAAAGCTATCATGGCCGCCCATAATCCTGAGTTGGCCGTCATGAAGATGTTCCATCATTTCTGCCCGTGTAAAATTTTGATTTTTGAATTCAACCTGAACGGTTAAATGCCCGTCTTCTATTCTTACATTTGAAAATTGAGGAAGGGGTATGCAATTAAACGTTTTATCGACAGCAATCATCAAGCCGTCCTGCGGCTTTGGAAACAAAATCATCATTGGTACGCTCCGTGTTCAGATAGTTTTTTTATATTTTTTAAAAGGCTACGCGAGTTTTTTTATTCCGTCAAAAAATATTTTGAGTGTTCCACATTTGCTTTCGCGGGGAAAACAACGAGATACTTTAAATATTGAGCAAAAAAATCCCGGCTTCGCGGAAGGGAACCGCTAGGCCAGGGATATAAGGTAGGGTGGGTAAGGGTAGGTAAAGGTGTACGCAGTAGGTAACTTGTTAGAAGGCCTCTTAGAATGGCATGAGGACATCGAAGACTTGCTGGCCGTAACGCGGCTGTTGCATGTCTGTGATTTGCCCTTTGCCGCCGTAGGAAATACGGGCTTCGGCGATCTTGTCGTAAGGGATCGAGTTATCGACGCTGACATCTTCGGGGCGGATAACACCGGCCAGTTTCAGGATGCGGTTTTCAAAATTGACGCGGACTTCCTGTGTGCCGGATAAAACGAGATTACCGTTTGGCAATACTTGAGTGATCGTTGCGGCAAGGCGCATTTCGATTTTTTCTTCGCGGTCAACTTCGCCGTTACCTGTATGGCTGGAAGTCGAAGATACTTCTGCCAGGTTGGCCGGATCGATCGTTTCAGGCAAGACTTTCTGAAGTCCGCCATCTTCCAGGCCCAAGAGACTTGGAACGCCGAGATTTTCGCCGGAAGAACGTTCACGCGTCGTTTCGTTTTTCAGTTCGCCTTTATCGTCGATGTCGATCACGACAGTCAGAATATCACCGACCTGTCCGGCACGCTGGTCTTTAAAGAAACCTTTTTGTGACCCTGTCCAAAGGGAGTTAGCTTGGCGAACATAAGGTTTTGGCACTGGCATCGGCATAGAAACCGGCTGGTAACCATTCTTTGCCGCCGGATTGACGAGTGCCGATTGATCGGGTTCGTTGCCGATGTTTTTCAGGCGGTCAACACCGCTACAGGCACTAAGAGAAGTTGTTGCAAGAGAAAGTATAAGTATCGAGATCAGTTTATTTTTCATTTTAGCCCACCTTGGTTTTTTGTTTTTTTATATTTTTACTTACACACTTTAATTCTAATCTTACTCGCAAGTTCCATGCCTATTGGACGGTGACTGTACGATCTCCGGTAATTTCCGCCGACATCGACTTCGCGCTGGACAGATTGGTGACACGGATCAATTCGCCTTCGGAGCCATTTTGTTGTGATTTACCTTTGGCGCTTAAGGTCATGCCGCCGATGGTATAAAGAATAGTGACGTCATCGCCGCGAGATACCAGTTGCGGGCTAGCGATTTCCGCCGCCTTGACCGGACGGTTTGCGCTCAAGACGCGGGACGGGGTTTTGCCAATCAGATCATCCGCATCCAAAACGGCATCTTTTGCCAGTGTGCGCTCAGGCACTTCGATCCAGACGATATCGGAAGCCGAGATAATGTCGCCTTTGCGGGCACTGCCGCTTAAAGCAGGAACGGAGGCCATGCGGTTGATAATGCCGGAAACCTGTAATGTTTTAATCGGATTTTCCGCAGATGGAGCGGCCAGCGTCGCGGTAAAGACATCCCGGCCCGGTGTATAGTTTATCGTTGCGACTTCAACGGATGCTTCCGCATCGCCTGGCAGGATAATGCCAGATTGCGCATTGGTCAGGTTCATCGTGAAATTGCCGGTTAGGCCTTTTTCCACCAAGGAAGCTTTCAAGGCATCTGTAATGGCGGCTTCGTCGATCGTTTGCGCAGCACGGCGGATCGTTACCTGATCGGCCAGAGACGCCGGTGTATAGGCAACGGAATAATTGGCTGCGATACGTTTTAGTGTTGTAACGTTCAAGACCATATCCTTGCCCAGCGCCGGCGCATTGCCAAGTACGGCGTCTTCGCGCGTCAGGCCATCGAAAACATCGCTTAAGTGAACGAGATTTGTATTGATAACCGAGGTTGTTTTAATCTCTGCGGCTTGCGCCGCGCCGATCAAAAGCGTGAAGCCTATCATGGTTGCCAGCGTGGTCTGGACACCTATGCGGCACATTGTGTATGTCGCGTATCTGATATCGATTAAATCCTGACGGTTCATCATAAGCTCCTTATTGTCTTAAATTATCTCAGCTGGCTGACGGATTGCATCATCTCGTCGGATGTAGAGATGACTTTCGAGTTCATCTCATATGCCCGCTGGGCTGTAATCAAATTAGTCACTTCCTTGACGGAGTCGACGTTCGAGCTTTCCAGCATGCCCTGGCGAAGCGTACCAAGGTTATCGTCGCCAGGGTTGCCGATTGTCGGTGCGCCGGAAGCGTCGGTTTCAAGGAAGAGATTGTCTCCTGTGGCTTCCAAACCCGACGGGTTCACGAAGTTGGCAAGCTGAATTTGACCCAGATTGCTTGGCGCTGTCTGGCCTTGAATACTGGCGAATACTTCGCCTTCGGCATTGATTTCAACCGCAATTGCATCATCCGGAATGCTGATTGAAGGAGTTATCCTGTAGCCTTCGTTGGTGACGATCTCGCCGTTCTGGTTGCGTTGCAGGGAACCGGCGCGGGTATAGGCGGTATCGCCGTTCGGCAGTTCGACCTGTAAGAAACCCTTACCGTTGATCGCAATGTCAAGATCGCCGTCTGTGATCTGGATTGTGCCTTGTTCGTGAATGCGGTAAGTGGCCGCAGGGCGAACACCAAGACCAAGTGAAATACCGGACGGGACCGTGTCGCCATTGGCGGAAGCTTGTGAACCCGGGCGGCTCAAATGCTGGTACATCAAATCGGCAAATTCAAGGCGCTGGCGCTTGAAACCCGTTGTCGTCATGTTGGCGATGTTGTTGGAAATCGTATCAACATTCATCTGCTGGGCAAGCATTCCCGAAGCGCCGATATCAAGTGATCTCATAGTAGTTCTCCTTTAAAACTTATTGTCCGCTCATTTTGCTGAGGCGTTGAACAGCACCGAGTTCGCGGTCGCTTTCATTCTTCAGCATTGTCATTGTTTGTTCATAGGCACGCGAAATCTCGATCATACGGCTCATCTCTGTGATCGAATTGACATTCGATCCTTCGACCATGCCTTGTTTCATGCCGGTTTCAATCGCAGCCGTGCCTTGTGATTTGGATGAATAGAGGCCGTTGCCTTCAGGCTGCAAATCCTGAACATTGGCGAACTCGGTCATGGTGATCTGGCCAACATTATTTCCGTCTGCCGTCACCGAGCCGTCCTCGAGAATTTTGACTTCCTGCGTGTCTTCCGGGATCAGGATCGGTACGTTGCCGACCTGATAGCCGTTCGATGTCACCAGCATTCCGGATCTGTCGATTGTGAAATTGCCGGCGCGCGTATACATAATTTCGCCAGTACGGGTTTTTATATCCATAAAGCCTGGGCCGTTCAGCGCTACATCATAAGTGCCGCCAGTAAATTGGACAGGGCCTGCGGTTGTTGTGTCGTATTGTCCCTGATCTTCGACCATGGACAAAGGGCGGGCTTTATTGCCCGGCGCTGACATGTATTCTTTGAATAATGGATTTTGAGACCGGTAGCCGGGCGTCTGGGCATTGGCAATATTATTTGCCGACATATCCATAGCACGCCTTAAAACTACCTGACGGGAAAGCCCAACATATAAACTGCTATCCATAACCTTATCCCATTTAGTGATGAGCGGTTTTTACCGTCTCGTTTTCTTACCTGGGATATGAATTGCAGGGACCGTGCCAAGTTAGGTATCTAATAATATCAATTAGTTAGCTTAATGTTGATATTTACCATGTCACATTTTGCCGGGACCTTTTTACGCTCCAAGAAAATGATTTGGTGAATTTTAACAACAGGTTAGAATGACCGAACCGATTCTGGTTTTATTTCAATTCCTCAGGTAAGATTTCCAATGGCGAGCAAAGACTTAGAGCCCTCCGAAGGCAGCGAAAACATCACCCCCATTGATGATGGTGAAAAGGGCGGCAAGAAAAAGCTCCTTATTATTCTGGTTCCGGTTCTGCTTTTGATCGGCGGCGGGGCTGCCGCCTATTTCACCGGCATGCTGGATAAGGTTCTCGGCAAAGAGGCGACGAAAACCGAGGCTGGCCAAGAAGGCGAAAAGGCCGAAGAAGGTAGCGAGGAAGCTGCCGAGGGCGAGCATGGCGAAGGCGGTGCGACAGGTCCCGCTTTTCTAAAAATTCCCGACATGGTCGTAAATTTAAACAGCGATAGCGGCGAGCAACGATATCTTCGCCTGTCGATCCAGCTCGAGCTTAAGAATGCGGCGGATCAAGCGGCGGTGGAGAAAGTCTTGCCGCGCGTTGTCGACCAATTCCAGACGTACTTAAGAGAACTTCGCTTGCAGGATTTGCGCGGATCGAAAGGCATCTACCGTCTCCAGATGGAGCTCTTGTCTCGCGTCAATCAGGCGGCGGCTCCGGTCGAGGTGAAAGATGTCTTATTTCAAGAAATTCTGATACAATAATTCAAAGACTTAGCCATTTGGCCTGAAACTTGAAAGCAGGCCAGACAGGCTAAATATATAAGAAGAATATACGATACCGGAAAGGAAGACCTGATGGCCGATGCGCCGACCCAGGATGCCACCGCCACCGACGGGATGAGCGAAGAAGAACGCCGCATGATGGCCGAATGGGAATCCATGGCCACGGATGATGGTGCCGAAGGCGGCGCCGTTCCCGAAGAAAATACCCGTATCCTGAATCAATCTGAAATCGACTCGCTGCTCGGCTTTGACGATGCAGGGGCAGGCGGGGAAACATCCGGCGTGATGGCGCTGGTCAATGCGGCGCTGATCAATTACGAGCGTCTGCCGATGCTGGATATCGTCTTCGACCGTTTGGTCAGATTGATGTCGACCTCTCTTCGTAACCTGACTTCCGACAACGTTGAAGTATCGCTCGATCAAATTTCGACGGTTCGCTTCGGCGATTACCTCAATTCTATTCCGCTGCCGGCGATGCTGTCCGTATTCAAAGCGTCCGAGTGGGACAATACAGGTTTGCTGGTCGTTGACTCCGCACTGATTTATTCCGTCGTCGATGTATTGCTCGGCGGGCGTAAAGGCACGCCGTCGATCCGCGTCGAAGGTCGTCCGTATACGACGATTGAATCGCGCCTTGTCGAGCGGATGCTGAACGTTACTCTGTCCGATATGTCTTCAGCTTTCGATCCGCTTTCGCCGGTTACATTCAATCTGGATCGCATGGAAACCAACCCGCGATTTGCGGCGATTACCCAATCCGGAAATGCTTGTGTGCTTGTTCGCATGCGCGTCGATATGGGCGACCGCGGCGGACGTATTGAAATTCTTATTCCTTATGCGACGCTTGAGCCGATCCGCGAACTTCTCTTGCAGATGTTCATGGGAGAGAAATTCGGTCGCGATTCAATCTGGGAAACGCACTTGACCAACGAACTGTATTTAACGGACGTTGCCTTACAGGCCGTTTTGGGCGAGCGCATCGTTTCTTTAGGCGAAATGCTCAACTGGAAAAAAGGCACGACTGTCATGTTCAACACCAAGCCGACCGACAAGGTCGAGATGCGCTGTGGTGATTTCCCCATGTTCAACGGGCCGATGGGACAAAAAGAAGGTAATATAGCGGTGAAAATCGAACGTTACATTCCTCCTACAGAAGAATAAAAATAAGAGGTCTTTATGTCACTGAGTTTAGCAATGGATATCCTGATTACGATTTTGCTCGCGGCAACCATTTTTTATGCGCTGCGCTTGTCGAAACATCTGGAAGCGTTCCGTTCGAACAGAAGTGATATGGAGCGCCTGATCCGCGATCTGTCTGCACAAATCACACGGGCGCAGGAAGGTATTACGACGCTGGACGATGTAGCCAAGGAATCAAGCGATGATTTGCGCAAGCTGGTCGATAAGGCAACGGGATTGTCTGACGAACTTCAGATCATGACTGAGTCCGGCAACAAGCTGGCGGAACGGCTCGAAAATCTTGCAACGAAAAACCGCGAGATATCCGACAACATGTCGCAGGCTTCAGTGAATTTGACCTATCCCGGTGGAAAAGCGCCGGTTTTTGCCGCGGAGAAAAAAGTGGAAATATCTCCTGAAAAATCTGGTCCTAAATCTTTCTTCTCGATCCGTGACCCTGATTTTTCTTCCGCTTTGGAAGATGAGGACGATGGCGGTATGAGTCAGTCCGAGAAGCAATTAGCGGCAGCTTTACGCCGCAAAGGTAAAGGCGATTAAGGTATGAATGATTTCTTTGCATCGGCTTTTAAAAGATTGCGACTGCTGCCCTTGCTCGTCATGGTGGCTTCACTGGCATTTATGGTTCGTGTCGGGGATACGTTTTTTCAGATCAAAAATCTGGGATCGGCTTACGCGCAAGAAGAGAAAAAAGAAGAAAAGCCGAAAGTCGCGGAGGTTAATAACGCCGAGCCGCCGAAAGATGAATTGCCGGATGCAAAAACGGCTTCCGCGCCTAAACTTGCTAATCCGGCGGACAAGCCTGCGGTCAAAGGCGAAAAAGTGGTCGCAACGAAAGACTGGCAGGACTCGGATTCAGATTTCGATGACTCTACTGTTCGTAAGGAAGTTTACGATGATTTGATGGAGCGCCGCCAGATGATCGAGCAAAAAGAAAAACAGCTCGACCAGCGCGAGGCATTGTTGAAAGCGGGGACCGAAGAAATTAACAAAAAGGTTGAAGAGCTAACGGCGATCCGAAACGAGATTCAATCCTTGCTGAAAAAACAGAATGCTGAAGAAGAAGCAAATACTTCCAAGCTGGTGAAGATATACGAGGGTATGAAGCCCAAAGATGCCGCCAAGATTTTTAACCAGCTCGATATGGATGTTCTTTTATCAGTAGTTACTAAAATGTCCGAGCGTAAGGTGTCTCCGATCATCGCGCTGATGGACCCGCAAAAAGCACGCAGCCTAACGCTTTTCCTTGCCGAGCAGAATAAATTGCCGGGAACCGGTTCGACCACTGCAGGTTTCGGTAATCCGAATGCGCCGCCGCCATTACCAGAATCCGCAATTCGCTAAATCAATTTTTGTCTTTTGGCCTAAAAATCATGCGTTTAGACCAAATTCTATAATGAATACAGAATAAATCCTTTCTTTTAAATACTCCTTGAAGCGTAGTATTTTGTTAATTATTGCGTTGCATACTAAGCTTCTTATTCAATTCGGTGCAAAGCCGAATGACTTATTTCCAGGAGATGCCAGAATGGCCGTAGATAAAAATATGAATGTTTTAATCGTCGACGATTACAAGACGATGTTGCGTATTATCAATAACCTGCTTAAGCAGCTTGGCTTTTCCAATATCGACGAAGCGACTGACGGGACAATGGCGCTCGACATGTTCAAATCCAAGAATTACGGTCTCGTGATTTCCGACTGGAATATGGAACCGATGTCCGGTATCGAGCTTTTGAGACATATACGCGGCGGCGATATAAACAAGAACGTGCCGTTCATCATGATTACGGCGGAAAGCAAAACCGAAAACGTCATCGCCGCCAAGCAGGCGGGTGTCAATAATTACATCGTGAAGCCTTTTAATGCCGAAACATTGAAAATGAAAATGTCCGCCGTTCTAGGCGAATTCTAAGAAATCACAGGGGATACCATGTCACAAGCAGTTACAAAAATAGGCCGCGATCAGGTGGTCGATATAATCAATTCAGTTATTGCCAAGGTGGAGGCTAAAGAAGAGATCTCTCGTGAGAAGATCTTCACTGAATTGAAGGATCTGCAGGCCTTGATTGAAGATACGCGACGTCAAATCAGCGATACGAAATTAGGCGACGTATCATTTTCTCATATTCCGACCGCTACAGGCGAGCTTGACGCGGTTATAGCCGCAACAGAAGCGGCTACCAGCACGATCATGGATGGCTGCGAGAATATTTCAGCCGAAGCAGAAAAGCTCCCCCCTGAAAATAAGCAGGTTGTGCTGGATGAGGTAACAAAAATCCTCGAGGCGTGTTCGTTTCAAGACATCACGGGGCAGCGCATCAGCAAGGTTACAAAAAATATCAAAGCTATCGAGGAAAAAGTCAGCGCGTTGATGAAAATTCTCGGTGATAATATTCCTGACTTTCCAACGGGAAGCGATGAAGATACGCGCGTCGGAGACGAGCGCCTGAAGAATGGTCCGCAAATGCCGGACAAGGCCGTGTCTCAGGACGATATCGATAAGCTGTTGGCGGATTTGTTTTAATCATCGTATTTTGGGCTGCAAATAGCGCCTTTTTGCGATTTTTCAACGCGCCATAGCGCAAGCGCGAAGGCGGGCGTTGCTCGCGTACGTTAAAGTACGCTCCGCTACGGTTCTCAAAAGACACTATTTTCGCCACAAAATTCTTCGATTGTTAATGCATGAAATTCCTATGCCATTGTGAAAAGGCTTAAGGCCGACGCGTCTTATGGTGCAGCTTCAATATCGTATGGATTGCTTGACTACGTTTACAATGACAATTTTGAATTATACGAGAATACGGAAAGGGCGCGAGCGAATAGACATCAATACATTGCTTTCGCGGGGAAAGCAGAATCTTTTTTACGTTGTGTGCGCTGTGGTTTAAAGGCTTTTCTTACTGAATTGCAGTTGTTTGTAAAATTTTACTATGGCAAGTTTAGCTCATGGTCCGAATCCGCTATACAACCCTCATTTTTGCGCTTCTTGCTTCGACATCTTTGGCCTATGCCGATGATGTAGTCAGCGTACGCGCAAGCGCCAAGGACGATTATACGCGGATTGTGTTCGAATGGCCAAAGCCGCCATCTTATGTGACTGATAAAACATCGTCCGAGCTGACACTAAAATTCCAGAGCGCCGCCAGTTTCAAAATTGAAGGTGCATCTCCAGCCGGATTGCCGCGCGTAACAGCGTATTCAACACCAGACGGTAAAACGGCAGTGATCGGTTTTACAACCGGTCAGGAAGTGCGTCATTTCGAAATTGGAAATCGCGTGATTGTCGATATTCGCGGGCCTATTAATTCGAAGGCGAATGCCGCAGCTATCAAAAAGCCTGAGCCGGAACCGGAACAAGTTGCAGAAAACGCCTCAGTGGCTGAAATAAAGCCAATCACAAAATTACCTGCGCCCAAAATAGTAGCGGCGCCTGCAGCCAAGGTTGAAAAAATCGAGCCGGTTTCCAAGCCATCGTTCCAGATTCAGATTACATCAACGGAAAAAATGGGGCTGGCAGTTTTCAAAAGATTTGGCAATCTCTGGATCGTTGTCGATGTGGCGGATTATCCGCTAGAGCCGGAGATAACCGGCAATAATAAAAAGCTCGGCACGTTCGAACGCATTCCGTTGAAAGAAGCCACCGCCTTTCGTCTGGCCTTGCCGGAAGATAAGGATTTTCATGTCGAGGGCAGCGGCCTTGTCTGGAAGATTACGGCCAACAGTCAGGCTGCGCTTGCTGCAGCTACAGAATTTCAAAAGGTAAAAGAAGGCGATAATGCCGCCTTGCTATGGCCGGTGGCGACAGCAAGGCGCGTAGTGGAAATAGAAGACCCGTCTGCCGGTGATGTGTTAAAAGTTGCGACTGTTGAAGCTGCGCGGTTCTATAGCGGTAATGTTCACAGATTTGCTGAGTTCAATTCATTAGAGTCCTATGCCGGCCTTGCGGTTGAGAGCAAGATCGACGATCTGAATGTTGAAAAAACAAAAGACGGTATCAGGATCGATGCGCCGGAAGGGCTTTCTATATCACCTGAGAGCGATACAGCATTTTTGAAAACGCCGGAAACGCAAGCTCCTGCAAAACCATTGCAAAATAATACGCCCCAGCAAGAAAAAGTCGAAGCGCCATTGAAGCCGGGTGCACGCATTTTCAGGTTCGGGGATTGGAAGATCGGCGATACGGATGCCATTGAGCAAAACCGCCGATTACTATTATCCGGCCTCGCTGAAAAAGACGAGCAGGCAAAAGCGCAGGATTTGTTGAAGCTTGCAAAAATGGAGCTTTCCCATGCGCATGGACAGGAAGCGTCAGGTTATCTCGATCTGGCCGAACAATTCGTACCCGACCTGAAAGGAACACCGGAATTCTTAGCCTTGAAAGGCGCAGCGGATGCAATCTCTGGTAAATATGAAACGGCGTTGAAAGATTTTTCTACGGAAAACTTAAAAGCTTTTCCTGAGACGTCTTTGTGGAAGTCTTATGCGCTGGCCGGTCTTGAAGACTGGAAACAGGCGGCCGAGACCTTGCCCTCAAATTTCGATTCTCTTGCCGGCTATCCGGATGAGATAAGAATTCCGGTGGCGCTCGGCTTAACCGAAGTTGCATTGCGCGATGGTAACTTACCCAAAGCCGAAGAGTTGATGAAGCTGGCCGAAGGGGACAAGCTCATCCTGCCTTATCAATCTGCTCTCAATTATATGAAGGGCGAGGCGCTGCGCCAGCAAGGCAAGGGCAAGGAAGCCGAAAAGCTTTGGGAGGAGCTGAGCAAAGGCAAAGACGATTTGTATCGCGCGAAAGCAGGATTGGCGCTGACAAGCCTGCAGCTTGAAAATAAGGAGCTTAAACCGGCGGATGGCATCAATCGTCTGGAAGGGCTGCGCTATGCATGGCGCGGCGACGAGCTGGAAACGTCGATCAATTATCGCCTTGGCAAATTATATATTGCCAATAACGATCCACTTAAAGGTCTTGCCCTGATGCGCCAAGCCTCATCACTGGCGCCTACGCCGGACCAAAGCCAAAAAATCGACGCGGAAATGATTGCGACTTTTAACAATTTGTTTGAGCCGAACCGCATCAAGGATATCAACCCTGTCGATGCCATCAGCCTTTATAATGAATTTTCAACCCTTTCGCCGCCGGGTCCGGTAACTGACCGGATTGTACGGCAATTAGCGGATCGTCTGGTCGATGCGGATTTATTACCGAGAGCGGCCAATCTTTTGCAAACGCAAATTGATGCCGGAAAAGTCAGCGGCATCGAGGGCGCGACAACTGCCATACGTCTTGCTTCGATTTATGTTCAAGATAACAAGGCGGACAAAGCACTGGCCGTTCTTGATAAGGCATCTGCTTTTCTTGGCAAGGAAGATGCGCCAGGGCTAAAAAGGCAGATCGTTCTTTTGAAAGCGGAAGCTTTATCCGAGCAAAAGAAGCCGGAAGAGGCTTTTGCGATGCTGGCAGGGCTTGAGCAAGATGAAGAAGTCTTGAGGCTTCGCGCCGATATCGGATGGACCAATCAGCGCTGGCAGGATGCGGCGGATTCTCTGGAAGCGCTGGTTCAGACCAGCCAGATTTCACCAACACGCCCGGCAAGTGATGAAGAAGCAAATCTACTGCTTAACTGGGCGGTTGCGCTTTATCTGGCTGATAATAGATATGTGCTGGCGAATTTGCGCGAAAAATTTACGACTGCCATGGCGGCGACTTCAAAGTCCAGCCAATTCGAAGTTGTAACGCGTCCGCGTCAAAGCGCGCTGCTTGCCGACCGCGATACGATCGATGCGATTATTGAAGAGACAGAGATATTCAAAGGCTTCGTCGAAAATTCCCGCGCCGCACAAAACGCACAAACCAATCAGGCCCCAGCCAGAAATGTCGCGCCGGTAACGCCTGCTAAGCCGCCGGTGACAGTTCCTTCAGAAAATTAACTATTGTTGAAATTTGACGATCCAAATATTTCCGTGCAATAGTCTTTCTCCTTTATTATTGAGTGAGAAATTTAAATGCGTAACGAGCTCTGGATACCCTTTTTTGAAGCAGTAGATAATTCTCGCGGCGGCTTATTGCCGATAGTTGAAACCGGTTTTTCTTCAGATAGTCATGTTTCCTCTCTTACCCGACAATTCAGAGTTTCTTGCAGTCAGGACGCCGTGGCTTTCCGCATAGCCGCGAAAGAAATCGCTAAAACATGCAATGGCAGCTTTTTAACAATAAAAAGTAAAGTCGAGTTTCCAGTCACGGATTTTGACAGCCAGCGAACATATTTTCCAAGCATCGAATTTAGCTTTACCGGGTGCTGGGACAATGTCAGCAGATCAGTTGAAGCGTTGAAGAAGTGCGCGCAAGGCGAGCGTCCCGGATTTGACGATCCAGATTTCTGGCAGGCAGATGTCGACCCTGAGGCTGTGTATTTTGAAAGACGCCAACGGGTTCTGGAACGCTCCAAAGGCCTGCCTGTTGGAATGATCGACAAACGCAATTCAGTTTTTATTGTTAAGGGCGAACAACAAGAGCACGCAATCCGCGATTTCCTGAAACTATCCGTTCAGCCCTGATATTTTAAGGTGTAGGCGTTGCACCTGGCGCTAGCGGCGGTGCGGACATAGACGGGCCGACATCCGGCGGCATCTCAAAGCTTTGGATGAGCGCGCCTGCGATCAAATTCCATCCATCGACCAGCACGAAGAAAATAATCTTGAACGGCAGCGAAATCACAATCGGCGGCAGCATCATCATACCCATCGACATCAGAATAGAGGAGGTGACGATATCGATCACGAGGAATGGCAGGAAAAGCATAAAGCCGATTTCAAAGGCGCGGCGCAGTTCAGAAATCATGAAAGCGGGAACGACGACCTGAATAGGCGTGGCCAGCGGATCTTCGACCGGTGGCGTTTTCGAGACTTCCATGAACAGGCGTAAATCCGCTTCGCGGACATTTCTCAACATGAATTCCTTGAACGGCCCAACCGATCGATTGAAAGCTTCCATTTCATCGATTTCTTCTGCAATCAAGGGCTTTATCCCCTGATTATAAGCGGCTTCAAAGGTCGGGGCCATGATGAAAAAGGTCAGGAACATGGCGAGCGAAACCATCACCGTATTCGGCGGCGTTTGCTGGAGGCCGAGCGCGGAGCGGAGGAATGACAGCACGACGATGATCCGTGTAAATGATGTCATCATGATAAGAATGGACGGTGCCAAAGACAGAACCGTCATCAGGGCCATCAGCTGAATGACCGTGCCGGATACGGTTCCCGGATTGTTTCCACCTAGATCCATGGAAATAACCTGAGCGAGGGCGGGATTGTACAGAACGCCTGCCAGCATGACGGTATTGATGATGGCAAAAGCCATCAATGAACGGATGCCATATTTTTTACAGAAAGAAGTAAATTTATCTGGAGTTGATTGTGTCATGTGCCGCGTTTTCAATAGGGGCTTCGATTCCCGTTTCAACTACAGTTTCACCTGTAGGGCTTAAAATAACAAGATGCTCTTTATCATCGCGTTGCAAAATCACAGCGCGGTGGCGGCTGTCGAGCATGATTGCTTCAACGATTCTAAGGCGGCGTTTGCTGCTGGTCGGCTGCATTGATCCTAAATTGAGTTTTTTCAGGATCAGGAAGAACCCGCCCATCAATCCGATGACGAAAGTAAACGCCATCAGGAAACGTAAATAATCAGTCCAGTTCATTTCATCAGTCTTTCTTTTCTTCCAAACTCTCCAGAACCGCATCAAAGGGATTTGGCTCGCCATTTGCACGGTACACATAAGACAGGATTTCCGCGACGGCAAAAAATGCCTCCGACGGCACAGGGCTATCCAGCTCGATGCCGGCGAGCATCTCGGCCAGCGCCGAATCCTCGCGAACATTGATGCCGTTTTCAAAGGCAAGCTGCAGAATCTGCTCGGCAAGTTTTCCCCTTCCGGCAGCCGTGATACGCGGCAATTCCGTAACCGTTTCCCCTGCGGTGATGGCGACGGCTGTCTGGCGTTTTGGTATTTTCCTTATATTTGAGGGACTTAGGTTCTTTTTTGACCCGTCATCATATTCATCGAAATCTGGCATAAACCCTGCAAATTGTTGTGGTGGGTAAGTAAAACCGCTGGCACTCATAAAAATACGAGGTCAGCAGAACATAGGGTTAAGGGTCATGACAACTGAAAATATCAGCCTCTTCCAGGCCATGAGCGCGAAAATGCATTATTTGCAAGATCGCCAAAAAGTAATTTCCCAGAATATCTCGAACGCCAACACGCCGAACTACCAGCCGAGCGATTTGAGTAAAGTCGATTTCGGATCAACACTCGATAATGTCATGAAAAATAAGGGCGGCGTTAAATCGGTAAAAATGGAGGCAACCAGCCCCGGCCATATGGGCTTTGATGAAAAAGTGCCACAAGCTCGCGCTGAGAAGCAAAAAGTCACCTATGAAGTCGATCCGGATAAAAACGCGGTCGTTCTCGAAGAGCAAATGATGAAAGCCTCTGATACACAGATGAATTATAACCTGATGCTGAATGTCTATGCCAGTAACATGGAAATGATCCGCACATCTATCGGCAGAAGAAATTAAAGGAAAGGGAGATAAAATATGTCAGAAATGTTTTCCACTCTTTCCATCTCAAGCGCGGGTATGAAGGTTCAGAACGAGCGCGTTCGCGTCATCGCGCAAAATATAGCCAACGCCGAAACATCGCCGACCGCACCGGGCGAGAAGCCTTATACTCGCCAGATTATTACCTTCAAAAATACCATGGACCGCGTCGAAGGTGAGAAACTCGTCAAAGTCGGTAAAATCTCTAAAGACGACTCTGATTTCATCCTGAAATATGAACCCGGCCATCCGGCAGCCAATGCCGATGGTTATGTCCAGATGCCGAATGTAAATTCTCTGGTTGAAACCATGGATATGCGCGAAGCCAGCCGGACTTACGAAGCGAATCTTGGTATGTATACCCAGACCCGCGACATGATGAGCAAAACGATTGATATGCTTCGTTAATGAATTATATGATATAATAACAGGATAAAGAGGTTAAAATGGTCAACATTTCCAATCCTATGCAAGCCGCCAGCGCTTATTCAAATACCGCCAAGCAGGCAACCGGTAGCGGTGAAACCGATACGACATCTTCATCAGGCGGCGGCGCAGCAGCAGGCGGTGGTATGTCTTTCGGCAAGATGCTCGAAGGTGCCGTTAAATCCTCCATCGACACCGTGAAATCCGCTGAAGCTGCATCGGCTTCCGCCATTACCGGAAAAGCCAATCTGCTCGATGTCACTCAGGCTGTCTCAGCCGCCAAACTGACTTTGGAAACGACTGTCGCAGTTCGCGACAATGTGGTTGAGGCTTATAACAAAATTATGCAGATGCCGATTTAATTTTAGCTATTATCTTTCTAGCAAGGCATGTTTATAAATATAATTTGATCCAGTTTCGAGTGAGCAGAAAAACGGGTTTCCGTCTGTACTGGTATCCAAGTAAATTCCAGTGGCGGCCAATGAACCATTCGAATAAACACCAGCCGATCCTGTAAACCCGTTTGGCGGAGGATTTCCGCCAGGGTTGATTATCCCTATTAATTCATTTATTGCCACACAGGTTTCTTTATTTAAAGCGACGATTTGCATGACGAGTTCATTCGCTGTTTCTGTCCCAGAAATGCCATCTGTTCCAATCCCTTTCATCTGATATACACGAAAAGAACTTGCACCAAGTTTAAAGGAAGCGGGGTTCGGGGCGCAAGTAGGACAAAGAGCAGAGTAAGGAGGATAAAAGGGCGCTATACCACCTCCTTCCTTTTCAAAAAGGTGGCATTTTTTATCAGTAGGAGCGTTTGAATTAGCGGCATTTATTAAAACTCCATCATTTCTAGTAAAAGCGGCATTACTAAATTCGAAACTATTATCAGTGCATCCATTGATGGTTTTCATCTTCATTACGACAGTTCTTACAGCTGCCCCGTATTGAAGGATTGCGGAAGCGTTTGCTTTTGCCTGTTCTTTTGAGATCGACCCGCCGCCAGTTCTTGTCGAAGACGTCACTGCATAAGAAAGCGCCGCAAAAAGCGCAACAGCGATCAGGATAAGAAAAAGGACATTGCCAGATTGGCGGTGCATGATTGGTCCTCCGAGACGATTTTGAAACTATATAACAATACGGAAAAGCGCAAGTCGGAAGTTTCGTCATTCCCCGAATTGCCCTCTCCCTCTTGGGCAATTCTAGGGGAATCTAGAAACGTCTCACTAGGGATCGCCCCGTTAATCTTTTTGAGAATCCTTCGGATTCAGGCGATGACGATTTAATTTTCTTCGGACCTTCGGACCTTCGCGTTAAATTAAGGGGCGGGGTGCAAGACTGCGTACCCAATAAGCTATAGGGAGATTCCTGCTTTCGCGGGAATGACAGTTGGGGTAGACTATATATATGAACGAACAGGAAATCATCGACCTGATGGTCGGCGCTATATGGCTCTCCGTCAAGATCAGCGCGCCGATCATGATTATCGGCCTTGTGGTCGGTGTGGCGATCGCGCTGGTCCAGGCGCTGACCCAAATTCAGGAAGTAACCCTCGTTTTCGTTCCCAAAATCCTCGCTATCTTCGTTGCGATGATTTTTCTTCTTCCCGCTTTCACGACTAGCATGATCGAATATATGCATACGCTGGCCGATAAGATCATAGCCCTCAAATGACCGATTTGCAGACCTTCCTGACGACGGGGGTTTTTGCTTTTATGCTCGCTTTCGTGCGCACGGGCACGGTCGTCATGCTCATGCCCGGGATCGGTAATACATTCGTGCCGCCGCAGACGCGGCTTTATTTCGCTCTTGGTTTTTCTTTCGTGTTGTTTCCGTTGATACAGGCCAAGCTGCCTGTACCGGTTCCGCCCGCAACGGCTATGATCATGTTGATCGTCGTCGAGTTCGTGATCGGGTTTTTTATCGGCTCTATCGCGCGCATCATGATGGCGGCGCTGGACACGGCGGGTCTGATTATCTCGACGCAGGCTTCCCTTTCAAACGCGCAATTGTTCAACCCGCAATTCGCCACGCAAGGCTCAATCATCGGCTCGTTTTTAACCTTGCTCGGTGTCATGCTGTTATTTGCCACCGATCTTTATCATTTGCTGATCCTCGGCGTGGTCAACAGCTATGAATTATTTCCGGTCGGAAAAATGCCCGATATTGGCAGTATGACAAAACTAATCACCGGTGCGATTGCAGGATCATTCGCCATCGGTATCCAGATTACCGCACCGTTTATCCTGATTATTCTTCTCATGTATATCGGCATGGCGGTACTTTCCAAGCTCATGCCGCAAGTGCAGGTCTTTATGATCGCGATGCCGGCGCAGATCATGCTCTGTCTTATCCTGCTGGCGGTGATCGGCGCGCCGATGATGCTGATCTGGCTGAGCGAGTATGAAAAGGGACTGAATTTATTTTTGGGCGGAGGCTGAGATGTCGGAAGGCGGCGACGAAGATGATGCGTCCAAGACCGAAGACGCAACCCCGAAAAAATTAGACGAAGCGCGAAAAAAAGGGCAGGTGGCCCAGTCCAAGGAATTAAACACCTGGATCATGCTGCTGGCCGCGACGCTTTTGGTCGGCATTACCAGTGGAAGCCTTTTTACAGACTTCAAGAATTACCTGACGATCTTTATCGAACAGCCGCATATGATGGGCTCCGGCCCCGGCGGTATCGGTGCGGTTCTGGTCGATATATCCTATAAAACGATCGGCCTGATTGCCATCCCGCTTATCATCCTGTTCTGTGCTGCGTTGATCGGCCCGTTCTCCCAAGTTGGATTTTTGATTGCGCCGGAAGTTCTGAAATTTGATTTCAGTAAAGTCTCGCCCATGAAGGGTTTCGGGCGGCTTTTCTCGATGCGCTCGGTCGTGGAATTCGTCAAGGGGCTTTTAAAAATATCGATCATCGGCATCGTCGGTTTTACCCTGATTTATCCTTACATGAACGGCATCGAGCATACGATGAACCAGTCGATAAGTGTCATGCTGGGTAATTTGCATTCGATGACGATGCGGATGCTGATCGGGATGCTGGTGGCGCTTTTGATGATCTCTATTGCGGACGTCCTGTACCAGCGCTGGGAATTCGGCAAGCAAATGCGGATGACCAAGCAGGAGATCAAGGACGAGTATAAGCAGACCGAGGGCGATCCGCATATCAAGGGCAAGCTGAAACAGCTCCGCTATGAGAAGGCGCGCCAGCGCATGATGCAGGCCGTACCGAAAGCCGATGTCATCATCACCAACCCAACCCACTTTGCGGTCGCGCTTAAATACGACACCGAAACCATGGATGCGCCGACGGTGATCGCCAAGGGCGTCGATGAAGTGGCGTTTCGTATCAGGGAGCTGGGCAAGGAGCATAATGTAGAAATCGTCGAAAACCCGCCGCTGGCGCGGTCCTTATACGCCGATGTCGAGCTGGACCAGACCATCCCGCCCGAGCTTTTCAAAGCCGTCGCCGAAGTTATTTCCTATGTTTTCCAAAAACGCGGGAAACTGCCGAAGAGATAAAAGTAAGCGGTACGCAGTAAGCAGAACGGACTTTACCGCTTACCGCCTACCGTTTACTATCTTTCCATGAGTCTCGACCATTCCGAATTTATCCGCCGCCACCATAAACCCGAGCATACGGCGGGTACGAAAGCCAACCGCGCCGCCAGCGCGTGGAGTATCGCACTTACCGCGACAGCATATGTCGGCTTTTGTATCGCGACGATGCGGGCGCTGCAGGTGCACGAAACGGTTCTGTTTGTTTTTATTCTCTTGCTTCTGGGCGCTTTATTGGGCGGCTATGCGATCCAGCTTGTCATCAAGTTTTTTTCACCGCAGGAAAAACAGCGCGCGCTGTTAATTGAAATTCTGGAAGCGTCACAAGGCGCGCGTCTTATTACCAACGGATCCAACGAAGTCATTCTCTCGAACGGACGGTTCGATGCGATGTGCAAAAACCGCGGCGGCACAAGTTACGACACGTTGCTGGCGATTTTTTCCGATACGGAAGAAAATATGTCTCATTTTAAAGTTCTGGCCGATCAGGCGCATCGCGGATTGACCGATCATGCCGATTTGAAAATTGCGCGTGGCGATCATGAATTATGGATGCGGGTTTTGGCGCAGCCAGTGCCAGGCTGGGCCGGATATATTCATTGGCGTCTCGACGATATTACCGACGAATTCGTGCGGAACCGTTCCATTAGCGAAGAGCGTGAAAAGCTAATCGACTTTACCGATAATGCGCCGGTCGGATTTTTCTCGGTAGATGAACGCGGGCGTTTTGTCTTCGTCAATGCGACATTGGTGCGCTGGCTTGGTGCAGATTTAGAAAATATTTTGTGGAATGGTGAGTTGCATCATTTCCTGATGGATCCGCCCATCAGTGCCGCGCCATACGATATCAAGGAAGAGGGCGGCGCACGGCAGGTGGCTGAAGTTCGCATGAAAGGCCCGGGCGGGCGCGTGTTTCTGGCGACGATCAACCAGACCGTCGTGCATGAAACGGATGGTCGCGTCAGAACGCGTGGTATCGTTCACGATCTAACGGCAGAGCGCGCCATGCGTCAGGCCTTGGAGGAGTCCGAAGACCGTTTCCGCAAATTTTTCAAGGAAGCGCCGCTCGGTATCGCGATTATCAATTCCGAGCTGGTGGTCGAGGAATGTAATATCGTCTTTGCCGATCTACTCAAAAAAACGTTGTCCACTATCGAAGGCCGGTCTTTCTCAGATATCGTCGATAAGGATGACTGGCAGAACGTCATGCTCAATCTTAATTTGCTGCATCAGGAAGAGGAGACTTCCGAGCCTCTGGAAATCCGCCTGTGGGCGGAAAGCATGAAGACGATCATTCCGGCGCGTATGTATGCCCGCAAATTTACGGACAGCGACAAGCTCGCTTTGCACTTTATCGATCTGACCCAGCAGAAAAATCTCGAGAACCAGTTTATCCAGTCGCAGAAAATGCAGGCGGTGGGCCAGCTCGCGGGCGGTATCGCGCATGACTTTAATAACTTGCTGACCGCGATGATCGGTTTCTGCGATCTCTTGTTATTGCGTCATAAGCCGGGCGATCCATCTTTTTCGGATATTCAGCAGATCAAGCAAAACTCAAACCGCGCGACAAATCTGGTACGCCAGCTTCTGGCCTTCTCGCGCCAGCAAACATTGCGCCCCAAAGTTTGGGATATAACCGATATTCTGACAGAGCTTGCGCACCTCATGCGCAGGTTGATCGGCGCTAATATCGAATTAAAAATAGTCCATGGCGACGATCTCGGCTACGTCAAGGTCGATAGCGGCCAGATGGAGCAGGTGCTGGTCAACATGGCAGTGAATGCAAGGGATGCCATGCCTGAAGGCGGCACCCTGACCATCACGACAAGCCATTTTACAAATACGGATTCACTGACGCTCGGCGCAGATATAATGCCGCCGGGTAACTGGGTCAAAATCGAAGTGACTGATACAGGAACCGGTATTCCGCCCGAGATCATGCAGCGCATTTTTGAGCCGTTCTTTACGACAAAAGACGTCGGGCAGGGAACAGGGCTTGGGCTTGCGACCGTTTTCGGGATCGTACGTCAGACAGGCGGTTATCTGACAGTTCACTCGGAAGTCGGTGCAGGTACGAAATTCAGTATTTACCTGCCGCGTCTCAATGAAATGGAACAGGATCTGGAAGCTAAGCCTGTTTTAGAAGAAATGGTCGGCGATCTGACCGGTACGGCGCGCATCTTGCTTGTCGAAGACGAAGACGCTGTGCGGACATTCTCAACGCGTGCGCTGACTAATAAGGGGTATGAAGTTGAAACCGCGGAAAGCGGCGAAGCGGGATGGACCAAATTTAAAGAGCTTAAAAAGCCCATCGATCTGCTTATCACCGACGTTATCATGCCGGGCATGGACGGGCCTACATTGGCTAAGCAAATCCGCACGGAAATGCCAACTCTCAAGATTATATTCGTCTCCGGCTATACGGAAGAAAAACTCAAGGACCAGATGGGCGAGGGCATCCATTTCCTGCCCAAGCCGTTCTCACTCAAGCAGCTTGCGGCAAAGGTCAAGGAAGTGCTGGATGAGTAGCAGTTTTTAGTTACCGCATTCTTTCATCATTTTACCAGCGCTCTGATACTCTTCAGGTGTATCTATAAGGGCATGGCCCTTTTTCATTTCTTCACGGGTGTTTTCTTCGAGAAATTTATAAATTTTATCTCGTATCAATCCAAACAGGCGCTGCGCTTCCGCACTTTCATCTTTGATAACGATTGGTTTTGATTCCGCTTCGACTTCATCGAGCATTTTGGGAAGTTCAATTTCCAGTTTTTTGCGAGCGTCCCGAATGATTTTCTCATTCGTCGTGTAATGTCGCATTTCGTGCTCGAGAATACTTTTATAGCGGCATCCACCTTCATTAAATTCAGAAGGGATTGAAATCAAGCTGCCGAGGAAAAGAGTTACATCCAGGTTTTTGAAATAGACACAGCTGGTTCGCGGCTTGGCATAACGATCAAAATCCCTGACAGTGATTGCAGATCTGTTAAACCCGACTTTCCATCCTGAAGTATTCAAGCCAAGAGTCTCCATGGAATCTGTACTGATCGCCATTTCAAGGCCATTATCTTCAAGCCATCTTTTTTTTACATCTTCATTCCCTGCATTTATTTCCTCTCTGCTGATTTTATGATCGATGACAGGTTCCGGCACGCTTAGCCACAGCGAAACGGTCGATTTAACGCGCTTGAGGGATTGGCAAGTATCTGCGGCAAATGAAGGAGAAGGAGCCGTTACAATAAGAAAAGCTAAGACGATCAAAGACAGGAATTTCATATTGCCCCAGTAAGATAAAATTTGAGAATAAAGAGTAAATAAAAATAAATAATTAAGGCGGCGCTGGTGAATTTATTTGAGCAGTAGGTGCGGCAGGCGATGTCATGGGGGAAGGTGCCTCAGGTTTAATGAAAATATCTTTGACCTCGCCAAAATAGTTTTGAACCTTATCTATAATGTATTGGCCAATTTCACCGAAGGATTTGCCATCTTGAAACATTTTGGAGATATCCCGGGCAAATTGAGCGCCTTCGCCGGGGTCCTTTTCATACCAGTCACGCAGCCCGCGCAAACCGGCCAGCGGATCGCTGGCGGAGGCGTTAAAGCTAGTGTTCAGCTTGTCTTTTGATTTTTCGGTTTGAACAGCCATTTCATTTCCCTCTAGAGCGAATAATACACCAGATTATGTTAATTTAATATTTATGCAGGGCGTTCTATTTTCGTTCTTTACAGGCGAGAACAAATTAGGTACAAATGTTCCTGTATTCAGATAGAGCAGAATCAGTCAAAACAGGAGACAATTATGAGCGTAACACCTTTCAAAGGATCAGATATGGACCGTTCCCCCGCAGAAAAGAACAAGGCTTTGGACGCCGCATTGGCGCAGATCGAACGTGCTTTCGGTAAAGGCTCGATCATGAAATTAACCGGCGATAACGGCCAGATGGAAGTCGAGGCGATCTCAACCGGCTCACTCGGCCTTGATATCGCGCTTGGCATCGGCGGCGTGCCGCGCGGAAGAATTATCGAGATTTTCGGTCCGGAAAGCTCGGGTAAAACCACGCTTGCTTTGCAGATTATTGCCGAAGCGCAAAAATCGGGCGGCACATGCGCCATCGTCGATGCCGAACACGCGCTCGATCCCGGCTATGCCAGAAAACTTGGCTGTGACGTCGACAATCTTTTGATCTCCCAGCCGGATGCCGGTGAACAGGCATTGGAGATTGCCGATACTCTCGTGCGCTCGGGCGCTTTGGATGTCCTTGTTGTTGACTCAGTTGCCGCCCTTGTGCCGAGAGCCGAACTAGAAGGCGAGATGGGAGATTCCCATATGGGCTTGCAGGCACGTTTAATGTCACAAGCTCTTCGCAAACTGACAGGCTCGATTTCACGCTCCAATACAGTTGTGATTTTCATTAACCAGATCCGTATGAAAATCGGCGTCATGTTTGGTTCACCCGAAACGACAACAGGCGGTAACGCGCTGAAATTCTATGCGTCGGTTCGTCTTGATATCCGTCGTATCGGTTCCATTAAGGATCGCGAAACCGTTGTCGGTAACCAGACACGCGTGAAAGTCGTCAAAAACAAGATGGCGCCTCCATTCCGTCAGGTCGAATTCGATATCATGTTCGGTGAAGGGATTTCCAAAACTGGTGAATTGATCGATCTTGGCGTTCAGGCAGGTTTTGTCGAAAAATCCGGTGCATGGTTTGCCTATGACGGACAGCGTGTTGGTCAAGGCCGTGAAAACGCCAAAACTTTCATGAAAGAAAATCCTGAAATCGCCGCCAAGCTTGAAAAGCAAATCCGCGACAAGTCGAACGGTATTGCCGATGCGATGCTGGCTGGTCCGGAAGGCAATGAGGCTGAGGAAGCTGCTGACGGTCCGGTAGAAATTGCAGACGTCAAGCCAGCCAAAGGCAAGAAATCAGCGGCTTAATTTAGATTGCTACAAGAATATTGTGATCCCCGCGAAAGCGGGGATTTCTTTTTGCATGGTTGATATGACCGGAGAAATTCCGGCTTTCGCAGAAATGGCAGGCTGTGTATATATTCTCTCATGAATAAACTGACATTGACGCTGGCCCTACTTGCAATGCTGGGACCGTTTTCCATCGATACCTATTTTCCGTCCTTTCCGGCATTGGCCGAGCATTTCGGCGTGACGATGGTCGAGATGCAAAAAACCTTGAGTTATTACCTGATGGCGCTTGCCATTATGTCACTCTTTCACGGGGCGCTATCGGATTCTTTCGGTCGCCGTAAAATCGCGATCGTTACGCTGGTTATTTATACGCTGGCCGCGCTCGGTAGCGTATTCGTTCAAAGTTTTGAATGGCTCCTTGTCTGCCGTGTTCTCCAAGGTCTGACGGCAGGAGCAGGATTTATTATCACGCAGGCAATCGCCCGCGATCTTTATAGGGGGCATGAAGCGCAGAAGCTAATGGCCAAAATCATGATGCTGTTTTCACTGGCACCGGCTATTGCGCCAATTCTTGGCGGCTATCTTCATATCTGGTTCGGCTGGCAAGGCGTATTTTTCTTTCTTGTTTTGCTAGGCGGCGCTTTGCTGGCGCTTGTGTCGACGCAATTGCCAGAGACCTTGCCGAAAGAACAAAGGCAGCATTTTCATCCGGTCAATCTTACCGCCAATTATATAAAAGTACTCGGCAATGCGCAGTTCCGCTTACTGGCGCTGTCAAGTGGGCTATGTTTCGGCGCGCTATGTGTCTATGTGACCTCGGCACCAGATTTTGTTTTGAATATTTTAAAATTGAAAGAAACGCAGTTCGGCTGGTTATTTATTCCTGTCGTATCGGGGTTGATGCTAGGATCTTTTTTCTCGCATCGATATGCAGAAAAAATGTCACCTGAAAAAACCATAATATATGCTTATTCCTTGATGCTTGCCGCCGTCACCGTCAATCTTTTATATAATCTTTTCTTTACGCCGAGCGTTCCTTGGGCAGTTCTGCCGCTGGCTTTCTATATGATAGGTTCCGCAGCGGTAACGCCGGTTTTAACATTGAAAGCGCTTGACCATTTTCCGCTTAACCGTGGTCTGGCGTCGTCGATTATGAGCTTCGTGACACTGGTATTATTCGCAGGGGTATCAGGTTTTGTTACGCCCATCGTTCATGGCTCGGGACTAAAACTGGCGGCGGTCACTTTCGGATTCTTTGTCCTTAATTGTTTTGTTCTTTGGCTAGCCGGACGTGAGAAAGAAAAAATAACAGTCATCGCGTCGGACATTGAACACGAATAAAGGCTAAATCTTTTCACCCCGAAGCACGCGATTCTTTTCGCGGCTCCATTCGCGCTTCTTGATGGTTTCTCGTTTATCGTGAGAAGCTTTACCTTTCGCCAGTGCAATTTCGACTTTGGCGAGGCCTCGGGAATTGAAGTAAATCCGCACCGGCACGATCGTATAGCCATCGCGTTTGACGGAGCCCAATAACTTATTGATCTGTTTTTTATTCAGCAGCAGGCGGCGCTGACGGCGCGGATCATGCTGGAGATGAGCTCCTGCCGGGTTGTACGGGGCAATGTAACAACCATGCAGCCAGATCTCGCCCTGAAAGAAATTGGCAAAAGCCTCGTTAAACGAACATTGGCCATGGCGCAGGGATTTTACTTCCGTGCCGGTTAATTGAACGCCGGCTTCGAATTTTTCTTCGAGGAAATAATCAAAGCGCGCACGGCGGTTATCGGCAACAGTTTCGTTGACGGAGATTAGTGCTGGTTTTTTTTCTTTTTTTGCCATGATGATAAAATGTGTTTTTTGCTTTAAACAGCAAGCCCCGCTTTTGCCATGGCTTCATCGACAGCCTTACGGGCATTGCCTGACGCAGGAAGGAGAGGAAGGCGAACTTCGTCACTCGACAGGCCAAGTTTCGAAACCGCATATTTGATCGGCGACGGGTTGGATTCACAGAACAAGGCTTTGTTCAAAGGAGCCAGTTTTATTTGCAATTCTTCAAAACGGGCGCGGTCATTGTCGATCCATGCATTTTGGAGGTTCGCACAAAGACGCGGCGCGACATTTGAGGTCACGGAAATACAGCCATTCGCGCCTTGCGCCAGAAACGCGCCAGCCAAGGCGTCTTCGCCGGAGAGAATGGAGAAATTATCTTTCACCTGGCCGCGGATTAATGTCGTACGGCTCGTATCGGAAGTCGCATCTTTGATACCGACAATGCGCGGCAATTCGGCAAGGCGCAAAACCGTTTCGACACAAATTTCGGTGACTGTTCTTCCCGGAACGTTATAAAGAATAATCGGCAAATCGGTCGAATCATGCACGGCCTTGAAATGCGCATAAATGCCGTCCTGTGTCGGTTTGTTATAATATGGTGTAACGCTGAGTAACGCATCCGCGCCCGCATTTTGCGCGATGAGGCTTAATTCAACTGCTTCACGCGTCGAGTTGGAACCTGTTCCAGCAATAACCGGAGTTTTTTTACCAGATGACTTGACCGTTTGCACACAAAGCTCGAAAATGAGTTTCGTCTCATCATATGTCAGCGTCGGGGATTCCCCGGTTGTGCCGCTTGGAACCAAACCATGACTTCCTTCTTCTATCTGCCACGCGATAAATTTTTCAAACGCCTTGTAATCGACCTCGTCATTTTTGAACGGGGTAATCAGGGCGGTGATAGAACCAAAAAACTGGGCAGACATAAAAAGGACCTTTCCGTAAACCGGCTAACCATAAATGAATTTGCATTCCTGCGAAAGCGGGAATCCAGAAAATCCCCCTACAGATCCCGGCTTGTTCAGGGATGCGCGGTTTTATTGCTGTTGTCGCAGCCTGCTTATGCCGATGCAAATTCCACCCAGGCCTTAAAAGCCATGTCGACGAAGGATTGGGTGAGTGCCCGTCAGTTTGCGCTTCGCTCCAAAGATCCGGTTCTCGCAAAAATGTATGAATGGATGCTCTATCAAAGTAATGCCACCGGCCTGCCCTTTGAAACTGTCGCGCGTTTTATCAAGGTCAACGGGCATTGGCCAGATTTGAATGATATGAAAGCAACGGCAGAGCGCAATATGCCGGATAATTATCCAGCTTCATCGACCATTCAGTGGTTCGACAAATATTCACCCGTTACCGCGCGAGGCCTTGATTTATATGTGACGGCCTTAATGTCGTCGGGGCAGCAAGCGAAAGCAAAACAAGTCGCCAATACTTACTGGTCGCAAGTGTCGATGAAATCGGATGAACAGGCGGCGCTTTTTTCAAGATACAGATCGCTTTTGACAGCGGACGGCCAACGTCGTCGTCTTGATTATCTCTTATTCCGTGAAAAGAACACAGATGCCAAGGCGCTCGCGAAGATGATGGGTATGGGATATATTTCGCTGGTCGAGGCGCGGATTCAATTGCGTAGCGACTCACGTTCCGTTGAAGCGGTACTGGCGCTTGTGCCATCCAATTTAAGAGCGGACCCGGGTTTACAATATGAGCGCCTCAGATGGCGTCGCAAGAAAGACGAAGACGCGGGTGCTCTGCAAATTCTCAACAGTCCGCCTGCGGCCGATAAAATCACGAATAAGGAGGATTGGTGGAAAGAGCGTAACATCATCGCTCGCCGTTTAATCGAAGACCGTCGTTTTAGCGAAGCCTATTCAGTCGCCGCCAATCACGGACAGATGGAGGGATCGGAATACGCCGATGCGGAATGGCTTTCCGGTTGGCTGGCACTGCGTTTTTTAAATAAGCCGGACAAAGCCTTGCGACATTTCCAAAGCATGTATCCGAAAGTCAAAACGGCGATCAGTAAAGCACGGGCGGCGTATTGGGCAGGCATGGCGGCAGAAAAACTTGGTCAGTCCCAAGAGGCATCAAAGTGGATGCAGATCGCGGCAAGTTTTCCCAAAGTGTATTACGGGCAATTGGCGGCGCGTCATATGAAAGGACGCATCAATGTGCCAGCACCGGTTCCTGCCGTGGCCAGCGCTTCGGATAAAACGAAAATCAGGAACAGCGATCTAGGTCGCGCTATCCGCATGGCCGATGAAGCCAATTTGCGTTATGTGCGCAACCAGATGATCGTCGCGCTTACTGAAACGCTGGATACGGGCGGTGAATATAAAGCCCTTGCGCAGATGCTGACGCAAATGGGATTGAAAGCCGAAGCGTTGAAAGTTGCCAAGAAAGCGTCTGGCGATAATTTCTTCCTGCGGGAAGAAGCGTATCCAACAGTTCAAAATCTTTTTGTCGGTTTGAATGTCGATGTGGCACTCGCTCATGCGCTGATCCGTCAGGAAAGCCAGTTTGACGCGGAAGTAAAATCTCCGGCAGGGGCGATGGGATTAATGCAGGTTATGCCGGCAACAGCGCGAGAAGTCGCGAAGAAGCGCGGCTGGCAGCATGAAACCCAGTGGATGATCAGTCAGCCCAAGCAGAATGTTTTGATCGGCTCGGCCTATCTCAACGATGTTTTGTCACGTTTTGGCGGGTCATATCCGTTGGCACTGGCCGCCTATAATGGCGGGCCGCGCCGCGTCAATGAATGGCTGGAAGAATTCGGTGATCCGCGCAAAGGCCAGATCGACTGGGTCGACTGGATCGAGCTTATTCCCGTCTACGAAACGCGCAATTATGTTCAGCGCGTGATGGAGAATTATATCGTCTATAAGGAGCATATGGGCGTTAAATAGTATTAAAGTTTGCTTTTACGGCTCTCATTCCACCAGAGGAGAAGCCCGGCAAGAAGGCCAAGGATGATCATGATTTCAGGCGGCAGGATTGGTCTGGCCTGAGACGAGATCAGGCTCGAACTTTGATTACGGCGCAAAATAAAATTCAGATTTTCATTTTCTGCCCAGACGATATCGCCCCTTGAGGCTTTAGCAATCGGTGCCAGTTTTTCTTCCGTTGAGATGATGTTCGAAAATTCAGGCGTGGAGACGTTTCCGAGCGATATGATTTTCTGACGGCTGCCGCTGGAAAATTTATAAACGCCGTCCTTGGCGTTCGTAATACCTGCGCTAAGCCACCCATCTGCATCTCTAGATGGGATAAGAGTGGATGTTGTGCCGTCAGGTGACGTTACCGTAATAGGCTGAATATCATCGCTGCTGCGCATTCTTATACTAATGTTCTGACCATCTGCCTGAGTTTTCATCGCAGTTTCGTCAAGTTCCGGCTCTTTCATCAGCCAGTGAACGGTGCGGCGCAAAAGTTCTTTTGCCGGACCGCCGCCGTCAAAGCCGCGCGCCCAAAGCCATATCTGATCGCTGGTAAGTTGCGCAACGCGGCCTTCCCCGACATGGGAAAGGGTGAGTAGAGGGAGGCCGCCCATGCCGGACATGACGGTTTCGCCTTCCTTTATCTGAACAGGAACCTGCTGCATCCACGAGCCCCAGTTTTGATTGACGAATGGCATCGTCACCGGATGAGTTTTGCCGATATCGGTAATGACGGGTTTAAATTCACCTTTTACCATCGTACCGTTCGGTATACCCGGCAGAATATTGCCAAGCGAAGTGTAATGAAGCGAAGTATCCGACACATAAGACGGGCCGCTGATTTCCATCATTGCACCGCCGTTTTCAACATAACGCGCCATGTTCTGGAAGTAGAAATCGGGCAGGGCCGTTGTCAGGCTGAATCGGTCCATAACGATCAGATCGAAATTCTTTAATTTACGTTCAAATAATTCCTGAAACGGAAAAGCAATAAGCGACAATTCGCTAGGTGGCGTCATGTCGACTTTTTCGGGGCTGCGCAAAATCGTGAAATGCACTAGATCAACGCCAGGGTCGGCTTTCAGAAAATCGCGCCACATGCGGGCACCCGGATAAGGCTCACCCGAGACGAGGAGGACATGCAGGCGGTTACGCACACCTTCGATGGTAAAGACGGCACGGTTATTGAGAAGGGATAATTCGTCGTCGATAGATGGCGTCGATAATTCGAAGACATTCTGTCCGGCATTTGAAATATTGATCGGCCATTCCTGTTCTTCGCCGATTTCTACATCGCGTACCATGTCGGTTCCATCCGGCATATTCAATGTTACGCGGGCGGTGCCGGAGGCAGGGATATTATGATCGGCAATGCGGAATTTTAAAATGACCGTTTCGCCGACGACAGAATATCCGGGTGCGTTTAACAATTCGATCTCGCGGTCCTTGTCCTTTTTGCTGCCGGTGATAGCAGCAAAAAGCGGAGTCGATTTCAAAAATTCCGATGAGGGGGTATCGCTGACCTGACCATCGGTAAGCAGGATTACGCCCGCTCTCTGGTTTTGCGGTACATCTGACAAGGCGGCTTCAATCGTATCAAAAACTTTTGTTTCATCTTTTGCGCCGCTGGCGACATCGATGATACGGGTTTCAATATTGGCTGTTTGCTTGAGATTCTCCTGCAGTTTCGCAAGTGCATTCTGTGTTGTTTCGAGGCGCTTGCCAAAATTCTGGCTTTGGCTTTTATCAGCCGCAATTAAGACGACATCGTTCAAAGGTTTCCGGTTTTCTGTCACCAGTTGCGGTTGGAGTAGAAAAAGAACAAGAAGCGTAGAAAACAGAAAACGGATGAAGCTTTTGGCTTTATTACCACGAAAGGACAGAGCGAATAATGCCAAAGCAATAATCGATAGCGCGGCGATGAGCCAAAGCGGTGCGGCAGGATCAAAACTGATTGTGTGATTGCCTATCATTGCCCCATCCTTTCCAGAATGGCTTTCATATGCACCTGGTCGGATTTGTAATTTCCGGTCAGGGAGTACATGACAAGATTGATACCGAAACGATAGGACATCTCTTCATCGGTCATATCGGATGAATAAGCCCAATGTGACAGCCAGTCTTCGCCTGTGATCAGAACAGAAGACAGTTTTTCTTCCGGCGGCAGGCTGGCATCTTCTATCCAGATTTTACCTGTGAGGTCATATTCCGGATATAGATTAAGGAGATAAAAAGATTTGAAAAGTACATGGTCTTTGGTTGCGGGTTTAAGGGGCGGTATATCGACACCTTGCAGTAATTCACGAAGACGAGTGACGGCGGGCGAGGCAATGATTTGCGATGTATCATAAGCGCCATCGCGTGTATCGATTAAAACCATTCCGCCCATATTTAGATAATTTTTTAAATTTTCTTTCATTGCCGGAGAGTTTGGGCTTTGCGGATCAATTGGCCAGTATAAAAAAGGGTAGAAGGATAAATCATCTTTATCGAGATCGGCGATCACCGGATCGCCCATCTCAATCGATGTACGCATTTTGATTTGGGCGGAGAGTTTTTGCAGCGCTTTTAAACAAGCTTCATCATTGCTGGTTTTGACACAGGCCAAATGAACAGACTCGGCGCGATTTACATTATTTTGTGCCTGTACTGGTAAGGGTACAAAGAGAAGAAGAATAACCGCGGCCAATTTAAAGCTTCTACTGCGCGTTGATAAGAATAAGATTAACCAGTCAAGCAGGAACAATATAATCGCCAGCAGGAATAGGTGAGAGGAAAGCTGTTTCTCTTGTGTAATGACGGTCAGGCTTTCGCTTGTGGCATTGGCAGGCAAGGCGCCGATGGCATCGAGTGGCGGCAGGCGGTCGCCGAGATTAAAGGCAAATTTGCGAACGCCGTCTGTATAAATACCGGGTGGATTTTTTTCGGAAGGTAATAAGGTTGTAAGTTCGTTTCTTGTCATGCTGCGGATATCGCCTGAAGGTCTGATGAGGCGTCCCCATCCATCGAAAACCGAAGAGGGTTGCAGCGAGGCGGAAGAGGTGATCGATTTATCTGGCAGGGAAGAAAGTTCAAGAATTTCTTTCAGGAAAGTCACATAAAAACCGGATAAAACAAAATCCGACCAGTCCGGCGTTGCGGTTGAATGGACCAGCACGATCATGCCACTGCCTTGGGGTTTTGCCGTGATAAACGGCGTACCATCCGACAATTTGGCCCAGACATGTTTATCGAGATCAGCAGATGGCTCGGCCAGAAGTTGTTTTTCGACCGTGACATCCGGCAGCGCCATTCCGGCAAAAGGGCTGCTCTTCGTGAATTCGGAAAGTTTTAAAGCTTTCGTCCATGTCATATCGCCGGAGAGGGAGCGCAGGCCCGTCCTAAGTGGCACAGGAACGAGCGCGTTATCGGCTTCGCTCATATTGTTGCCACCAAAACGTAATAATATGCCGCCCGCTTCAATCCATTTTTCCAGCGCGGTCAATGTTTGTGGTGAAAAGCTGGAAATATCCGGCAACAGTATAACAGGCACATTTTTTTTGATCAAATCGTCGATAGAGCCATTTTCAATTTTTGCGACATTTTCAAGTGCGCGTGAGAGATAAAAAGATGCATCAGAAAAATCGGGCGAGCCAGGCGTGGTTTTAGAGTCAATACCGATCGATGCGTTGCCTTTTGAAATATCGGCAAGATAAACGCCGCCCGTACCGGCAACGGACGGCGCTTTCCATTGATATATTGTTTTGCCGGTAAATAAATTGGCATCGTCGATAATATCCATACCGCCGGATTGGCCTGTCACGTCGGCTCTCATCTGGTTGATAAGTTTGCCCTTAGCATCGAAAGCCTGAAGATTGATGGATTTTTCGCCGCTGCCTGAAATAGTTTCAACAGAAATAACGGAATTCGGCGCATCGGCTTTACGGAGCAGGGCTGGGCGGTCTTTCATTTCCGGCATGTAAACAGTCAAGCCATTTTTGGCAAAATTTTCTGCGGCTTTATAAAATTCGTTTTCGGCGATGCCGGAAGATATCCAGATTGTTTCAGCTTTGTCTTTATTGGACAAGGAAAGCGGGTCGCCAGGCCAGCTTTGCGGTTCGGCGGAGCGAATACGCGCCAAGGCCTGATCTGCGCGGATAAAACTATTATCGTTCTTCGTCGCGGTAAATAAAAGCTGTACAGGACGGTTGGCGCTTGCGGCGTTTTGCAAGATTTCATCGGCCTTGGCGGTTTGCTTGTCCCATACTTGCGCCGAGGCCCAGCCGTTATCAAAAACAAGGCGTAAAGGGCCTGAGCTATCCGACGGTTTTTGTGGATTATAAACAGGCGCGGCAAAAGCAAAGATTAAGCAGGCGAGAATTAAAAGACGAAGCAGGATCAGCCACCATGGCGCGGTATCGGGTGTCGTCTGGTTATTAGAAAGTCCGATAAGAAAACGAGCTGTCGGTAAAAATGTTTTCTTTGGCAATGGCGGCATAAAGCGAAGGATAAACCACAAGACCGGCAACGCGGCGAGGCTTGTCAATATCCATGGGTTTAGAAAGGCAAAAGGAAAACCGCTCATCGTTCATCCCCGATAGCGGCCAAAGCCAGGTTCAATATCGGGGCCAGATCCTGATCCGTGCGGACGAGCTGGTAATGCCAGTTATGGCGACGGCAATAGTTTTTGATGTTTTCAATATGGGTATTCAGCGCGGATTGGTAATCTATGCGAAGGCCTTCTACATAATTGACGGTAATCTTGTTATTTCCGTCTTCAAATATATGGCGGCCTTCGAAAGGCAATTCCACTTCTGCAGGATCGAGGGTTTGAAAAAATAAAACCATATTGGCCGAAAGCGCAGATAATGTCTTTTCGATATTTTCAATCGGGTCAGTGTAATCACCGATTAGAACGGTAATAGAATCTTTGGTCCATTCGGGAAGAGGCGGGTTATTTTGATCCAGCATTATATCGGCAAGATCATCGACGGACGTTTTTTCGCCCCAAAAGCGTATAGGGTTATGATGTTTTGCAGACCATAGACCTAAAGAAAGGCCGAGCAGGGATGCGATCTCGTATTTCGTTGAAAGTTTTGGCGATGAAGAAAAATGCATACCTTTGTAATTTTGGATATAGAGATCGAGAAGGCGTTGCTGGTTCTTTTCACGCTCGCGAACTAAAATATCATCCGATCGGGCGGAGCGTTTCCAGTCTATATCTTGGGGGCGGTCGCTGTCATTGTATGGACGGTATTGCCGAAAATCACCTTCGAAACCGGCGCGTTTCAAACGGTTTTCACCTGACATAAAACTGCCTTTTGTCTCGCGAGATTCATCCAGCGCCCGCGCCAAAAGCATTTCTGCTTTTTGCCGGAGCGAAGCAGGTGTTTCCCGCTTATGCTGGAAAAAAGGAAATTCCATTTCTTTTATAAATCGCGGGACAATGTGTCGATGAGGCTGTCGAGACTGATGCCATCCGCCCTTGCATGATAATTCAGCGCCATGCGGTGTTTCAAAATCGGGTGCGCGAGGTCGATGACATCGTCGATGGACGGTGTGCCGCGTCCCTGAAGTAAAGCGCGTGCCTTTACGGCCAGCATCAGGGATTGCGCCGCGCGCGGCCCCGGGGCCCAGTCCACATATTTTTTAATATCGGCAGAGGCGTTTTCATCATCCGGGCGAAGCGAGCGGATTAATTTCAAAATCGCGGCGACAATCTGTTCGCCAACCGGAATATCGCGCACCAGTTTTTGCAAATCGGCAAGGCGGTCGGCATCGATGACTTTTTCAACCGTTTCGGTTTTGGTCGATGTCGTCACAACAAGCATTTTGCGCTCTGCTTCCAATGACGGGTAAGAAACATCGACCTGCATCAAAAAGCGGTCAAGCTGCGCTTCCGGCATTGGATAGGTGCCTTCCTGCTCGATCGGGTTTTGCGTGGCAAGGACATGAAATGGAGAGGGCAGAGCATGAGCATGGCCGTTTATCGTGACATGTTTTTCTTGCATCGCCTGTAATAGCGCCGATTGCGTGCGCGGGGAGGCGCGGTTGATTTCATCGGCCATTAAAAGCTGGGTAAAAACCGGACCTTCGACAAAACGGAAATCACGCTTGCCGTTTTCGGATTGCTCTAAAACTTCCGTGCCGAGGATATCGGAGGGCATCAAATCCGGAGTACACTGAATGCGGCTGGTGGACAGGCCAAGCACTTTGCCAATCGTATCTACGAGAAGCGTTTTGGCCAAACCGGGCGCGCCGATCAAAAGAACATGCCCACCCGCTAAAATAGTGATCAGCGTTTTTTCAATTACGTCATCCTGACCGAAAATAACCTTGGCTATCTCTTTGCGGATCAAGGTGAAATCTTCGCTGGCATCGCTCAGGAGTTTTTCGGCAATGGCGGTATTGGAAGCGGTCATTATCGGTCCTTTTTGTTGATTACCATTCCTAACATATTTGTTATGGTAGAGGGCATGCAGAAAGAAGATATCCCATTCAAAAACTATAACCATGACGTGAAAATGGAAAACGGCTTCCATTTTACCATTGATCGCGATGGGCATTGGTATTGCCACGATCCGGCCATGGGTGTCGGGCCGATTAAAAATGAGCGTATTTCAAAGCTCTTTGCCGGAGCGGGAAGCGGAAAATTTGCCGGAAAAGGTCTTTCGCGGGACGAAAACGGGCGCTATTGGCTCAAAGCGCCGCCAGCGGATATTTACGGAATCGATGTCGAAGACGTGCCCTTCGTCGTTACCAGCTACGAGTTGCAAGATGCAGATCTGGTTTTAAAAACGAATTTTGGCGAAGAGGTCATTCTCGATGACCGGAAAAGTTTTATTTTGAAAGACGGCGTTCCTTATATCGAGGTTAGGGACGGATTGATGGCGAGGATTGGGCGCAATGTTTTTTATCAGCTCGCCGAAAAATCGGTCGAGCGAAACGGGAAGCTCGGGATTATGCTCGGCGATAGATTTCATGAATTAGGACAAGCTTCATGAAGCCTGTCAAAAAAATAAAACTTAGTGGCTTGATGGCATCGAAAGCGGTGCGACGCATTTTCGATATTCTTCAGGAAGATAAAAAAAGGCTGCAAATCCTGTTTGTCGGCGGCTGCGTCCGTAATGTGCTTTTGAAAGAGTCTGTATCGGATATCGATCTGGCGACGATCTGGACGCCGGAGCAGGTGAGCGCCAAATTGAAAACTGCGGGTGTTAAAGTCGTGCCCACCGGTATCGAGCATGGAACGGTGACGGCGGTCATCGAAGGCGTGCCGATTCAGATTACGACATTGAGGCGCGATATCGATACCGATGGCCGTCACGCCAAAGTGTCCTATACGGATGACTGGCTGGAAGATGCGAGGCGGCGCGACTTTACGATGAATACGCTGCTAGCCGATATCAAAGGTAATATCTTCGATCCGCTCAGCAGAGGGCTTGCAGATCTTGAAAAGCGCAAAGTCATTTTCGTCGGCGATCCGGCAACGCGGATTAAGGAAGATTTTCTGCGCATCCTGCGTTTTTTTCGTTTCCATGCATGGTACGGCAAAGGCAAGCCGGATGCAAAAGCCTTGGCAGCTTGTACCGGTGCTGCACGAAATTTAAAAACGCTTTCAAAAGAACGCGTTACGCAAGAGATTTTAAAAATTTTATTAAGTCCAAAGCCTGAAATCTTTGGTTTAATGTTTGAAAACAAAATCTTGGTTGAATTATATAATAAAAAATTTAACGCCAGTTATTTTTCTTACATTCGTAAATTGGATAATCAGCGCGCGGGAAATATATCAACCGGCCTTCTCAATCTGTCGGGGTTTTCTAAAACAGGCGCGGAGCGTATCGAAAATCAATTACGCTTATCAAACAAACAGATAAAACTTATTAATGAAGTGATTTTTTATTTAAAAACATTCAAGGAAATTTCAGAACGTGAACTTAAAGTTTTACTTTACCGTGCCGGACATGAGGCCGCAGAACTGGTCCTGATATCGCGCCTGTTATTGGACGAGGTAAGCATTACGGCAGGGCGAAAATGGATTTCATTTTTAAGATCGGTGGCGCGGCCAGTCATGCCATTGCGTGGGCAGGATTTAATCAATCAGGGCATGAGGCCAGGTCCCGACATCAAAAAAGCGCTCGAAAAATTTGAGCGCTCTTGGATCAGGAAGGGATTTAAATAAATGGGAAAGATAATTGTCTTTTCCTCATGTTCAGCGAATCTTCCATGCTCTTATAATCAGAATCGACTTTGAGAGCGGTGTCGCCATTCATTATATTTTCAAAATGTTCGCTGATCGTTATTCTCATAATCGGAACATGCGGGCGTTTCTTTTGTTTTTCGGCTTCTTCTTCGTGGTACATGTGTCTACCCAATAGATTTGTTAATATTGATCTGTCGCATGGCTTCGGCCAAGGCAATACCGCCGGACATAGCGACGTTGAAGGAACGGATTTTCGGGCTCATGGGTATATAGATACGCTCATGGGCATGGTTATGAACATCGTCGGGCACGCCGGAGCTTTCGCGGCCCAAAAGAAGGATGTCATTATGCTGGAATTTGAAATCTGTATACGGCATGGCCGCCTTGGTGGTCATTAAGACAATCCGGCTATTTCGATTGGACTCTGTATAATTATTCCAGCTTTTATAGCGGCGCATTTTGACGGCATCGTAATAATCCATAGCCGATTGCTTGATTTTACGCTCATCCCATGGAAAGCCGAAGGGCTCGATCAGGTCGAGCAAAACGTCAAAACCGGCTGCGAGGCGCATCAGCGCCCCGACATTCTGGGGTATATCTGGTTGATAAGCGGCAAGGATCATGCCCGACAGAATGTTCTTTTAAGTTTTTTATGTCAAGAGGGTGTCATCTTCTTGACAATAAACGATTCCGGCGGCAAAAGGGCGGGGAATACGGGGCTGCGGCGGATTGTCACGGCGCTCCTTTTCAAGTATACAATTCGATAACGCTAATACTCACCTGTGAAGCACATATAATGAGCATTGATAATTCCGACAATTCAGAAGGCGGCACGCGCCGCGACTTCCTTTTCATGACCGCCGGAGCCATGGCTGCCGTTGGCGCGGGTTCCGTTGCCTGGCCGTTTATCGACCAGTGGAATCCGGCGCAAGATACTTTGGCGTTGTCTACTGTCGAGGTCGATCTGAAATCTATTCAGCCGGGACAAGCCGTTACGGTTATGTGGCGCGGCAAACCTGTCTTTATTCGTCACCGCACACCAGAAGAAATTAAAGCCGCAGAAGAGGTCGATGTAACGACGCTTCGCGACAAGCAAGAAGACAAAGATCGCGTGAAAAAGCCGGAATGGCTGATTATGATCGGGATCTGTACGCACCTTGGCTGCGTACCGCTCGGCCAGAAAACAGGCGAAGTGAAGGGTGATTATAATGGCTGGTTCTGTCCTTGCCATGGTTCGGCCTATGATACGTCAGGCCGTATTCGCAAAGGCCCTGCGCCGACAAACCTCGAAGTGCCGAATTACACATTTGTCAGCGATACGCTGATCCGCGTTGGATAAGAATTTAGGAATAAGATTATGAGCTCTCACGAACACGACCGCGTCGCCTTCCAAAATCCCGTTATCGAATGGGTCGATCAGCGCTTGCCGATTTTCTCCATGCTGACGAAAGAATACGGCGTATTTCCGACACCGAAGAATTTCAACTATTTCTGGAATTTCGGCGCGATTGCCATGGTGATGCTGGTGACGATGATCATCACTGGCATTACGCTGTCGATGCATTATGTCGCCAACTCTCACCTCGCTTTTGACTCGGTCGAGCGTATCATGCGCGACGTCAATTACGGCTGGCTGATCCGCTACATACATATGAACGGGGCATCGTTCTTCTTTATTGCGGTGTACATCCATATTTTCCGCGGAATGTATTACGGCTCTTACAAGCGCCCGCGCGAATTGCTTTGGATGCTCGGTGTTTTGATTTTCCTTTTAATGATGGCGACCGCATTCATGGGCTATGTTCTACCATGGGGCCAGATGAGCTTCTGGGGCGCGACCGTTATTACGAATTTATTCTCGGCGATTCCGCTTGTCGGCCCGGGAATCGTTGAATGGATGTGGGGCGGCTTCTCCGTCGATAATCCAACATTGAACCGTTTCTTCTCGCTGCATTTCCTGTTGCCGTTCGTGATATGTGCGGTTGTCGGGCTTCACATCTGGGCGCTTCATGTCACTGGATCGAACAACCCGACCGGTATCGACGTAAAGAGCAATCAGGATACGGTGCCGTTCCATCCTTATTATACAATTAAAGACAGTTTCGGAATTTTGGTGTTCCTGATCTTCTTTGTACTGGCGACGTTCTTCTTCCCGAACTTCCTTGGTCACACCGATAATTATATTCCGGCCAATCCGCTGGTAACGCCGGCGCATATCGTTCCTGAATGGTACTTCCTGCCGTTCTACGCGATGCTGCGCGCGATCAACTTCGATATCAATCCGATCATGATCGTGGGGCTTGCCGGTATCGTCTATTACGGTTTCGAAGTGTTCTTCAAAAAATCCGATTACTTCGATAAAAAGAATCTTGCGGCTTTGGCTGTTGGCGGTCTTCTGGCCTTGGTTGGTCTGGTTGGTGCGTTCTATCCGGAGTTTCACATACCTTTGACCGATATCAAGATCATTGAAGCCAAGCTGGGCGGCGTTCTGGCGATGTTTGGCTCTATCGCGATCCTGTTCGTTCTGCCGTTTCTGGATTCCCATCCGGTTCGCAGTGCTGTCTATCGTCCGATCTACCGCGTGGCATTAATCGCGCTGGTCGTGGCAGTGTTCGGCCTTGGCAAGCTGGGCGGTATGATGCCGGATGTTCCGCTGCTCGGTCCGATTACGACAACGCATATGTCGCAATTGCTGACCTTATACTATTTCGGGTTTTTCCTTGCCATCATTCCATGGCTTAACAGGCACGAAGTGGCAAAGCCTATGCCAGCGAGTATTCATGAAGCCGTTCTGCAGAATAAATGAGAAAACAAATGATTAAAAAATCAATCCTGACATTATCTGTTTTAGCTGCGCTGGCATCGCCTGTTCTCGCAGCCGAAGGAGCCAAGCCTCATCTGCCGGAACTGGACTGGTCGTTCAATGGCCCATTCGGAACCTATGACAAGGCGGCGCTGCAACGCGGTTTCCTTGTCTACAAACAAGTCTGCGCGGCATGCCACGGCCTCGATAAAATGTATTACCGTCATCTTGGCGCACTCGGCTATTCCGATGCACAACTCAAGACAATCGCCGCGGAAGTAACCGTCACTGACGGCCCGAACGATGAAGGCGATATGTTCGATCGTCCGGGACGACCATCTGACAGGATCAAAAAACCGTTTGCCAATGACAAGGCTGCGATGTTCGCCAATAATGGTGCGCTGCCGCCCGATTTATCCTTGATTACCAAAGCCCGTCACGGCGGTGCGGACTATGTCTATGCGATTTTGACAGGATATGAAGAGCCGCCGGAAGGTACGACCCTTATGGCAGGCCAGCACTATAATAAAGCAAAGGACGGCCATATCATCGCAATGGCGCCGCCGCTCGTTTCTGACGGTCAGGTTCCATACGAAGATACCGCAACGCCGCAAACGGTCGATCAGTATGCCAAAGACGTTTCGCATTTCCTGACCTGGGCCGCCGAGCCTGAGATGGAACAAAGGAAACGTATGGGAGTAAAGGTTATTGTCTTTTTGGCGTTCTTTGCTGCTATAATGTATGCTGTTAAGCGTAAAATCTGGCAAAACCAGCACTGAGGCTCAAATGGCGAAATCAACAGGTCCGACGAATCCAAAAGAATTTCTGATCAAGTCGAAATTCTATAAAGCTGTATCCCTTGTATTTGTCGTGCTTGGCCTTGTTGTCTTCATGATCCTATATGTTGCGAATGTAGAGGGTCGACTGATGGAAGCTTTGAAGAATCCGTTCACCATAGGCATGTTTATTATTCCGTTTCTGCCCGCGGCGATATTGTCGTTTATGGCGGATCGCAATGAGAAAAAATATAACAAGCTGACTCAGGGCAAATAAGCCCGCATGAAGGATTCCAAAACTGAAGTTCTGGATTTCTGGTTTATTGAAACATTGCCTGTACAGTGGTTTCAGAAAAGCGACGAATTCGACAGTCTAATCAGGGAGCGTTTTTTGTCGCTCTACGAGCAGGCAAAAGAAGGTTATTACGATAGCTGGATGCAGGATGCCGATGGCCATCTGGCGTTATGCCTTATCCTCGATCAATTTCCGCGCAATATGTTCAGGAATTCGCCACTGGCTTTTGAAACAGATGCTAAAGCGTTGACGGTTTCAAAGAAAGCCATTGCACTGGGACTTGATCAAATCCTCGTGCCGCACAAAAGACGGTTTTTATATCTGCCGTTCGAACACAGCGAGAATCTGGAAGATCAGCAGCGCAGCGTCGAATTATTTGCCACGATGCAGGATGATGATCCGCTCGGTTATGATTATTCTCTTCGGCATTTGAAAGTCATTGAGCAATTCGGACGCTTCCCGCATCGCAATGAAGTATTAGGACGCGAAAATACAGCGGAAGAAGCAGAATATCTGGCGCAGGGCGGATCGGGCTTCTAATAGCAATAATCTTGTAAAGTAATTGCAATCGCTCGCCTTTAACGTTACGATTCTCCATTACTTTCCTCCGACTACAATCAATTATGGCCAGCGTTACTCTCCTTCATATCATCGGCGGTGTCTGCCTTTTGCTTTTCGGCCTTCGATTGGTCCGAAATGGCGTGACGCGCGCCTTTGGGGTGGAGCTGCGCCGGGCCATTTCCATCAGTACAAAAAACCGTGTCTCGGCTTTTTTCGCCGGCATCGGCGTCACTACGCTTTTGCAGAGCTCGACTGCGACGACGATGATTATCGCCAGTTTTGCCGGGCAAGGCCTGATTGGCGCAACCGCCGGTCTGGCAGTTGTCTTGGGCGCGGATGTCGGGACGACAATTGTCGCACAAGTTTTGACGTTTGATCTTTCATGGCTGTCATCGGCGATGCTGATCGTCGGTTATTTCTTCTATGCCGGAAAAAACCAGTCAGGGCCGATGCGTCAGGTTGGACGTATTCTGGTTGGTCTCGGACTTATGATGCTGGCGCTGGCGCTTATTAAAGGGGCCGCCGCGCCACTGAAAGAATCCGAAACCTTGCCATTGATTTTAAAGCCATTATCCGGTGATCCGCTTTTGGCTGTAATTTTCGGCGCTCTGCTGACATGGCTTTTCCATTCGTCGCTGGCTATTGTGTTGCTTTTAATGTCCATGGTGCATACGGACTTGATTTCAGTCGAGCTGGCAATCATCATGGTGCTGGGGGCCAATATTGGCAACACGATTGCGCCTTTGCTGTCCGCCCTGAAAGACCCGCCGGAAGCGGCGCGGATTCCCTGCGGCAATTTGATCATGCGCCTGATCGCCGTATTGGTTAGCCTGTGCTTTGTCAGCTACCTGCCGGAATTTCTGAAAGAACATAAACTGACCGATTCACGCACGGTTGTTAATTTTCACATGGCGTTCAATATAGCGCTCGCGATTATCTTTCTGCCACTGCTTGATATTGTCGCCAAAATTGTAACTATTGCCATTCCCAAAAAAGAAGCGCGTGACACTATTTCAACGCCGCAATATCTCGATGAGAAAGTTCTCGAGACGCCGACCGTCGCCCTGACCAATGCGGCGCGGGAATCTTTGCGCATGGCGGATCTGCTTGATCAAATGTTCAACCAGACATGGAACGCTTTTCAGAAAAAAGATGTCGCTTTGATCGAGCGTGCGCGTGCGACGGATATCGCCATTGATACTCTTTATAAAGCGATCAAGAATTACCTGGTGCGCCTCAGTTCGGAAGCCATGAATACAACCGAAGCCAAGCGTCATTTTCAAGTTTTGACCTTCGCAACGAATATCGAACATGTCGGGGATATTCTCGATAAAAGCATGCTGGCCATGGCAGAGAAAAAAACCAAGGACGGCAAGAATTTTTCTTCGCAAGGTTTGATCGAGCTGAACAATCTTTTCCGGCTTGTGCTGGAAAGCATGCGCCTTGCGCAAACAGTGTTTATATCCGGTGATGCGAAACTGGCGCGCCAACTCGTTGAGGACAAGGCGCTGATCAAACAGGCCGAGATGCAGGCTTCCATCAATCACATGGGACGCATGCAGCAGGGTATCCCTGAAACGCTGGCGACATCTGATTTGCATATGGATATTATCCGCGACCTTCGTCGTATCAACTCCTTGATGGCGGCCATCGCATACCCTATTTTAGAAGAAGCTGGAGAATTGAAGCCACGTTTGGCGCAAGCTCCGGCGGCAACAGAGGGTATTACGGATGCAAAAACAAACTCATGATCTTCTCCATAAACTAGGTGTTGAATTATACCGCGTAACCGGCGGCAGCTTGATTGTGCATTCACCGATTAATGGGTCGGAGATCGGCGCTGTGACGCCCCATGCGCTTGAAGAAACCGAAACCGCGGTTCAAAAGTCCGTAAGCGCATTCGAAGAATGGCGTCAGGTTCCGGCGCCAGTTCGCGGTGAATTGGTGCGCCTCTATGGCGAGGAGTTGCGTAAGGTAAAGACAGATCTTGGCAAGCTTGTTTCTATCGAAGCCGGAAAGATTTTATCCGAAGGTCTTGGTGAAGTGCAGGAGATGATCGATATCTGTGATTTCGCTGTGGGTCTTTCTCGCCAGCTTTACGGTTTGACGATCGCCTCTGAGCGCCCGGGGCATCATATGCGCGAGACTTGGCATCCGCTCGGTCCTGTGGCGGTGATTTCTGCGTTTAATTTCCCCGTGGCGGTATGGTGCTGGAATTCAGCGCTAGCCTTTATTTGCGGGGACAGCGTGATCTGGAAGCCATCGGAAAAAACACCGCTTACGGCACTGGCTTGTCAGTCTTTATTTATCAAGGCGCAGCAAATTTTCCGCTCACGAGGCAATAAGACGCCGGAAAACTTAAGCCAGGTATTGATCGGTGAGCGCGATATTGGTGAAGCCTTGACTGCGCATCATGCTATTCCTTTGGTCAGTGCAACAGGCTCAACGCGCATGGGCAAGGCGGTGGCGGAAGTTGTCGGCAAACGTCTGGGCAAATCCTTGCTGGAGCTTGGCGGTAACAATGCGATGATCGTCGCGCCTTCGGCTGATCTTGATATGGCGGTTCGCGCTATATTATTCGGGGCGGTCGGTACGGCAGGACAACGCTGCACAACGCTGCGCCGTTTGATCGTGCATGACAGTGTGGCAAAGAAACTTATTCCTTCTCTCGTGAAAGCCTATGAATCTTTGCCAATTGGCAATCCTTTGGAACCGGGCACGCTTGTCGGGCCATTGATTGATAAGGCCGCTTTTAACGCGATGCAACTTGCGCTTCATAACGCGAAAGAGCAGGGCGGTGAAATTCTCACGGGCGGCGCGCAGGTGCTAAGCGAGAGCGGCGGTTATTATGTGCGTCCGGCAATTATCCGGATGAAATCGCAAAGCGATGTTGTGCGCACCGAAACCTTCGCGCCGATTTTATATGTGATGACCTATGATAAACTTGAGGAGGCGATCAGATTACAAAACGATGTGCCGCAAGGCTTATCGTCATGTATCTTTACGCTCGACGTTCGCGAAGCAGAATTGTTTTTGTCAGCCACGGGCAGTGATTGCGGTATCGCCAATGTGAATATCGGCACATCCGGCGCAGAGATCGGCGGCGCATTCGGCGGGGAGAAAGAAACCGGCGGCGGGCGTGAAAGCGGTTCGGATTCATGGCGCAACTACATGCGCCGCCAAACGCAGACTATTAATTACTCGTCGAATTTACCGTTGGCGCAGGGCGTAAAATTTACGGTGTAAAGAAACTGGTTTAAGGAAAATTTAACCCTTCAAATGTCATAATTAAAGAATGGTGTTCGGTTTTTAAATCCGAGTCTCTCTGAAATTTGAAAGTTTTTGGCCTAGCTGACTCCACTCAGCAGGATGCAAGCTTTTGTTTTTAAAGAGAACCGGGTTTTCTGAAATGTCTTAACTAAAAAGTTCTCGGCATTTCGGGGCTCAGGCTGGTACCATTACCTATTCAAAACATAAACCAAAGGAGATACCCATGAGCCTTGCTCTTCGTAATTCTGTTCCTGCGTCCCGTCTTGAAGCCCTATTATCAAGGAAAGCCGCTGTCGAAGCAGAGTTGCTGGAAGAGCAGAGGAGTTTTGCATCATCCGATCATAAAATTACTGAATTGAAAAAACGAAAACTCTCCATCAAGGAAGAGATTGAAGGCATACGCCAGGCTTCGTGACGGCCCAAGGTTCACACAAAACAAAACCGGCTGCGGAGAAATCCCAGCCGGTTTTTAATTTGATGGCATTTAAACTTTGGGACCGTCTTTTAAAGGACAAGGTGCTATTTCTTCTTGGAGTGACGCTGGAATGGCCATTCTTCCTGAATAACCGTGACATTTTGCGTGAATTATTGGCAAAACGGGCGGAGCTTGCCGAACTTCTTTGATATATTTATTTCCCTCTTTTGCAAGCAGAGTTGCTTGTTCATATGCAGCACTTTCAAATTGGCAATGCGCTGGCTTAGAAGATTGACTAGCTGTGCTGCCTGTGCTGCCGCCTTTTTGATCGCTTGTTTGAGTTGTAGCGCTACTGCCGCTGCTTTCCATGGGCAAACTTGAAGTTTGTTGGCTACTTGGACTTTCTGTGGCGTTGGCGCTCACTGAGGTAGGCGAAGAATAATCTGACAAGAAAGATGGCATAGTTAGATCGACTATCAGGCCTTCGTCATCTTGTTCCGTAAACTTACCCTTTTGACTAAAATATTCTCTTAAAGTGGATACGCTTTGTTCGTTTACCGAGACTTTTGTCATGTTGGGAGCCATCAAAAAAGTGATACTCTTAAATTCTGTCTGGAGATCTCTTGAGATTTCGTCAACTTCATTATTAGATCCTTTGATTACAACTGTTAACATTTAAATCTCCTGCAATATTTAATTTTATGTAAAAAAACATAATTATTTTTAAATTACAAACTTAATAAAAAGCCCCTCGAAGGAGGGGCTAAATTATTGATGTTTTTTAACTTAATTCGTACCTGAACCCTTAAAGAAGTTCGAGAAGTCGAAGCCGCCCGAGGATTTCTTTTCGTCCGCTTCCTGTTGCGCGGCATAATCGGCATCTTGTTGCTTAGTTAGTTCGGCAACGCGTTTGGCTTGTTCGGCGTCAGGATCTTTACCTTGAGCCTTCAGGCCTTTGCGAGACGCTTTATCGTATTCTTCGTATGTACACAGGCCAATCTCTGCCGGATGGCGCGGACGCATCGTGGAAGAGGCAGGGTGGGAACGGTCACGCACCGACTGGATTGTCGGCTTGGTCGTGCCGACCAGTTTGCAAATTTGCGCGTCGGAAATTTCCGAATTTGTTTTGAGGATATAAGCAATCGCATCCGGCTTGTCGTTGCGGCGGGAAACCGGCGTATAGCGAGGACCCTTGGCGCGTTGCTTGACGGACGGCAATTCGTCTTTGCTCATTTTTAAACGGTTATCGGAATCCTTTTCGCATCTTGCGATTTCTTCCAGCGTCAGTTCGCCGTTTTTAATCGGGTCTTCGCCGATAATGCCGCGACCCACTTCTTCATCGGCCAAAGCTTGCACTTCGATGGAGTGAAGACCGGTAAAATCGCCGATCTGTTCGAAGGTCAGCGCGGTATGCTCGACCAGCCACACGGCTGTCGCTTTTGGTTTCATCGGTTTCGGCTGTGGTGCAATCGCCATATCTTAAGCTCCGTTTTGAATAAATTGATCCTTTTGCCGATCCACTTTTTTTCGTGGGTCGCCATGGTTTAAATCATCAACCATGTCTGGAATACGTTCTTTATAGCCAAGAAGACGCTTGATATCCAGCTTTATTATGCCGGTTCCTAAGGCTCTGTTTTAAAAGCTTTTTATGAAATAACAGTAAGGGCGGGTAAATAGCTTTGAAGCGCTTTTATGAGAGGCTCATGCTCAACCGTTATATTCATGTTTCGCCAAAAGGGGCCCGATGATTTACAGGTCACTATTATATTCATGTTCAGAAGATCTGAATTCAATCCCTGTGCATTGTAATTAAAATGTTCGCTATGCGTCCGTCTTATATTTGAAGCGATTAAAACTTTTGAATGGGGACAATCTCTCGCGAAGTCGGCTATTGCGTTATCAAGTCTTTCCCTGGTTGCAAAAACCTCGCCGACATAATTGTCAAAGCTGACAGGAAAGTCGGTTTCTTGTCCTTTTTTTGGATATAGACGATCTGCGGAATGGCGTTTTGTAATGCCTTCCGGATATTCTTCGGGACGAAAAGCTTTATCTATCGCAAGCGCGATCAAGGATTTTCCGGTATTCATGCTGCCATTAAGGGCAACAACCCACGGGTTTTCGTCTTGGCATTGGCTTTTGAACGCTTCACCAAAACCGATACCGGCATTAATAAAATCTTCGCGTGAGCGGGTTAGAAGAGAAAAACGCATATATCTCAATAATAGAAACCGAATAATTATGTCAATAAAAATCAGATTAAGTCTCTCCATTGCCTTAAACCGAAGGGCAGCCTAATTTACACCCTATGTTTGAAGACGACCTCGATCCCCGCAAGCCCAAGAAAATACTCAAATCGCTGGATAATTATTCCATCGATGAACTGAAAGAGTATATCGAAAATCTGAAGTCAGAGATCGCGCGTGCGGAAGCCGAAATTACCAAAAAAGAAGCGCATAAAAATGCCGCTGCCAATTTTTTCAAAATCAATAAAGGAAATGAATAATGCCGCTAAAAAATAAAGTTGCCCTTATTACAGGATCTACCAGCGGTATAGGTTTAGGCATCGCGCAAGTGCTGGCGTCCAAAGGCTGTAATATCGTTATCAATGGCTTTGGCGATAAGGATGCAATTGAAAAAGAACGTGCCGGTATCGAAAAAGATTACGGCGTTAAATGTATTTTTTTAGAGGCCGATATTTCTAAATATGAGTCCGTTGAGAAAATGGTACAGGAAGCTGAAAAGCAAATGGGGAGCCTCGATATTCTCGTCAATAATGCGGGCATCCAGTTTACCTCGAAAGCCGAAGATTTTCCGGTCGAGAAATGGCAAGCAGTAATCGATACTAATCTGTCCGGCGTTTTTTATGGTGTGAAAGCCGCGCTCCCCGGTATGCGCAAACGTAATTTCGGACGCATCATCAATATCGCCTCTGCCCATGGTCTGGTTGCTTCGAAAGAGAAAATTGCTTATGTGGCAGCCAAGCACGGCGTTATCGGTTTGAGCAAGGTCGTTGCCTTGGAAACGGGCGATGTCGATATTACCTGTAATGCGATTTGCCCGGGCTGGGTGCTAACGCCACTAGTGCAAAAACAGATTGATGACAAGGCTGCGAAAGAAGGCAAATCTGCGGATGAAATCGCCAATGAAATGCTGTCGGAAAAGCAGGCAAAGCTACAATTCACGAAACCTGAAGAAATTGGCGAGATGGTCGTTTATCTTTCATCCGATGCTGCTAAAAATGTTACAGGCTCCGCATTCTCGATCGATGGCGGCTGGGTCGCTGGCTAATCAAAGGCTTAAGGCATGAATAGCGAAATGGTTCATCAACTTGATTGACCGCGAGCTTACAAGTGAGTAGTGTACGCCCTTCGCCTGAAAAGGCAGATATATAAGGATTTTAAGATGGACGAAATTGAAACCCGTTTAAAAGAAGCTGCCGATGACTGCATCAAGGCTTATGAAAGCTGGAGCGGTCAAAAGAAAAATCAGGAAGCGCGCGAGCGTCTTCAAGAAGCAACGCATGAGCTTCGTAAAGTAGCGGCGCGTCTGGAAATCGAAATTGCGGTCAGCGAGCGTGACGACATGGCGCAGCGTCCAATTCCAATTCCTCCGCACCGTTCATCCAACCGCCGTCCGGGCGGTGGTGGCCTTCCTGATTTTATTGGTGGCAATAGCGGCGATGAGGACAATGCAGGAAATATGTCGGAAGCTTCCGGCAATAATGATCGTCCGCAACAGCATCGTTCAGCACAGCCGCGTCAAGGCAGCAGTGGCGGCTTCCAGCGCCGTCCGATGCGTCGACCGCAAGGCGGTGGACAGCCCCAATCCGGTGGTGAAGAATAAAATATTTTTAAATATTTCAGAATTGATCGCGCAGTTGTCTCAGCTGCGCGATTTTTTCTATGCTCTCTTCCCGGAGAAATAGATTATTTGATTTTTCTTCGGCTAAGGAAACCGGAAGTGTGGCTTTCCCGGCCGATCTTAATTCCTCGATCTGCTTCATTTTAGTAATCAAACAGGCATTTTCAGGTTCGACCGACAAACTAAAGCGACAATTGGTTTGCGTATATTCATGTCCGCAATAAAGCATCGTGTCGTCCGGCAAGGATTTTATTTTCTGCATGGAATGAAATAAATCTTCTGGTGTGCCTTCGAACAATCTGCCGCATCCTAAAGAGAATAAGGCATCGCCGGTAAAGAGAGATTTTAAAGATGGGATATAGAAGCATAGATGGTTTTTCGTATGGCCGGGTGTTTCGATGCATTCGACTTGCATGCCCCCTATAACGATTTTTTGATTGGCGGTTAATGCATGACCCGCATGTGGAATGCGATATAAATCTTTTTCCGGCGCATAAATTTTCATATCGGGATAGCCGATCTTTAAATCAGGCAGGCCGTCAATATGGTCTCCATGATGATGGGTGCATAGAAGGTGAGATGGCGTTAGTTTGTTTTGTTTGAGAAATTCGATGACAGGGCCAGCGTCGCCGCAGTCGATGATAATAAGGTTCTCATACTGCTCTATGATATAAGTATAATTATCCTTCAATGTCGGAACGATATGAACGGTCATTTCAGAAATTCCGTAAGGCTATGTTCTGCGCTGCCGCGACGGAGCGGTTTTTGCTGGCTTTCATGAGGGGCCCAGCCAATCATAAAGATAATTTCAAAGCTGGCCGTTACGCGGTTATCGCTTTCAGGGAAGTGATATTGATAATATTCGGCAGCGCGGATAAAAAATCCGGGAGGGGTAAAGGTTTTCTTGCGCGCGGAAAGGCTATTGCTTTCTCCCATACCGCGTAAATCGGCCATTAAATTAAACATCGTCAGATAAGAAACGCGAATAATTTCAGAATCGACAACCGGCAAGGCAAAACCTGCGCGTTGCAACAGGGCACCGGCGGTTTGCGTGTCTGCAAAAGGAGCAACGCGGGGGCTGGCACCCGATGTCATTTCAATATCGGTTTGCATCAGGCTTTCACGAAGTTCATATAGTGTTTCGCCGCCCATCATACAGGCGATAAAAAGTCCGTCTGGTTTCAGGCTTCTTTTGATCTGTGTCAGCGTACCTGGCAGGTCGTTGACAGTGTGGAGATCAAGGATCGATACGATTAAATCTGCTGAATTTTCCTGAAACGGCAATATCTCGCTATCCGAAATAATATCGCCTTTGACATTGTCGCAAATAACCAATGTTTCAATTTGCTTTTGATTTTTTAATCGCGCCCAAAAATTCTCAGGCACGCGATTGCCGATAGCATAAGTGACTGGAAAATTCTTTTTAACATCCTGTAAGCGATCTTCAATCTGACTTGCTGCCCAGTCAAACAGGAAATTATGCTCGGTAAATGTCGGTAAAGCGCGGCTGCGGCGCTGGCGTACATGATCGCGGTTAAAGACGGATATTTCTGACATAAAAGTTATATAGAACAGCTTTAGGCAAAAGTCGCCTCAAGATTGCCTATTTCGCGCGCGGAGCGGGGAGGTTAATCAAGGATGGGCCTTCGCGCAAATTGGTTGATTTAAAATCACCACCCATCACGTCGTCATTAGGGCCGCCGAAGCCTGACGTGCCGGATAATTTGCCTTTATCGCCGCGACTTGTTTTGCTATCGGCAGAAACTTCAGATTCGTCTGTCGAGCTCTGCATGCCTGATAGTGGAAGAATAACGGCATTGGAAGAGGAGGGGCTATATTCGCTGCCGCTTGAATACTCGCTATTGGAGACACGTCCCATATTCGAACCTGCCGTTTTAACATCGAAATCCCAGCGGACGCTTAAATCGCTGTCCTGACAAAGGTTTTTATAAGCCATTGCCGTTGTCTTCATAAAGCTGTCTGAATTATCCCAGTATAGCATTTTCCAGAGATTATAGAGGGGGGTTAGGCTGGCCACGCCATGTGTGCGTCCGCCGGAAGACGCGCCGCGTATATTCGTCACAACAAATGGATAAATACGGTGCGGCGTCATGCCGACATGAGTGTAATAACTTTCCCCCATGCGGGCGACAAATTTAGCATCGACCATAAATTTATCTGCGATGTAACGGCGCGCCGCGTCAACATCGGTGACTTCTTTCGGCAGGGTAAAGCTTGGTAATGTTGGAAGCAGGCCGGTCCCCTTGTAGCGCTGAGGCACGGGCATATATTCAGAAACGATGCCCGCCAGAACCTCGCCTTGAAGGTCTTTAACGAGCGGAAGGACGACTGCTGTGTTAACCGTATTATCTTCCTGATAGATAAATTCCATGTCGCGCGCCGCGAGATTGGTCATGCCGCCGCCCTGATCGCGGCCTTCATCGACAAAAACCGATTGAACGAGGCGGATATTACCGGCTGAGCCCTTGATGTTTTTAAAGCGATTGTCGCTAAGCGTCATTTGTTTGACGATACTGGTCATGTCCTCGACTTCTTCAGCCGGAATTTCGCTCAAATGGATTGGTAAATCTTCCCATACTTCTGTCGGGATTTTTAGCATTTGGTGGAGAGCCAGTAATTGGGGTTCGAGGCGTGAAGACGGTAGATATCCAACCGTGATCGCATTCATAATGGCTTGCGCATCAAATTCACGGATTTGGCCTTTGCTTGAGAAGCCTTCCAGATCATAGAGCATGTTCTTAGGCTCGAAAGTCGGATGATGATCTTCAACGCGGTAATACCATGTCTCAATGCGTTCATCGATACGATACGGATCAGGATAAAAGCCGGGACCTTTTTGCAATGACGCATCGAGTGATGGTCTAATACCAATTTCCTTGACGGCAAATTTCTGGAATTCATTAACCGGATGATCAACATAGCCACGGATATTTTCCAGCGGCATTGCCATGACTTCGGTCATATGGCCCGACCATTTTCGTCCATCAAGATTCTTGCCTATACGGGGCACTGAATTGACAAGACCGCGTGGCAGCGCTTCATGAAGGTAGATTTTTAATTGGCCTTCCGGTGTTACGCGGTAGGGAATAATCTCGGCGATTTCCATGTCCCGGCTGGCTATATCAGTAATCTCGCCACTTTTTTCATCACGAACGGATTGTAGATGAATTTTGCCGGTCTTGCCACGAGACGCACGGCGTTCCTGTAGAATTTGGCTGGTGTTTTCAGCTACTTTTTGGGCGACAATAATATAGCTTGTCGGGGGTGGGCCCAGAGAAGTGCCGTCTTCGCGGTACATGCGGATTTTGCCATCATAGCGTGTCTTGATGAAACCTTCATCCCAATGCGGCGCGGTATAGACAACGCGCGCACCAAAACTTGCCAGCTCGCGGCGGAATTCTTTTTCAGTGTAGAAAGCATATTCCTTGCTAAGATTTTCGCGTAATTTCTGACGATCGTCTTTTCGCAGAATAAATTCATATGCCCATTTGATCGGCAGGCGGAAGAGGCGCGTGCCGGGGTAATTCGGTGGCAGTTCCTCGATAAAGAAGCCAGCGGCGTCAAATTCGTGTTTGGAGCGGGCATGTTCGGAATACCAGATCAGGAAATCCGCTTCGGACATTTTTTCAATATCATCACTCGAGGCGCCTTTGTCTTTCAATTCGATCAGGACATATTCGCCGGAAGAGGGAAGAACGTAATCACGGATCAGAATATATCCGTTGTTCTTCAGCGCTTCGTATTGACGCTCGAGGAGTTTGGAAATGAGGCGTTCATTATAAAGAGATTCGGAATAAACTTCGTGAAGGACAAAGGAATTTATGATCGCATCGACGCTGCCTTGTTGGGCAAAGCTTTCGAAGAGATTGGCGCGGCGGTAATCCAGGTTCTCGCGCTGATAATTTTGCTCTGCAGCCGCAAGTGTTTGTCCGTCCAGATCAATTCCAGTAACTTTTACATTCGGAAATAATGAAGAAATAGCATATGTCATAGCCCCGTCATTACAGCCCGCGTCTATCACATGCGCACCGTCATCGAGCAGCAAATGTGACATCGTAAACCATGCTTTTTTAATGATATGCGATGGAACATTTTCTAAAAGCTTCAGACGCTCGTCTTTGAATTTTGCACGAATAGCGCGTTTAGAAGCTTCGCTCGCCTGTTGAGGAGGCGCAACGGAATCTTTCACCAAGCCTATAGCCTTACGATGACCTGATTTCAGCGATGTGAGGATAGACCTGCCCATGCTTGCCCAACAAAAAGTTAATGAGACCTCTAAGATACTGTATTTTAACCAAAAAAGGCAATGAAAATAAATAGTTAGCCAAGAATGTGGAATTGGATTAAAAACTCAAAAAAGGCTTAAATAACAAACACTTATTTAAATATGACAATATAGAGGACTGACGGTGTCCATATTATCAAATTTTATTTTTCATCTTTTACCACCACGATGTCCCCTGTCGGGCGAGGTTGTTGAGAATCAGGGAGCGCTATCACCAAAGGCCTGGCAGTCCCTGAATTTTGTTGCCGATCCATTTTGCGAAGCATGTGGATTACCCTTGGAGTTGTCGGTCAGGGATCAAGGGCCTCTTCAATGCGGTTCATGCGTGGCATCACCAAAACCTTATAAGAGGGCGAGGTCGGCGCTGGTTTATGACGATGCCAGCCGCGATCTTATTTTAGCATTTAAACATGGCGACCAGACGCATCTGACGCTGACATTCGTGCCCTGGCTGAAAGTCGCGGGTAGAGTTTTTCTCGAAGACTGCGATATGATTGTTCCAGTGCCGCTGCATTGGCGACGGCTTTTAAAGCGTAGATATAACCAATCAGCGTTGATCGCGCAAAAGCTCGCCAAAGAAACGAATTTGCACTACGCGCCAGATATATTGAAGCGTACACGGCATACACCGGTACAAGGGCATCTTTCGGCCAAGGATCGTTACAAAAATGTCAGTCGTGCTTTTGCAGTGGATCAGAAAAATCCTCAACACGTTACAGATAAAAAGATCGTGCTAATAGATGATGTTTATACAACGGGCGCGACGGTAGGCGAATGTGCGGATATTCTTTACGCGGCAGGCGCGGCGCGGGTCGATGTTTTAACGGTGGCCCGCGTTTCCAAAGCTGATAATATAGCCTGACTCAGGCTAGATGTCGGGGCGAGAGCTTCGTGGACAAGGAGTGATCGGAGAGGCGTTATGTTCGACGCTGCTTTGAAGCCAAGGATTTTGAGTTTCTTCAATAAAGTACTGTCTGTGGCAACAGAACGATTGAGTGCATCGGTTCCGGCAATTCGCAATGAAATATCGACAAAACGCTCATCCTGATATTTTTTTAATGTCTGTTTGCTTCCAAAATCAATGCCGATACGCGCTGCATTTAAAATAACATCGGCCAGACAGGCGACATCGCGCAGCGATAGATTCATGCCTTGTGCCCCAATGGGGGAGAGGACATGCGCGGCTTCAGCCATCAGGGCAATGCGATCTCCGACCAGTGATTTTGTATTTTGGATTTTAATCGGAAAGGTGTCGATGCTGGTGGCAAGCGATATTTTTCCGACGATATTTTGTGATCTCTCCTGCATGATCGCTTCTATTTCAGGCTTGGATAACTTTAGGATGCGTTTGGCGTCCTCTGTTTTTTCCATCCAGACAAAGCTGCATTGATTTCCTTTCATCGGTACAAAGGTAAACGGGCCGCCGCTGAAATGAAATTCGGTCGAGGAATTATTGTGGCTTTTGCTGTGCTCAATTACGCCGGTGAGCGCCATCTGTTCGTAATCATGTTCCCAGATATCGATGTTGGAATTTTTGCGGACGATCGAATTTCTGCCATCAGCTCCGATCAAAAGTTTCGCCGAAATTATCTCGCCATTCGATAAATGTGCTTGGACGATGTTTTTATTCACTTCAAAATCGGTAATTTTATCCTGCAATAGATTTGCTGACGGTTCTTGTAGCAATAATTCTGCGGCATGGGCCTGCATCAAACCCACTGCGATATTCTGACCAAAGCGTGGCATATCTATTTCAGAAGAAGAAAAATCACTGCGAAAATCGCCATCGACGACGGAGAGAGTTTTTAAGTCGGTTGCAGTGTCTACGACTTTCTCCAGAATTCCAGCCTTATCCAAAACTGCAAGGCTGCTTTCCATGAGAGCAATGGTGCGCCCAGACAAGGTAATATTTTCAGGTTTGACGAGTGGTGAGGGATCGCAAACAACAACATCCAGTCCGGCTTTGGCTAGAATTAGGCCAAGGCTTAATCCGGGAACGCCGCCACCGCTGATGATAACATCTGTTGATTTCATGAGTTTAAGATATATGCTAATTCCTACTGAAAGGAAGTAATGAAATATGCCAAAAGTAGAAATTTACACATGGGATCATTGTCCGTATTGCCGAAAAGCCAAGGCTTTGCTGGATTCTAAGGACGTGGATTATACCGAATACAAGATCGATGGCGATGAGGCTGCCCGTGATAAAATGCAGGCGCGCGCCAATGGCCGTCGCTCGGTTCCGCAGATCTTCATCGACGACAAGCATATCGGCGGCTGTGACGATATTCATGCTCTTGAAGAAAAAGGCGAGCTTGATAAACTCCTTTCTGTATGAATGAAATCCTAAAAACAGCTTGCATTCAGTTTACTGCCGCTTTTGACGTTGCGGCAAACATGAAGACTATTGAGACTATGATCCGTGAAGCGGCGGGCAAGGGCGCAAGGCTGATTGCCACACCGGAGAACATCGACCGTCTTGGCGGCGATCCAGCGGTAAAACTCCAAACCGCATATCAGCAGGAAACACATCCGATGTTGCCGCTGCTTTCGTCTTTGGCAAAAGAACTGAATATCTGGATTTTGGCAGGGTCGGTTTCGATTAAAATCAGCGATGATAAATTGGCCAATCGCCAGATGCTATTTTCTCCGTCCGGTGAGATCGTTTCCGCTTACGATAAAATTCATCTCTTCGATGTTGATTTGCCTAATGGTGACAAATACCGTGAAAGCGATTTGTTTGATGGCGGTAATAAAAAAGTTCTGTCAGATATTGATGGAATAAAGCTCGGTCATTCAATTTGTTACGATGTCCGTTTCGCTTATTTATATCGTTCATTGGCTCAGGCAGGGGCGCAAGTTTTAACCATTCCGGCGGCTTTTACCGTGCCGACTGGGGAAGCACATTGGGAAGTTTTGCTGCGCGCCCGCGCCATCGAAACAGGTTCCTATGTGATCGCGCCGGCCCAGACAGGCGAGCATGATGGCGGTCGTAAAACCTATGGACATTCCATGATCATCGACCCATGGGGCCGTATATTGGCCGATGCCGGTTTAGCGCCAGGAATTATTTATGCTGATCTGGATGTGGCCGAAGTGGATAAAGCGCGGAGTTCGATACCAGCACTGAAACATGACAGAGCGATCGTCTAGAAAAACTCGCGATTAAGTTGTCCGGCGGCAGGTTGTAAAGCCATTAAGCCTTGCCAGACTATTGGAAATTTTCCTTGCAATCGGGCTTCATGAGACGACAGATGAAAAGTTTGATCTATGGCATTTCGTAAGGCAGAATTGCTTACTGTATAGTCTGTATCCGTTACAGCTTTTTTGAAAATGTCCAGGAATTGTGCCGCCATAAATTGATAAAAAAATTCGTCTTCACCGACATCTTGGGACAGAATTCTTTCGGCTTCATCACAGCTTTCTACAATAATTTTTCGTTCTGTATCTCGCATATTAACTTCCCTGTTTTTATGAGTCCTAAACCAGAGAAGTCACTTTTGTCAAATTTTCCTAAATATCGACCCTGCTACCCAGTTCCAGAACGCGGCGGCTCGGCAAGCGGTAGAAATCTGCAGCCGATGTCGCGTTTCTGGCCATCCATGAAAATAGATGCTCACGCCATAGCGCCATACCAGGGATTTTAGTCGGAATAACGGTTTCGCGCCCGATAAAGAAATTCGTGTCATGCATATTGAAATCAAAGCCATGTTCATTATTGGCAAATAATTCTTTTGGTACATCAATAGCGTCTTTAAAACCGTAATGGATAAGAATCCTGAAAAAGCCCTGTCCTAGATCATGTATCTGGAATCTTTTCTCAGGTTTGACATAGGATTTTTCCTCGACGCAGATATGAAGAAAGATATTACGCTCATGCAGAATTTTGTTGTGACGAATATTATGCAGAAGCGGAACCGGAATACCTTCCTGAACGCGTGTCATGAAAATCGCAGTGCCGGGCACGCGGATGGCGCGGGGGACAAAATCCTGAAAGAATACATCGGTCGGCATCATATCTTTTTGCAATTGTCTTAAGACAAGCTCTTTGCCGTTTTTCCATGTGGTAAGAAGCAAGAGCATGACGAGGCCGAGGCTGAGCGGGAACCAGCCGCCATGCGTGATTTTTAAACTTGTCGATAAGAAAAACGTAATGTCGATGATATATAGAATCGTCAGAAACGGGACGGCGTATATCCAGTGCCATTTCCACATTTTGAAAATGATGACGGTAAATAATAATGTCGACATCAGCATTGTACCTGTAACGGCAACACCATAAGCGGCGGCCATGTTACTGGAGGAACCAAAGCCGATCACGAGAGCGAAGATAAAAACAAGGAGTGCCCAATTCACAAAGGGAACGTAAATCTGTCCCATTTCTTCATCAGAAGTATGGATGATTTGCATACGCGGTATATAGCCGAGCTGGATGGCCTGTGCGGTCAGCGAAAACGCGCCGGAAATAACTGCTTGGGAGGCGATGATCGTCGCAGCAGTCGCAAGGATTAAAAGCGGCCATTGCATGAACGAAGGCGCCATCATGTAAAACGGATTTTCAATGCCGGTTGGCTGGCTCATGACAAACGCGCCCTGACCGAAATAGTTCAGAATCAGGCAAGGCCATACGAAATAAAGCCATGCGATTTTGATAGGTTTTTTTCCGAAATGTCCCATATCTGCATATAGTGCTTCGGCACCGGTTACGCATAGTACAACGGTTCCCATGGTCAAAAATGCCAGCATCGTATCTTTGATAAAGAATTCAAGGACGTAAAATGGATTAACGGCTTTCAGGACGACAGGGTTGTCTATAATATTATCGACGCCGATAGCGGCAATTGTGGCAAACCATATAATCGTGATTGGGCCGAAGAATTTTCCCATCAGTCCCGTGCCAAACTTTTGGACTGAAAATAACATGATTAATATAAATAGAGTGATTGGCAGAACAAACATTTCGAAAGCGGGATCGATGATCGTCAAACCTTCCACGGCACTTAAAACCGATATGGCCGGTGTAATCATGGCGTCGCCATAGAAAAGAGAAGCGGCAAAGATTCCGATTGCCGGAATTCCTGCCATCAACCATTTGCTGTCACTGCTGAAACGGCTAGCCAAAGCTTGCAGGGCAAAAGAACCGCCTTCGCCTTTATTGTCGGCGTTCAAAAGGAAGGCGATATATTTAACCGTGACGATAATCGCCAGAGTCCAGAAAATGAGCGAAAGCACATCCAAAATATGAACGGCGTCGAGCGGCAGGCCATGCGCTTCGCTGAAAGTTTCTTTGAAAGCGTAAAGCGGGCTGGTTCCGATATCACCATAGACAACCCCAATAGCTCCGACCACGAGGGGCATGAGTTTTTTCTTTGACACTTGTTCGTCAGTAACGGCGGCTGCGGACATAATATTACATTCCCTTAATTGGACAGGCAGAATAATCGAAAAATGCTGCTTTGCCTATAGAGGCGCTTGGGTTAAAACAGGGCATGGCTATTTATACTGAAACCCCGCTATCGGGCGTAAAACCGAAAAATATTGTCGTATTGCTGCATGGATACGGCTCGAACGGACAGGATTTGATCGGGCTGGTGCCGGAGATTGCCGATAGCCTGCCCGATACATTATTTATATCGCCGGATGCGCCGTTTCCATGTGAGGCGGGGTTCGGCTATCAATGGTTTTCTTTAAGCAGTTATACGCCGCAGGCGATGCTGAGCGGAGCGGTGGAAGCCGTACCGATCCTCAACAAATTTCTTGATGACGTATTAAAGGAATATGATTTGCCTGCCAGCAAACTGGCCCTGGTCGGTTTTTCGCAAGGCGCGATGATGTCGCTTTATGCCGGACCACGCCGCAAAGAATCGATTGCTGGCATTCTGGGTTATTCCGGCGCTCTGGTCGGCGGCGAGATGATGCTCGGTAATCTGTCTATTTCAAAATGCCCGATCCATTTAATTCATGGCGATCATGATACAGTCGTGCCAGTTGCGGCTTATTATCACGCCGTGACCACATTGAAGATGGGCGGGTTTGAGGTGACAGGTTCGGTGACGCATGGTCTGATGCATTCCATCGACCGCAAAGGAATTGAAGACGGGGCCGCATTTTTGAAAAGGGTATTGGCATGAGCTATGACGACGAAGACGACGATCAAGTTATCGTCAAAGACAGCAACGGCACGATCCTGAAAGACGGGGATAGCGTAACGGTTATCAAGGACTTAAAAGTGAAGGGTTCATCAACTGTTTTGAAACGCGGAACTGTTTATAAGAACATCCGCTTGGGCGATGACCCTACGCATGTTCAATGCAAGGATTTGTTTTTGAAAACCGAGTTTGTAAAGAAGGTTTAAAGGCCAGCCGAGAGTTCAAACTTATAGTTATTGGCACGAAAAGGCTGTTGTTTTGAAGTTGTTTGTAAATTCGACAGGGCGTCTGGTTGTGTAGGCGGATTAATCGGCAATTTGTCTACTTCTGCTTTTAAGGCGGCCCGCTGTGCTTCAACTAATATTCCCATTTTAAATCTCCCTAAGTAAATTAAATACAAGTTAGCAATTGTTATTGATTATGTCAAATTAATTATTTGTTAGCCTTTATCATTATATTTCAAAAGCAGTGCGACATATTGTTGCTTTTTCATAATTTATTGCGCAGCAAAAACGATTTATTAACCTGCGGCTGTTAAAAGCACCGACTTTTTGTTATAATTAAATTACTTAATGAGTCATCTTTGATTTGCGGGCAACAGAAATGAAAGGCCTTAAAATGATACTCGAAAAGCACATTACAGACAGGCCCATAAGCCTCCATCGAAAGAGCAGGAGGGGCAAATGAGTAATTTAGCCATGCCCCTCGATAAATGTACGGCTTTGGTGTTAAACGCCGATTACCGTCCTCTCTCATATTTTCCTTTATCCGTATGGTCTTGGCAGGAAGCTGTTAAGGCCATTTTTCGTGACTCGGTCGTGGTGCTCGAAGAACATGCGGTGAGCGTTCACTCGCCGTCTTGCGAGTTCAAACTGCCGAGCGTCATCGCGCTTAAAGAATATATTCCGGCGGCGAAGGCTCCGGCTTTTACAAGATTCAATGTTTTCCTTCGCGACGAATGGCAGTGCCAATATTGCGGCCATGGTTTCGCGACCAAAGAGTTGACGTTCGACCATGTGATTCCGCGTTCACGTGGCGGGCGGACATCCTGGACGAATATCGTCTCGGCCTGTCAAAAGTGCAACACGACAAAAGGGAGCCGCCTTCCTGGCGAATGCGGCATGTACCCGATGCGTGAACCAAGACAGCCGGACGTATATGAGCTTCAGGAACAGGGGCGCAGTTTTCCGCCCAGCTTCCTCCACAAAAGCTGGATGGACTACGTCTATTGGGACACTGAGCTGGTGGATCAATAGTAAAAGCGTTGTCTGACTTTTGATGATACGCGGCAAATGAGTGCGAAAAACCAAGGAGGTTTTCATGTTTGGACGTATATTGGATGTAAACTCTACAAGAAGCTCAACCGATGCAGTCTTCTTTTATATCATGTCACTGGTACTGCTGGTCGGCCTATCGACCGTTCTCGTGCATGTATTGTCGATGGTGGGCGTGGTCGATAAAGTAGGCTCTTTCTTCGAAGGCGGCCATATCCACACGCTAATCGGCACCGGATTTGTGCTGGTGTTATCGAGCCTGATCCTGACCGGTCGTAAAATGACCAGCGATCTCTTCTCGATCTTGCTTGTCGGTATCGGCGTCTACCTTGCCTATACCACAAACGTTATGCTGGGCATGATCCCGGTCGCGTTACTGACGACGTTGAATCATAAATAAAAACTAAGTTTTTAATGAAAACCGCCTCATTGAGGCGGTTTTTTTGTTATTTTTCTTGCACAAAATCGGCTGAATCGCCTAGAAAGCCTTTATTCATTGTATTTAAAGCGTTTTAGCAGGAGTGCCGCCGTGGACATGTTTCGTGATTTATTTGATTTTTCCAAGAAGAGAACCGGTCTAGAAGCCGTTGTTTTCTATACATTTTATATGGGATGCTTCGCGCTGGTTACAGCGGTGATGAAGAGCGGCCTTTAATCAGGTAGGCAGCGCACGCAATTGCGCCAGCCAGACATAACATCACATTATAATTCGCCATGCTTAAACCAAAGAGTTCCCAGGCAATCTCGTCGCATCTGGTGACGGCAGTTGCTTCGATGCGTGCCATGAGTTCTTCTATCGTGCCGGACATATCAGGCGTGGAGCAGCCTTCAAGGCCTGCCCACCATTTACGCTCGACACCGGAATGAAACAGGGCGATGCCTGCATTGATCAGGAAGCTAAGGCTCGATAATGCAATAGCTGGCGTTCTCAATTTCTCTATAAATGCGCCAATTAAGCCCAAAACGATCAAAACCGCAAACGGCCAGCGCTGGTAAATGCACAGATGGCACGGGTGCAGGTCGAACCCGTACTGGCCGATAAAGACAGCGGCAAGTGCGGCGACGGATATAGCGACGATGCCGAGGCAAAACAGGCGAGGGGATGTATTCATCATCATCATTCTAAAATTATGACGGCCTGCTTAAAAAACAAGATGATGCCGCCGACCCCGACGATAAACCACAGCCATGACCAAAGAACGCCGATCGTCGTGCCGATGAGTAGCGTCAAACCGTCGCGCATCAAAAGGCCGAGCGCCATCAGGCATATACCGAGGGCGGGAACGAGGTTGGTAAATGGCAACGGGATCGACAAAAAAGCCGTAATATAAAATATCATCGCCCCGAAAAAGCAAAACCACCAGCGATGGGTCAGGAATTCAAGTCGGGGTTTGCTGAGCTTTTCCACTTTTATGATCCATGGAATGGCTTTATGGCTGATATCCTCGAAAGCTTTCCTCGGAATTTTATAGTCGAGGATTTTGTTCGGAAACCAGACTTCGCGGCGGCCTATCATTTGTTGCAGGCTTAAATAGAAAAGCGGAATGGCCAGCAGCATATGAATGCCGGGAATAGGCAAGGGGATTATGCAGATTAGCGCGAAAACAAGGGTTAAAAAGCCAAAAGCACGCTCGCCAAAGGCTTTAACCATGGCGCGGACCGTGATTTCCTCTTCCTGATGAGTATCTATGAATAGAGTAAGTATTTCAGATACTTTCATCTTTTTCCCATGTCTTGATTATCCCTTTGATTTCTGGATTTTTATTGGTTATAAAGCAAGCCTTATTTGATCTACCGTCAAATCTTCGGGATGCCCCTGTGGTGGAATTGGTAGACGCGCTCGACTCAAAATCGAGTGCCGCAAGGCGTGCTGGTTCGATTCCGGCCAGGGGCACCATTATCTTTTCCTAATTTTAAGTTTCCTATTTTTGCGAATCCCTTTATCATCTTTCTCGTGAGATAAAAAATAACCGCAACTGAATATGGACCGATAAAAAGGTTGCGGACTTTCCCGATACAGCGCGCACATGTATGAACCGCCTGCTGTTTCAAATCATTTATTTTGAAACAGGAGAACGCCATGCTGTTACAGGCAGACGGTACTATTTTCGCGCGCGATTGGCCCGCTTATGAATTACCTCAAACCGATTTTATTCCCCCTCAAAAGACTAAAGCATCCGTCTATGCTCCGCCGCTTGATTTCCGAACGGTGGTTATATCGGATACACATCTGGGGAGAGCGGCTTCTTTCGCCGAATATCTTTTAGAGTTTCTTCAAAATGTCCAATGTCAAAAATTAGTCATCAATGGCGATTTTATCGACGGCTGGCATTTGAATGCCAATAAGCGAGAGGAATTTCCCGAGCTGCATAAAAGATGCCTCGACGCAATTTTGGCGCATGCGGCTCAAGGAACTGAAGTTATCTGGGTTCGCGGCAATCATGATGAAAATATAGCCGATCCGCGTTATGACCTGATCGATAGCGTGATTGATTTTAAAAATCGTGATGGAAGTTTATCCTGCCCCATTAAAATCTGCCGCCGTCATGTGCATGAAGATGCAAAAGGTAATAAAGCCTTGATTCTACATGGTGACGATTACGATCAATGGCAGACGCAATCTTTCCGCAAGAAACTGGCAGAGCTGGCGGACATCGCCTATGAGCCAATCCTGCGCCTGAGCCAGTCATTTCGCAAGGCTGCGATTAACTGGACAGGTCTTGATATATCACCAATTGCTCCGCTGAAGATCGGCAGCAAATGGCTGGTTGGCGCCGTTAAAGGTTTTGAAAAAGCCGTTGCTCATGAATTTGAAAAAGGCTCCTGTGACATCGTGATCTGCGGTCATATTCACAAGGCTGAAATCTCCAATACAGGAAAAGGTCGTTATATGAATAGCGGCGATTGGGTCGAAAGCGGCACTGCGCTTGGTGAGGCTATGGATGGAAACTGGCGGATTGTTGACTGGAGCGCGGAGCGAAAAAATTATTGTCCCGGCAGGTTGCCGTCTGAGAATGATGTTAATCGCTATGCACGATACCGCGAAGTGACCGAACGCGCCATTTCTCTTATTCACCGCGTCTGGCCGGGCAGCAATCACGCTGAACGCATAAACGAAAAGCGCATCGCGCAGTTCAATCTTCAACCGCAGGTGACCTAATCATGAAAAAGAAAATATTAATTGTGACCGAAGCCGCCCTTGAAAATCCACAGGCTAGCCCGCTATCCGATCTTGATCGTGCACGAGTCAATGGCGTCTATCGTACTTATGAGAATCTGATGCCGCATTTGAAACAACAATACGATGTCGAGTTTTTGACGCCGTTTAGTTATGGAGCACAAGCCGGTATGATAAAAGCTATTTGGCAAAGGAATACCCGCTTTGCCGCCCCGATGCAAAAAAGCATTCCTTTGGTGGTTCCGTCTATCAAAGATATGGCCTCACGCATCGAGGCGATCGCGCCGGATTTTATCCACGTAGCCACCGAAGGTCCGCTTGGAATTGCAGCACTTTACTGTGCTCGCAAAAAAAGCATACCCGTATCAACAGCTTTTCATACGAACTGGCAGCAATATGTGACAGAGCAAGGCTTCGATATTCCATTTGTTCCCAATGCCGTTGCGGGAAAGGTCGTGCGTAAACTTCTGACGGTTTTTCATGGCAAAGCGGATGCGACGATGGCGGCAACAAGCGAGTTGCGTAATGAATTGATCGAATGGGGACTATCTCAGGATAAGATTCATATCGTTTCGCGCGGGATCGATACGAATATTTTTCATCCTTATGACGGAAGTCCAAAGAATTATGTACTTTACGTTGGACGATTGGCACCGGGTAAAGGTGTAGAACGTTTTTGCAAAATGGATACGCGCAATATCCCCAAAGTTGTTGTCGGCACAGGGCCTTCCGAGGAAAGGTTTCGCGCAGCTTATTCAAATATTAAATTTATGGGCTTTGCAGAGGGTGAGCAATTGGCAAGATTATATAGCGGGGCAAAGCTATTCGTGTTGCCGTCCGATACTGAAACTTTTGGCATGACCGTAATTGAATCGCTGGCTTGTGGTACGCCCGTTGTGGCATTGAACAAAGGTGGACACCAGCCGATTTTGAATGCAGCGTCTGGTCTTGGCGTTATGGCGGCCGATTTGCAAGATGCGTACGATCACGCTATTTCGCATATGGAAGAATTTAAATCGCCCGATGTGATGGCGGCCTTTATCCGCAAAACCAGAAGCTGGTCGCGGGAAGCTGGGAATTTTGTTTCTATGATAGGGGATGCCAAGAAAAGATCGTCTGAATGTTTGCCGGATTTTGCATTTGCGGCAGCCTAGAACAATGAAAGCTGCGCCGCTTTGGAGTCATTGCGGAAATGCGCTATCGATAAATGTCGCCCGTGTTTTTCGAGGTTATATTTTTTCTTAAATAATTTCATCATATTGGCGACTTGATCGGCATAGACGCCGCTTCCGGTCATGCGCTCGCCAAAGGCAGATTCATATAATTTCCCATGCCGCACTTCGCGAATATGCGACAGAACGCGCTCGGCGCGGTCGGGGAAATTCTCGCGTAGCCAAATCTGGAAATGCTCTTTGACGCTATAGGGCAGGCGGATCATCGTGTAATGCGCCGATGTCGCGCCTGCATTGGCGGCGGCTTTCAATATATTTGGAATTTCATGATCGGTCAGGCCGGGCACGACAGGGCCGATCATGCAGCCGACCGATACTCCGGCCTTGACGAGTATTTCCATCGCTTTTAATCTAAGATGTGGCTGTGACGCGCGCGGCTCCATTTTGCGCGCAACATGACTATCGAGGGAGGTCACGGAAATGCTGACATGCGCAGCATTGTAACTGGCCATTTCTCCTAAAATATCGACATCGCGAGCGACTAACTGGTTTTTGGTAATGATAGCGACCGGATTGCGAAAGTCACGCAAGACTTCGAGGCATTGGCGCGTGATTTTTAATTCGCGCTCAATAGGCTGGTAGCAATCCGTAACGCCCGAGAAGGTAATGACTTTCGGCTGCCATTTCTTTGCGCTTAATTCTTTTTCTAAAAGTTTTGCAGCATCATGTTTAACAAAAATCTTGGTTTCAAAATCAAGCCCGGCGGATAACCCCAGATATTCATGCCCGGGTCGTGCATAGCAATAGATGCATCCATGTTCACAGCCGCGATAGGGATTGACGGTCGCTTCCATTCCTATATCGGGGCTGTCATTGGTCGAGATAATCGTTTTACTTTTATCCTCGAAGATTTCTGTCTTGATTTGTGTTTGCGGATTTTCACCTTCGTATGAATTCCATTCTGCCTGAAGCGCGAGATCGTCCTCGTTTTTTTCGCGCATGTTCTTTTCAAAACGCCCCACGGGATTTTCAAGCGCGCCGCGGCCTCTTGCGTTTTGTCTTTTATAGGATTGGAGATCGTATGCCATGCCGGAGTATAACAAATCAGGCTAAAATGTTCTATATTTGTTCTCATCTTAACGAGATTATTTTTGACACCCCATTTCCAGAAAATCGACTTCTTTGCGGGAGGTCAGGCGTGGCTCAGGGATCATCGCCATGCCTTTGTTAATTTCTGCGTTTTCTAAATATTTCATATCAATAGCCTTTGCCAAAGCTTTGTTGCCTTGTGACATTTTGTAAATAATACGGGCATAGAGGACGTCTCCGCCGTGAAATCCGTCTATAAATTCGCAATCGGTGGCAGGGCCGATTTTCGCTGGATCGATAAAATTAAAATGGACGATTTTTTTAGCCAAGAAAATTTCCCCGATCTCATCGATATATTTATAATCGCGTTGATTAAGTTCGCTTAAGATTTTCGGTGCAACAGGAGGGAAGAAAATGATGACTTCAATTCCCTTCTTATTCAAAGATTTAATAATGGTTTGGACTTCTTCAATCAGTTTAGGAGAAGATTTACTACCGCTAATAAATTGATATTCTTCTTTTTCTATTCGTTCTATTGTTTCGTTAAATTGTTCTTTTTTGCCGATATGACGTCCGGTAACCCGGTCGGTATAGTAATAAGACCCATCGGGGGCGATGCCATCATGTCGGAGCTTTCCGCGCACGCCTATATGGTTTATTGAGGATGATAAAAGCAGCTTAGTGTAATCATCAGGTTTTATGCTGCCCTCATAAAGCCATTGGACGGGAAGGGTAAGGTTTTGAATTCTTTTTTCTGCAGCGTTATACAGTTGAACGGGCTCGCTTATTTTTATAACCGAAAGAATTTTTTTCTCTTTTTTCTTTCTTTTTGCCTCTTCTTTTCTTATTTCTTGCTGATCTTTTTCTTTATCGGGATGAAACCACCAGAAATCCGCTCCGATAATCATAATTTGAGGTTTATGGAGCACAGTCATTTTGTCAGTCATATCGCGCAGCTCATCAACCGAGCTAACGGTTAATCCCATATTGTAAAAAGGTTTCTTAAAAAATTTTTGACGGAACTGAAGCGTTCTGGACGACCCTATAACGGCAATTTCCGGTTTTATCTCTTCGTAAGCATGAAGTTTAAGTTCGATAGCCTTATCTGAAATGGCGGAGCCATAGACATTGAACGAATTTTGTTGCGATTGTTTCGCGAAGATCTCACTGCTGGACAAGTATTCGCCGCTTTTTTTCAGTATAAAATCATTCACCATCATAGGCGGCAACATGAAAAGCGCTGTGATGCCGAGTACGAAAATGATGTATGATTTATGCGGTGTCATGATTAAAAATTAAAATAAAGGAATTCCATTTTCCTGTTGGCCGCAAGGAAAATTAATGTTGAAATTGCCATCAAGGAAGCAAAAAAGATATTCATGGCAGATGGTGACCATTTAAAAACGGGGTGGGATACAAGGATGTCGTGAGGCGGCAAAAGATAATCGGTCATAAAGCTTTTAATATTGGGCATGGCGATGCATATAAATAAAGCAATCGGTAGCATGGCGGCATAATGATGAATGTTTTCAATATTGTTAATTCTCGAAGGTCTAAAGTCTATCATGGAAGTATAAATGGTAATTGCGGTCTGTAAATTATCTGCCCTGAATAAAACCCAACCCATGACGACGCAGAGCATGGTGAATATCCATCCGGCGATGTTGACATTAAATAATAACGGGAATTTTATTTTGAGCGTATTCCATCCATGGTTTCCGATTAGCAAGATAGCATGTAAAATTCCCCAAAGAATGAATGTCCATCCCGCGCCGTGCCACAGTCCGCAAAGGAACATGGTAACAAAAATATTTCTATATTTTTTGAAGGTGCCTTTTCGGCTGCCGCCGAGCGGGATGTAAATATAGTTTTTCAGGAACATGGACAAGGTAATATGCCATCTGCGCCAGAAGTCGATAATCGATGTTGCCTTATAAGGGGAATCAAAATTGAAAGGAAAATTGATATTGAAAATTCTGGCAAGACCGATGGCCATGTCGCTATAGCCGGAGAAATCGAAATATAATTGAAAAGTATAGCAAAGAGCGCCGGTCCAGGCTTCCGGCGCGGTCGGGCTTATGCCTGATGCTGCATTGTCGAAGACGATGTTCGCGCCGGGGGCAAGACTATCGGCGATCACGACCTTTTTAAATAAGCCAATAATGAAAACTGTTAAGCCAATGGAAAGATTTGCCGCTGTGATGCGAGCATTGCGCAGTTGCGGCAAAATTTCCTTATATTGAACCAGCGGCCCGGCAATTGAATGAGGAAAAAAGCTGACCAGTAAAGCATAAGGTGTAAAGCTTCGCTCCGGCTGCCCGTATTTATAAGTATCGACCAGATAGGCGATTTGCTGAAACGTAAAGAATGATATGCCGAGCGGAAGCGCCATTTTCTTCATTTCAAAATTCAGATCGAGTAAATTCGAAATAGTTTCTCCTGAGAAATATGAATATTTAAAATATGAAATAAGGGCTAAATTGAAGATAAGTCCTGCAACGAGATAACGCTTGTTTCGATAAATTCTTTGTCCGATCAGAAAATTGACTCCGATTGACGCCAGCATGATGTAAAGATCTTTCATGCTATGCTGGGCATAGAATATCAATGATCCGGCTAAAAGAACGACAAGGGCGGTTTGCGGATTTTTTTGAGCTATTGCAAAGGCAATAATAATCAAAGGCAGGAAAACAAGTATAAATTCAAAGCTGTTAAATAACATGACGGCCCTGATTACTTTTGATGCAGTTGTTCTTCGAGCTGTTTCACAGCAGTAAAGAATTTTTCTTTCGTGGTGTCGACAAATGGATTGTCACGCTGAATGGCGTAGAAAAGTTCGTCACTGTCATCGATGACATAGCTGACCGCTTTTTGTAAAAGCGCGAAAGTTTTCGTCTCCATGAAAATCTCCGGCAGTTCCATTTTTTTGAACACTTTGGCAATCATATGGGTTAGGCCCATGACATAAGCCATTTGCGTGTCGTGATCTTCGGCGGTAGTTTCAAAAATACTTAAATTCAAGCGGCTAAGGAATTCAATTACGCAGTCCTTGCGCGCTCCCCGCACATCAACGACCGCGATATTCAATCCTTCAATCCCATGACGGCCAGATTGTGGTCCAAATAAAGGATGCAAGCTCACCATATCGACGGAAGAGGGAAGAATGTCTGATAAAATTTTGATCGGCAAGCATTTGACCGATGCGACATCGATCACTAACTGGCCGTCGCTTAGAAAAGATTTGATTTCTTCGGCAGTCGCACCCATTTGCTGAACTGGCACAGCCAGTACTATGATATCTGATTTGCAGATTTCTTCGAGGCTACCCGTCTTAACATTATAAAGTGCGGTGATATCCGCAAGGTCACGCTTGGCGTCATATATGGCGACGTCGAAATAGGGCGAGACATATTTCAACATAAACTCGCCGAAAGCGCCGACACCGATAATGGACAAAGTTTGCTTCATTTTATGGCTTATATTAGCTAAACCTCAGATTTACAACGATATTTCTTGTAAATATGTCGCGATACAGCAGATTTTCTGGGTTTTGTTCTAATGTAAAATGTCTAATTTGGCAGGACTTTTAAAATCTAATGTTACAAAAGGGAAGAAAATGAACAGAAAATTTATCATGTCCATCGCGGCAATTGGCCTTCTTTCAAGCTGTATGGGTGGACCATCGGCCAAGCAAGGCGTCGTTCAGGGAGCTGAACAAAAAGGTGGCTTCATGGGCTTAAGTAAAAACGAAGCCGTTATGGTCACAACACCGAAAGCCTTTACCGGAGTTGATCAGGTTGTCATCGGTGGCTTCACAGTGGGTTTTGCTACTTATAAAACTGACTCTGTTAAAGCGGGCGGCGGCTTGATGGGAAGCGGCTTTGGCGGAAAATCTACAGCCAAGAGTACGTTGACAGGGGTCGACTCCGCGACGATGCAAAAAATCACCGACGCGCTTTATGCCGATTTTGTAAAGAATCTGCAATCTGGTGGTTACAATGTTGTCGATCGCAGCAAGCTTTTAGCCCACTCAGAATTTGCCAAGACGAATGTAACGAAAGCACCGTATGAAGATTCTACTGGCGGCTTGTTCGGAAAAGGCAGCGTCACCAAATTCCATGTTCCATCGGGATTTAACGGTCTTCGCTCTTTCATGGACGTGCCCGGTTTGACAGGTGGATTTGGCTTCAGCAATCCTGCTCTGGGTGCGGCTGATTATGCGACCAAGACAGGCGTCAAAGTATTGAGTGTTGTGTATGTTCTGGATTTTGCGAATGCTGAGAGCTATGGCGGATGGCACACGATGAGTTCTTCCGTACAAGTCGGACAGGGGCTGACTATCGTTCCAAATACGTCGAAGATCTCTTTAATCGGCGGTCAATCGGGCACGTTTAGCAACAACAGCGGCGCGATTGTGGTTGGACAGCCGATTACGTCGATGAAGGAATATGCAAGCGTAGCAGATTCCACAACCGGCGCAGCCAAGGGTGTTGAGATCGCAACGAACGTCATTGGAGCGCTTGGGGGCATTGGAACAAATTCCACACGCACCTATACATTTGTAGCGCGGGTGGGCGATTATTCCAGCGCCGCTATTGATGCAGGAAAGAATGCAACGAATGTACTGGTTACAAAAATGAAAGCGCTAAAATAACTGATAAATATTGCAGAAAAGCCCGGATTGTTCCGGGCTTTTTTTATGCGTTGAAGGCTTGCTCCAGATCGCTTTTTAAATCTTCTAAATCTTCGATGCCAACGGACAGGCGGATCAAGCTATCGGCGATACCCAGCTTCTCTCGCGTTTCCGGCGGAATCGTCGCATGGGTCATGATTGCCGGATGCTCGATCAGGCTTTCAATACCGCCCAGGCTCTCGGCCAGTGTAAAGACTTTTGTCGCTTTTAGAAAAGACGTGGCGCGCTCCAGCCCGCCTTTGATCACGATGGATATCATCCCGCCAAAACCGTTTTTCATCTGGGTTTTTGCCAGCTCATATTGGGGATGGCTTGGTAGGCCGGGATAAAAAACTTTTTCAACTTGATCATGCTGTTCCAGCCACTGAGCAATCGCCAGGGCATTCTCACTATGACGCTGCATACGAAGTCCCAAAGTCTTCAAGCCGCGATGGGCAAGGAAGGAATCGAATGGTCCCGCGATAGAGCCAACTGCGTTCTGGATAAAGCCGATTTTTTCCGCCAGCTCATCCGACTTTGTAACAACCACGCCGCCGATGACGTCCGAATGACCGTTGATATATTTGGTGGCCGAATGCACGACGATATCCGCGCCAAGCTCAAGCGGGTTTTGGAGATAAGGCGAGGCGAAAGTGTTATCGACGCCGATTAAAATGCCATGTTTCTGTGCAATCGCTGAAATTGCGGCGATATCGGCAAGCTTTAAAAGAGGATTAGTCGGTGTTTCTATCCAGATGAGTTTTGTTTTATCGGTGATCGCGGCCTCGACAGCTTTAAGATCGCTTAAATCGACATAGGAAACGGACAGGTTCGCAGATTTTTTCCTTACGCGATCAAAAAGGCGGAACGAGCCGCCATAAAGATCGTCGCTCGACACGACATGCGCACCGGCATCGAATATTTCCAATACCGCGCCAATAGCGGCAAGGCCCGATGAAAAAGCAAAGCCTGCCGTTCCGTGTTCAAGCGCGGCGATGGCGCGTTCATAGGCGAAGCGTGTCGGATTATGGCTGCGTCCGTAATCCAGCCCTTGGTGAACGCCGGGGCCGTCTTGTTTAAAAGTCGATGTCGCGTAAATAGGTGTGATAACCGCGCCTGTTGACGGGTCCGGATATTGCCCGGCGTGAATGGCATTTGTAGTAAAGCCTTTGAATATTTTGTCGGTCATGGCCTATGCCTTTCCAGTTCTTTTTCTTAAATGATTGAGTAGATCGATTGAGGTAATCAAACCCAGAAATTTTCCGTTTTCCGTCACGGATGCTATGCGGCCTTTTTCAAAAATGGGCAGTAAATCCGAAATCGTTTGGGATACGTCGACGGTCACAAGATTTTCCGTCATAATCTGTCCGGCTTCTGCCTGAAAACCATTGGGATTGCTGATAACATTCATCAAAACATCTGTTTCGTCGATCAGGCCGATAATCTCGTCATTTTCAATGACCGGAACTTGTGACACATCGAACATTTTCATCTTGGCATAGACTTGCTGCAGATTATCTTTAGGCGATACAAAAGTAACATCGCCACTTTTATAAGGGCGGGCGATTAAATCCCGTAAGTCATCTGCCGGTACTTCCGGCGGCGTCAAGCCCTGATCGTTCAGCCAGAACGGATTATAAATCTTCGACAGATATTTGTTGCCGCTGTCGCAGACAAAGGTAACGACGCGCTTGCTTTCGGTCTGCGCGCGACAATATTTAAGCGCGGCAGCGATCAATGTGCCAGAGGAGGAGCCGCAAAGTATGCCCTCGCGCTTTAGAATTTCTTGTGATGTTGCAATGCTCTCGGCATCGGTAATGGTATAGGCCTGCGAGACAAGGGATAGGTCACAATTATCAGGTATGAAATCCTCACCGATCCCTTCCACCAGCCAGCTGCCGGCCTCGATCATAATGCCATGTTCTACATAGGGCGCGAGGACCGAGCCTTTCGGATCGGCCAAAACCATTTTTGTTTTCGGCGAAACGCTTTTTAGAAAATGACCGACGCCGCTCAATGTGCCGCCCGAGCCAACGCCGCAAATGACCGCATCGATATCTTGGTTCATTTGGTCCCAAATTTCAGGGCCGGTCGTTTTTTCATGCGCCAGTGGATTAGCAGGATTTTCAAACTGATTGACATAGAACGCGCCTAAATTATCCGCAATCTCCTTTGCCTTATCCTGATAATAATCAGGATGTCCGCGCATCACATCGGAGCGTGTCATAATGACTTCCGCGCCCATGGCTTTCATATGGAAGATCTTTTCCTGACTCATCTTGTCGGGAATAACAAGGACCAGCTTGTAGCCTTTTTGGGATGCGACCAGCGTCAAGCCCAATCCCGTATTGCCCGCCGTGGCTTCGACTAATGTATCGCCGGGTTTGATTTTACCTGCGGCTTCGGCAGCCTCGATCATGCTGAGGGCGATCCTATCCTTGATCGATCCGCCAGGATTTTGGCTCTCTAATTTGAGATAAAGCTCGCAAGGTCCTGTGTCGATATTTCGAACACGCAACAGAGGCGTATTGCCGATCAGATCGAGGACGGACCTGTTCGTATCATTTAAATTCATGGAAATTGTTTTCTGTGCGGGGAAAGAGAGTATCATTCATGTTGCTTTCTATTGGCTTGTTAAACGCGTGCACTCCGGCGCGGGCCGGAGAAAAATGGACGGTTAACAACAACAGATCTTGAACATGTCTTTCGATTACCTTTGAAGCCAGTTTAGGCGGGTTCAAGACAATGTCAAACGCAAATTTGACAAGTTTTTTATTTTAACATAATAAATATTAAACAAGTCTAAAGAGGTCGATTGATGAGTTTATATTCAAAGTTCATGTTATGCGCTGCTGGAATATTGTGGGCGGAGCCTTCTAATAAAGCCATGATCCCGTCTGACCATCTCTCTTCATTTGTAATGGTATCTCCAGAAGAAATGTTGACTATCAATGTAATTGAAAAAATGAAAATACAGGCAAAATGGAAGGCGATTAAAAGTGCTGTTGAGAATGCCGGTGGCCGCGTTGTGACGATAGATGGCAGCAATCAGTCGGGTGGACAAAAAGAAGTATGGGCGAGGGATAAATATCTTTTAGTAGGTAATGTTGCCTACTTGCCAGATAATTTGGTAGCTCTGAGGCTTCCCGGAAACTACGCTAGCGAAATAGATCAAATGGAAATTTTCTTGCGTAATCGCGGTATTAAAATTGTAAGAGTCAAAGATGCCTGGTTTGAAGGCGGCAACGTCATTCAGCACGCTAAATCAAAAACAATCTTTCTTGGATTTCAGTATGGGCATTCGGCTCAATTACTGGAAGAAGTCATTAATAAAACGCAACCAGAAAAATACAAAGTTCTGCCTGTTGATTTAGTAAATGCAAGTCGGCCCGATTTTTCGGTCAATCAGGATGGAAGCTATCTTTATCACCTTGACACAGGAATGAGTGAGCCTCTTGCGGGAGGGGAAGTATTACTCTCGCAGGATATTACTGATCCTGATACCTTAAAAAAGATCGTTAAAATTATAGGTCATGAAAATATTATATTCTTGAGTCGAAAAGATTCTATCGGTTATGCGGCAAATCTCATTTCTGTTGGCAGAACTGTTATCACAAACACTGTAAGCGAGCATTTACGCATTACTCTTCAAAACAAAGGTTATAAAGTTATTGAAGGTAAAGATTTCAGCTTAGATCAGCTTGGGTTTGGCAATAGCGGTCCTCACTGCAATGTGAATGTTTTACCGCCGAAAAACTTCGAGATTATTTAAACGTATCGCAAGTCTCAAGATTGCCGCCTTGCAGACCTCTGTTAAACCAATCGTGACGTTGTTGTGACGAGCCATGGGTAAAGCTGTCCGGAACCGCGTGGCCTTGCGCTTGCGTCTGAAGTGCATCGTCACCGATCTGGCTGGCGGCATTCAACGCTTCCTCGATATCCCCTTCTTCGATCAGATTGTAATCCTTCCCGGCATAATGCGCCCAGATACCGGCGTAGCAATCAGCCTGAAGTTCAAGTTTAACCGAAATTGAATCTGCCCCGCGGTCGCGTCCGGCTTGTTTCATCTCGTCGCTTAAAAGATTTTGAACATGGTGGCCGATTTCATGAGCGATGACATAAGCGCGCGCGAAATCTCCAGGTGCGCCAAGTTGTGTTTCAAGCTGCTGGAAGAAATCGAGGTCGAGATAAACATCGCGGTCTGCCGGACAATAAAATGGCCCGACAGCACTTTGCGCGTAGCCGCAGGCCGATTGAACCGCACCGCCGAATAGAACAAGTTTCGGTTCTTCGTAGTTTTTGCCTATTTTTTGGAATTCTTTATGCCAGACGTCCTCGGTACTCCCTAGAACAGAAGAAACGAAATCTGTTTGTTCTGTTTGTTGTTCTGGCGAAAGCGTAGAGCCCTGAACACTGCCAAGCTGGTTCATTAAAACGCTGGGGTCGCCGCCGAGTAATAGGTAAACGACAACAAGGGCCAATGTGCCACCGCCTCCGATCACGATTCCGCCGCCGCCGCGTCCACGGTTTTCAACATTCGAACTTCTTCGCCCCATTTGCCAGCGCATTATTCTGCCGCCTGCTTGCGTCCGGCTTCGGCTTTGAGAAGCGGTTTCAGGTATTGGCCCGTATAGCTGTCTTTGACTTTGACGATCTCTTCCGGTGTCCCCGTACCAATGACTTGTCCGCCGCCCGATCCGCCTTCGGGGCCGATATCGATGATCCAGTCTGCCGTTTTGATAACATCAAGATTATGCTCGATCACGACAATCGTATTTCCCTGATCGACAAGTCGTTGCAGGACTTCCAAGAGTTTGCGAACGTCTTCGAAATGTAAACCGGTTGTTGGCTCGTCGAGAATGTAAAGAGTTTGACCCGTGGCACGCTTGGATAATTCTTTCGATAATTTAACGCGCTGCGCTTCACCGCCGGAGAGGGTGGTTGCAGCCTGTCCGACTCTGATATAATCAAGCCCGACCTGTTTCATGGTTTCCAACTTATCGCGAATTGACGGTACAGCTTTAAAAAAGTCAGCGGCGTCTTCAATCGACATATCGAGAACGTCAGAGATCGAGCGTTCCTTATATTTTACTTCCAGCGTTTCACGATTATAACGGCGACCTTCGCAAGTCTCGCACGTCACATAAACATCGGGCAAAAAGTGCATTTCGATTTTGATTAGGCCGTCACCTTGGCAAGCTTCGCAGCGGCCGCCCTTGACGTTGAACGAAAAGCGCCCGGGACCGTAACCGCGAGCTTTTGATTCAGGAAGGCCGGCATACCAGTCGCGGATAGGTGTAAAGCATCCCGTATAGGTGGCAGGATTGGAACGCGGTGTGCGGCCAATCGGGCTTTGATCGATATCGATAACTTTGTCGAGGAATTCAAGGCCTTCAATGCGGTCGTGCGGCGCGGGATGTTCATGCGACTTCATCAATTTTTTCGATGCGGCTTTGTATAGCGTATCGATGGTAAAAGTCGATTTGCCTGAACCCGACACGCCGGTGATACAAGTAAATGTGCCGAGCGGAATATCGACGGTGATATTCTTCAGGTTGTTACCGCTCGCATTGACGACTTTGAGTGTCTGCGCCTTTTTACCCTGCATTTTACCTTTACGGCGTTCGTTCGGAATCGGAATGAATTTCTTGCCCGTCATATATTGCGCGGTAACGCTTTGCTTGTTTTTAAAAACTTGCTCCGGCGTGCCGCTCGCAATTACTTGTCCGCCGTGAATACCGGCGCCGGGACCCATATCGATCAAATAATCGGCTGTACGGATCGCATCTTCATCATGCTCGACAACCAAAACCGTATTGCCGATATCGCGCAGATGTTTGAGTGTTTCGAGAAGGCGGTTATTGTCACGTTGATGCAGACCGATAGATGGTTCATCGAGAACATACATGACGCCCGTCAAGCCCGAACCGATTTGAGAAGCGAGACGAATACGTTGTGACTCTCCGCCGGACAAAGTCGCCGACGCGCGGGAGAGGGTAAGGTAATCAAGACCTACATTGACAAGGAAAGTCAGGCGCTCGTTGATTTCCTTTAAAATACGTGCGGCGATCTCGGCTTGCTGACGCGTCATGGAATTCGATAACTCACCGAACCATTTTTGCGCATCGGCAATCGACATTTCTGTCGCTTCTGAAATATGTCTCTTATTGATTTTAACGGCGAGGGCTTCTGGTTTTAAGCGATGGCCCTGACATTCTTCGCAAGGGGCAGATTGCTGGTATTTAGACAGCTCGTCGATCTGGCTCTGGCTGTCGCTCTCTTTAATGCGGCGTTCCATATTCGGAATGACGCCTTCGAAAGGTTTGGTCGTTTTATAGGACCGTGACCCTTCGTCGTAATTAAAGGTGATTTCTTTGTCGTCGGTGCCGTAAATAATCGCCGTCTGGACTTTTTCGTCTAGCTCCGACCATGGTTTATGGATGCTGGCTTTGTAAGCCTTGGCGACGGACTCTAGAGTTTGCATGTAATATTTCGAAAATGATTTCGACCAAGGTTCGACTGCGCCTTCGGCGATTGACTTGTCCTGATCCGGTACGACCAAATCCGGGTCCATATACATTTCCTGTCCCAGGCCGTCGCAATGCGGACAGGCGCCATGCGGGGAGTTGAAAGAGAACAGGCGCGGCTCGATCTCAGGGATCGTAAAGCCCGATACCGGACAGGCAAATTTTTCGCTAAATAATTGGCGTTCCCCGTTATCGGCATTTTCAACGACCAATAAACCATCAGCCAGTTTCAATGCCGTTTCAATCGAATCCGCCAGACGGTTGCCAAGATCATCGCGCAAAACAAGACGGTCGACGATGATATCGATATCATGTTTGAATTTTTTATCGAGTGTCGGCGCTTCGGTCAGTTCGTAAATCGTGCCGTTGATCTTGGCGCGTTGAAACCCCTTCGCTTGTAATTCTCTCAGTTCTTTTTTGTATTCACCCTTTCGCCCGCGCACGATCGGCGCCATAATGTACAGGCGTGCACCATCCCCCATCATCTTGACGCGGTCAACCATTTGAGAAGTCGTCTGACTTTCGATGGGAAGCCCGGTGGCAGGCGAATAGGGAACGCCAACCCGCGCCCAAAGCAATCTCATATAATCGTAAATTTCAGTAACGGTCCCGACGGTCGAACGCGGATTTTTAGACGTTGTTTTTTGCTCGATAGAAATCGCGGGTGACAGGCCTTCGATAGAGTCCATGTCCGGCTTTTGCATTAACTGCAAAAACTGGCGGGCATAAGCGGACAGGGACTCGACATAACGGCGCTGCCCTTCGGCATAGATCGTGTCGAAAGCAAGGGAAGATTTCCCCGAACCCGAAAGTCCGGTAATCACTGTCAGCGTATCGCGCGGAATATCGACATTGATGTTTTTTAAATTATGCTCCCGCGCGCCGCGGACCGAAATCGTTTTAAGTGCCATGAAATCCCTTGTTCCTTGATCTAATTATATGGAACTTGAGAGGTAAAAATCCAGAAGAATGTTCGGCTTTTGTTCAGGCATATTGAATGGTTGGGAAAGTATGCCCCAGCGCTTCATATTTTGGTCCAATAGAAGCGGCCCAGGCTTGCTGGCCTTGGATAGTGGCAGGAAGCGCATTTCGCTTTTGAATTTCAAATATGGCTTTCAGTCTTTTTTCTTCTTTGTCGGGCAAATCTCCCGGAAAACTATCGAAGAGTTTTTGAATAGAGTTTTCACCAAGAATATCGGCAACAAATCCCATGGCGCTGATGGACTGGTGTTTCGTCAAACTGGTATTCGTCGGGACGTCTTTCAAGGCAAGGGGGGTGTGCTGGTCGATTGTTAAAGCGCCCCATGGGCTGACATACATCAATGCGCCATCAATCACAGGAACGCCTGTGCCTTGTCGCAAAATCGGCGCAAAACCTGACTGAACCACATCATAATTCCATTCTGTGCCAGTGAGCGCCGTCGCTTGCTCGGCTGTTAAAAAACTGATCGTAACATTTGTAACTGTACCTTGATGCGGCATAATCGTTGCCGGGACCGTTCCTGCCACGCCTATAAAAGCGCCATGGACAACTGCATGATTTTCAATCTGTGCCTGCGCCAAAAGAAATTCGCCGCCGATTTTTTTTAGCTTTTTGATCATGATATCGGGAGAACTATTCGATCCGATAGCCAAAACAGCAAATCGTTCTTTTAGGTCGGAAAAAGTTTTTGATAGTCCCACATCATAGGTTGGAAGCTGGATGAGGCTATTATTAACATGCTTTGCAAAAGGCGTTGCATTGAGAAGGACATCTTCGTTGCAGCGTTCGGCAGATCCTTTATCCAGATTAATCCAGAAGTTGGATTTGAACATCGACGGATCGGTGCTGGGGTATTTAACTGCATTTTCGTATCCGGACATGGGCATATTTATACCCTCGTAAATTAATTATGTCAATAAAAAGAGCTTATTCTCTGGATAACTACAGGGCGGGGATTAGACAAACCCATCAAATGTTCCTATTTTGGCCTCATTCATTTCATAGCATCACAGAGGTAAAGCATGGCTGGCAGCGTCAACAAAGTAATCATCATTGGAAATCTGGGTACTGACCCTGAAACGCGTTCCATGCAGTCGGGCGAGGAAGTGGCAAACTTCTCGGTCGCTACGTCTGAAAACTGGACCGATAAAGCATCTGGGGAGAAAAAAGAGCGCACCCAATGGCACAAAGTTGTCATCTGGAACCAGCCTCTCGTGAAGGTTGCCAAGAGTTATCTTAAAAAAGGCGCGAAAGTGTATATCGAGGGCCAGCTTGAAACCCGCAAATGGCAGGATAAAGAAGGTAAAGACCAATATACGACCGAAGTCGTTCTGCGCCCGTATCGTGGTGAACTGACCATGCTCGACTCCAAAGGCGGTGGCGGCGGTTCCTACAGTGCAAACGATGATGCATCTTCGGGTGGCTATTCCTCCGGCGGCGGCAATTATTCTGCGCCGCGCGGCAAAGTCGACGAGATGGAAGACGATATTCCGTTTTGATCAAAACAGATCTGTATAACCATTGCAAAAGCCCTGAATTTCAGGGCTTTTTCCTTGTTCTAACCCCTTCAATTTGGTACTAATTTTGCTTCACAAAATGAAAGCAAATTGATGTCCGATTCGACCGTCACAAAAGAAGAATTCCCGACCATTTCCCTGACCACGGAAATGAAAAAATCTTATCTCGATTACGCGATGAGCGTCATCGTGTCGAGAGCGCTGCCGGATGTTCGCGACGGGCTGAAACCGGTTCACCGCCGCATTTTATTCGCCATGCAGGAAGGCGGCTACCACTCCGATAAACCGTATAAAAAATCCGCGCGTATCGTCGGGGATGTCATGGGTAAATACCACCCGCATGGCGACGCCGCGATTTATGACGCGATGGTCCGTATGGCGCAAACTTTCTCGCTGCGCCTGCCGCTTGTCGATGGTCAAGGTAACTTCGGTTCGATGGATGGCGACCGCGCCGCCGCGATGCGTTATACCGAAGCCCGCATGGCGAAATCCGCCGACTTTATGCTGGCCGATATCGACAAGGACACGGTCGATTTCCGTCCTAACTATGATGAGAGCTTACTTGAGCCCTCCGTCGTGCCGACGCGCATTCCGAATTTACTCGTCAATGGTGCGGGCGGTATCGCCGTCGGTATGGCGACAAACATTCCGCCGCATAATCTGGTCGAAGTCGTCGATGCCTGTCTCGCGGCGATTGCCAATCCGGATATTACGAATGAAGAGATCATGGAGATCATCCCGGGGCCGGATTTCCCGACCGGCGGCGAGATCATGGGCAGAAGCGGTATTCGCGCTGCCTACATGACAGGAAGAGGCTCCGTGCCGATGCGCGCCAAGACCTCGGTTGAGAAATCGAAGGGCAATGACAAGCGCGAAGCAATCATCGTTCATGAAATTCCATACCAGCTCAATAAAGGTACGTTGCTGGAGCGTCTGGGCGAGGTTGCACGCGAGAAAATCGTTGAAGGTATCTCCGGCGTCCGCGATGAATCCGACCGCGACGGCGTCCGGATTGTTGTCGAGCTGAAAAAAGATGCGCAAGCCGATGTTGTCTTGAACCAGTTGTTTAAATTCACCGGCCTGCAATCCTCTTTCCCGTGCAATATGCTGGCGCTTAATCAGGGCCGCCCGCAGACTCTGCTGCTCAGACAGATGATTATCGCCTTTATCAAATTCCGCGAAGAGGTCATCACTCGCCGCACGATTTTTGACTTAGGCAAAGCACGCGACCGTGCGCATGTCTTGGCAGGTCTTGCCGTGGCGGTTGCCAATATCGATGAAATTATCTCTCTGATCCGTAACGCGCCAAGCCCGGCGGATGCGAAAGAGCAATTGCTGGCGAAAGCCTGGCCCGCTGCCGATCTCGGTCCTTTGATCGCGCTGATCGACGATCCTGAATATTTCGTCGACGATAACGGCACATATCAAATGTCCGAAGTACAGGCCAAGGCGATCCTTGATTTGCGCTTGCACCGTTTGACCGGATTGGAACGCGACAAGATCGGTGACGAGCTTCGTTCCATCACCGACGAAATTGCCGAGCTTCTATCGATCCTCGCTTCGAAAGAAAAACTTTTCGACGTGATGAAGAATGAACTGGTCGAAGTAAAAACAAAATTCGGCACGCCGCGCCGCACGCAAATTCTCGATCTAGAATTCGAAGCGGATATGGAATCCTTGATTCAGCGTGAAGACATGGTCGTCACCATCACCCATGGCGGCTACGTCAAGCGCACCCCGCTTGTGACCTACCGCGCCCAAAAACGCGGCGGCAAAGGCCGCACCGCTATGGCGACGAAGGATGAAGATTTCGTCTCCGATCTCTTTATCGCCTCGACCCATACGCCGATTTTGTTCTTTACTTCGAAAGGGATCGTCCACCGGATGAAGGTATACCAGCTTCCGCTCGGCAACCCGCAGTCGAGAGGTAAAGCCTTCGTCAATATGCTGCCGCTTGAGGCTGGCGAAAATATCTCGGTCGTCCTGCGTTTGCCGGAAGACGAAGATATGTGGAGCAAACTCGATATCATCTTCGCGACATCCAAAGGCGATGTCCGCCGTAACAATCTGTCGGATTTCAAAAATATCCGCTCGAACGGGTTGATTGCGATGAAACTTGACGAAGCGGGCGAAAAGCTCGTCTCCGTCAAAATCGCCAAGCCTGATGAAGATATCCTGCTCGCTTCGCGCGACGGCAAGGCTATTCGCTTCCCCGTTGACGATATCCGCGTCTTTGCGGGACGCAATTCGACCGGCGTACGTGGTGTCCGTTTGAAAGGCGATGACGAATTAATCTCGATGTCGATCCTGAAACATCTGGATGTCACGCCGGAAGAACGCAACGCCTATCTGAAACGCGCCTCTGCAATGCGCGGCGCCGATATGGAAGGCATGGAAATGGATGAGGGCGGCGAGGGCTCTATCACCGAAGAGCGCTTCAATGAAATGCAAGCGGCGGAGCAATTCCTGCTCACCGTTACCAATGGCGGTTTCGGTAAGCGTACTTCGGCTTACGAATACCGCGTCTCGGGGCGCGGCGGGCAGGGCGTCACCAATATCGGCCTCACGAAAAAGAACGGCGGCAAAGTCGTCGGCACTTTCCCTGTCGAAGACACCAACCAGATCATGCTCGTCACCAATGGCGGCCAGATGATCCGCATGCCCGTCGCCGGAATCCGCTTCACAGGTCGCAGCGCCCAAGGCGTCACGGTGTTCAGAGTAGGGGACGGCGAAGAAGTCGTTTCCGTTGCTTGGATCAAGTCCGATGACTCAGAGGCTGAAGATGAGGCATTGGAAGACTTGTCTCCCGAAGCCTTGGCGAAGGGAGAAGGTGTGATCGAGACAATCGAACAAACGCCGATAGAGCCAGACGTTTCACCAGAAACGCTCAATGATATCGAGCCAGAGGTGGAATAGTCATATTTGCTTATTAAGCGAATAAAAACTATAATAAAAAATGCGTAACGCCGCAGAGCGCTTTGGACACGATGCGGCGTTATTCCTTACCCTTTTGGAAGGGGTAGGCCATCAGCTCTACGGTTCAAGGTTGAGCTAAAGCTATGATGAGGGTGATAAGATTTACTTGTCGCCCTCATTGTTATTTGAGGCATTTCTGGTTTTTAGGAATTTGACTACCTTTATAATAGCATCCATAACTTCTGGATCTTCCATGGCATCGCTCATCAAATCCACAAGCCTATATTCCAGCTGTTTCTCTGTTACTTTTTCTGTCTGCTGTGCTACTGCTGATTGATTATTAATTGCAGCTGGCGGTGCGGAGCTATTTGAGCGTTGTTTTTTGCTTTTATTAGAAGTTGGGGATGCTGCAGTAGGTTTACGTTCTGCTATTTGTGTTGAAAGTTTTATTTCTGCCGTCTTTGCAGCAGCTAAGAAAAAGGCTGCAATTTTGTCTACAGTTGAACCATTAACTTCAAATTCGTCACGAATGTGACTATCGAATTGCCCTGCGGTGGCTTTGCTAATGTCAATAGAACCATTAAAGAGGGAAGGGTAACCGGCCTTGATAATCTTGGCCATAAGATCTTTTCTGTCTTGTTCTGAGGCGTTTACAAAATCTGTAAAAAGTGACGAAGGTATCCCCTCGTCATCTATCAATTTAAGAAATTTTAGTGCAGCAATAACACTATAAGTTTCGCTACCTGAAGCCTTACCGAAAACACTGGGGTCAATTCTAGATGGTATACCAGAAGTCTGTAGCTTAGTAAAAAGCCTTAGAAATGATGAATAAGTCGCGTATGGGGGTGACAGTTTTTTTGTTGGCGCAGGCATCGCAATCTCCTTGTGTGTGGTTGATTAAAACAGAGAGCCACGCAGAACGCAATAAAAATCACACAGAAATATAATTTTTACCCACATAAATTAAATCAATATATTTTATATATATAACAGTTACTTAACAGATATATATTTTCTCCTTGATAATTTAAAATTGAATTCTCCAATCCCATTACTGATGAAAAACGGCCTTATTATATCTTTAACAGCAAATCAAAGTCGAAATCCGACTAAACGGTTATGATTAGCAGGCTAAATGGACATCTGCTAGAATATCTACATTAGATCGGGTTACGACATTTATCGTAAAGGTATAATAAATAGTGAGATTTATTTTCTTAACTGCTCCTCAAACTCTTCCTTACTCATATACTCCCCGCATTTTTTGCAATAATAAAAAGCATTGGCCCAACTGGGTCCTTCCGTAACGGTGCCGCGGAGGAATTGGCAAGGGTGACAGAAGCATTCTTTTCAAATATTAAACTAAATCTTGTTACACAATCGTTACAAAGCGTTTCTGTTCCGTAACTTGTCGGATATCTTCAATTTACAATTAGTTCCTATGTTCCTTCTCATATTCGACACCCAAGGAGCAAAACATGATCACTGCTAACGACATTCTGACCCATCAAAAAGGCCTTAATCTTTTCGCTCTGAAACTTACTAAAGGGAACGCAGCAGAGGCGGAAGACTTGCTTCACTCGACAATCGTCCGTGCCCTTGAGAAGCAGCATTTATTCGACACCGGCAGTAATTTCTTCGGCTGGGCGTCCAAAATCATGTTTAACATGTTCGTGACTAAGCATAACAAAAATGTCCGCTACGATACGCAATTCGATCCAGAGCCATATATCAACGCGCAGTCGACACAGGCGACACAGGAAATTTCGACTGACTGGCATAAAGTGGAAGAACGTATGATGGAACTTCCGGCGAATCACCGCGAGATCATCACTATGATCTGTATCAATGGCCTGTCTTATCAGGAAGTCGCTGATGAGCTGGGTATCCAGCTTGGCACAGTACGTTCACGTCTGTCCCGCGCTCGTGAGAATATCGTCAACCTCATGGGCCCGAATGCCGGAATCGCTGAAAGTTATGCCACTGCGGCGGCTTAAGCTATTTTGAACAAGCTATGATAAAGGGCACATATTTTGTGCCCTTTTTTATTGATGACATGCCACCTCGCATTATGCCCAACCGGGCAAAGCACGAAATTGTCGCTAACATATCATTATCTGAGATTAAAACTTAAGACGCCAGCGCGTACTCCATGCTCGGCTCGATCCGGTAAGCAGCCAGTTTCATCCCGATTTGCGCGGCGCGGCGCGGGTTTTCCCAGACCATATCCCAAGCTTCGCTTTCACCAGTGCCTTGAGAAATTAGATAATTGAAAAACTCTTGATACGGGTCAATAGCTGTAAAATCATTTTCTATTTGAGCTTTTTGCCCTGCAAAAGGACGGGTGATGATCGTGGGGGCAGGGGATACAACGGCTTTCATATTTTGCATCTAAGACCTTTCAAGCAAACAATATGTTCTTCTTATGTTCTATATTATAAGATTCTGTGGGCGTGTCAATCTCAAAAGAGAACAAATCATGAATATTTGTCATGGGAAAGGCAGGTAGGTATAAGGGGGGGCATGCGCCGCCTTACACCGATTCTTTTCATCGCCTTATTTTTGGCGTCCTGCCAGGCAACTGAGCCGGATAAATGCCCGCTTACGCCACTTGAGACAAGCAAGGCGGAAGAGCTTTGCCGTCATTACGCAGGCGAGGCGCCATATAATGCCGAGCGCGCCGCATTTTTAAAACGCAAAATGGAAGAGCTGAATTGCGGTTTTTATTTTTGACCAGTATCGCCGCTCATAGGGTCTTTGCCTTCACGCGGTTTTTTGCCTGACGGATTAGCATTTTCTTTCTGATTGTTCTTGTTGGCGTCAGAAGCTGAATACTCATTTAAATCCTGAGCGGTTTTGGCTTTATTATCTGTATTATCTGTCATTTGAAATATCCTTAAAAAATTTATAAATATGAAGAAACCCTCCGGACTTTTTCAAGGCCCGGAGGATTCTTATCTCATCTCAACATTCTTTATGAACGCTGGGATGGACGTCCTGAAACGCTGCTATCAGAATTTCTCAATTCTTCTGCGGATCGGTGTGATTGTGAAGAGCTGCTACGGTTATCATCACGGGATGGTGAGGCTGAACGTGTTTCTGAAGAAGATTCCGAAGAACGGTTCTTCGTATATTGGTTATGGCCTTCTGGATTATTGTTGCGTGGCATTGGATATCTCCTTTAAGAGGTTGTTTGAATTGGGTTTGTGCAATCGCAAATTACATGCGGGATTTGCTATCCGATGGATCCCAATTGCTTTCCGAAGAAGAATCCGCTTTTTGTGTTCTCTTGTTTTTGTCTGTAGCCATGTCGTTCAGGTCTGAACGCTCATTGCGCTGGCCTGCTTGGCGCATGTCATTTTGTTGAGTGGATGTCTGACTACGTCGTTGGTCTTGATCACGGTTAGGCATAATAATCTCCTTAGTGTTTCTTGATTTGGGTTGTAGTAGTTAGGACTTTCCCAACGGCTGAACTTCAATAGTGTTCCTGAAATATAAAGTTAAATATCTGATATGCGTTTATCCAAATTAACCATTTAATTTCTTGATATTTTTTCTGATAGACCTAACAAAAACGCCCCCTAAAGGGGCGCGTTTGCACTGGAGAAGGAGGTAGATTAAGCCCGAGCAGGATCTTGTCCTGGAATCTGCGGCTCGCTCACTTGGGGTACTTCAACATCAGGCATATCAGGAATATCTGGATTGCCAGGTGTATTTGGTCCGTCCGGTGTACCACCATTATCAATGAATTGTTTTTGCATCTCTATTTCCTTGGTTAAATTGCTTATTTAACCAACGGATAAAACCTAGTTTCGTTCCTTCAAACGAGCTTCTATCATGTAAAGCATAACGCCGGTGGCGATGGATAGATTAAGAGAATCTGCGCGGCCTTTCATAGGCAAACGGATCAGAGCCTTACAGATATCGCGCAGTTCATTCGTCATGCCGGCCTGTTCATTCCCCATGATCAAAAGAATGGGCTCTTTATATTCCGCTTCACGGTAATCAACGGAGTCTTGCAATGTCGTGCCATAGATTTGTCCCGGCCAGTCTTTGCTCCATGTAATAAATTGTTCTCGGCTGGCTGTGATAATTGGCACGAGGAAGATAGACCCCATTGTTGCGCGCACGCTTTCGAAAGAATATGGATCGCAGCAATTACCGATCAATATAACGCCCTTCGCGCCGACGCTGTCGATGGTGCGGATGATAGTGCCTAGATTGCCCGGGTCGCGCACTTCTTCCAATACAACCCATGTGCCGTCCGGCGTAACGTTGGATAAATCTTGCAATTTTTGTTTAAAAACACCGATGACGCTTTGCGGATTTTCCTTGCGTGATATTTTCTCCAGCACCATGTCATTCACTTCGATGGCGTTTTTTGCATATTCGCTGGCACGAATTACATCCGGTCGGTCCTTCACATCTGTTGAGAATACGAGCGTTTCCAGTTCAGCGCCAAGTTCCATGCCTTCGATAATGGTACGCAAACCTTCGGCGACAAAGAGACCTGTCTCCTTGCGGCGCTTGCGCATCTCCAGAGCTTTTATTTCTTTGATTGCCGGATTAGCAGTTGAAGTGATGAGTTTTACGTCAGCCATTGGTCCATCTTGCATAAAGAGAAGTGGAAAGGTAACGCTCGCCGTTTTCCTGTTTGATTAGCAGCTCGCCATGATCGATGGACCCGCCGCTGGTCGCATCCTGCAAGACATTGGCAATCGACATCGCTGAAATGCGCATGGCATAGGCGGTTAAGATCATAAATTTTGCATCCGGCGATAACAGTTTTGCGCAACTGGAGGTGAAATCCAGCAGATCGTCTTCGAGTTGCCATCTCTCGCCGTCAGGCCCGCGCCCGAATTTCGGCGGATCTAAGATGATGCCATCATAGGTATTGCCACGGCGTAATTCCCGCGCCACGAAAGCTTTCGCATCATCGCAAATCCACTTAATCGGCTTATCGCCTAAATGGCTGGCTGCTTGATTGTCTTTTGCCCATTGAATGGCTTTTTTCGACGCATCTAAATGGGTTACCTGTGCGCCAGCCTTGGCGGCGGCAAGTGAGGCTGCGCCAGTATAGGCAAACAGGTTCAAAATTTTTAAAGGTCGTCCGGCATCTTTGATCTGATCCGAAATCCATTTCCAGTGAGTCATTTGTTCAGGGAACAATCCCATATGTCGAAATGACATTAATCGGCAAACGAACGTAATATCGTTCCATGAAACATCCCATTGATCCGAAATTTTGGAATTGATCTTCCAGCGTCCGACATCGCCATCTGAGTCGCCACTTGTATTGTCGAACATCGCGTCGGCTTTTTGCCATTCGCTTTCGGGAAGGGTCGGTGCCCACAAAGCCTGCGGCTCTGGGCGATTGACGACAACCTTACCATATCGCTCTAATTTACGGCCCATGCCACTGTCTAACAGGACATAGTCATTCCAGGGCTCGGCGACCAAAGTGGATATGGTTGTGGCGATTTCGGGTTTCATATTCGGCTCTGAAAGGTTAATCTGTCTTTCGTTTGTTTATACACAACAGAGAAGACCATGACCACTCGTATCGGCATCTACCCGGGCACTTTTGATCCAATCACCAAGGGCCATCTGCATATTATCAAGCGGGCCAGCCGGATGGTCGATCACCTGATTATCGCGATCGCGGCCAATGACCGCAAGAAACCATTTTTCACGGCGGCTGAGAGGGTAGAGTTAGTTAAGGCCGATATTGCGACGCTCGAAGGCTATGAAGGCAAAATTACGGTAGAAACCTTCGATACGCTTCTGGTTCATTATGCTCGCGAGAAAAAGGCCAATTGCATTATCCGCGGCCTTCGGGCGGTTTCCGATTTCGAATATGAGTTCCAAATGACCGGCATGAATGCCCGTTTGGCCCCCGAGATCGAGACTGTTTTCCTGATGGCTGCCGATAAATGGCAGTTCGTATCGTCCTCCTTTATCAAGGAAATTGTCTCGCTGGACGGCAATATTGGCGATTTTGTTACCCCGGCGACTGAAAAAGCCCTTAAAACAAAGCTTTTATAGAGCTTATTAATAAGTTTAGGAAAACTGCATTCTTCGCTTGACGGATGGGCCCAAGATTCATATTTTACCCCCACTCCAGAGCACGGATGACTGCGTAGCTCAGCTGGTAGAGCACTTGACTTTTAATCAGGTGGCCGTGGGTTCGAATCCCACCGCAGTCACCATTCTATCTAATAAATAGCCCGATCCTTGCGATCGGGTTTTTTATTAGATCAGAGGTATATCACCAGATTCGAACCCACAAATTTTAAGAGGTGGCGGGGCCACGGGGTTCGAATCTCACCGCAGTCACCATTCTATCTAATAAATAGCCCGATCCTTGCGATCGGGTTTTTTATGTTTTTTAACTTTCCGGAACATTTGCCTGCTCATATTAGTTGGACGTAAATGGCAAAAACACAAAAGAAACCGATCAAGAAGAAAACTGCTTCCAAAAAGAAAGCCGAGCCAAAGAAATTCTATGGTGGAGGAGGTGGCGGTCCGCGCGGCTATTGGAAAGGACATATCCGGCTTTCGCTTGTAACATTTCCGGTCGAGCTATATGCCGCTGTGACCGAAACCAAGAAAATTCGATTGCATAAACTTAGCCGCGAAACCGGAGAACGTATTCATTATAAAGACAGCACCGAGAGCGAAGGGGTAATTTCCAAGAGTGATATCGTCAAAGGCTATGAATACGAGAAGGGCCATTATGTCGAGATCGAAGACAAGGAATTAGAAAAACTGAAAGTCGAAAGCAATCATACGATTGACCTTGTTCAGTTTACCGATATCCGAACCATCGATCCGATTTATTTCGATAGGCCGTATTTTATTGCACCCGATGGCGACATTGCTATGGAAGCCTATGTCACGCTGCGCGATGCTCTGCGCGAAAGCGGCAAGGTCGCGCTGGGGCAGATTACCATTGGCGGGCGTGAACGCATCGGCGCGATCAAGGCATGCGGCAAAGGCCTGATTATCGAAACGCTGCGGTATAATTACGAAGTGCGCGAAGCCTCGAAATATTTTGAAGAAATCGACGAAGAGGTAAAACCGAATAAGGATCAGGTTAGTCTGGCGCAACAGCTTATTAAATCAAAAAGCAAAAAATTTGATCCCAAAACTTTTAAAGATTCGTATCAGGAAGGTCTGCAAGAAATTATCAATGCCAAGCTTGCGCACCGTAAAGCGAAACTGCCAAAAGCCCGTGCCGAACCCGGCAATGTGGTGAATATCATGGATGCGCTTAAGAAGAGTCTTGCGCAGGCGGAAAAATCGGGCAGCACCAAAAAGAAACTAAAGGCAAAGGCTTCTTCTAAAAAGACAAAGAAAGCCGCTTAAATGGCTCTCGAAGAGTATAAGCGTAAACGTGATTTCAAGAAAACCGCCGAGCCTGCGCCGGGACGCTTGAAAAAATCGGGCAACAAGCTTTCTTTTGTAATCCAGAAACATGACGCCACGCGTTTGCATTACGATTTTCGCTTGGAGTGGGAAGGCGTGCTTTTAAGCTGGGCTGTCACGCGCGGTCCGAGTTTTAATCCGAAAGACAAGCGCCTCGCTGTGCGCACCGAAGACCATCCGATCGCCTATGGCGATTTTGAAGGCATTATTCCCGAAGGTGAATATGGCGGCGGCACGGTTATGCTATGGGATGAAGGCGAATGGTTGCCGGAAAATGATATCAGCGAAGGCCTGAAAAAAGGCAGTTTGAAATTTACACTGAAAGGAAAACGCCTTCAGGGGAAATGGGCGCTGGTGCGCATGCATACGCCGGATAAGCGCGAAAACTGGTTATTAATCAAGGAAAAAGACGATTTCGCCAATACGCGCAAGAAAGCAGAAACATTCCTCGATGAATGGAGCTATAGCGTAACGAGCGGTCGCAAGATGGAAGAGATTGCGAAGGCGAAAGAGGTTTGGTCGAGCAAAAAAGGCAAAAAAGAAACGAAGAACACGAAAGCCAAAAGCAAAACCGGCGCGGCGGATGTCAAGAAGCTGACAAAGAAATTCGCCGGCGTTCAACTGGCGACGCTGGTCGATCAGCCGCCACAAGGAAAAAACTGGATTCACGAAATAAAATTTGATGGTTATAGGTTACTAGGTTTTGTCTCCGGCGGAAATGTGGTTCTGAAAACACGCAACGATCTCGACTGGACGGAAAAATTTCCCTCTATCGCTGGAAGCCTGTCGCAAATCAATGCCAAGGATGCCGTCATCGATATGGAAGCGGTGATTACGGACGAAAAAGGCCGCACCTCGTTCCAAGGGCTTCAAAACGCTCTCAGGGAAGGCAAGAACGAGCGCATCGTCGCCTATGCTTTCGATATTTTATATCTAGATGGAAAGGACCTTACCCATCTCGGTCTTCTCGAGAGAAAAGAAAAACTTGGCTCTTTGCTAAAAAAAACGAAAGCGGTAAGCGCCATTTTTTATAGCGAACATATCCTAGGCGATGGCGCTAAAATGCTCGCCAATTCCTGCAAGATGGATCTGGAAGGTATTATCTCGAAAGATGCCAATTCAAAATACAGTACAGGCCGCCAGAAAAATTGGCTGAAATCGAAATGTACGAAGCGGCAGGAATTTATTATCAGCGGCATGATGGCGGCGCGTTCAGGCGGACGCCATCTCGGCGCGCTTTATCTCGGTTATTATAAAGGCAAGAAATTATCCTATGCCGGAAAAGTCGGGACAGGCTTTACGATGAAAAGTGCAGAAGATCTGGCCAAAAAATTGAATAAAATTAAATCAGATAAAAGCATTTTCACCCGCGATGACATGGAAGATGTCCCGGCACAGGAATATAAGAAAATACATTGGGTAAAACCGGAGCTTCTTTGCGAAATCGAATTTACCGAATGGACGGATAGCGAGCATATCCGCCATCCATCTTTTCAGGGCCTGCGCGAAGATAAAAATGCCAAAGCTGTTATGCATGAAGAACCGAAAGCGGTAAAATCGGTCGCGCCAAAGTCAAAGGCTAAAGCAGCATCCGGCAAGCTCCTTCTGGAAGGCATCGAAATCACCCATCCCGAACGTGTGATCGATGAGACAAGCGGTGTCACGAAAGGTGATCTAGCACGGTATTATGCTGCCGTGGCGCCTTATATCCTGAAAACGCTGGCAAAGCGTCCGATCAGCCTGCTGCGCTGTCCGGCAGGGCTAAAAGAGCAATGCTTCTTCCAGCGTAATCCCGGCAGAGGTCTCGGCGAGGACGTCCAGACATTTCATTTCAAGCATAAAGGCAAGAAATACGAATATCTCTATATCGAAAATGCTAAAGGCTTGATGGAAATTGTTCAAATGGGCGCGATTGAGCTGCACCCTTGGGGCGCTGATATTAAAGATATCGATCATCCCGACTGGATGGTCTTCGATCTAGATCCCGATACCGCCGTGCCGTTCGAGGCCGTGAAACTGGCGGCGCTCGATTTGCGGGCACGGCTGAAGAAATTCAAACTGGAGTCCTATTTGAAATCTACTGGCGGCAAGGGACTGCATGTGGTCGTGCCTTTATCGGCTAAGAATACATGGGATGAGGTAAAAACCTTTGCCGAAACTCTAGCTGGTCAAATGGTCGAAGAGGCGCCGGATGCTTATGTAGCAACGATGACAAAAAGCAAAAGAACAGGAAAGATATTCATCGACTTCTTCAGGAATGATTATACCGCGACCTCCGTGGCGGATTTCGGCGTTCGGGCGCGGGAAGGGGCGCCGGTTGCGCTGCCATTAGAATGGAGCGAACTTAAAAAGTTGAAATCAGCCAACCAGTTTTCAATGGAAGATGTGGTGAAACGCCTCAAGAAAAAGAAACCAGATCTTGCACGCTATAGCAAAAAACAAAAATTGCCCAAATGAAGTTTTCTTGAATAACAAATATAAGAAAACCCGGTCTCTCGACCGGGCCTCTTAATTGCCGTGAGGCAAATCTTATCTTATTCGCTAAGAGCGTCTTTTGTGCCGCCAACAGCGTTTTGAACTTTACCTGACAATTTGTCTGCTTTGCCTTCGGCTTCAAGCTTAGCGTCACCAGACACTTTACCAGCAGCTTCTTTTACTGAACCTTTAGCTTGGTCCATCATGCCTTCAATGCGATCTTTATTCATTTTAATCTCCGTTTGTTGTTGTGGCTAACCAACGGAGAAAGGGGGTCAAAGTTCCGATTAATTTTTTAAGTATTTTTTACAAACACTTACCGCCTACTTCAGAAAGTGGCATGCAGAAAAGCCCGCCGTCTTTGCCATCGGCATCGGCGAAGCAGACAACAGGGTATCCGTCTGGCTTACAGATTGAATAAATACCCGCCATAGTAATCTGGCGTTTCAACGCACCATCACCGCAAGAGGCGAGGGGCAAGCTTAATAAAGCTATAAAGATAATTTTTCTCATAGAGGTGCTCCGTTTTTATGTTCCCAATTTTCCGCTTTATGCGCTTCGGCATCAAGGCGATCTTTTTCAAATAGATCGATTAATTGCTGGCGGGATTCCATCGCGAAAGAAATCCAGTCTTTGTCATTGTCGTTGAAATGCGCGGCGTCTTCCAAACTCTTGCGATCATGCATGGCGAATTTCCTGACCAGGTTTTTGGCAGTAAAGGCACGATATCCCATGAAGCGCAGAACAGCTTCCCCGGCGTTAAGAGCCGAAGCAAAAGTTTCACGCTCAATATGATCGGCGCCTGCCTTGATAAAATCTTGCGCGTTACGACGATCGTAGGCACGAACGACGATCTTTACGTGCGGATAGGTTTCCTTGATACGCTTTGTTGCTTCGACGCTTTTTGGGAAATCATCGACCCCGATAACGATAATTTTTGCATGCTCGATTCCGGCTTTTTCCAAAAGGTTCATATCAAGAACCTCACCATAATAAACCTTCCATCCGAATTTGCGCAGGAAATCGATCTGCTTGGGATCGTGATCAAGAATAGTTGCGCCAATGCGCTTTGCCTGTAACAGGCGTCCGATGATTTGGCCGAAACGCCCATAGCCGAAGATGATGACAGGGTTATGCTCGTTAAGCGGCGGCAAAATCGGCGAGACTTCGCCCGTTGTGCGAGAATCCAGCCATCGCACGATTACTTTATCATAGAGAAGAACCAGAAGCGGCGTTGCCATCATTGAAATCGCGACGATGACGTTGAGGGTACTAGTTAGATCCGGCGTCAGGAGTTTAACTTGAGAGGCAAATTGGAAGATAACAAATGCGAATTCACCGCCTTGTGCCAGTAAGATAGCAAACATGAGATTGTCTCGGATATTGAATTTTATGAATTTGGCAAGGCCGATCAGGACCAATAATTTTACTGCAACTAAGCCGATAGTTGCACTTAAGATCATTGGAATGTTTTGAGAGAAAACATCGAAATTGATCGTCATGCCAACTGAGATAAAGAACAGCCCGAGGAGGAGTGACTTAAATGGTTCGATCTGGTTTTCAATCTCATGCTTGTATTCAGAGTCGGCCAGAATAACGCCAGCAATAAAAGCACCCATAGCAGGCGTTAGACCTGCAGAGAGCATAATAAATGTAACGCCGATTACCAGAAGAAGAGCGGTAGCCGTAAAAATCTCGCGTACACCTGTGCGCGCGATATAATGCAAAACATGGCGCACGGCATAGTGGCCAATTCCAATCAATAAAGTAACAAGGCCAATGACTTTAAGACTTTTTTCCCAAAGCGACCCGCTGCCGCTGCCTTGCTCGACTACTTTAAGCACGTCGGCGATATTGTTAACCTCCGTGGCGGTTGCTGTGGCAAGAAGGGGAATAATGGCAAGGATGGGGATAATCGCCAAATCCTGAAACAGTAGAACCGAAAAAGCCGATTGTCCTGTTTTTGCGGAGAATAGATTTCTCTCTGTCATAATTTGCAGGGAAATCGCCGTCGATGACAGGGCGAGCCCCAAACCTATCGCCAGTGCCAATGGCCATGCCATGCCAAAGACGATACAGGGAATGGTAATAAGTGCAGTGGTTGCGATCATCTGGCTGCTGCCAAGACCAAGAAGTTTTTTTCGTAAATGCCATAAAACCTTGGGTTCCAATTCAAGCCCGATCAGGAACAACATCATAACGACGCCGAATTCAGAAAAATGGAGCAGGGTTTCCGCTTCAGTAATCAGACCCATGCCGAATGGGCCGATAATGACACCAGCAACAATATAACCGAGCACGGTGCCAAGGCCACTGCGTTTGGCGACCGGTACAACGATAACCGTGGCAAGAAGCAGGATCAGGGCATAGAAAAGGAAATCTCCGTGCATGTATCAAAAATTCCTTCTTTAGAAACTTGGCTTAAAATTTTGGCGTGATCTGGCTCTCGAATATAGGCAGGTCTTTTCCGTTGACCAGATCGGTAATAATTTCTTTATACTTTGCTGTGTGGGCTATCAAATCTTCGGCGCTTGCCGTGCGCGTGTTTTTGAAAACCAGCGGTTGTAGGTACTTCATACCGCATTGATAGGCGATCTGGTCGAAAGGCAGCATGAAATATGAAATCGGGTAACGCTTGTCGTAATCGCTGTCACGATAAAACTCACCGCCGATTCCTGCTGTAATAGCCGACAGCATTTTTTTGCCCTCAAGCTTTGTACCGCCAGGGCCGAACGCCCAGCCGGGGGAGAGGACCAGGTCGATCCATTCTGTCATCAGCGAAGGGCAGGTATACCAGTAGAGTGGATGCTGAAAGACGATTATATCGTGCTGTTCAAGCAGCTCATGTTCTCTCGGCGCATTGATATGGAAGTCAGGATATTCTTCATACAGGTCATGGAAGGTGACGCCATCCAGATGGCGTACGGCCTCGATCATCGGCTGGTGAATGCGGGATCGTTGAAGTGCCGGATGGGCAAATATAATGAGAACTTTGGCCATGAGCCGAACATAGGGTATGGATCGGCAAAAGTCCACGATTTATCAGTGATTTCAATCAATTATCCGGATCGCAAATACGAAATCGCCTGATCTCTTTCAAACAGGTATAAAAGTGCCCTCAAGGCCTGTCCGCGCGGGGTTTTCAGGTCGATATCTTTTGAAAGAATCAATCGCGCATCATCCCGCGCCGTTAATAAAAGATCTGAATGCGCCGCTATATCGGCCACCCTGAAATCCGGCAAACCGCTTTGCTTGGTGCCAAGAATCTCGCCGCCGCCGCGCAGCTCCAGATCCTTTTCCGCAATTAAAAAACCGTCTTCGGTATCGCGCATAATTTTCAGGCGTTCTTTCGCCGCTTCCGATAACGGATGGGCATAGAATAAGAAGCAGTAAGAGGCCTTATCGCCGCGCCCGACACGCCCACGAAGCTGGTGAAGCTGGGCAAGACCGAAACGCTCGGCATGTTCGATCACCATAATCGTGGCATTGGGCACGTTGACGCCAACCTCGATCACGGTGGTGGCAACAAGGATATGAATGTGACCGCGCGAGAATTTTTCCATGACAGCGTCTTTTTCAGCGGCTTTCATCTTACCGTGAATAAGACCCACATCCTCGCCGAAGAATTTTTGTAAAACCTGATAGCGTTCTTCCGCAGCGGCAAGATCAAGAAATTCAGATTCTTCAACCAAAGGGCAAACCCAGTAAACTTGTGCGCCTTTGGACGTTTCGCGCTGCAATCCTGCGATCATATCTTCCAGCTTGTCCTGTGCGATCAATCTCGTATCGATAGGCTTTCGTCCCGGCGGTTTTTCCATGATGCGCGATACATCCATATCGCCATAAGCGGTAAGGGTCAGCGTGCGGGGGATCGGCGTGGCTGTCATCACCAATACATCGCTGGCGCGTGTTTTGGATGACAGGAGTAATCTTTGCTGAACCCCGAAACGGTGCTGTTCGTCTATCACCGCCAGTCCCAGATTGTGAAATGTCACGCTTTCCTGAAACAAGGCATGCGTGCCAATGATAATCTGTGCCGAGCCATCGGCGATTTTCTCAACGATTTTGTCCCGCGCTTTGCCTTTGTCGCGCCCGGTCAAAACCACAAAGGACACACCGATCTTTTCGAAATAGGGTTGAAGCGTTTCCGCATGCTGCCGCGCCAATATCTCCGTCGGAGCCATAATTGCGCCCTGTGCGCTGCTATCGACCGCGTTCATCATGGCAAGCGCCGCGACAATCGTTTTTCCCGATCCGACATCGCCTTGTAAAAGACGCGACATACGCAAGGGCTCTTTCATGTCGGCGTCGATTTCACTCAATGCGCCGGCTTGTCCCTTGGTCAATGCCCATGGCAAAGCTGCCAATAATTGCTTTCGCATTTTGCCATTGGTTTGAAAAATGCGCCCATTTTGCTTCTTTTGTTGGTTACGGACGATAAGCAATGCCAATTGATTGGCAAGAAGCTCGTCATAGGCGAGGCGCTCTCTTGCGCCTGCATTCAATTCCAGATCCTGCGGCGATGCTGGGTGATGGATTTTAACGGCGGCGTCTTTCCAGTCCTGCCAGGTTCCGCGTTTTTTATGCGCTTCGTCCAGCCATTCCGGCAATTGCGGGATTTTATCAAGCGCGGCCAATACATTCTTGCGCAAGCTTCGATTGGTAATCCCGGCAGTTAGAGGATAAATCGGCTCGATAGCTTCGACACTATCTTCGCTGCCGCTACCTAAAATATCGGGATGGACAATCTGTTTCTGGCCTTTGAAATCTTCGACCTTACCGCTGATCACAACATTCTCATTAATGGGATATTGTTTTTCGATCCATGCTGGATGCGCATTGAAAAAAACCAGATCCATAAAGCCTGAATTATCCCGCACGCGGATGCGATACGGCATATTGCGGCGCGGCGGCGCGGAATGTTTATCGACCGTGACGGTAACGATCACTGTCTGGTCCGGCTTCGCGGCGGAGATACTATCTACTCTCTGGCGCTCGATAAAATCGATCGGCAAATGAAATAGTAAATCGAGAAGTTTCGGCCCGCCCAAAAGCTTTTCCAGCAATATCAGGTTTTTTGGACCCACACCGGGCAAATTGCCGAGAGACTGGAAGAGGGGATCGAGAACAAATGGGCGCATGGCTGAAAGTTATTTCACCTTGACATAAATGTAAATGCGCCCGACATTGCGCCATGGAAAAAACCTATTCTATTGAAGAATTCCGCCGGATGCTGAAATTCCGCTCATGGCACCGCGGCACACGCGAAATGGACCTGTTATTGGGGTCTTTTGCTGACCGCAATATAGAAGCGTTCGATGAAAACCAGTTGGTTGAGTTCGAAAAACTTCTCGAATGTCCCGATCCCGATCTCTATGAATGGGTGTCCGGGCAGACAAAACCGCCGGAAGATGAAGAATCTTCCGTAATGACCTTGCTTTTACAGCATCAATTTGCCAGATAATTGCGCCAATGGCGCAAACTAAAACACAGACAGACAGCACAGAATTTAAAACCGTGTATGGTGTGCCCGAAGGGCAGGACGCGCGGCATTTGATCGCCCGCGCCCGAGAACTGGCAAAAGAAAAAAAGACTCTCATTCATATCGCATTGGATGAAACTCGGCTTTCTGCGCTTGAGGATTTAATCCGGTTTTTTGGTCCCGATATTCAATTTGTGTCCTTCCCTGCTTGGGATTGTCTGCCCTATGACCGCGTGGGTCCGAATACGGAGATTGTCGCGCAGCGGATTTCAGCGCTCGCTGAGATGCTTGAATGGAAGGTTGATAATTTATTCAAGCCGCGCATTATCCTGACTACGGTTAACGCGATCATGCAGCGCGTAATGTCGCCGGAGCATTTATTATCGGCGCATTTATCCGTGAAGAAAAAAGGTCGTCTCGATCAGAAAAAACTCACCGCGTTCCTGATCGATAACGGCTACACCAAAACCGAAACCGTGCGGGAGGCGGGAGAATTCGCCATTCGCGGCGGTATTATTGATTTATTTCCAACAGGCCAAGCCGAGCCGGTGCGCATCGATCTTTTCGGCGATGAAGTAGAAAGCGTCCGCAGTTTCGATCCGTCATCGCAGCGCACGACAAGCGATATCGCCGAGTTCAGCCTGCGCCCCGTCACTGAATTCTTTATGACGCCTGATGCGATTGAAAAATTCCGCAGCGCCTACCGCCAGCTTTTCGGTGTCAACCAAGCCAACGACCCACTTTATAACGCTGTATCGGAAGGCCGTAAACATTCCGGAATGGAACATTGGCAGCCGCTATTTTTCGACTCCATGGCGACGCTCTTTGACTATATCAATCGTCCGGTTTTGTCTTTCGATGCACAGGCCGAAGCCTCGCGGAGCGAACGCCTGACGCAAATCCATGACTTTTATCAGGCGCGCCAGACCCTTGATAAATCGCTGCAGGAAAAAAAGAAGAAAAAAGAGAGTGATGTTTCTTTAAGCGGCGGGCTGTACCATCCGCTGCCGCCGAAAATGCTGTATATCGAGAACAATGAATTCGATACATTGATAGCCGATACCGATCCTGAAATTCTGCAAAGCTTCGCTTCGCCGAAAGAAGACGCCAAAACCGAAGCTCGCAAAGCGCGTGAATTCGGCGATATACGGGCTCAGGCCAATTTAAATCTCTTCCGCGAAGTCGGCAATTTCCTGAAAACCCAGTTGTCAGACACCCGCAAAATTGTGATTGCCTGTTATTCCCAAGGTTCGCGCGATCGTCTGAAATTGATGATGGAAGATAACGGTGTTTCCAATCTTGTCGTTTGCGAAAATTTTGACGACATCCGCAAATTAAAATCGCCGCAAATCGGCTTTACTATTCTGTTCCTTGAACACGGATTTATCGCCGACGATCTGGCGGTGATTACCGAACAGGATATCTTGGGCGACCGACTGGCGCGTAAAGGCAAACGTCGCAAGAAAGCCGATAATTTCCTCAAAGAGGTGAGCGCGCTTGCTCCCGGCGATCTCGTCGTCCATATCGATCATGGTGTGGGCCGGTTCGAGGGGCTGGAAACGCTTAAAGCGGGCGGCATTCTCCATGACTGTCTGAAGCTCGTTTATCATGGCGGCGACAAACTTTTCGTTCCCGTTGAAAATATCGAAGTTCTCTCGCGTTTCGGCAATGAAGATAGCAATGTCGATCTCGATAAGCTCGGTAGCGGTTCTTGGCAGGCGCGAAAGGCTAAGGTCAAAAAAGACCTGATGATCATGGCCGAAGGCCTTCTCAAAATCGCCGCCGAACGCCAGCTTCGCGAAGCGGACAAGCTCGATATTCAGACCGGGCCTTATAATGAATTCGCCGCACGTTTCCCGTATCAGGAAACGGACGATCAGCTTCGTGCCATTTCCGACTCGTTATCCGACCTTATGTCCGGTCACCCGATGGACCGCTTGGTCTGCGGCGATGTCGGCTTCGGCAAAACAGAAATTGCCATGCGCGCCGCTTACGTCGCGGCCAGTAACGGTATGCAGGTTGCGATCATCGCGCCGACAACGCTTTTGGCGCGCCAGCATTTTAACGGCTTCACCGAACGCTTCAAAGGCCTCGGTTTCCGCATTGTCCAGTTGTCACGCCTCGTTACCGCCAAGGATTCCAAGAGCGCCAAGGACGAGATCGAGAAGGGCAGCGCAACGATCGTTATCGGCACGCACGCACTGCTTGGCGGCAGTATCAAATTCCGCAATTTAGGTTTGGTGATCGTCGATGAAGAACAGCGTTTTGGCGTCAAGCAAAAGGAAAAGCTCAAAGAGCTGAAAGCCAATGTCCATGTATTGACTTTAACCGCGACGCCGATCCCGCGCACGCTGCAAATGGCACTCTCGGGCGTCCGCGACATGAGCATTATCGCAACGCCGCCGGTCGACCGTCTGGCCATCCGCACTTTCGTGATGCCGACCGATCCGCTGGTCTTAAGAGAAGCGATCCTGCGTGAGCATTATCGCGGCGGCCAGTCTTTCTATGTATGCCCGCGCATCAAGGATATGGAAGCGCTCGAGGAAATGCTTAAAGACCTCGTGCCGGAGGTAAAAACCATCGCCGCGCATGGCCAGATGACGCCGACGGAACTAGAAGATCGCATGACAGCTTTTTATGAAGGTCAATACGGGATTTTGCTGGCGACCAATATCATCGAGTCCGGGCTCGATATTCCGGCGGCCAACACCATTATCGTTCACCGCGCCGATCTTTTTGGTCTGTCGCAGCTTTATCAAATTCGCGGTCGCGTTGGTCGTTCGAAGGTCCGTGCCTATGCTTACCTGACTTATGATCCTCAAAAGCAATTGACATCTCAGGCGCAAAAACGCCTCGAAGTCTTTGAAACACTTGATAGTCTTGGCGCTGGTTTCCAGCTCGCAAGTCACGATCTTGATATTCGCGGCGGCGGCAATTTGCTGGGTGAAGAACAGTCGGGCCATATCAAGGAAGTCGGGATCGAGCTTTACCAGCAAATGCTGGAAGACGCTGTGGCAGCCTCTCGCGCCGGTATCGGTAAGGAAATCGAGATTCCGGATACGGGCTGGAGCCCGGTTATCAATATTGGAACTTCTGTATTAATCCCAGAGGCTTATGTAGTGGATTTAAGTGTTCGTATGAGCCTTTATCGCCGTCTCGCAGAATTGGAAACTGGAGAGGATATTGAATCCTTCGCTGCCGAATTAATCGACCGTTTCGGTGACTTGCCAGAAGAAGTTAAGAATCTGCTTGATATCGTGAAGATCAAGCAGCTTTGCCGTACGGCAGGCGTCAGCCATTTAGAAGCTGGTCCGAAAGGCGCTGTTATTGGCTTCTATAAAGACGCGCCGCCCAACCGCGATAACCTGATTAAATGGTTCACAGAAAAAGGCAGCAGCGTCAAATACCGTCCCGATCATAAAATTACTCTTTCGCGTAACTGGGAGAGTGCCAAGGATCGAGTGAAGGCGGTGGCTAATCTGGCAGGTGAACTGGCACGTTTGGCAGGATAAAGTCTTTATGGTAAGATATTGATCTGAACGGAGAAACGCCATGCCATCCTATCTCGATCTGCAAGTTATCGAAGCCTTGACCAAAGCCAAGGGGAATCAGACTAAGGCGCGGACAATTCTTATCCAGATGGCAGGTGAAGATCAGCGTCTTTTGATGGCGCTTTCCAAGCCATATTTGACCGCGATGGCGGCGCAGGCGCTCAATCATCATTCGGCTGTCGAGAAAAAGCAGAAAACCAAAGCTTCTGCGGTTGATGTTCCAACGGTCCCAAAGGGCGTCAAGAATCAGGCAGGGTTTGGTCTCGATCTCTTAAAAGCCCTTGGCGGCCCCAATGTCGCTAAATTCGGTCAGGAGGATGCCGCGCCGCCTATTCGTAAAAAAGCTGCCTCATCACAGCATGTCAACGCGCTCAAACTCATGGCGTCCAAATCCAAAACCAAGCCAAATAAATAATGTTCAACGAAGACTGGAAGACGGCTTTCCTGTCCCGTGAGGGATGGCGTGACGCAACGGAAAATCATGCGGGCGATGACTGGGCCTTGCGCAAATTTTCGCGACTTGTAAAAGACGGCGCAAATGTAATTCTAATGCAATCCCTGCCGGACGATCATCCGCGGGCGACACTCGGTCATAAAGTCGAAGATTATGTACGGATTGCAAAATATCTGAAGAATAAGGAATTTCCTGCGCCGGATATTTTTGCGGAAGATGTCCCGCATGGGCTTTTGCTTCTGGAAGATTTCGGTGATATCTCCCTTCATGAAATCATCAGGGATGATAGGGCAAGCGCCTATAAATATTATATTGAGGCCACGGAATTATTGTTGCGCTTTTATAATGAATTGGCATCCGGCAGTCTCGATCTGCCGAATTATTTTGATACGGCAATTTACAAAGGTCGCCGCCGCTTGATGGATTGGTATTATCCTGCGGTCACAGGTCAAAAAGTAACTCCTGAAATTATGAACGCATATATCGCGGCATGGTCGGACATAGAAACGCAATTGCCTGCGCCTATATTGAAATTTTCCCATGCCGATTATCACCCGCATAACCTGATGATCAAAGACGGCCAGATCGGCCTGATCGATTTTCAGGGCGCGATGTGGGCCCCTGCGCCTTACGATCTGGTCAATTTGCTAGAAGATGCGCGGCGCATCGTGCCTGATAATATAAAGACGGCTTGTCTGAAAATATTTGAAGATAATCTGGCACCGGAAGAATGGCAGAATTTCAAAGCCTGGTATGATGCGCTGGCCGTGCAATTCCATGCCCGGGTGATAGGCCAAGCGGTCAGGCTTGCCGTCAAAGAAAACAAAACGCGGCTTTTGGATTATATTCCGAATTTGAAGAAATATCTGGCACGCGAAATACAGTCGCCGTTGATGCAGCCTTTAAAGGAAGTATGCGAGAAGGCAGGGCTGGATTTTTCTGCCAGCACAAGTCTTAATTTGTCGCCTGATCTGTTTGCGCCTGATGCATTCTGATCGCCGCGGCGGGGACCGTGATGGCAATGCCAAGAATGAACCACATAAACCTTGTATATAATAGTTCATGCATGACCGACATGATGGCGAAGGTCAGGAAGATCCCGAGCGCCAGCGAGTTGACGGTTTGAATATATTTATTCGGGTTTTTTAGCTCGCGTGACAATGTAAAAATAATCAACCAGAAAAAGCCACCGAAAATCGCAATGCCTATCAATCCGGTTTCGCAAAGTATCCAGACAGGCGTTGAATCGATGACATCCAGAAATTCCCCAAATCTCTTCGGCTGCTCCACTTGGGTGGTGCCTAACCCCGATCCCAGAATGGGAGATTCAGACCATAGCTCGATGGCAAATCCGTTGACTTTAAGGCGCAACAGATCGCTTGGAAATTGGTCGGCAGGGAGTTTTATTTCGTTTTTCTCCTGTTGTCCGCTGAATTGCTTTAGAAGGCCGGGTAGCTGTACAAATTGAACATTCTGGCGCTGCTTGAAAATAAAATGCGGCTCGCTTGGCTTGTTATGAATGACAGTCAGTAGCATGACAATCGCGCAGCCCAGCGCAAAGGATGGTAATACAGATTTGAAAAAATATTGGCGATTAATGAAAATAAAGGCGGCAATTTGCAGGATCATTAAAATCCAGCAAGAGCGCGATCCGATCTGAACGTGAATAAGCGGCAGCATGATCCAGAAGAATTTTTCCAGTCCAGGGCCTAATAAAGGCTTCGGTGTGTTGCCATAGAAAAATACGAGCGTCGTAACGGAAAGCATCAGAAAGCCTAGCGCATTTCTGTTCGCCATCAACCCTTTGAACGGGTAGGCGATAATGCCGTCGAGCAGATGAAAATCCTGTGCTGTGATGACCAGGCTACCTATGGTGCAAACAGTCAAAGCGAAGAGCGTCATGATGCGGAAAAATTTATAAATCTTGATAGATTTTCCGTTATAGGCAAACCAAGCGCCCCACAGGAAATAAGCTATCAGGACAAACCATCCCGCAATCTTGTTCTGTAGTCCCCATTGCGGGATCTGTCCCTGCTGCGCATATCCGGTGTATAAAGAGACGAGCAAAACTACCGTCATCGCCGCCAACCAGCCATAGGTATAGGCAATCTTGTAAACCGGCCATTCGGATTGTTTCAGGAAAAGGCTGGCCGTGATCAAGATACCGGCGACGGGCAATAAAAAATCGGCCAGATTGAAGCGAAGTCCCGCATAGACGGGCGTTTCGAATAAATCCCATTGAATTTGCAACATGCAGCCCGCCAGCAGGCTGAGGCAGATTATGGCTTTATTCAAGTAAGAAATCTTATACGTCATCTTTCGCTGCGCCTTTACGGGACAGCTTTAGCAGTTTTTGCAGATCACCCGTAAAGGCAAGCGGCAGTGCGATTAGAATTGTCCCCAGAATACTTAAAATTCCGACCTGTACCGAGATCAAAAAAGCGCTTTCCATTGGAATATTCAAGAAACCTAATGCGACGATAAAGGCGCCTTCTCGGATACCCCAACCGCCAAACCCGACGGGCAGTGATGAGGCGATAGAGATAAAAGGAAGCATGGCTATAAATTCGAGAAGATTGAATTCGACGCCAACAGCCTTGGCAGCTAGGCATCCGGCAATAAAGAAGGATGCTTGCGCCGCAAGGCTGGTCAGAATGATTTTGATCGCAAGTCTTGGGGTTTTAAGTATGCGTAGCACATAGAGAAAAGAGGAGTATAGGGCGTCATTTTTGCGGATATAAGGTTTTAAATATTTTAGCGCGAGGATGCCTAGAATGGTGCACAATACTAACGCAACACATAATTCTATCAGTGATGATTGCAGATTGTCGCCTGGGACTAAATCGGTCAAAACAGGTGAAAAAATAACCGCAAAAAATAGCATGGCAAAAAAGGTCATAAAACGGTCGGCAATTACGGCGCAGAGTGATTTCAGGATGGATAGCCCGTAATGGCGGGCGAGGAATAACCGAACGAAAACACCGCCGACAGAAGTGATAAAAACGAAATTTGCCAATTGGCTTGCCACGCTTATATTGAGCGCGGTTTTATAATTCACCAGAGTGTCTTCGGCGTTCATAAAATATTTCCACCGGAGCGCTAGGAACAAGACTTGTGTCCCGATCATCGCGATAGCGGCAAGAAAATATTCCATTCTTATATTGGCCGCCAACTGCGCCACATGCGGCCAATCCATCCTGAATAGGATAATGGCAATAATCCCCGCCACGAGGAAAAGCTTTATAGCCAGATTGTGGCGAGACCATAGTGTACGGAGAAAATTCATGTAACCCGATTTAAGTATTTAATATCAATGGAATAAAGATGCCTTTCCCGATGGTCAATAGAGTATAAGCGTTTATCTTGATTTTATCGACAAATGGGCATAATTTCGCCGGACCAAAAATTGGGTTAAATTAAGGATTATAGAGTATGTCGATTGTTGCTTCCCGCCTGAATAAAATCAAACCGTCCCCCACACTTGCTGTGACCAAGAAGGCTCTGGAGCTAAAAGCCCAAGGCAAGGATATCATTTCTTTAGGCGCGGGCGAGCCGGACTTCGATACGCCGGAATGGATCAAGGCAGGCGCGAAGGCGGCCATGGAAAGAGGCGACACGAAATATACAGCTGTCGACGGTACACCGGCCCTGAAAGACGCGATTATCGCAAAATTCAAGCGCGATAATAATTTAGACTACGCGCGCGATCAGGTGATTGCCTCCACTGGTGGTAAGCAAGTTTTGTATAATGCGCTCATGGCAAGCGTAAATCCCGGTGACGAAGTTATCTTTGCCGCGCCGTATTGGGTTTCTTACGTCGATATGGTCATTCTTGCCGAAGGCACGCCAGTTGTCATCGAATGCAAAATCGAAGACGGATTTAAATTAAAGCCTGAGCAATTGGACGCAGCAATCACGCCAAAAACAAAATGGGTGCTTTTAAATTCTCCAAGCAATCCATCCGGAGCGGCCTACACAAAAGACGAGATGAAAGCGCTGACCGATGTACTGCTCAAACATCCGCATGTCTGGGTGATGACGGATGATATCTACGAGCATCTTGTTTATGACGGATTTAAATTCCATACGCCCGCGGAAGTAGAGCCAAAACTCTATGATCGCACTTTGACCGTGAACGGCGTATCTAAAGCCTATTCCATGACTGGCTGGCGCATCGGTTTTGCGGCGGGTCCCAAAGACCTGATCAAAGCAATGGGCGCTATACAAGGTCACTCGACTTCAAACCCGAGCTCGATCTCGCAAGCCGCCGCTGTTGCCGCGCTCAATGGCGATCATGCTTTCCTGAAAGACTGGTGCGAAACTTATAAAACCCGCCGTGATATGGTGGTTGCTATGCTCAATAAATGCGCCGGTCTCGACTGCCCGACACCGGAAGGCGCTTTCTATGTCTATCCGTCCTGCAAAGGATTGATCGGCAAAACGACTCCAGCAGGCAAAACGATTTCCAATGACGAAGATTTCGTGACCTATCTGCTCGAAGAATACGGCGTTGCGGCGGTTCATGGCGCGGCGTTTGGTCTGTCACCTTATTTCCGCATTTCCTATGCAACATCGACGGAAAATTTAAAGGTCGCTTGCGAGCGTATTCAAAAGGCGTGTGCGGAATTAAAGGAAGCAGCTATACAAGCAGCCTAGCCTTTAGAGCGCTCTTTTCTGCTGGTCAGGAAAGAGCGTTTAAAGTATTCTTTTGCGTATGTCTCAAATTATTTTACAGCGATCATCTGCAGGCAATGTTCTTTTTTTGATCCTTATTGCTGTCGCATTGTTTGCTGCACTATCATACGCTGTTATAAACTCTACTCGCGTAGGTTCATCAAATATTTCCTCCGAAAAAGCCGTTTCCGGAGCGGCGGCACTCGTTCAGTATCTAGCAACAATTCGCCAGGCGATAGACAGAATGAAGCTTACGAATGGCTGCCAGCCAAATCAGTTTAACTTCACATCATATTATGCTCTTACGAGCAACTCAAATTCACCTCCCGACAAGTCGTGTCATCTTTATGACGCTGCAGGAGGCGGAGTATCTCCAGTTACATTTTCTAGGGATTATTTCGACCAGAAAAAATTTGGATCTGGTAATTTATGGAATACTAACTACGGAACGGTGTATAATTATCGCGTCAGCGTCAATCCCAATAATCGATGGCTTCATATCGGGACTCATAACGCTGGCGAGGCAAGTGTTGATTTGATGGGGCAGGTTTACGGGGTAAGTGACGACATCTGTAAGGAAATAAACCGTCAGTTAAATGTTAATCCGCCAACTTATGCACCTCAAACATATAATCAATGGGTAACGGTTGCTTTTTACGGGACCTATACAGACAGCAACGTTTTTATATTTCCACATTCTATGGGTTGTATATATAATTCAACCTATCAGGCGAATTTCCTGATTTATCCATTCATCGAAAGATGATTGTCAGGCAGTCTCTTTTTTTCTGCTGAAAAATTTTAATCCCCTATGTGGCCTGACAGGTGGTGCGCTAGAGCTTTCGCCTTTTTCTTTTTGTGACGCTTCGTAATTTTTTACCAGTAGGTCGCAAATATGATCAAATTTCTTGCGGTTTTCTTCGAGTGACATTTCAAAGAAATTTTTCAGGCGGCGGATGTTCTCCGGACTCGCATCATCGATATTGGTCGACGGATAATCGTCGCGATAATCGCCGGTGATCATGGATTTATTGAATGTAAAGGTGCGCTCTCCCATTTCTTCCGAGTAAGCCTCGTACAGCGCGGACTCAGATGCGTGAAAAAAGATATTGATCAACGGCATATCGTTGTTCGGATCAACGACGCCGATCGAACCGAAACGGTTCCAGTCTTCCTTGGCGATAGACCGGTTGGCGTATCCTGTACCGATGACAATAAAAATCAAATCACGGTCTGCCGGGATATGATGACGCAGGGCGCCCATATAAGTCATACAAGGATTGTCGAAGATACTCCCGTCGATGGCGGATATTTCGCGTTCGGCTGCGTCTGCCTGCGGCCTCATCAGAAAATGGTGGCACTGAAAATATGTCGGTGCGGCGGTCGATCCCATGACGGCGTCATATAAGGCTACTTCAGGCGGCGAATGATATTTTTGTACACCATCGAATTTTAAATTTTTTAGCCATACCGCATGGCCACCTTCATTGACAAGGTTCCAACTCGCCGCCACCTGGTTTGCGTTATCATGCGCTTCTTTTTTTAGAACCGGATAGCGGCTGTCAATATTATAAACCGGAATGACCAATGATTTTAAGCTATCTGATAATCTCGTTCGCCCGAATAAAGCGCGAAGGGCGCGGCCTAGATTGGCTTGTTCGTAATGCCCCTGTTTCAATAAACGATCAAGCTGTGAAATTCGCATCGTACGATTGTTAAAATCATGTATTAGGCTGCGGAATGAGCGGAACGCGTCTTGGGGAAAAATCTGTGATCCTTCACGCTCGTAAAACCGCACCATGTGCCGCGCCTTGAATTTCGGCACGCCCGGATCGTATGGGTGCGGGTGGTTCAGTGCCGCATTTAAGATCGATCCGGTGGATGGCCCGCAGAATATATCGACCATATCCGCCATATGCAGGCCGGTTGTCTCCTCGATCTTTTGCATGAAATGAGCGGGTATCAAACCGCGCATGCCGCCGCCATAAGTGTAAAGAGCGATAATCGGTCGTTTTTTGGGAGGCAATGTTTCAGTCATGGGAGCTTATCTTAAGGAGGTAATATAGGAAATAAGAATACCTGAAAAATTAACCTTTGTCACAAGATCAAAAAAAACCGGACACAAGGTCCGGCGAGTTGAACAGGGAGGTTTCACGTCTGGGAGACGTAAAGGACCCTAAGGTCCGCCGCTCTTATATGTCAGTTCAATGGTTAATGTCTATTAATAATTAGATATGACTGCCATGCAGCAAAAGCATAACTTCAATAAGTTGCGCCTAATTTAGAAATTTTGTTTCATCGTAATAAAAATTGTCGCGCTGCTTTTTTCTCCGCATTTTTCTAAAGCCCGACCACCATATTTACTTGACATAACTTTTAAATAAAGGTACTTAGTTTCAAAATTAATGCGTAAAGAGATGTGTAATGAAACAAAGTGAAATCGAAGCTCAGACTCAGGAAGCTTTGGAAAAAGCCGAAAAGGCAGAATCTGTTAGAGCTGATCGCGTTAGGCACGTTGGTTATTTGGGAAAAAAGCTTCCTCATAAGGCCGAACAAGCCATAAAAATTCTTAGCCATCCGAAACTTAACGGAGATGATGCCGTCATGCGGATCGGCGCTTTCGCCATTACAAATTTCTATGCTTCCGTTGATGCGTTGAAAAAAATCGGGAGTCCAAAAGCGATCGAGCGACTGATCTGGATGGCCTCAAATCGGATCAATACTGATAAACGGGCCCAGCTGCCTGATATTGTCAAAGCGCTCAAAGACATACAAACTGACGAAGCTTTTACGGCGGCTAACCATATTCTTCACAAAGACTCGTTGCGCGGCGTCCCTGAATTACAGCGTTACTTGTCGGTCAGAAAAGAATTTAACGCTCATGCACAAACGCAACAAATTCTTGAAACGGAAATATCTATCTCGCGAATAACCTTGTCGATAACAGGTGATAACTTTGAAGCCAGGCTGGAATCCTCGTCTGCCATTCCAGTTTTAAGAGATGTTCTCAACGAGGCCGTGCTTGCCGTGCCGTCACTGGCTCAAGAAAAACAAGTGAAGCAGGCGATTGAAAAATTATATGCGGCAGTTCTAAAGCCATAGTGATATAACATCGGAAGTCATCATGTCCTCCTCTTTATGGCTTAAAAAATTTGCAGATGCCGCCGCGAGAGGCGAGGTGAATGGCATGCATTCCCTAGGGCGCCTTGGGGTCATGTATCCTGAATTGTCATGTGAAATTATCGAGCAGTTGAAAACCATCGGTAGCGATTTTGCCTTAAGCGAGATTGCACAGATCGGCATCAGGAATTCGGATGCTTCTGTACTTGCTATCGATACGCTCAAAGGTTTTAAGTCGAACATGGCCCTATGTGGAATTGTTTCGATCGCGTGCGAGCATGAGCATCTGGCAATTTACGCTCTTGTCGCATTGGCTGATAATAATGGTGTCTGTGCAACGCTTCAGATCGGCACACTGGCGCGTCAAATTCCTGCCGTTATTCCTGTCGCTTATGAATTGCTCAAAAAAATGGATAACATATCGGTAGTTTATGAAATAAGCATGCTGGCGCGTCAATTTCCCGACCATGCGCTGACAGGGATAAAAGCTTTGCAGGAGATGAATTCGGAAATTGCGAAACAACATGTTCTTATAATAGAAGAGACGTATTCCAAATATTACCGCGTTTCGCGTCCCGGTGCTGATTTCGAACCATCATAAACAGACTGCGCTCGCAATGACGAAACAGGCATTTAGCTACAATCCTGTCATTTCCGCGAAGGCGGGAATCTTCTTTTTCTACGCGGAGTTAGAAAAGTTACGCGGAGTAGGGATTGAATAAAAACTCCGCGCTACTCCGCCAACTCCGTGTTTCAAACAGCTTAATTCAATAGGCATAAATTCCTTGACATTTGAGGAATTTTATCCTAATTGTAGAAATAAAAAGGTTCGATATGGCTTTCCCTTTAAAATTTCAGACATTCTCTAAAACCAGTCCTCAATTAGAGGCTTTACGTGCCAAGGCCAACGACAATGCCCGGCTGATCGTAGCCAAGAAAACTTCTCCTCGCCAAAGCTGGCAGGAACTACACAAAGCCATGGATGCTCTGGCCGCGCTTCAGGGCGGCAGGTCGATCTTCAGTACTCCTGAGCATGTTTATTTTTATTGCAGGCTGCAATGCATGTGCCTTGACCGCATCTTTTGGGAACTTATGAAGCAAAAGGATATGCGCGTACTGAATCTGGCCTTGAGGACGCAAGGTTTATTTCTGCGTACCCATAAGCGCGCCGAAGCGATCAGGTACTGGAAGAGAAAGGCCTATCTTCAAAATCTGCGCAAACGAAATAGTATGAATGACGAACGAAATAGTATCTCTCCCATCTGCCATTCCCGCCTTCGCGCTTTCACGTCTGCAAAATCAGGAAAGGAATATCAAAATGCGCCAATGGACCGACGAACAGCGACAAGCCCAGTCCGAAAAGATGAAACAACTCAAACCATGGCTCAAGGCAACTGGGCCGAAGACGGAGGATGGCAAAAAATCGTCTTCCCAAAACGCTTTCAAACACGGGATGAGATCGGAAACCGCCAAGGAGCTGAAGCAGCTTCTCAAGGATCAGGCCGCTTTGCTCAAAGAGCTTTGATGAACTGGGAGGGTCGAGGATTTTCCCCTCTTCTTTATGCAATGGGGATAGGGATAGGTGTCAGGGGAGGCTTTTTAGACCCCCCAACCCCATTTCTTGACATAAAACCGACCCGAAGCGTATAAACGCTGCATCGGACAGGAGAGCTATAATGAGTAAAAGAATATTCGACAAAAAACTTGAAATCGTTAAACGACACGGCAGCGTTGAAGAAATCCGTGATGCGCTCAAAATGGCCCGCACAAGCAAAGACGACGCGGCTGAGCTTTTAAATATCCTGCAGGAAAAAATTGCAAAAGATAACAATCCGGTCTTTTTCAAAGGAGAGGGTTGTGTGACAGTTGCAAAAATAGGATTTATTTTTCCTGAATTGCGCGAAAGCGCTTTTAAAACCATTGAAACCACTGGCAGCTACGGTATCTTTATCTCTATTTTAGAATTGCTGGAAGACGAAACGGACTCGATGCCTGCCGTCGCCACCATGTTGGAAAACGCTAATTGCCCTGCGTCCATATACACTTTAATAAGTTGGCTGTTGAAATCTTGTGAGGCCCGGTCAGAAAATTTATGGGATGTGAGCCAAACTGAGCCTGCTTTTTTTGCTTTACTGCGCATGCTACCAAAAATAGAAAATGATAGATTAAGAAATCACGTCCTGGGCAATTTAAGTTTAGCTGCAGTAATGCATAAAGAATTTTTTGACCTTATGTGCGATTTTTTAATTGCTCAAATGCCGGATTATGGTTCTGAGACCAAGCTTCTCAAAATGGTAAAAACACGTCCTGATGCTGCACGCGATGTCATCGACGCCCTCTCTGAAAAATCCACACCGAAAGCCTATTACGCCATCAGAGATATCGCCGAAGCCTTGCCGAAAAATGCCCCTTATGCTGTGGAAGTACTGACAAAGGCTGGAACGCTCGAATCCGCCATAATGATTACCGCATTGGCTGACGGCTTTCTGAGAGTGGACGACTTTACGCCCATCGCGCAAAAAACATTATCTGGCCTTATTGAATTAAAAGACGTCTTTAATTCAAACGCGATCTTGTTAGACAAAGCTATTCAGCCTGTTTTGAAAAAAGCTCTCGCTCGTAATGTCTTGCCAAAGCTTATCGAAGCTAGCGGAGAAAACCGCGAGGAGTTAAAAGAGGTATTGCTGCAATCCGGCGATCTTGTTTCCGGCATTACGAGAGAAGCTGTAAGCGAAATTTTCGATGCTGCCGTGAAAGATGTAAACCTTGCTTATCAAAAGAAATTGGCAGACGAACATTACGACGCATTATACGAAAAAGCCGTAACCGCAACTTTGCCGGCGCCTGAAGTCATTTAAGAAGGGAAGTTGAAAATGAGTGAAGATAAAAGTCAAATTTCAGATGATGTGATCGACATAGAAGATGTGGTTTACTGTATCGCATCGATCAAAAGACTTCATGTTGTTGATGAGAGTTATGACGATACCTCATTGGAAGCGCGCGCCCAGAAAGCTTCTGCGGTTCACAACCAATATGCTATACTCACAATAGATCTTCGGAATATGACGCATAGTTTTTATCGGCCAGTGGGAGGCGAAGCGGAGATATGCCTTATTATTCTTCCTGCCGATAAAAAACTGGATGAATTACTTTCTTCGGAGCTTGAAAAGCTCGATGATAAAACCTTGATTAACTGTTTGGTCAAGCTTTCCGCGCGGGATGAGTTAAGGGAAAAATCTTTCTTATTGCTGGAGTCGAAACTGTCGGATCAAATGAGTAGCGATCTGAAAGAAATAGCTATGCAAGGATTATATGACATTGCTGTTCAGTACTCTTCTTTTGCCAAGCGAGCCATTGATAGTTTTGCCAAGCTCGATTTGAATTTACCTGAAAATGAAAATGCAGCAGGATTTATTTATTATCTTGCTTCGGCGTATAAACACTCTCCTGAAAAAATTCCCGATTATGCTATCAATGCTTTATCACACGGTAAAACCGCCTTTGCGGTGGATATAGTTTCATGTATTGCCGAAATCGCACCTAATTCGCGGACTGCCGCTATGTCGGCACTCGAAGAAATCGCCACGCCTGATTCTGTTGCCGCACTTGCAAAAATGGTTGGCGATGATTGGGATCGGGCGATTGAAACCCTTCCTGTTTTGATGCGGTTAAGCGACAAGTTTAATGAGAAGGCCGATCAAGAGGCTGTTGTTACCTCCTTGAAATCGGTGATGAATATCGCTATCAACCCGTCCAAACTAGCGCCCGCTATATATGATTATTCAACCGCGGCTATTGATAAATTAAAGTCAGAATTTATGGCGGCAGGTAATAGGGCGGAGCCGCATCCTTTTATTATCAATGTGATCTTCTCAAGCGTACTCGAGGCCAATGATTTCAGAAAACGTGCCTCGCTGGCAGACCAGCAAGCGGCGCAAATATTTGGGTTTGGATTAGAGAAATAAAAATTTGTCATGTCGAGCGAAGTCGAGACATCACACTAAAGTCACCAAAGGTGAAACCCCTCCGCTGCAGTCGGGATCACGGAATGCGCTGTGATCACTGTGCGCGTTGTGGTTAAGCCGCCTTGATCTCAGCCTGCGGTGCCAACCATTGCGCCATATCATTCAGCGCACGCTCTGACATTGCCTTCTTCTTCTCGCGGCCTTTGGCTTTGGTCACGATATCGGGAAAGAGGCCGAAGTTGACATTCATCGGTTGGAAGGTCGTCGCGTCCGCGCCGCCGGTGATATGCGAGAGGATCGCGCCCATGGCGGTTGTTGCGGGTGGCAATTCAAGAGTGATGCCAAGACGTTCGCTCGCGGCCAGTCGTCCGGCAAGAATTCCGACAGCGGCGCTTTCGACATAGCCTTCGCATCCGGTGATCTGTCCGGCAAACCGCAGGCGCGGCATGGCCTTCATCTGCAAGCGGTCGTTGAGGAGTTTGGGCGAGTTGATAAACGTGTTGCGGTGAAGTCCGCCAAGTCTTGCAAAGTCGGCGTTCTCGAGACCCGGGATCATTTTGAGAACGCGGGTCTGCTCGCCGTATTTCATCTTGGTCTGGAAGCCAACCATGTTGTAGAGCGTGCCAAGCGCATTATCCTGTCTCAACTGAATCACCGCATACGGAGTCTTGCCCGTATTCGGATCGGTCAGCCCGACAGGTTTCATCGGCCCGAAGCGCAATGTCTCAACGCCGCGCGATGCCATGACTTCGATCGGCATACAGCCCTCGAAATAGGGCGTGTTCTTTTCCCAATCCTTGAATTCCATCTTCTCGGAAGTAAGCAGGGCGTCGATAAAGGCGAGATACTCGTCCTTCTCCATCGGGCAGTTGATATAGTCCTTACCCGTTCCCGCAGGACCTTCTTTATCATAGCGCGACTGGAACCACGCCCGGTCGAAATTGATCGACTCTTTATGGATGATCGGTGCAATCGCATCGAAGAAGGCGAGGGAGTCTTCGCCCGACAATTCGCGGATCGCTTCCGCCAACGCCGGAGAGGTGAGTGGGCCAGTCGCAATAATGACACTGTCCCATTCTTCCGGCGGAAGCCCCGCAATCTCGCAGCGCTCGATTTGAATGAGGGGATGTTCTGTAAGAGCCTTGGTCACGCCTTCCGAGAAGATGTCTCGATCAACGGCGAGTGCACCGCCCGCAGGCACGGCAGCTTTCGCGCCTTCGCGCATCTGGATCGAGTTGCACATGCGCATCTCTTCATGTAGGAGTCCGACCGCGTTGTAATCCTTGTCGTCGGAGCGGAAGGAGTTTGAACATACCAGCTCGGCCAAACCATCCGTTTTGTGCGCATCTGTCCCGCGTATCGGGCGCATCTCATGCAGGATCACAGGCACGCCCATATTCGCCGCCTGCCAAGCCGCTTCCGTGCCGGCCATGCCGCCGCCGATGATATGAATGGGTTTAAGCTGGGTGGGCATGGAGCGTTTCCTGATGTTGCTGGATGTGATTAAAGATCGTCCGCTCGTAGCGAGTAATGCCGTCTTCATTGGCGGCGATGCGGTTGAACAAGGCTGCTCTGTGACGTTCTCTTCCCGGATCGGTACAATGTCCGGCCAGTTGCTTTGTCTTGATATGCGGCAGAACACCCATGCCGATCAACATGCCGTTGCCGATGATCTTGGTCATACTGGCAACCGGCTGACCTTCTTCATAGACGAAGCGGGCCGTGATGCGGACGTCAGGGTTGGCTTTCTCAGCCTCATTCAGATGCAGGGCCGGACCGTTACTGATGCAGATCGATGTGTAATGGGTTTCTTCGTTATCATAAAATTCGATATCGGTCGGTACTGTATCGGCGTATCTGAAATCCTTGTCTAAGGCGAGGCCGCGGCCTACATTCTTGGCAAGTCCGCTAATCCATCCAAGGCCTTCTTTTCTTAATTGGCGACCGTCGCTTCTTTCATAGGAGATATTCTCCGACGCCCAGTAAAACGAAGCACATTCAACGTAAGTCTGCAGGCCGTCTTGTTCCATTTTGCGATAGATCAGTTCTGCTTTCTCCGGCGGCAAAATCCGTGGATAAGGACTGCTTTCTCCGGCAATGCCGGGCATGACGAGAATATCGACATCCTTTAGCAAAGAAGGACGCAGTTCACCTGGTCTGATAGGCTGGACATTGTTCTGGCCGAAGATCTGGCGGAGCCATGGCGCGATAGATGAAGTCGCAAATAACTGTTTTTCATCAAAATACAAAACTTTCATCTACGCAAATTCCTTTAGTACTCGCGACCAGATATCGCGTTCGGTGTGGTAACACTTGGTGAACTTATCGATGTTCTTCCGAGACCAATCAAAAGACTGGTTCCGGTTCTTATAGGTGGCTTTTACCAGATCGGCGGGCCTGAACTCAATATGCGGGCTGGAGAGAATAACTATGCCTTTGCCAATGGTGGCTTTGGTGATGGCGGTCTGGCCGCTCGAATAAGTAGCAAATCCGGGGCCTTCAAAAATGGGTCCAGCGTCATACAGCGCCGGATAGATTTCTCCGTCTATCGTGACATCGACGATATTTTGCCAGCTTTTGTTGATGTCGTTGTCTTCAAGGAATTCGTAGACAGGGCCAGTTGCTTTGGCGTCCGCAAAAGCCAGTTCACGGGATCCTGCGATCTCTCCCTTATTCCAGTCGATTTCACGCGCGGCATAATAAGCGCCGGCGCAGATGCCTAGGTAGTTGCCGCCTTGTTCGACATAGGCCTTGATTTTAGTGTTACCTTCGCCGTTGAGCTTTTCGCAATAATACAAATCCGCGCCGCCGGGCATAACGAAAAGAAAAACGGAAGTATCTAGAATGCCGTTGATAATATCGTCGGCATCACAGAAACGGACATTGTCAGGGCCATAGGTCTCGCACAGCCGCTTGTGAAGCACGCCGTTATTATGAACGTAATCCTGATAAAGGAAGACCTTACTTCTTTTTCTTGTCATAGAAAATCGGGTCTGAATATTTGTCGATATTCTTCTGGTAATATTTACCGACGACGACATAGCCGTTTTTGGCATAAAGGTTTTCCGCGCCTTCCGCGCCGATATCCGTATCAAGCTCGATCAGCTTGCAGCCTTCTTCGCGGGATCGGCTCTCGGCAAATTTGATCAGCTTCGTGCCATAGCCGTTGCCATGGTGTTTTTCATCGACGACGACATGTTCGATATAGGTGGTAAATCCGTCGTGCAGATTATGGTTTGAAATGATGCCGATCATGCCGACCATTTCATCGCCGAGCTCGGCGACGTAGACGCGGTAACCCGTGGCGCGCGCGACGAACATGCGCTGCGCGTAGGTCTGCATATCCAGATGCGGCAGGAGTTGTTTGACGATCGGAAACGCGTGATGATAATCCGCATCAGACCGCGCTTCGCGGATGGTGAGTTCTACTTGGTTGTCGGCTCTATCAGACATGGTTCTTCCTTTGGCGGCTTTATATAAGGTTTAACCTGAAAAGGGAAGATATAACTTGTTAAGTTATTGATTTGTATCGGATTTACTCATGAAATTCCGCCATATCGGGAATACGGCTAAAGGCGATCTTAGTCCCGACATAACCGGCCTGGGTTTGCGGCGTAATACCCATCGTCACCGTTTCTTTGCCGTATTTTTCATTGAGATCGTCAAGCGCAGCGGAAAGCTTGTCGTTTTTCGCCTGGAGTTTTTGATGCGCGGGTGAGGCCATATCGAAAAGATCCGGTGTAATTTGCTGGCGTTCGCACAGGCCGGACATGTTGATCGAGACTTTCTTCATCAACCCCGGCTTATATGTGTCGAGTAACGCATCCCACAAATGATCGAGAGCTTTGAGAAAAGCAAAGTTATCCTGTGACGGAGATATCTTAATGCCGGCACCCCAACCTTCGCCATCGACGGTACGGAAACTAACATCGAAATAGGTGGAGTAGCGTTCATAGCGGCGCAGGCGCGCGGCGGCTTTGACGGTCAATCTTCGGGCAATGAGTTTTGCGACAGATGGTGCGCGCAGCTCGGGTTCCAGAATACGGGAATGACCAACGACGGTACGGTTTGGGATATTGGACACCGGAACTTCGAAGCCGTGCAGATTGTACCAGAACTTCTCGCCCTCGACGGAGCCCCAGATTTTGCGGGCTTGCTTGGGAGAGAGATTCCAGAATTGCTCGGTAGTTCGAATGCCGCGCTCTCGCAAATTGGCTTCCAGATTTGCGCCGATGCCGGGAAAATCACGCAAGGAGAGATCGAATAAAGGGCCGGGCAACATGTCTTTTTCGATGATGACCAACCCATTGGGCTTCATCAGATTGGTGGCGACCTTGGCGAGATAGCCGTTGGGCGCAAAACCGATTGAGCAGTTGATCGCGGAGCCGACATTCTTCCAGATGCCTTCGCGGATTCTTGTGGCGAGCGCGATCGCGGCTTCGCGGTTTCGTTTGTTCGGCGGCAATCTCGACGATAACTCGTCAATCGACCAGACTTTATTGATCGGGGTATGGCGGACGACTTCTTCGATAATCTTGTGGTGATATTCGACATATTTATCATGGCGGGCGAGAACGAGTTTCAGCCCCGGGCACATTTTCTTGGCATCGTAAATCTTGGTGCCGGTGCGGATGCCAAACTTCTTGGCTTCATAGGATGCGGCTATCGCGCAGGTGCCGTCCGTCATCATGGGAACAACCGCCATGGGCACACCGCGCAAAGCAGGGTTTTCCTGCTGCTCTATACTGGCGAAATAGCTGTTCAGATCGAGAAAAAGCCAATGGATTTGTGAGGGGTGCTCGTTAAAGAACATCTCACCAATCCAAAAAAGAAATAAGGATAAAAACAATTAAAAACAATAAGTTGTACTGTTTTTGTAATCTTTCGCGGTCAGATCGCTCTCGATTGAGCTTTTTAAGAGAATTTTCGACTTGCATGCGTTCCTCTTATGTTCTATAAGAACATTATTAGAACAAACAAAGCATCCAAGTCAACAAAAAGAGGTCGTCATGTACAGTTTTAAACTTCGTTATACATTGCCAAGTTCCGTTATGTTCTTCTCCATGCTGGTCTATAGTTATTATCAAGCTTGGTCCTGATTTAAAGCAAATGACGGTTTTTGAATAAACCTCTCCGGATAACGGGGAGGTTTCGCCGTTTTCAGCGTTCTCTTTTAGAGGCATCGTTCTAAGTTGCTGAAATAAATCGAAAAAGAACGCAAATTTAATGAAAAAATTTTTACTTATTCTTTTGATCCTGTGTGCCATCGGCGGCGCAGCTTATTACTTCAAAGGCAAAAGCGATAAAGCGGAAGACGCCAGGGCTGCCTATAAAATTACCGAAGTTAAAACCGGTACGATTGAAGAGGTCATCACCTCGCAAGGTAAGCTGGAAGCCAAGGAATATGTCGATGTCGGTTCGCAAGTTTCCGGTCAGCTCGAAAAACTGCATGTAGACCTCGGCGATGTGGTGAAAGAAGGCGATCTGATCGCCGAGATCGATCCGAAAATTTATGAGTCGCAAGTCGAGGCGACACAAGCTCGCTTGAAAACACTCGCCGCACAGAAACAGGAGCAGGCGTCACTGGTCGAACAGGCAAAGCAGAAATTTACCCGCAATGAGACATTGTTTAAAGCCGATGCGATTTCAAAAGAAGTCTTTGAAGATGCGCAAACAGCATTGAATGTGGCCAATGCGCAATTGGCCTCTATCGATGCACAAATCGAGGAAGCGAATTCTTCTCTGGAAGAGAGCAAGACAAATCTTGGCTACACCAAGATTTACGCGCCGATGGCGGGAACAGTCGTGTCGCAAACCTCGCGTGAAGGTCAAACATTGAACGCCAACCAATCCGCGCCGGTGATCGTGCAGGTTGCCAATCTGGACGTGCTAACCGTGCGTGCTCAAGTGGCCGAAGCCGATATCATGAATATCAAAGAAGGCATGCCGGCCTATTTTACCATTCTCGGCAGTCAGGACCGCAGATGGAACGGAAAGGTACGCCAAATATTGCCAACGCCAGATGTCGTCAATGATGTCGTTCTTTATAACGTGTTGATCGATGTCGATAACAAAGACCGCCAATTGATGCTCAATATGAGCACGCAAATGTTTTTCGAAGTCGGTAAGGCAGATAACGTGCCTGTCATTCCGGTAAGTGCGCTCGGCAAGCGTATGGAAGATAAGGATGGAGAAGCCGGTCAAGCTTATATGGTGAAAATATCGAATGCCGGTAAAATAGAAGACCGCCAGATTATGGTTGGGCTTATGGACCGCACCAATGCCGAGGTAAAATCAGGCTTGAAGCTGGGTGAGAGAATTGCTGAGGCAAGCATTACGGCTAAATCCGAGGAAGTAAAAAAACCTGCGCGTATGCCGAGATTTTAATCATGCAAACCTTGCTCGAGCTTAAAAACATCAAACGCTATTATGCAGAAAGTGAAATCCCGGTAAAGGCGCTGGATGATGTTTCGTTGACGATCAATGCCGGGGAATTCATTGCCATCATGGGGCAGTCGGGTTCGGGTAAATCGACATTAATGAATATCATTGGCTGCCTTGATCGTCCGACCGAAGGTAGTTACAAAGTATTAGGGCGCGAAGCTTCCAGTCTGGGTAAAGATGAATTGGCAGCGCTGCGCAGCCAGACATTCGGTTTTATCTTCCAGCGTTATAATTTGCTCACCACATCGACGGCGTCAGAGAATGTCGAAATTCCTGCCATGTATGCAGGGCTTGATAAATCTAAACGCAAAGATCGCGCGAAAGAATTGCTGACCAGTCTTGGTCTTGGGGACCGCGGCGGGCACAGGCCGTCTCAATTATCCGGCGGCCAGCAGCAGCGCGTGGCGATTGCGCGGGCGCTCATGAACGATCCGCCGGTTATCTTGGCTGATGAACCGACCGGCGCGCTCGATAGCAAAAGCGGGCAGGACGTAATGGCTCTGCTCAAGGACCTTCACGCGCAAGGCCGGACGATTATCCTGATTACCCATGACGAACATGTGGCCTCGCACGCCAAGCGCATTGTGCGCATTCAGGACGGCAAGATTATTGAGGATACGCTTCCTGCTTCCCCTGCCCAAGGAAAGAATGGGGCAGGGGACTTATTGAATGGATCAGATCCCCGTTTTCACGGGGAAAGAAAAACGGATTCTGTCATGACCGCCGATGCCGGAGAAGCCGTGACAACCGCCTTGCGATCATTGCGTGTCAATAAATTCCGTACCGCGTTAACATTGCTTGGCGTTATTATTGGCGTCGCTGCGGTCGTTACAATGCTGGCTATCGGCAATGGCAGTAAGAAGAAGGTTCTCGACCAGATTAGTGCAATGGGGACAAATATTCTATCCGTTCGCCCGGGCGCGCCGGGCATTCGTTCGACCGGCGATATCGCGACGATGACCCTCGATGATGCGAAGGCGATTGAAGATTTACCCAATATCGAAACCGTTGTCGGGGAGCGCTCATCGCGCTCGACATTGCGGCTCGGCAATATCGATTACGCAACATCCGTGCAGGGTGTTAGTCCCGGTTTTCCGATTGCCCGTGACTGGCCGGTGGAAAAGGGATATTTCTTTACCGTTCGTGATGTTGAATCTTACGCGCCAGTGATGGTGCTGGGTAAAACGGTTGCCAATAATTTCTTTCCGAATGGCGAAGATCCGATTGGAAAATATATTCTGGTCGGCAATATCCCGTTTCAGGTGATCGGCGTTTTAAAAAGTAAGGGTGCAGCCCCCTGGGGTGGCGATCAGGATGATTCCGTGTATATCCCGATTACGACAGGTCTAATCCGGATTTTTGGTCAGTCTTACTTAAGCGGGATTACTGTCAAGGTGACTTCTACTGAAACGATTGAGGATACGCAGGCGGCGATTGAGGATTTGCTGAAACGGCGCCACCGCAAGGAGGATTTCTTTGTAAGAAATACTGCGTCTATTTTAGAAACCGCAGACCAGACGATGACGGCATTGACCATTTTGCTTGGTGCGATTGCCGGAATTTCTCTCTTGGTTGGCGGGATCGGCGTCATGAATATCATGCTGGTCAGTGTTACGGAGCGCACCCGCGAGATCGGCATCCGCATGGCGACGGGTGCGCGAATGCGCGATATCCTGATCCAGTTTAACACCGAAGCTGCCGTGGTCTGCACCATTGGCGGTATGATTGGTATAGGGCTCGGATTTTTTGCAGGCTGGATTATATCGTTATTCGGCGTGGATGTAATATTTTCGGCGATGCCTTCGTTGCTGGCCTTTTCATGTGCGGTTTTGACGGGTATTGTCTTCGGATATTTACCGGCAAGAAAAGCCGCCCATCTCGATCCTGTTGTTGCCCTTAGTTCAGAGTGAAATAAAATGAAGAAACTACTATCTGCTTTATTGATATCCACCATCCTTTCATCGTGTTCGCTGATGCCAGATTATCAGCGCCCTGAAACGCTGGCACCAACTCAGTGGAGCAACGGACAAGGGCAACAGGAAACGCCGCGTCTGGCTTTCGATTGGTGGAAAAGCTTCGGCAGCGACGAATTAAATCAGCTTATGGCAGATGGTTTGAATAATAATCTTGATCTTAAGGCATCTTATCAACGCATCCAACAAGCCCGATCGTCGTTGCAGGTAACAAGATCGGGTTTATTCCCGAGTTTGGATGCTTCGGCTGATTTATCCAGCGACCGTACGATCCGTGGTACCAAAACATCGACCGATGGCGATACGAATTTCAGCACAGGGCTTCAGGTTAATTACGAGCTTGATCTGTTTGGCGCCAACCGCGCAAATATAGCGTCATCTGAGGCACAGCTTTTAAGCACGAAATACCAGCATGATGCACTGGCGCTGATCGTTATGGGGGATGTTTCGCAAACCTATTTTAATATTTTAAGCGCGCGCGAGAGGTTGCAAATTGCTGACCAGAACTTGAAGAATGCACAGGAAATTTTGCGGATCGTCGATGCGCGCTATCAGGCTGGCTCGGCCTCCGGTCTTGAAGTTGCGCAGCAAAAATCGTCACTGGGAAGTTTCGAAGCCAACCGTGCTTCGATCGTAAACGAGATTACGGTCTACGAAAACGCGCTGGCGATCCTTCTTGCCAAACCGCCGCAAACGGTTCCCGTTGCAAAGCAGGATTTAAACAATTTGATCGTACCTGAAATTAACCCGACCCAGCCTTCGACGTTGTTGACACGGCGTCCCGATATCGCCTCTGCCGAAGCCGATCTAATCGCGGCCAATGCCGATATCGGCGCAGCGCGGGCGGCGTTTTTTCCGTCCATCAATTTAGGAGCAGGCGTATCGGCAATTGCTTCACCGATATCAGATTCCATGACGGCAGGTTTGACCACAGCCTCTTCCATTCTGGCACCGATTTTCTCTGGTGGGTCTCTTCTCGGCAATCTTGGGATTACCAAAGCGCGTCAGTTAGAGCTGGCGGAAACCTACCGCAAAGTGGTTTTGGTGGCATTTCAGGAGGTGGAAGATTCACTGGCAGCGGAAAAAGCCTCAGCCGAGCGTGAGCGTGCTTTCAAAACCGCGATGGACGAAGCGCAGAAAGCCTATGATATCTCCATGCTGCGCTATAAGGCAGGAAGCATTGATTTTCAAACGGTTATCGACTCGCAAGGCGCTCTTTTGACTGCGCAGCAAAGCTATTCGCTGTCGCGAAACGAACGTTTAACGGCGGCAATTAACCTGTTTAAAGCTTTGGGTGGCGGTTGGCAGAGCAATCAAGCCTTGAAATAGTCTTGAAATATATCTGGGGGATTTTATCTTTTATTGACGTTTAATTAATAACGAGACTAAAAATTAAACGTACCAGAAAAAGGACCATCTCCATGAAACGATTGCTTTTTGCAGTTGCTGCTTTGACCTTGTTTTCCGCCGCCGCGCCGAATTCTGCCCATGCCGATAATGATCGCCGTGGCCGGGGCGACTGGAATAAAGGCAGGCATGACCATGACTGGGGCAAGAAACGGGATTGGCATGATGACCGCCGCCCACGAAAAGTTTTCTATTACTCGCCAACTTATTATTCTCCGCCACGTTCAAGCGTTGTATATTACAATACGCCCTCATCTTATTACTATAATAATGGTGGAACGTATTTTAGCCAGACATCCAGAGGTCCGACGACTTATACCGAAACCTATCATCCTGATGGCTCATATTCTCGCAGCTATGTCGTAGGCGGCTATTTGCCAAAGAACCGCCATTGGCGTCCGATGAATGATTATGTGCGTTACGGCCTTCCGGCACCGCGTCGCGGCGAGCGCTGGGTCTATGAAGATCGTGATGCCGTTCTGATTTCCGAAGCGACATCGCGTATCATCAGCGGTGTGTTGCTGGCGGCTGCGGTACGTTAGGTTAAAGCGACAGGAATGAAATTATTTTTTGCTATTCTGAGTTTTTATATGGCAGCGAGCTTTGCGGCGCGGGCCGAAGAGGGAATGCCTGCGGACAATGCGGCGTCTCAACCAATTATTGAGACGCCCCAGGTTCAGGAGCCGGTTATCGAAGCGCCAAAAATAGAAACCCCGCCCGAAACTACACAGCCACCTCAAACTATACCGGCAATTGCCGAACCTGAAAAAACTCCTGTTCATCAGAATTCGCCAAATCATCCTGAACGTAAAAGCGATCGCAATGATAGCGACCGAAAACCGGATAACGATAAAAAATCAGACAGGCGTGATGTCGATAAAAGGAAATGGGATAGAAAAGACAACGACCGGAAAAAACATAGGGATCACTATTATCGACCTTTAGTAGTTCACAAGCGCGCGCCGCCGAAAATCATCTATATCTACCCGCAAAGCTATTACCCTGTGGAAGCCTATAATGGCAATTATTCGAGCTATCCGAGTGATTATCAGCCGTCATTCCATGTCGGCGGGTATTTGCCGCCGGAGCGCCAATGGCGTCCTTTGCCCGATTACGCACTATACGGCTTGCCCCCGCCGCGCCGTGAAGAGCTTTGGGTCTATAACGATCGGGACGCGGTTTTGATCAATGATAAGACGTCGCGGATTATCAGCGCATTTGTGCTGGCGGTTCCAATCGATTAATTGGCTAAAGCGCGTTTCATTTTTTTCAAATCTTCGACGATGGTTTCATAGATTTGATTGTCCGGATCATGCGCCTGATTCCGAAGAACGGCGGAGGGGTGATAAGTGCCTGTCAGCTTGATATCGTTCGGTCCATCGAACCATTTGCCATGTTCTTTTTTAAGCGTATAGCCATGGCCGATTAAAGATTTCGCCGCAGTCGCGCCCATGCATAAAACAAGTTTTGGTTTAACGAGGTCCAGTTCCGCCAAGAGCCATGGCTTGCAGGCATTAATCTCCTTGGCATCGGGCGAGCGATGCATGCGCTTTTCGCGCTCTATCCTGAATTTAAAATGCTTCACAGCGTTGGTAATGTATATTTCTTTTCTCTTAAGACCCACTTCTTCCAAAGCCTTGTCGAGAATCCGGCCGGCAGGGCCGATAAAAACCTGACCGGCTAAATCCTCGTCATTGCCCGGTTGTTCACCAATGATCATAAATGGCGCATCAATGGGGCCTTCGCCGAAAATAGTTTGTGTAGCGCATTTGTATAGATCGCAGCCCTGACAACCAAGCGATGCTTTTTTCAATGCTGGAAAAGTTATATGGTCGGGCAGAAAATCCGCCGCCGAGCGGGCATTGCCTTCCTGCGTTTCTATCATTTTTTGCACGCGCATCGGGGCCTCGGCCAGCATATCCTGAATGATCGATGTTTCAGGAAGCGTCGCCCAATGCCGCACGGGCATTTCGCGTTTCATGGCCTTGATCTTGATCCGAGCAGGATTGAACGTGGCGCGGTAATAATCCCGCCATAAATTTTCAAGCTCGTCTTCCTGCGGCGCATTTTCTTTGGATACGCCCTGACCGAAACTTAAGTTTTTACCATCCCAGTGCAATGTTTCGCGCGGGGTCATGATCGTCCAATTCATGACGCCAAAGCGGTTCTTAAAAAACGGCGCGACGAGGGAGAGAATTTTATGATCAGGCTTATGCCAGGCGATATAATGATCGCCGTCATCTTCCTCGACTTTACGAAAGCGGACAAAGGCTTTTGTCTTATGCATGTCGCGGCGCAATTCCTTATCCATAGCTTCCAGACGGTGCATCAAAGGGTCAGTGCTGAGCTTGAATAGAAACCGCTCGCCATGGGTAACGCGCCACAAAGCTTGATAGAGAAGGGCCCATTTCTCGGTATCGTTATGCGCGGCAATGCGCACAGCAAAATCAAGGAAATATTTAGGGACTGAAACAGGTTCTGCGATTTCTTTGGGTAAGTCAGGCGCGCCGCCGAATAACGAACTTTGAACATTGTTGTCTTCCCAGATCAAACGCTCCGGCGGAACGCCGAGCTGCAAATAATAGCGGGCCTGTTCTCTCCATTCGCTAAAATTGGTGACTCCAATGGTTTTCATTAGAAAACAAAACTGGCTTGCTGCGGCTGAGGTTTAAAGTAATTGGTCAATCGTGCAGAATCGAGAAGAAGAGGCGTATAATTTGCCGCGACGATAAACGGCTTGGCGCGGTTTAGGGCGACTTTTAGTTTGATTAAATCTTCGAGGCGGATGCGCGCATATTTGCGTGTCTTAAGAATTTTGTCGACCGAGCGCGGGCCCATGCCGGGGACACGCAGCAATTGTTCCCGCGTGCCGGTATTGAGGTCGATAGGGAAATAATGCTGGTTACGCAATGCCCATGATGTTTTCGGATCGATATCTATATCAAGATTTGGATTCTCATCATTGACGATTTCATTCATGTCATATTGATAAAAACGCAACATCCAGTCAGCTTGGTATAAACGATGTTCACGCACCAAAGGCGGGCTTTTACCCGGAAGGCGGGCGTCCGCATGCGGAATCGGGCTGAAGGCTGAATAATAAACGCGCCGCATTTTGTAGTTTTTATAAAGATGATCTGACGTATTTAAAATGTCTTTGTCCGGCGTATCTGTCGCGCCAACAATCATTTGCGTACTTTGTCCGGCAGGTACAAATAGCGGTGTGCTTTTGATACCTTTTTTCCGGTCTTCTTTATTCTCTAGGGAGCGCGTTAGAATTTCGCCCATATTTTCTTCGAGCTGCGGACGTTTCTTCTCCGGCGCCAGTTTTTGAAGATCATTGGAGGTGGGAAGCTCTATATTAACACTTAAACGATCGGCATAAAGTCCGGCCTGCGCGATCAATTCATCATTTGCGCCGGGAATAGTTTTGAGATGAATGTAACCTTTATAATGATGAACTTCGCGAAGTGTTTTGGCGACGCTCACCAATTGTTCCATCGTATAATCGGAGTCGCGGATAATGCCTGAGCTTAAAAACAATCCTTCGATATAATTGCGGCGGTAAAAATCCAGCGTCAGATTGACGACTTCTTCAACAGTAAAGCGTGCACGCTGCACATCGCTCGACACGCGGTTGATGCAATACTTACAATCGAAAATGCAGTGATTGGTCAGCAGGATTTTGAGCAAAGATATACAGCGTCCGTCCGGCGTATAGCTGTGGCAAATACCCGCGCCATTCGTACTGCCAAGACCTTTGCCTTCGCGATTGGTCTTCGAGCCACTGCTGGAGCAGGAGGCATCGTACTTGGCGGCATCGGCCAAAAGAGACAATTTTTTTGATAGATCCATATAAGAACATTATAGGAACATTGTGGGTTTTGCAAATTTAAAAAACTCTTTAAAATCAAATGTTTAATCTAAAACATACCTTGGCATTCATATCCCTTTTCCTAATGCTTTAAATTATAGTTTGCAGATGAAGCAATCTGTCATTCACGAATGGTTATTTAAAAACGGTAAAATTTTACTCGTGATTCCTTTCTTTGTTTTCTTCGCCTTGTCGTGCTTGACATTAAGCACATGGTATAAATTAAAAATGAATACTGATCGCGATATGAGAGCGCTCTTAAAGGCGCAAGGCGAGGCTGTATCCGACGTTACACATGAATATCTCGATCAATTGTTTCAGACTCTCAACCGAATGGATCGCCAGATCGAACTGTCGAATGGCTCCGGTTATATATATTGGAAGAGCGATGCGACGTCTTTCCTTTATGATTATCCAATTTTAAGGAATATTTTTATAGCGGACAAAAATTCTAAAGTCACATGGCTTGAAACAAATCATGGAAAAACAGTTCCGCATGGATTTGACATGGCTTTCGAGTCGGCACGAAGATCCGTGATTGAAAAAGCCAGAAAATCCGGCCATCCGCAATTGACCCCGGTTATAGATTTCGTCAATGGGGGGAAAGGTTATATTTATTTCAGTCCGATTGTCACACAGCAAGGTTATGAAGGAATCTTAGGTGTATCTCTCGATGTCAATGACCTGTTTAACGACATATTCAAAAACGCGGATTTTTTAAATCATTTCTGGATTTCAATAAGAGAAAACGGAGCGGAAATATATTCTAATGGAGGCCCTTATGATAGTAACCTGTCATATCAAGCTGATATAGCTGTATTCGACAAACATTGGATGCTTTCAATCAAGCCTAAAGAAAATTTACTCAAAAGTAAAAATGACGAGTTTGATAAAATATTCCTGTTTTCTGGAATAGTTATAACCATTTTAGTTACAATAATTTCTTATTTAATCGTAGAATTTATGCGCCGGGCAAAAACCGTGCGTTATTCAAGAGACCAGTTGAATTATTTTATTAAACATACGCCGGCTGCTATCGCCGTATGTGATAATAGCTTTAATTACATGATGGTAAGTGATCGATGGCGAACTGATTTCAATCTTATCAATTTCGAAATAATTGGAAAAAATCATCTCGAAATATTCCCTTTGATACCGCTCAGATGGAAAAAAATACTTCTGGAGTGTATTGAAAAAGGAATTAAATCGACAGGTGAGGATGTCGTCAAACATCAGGATAAATTGATCTGGCTTCACTGGGATATCATTCCTTGGTATTTGGCGGATGGTACGGCGGGCGGAATTGTTATGTATGCGGATGACATTACAAAAAGGAAGGAGTCCGAAAGCGACCTTAAAAAAGCACGCGAGGATGCGGAGAAAGCGAATGAAGCTAAAAGTGAATTTCTTGCCAATATGAGTCATGAAATTCGGACACCAATGAATGGTATCATGGGCATGAGCCATTTATTGCTCAACACCGATCTGGAATTAAGACAGCGTCATTATGTTGAAACAATTGGCCATTCGGCAGAATCTCTGATGCAGATTATCAACGATATTCTTGATTTCTCAAAAATCGAAGCAGGTAAAATGGAATTTGAGCAGATTCCATTCGATTTTCAAATTTTATGTGAGGAAGTAGGCGAAATTATTGCCATTAAAAGTCAGGAAAAAAAGATCGAGTTTTTCCTGCGCTTCAGGCCAGACTGCCCTTACCATTTAATCGGGGATCCGGGTAGGATTCGGCAAGTGCTTTTGAATTTATGTGGTAATGCGATAAAGTTCACTGATAGAGGTCATGTTCTTCTTGAAATCGAGAAAGAATATTGCGAAAAAAATATCTGCAGAATAAAAATAAAAGTAGAAGATACTGGAATTGGCATTTCATATAACCAAAAAAAGAATATTTTTAGAAAATTCGATCAGGCGGATAATTCAATGGCGCGCAGATATGGCGGCACGGGATTAGGGCTGGCTATCACTAAGCAATTGGTTGAAAAAATGGGTGGTGAAATTTCATTTGAAAGTGAAGAAGGTCATGGAAGTACTTTTACCTGCAGCCTTCCTTTTGATCTTGCTCCAAGTGAGAGCCGGAATACCAATGAGATTGCCGATAACGCGGATCTGAAAGGTACAAAAGTTCTGATTTTAGATGATCATGTGATTTCATGTGAGATCATCAAAGATATACTGGCAAAGCATGAAATGGAAACCGTCGTCTCGACCAGCCCGGAGCAGGCGATATCTCTTTTAGTCGGGGCTTTTGAAAGTAGGCCATTCGATTTTATCATTCTTGATTATATCATGCCCGTTATGAATGGTGTGGAAGTAGCTCAAAAAATAAAATCGATCCCGGAACTCAAAAATTTGCAAATCATCCTTGGAACGTCGCAACCGACCAGGAGCGACGCGGAAGCGATCAGTGACGCTGGTATCAAAGGATATTTGGTCAAGCCTGTACGCGCTTCGGAACTCATTTCAATCATTCGTATTTTGAAGGATTTGAGGGAAAATAATAAGCAGTCCGAAATGATCACTAAATATTCTATACGCGACAACTTATCGGGGCCGAAATCAGTCGAGCGTCTTTATTATAAAGATGCAGTTGTTCTTCTGGCGGAAGATAATCCGGTTAATCAGGAAGTGATGATGGCCATGTTAAAAGATTACGGTATCTCAACGATTATTGCCGAGAATGGATATGAAGCGGTTACCCGTGTCAGGCAGCGGAAATTCGATCTTGTGTTCATGGATTGTCAAATGCCGGAAATGGATGGTTTTGTCGCCACGCGGATTATTCGTAAAAGCGGATACACGCCGGAAGAAGTTATCATCGTCGCTCTAACCGCCAATGCAATGAAAGGGGATCGGGAGAAATGCCTTGCCTGTGGGATGAATGATTATGTTGCCAAGCCTGTTATAGAAGAAAATGTAAAGCAAGTTCTTCAAAAATGGCTGCCCGAGGAAAAGCGCTCTGTTGCTCCATCGAAAAATCAAAATATTGAACAGGATATCGGGATGAATATTGATGCAAGTTCTATTAATAAGGAAAAATTGGAAAGTTTACAAAAAGCCACAAAAAACAAATTCCCTCTAATTCTGCAAACTTTCATAGCTAGCGCAGACAGGTTAATTCTGCAGCTTGGTGAGGCTATTCAGCAGAGGAATGTGGATGCTGTGCGTGAATATGCTCATTCTCTTAAATCCGCAGGACAATTAGGCGCTGATATCATGTATGGCCTTGCTAAGAAAATAGAAGAGGATGCCATAGCGGGAGATATTTCCCGCTCTGATGTATTTTTAGAGGAGATTAAAATTGAATATAAAAATGTTAAATCCGAAATTCAGAGTATTCTGATTAATTCCTGATTTATCTTTCACGGAAAGCAGTCTGCATCGCGGCATTTACGGGGCGCAGTAAATATTCGATGATTGTCTTCTCGCCTGTAATAATATCCGCCTGAACAACCATGCCAGGCAATATCTTATTTTTTTTAGTATTAGGGCCGATATAGTTCTTTTCCAGTTTTATTTTGGCTTTATAGAACGATTCTCCTTTTTCATTCTGGAAGGTTGAGGCTGAAATACTTTTTAGATGTCCTGGAATTGTTCCATATTTAGAAAAATCAAAAGCTGTTACCTTTACTTTTACGGCTTGGCCTTCTTGCACATTGCCAATATCGCTAGGCTGGATGAGCGCTTCGACTATCATTTCTTTATTCATTGGCACGATCTCAAGAAGAATCTTACCTTGTTCTATTATCGAGCCTATTGTATGGACAGTCAGTCCTTTTACGATGCCGCTAACTGGAGCTGTAACGGTAGTTCTGGCAGAGACATCTTCAAGCTTTACTATGCTTTTATTGATCTCGGCCAATTCGGCTTCGATTTCGCCTAGTTTGGTCATAGCATCCTGACTAAGATCGGCGTTCAGCGATTCCAGACGGTTCCTATACTCTCTAATTGCCGCCATCGTCTGCTTTTCCTGACTTTCGGATGCGGTGATATCGCCTTTCAGAAGATTAACCTGACGTTCGCTCGACATGACGGCTACTTTTGAAACGGAACCTTTTTTAGAAAGCGTTTTATTAATCGCAAATTCTTCGCTGGCTAGCTCAAGATTACGCTTGATTGAGCTTCTGGCGGATAAAATTCCCTGAAGTTCATTTTCTTTCTGGGCGATCTGGTCACGCAAGACTTCCTGCTGGCCGTACCTTGATGCTTCCATGCTTTCCAGGATGATCATTTCTTCCGGTGTGAGGGCCGAAGCGTCGAATTCACCGCTGGCAAATTTCTTCAAGCGCATTGATTGCTGTTGAAGGGAGCTTTGGCGAGATTCCATCTGCCCGAAATCGGCATTCGCATTCGTATTATCAAATTTAATTAGGGCTTGGCCTTTTTCAACATATTGACCATCTTCAACGAGGATCTCCTTAATAATGCCGCCTTCAAGATGTTGTACGGTTTGGACATAGCCGTTCGGAATGATCTGGCCGCTAGCAGAAGCGATTTCCTGAACGGATGCAAATGACGCCCAGGTTAGAAAAACGAAAAGCAAAATACCAATGATATTGGCGCCTGTATATAATACGCCTGGCACAGGGGATTCCTCCATTGCAACGGATTGAGTGACGGCGGCAGGGACTTTGTATTTCATTGTAAGCAGAGCTGAATTCGCGGTGTTGGTAGTCATGCTTTTTTTCCTTTCAGCACATTTAAAACTTGTATCGGCGGACCTGCATGTGTCAGTTCGCCTTTATTCATAAACAACAATTGATCGGCAAGGCGCATATGATCTTCACGATGAGTTGCCATGATGACAGTGGATTTGCCGCGTAATTGATTAATCTTTCTTTCAAAGGCAAGATCGTTTTCCTTCCCAAGAGAATAGGATGCCTCATCAAAAAGACAGATCTGGGATTTGCGCAGATAGGCACGGGCGAGATTTAGTTTTTGGCGTAGACTGTCAGTTATATTGTTGTTTTCTGGATTTATGCATGTATTCAGTCTTTCCGGCAGAAGATCTAATTCACCCAAAGCGTATGCGTCAGATAAAGCTTCTTCCATATCAGCATCGCTGGCTGCTGGATTGGAGAATAATAAATTTGCTTTGATTGTATCCGGAAAGAAATCGGCGTGCTGTGGAATATAAGAAATGCTTTGGCGAAGCAGGAGCGGATCGAATTGTCTTATATCTATATTATCAATTCGTACGCTTCCTGCCTGTGGCTGGTAAAGACCAAGGATGAGCTTCAATGCCGTGGATTTTCCTGATCCGTTATTTCCTTTAATGGCAACGATCTGTCCCGGCTTTACATCAAGGCTTACGCCAAGGAGTGCCGGTTCCGCTTCAGGATTATATTTCAGGCTAACGCGGTGAAAACTGACGCCGCCTTTGACTAATGCGGGCATGCGTATGGATTGTCTAGTGGGATTATATTCGGGCGGGACAGAAAGAAGTTTTTCAACCTGTTTCGTGCTTGAGAATAATTGTTGCAGCTTGGTAAAGGAGGCGCAACAAATCTGGAGTGGGGCGATTATCCTCCACATCAGCATCATCGTAGCAATTAATGTACCGGTGCTTATATCTTGGTTGATCGCCATAACAACACCGAAAGCTAGTGTTGCGCAGGCACCCATAATCATTAAACCATAAGACGCCGTCTCCAAGGTCTGGGCCAGAAAAGCTGATTGAAAACTGGCGAAAGATGCCTGATTTGATAAGGATCTATATCGGGAATTCCAGATTTCGTCGAGCCCGGCCAAGCGCAGCTCTCGTAATTTTGTAATCGTTTCAAGGATAAATTCCTGTCTTTTAGTGACATTGATGGCCGATAGACGAGAGCGTGATTTAAGCCTTGGTGCAATGACGACAAGAAGACCTATGTAGCATGCAATAAGGACGATCGGCACAAGTGCCAGCCAGCCAGCAATTACTATAAAAATGGCGAGATAAATCAAGGTTAACGGTAATTCAAAAAACAATGCTGCCAAAGGACTGGTAAAAAACTCGCGTACCGACTCGAAGTCTTTGAGTCTGGCGATTTGCGAAGAAGTCGACGCGCGTTCTGTATAAATCGGCGGAAGAAAGAGAAGACGTTCAAAGACAGTGCAGCTTACATAGTGATCGATCCGGCCACCAAAAAATGCCATTTTTAGATTTCTTTTGTGACGCAACCATATTTCCGCGGTTAGAGCCGCAACTACACCGGCAAAAATGACCCATATGCCCATACTGGAGCCTGAGGCGATGATGTGATCATACACGATCCTGTTGTAAAGTATTGGTGCTAGCGATATCGTGCCAATAATAAGGCTTATAAGAAGTATTTCTTTGAGCAAAGGAGAGAACCTGTGTATTTCATTGCGTATAACGGATGTAAAGACCGAATGAGTTTGCTCGACTCTTTTGAAGGAAATAAAAGTCAGTTTTTCATTTGCAATAAAATCCAGATCATTTTGATCGCTAAGAAGAATATATTGATCTTTTTTTAGATGAAGAGCCGGGAAATCGGATTTATTTAGATTTTCCGGCTTACAATTTCTTTTAATTATCTTGTATCCGAAGCGGCGCATGCATGCCTGAAACTGTTCAAGATCCATGGAATCTATTGAATCCGGCATCGCTTCGCTGAATTCGCGAGGTGTGCCATGCCAATCCAGAATTTGGAGAACTTTGTCGATAGCCTGACTGTAATCATTCGAATATTTCATATATTCCCCTGCTGTAAATGAGAAAGAATGGCAAGATTATGAGTTCCGGATGGATCGGTTGTTGTTAGGGTTCCTTGTTCAAGATGAAAGAAAACGTCGGCAAAGCTTAAAAGATTCTGATCTTGCGTAATAAGGATAATCGTAGTCTTGCCTTTCAGGCGCCCGATAAGGCGGAACAAAAGGTTGTAACCCGTTTTATCTAGTGCTCGGTCGGCATCGTCAAATAACAATATGGCCGGCTTATTCGCCAGTACGCGCACAAGTGAAATGCGCTGTTTAACACCCGGAGGAATTGGATCGGAAACTGAATCGACAAGGCGTGTATAATAGCCATGAGGCAGCGTGTCTACGACTTGATCCAGACCTAAATCCGCACCTGCCTCAATTGCATTTTGAATGCTATCTGCATCATTTCTGAAGCCTGTGATATTCTCTAAAATGCTGCCTTTGAATATAGACGCTTCTTGGGGGAGATATCCTATCAGATCTTTCAATTCTGAGAGGCTATGCTGCGACGGCTGAATATCGTCGATAAAAACCTTACCGGCTTCCGCTTTCACGATACCCGCAATAATTTGAAGCAGGGCGGATTTGGCGGCGCTGTTCTCTCCTGTTACGGCTACAATGCTGCCCGGTTCAATAGACAGTGAAACCTCATCAAGTAATTTATCACCCGAATCCGCAGTATGGCTAACTTTCTCCATCAGAATACGGCCTTGAGATATGTAACGGGTTTTCTCTGATCTATCCATGGAAGGCATGGAGAACAAGGCGACTGCCTGACGTCTGGAAAGAGTTAGATCCTGCAATCTTAACCACGTCGCCAGAACTCTTTGAACGGGCTGTATACACCTTCCGGCCAGTAATGTGCAGGCAGAAAGTCCGCCCACACTAAGAGAGCCATTGAGAACGAGGAATAAACCTGCTGTCACCGTGATGATCAAGGAAAGTTGGCCGAAGCCTGCACTCAATGTCGAAGCTTGACCACTGGCGGAGGCGACAAGATAACTATCTTTACTGACATTAGATTGTATTTTCTCAAATTTTCTAAGAAGAAAAGATTCAAAGGAAAGTGATTTGACGGTGTGGATGCTTTTTAAAATGGAAACGACAAGGCTCGCTTTTGTATCGTCGCTCTTGTTTCTTTCTTCCAATGCTATTTTAAGCGTATTGCTGGTCCATGCCGCATTGACAAAAAATGCTGCTAATAAAGTAAGAGGAACCCAAACCAGCACGCCGCCCAGATAGGCTATAAGCGCCAGAAATATAATCACAAAAGGAACATCGATAAGGGATGCCCATGCCTGACCGCTATAAAATTCACGCAACTTGCTAATGGCGTTTATGTTCTGCAAATGCTCGCCGGCGGCTCTTTTTTCAAACTCCTGAATATCCACACGGGCGAAAAGTTCAATTGTTGCGCAATGGGCCGCATGCTCTGATGAGGCCGCCGACCAGTTGACAAGATATGACCTGATCATTCTCAGGCCAATATCCAGAATAAGAGCGATGATCACCATGCCACACAAGGCATAAAGAGAGGCGAAGGAGGCGTGCGGTATGATGCGATCGTATATCTGTAACATCATAATAGGCAAGGCAAGAGAAAGGATATTCAGGCAGAAAGCGATGCCTAGTTGACGTGCAACGGATATTTTATACGAATGGTCCTCGTAAAAAACCGGTAATGGGATTGCCGACATATTTTTAAAGAAGCTTAATTCCATATACATTATCCTGTGAGCATTCAATGATTTTGCAGTTTAAAGAATGAATATTCCTTAACGCATACGCGGTTATGTATCGGGGCTTACATGCACCACAAAATCTGCGTGATTTGTGGCGACAGAATTTTCGTCTTGAGAGAAAACATCGACCGTCAAATGAACGTCGCCGGTAAAGTCGTGCTCTGGAATGATCGTGAGATTGTTCATCTCGTCTTCGCGGAAACTCCAGCTTCCATTTCCATTGTTCAAGCCTGAATTAAAAGTGAAGTGATCTGGAACTTGACTGATAACGATACTCAGATCTTCGGAGCCATCCGTATCGTTAGAAGAAGTTTGGATATTCAATCCGATATGATGATTTTCTAGGCCACTTACATCCTGTGCATTCAAGACTGGCATATCGGCAGCAGCCTCGACATGAACATCGAGATTGCTTGTCGTACTTACCGTATGGCCATTGCTGTTTTCTCTTGAAGTCGCCGTGACTGTCAGGCTCGTATTACCGCTCCAGTCTTGCGGCGTCTGCAGATAGACATTGTTTGCATTGGCAGGGTTTACGCTCCATGTCCCGTTCCCGTTATCAGTAGCCCCAATAAGGGCAAAGCCGCTGGCGAGGCCGGAAATCGTGATGCTGGAAATTGTTTCTGATCCGTCAGTATCTGTAAGGCTAATACCTAAGTTCAAATGGACTGGCGTATCTTCAACACCTGCATGTAGTGATGGATTGATTACCGGCGCATCTGCGATCGCATTGATATGAATGTGACCGGTTGCGGTTTGTGTAGTTGAATCCCCCTCCCGCTCCGTAGATGTAGCGATGATAGTATAAGTCGCATCGCCGCTAAAGTTCTCGGGCGGAATAAGGGCGAAAGACGCCATTTGAGCCGCCGTCAGACTCCATGTGCCATTGCCGTTATTTATTCCTACGCTTGGTGTAAATCCGGCAGGAAGGTTCATAATAGTAAAGCTCAGCGTTTCTGACCCATCCGTATCGGTTAGGGAAGATATGACCGATATCGGTATCATGGCTGCACCTTCGCTTGCGGTTGCTGGAAGAATGTTAAGTGTGGGCGTGTCAGCCACGCCCAGAACGTGAACTTCTGTCACGGCAAGAACAACTGTGACAAATAAAAGTTTTGCCGATATGGTGATGGTAAAATCCTGATCGCTGTTAGGGGGCAGGTTGAGAGACAAGCCGACGAGCTGGCCGGGCAGTAGCTGCCACTGTCCATTGCCTTGATTGGTTCCACTGCTTAATGAAGCGCCGACGGGAAGACCGCTAAATGTCAGGAAAGATATATTCCCTGCCAGGGTCAGGAGAAGGCCGGCATCTACTATGGGAAAAATGGAGTCTTCATGCACGACGATACCGCCTGAGCTCAGCAGACCGCCAAGATTGACGTCAAGGCCCAGTGCGGTTCCAACGCTAATACCGCCGATGCCTAGACCCAATCCAAGGTTGAGTTGTATTCCGGCAGAAGCATTGCCAACCCCGATGTTAAAATTGGACGCAGGGCTTAAGGCAACCGAGCCGTCGTTATCATGCGATACAGATTGAGCCGAAAGATAGACCCTGCCTTCGAAATTATAAGGAGAAATAATTTTTAGTCCGGCAAGATCGCCGGTTGTTAACGTCCAGCTGTTATTGCCATTATTGATCCCGTGGTTAAGTGAGAAGCCGTCGGGAACGCCATTGATGAGATAGGAAATGCTTTCCGATCCGTCAGTATCGGTAAGTGCGCCGCCAATAGTGACGTTCACGGCCGTATTTTTCGCACCGGAAGTGTTGCTTGCCGAAACAGTCGGAATATCGGCAAGAGCATGGACGGTAACAGGAAGATTTTTAACGATGGAAGCGGCGGCGCCATTGCTGTCGGTGGATGTTGCGGTAATAGATAGTATAAAATCAGTGTCGCTATTTGCAGGGGGCGTAATTTTAAGATTGGCCAGCTGGGTTTGAGTTAGAAGCCATGTTCCGTTGCCCTGATTTATCCCCGCGGAAAGTGAAGCGCCCGCCGGTACGCCGCTTATCTGCACTGAAACGGATTCAGACCCATCCTGATCCCCTAAAAGTGCTGCGATAGATAAGGCAATTTGTGAATCCTCGTTTCCGATGCCTGCAATAACATTTAATTGTGGCGCATCGGCTACTGGCAGGACGGTGACGGTCAGCGGGGTCGATATAGATGCGTGGTCGCCATCATGTTCAGTGGCGATCGCGGAAATCTGCAATGCGATAATACCGGCAAAATTTTCTGGAGGATTAAAATTCAATCCTGCAAGCTGGGAAGGAGACAATGACCAGGTCCCGTTCCCGTTATTAAGTCCTGCCGACAGGGAAGCTCCTGCTGGTATGCCAGAAATAAGAATGCTTAAATCTTCAGAGCCATCCGTATCATTAAGTGAGGCGGAAATATTGAGCGCTATGGCGGTATCTTCATTACCAGTTGCAGCCTGCGCCGATAGAGAAGGTGTGTCGGCATCGCCGTGTATAGTCACTGCAAGCGTCGAGGAAACGCTTTGCTGGGTTGCGTTCTCCGAAGAAGTAGCAGTTACGGTCAGGTTGAACGCTCCGGAAAAATTAGCTGGCGGCATGATGCTCAATCCTATCAGCTGCGCCGGGGTCAAAGCCCATGTCCCGTTGCCATTATTCGTGCCAGCCGAAAGTATTGCATTGGCAGGAACGCCTGCGATTGTCAGGCTAAGACTTTCGGATCCATCCGTATCGCTTAAGGCGGACGAAATATTCAAGGCAACGGCGGCATCTTCAATGCCGGAAGCAGGCGATGTCATGAGTGTGGGCGTGCTAGCGATCCCGTTAACTGAAACACTCAATGTTGAAGGAGCGGTGGTTGCGTTTAAATTGTTCTCGTTGGCTGTTGCGCTGATTGAAAGGGGAATGGTTCCACTAAAGCCTTGAGGGGGCATCAGCGTAAGATTGGCTAATTGTCCGGCTGTAAGAGTCCATGTCCCGTTGCCGTTATTCGTGCCGGCGGATAATGTAGCCCCTGCAGGAATACCCGCTATGGTAACGGTCAGATTTTCGGAACCGTCAAGATCGGTCAAAGCGGCTGCGATATTGAGGGATATAGCCGAATTTTCATCGCCGACAGAGGGCAGGGTAATCAATGTCGGTAAATCCGGGACACCGGAAATATTAACGGAAAGAGGCGATGTCGTTTGAAAGACATCGGGTCCGTCAGTCGATATCAGGGTAACGCTCAGATTGAAGTTCCCGCTGTAATTTTGTGGCGGTATCAGCTGGAGATTTGTTAAATCAGATACTGTCAAGGACCATGTTCCGTCGCCATTGTCAGTTCCGGCAGTTAAAGTCGCGCCTACAGGAAGGTTTGAAATTGTAAGGCTGAGGATTTCGTTACCCAGCGGATCGTAAGGAGCGGCAGTTATATTTAATGCAATGGCGTTATCCTCGCTGCCGGAAGCCGGAGATAAATTTAATATAGGAACGTTGTCTATTGGCGCGACATTCACGGAAAGCGTCGTTGATGACGTGCTGACGGATTGACCATTTTCGCTGGCTGTCGCCGTTACACCCAAATTGAAACTGCCATGATAATAGGGAGGAGGCGTGATCGTGAGATTGGCGAGCTGGGTCGGTGCCAATATCCATGTGCCGTTCCCGTTATCAATGCCTGCGGAAAGCGTAGCGCCAGCTGGTACGCCGGAAATGCTTACAGTTAATTGCTCCGATCCATCTGTATCCATGAGCGAGGATGATATGTTCAGGGAAATCGGTGAATTTTCAGCGCCGTTTGCCGTGTTGGTGGACAGCAAGGGCATATCGGGTACGCCAAGTACATCGACTGTAAATCCTGACATGATTTGCGCATGCTCGGTGCCGTCAGTGGCCGTTGCCGTCACGGTGAGATAAAAAGATCCGCTATAGTTGAGCGGAGGAGTTAGACTCAGGAAACTAAGTTGAGCAGGCATGAGTGTCCATGTACCGTTACCGTTATCGATGCCTGCAGAAAGCGTGGCGCCAGACGGTACGCCAGATATGGTGATCGTTAGTTGTTCCGATCCGTCCGTGTCGTTTAACGATGCAGATATATTCAGAGCGATGGCAGTATCCTCCATTCCTGTGACAGGAAATACGGACAGGTTTGGTGCGGTTGCAGCCGGATCAATCGTAATCGGCAATTGACCGGAAGTCTGGGCGACGGTGCCGTCCTCGCTGCTTGTCGCTGTAACTGTTAGAGACAAATTACCGCTGTAATGCGCCGGTGGCGTAAATTGAAGATTGTTCAGCTCGGCAGGTGTAAAGCTCCATGAGCCGTCATGGTTGTCTGTCCCGCTAGAGAATGATGCGCCTGCGGGCACGCCGGATATACTCACAGCAAGATTTTCAGAACCATCATTGTCAACAAGGCTGGCTGATAGAGATAGCAGAATGCTTTCGCCTTCCAGCCCTGATGCGGCATTAAGATTCAAAACCGGAGCATCGGCAACACCGTCTATACTCACATGCAGCGGCTGGGAATAAGAAGCCGATGTTCCTGATCCGGAGGCAACAGCGGTCACGGTTAAATCGAAAGAACCGCTATAATTAGCTGGTGGCAAAAGATTTAAATTGAGGAGCTGTGCCTCTGTCAGTGTCCAGCTGCCATTGCCGTTATTCACTCCGGCGGACAAAGTCGCACCTGCGGGAAGGCCTGAAACGACAATAGATAGTGTTTCTGACCCGCCTGGATTATTCAGGGAAGCGGAAATTCCAAGTGCAATAGAATTGTCTTCGTCGCCGGATGCGGGAGATGTTATGAGGTTTGGCGCGCTGGCGGCTGCGGATACGGTAATATCAAGAGCTGCTTCGGCATAAGCATGACTGTTGCTTTCGCTGCTGGCAGCCACAACGAACATTGAAAAATCTCCGGTATATCCTGCAGGGGGCGTGAATTGAAGGTTCGTAAGATCGGATGGCGAAAACGACCATGTCCCATTGCCGTTGTCAATGCCGCTTGAAAATGTAGCGCCCGGTGGAACGTCATGTATCGTGATCGATAATATTTCCGATCCATCCGTATCAGTTAGGGCGGCTGAAATATCGAGAGCGACTGGCTGGCCTTCAATGCCGGCGGCAGGCCCCACATTTAACAAAGGAACATCGGCAATCCCGTTGACATTGACATGCAGGATTTGTGAATTGTCGGAAGATGTCGATCCCTCATATGATGTTGCCGTTACCGTGAGGTCGAAAGAACCGCTATAATTAAGCGGGGTAGATAACGTAAGATTTACAAGCTCGTCTTGCGTTAATGTCCAAGAACCATCGCCGTTATCTATACCAGAAGAAAGATGCATACCGGCAGGTACGCCAGAGATAAGTATCGACAGTGTTTCAGAGCCATCGGTATCGCTCAATGATGCCGCGATATCGAGGCTGACGACAATATCCTCATGGCCCAGTGCATTTCTGACTGCCAAATTAGGTACTGAAGCTTCACCGGTAATTGTTACATCCATGCTCGCGCTGTCGCTGGTAGTCAGGTTTCCCAAATATGATGTCGCCGTAATCATGAGTGTCAATTCTCCGCTATAGTGTTCTTGAGGTATTAAAAGCAGTCCACTCAGTTGTGCAGGTATTAAAGTCCATGTGCCGTTGCCGTTATATGTGCCTGCGGACAGGCTGGCATCCAGAGGAACACCCGAAATAGTTATGAGAGTTGTCACACCGGGTTGCGGATCCGCAGTCAAGCTTATATCGAGCAAAATCGGATCGCCTTCGACAGAAACAGTGCCGTCCGCCTTTACGTCTGGAACATCGAGAGTAACAGGTTTTTGCGACTCATCTCCGGAGTCTCCCGAAGCAGCGGCTGTTGGTTTTGTTAAAGCGGAATTGGAGAAATCCAGATTACCTGAATTTATGCCACGCGCCGTTAGGCCTTCAAGAATATTGGAATAATCCCCGCTAGAAGATGCAGATGAAAGAGGATCGTAATAAAGTGCCTGTCCGCCACTTATACCTGATGCACCTGTAAATACGGCAGTAGGAATTTCTATATTCTGCAGGGTGTTTCGATTATCGCCATCTAAAACAGGCAATGGCACAGATGGCGAATTTATAATCTCCGCCTGCTCTTCAATATTAGAGGGAAGCCCTGTTTTTTCTGAAAGAGAAGCGCTTGAAAAACGCAAAGAGCTGAAGAGATTGCTGCTTACGTTATATTCTGTGTTGGGGTCGTATCCCTGATGAATACGCGCATTCAGATTGAATTTATTGTCAGCCATGATGATACCCAATTTTTTTGTTTATTATTGATGGTATCGATCGTTGAGTTAACGATATATGAATTGAATACGCGGATATGTATGTAGCATTTTATAATAAATTCGAATTAAACTGCCTTTATGAAAGCAGATAAAAATATAGAAATACGTCCGGCGCAGGGGCTTGGAAATTCAGCAAAAGTTCTTTTGGTTGAGGATGAACCGGCCAATAGCGCTATTTTATCCGCCTATCTTGAAAACGCCGGATATATAGTCGATGAGGCATCGGACGGAGTTGTTGCGTGGCAAATGTTGGAAGAGCAGCCTAGCCGTTACCGCCTGATCTTGACGGATAAACGCATGCCTAACATGAACGGACTTGAGCTTGCCGCGCGGATTAAGGCCGATAAAAGATTTTTGAATATACCTGTCATCATGCAAACGGGGGATTCATCACAAGAGGAGTTTCTGAAGGGCATCAAAGCTGGTGTCTATTATTATCTTGCGAAACCTTATGATGAAACAACTTTGCTAGCTTTGGTTAGATCGGCTGCAATCGAGCGTGACAGAAAAGAAATTTTTGAACGCCGGATTTCCAGCCAGCAAAATGCGTTGACGAATTTATCAAGAGGTGAATTTTTTGTGCAATTGCCCGAAGAAGCACAAAATACGGCTTTTCTTTTAGGAAGTATTTTCCCAAGACCCGAGCTTGCCGTATCTGGATTATATGAACTTATTCTAAACGGGATAGAGCACGGAAATCTTGGTATTGGCTACGAAAGAAAAGGCGAACTTCTATCCGAAGGTAGGCTTGAGGAAGAAATTAACTATCTGGCTAAATTGCCGGAGAATGCTAAGAAAAAAGCTTTTATATGCTTCGAGAAATTTCCTAATAGACTGGAAGTCACGATTACGGATGACGGATCGGGTTTTGACTGGCAACCTTATTTAGAGATAGAGCCTTCGCGCGCTACGCATGGAAACGGAAGAGGTATTGCGAAAGCTAATTTGCTCGGGTTTGATGAGGTCAATTATCTGGGTGTCGGCAATCAGGTCAAGGTTGTTTCCTACACAAAATATCCAGCAAATTTACCCTAAAGCATTGCCGTTCTCTTATATCGATATAATATAACTGGTATGAGTCAGGTGACGGATAATATCGAAAAAAGAAGATTTGAGCTGGATGTAGACGGTCAGACTGTCTTTGCCAATTACCGGCTGGATAATAATGTAATGTTTATAAACTATGTTGAATCTCCGGTTGCCCTTCGCGGAAGCGGCGCAGCGGGAAAGCTTATGGATGGCGTTATGAAAATAGCGCAGGAACGCTCTTATAAAATTGTGCCGATTTGCGGCTATGCTGTTTCATGGATAAATCGCCATAAGGAATATCAATCACTTTTGGCGTAATTAATAATACCCTTTGCTGCGGCTATACCAGTTGCAAAACAGGCCTGTAATAAATAACCGCCCGTGGACGCTTCCCAGTCCAGCATCTCGCCAGCGACAAAAACACCAGTTAAATCTTTGATCATCATATTCTGATCAATATTATCTAACTGAACGCCACCGGCGCTTGATATGGCGCGTTCTATTGGAAAAGTCGCCATCAATTCAACCGGAATGGATTTGATAGTTTGCGCTAGTTTCCTGTCAGTTAATTCGCTGACTTTAGGATTAGCTTCTCTAAGTAAATTAATTGCAAGAGAATTTAGACCGAGCGATTTTTGCAAATAGGTCGTAAAAGATTGTTTCCGACGTGGCGATTTTTGTAGCCTGTCGATAATTTCCTGTTGGCTCATTGCCGGTTTTAAATCGATTGTAAGAGTGGTTAAGTCGCCAGTCTCTAATGAGTTGCGCAAGTAGGAGGAGAGAGCATAGATAGCGCCGCCTTCGATACCATTGGATGAAATCATAACCTCGCCCTTGATATTATGCTCACCAAAAGAAAGTCCAATGCTTTTCAAAGGCTGGCCGGAGAATTTTTTCTTGAATATATCAGACCAATTGACGGTAAAGCCGCAATTGGCTGGGCGCAGGGGAGAGACTGGGATATTTTTCTCCTGAAGGAGTTTTACCCATGATCCGTCAGAGCCTAAATTCGGCCATGATGCGCCGCCAAGGGAAAGTAATGTATAATCGGAGCTTATAAATTCATCGATGCCGTTTTGGTCCGTGAAAATCAATCGGCCTTCTTCATTCCAGCCACGCCAGTTCCTTTGGAGTTTGAATTGAACGTTTAGCGTCTCAAGTTTTTTGAGCCATGCGCGTAATAGGGGGGATGCTTTGAAAGTCTTTGGAAATATCCGTCCGCTCGAACCGATAAATGTCTCCTCCCCGAGTTCGTGGCACCAGTTGCGAAGATCGTCAGGCGTAAACCTATCCAGCAAAAATCCGATAAATTCTTGTGATTTTGTATTATATTTCTTCTTGAAATCGACGAGTACCTCGGAATGAGTCAGGTTCAAGCCGCCGCGGCCTGCCATCAGGAATTTTCGTCCGACTGAGGGTTTGCGGTCGTAAATAGTGACGGAAAAACCATTACCGGCCAAAATTTCTGCCGCTATAAGCCCTGACGGTCCGCCGCCAATAATAGTAACCTGCTGTTTTTTCAAGAAGTATTGGTCTTTCGCGCTTGTTTCATTTATGTGAGTACCATAACCATTTACAGTTCAAATTCAATTTTTTCTGAAAGCCTCGTCAATATGCAAGCAGATGTCTTTATTATAGGAGCCGGCGCCGCTGGTCTTATGTGCGCGATCGAGGCAGGTAAGCGGGGACGCAAGGTTATCTTGATCGACCATGCGGCGCGCATTGCAGAGAAAATCAGAATTTCGGGTGGTTGTCGCTGTAACTTTACCAATATTAATTGCGCGCCGGATAAGTTTATTTCGCGAAACCCCAATTTCTGCCGCTCGGCTTTGAAAAGATATACGCAGCATGATTTTATCAAAATGGTAGAGCGGTATAATATTGCCTATCATGAGAAAACTCTGGGCCAGTTATTCTGCGATAAATCAGCCGGCGATATTATCTCCATGCTTAAGAATGAATGTCTTCAATACGGTGTCGATATCTGGACTGAAATCAGTGTCAGTAAAATAACAAAAAACGATCTTTATAAAATCCACACATCTAAAGGTCAGTTCACCTGTAAGTCGCTGGTCATCGCCACCGGTGGTCCGTCGATTCCTAAAATGGGGTCGAGCCCTTTTGGCTACGAGATTGCCGAACAATTCGGTTTGAAAATGATACCGCCAAGAGCGGGGCTTGTGCCTTTGGTTTTCGATCCTATTCTTCTTGAGTACACCAAAGAGCTGAGTGGCGTTTCCATCGATCCTGTCGAAGTAAAAAGTATGGGCGGTAAGAAATTCCGCGAGGCGATGCTGTTTACCCATAGAGGATTAAGCGGTCCGGCGATATTGCAGATATCGTCTTACTGGAACCCAGGTGAAGAAATAGAAATCAACCTGTTGCCGGATATTGATTTACTGGAATTGTTGAAGGCGAAGCGCAAAAGCGAGCCAAAAACGAATTTACAGAGCCTATTGGCGGAATACCTGCCAAAACGTCTGGCTGTCCTTATAATCGAAGAGCTGGGTTTTAAAGGGAATCTCGCCGATCAGTCTGATCAAAAATTGAGATCTCTTTCGGACAGAATTAGTAAATGGCGTGTGAAGCCGTCGGGAAGTGAAGGGTATAGGACGGCGGAAGTCACCCTTGGTGGTATCGATACTGATTGCATCTCATCCCAGACTTTTGAAGCTGTTGATGTCAAAGGATTATATTTTATCGGAGAAGTGCTCGATGTTACTGGCCATTTAGGTGGATATAATTTCCAATGGGCCTGGTCCTCAGGCTGGTGCGCCGGTCAATACGTCTAGAGAAAAAAGGGTCCAGAATTTCCGAACCCTTTTATATGATTAGCGTACTGTCTGGGTCGTAGAAGTTTTACTCTTATTAAACAGGCCTTCAGGATCGGTCGTTGTTTGGGTGTTGACGGTTCCAATCTTGTTACCGTTAGCATCATAACCGACAGTGGTTTCCTTGGTAACGCTTGTATCGGTGCCGTCTGAATTTGTTGATTTGGTCGTTTTAGTATATTCACCCGGTGGCAGGCTCTGGATTTTGCTTTGTGTACAAGCTGAAACAGCTACAGTGGCGAGCAAGGCTAGAGCGAGCGGGGCATATTTATTTTTCATTATAATTTCTCCAAAATATTGAACAGTGACTATGCAAACACGGAATAATAAAAGTGGTTCCATGCTAAATATTATGATAAACGATTTTTATGAATGATCAGGCCGCACAGTTTTACAACGCGCTGAACGCATCTCTTGCGGACGGTAGTTTCATCAAATTATCGTTGGCTAACTATAAAGGGCCGAATGAAGGATTAAAAAACCTCTATGTAAAAAAGGTCTTGCTGAAATCAGGTGAGAATTTAAGTTTTGTCTATCGCTACCAAACGAAGGACATCACTAAGAACCATTTTGTCGCGGAATCTGTGGCCAAGATCAAACAGGAAATAGAGGCTGGTTTTCATTCGGCTAATCTATTTACGACAGAATTCGATTTATCCTTCGAGAAAAAAAATGCCAGATCCTTTCTAAAAAAGGGTGCGCCGACATCGTCTTCAACTTCTATGCAACATGACAAAGATAAAAAGAGGCTTATAAATCCGAAAGATAAGCTTTATCTATATGATCTGAATATTGCTGATCAAAAAGGCAATGTTTATAAGAACACGCAGGATAAATTCCGCCAGATCAATCGCTATATAGAATTGCTTGATCCGCTGATCCGGCAAATTTCGAAACCGGAAATTAATGTTGCCGATATGGGGTCGGGAAAAGGATATCTGACTTTCGCGCTTTATGATTATCTGTCGAGTGTGATGGGCAAGACGGCTTATATTACGGGCGTCGAATACCGTCAGGATATGGTCGATTTGTGCAACAAGATCGCCAAAAACTCAAATTTTAGCGGTCTTTCTTTTATCCGTTCAGATATTGCAAGTTATGAAACTACGTCAATCGACATGCTGATTGCGCTGCATGCTTGCGATACGGCAACCGACGATGCAATTTATAAAGGTATAGAAGCTAATGCCGGGCTGATTGTCGTCGCGCCATGCTGTCATAAGCAAATCCGCCGAGAGCTGGAACAATCAAAACAAAAAAACGATCTGGAATTTCTGACCGGCTATGGCATCTTCATGGAGCGACAGGCTGAAATGGTAACGGATGGTTTGCGGGCGCTTCTGCTGAATTACGCGGGCTATGAAACAAAAGTCATCGAGTTTATTTCAAGCGAGCATACGGCCAAGAATATTATGATTGTGGCTATAAAATCCGATATGCCGGAAAAGAAAAAGCGGGAGGCTCTCGGCAAGTTTAGGGCCGCCAAGAAATTTTTTGGTATCCAGTCACATTATCTGGAGAAGTTGCTGAAAATTAATAATGAGGTGGTTTGTTAGCTGCCGCGATGTCAGAGACGCTTCCGGTCTCTCCATTTTCACCAGCTTCGATTTCGCTGATTTTATCATGGGCTTTTTGTAAATGGAGCCGAAGCCGCTCTATTTCTTTCCACTGGCGATTAATCATCTCGCTCAAATCCTGAATCTGGATTTCGTGATGGGCGAGGGCAGTTTCAATGGAAGCGATGCGTTCTTCTGGCATGTTTAATAAGTCCTATAAAAAAAGACCCGCCATTCGGCGGGTCTTTAAATTCAATATATTGGAATTAGGAAACGATAATGTTTCCAGCAGCGCTTTTGCCGCGATCCTGAATGATGTCATATGTGACATTTTGGTTTTCGTTCAGACCACGAAGGCCTGCTTTTTCAACTGCACTGATGTGAACGAAAACGTCCGGACCACCGTCATCTGGTTGAATGAAGCCGAAACCTTTTGTGGTGTTGAACCACTTTACTTTACCTTGAGCCATAAGCCCTCCTTTTAGAATAGCACTTCCGTGCATACAGCCTACACAACCATTGTGTAAACTTTATATCCGAGAAATTACGTATCCTGGAAAGCCGTAGAGCTAGAAACAGTAAAAACCTAAAAAATCGAATAGCACTAAGAGTTTAGTCTGGATGCTAAATGATTGCAAGCGATAACACTTGAGGATCAGATTTTTCTAATATAATCAGTAACTTCAGGGATTATCTAAATATCCTCAAACATTTCGATGTATTTCTTGCCTGAAGCTTTCAAATGGTCGTGATTATCATAAATCCACCTCATTAACTGGCCATAATCCTGATCGGCATGCGGCTGGAAGATCGCCTCATAGACTTTTTCACGGTCAAAGAAATTTCTGTCTCCATTAATGATTCTCTCGGCAATGGCAAAGAACTTATTCTTGTAATCGTCTTCATCCTGCGCGACGAAGAGGTCTTTAAGTCCGGCTGCGCGCAGAACATGGGCTTCTGTTTTAGAGGCAGGTTCAATTCCTTCAAGGCCGATGCAAGGCTTATCGCACATTAGCGTATCGATAATCGTGTTGGTATGACCGAAAGGAAAGGGGTTCATAACGATATCGACCGATTTAATGGAGTTGATATATTCGCCGTAATCCTGCCATCCGATATAGGTGCAGTTTTTGAATGTTTCATGCAGGAATTTCTCAAGATAGAGCGAGTCAATTCCGCCGACGCCCATCATAAACGTGACATGGATATCAAATGGCGCTTGTTCGACGATTTCTTTCATTAGCCTAAAAAAAGGATAGGAGACTTTAATATCCGTGCCGACCACAGCGACTTTAATCGTATTCGGTGCTGACGGCGCTACAGGTATTGGCTCAAAGAATTTCTCTTTTGGGAACAGGGGCAGAAAAGGACGGGCAGGGCCGTCGCCTATATATGTATCAGTTGGAAAAGCTTTTTCATCATATAAGTCCGAGGGGCCTAGCACATAATCTATATTTTCGCTCATGGTTGTAGCTGGATGACCAAGAGAGGCAATTTGGATCGGTGCTTCGCGTATGACTGATGCAATGATACTGTAAATACGCATCCCGACAGAAGGCAGGAAAATAATATCGGGCTTCACGTTATGAAGAACATGATAAAACTCGCCAATATTTGAGAATAAAAGATAATTTGGAAAATCAAATTTTAATCTGGGATCTCCGGAATCCTTCGGTAGTGCCAAAACAACATTGAATTCGCTTTGCAAAGCTTGAACCCGATCACTATAGCATCTGTTCATAGCATGGCCCTTCGCAAAAAGCTCGGCGATAACTAAAACAGTCGGGCGATTTTCATCAAGATTCAATTGGCTTAAATCGCGAGGCTGATTTTTAACCTTTTTTTGATCGCGCACGCTGGCGGCCAAGTGATTCCGAATGGCCGTATTTAGATTTTCTTTTAACCGATGCTTGTCAGGAGTGTTCATATAACTGCATAAGAAATAAGCATTGGTGACGTTTAAAAAATCGGAAAAATTCTCGTGCGCTTTATCCAGATATTGGCGCATTGAAAGAAGCTGAACCTTGTTGTGATAAATCCTTTCACGAAAGATCTTCCGATGTGAGAAGTAACTTAGGATGGCTGACTTCCGGTATGAAGCCTCAACTGAACGCAGAATGGAATCCAGGTCCAATTTGGTATCGAGACTTAACAAAAGGAGAAGTTTCTTTTGTTGTATTGAGCTTAGTTTTTTTCCGCTTGCCAGCATGGCGTTTACCAGATCATCGGTCTCGTGAAGATCACATATGTAGAACAGGGTATGCAGAGTCTCGTGCGAGTAGATGAGTTTTTGAAAGCTATGGTCGGAAATCGCTACACTGTCATCTGTCAGGAGGAAAAGAAACAATTCGCCGACCAGGGCGCCAAAATCGTTTACATATTTCTTAACCGTATCGTCCTTCATATCCTTTTGAAGTTCGACCCCCATCATAAAAGCGGTTCCGCTGGACGTAATATTGAGGTTATTGATCAGGCTGCCAAGATATTCCCAGCATCCATTCCAGTTTCTATTGGCGATTAAAGTTTCCACATGACTGGCGTCAAAAGTATGGATGCTTGTCTGGCTGCTGATGGGGTGATTCATTGGGGCGGCAAACTTTTCAAAAGGGTATCTGTTTATCTTATCTAAAATACAGTATTATTAACTTATGTCATCCCCAAGCCAAAAAAATTCCCGTCCTATTTACGTTTTAAAATCAATCATTCCGCCAATCGAGGAATTCAAGAATCATGTCGATGATATCTGGCAGAATCGCCAGTTCACGAATGACGGCCCAAAGCATTGGGAGTTGACGGATAAATTATGTAATTTTTTAGAGGTGGAAGATCTTGTTCTGGTTGGAAACGGAACCTATGCACTGGTCGCGGCTCTCGCGGCATTTGACTTTGAGCCGGGAGAGGTCATTACAACACCGTTTACATTTGTCGCGACGGCTCACTGTTTAAAACCTTTTAATTTAACGCCTAAATTTGTTGATATAGAGCCGAACGATCTAACCATTGATCCAAAGGCAGTTGAAGCGGCTATTACGCCACAAACTCGCGCCATTATGGCAGTCCATGTCTATGGTAATCCATGCTATATCGAGTCTCTGCAAGAAATCGCCGACCGGCATAATTTAAAGATCATCTATGACTCTGCTCATGCGTTCGGTGTAACATATAAAGGGAAGTCCATTTTTGAATATGGCGATGCGTCTTGTGTTAGTTTCCATGCGACCAAGGCTTTTCATACTTTCGAGGGCGGCGCGGTGTTTGCTCGGGAAAAATCAATTCTTGATTTTGTACGCCGCTATAAAAATTTTGGTATTGAAGATGGTGTTTTTGTTGAGAACGGGCTAAACACCAAAATGAGTGAAATCCATGCTGCGATTGGTCTTGTCAATCTGGCCCATTACAATGAGCATGTCAGCAAGCGTGCAGATATCTATGAAAGATATAAACGCGAATTATCCGATATCGTCGGCTTAAGCTTTGTATCTTTTGATCGGCAAGATAACGCCAATTACAATTATTGCCCGATCCTGTTTAAATCTGGCCGGGATACGCTATTCGAAAAATTTAAGGAAGCGGGAATCTTCACGCGCAAGTATTTTTATCCGTTGCTGACGGATATGCCGGCCTATGCGGAGTATAAAGAAAATTTCCCCGTTGCCAGCCGTGTTGCAGAAGAAATCCTGTGTTTGCCGATTTACTCGGATTTGAGTGAAGAAGAGCAAAGTAAAATCATTGACGTCGTTCGGAGTTTTAAATGAATCGCAAAGGTATAATTCTGGCTGGTGGATCGGGCACTAGGCTATATCCTGCAACGCTTGTCGTGAATAAGCAGTTATTGCCCGTCTATGATAAGCCTATGGTTTATTATCCTTTGTCGATTTTGATGCTGGCGGGTATTCGTGAAATCTTGCTTATTACCACGCCGGAAGATGGTCCAAAATTCCAGTATCTTCTAGGTGATGGCTCTGATTGGGGTTTGTCGCTGTCATATGCAACGCAAGATGCGCCGGAAGGCTTGCCGCAAGCTTATACGATAGGAGAAAAATTCCTGAACGGCGCACCCTCAACGATGATCCTCGGTGATAATATAATCTACGGCGCGGTTTTGGAGCCATTACTGAAACAGGCCAGCGAAAAAGAAAGCGGGGCGACTGTTTTTACTTACGGGATGCCAAGCCCTGAGCGTTTCGGCGTCATGTATTTTAACGATGACCGCACGCCAAAAGAAATTGTCGAAAAACCAACAAATCCGCAGAGCAATCATGCCGTTACAGGTCTTTATTTCTTTGACGAGCGTGCGCCGGAAATTGCAAAAAGTCTTAAGAAAAGCGAGCGTGGAGAATACGAGATAACGGATGTCATTCGCCATTATCTTCAGGAAAAAACGCTGGATGTGTTGCCGTTGGGCCGAGGCTATACATGGATCGATACGGGGTTGCATGAATCGCTTCTTGAAGCGGGCGAGTTCATTGCCATGGTTGAAAAGCGCCAGCGCTACAAGATTGGCTGTCCTGAGGAAATTGCCTGGCGTAAGAAATGGATTACGGACGAGCAGATGCTGGCTCTGGCACATGGGCGTTTGCGTAAAAGCGGATACGGCGAATATCTCGAAAACCTTGTCACGGCGGGACGGTCGCCGAATTATATTTGATAGAGCTATCATCGCATGAGCAAGAAAATCGGAATCATGCAGCCTTATTTCCTGCCCTATATGGGATACTGGCAGTTAATAAACTACACGGATGAATTTGTCGTATACGATAATATCCAGTACACCAAAAAAGGCTGGATCAGCCGCAACCGCTTTTTGCAAAACGGCAAGGATGCTTTGTTTTCTCTGCAGTTGAAATCCGATTCAGACAGTCTGCCTGTCTACAAAAGAGAATTGGCGGACAGTTTTGATCGTGGGAAATTGATCCGTCAATTGACCGAGGCTTACAGAAAAGCGCCGTATTTTGCCGAGAACTTTGCAGTCATTCAGGAGATCATAAATTTTCCTGATAATAATTTGTCGGCTTATATTGAAAATTCTATTCGCCGAATATGCGAATATCTCGAAATCAAAACACCGCTCATCATTTCATCTTCAATCGACGTAGATCAGAATCTGAAAGGCAAAGAGAAAGTAATCGCGATTTGCCATGCGCTAAAGGCTGATGAATATATCAATCCGATAGGCGGCCTGGAGCTTTATAATAAAAATGAATTTCAGAAGGAAGGTATCTCTCTGTCATTTTTGAAATCTAGAGCGCTGGAATATGAATCCTTTGGTCATCTGGCTATACCGCATATGTCGATATTAGACGTTTTAATGTTTAATAGTCGGTTTGCTACAATAGAATATCTGAATCATTTTGAACTGGTCTGATCATGTCATTTAAATGGAAAAAGATGGGTCGTGTGTTCAATCCTTTGGAGGTAAAAAACCGTCCATGGATTACGCATTTTGCCCAAGGTCCTGCAACATTGATTTTCGATGATGTCGTCAGGGTTTATTTTTCCTGCCGTCCTGATCCAGATGCATCAGGACAATATGTCAGCTATTCTTCATTTGTTGATTTTGACCGCAAAGACCTGACAAAAATAATCCGTATTGCCGAAAATCCGATTTTATCGCTTGGAGGCATGGGCACTTTCGATGAATTTGGAACCTATCCCGTTTCTGTGGTTAGGGAGGATACCAAGGTGCGCGCCTATTTCGGCGGCTGGACACGTTGTGAATCCGTCCCGTTCAACGTGGCGATTGGTTGTGCGATTAGCGAAAATAACGGAGAGACATTTGAACGTCTCGGCCCGGGGCCAGTGATCTCTTACAGTCCTGATGAGCCATTTGTCATGAGCGGGCCTAAAATCCGCCGCTTTAACAACCAGTATTATTTATATTATATCGCCGGAAAAAAATGGCTGATGCATGAAGAGCGGGCCGAGCCGGTTTATACCATTCGTCTTGCTATTTCTGACGATGGTTTAAATTGGAAAAAACATGGCAAAGAGCTTATTCCCGTTCGTATAGAAGAAAATGAATGTCAGGCAAGTCCAGATGTCATCTATGCCAACGGTAAATATCATATGTTCTTTTGTTATCGCTATAGCACCGATTATCGCGGCAAGGATAAAGGGTATCGCATCGGGTATGCGTCGTCCGCCAACGGTATTGATTGGACAAGAGACGACGATAAAGCCGGAATTACGGTTTCAGAAGAAGGATGGGATTCTGAAATGGTGAGCTATCCCCATGTCTTCGAACTCGATGGAAAAATTTATATGTTCTATCTCGGTAACAGCGTGGGCCGCGAAGGGTTTGGATTGGCCGAGCTGCAGGGTGATTTGCTATGAAATGGAAAAAGCTGGGCCAGATATTTGAAACAGATAACTTTGCCCAGTCACCGCAGGCGTTGGTATTGAAAGACCGTATACGCATTTATTATTCAACGCGTATCAATGATAGCGGAAAATTTCTTAGCCAAATTCATTATGTCGACATGGTAAAAGATTTATCAAAAATCATCGGCCATTCGTCAAAGCCTGTCGTTTTGCTCGGTGAATTGGGTAGTTTTGACGAGCATGGAATATTTCCATTTAGCGTTTTTCAGGAAGAAGAAAAAATATCCGCCTATACCTGCGGCTGGAGCCGCCGCAAATCCGTATCTGTTGAAACCTCTACCGGATATGCCGTTTCCAGCGATGGCGGAGTTTCATTTCAGAAACTTGGCCAAGGTCCGATCTTCGGGGCGTCGTTGCATGAACCGTTTCTAGTTGGAGATTCTTTCGTGCGTAAATATAACGACCGATATCATATGTGGTATATGTACGGTGTGCGCTGGGTAAAAGAAAACGAAATAGCAGCGCCGGACAGGGTCTACAAACTGGCGCATGCTATATCGGAGGATGGCTTAAACTGGCTGCCTTCCGAGCGCGATATCATCCAGAGCGTACTGCATGAAAATGAATGTCAGGCTTTGCCGACGGTCATCAAAATCGGTGACACATATCATATGTATTTCTGCTTCCGCGATGTATTCGGTTTCAGGACCGATAAATCGAAAGCCTATCGTTTGGGGTATGCCTACTCGAAAGATCTGATAAAATGGATCCGAGATGATCAGGCGGGAGGCATCGATATATCCACAGAAGGCTGGGACTCTGATATGATGTGTTATCCGAATATTTATGAGGCAGACGGTCGTGTCTATCTTTTATATAACGGGAACGCTTTTGGTAAATCCGGCTTTGGCGCTGCCATATTGGAAGACACTAAATGAACGATATTTCCTATAAAATCGATACGGCGACAAAGGCGGATATCCTGATGCATTTTTCGTCCTGCGATCCTGATTTTATCCGCGATTTATCACTTAAAGTAAATCTTGAAGAATATGCGAATAAAATAGTGTCAAAGGCCGGGCTTTATGAAGCATGGGATGAAAAGAACCTGATCGGATTAATCGCGGTCTATAGGAATGATGAATTCGACTTTATTACGGATATTAGCGTATCTTCATTGCATAAAGGGCAGGGAATAGCTTCCCGATTGCTAAAACAATATCTGAAATCAATGCATACGGAAGTCCGCCTTGAAGTGGCAAAGAACAATATGGCTGCGCACGAACTTTATAAAAAATTCGGCTTTCAATTATACGATGAAAACGAAACTTCAAGTTTTTTGAAGTTAACGGCTTTTCTCGCATAGAATAAAGATACTGGCGCAGAGATCTGGATATTTGTGCCCAAGCGCATAGCATCCGTCGAGATATTCTTTCGAAATGATGTCAGTTTGCAAAATTTTATCGAACTGGAAATTGGCCAGTGCTTTAAAGAAGATGCCGGTGCGGAAAGTAACGTTAAGTCCCGCTGCCTTTGCCTCACGCTCGAGCGTATCGAGAGAATAAGTCATAAAATGACCGTGCTCTTTTTCTGCTGGTGTCACCGCTGCGTTATGCGAGATTAGACCCATATTGACGGCGATCTGGCGGGACGGCGCATTGGCATTCGGGCACACGAGGAAAAAGCGGCCATTATCAGACAGCCATTCATCGTTGACGCGTTTCAGTGTTGCTACCGGATCGCTCAAATGTTCAAGAACATGAGTCATGATGATGTTGTCGTATTTTTTAGGCAGTTTTACGTCCTCAAAAATATTCTCGTGAATTTCGACGTTTTTGCCTTTCAGCCGATTTTTTGCATCGGCAACGGCTTCGCTGGCGGCCTCGACGCAGGTAATGTCATCGAAATGCGGCAAAAGCCTTTCAGTAAATTCCCCTTTGAAGCTTCCTAGCTCAAGAATATTGCCGGGCCGGAAATGCGGCAGGAAGCTTTTCAGCATATAAGGATGCATGACGTCGTAATCAAAACCGTAAAAATATTTACGGCCTTCATTGTCCTTGGTTTTTTGATTGTAATCGGTGCTGTCCGTCATGCTTTGGCCTCATTTTATAATTCATGAATTTATAACATAAATCGTCAAAAAATATAACGGCCATATAATAGTAAGTCTTTGTATAATGCTGTTTGCGCTTTTGGATATCGCTAGAAGAGAGATTGGCGGACAGGGAGGGATTCGAACCCCCGATGAGATTGCTCCCATGCCGCATTTCGAGTGCGGTGCATTAAACCGGGCTCTGCCACCTGTCCTTACAGGTTTTCAGTAGCCACTTCTCAACGATCAGTAAAGAGTTTTTTTAGCTGGTAGAGGGCGTCGAGGGCTTCTTTCGGGCTCATGCTGTCGGGGTCGAGATTTTTCAGCTGGATCTCGAATTCCGTTTCCTTCGGCGGCGCCTTGGGCTGGGCCGAGAAAAGGGGTAACTCCTGTGTCAGTTTCGAGGCTTTACCCGAGCTGCCGTCTTTCTCCAGAAGGCCTAAGACTTCGGTCGAGCGGCCAATAACCGCAGACGGTAATCCGGCAAGGCGCGCGACATGGATACCGTAGGATCGGTCCGCCGTTCCGGGCTTGACGCTATGCATGAAGATGACATCGTTTTTCCATTCCTTTACCTCCATCGTATAGCAGGAAAGCGTTTTCAACTTTTCCTTCAGGGCGGTGAGCTCATGGTAATGCGTGGCAAAAAGCCCGCGGCATTTATTGACGTCATGCAGATATTCAAGGCAGGCCCATGCGATAGACAGTCCGTCGAACGTTGCCGTGCCGCGTCCGATTTCATCAAGGATGACCAATGACTTTTCAGTTGCCAGATTGAGAATGGACGCGGTTTCGACCATCTCGATCATAAAGGTCGATTGGCCCTTGGCCAGATCGTCGGATGCGCCGACGCGGCTAAATACCTTATCGACAAGACCGATGGTCGCGGCTTTGGCCGGAACATAGCACCCGGCCTGGGCAAGAATAGCAATGACCGCATTCTGGCGCAAAAATGTCGATTTACCCGCCATGTTCGGGCCCGTGAGCAGCCAGAGTTTTTGGCTCGGCGCAAAATCGCTATCATTGGCGATAAAGGCGATGGATTCTTTTCGCAACGCTTGCTCGACGACGGGATGGCGTCCGCCCTCAATTTTGAATTCAAGATCGTTCGTTATCGTGGGGCGCGTGTAATTCCAGTCGATGGCAAGTTCGGCATTGGACGCCGCGACATCCAGCGATGCCAAGGCCTTGGCTTGGCGGCAAATCTCGTCGGCATTGGCACGGGTATCGCTGCATAGCTCGATAAAAATCTCTTCTTCCAAAGCGAGCGCCTTATCTTTGGCGGAGGATATATCGCGCTCAAGCTCGGCAAGCTCAGCTGTAGTGAACCGAACCGCGTTGGACATCGTCTGGCGGTGAATAAACGGATTATCCGCATCTTTATTGGCTACAGATATCATCATTTTATCAGCGCGCTTGGCAGGGACTTCGATAAAATAACCCAAGACGTTATTATGTGTGACCTTCAAGACATCAATGCCGGTCATTTCTTTATAGCGGGATTCCAAAAGAGCAATCAGGCGGCGGCTTTCGTCGCGTAAGGCTTTCAGCTCATCGAGCTTGGCGGAATATCCAGCTTTAATAAAATTACCGTCGCGGCTGAGAAATGGCGGCGAGTCTGTCAAAGCGATGTCGAGTTTATCGGCATAAGAAGATAACGAAGGAGATGCAGATAAATCATTCGCAATCATGCCGAGCGGACCGGTATTGCAATTGGCCTTGATAATATCGGCGCGGATTTGCAAGGCGGATTTCAAGCCATCGCGCAAAGCCGTCAGGTCGCGCGGGCCGCCGCGGTTGATGCTAATGCGCGTCAGGCAGCGTTCCATATCAGCGATCGATTTTAACTGTTCACGGATCGAGGAGCGCAAATCCTGATGTTTAATAAGTTCGGATATTTCATCATGGCGCTGATTTATTTCAGGAATGTTACGAAGAGGGGCAGAAAGCCGCGTGCATAAAAGCCGCGCCCCGGGACCGGTAACGGTGCGATCGATGGCGGATAACAAACTTCCCTTGCGCTCGCCTTGCATGGTTTTGACAATTTCGAGATTGCGCAATGTTGACGGATCGATCTCAAGGATATCGTCAAAGGAAATCTGGCGCGGCGGAGAAATAAACGGGCGTTCGCCTTTTTGCGTGCGCTCGATATAGGAGATTAGAACACCTGCGGCGGTAACTTCGGCGCGGCTGAAAGCGCCGAAAGATTCCAGCGTGCCGACGCCAAACATATCTTGCAAACGAATGCGCGCATTCTCGCTGTCGAAATAAGCAGCGGCCAAAACCGTCAGGCTGGATTGAAAAGTGCTTAAATACTCGGAAGATGCAAAACCATCAGAGATAACAATCTCGGAAGCGACAATGCGTTGCAGGCTGTTTTGAACATTGTTTAATTTAGCGGGCTGGACATTGAACTCGCCAGTCGAGAGGTCAAGCCAGGCAAGACCGATTTGCCCGCCGACTTCCGCCATCGCGGCAAGATAGTTATTCGATCTGGAATCGAGAAGATTATCTTCAGTAAGCGTGCCGGAAGTGACAACGCGGACGACTTCACGGTTGACGAGGGCTTTATATCCGCCGCGCTTCTTTGCTTCCTCAGGGGTTTCTGTTTGTTCGCAAATGGCGACCTTGTGACCTGCGCGGATTAATTTGGCGAGGTAGGGCTCATAAGAATGAAACGGCACGCCGCACATCGGGATTTCATTGCCTTCATTCTTGCCGCGACGCGTGAGCGTAATATCCAGCACGCCGGAGGCAATCACTGCATCATCGAAGAAGAGTTCATAGAAATCACCCATGCGGTAAAAAAGAAGGCAATCCGGATGCGCTTCTTTTTGGGCATGGTACTGTGCCATCATAGGGGTGTGTGATGGAGCAGTTTCTTCGATAGTTTTAGTCGCTACTGAGCTCATTTCGTGCCGGTCGATCCAAATCCGCCCACGCCGCGTGCTGTTTCATCAAGCTCGGCCACGACCGACCATGCAGCTTGTTCATGTTTGGCTATAACCATTTGCGCGATGCGCATACCACGTTCGATCTTGAATTCTTCATTGGAGAGATTGACGAGGATCGCTTTGATCTCGCCGCGGTAATCGGCGTCTATCGTGCCCGGACTGTTGAGAATTGTAATGCCGTTCTTCGCGGCAAGCCCTGAGCGAGGACGCACTTGCGCTTCATATCCGGCGGGTAGGGAAATGGATAAACCTGTCGCAACCATGCAGCGCTCAAGAGGCTTTAAAACGATATCGGCATCTATAGCGGCAACGAGGTCCATACCGGCAGCAAGGGCCGTTGCGTAATTTGGCAGCGGTAAATCTTTTGCGTGGTCCCAGATTTTGAGCGGGATGGAAATTGTTTCGCTAGTTTCCGGCGTTTGTTTTACGGCTAGATTGCTCACTGGTTTTATCCTTCACATGTGAAATTATCTTCTGCACAAGACGGCTTGCAACTTCCTGTTTGGAAATGCGCGGCCAGACTTCATGATTTGCAGAGGACACCAGTATAACTTCATTCTCATCCGTGCCAAAAACCGGATTCGACTTTTCCCCAACCTGATTGGCAATAATCCAGTCGCAAGCCTTTGATTTTAGCTTTTTGACGGCGTTTTCGAGGGTTTCTTCGGTTTCGGCAGCAAAGCCGATGACCAGTTCGGGTCTTTTGGTATGGCTAGATAAGGCTTTCAAAATATCCGGATTTTCGGTGAGATGGATCGTCGGCGCTTCACCGCCACCTCTCTTTTTCATTTTATGCTCGGACGCGTTTTCGACTTTCCAATCTGCAACCGCCGCCGTGCAAATGGCGATATCTACGGGCAGGGAGGTCATCGCCTGTTCATGCATCTGATCGGCGGTTTCGATCTGGATGAAAGAAACATTCTTTGGCTGTTTTAAATTTGTCGGCCCGCTGATCAACGTTACCTCGGCACCTTGGTCAGCCAATTCCTGCGCAATGGCATAGCCTTGCTTGCCGGATGATCGATTGCCGATAAAGCGCACGGGATCGATTGGCTCGTAAGTGGGGCCGGCAGTCACGACTGCTTTCAAGCCCGCAAGCGGTTTTATGCTGAAATAATTTTTGATCGCGGCAAGAATATTTTCGGGTTCGACCATGCGGCCCATGCCGAATTCCTTGCACGCCATTTCGCCTTCGACAGGGCCTATGAAATCCACGCCGCGTTTTTCGAGTGTACGGATATTCGCTTGCGTCGCTTCGTTGCTCCACATCATATGGTTCATTGCAGGCGCCATCAGGATTTTTTTATTCGCGGCGAGAAGGGCGGTCGATGCTAAATCTTCGGCAAAGCCTTGCGCCAGTTTTGCAATCGTATTGGCGCTGGCTGGCGCTACGACAATCAAATCAGCTTCACGCGACAGGCGGATATGACCCATCTCGCTTTCATCTTTGAGAGAGAATAAATCCATATAGACGGGGTTTTCCGAGAGGGCGGAAACGCTTAAAGGTGTGACGAATTGCGCGCCGCCGGATGTCAGAATAGTCACAATATTCGCACCTGCCTTACGCAGCAGGCGGATCAGCTCAAGCGATTTATAGGCCGCAATGCCGCCGGATATCACGAGCAGAATATTCTTGCCTTGCACGTCCATATTATCTCCAAAAGAAAAGGCCCCGTACTTCTAGCACAGGGCCTCATCCAAAATCAAAGTCAGTAGCTATTATTGAGCGGATGGCTCAGTTGTAGCAGGAGCTGTTTCTGTAGTTGCTGGAACAGCTGGAGTTGCAGTCGTTGCTTCAGCAGCGCCTTCAGCGGCTTTTGCAGCGTCAGAAGCAGCTTCAGCAGAAGCGGCAGCGTCTGTTGCGGAAGCAGCAGCGTCAGAAGCTTTTTCAGCGGCGTCTGTTGCGCCTTGCTCTGTTGCAGAAGCAGCAGCATCGGAAGCGGCTTCAGCGGCGTCAGAAGCAGAAGCGGCAGCGTCAGACGCAGCTTCGGAAGCTGTTTGAGCAGCATCAGTTGCTGTTTCAGGAGCGATCGGAGCTTCTGTCGTTGTCATTTCTGTGCCAGCAGCAGGAGAAACGCCATTTGCGTCTACAGCTGTGTTTTTGCTGTTCATGATGCCGAAAGCTGCGAGAGCAACGACAACTGCGGCTGCAATGATAGTCAGGGTTGTTTTGTTCATAAAGGACATCCTTTTTAAAATTTTAAAACTATTACCGCTCGGCGTTTCCAAAAGAATTACCTAGGTCCGGATTAAATGGAGGGATTCCACTGAATATTCAAGGTATTTTTTGCATAACGGGGAAATTATCCACTTCGGCAAGGCGGTAAGTCATTGATATCTATAATCTCCATGCCTCATGGATCGCAACCGTGCCAAATGTCAGGTTAGTATATTTGGCAGAATCGAAGCCTGCATCCAAAAGTCGCTGTTTCAAATCTTCCTGTTTCGGAAAGGCGCGGATGCTTTCGACGAGGTATTGGTAGCTTTGCTCGTCCTTGGCTACCAGTTTGCCCATTTTAGGAATAAGGCCAAAGGAAAAAGCGTCATAGGCCTTGGATAGGGTCGGTTCCGTTACATGGGAAAACTCAAGGCAAAAGAAACGTCCGCCCGGTTTCAGGATACGGTAAGCTTCTTTCAGCGCGTCATCAATTAATGTGACGTTACGCAGGCCGAAGGCGATGGTATAGACATCGAAGCTTTGGTCCTCGAACGGCATGTCCGCGGCATTGGCGACTTTCCATTCCAGATTGCGTACCATTGCCTTGTTGATACTGCGCTCGCGCCCGACTTTGAGCATGGAGGCATTGATATCGGAAACGGTGATGGGGGCATTGCCGCCTGTAGCTTTCCAGATACGGAAGGCGATATCGCCTGTTCCGCCTGCCACGTCGAGATAGCGCAGGTTTTCCTGTGGCCTGATTTCGCGGATAAAGCGATCTTTCCACAGGCGGTGGAGGCCGCCCGACATCAGGTCGTTCATCAGGTCGTATTTTGATGCGACGCTGTCGAAAACCCCCAAAACCTTTTGGGTTTTCTCTTGTGCGTCCACTTTTTGTCTGCCAAACCAGTTTTGCTCGGGATTGCGCATAATGTGTATCTCCTAGGCCTTAGGGATTAGCATATGAAACTTTTAAAAGCCATGGCAACCGTTGCCGGATTTTCCATGATCAGCCGCGTTAGCGGCATGGTCCGGGATATCATGATGGCGGGTTTCATGGGGGCGGGACCGCTCTCCGATGCTTTTTTCGTTGCCCTGAAACTCCCGAACATGTTTCGCCGGATTACGGCGGAAGGGGCGTTCACGGTTTCTTTTGTGCCGCTTTATTCCAAGACCATAGAGATTGAAGGCGAACAGGCGGCGGGCGAGTTTGCCGGAAAAACCTTCTCGATGATGGCGCTCATCCTCAGCTTATTTTCGATTGTCATGATGATTTTCATGCCGTGGGTCATCAAGTTGATTGCGCCAGGTTTTGAAGTCGGCGAGGAGCGGTTTCAGCCCGCTGTCGATATGACGCAAATCACATTCCCGTATTTGCTTTTGATGTCGCTCACAGCCTTGTTCGGCGGGATGTTAAACGTACACCATAAATTCGGCCCTTTTGCCGCCGCGCCTATCTTCTTCAATATATGTGCCATTAGCGCCATTCTGGTCGGGCATTATTTCTTTGCCGATCCGGCGAGCGCCATTCCTTATGCCATGGCGTGGGGCGTGACGCTCTCCGGTTTTATCCAGCTTTGGATGATGATCCATTATGTGCGCAAATATAAAATCTCTTATTCATGGCAAGGCTTTGTTTGGGATGAAAAGATCAAGAAGATCTTTAAACTCATGGGGCCGGGCTTTGTCGGCTCCGGAATCTTGCAGATCAATATTTTTATCGATACGTTATTCGCGTCGTTGCTGCCCATCGGCGCGATTTCGTATTTGTATTATGCAGATCGACTGCAGCAATTGCCGCTCGGAATCATTGGCCTTGCCGTCGGCGCGGCTATTTTGCCGATGCTGTCACGCTCCATCGCTTCGGGGAATGTTCAACAGAGCCGGGAGCTTTTTAACCGCTCGCTGGAATACACTTATATTATCGCACTGCCTGCCGCCGTTGCCTTGCTTATTATTCCTATTCCAATCGTTGCCCTCATTTTAGAACGCGGAGCCTTTACCCAAGTCGATACGGTTACAACATCTTATGTCGTGATGGGCTATGCCGTGGGTTTACCGGCTTACATCGCTGGGAAAGTATTCGCTTCGATCTTCTGGGCGCAGGGCGATACGATGACGCCGGTTAAAATCTCGATCGCCAATTCTCTTTTGAATACGGTGCTTTGCTTTGCCTTTATCAAGTTCACGCCGATGGGTATTGCGGGTATCGCCTTGGCGACAGGTCTGTCTGGCTGGCTGCAATTAATTCTTTATAGCCGGAAACTAAAAGGCATCGAAATCGCGGCTTATGATGAGCAATTTAAACAAGCCTTTCCTCAAATTTGTTTTTCCGCTTGCGCGATGGCGGTCGTTTTGGCAGGATTGGGTTATGCACTTCAGGATTACTTCCATAGCCACACGCTGGCAAAGCTTCTCACGGTGGCCGCGCTCATAAGCGCTGGCGGACTCACCTATATCGGTGCCATCTGGTATTTCGGTATCGTTAAAATCAAAGACATCAAAGAATTACTGAATAGAAAAAGGCTAAAAGATGAAACGAATCCTATCGGGAATGCAGCCGACGAATAGGCTACAATTGGGCAATTACCTTGGGGCTTTGCGCAACTGGGTCAATTTGCAGCATGAAGGCTATGAGTGCCTTTACACGATTGTCGATCTGCATGCGATTACGATGCCATATGATAAAGATGCGTTGGCGAATGCGACGCGTGAAGTCGCGGCAGCTTATATCGCAGCGGGCGTCGATCCAAATAAGTCAGCAATATTTGCACAAAGCTCTCTGGCCGATCATCACTGTCATTTGATGTGGCTCTTGGCCACGATGACGCAAATGGGCAAGCTGGACCGCATGACGCAGTTTAAAGATAAGGCCGGAAAGAATGCAGAAAAAGCAGGGCTTGGCCTTTATGCTTATCCGGTTCTGATGGCGGCGGATATTTTGCTGTATAAAGCAACCCATGTTCCGGTCGGTGAAGATCAGAAGCAGCATCTGGAACTGGCACGCGAAATCGCAGGCACGTTCAATCACCGTTACGGCGAGAATTTCTTTCCAGCTCCTGAGCCGCAAATATTAGGCGAGGCAACACGGGTCATGTCGCTTCGTGACGGAACGCAGAAAATGAGCAAGTCCGCCGAAAGCGATATGTCGCGGATCAATTTGACGGATGATGCTGATACGATTGCCGATAAGATCAAACGCGCCAAGACGGATCCGCTGCCATTGCCAGATACGGTAGAAGGCCTGAAAGATCGTCCGGAAGCCAATAACCTGATTACGATCTATGCTGCTTTGTCGAACAAGACGAAAGCGGAGATCGTCGCAGAATTTGCGGGACAGCAATTCTCGCAATTCAAACCGAAAATGGCAGAGCTTTGCGTCGAAAAACTAACGCCGATGACGGCAAGAATGCGCGAGCTGATGAGCGATGTTACGGAGATTGACAAAATTCTGACTAAAGGCGCAGAAAAAGCCCGTTCGATTGCCGATCCGGTGATGGCAGATGTGACGAAGTTGATGGGTTTTTGGCGCGGCTAGCTAATTAGCGTCTGCCTGGCCCTTTATCAAAGGCGCCGCCTTTTGCCCATGGATTAAAAAATGGGTCGTCTTTAAAAGGATTGCCAGTTTTGTTTGCTAAAGGGCCTCTGCCAAATGTAGCACTTAATGTGTCTCTTCTTGCCGCATCAGCTCCAACTCTATCGATATGTCTTGAAACTTGCGGCGTTCTGTCATGAACAGAAAACCCTGACCATTTATCGCGTGCCATATAAAAACTCCTTACGTTATGTAATTTGTAAAATAGGTTTTATTATTTGTCAAATTTACCAAGCACAACAACTAGGCCGAGGGATATAATCTTCTTTAAGAAAGGTGAGATTTCTCCACTCGCCTTTGGCTCGGTCGAAATGACGAAGTAGGAACAGACTTTGCTTTCTCTTAAATTTTAACCTTTAACTAGTTTGAACGTCATTCTAACTACTTTGAACGTCGCGTTTTTATGTGGGGTATCCCTCTATTTGCAACCCTGCGAAGGTGGGGCGATTTGCTGGTCCCCGCCGGATGCTCCTTGGGGATGGCCGAAAAACGGCGTGGCTTTTCACGATGAAGCCCAACGCTTAAAGCATGACGCGCTTTATTTGAAATTTCAAGTTTTTTGCAGCCAGTGATCGATTAAGGCAATTTGACTATCCGGATATAATGATGGGACATGGCCCGCATCTTCGATAGTGACGAAATCCATGACCGCGCCATTTTTACGATTTCGCATTTTATCTGCGATGGAGGATGGAAATAAGAGTGATAATTCTCCGCGAATGGCGAGAACGGGCTGTTCTATTTTGTCCCAGTCTTTCCACATATCTGTATGACCAAGCGGCTGGCTTTTGAATTCCTGCGCAATCCCGGGATCGAAGCTTCTGGTATAGCGCCCATCCGGCAATTTCTTCATCGAGCTCTCGGCGAAATAAGCCCATTCATCTTCGGTCATCGGGCCGCGATAAAAGGGCGTGCCGATGGATTGTTTCATCGCGCCGATGACGCCGCCCAAAGTTTCAAAAATCGGGGCGAGGGTTAAATAGCCTGAAATGAAATCGAGCTGGTCCTGCGGCACTTCGGGTCCGACATCGACCAAAACAAGTTTTGAAATGCGGGATTTATCTTTACCTGCCATCAAAATACCGAGCAAGCCGCCCATGGAAACGCCGAGCCAGATGCAGGATTTTATATTTATGTGATCGAGAAAATTTTCGAGATCGGGAATATAGCGGTCGAAAGTATATTGATCCGGCGTAATCCAGTCGCTTTTGCCGCGCCCCGGCATATCGATGGCAAGGACGCGAAATCCCAGTTTGGCAAAATATTCGCCGACGAATTTAAAATCCTGCGAATTGCCGGTCAGGCCATGTACGCATACCAAGGAGGGACCGTTATCCGGTCCCCATTGGCGGTAGAAAATATTAGATCCGCTGGAAATGAAGCCGAGTTCTTTCATGAAGAACAGATTAGCTTTAATTTACGCGTTGGCAAACTCCAGTGTTGGAATGCTCTTCCACAAATGGTCAAAAGACCCACGGCTGTTGATATTGGTGATTCTGTCCAGATCTTGTTGAGCGCTAGGCAAGTCACTTAAGGATGACACAAGAACACCGGATTCTTGTAAAGCATGGGTTCGGCCATTTGTACTTTTCATAGCTTGCAGCAAACTATCAAGCTGGTCAGCAGGCACAGCATATACATTAACTTTACATCCCGGAAAAGTTGCTTTTAGCTCTGAAGCCAGAGTGAAAGCGTCAGTAGGGCTATGTGACGTTTTAAATTGGTCGAATCCTGTTTGTCCGGCTTTTTTTTCGATTAAATATGCTGCTGTTGTCATGAATTCTCCTCGTGAATACTAAGAATATTCGATTTGAATTCATAACTTGTTAAAATTAGATCAAATTTTAGATAATTTGGATCAAAGTAAAATTGCCCTGATAACAGGGCAATTTGAAGCGCTTAGCCAATCTTCCCATGGCATTGCTTGTATTTCTTGCCGGAGCCGCAAGGGCAGGGATCGTTACGCGAAACATTGCCTTCCCATGTTGAAGGATCCGCAGAATCGAATTTACGGCGCATCTGGGTAACGTTACCACGTTGCGGCTCTTCTTCCGCTTCGGCGGCAAAGGCAGGGTCCTCGCGGGTTTCATGCGCGAGAGCTTCTTCCTGCGCACGTTGCTCGGCGATCATGCGGGCGAAAGCCTCTTCGTCGATATTGATTTCGACAAGAGATAGATTTTGTACGACGGCGGTTTTGAGTTTACCAAGCATCGATTCAAAGAGAGCAAAGGATTCCGCTTTGTATTCGTTTAGCGGATCGCGTTGTGCAAAGGCACGCAGATTGATCCCCTGACGCAAATGGTCGAGATGGAGAAGGTGTTCTTTCCAGTGACCATCCAGTTGGCGCAGGACGAATGATTTCTCAATCTCGGCAAAGAAATTCGCACCGGCGCGACTGGCTTTCGCTTCCATCTTCTCGTCGGATATTTTCTTCAGGCGCTCGATGATTTCAGTATCGGCAATGCCTTCTTCTTTCGCCCAGTCTTCCACCGGCGCTTCCACATTTGTATCGAGGCCGAGAATAGCGCCGACTTCAGTTTTGAGGCCGTGGATATCCCATTGCTCGGCATAGGAGTTTGGCGGGATAGCATTTTCAACCAGTTCCTCGATTACTTCGTGGCGCATGTCGGTGACGATTTCTGTCACATTTTCCGCTTCCATGATTTCGCGGCGCTGTTCATAGATGATCTTACGCTGGTCATTCATCACGTTATCGAATTTCAGCAAATTCTTACGGATTTCAAAGTTTTGTTGTTCGACGCGGTGTTGCGCCTTTTCCAATGCTTTTGACAGCCATGGGTGAGCCAGCGCTTCGCCTTCTTTTAGGCCAATGGATTTATTGGAGAGAACCGCTTCCAAAGCATCAGGAGAGAAAATTCTCATCAAATCGTCTTGCGTTGACAGGAAGAACGCGGATTCACCCGGGTCGCCCTGACGCCCAGCACGACCGCGAAGCTGGTTGTCGATCCGGCGCGATTCATGACGCTCCGTGCCTATGATGAAAAGTCCGCCGCCGGCGAGAACGATTTCCTTGTCGCGGGCGATTTCATCGCGAATAATTGCTTTGCGGCGTTCCTGTTCGTTCTCATCGAGATCGGTTGGAACTTCCTGTACGACCCGCATTTCATAGTTACCGCCGAGCTGGATATCCGTTCCGCGGCCTGCCATGTTCGTGGCGATGGTCACGGCTTTCGGGCGTCCGGCCTGCGCGATGATGGCGGATTCCTGTTCATGCATACGCGCGTTTAAAACCTGATGTGCAATACCGGCTTCTTTCAAACGGGCGGAGAGAGATTCCGATTTCTCGATAGAAACGGTGCCGACTAATACAGGTTGGTTACGCGCCGTCGCTTCTTTGACGAGATCGATAATCGCCTGTTCTTTTTCGCGCATCGATTTGTAGATTTTATCGTTTTGATCTTTACGTTTTACCGGAACATTGGTCGGAATATCGACGACGCCCAGTTTGTAAATTTCCATGAATTCACCGGCTTCGGTAATCGCCGTTCCTGTCATGCCTGACAGTTTGGGATAAAGACGGAAATAATTCTGGAAGGTGATGGAAGCGAGCGTCTGGTTTTCTTTTTGAATCTGGACATGCTCTTTCGCTTCCAAAGCCTGATGCAGGCCCTCGGAAAAACGGCGGCCTTCCATCATACGGCCCGTGAATTCGTCGATGATGATAACTTTGTCGTCCTTCACGATGTAATCGGTATCGCGGGAGAAAAGCTTATGGGCGCGAAGCGCCTGGTTGACATGGTGGACGATGGTTATGTTTTGCGCATCGTATAAAGCGCCTGTCTCTAAAAGGCCTGCTGCGCGAAGATTTTCTTCCATCTTCTCAACGCCGGCTTCGGTCAGGAGAACGGTTTTGACTTTTTCGTCCTTCTCGTAATCCTCTTCGGTGAGGGAAGGGATAAGCGCATCTACTTTAATATAAAGATCGGGTGCGCCTTCGGTCGGGCCGGAAATAATCAGCGGCGTCCGCGCTTCATCAATTAAAATGGAATCGACTTCATCGACGATGGCGAAATTAAACTCGCGCTGAACCATTTCGCTTAGCGAATATTTCATGTTGTCGCGCAAGTAATCGAAACCGAATTCATTGTTGGTTCCGTATGTAATATCGGCGGCATAAGCGGCGCGGCGTTCTTCGTCGGAAATATTGGACAGGATGCAACCTGTTGTCAGGCCCATCCAGTTATACAGGCGGCCCATCCAGTCGCTGTCGCGCTTGGCAAGGTAATCGTTGACGGTAACGACATGCACGCCTTTGCCGGTCAGGGCATTCAAATAAGTCGCGAGTGTCGCAACGAGGGTTTTACCTTCACCTGTTCTCATCTCGGCGATCTTGCCGTTATGCAGTGTCATACCGCCGATCAGCTGAACGTCGAAATGGCGCATGCCGAGAACGCGTTTGGAGGCTTCGCGGATCGCGGCGAAAGCGTCCGGCAAAAGATCGTCCAGAGTCTCGCCTTCTTGCAAACGCTGACGGAATTCAAATGTCTTGTTTTTGAGCGCGTCATCCGACAGGGCGGCGTATTGCGGCTCCAGATCGTTGATCACGGGAATCGTTTTATAGAAGTTTTTCAGAATCCGGTCGTTGCTGCTGCCGAAGATTTTCGTGGCGAGATTTAAAAGCATAATATTGTAAGTCCTTTTTAGTCCGGATCGTCTTTATATCAGCACATCTGTGCTGATATAAAGACGTGAATCCGGCCTAACTTTAAATAATTAGAGCATATCGTAATTAGGATATGCTCTGGGTCTCCTGATATAAAGCGCAAGGATTATGTCGTCAATGTCCGGAGCGTAAGGGATTGAATCAGCGGGGGGTAAATCGGGAAAAACCCGTTAAAAGCCTATTGCCAGACAAGGCCTCGTATGACCAAATACGGGACCTTTCCCCGAACCCCTAGTTACGGAATTTAACATTTAAAGGAATTAACGATGAATAACAGAAATCTGGGCATTTTGATCGCTGTCGTCATTATCGCCGCCGCGGCGATTTGCTTCACTATTATGAAGGCAAATAAAGACGAAACCGCTGCCATCCAAAACGCAGCCATGGAAGGTACATCGAAAGTCGAGCCAGCCGCAGAAACATTGGAACCGACTGCGGAAAATCCCGTCGTTGGCACGGTCGATGGTGTGAATATCCTTCGTTCCGAAGTTGTGGCCTTTATGCGCAATTTCCCGCCGCAAATGCAGCAAATGCCGGTCGAACAATTATTCCCGATGGCGCTTGAGCAGGTCGTGACCGCGAAAGTGGTTGACGCCAGAGCTTCTAAAGTGGAAGAGCTTCAATCCGACGCGGAAGTCATGAAGCGTCTGGCCGATGCAAAAATCCAGATCGTTCGCACTGTCTATCTCGAAAAAGAAATCGAGAAGCTGATGTCGCCAGAGCGGACACAAAAAGCCTATGACAAGTTCAAGGCCGAACAAGGCAAGGTTGAAGAAGTCCATGCCCGTCATATTCTCGTAGAAAAAGAAGAGACAGCGAAGGAAATCATCACGAAGCTTGAAGGCGGCGCGAAATTTGAAGATCTTGCGAAAGAATATTCAAAGGACCCGTCCAATAAAGATACAGGCGGCGATCTTGGTTACTTCACGAAAGAAGCCATGGTGAAGGAATTCGCCGATGCTGCTTTTGCTGGTGAAAAAGGCAAGGTTTTGAAAACGCCTGTCAAAACACAATTTGGTTTCCATGTGATTGAAATTCTCGACAAGCGTAACCGTCCGGTTCCTACACTTGAAGAAGTAAAGCCTGCGCTGGAAGCGGAAGAGCGCCGCCAGATCCTCAACGAAATGGTTGAAGGCTGGGTTAAGGATGCAAAAGTGACCAAGCTGAATATTGAAGGCAAGCCGATCGAGGCGCCTAAAGAAGAGCCGAAGAAGTAATTCGAAAATCCCCGCCTCGGCGGGGATTTTTTATTCAACCGTCATTCCCGCGAAGGCGGGAATCCATAGTGACGCTGCACGATGGACCCCCGCCTTCGCGGGGGTGACGGACTGTATAAAAGTCATTATAGTAATCCCATGAAAAAATTTATGTCTTGTGCCGAGGCGTTGGCCGCGCCGCCGCCATTGATGCCAAATTTGCCAATAGTATTGGTGGCTGCCGCAGCGATCATTGATCGTAAAAAACAAATTTTAATGGCGCAGCGCCCCGAAGGAAAGCCGATGGCGGGTTTATGGGAGTTTCCTGGCGGTAAGGTCGATGCCGGAGAGCTTCCCGAATATGCCCTCATGCGTGAACTGGAAGAAGAACTGGGAATAGAAACCCGGCCTTGTTGTATGTCGGGCGTCGGTTTTGCATCGCACACTTACGAGAAATTTCATTTGCTGATGCCGGTTTTTGCCATTCGCGTCTGGAAAGGCGAGCCGCAAGGCCGCGAAGGCCAGAATTTGAAATGGATGAATGTGCAGGATTTGTATAGTCTGGATATGCCGGAAGCGGATAAGCCGCTTATCCATCAATTAGAAGCCATACTTTAATGTATCGTTCGATCTACGATCTGAAAGTCTTTTATAACTCGCCATCGGGTTCGATGGTGCGGCGGATCGTGCGCCGGCATATCCTAAACTGGTGGCCCAGTACGCACAATGAACGCATTGTCGGTATCGGTTTTGCCCAGCCTTATCTTGAGCCTTTTCTTGATAATTGCGAGCGTTGTTACGCGGTCATGCCTGCCGGACAAGGCGCCTATCCATGGCCGGACGGAAAGAAAAACCTGACGGTATTGTCGGAAGAATCAGAATTACCGCTTGAAACGAATTCCGTCGATAAAATTCTTCTTATCCATTCTTTCGAACATGCCGAGCTTTTGCGGTCCAATTTACAGGAAATCTGGCGCGTGCTGAAAAGCAACGGGAGGCTGGTCATAGTAACGCCCAACCGCGTTGGTTTCTGGGCGCGGGCGGAATGGTCGCCGTTTGGACAAGGAAGCCCGTCATCGCTCAATCAATTGAAATCGATATTGCGGGATAATCTTTTCGTCTTCGAACGTAACAAGCCTGTTCTCTATGTGCCGCCGATGCGCCGCAGTACCATTATCAAATCCGCCGATACGTTTGAAGTAATCGGTCCGTTTACTTTTCCTGCCTTCGCAGGTCTTCATATGATCGAAGCCAGCAAGCAATTATATGCCGGTATTGATGTTCCGGATGGCGCGAAAGTTAAAGTCCGTGGCCGCGGCAATTTAATTCCCAATCCTGTTCCATTAGGAAGAAACTAGACATGTATAAATCTCCCGAACTAGATCAAATCCGCCAGCGTATCGATGCCCTTGATAATCAGGTGCATGACCTTTTGATGGAGCGTGCCGATTTGATCATGCAAGTCTCTGCCGAGAAGAAAAAACATGGCATCCAGATCGTTCAACCTGCTCGTGAAGCACGCATGATCCGCCGCTTGATCAAACGCCACCGCGCACCATTGCCGGAAGAAACGATTGTCCGCATCTGGCGCGAACTCGTCGGGTCGATCTCTTTGCTTCAAACGGGACTAAGCGTTGCGGTAACAAAAAAACTGCCCGAATATTGGGACATGGCACGGGATTATTTCGGCACCGTATTGCCGATGCAAAAAGAAAATTCCGAGGCTGATGTTTTAAAACTAGTCAAAGACGACAAGGTAAATTTCGCTGTCCTTCCGTCACCGGAAGAAAATGAACCGGATGCATGGTGGCTGTCTTTGATGATCGATACATCTTTGAAAGTCATTCAGCGCCTGCCATTTGGCGACAAGGAAAACTATAAATATGAACGCCATCCGGCGCTGGTCGTCGCCAAGGCCGGTTTCGATACATCCGACGATGACCGTTCCTTGATTGCCATGCCATCGGCGCATTTGAACGAGGCGCAGAAAATCTTTAAAGTGCTGGAAGTCTATTCATCGAACGGTAACGTCCTTTTGGAAGTGGATGAATATATTTTGCCAAACGATGAGCGATTGAACGCGATTGAAGCCGTTTCTCTGGGCGGCTATCCATCCCCTTTAAAGTATAAAGACGAGAAATGAAATTTACTCCGCGCCCTGGTATACTAGATATCGAGCCTTATGTCCCCGGCGCCAGCAAGGGCGGCGGCGACAAAGTCATCAAACTATCATCGAATGAAAATCCGCTCGGACCTTCGCCAAAGGCTATGCAGGCCTATAAAGATACTGCCGATAAAATGCATCGCTATCCTGATGGCGGATCTGTCGAGCTGCGCTCGGCGATTGCAAACAAATATAGTATGGATGCGGAACGCATTGTGTGCGGCACGGGCTCCGACGAATTGATCTCGCTTCTTTGTCGCGCCTATTGCGGCGAGGGCGACGAGATTTTGTATACCCAGCATGGCTTCCTGATGTATCCGATTGCTGCACTGTCAGCGGGTGCAACGCCAGTCAAAGCGGCAGAGCCGGAGCGCAAGACGGATCTGGAAACGCTGTTCGATGCGATTACCGATAAAACAAAAATGATTTTCATTGCCAATCCGAATAATCCAACAGGGGCGTTGGTTAAGAAAGACGCGCTTTTGGAATTTCATGCAAAATTGCGCCCCGATATTTTGTTGATCCTTGATTCCGCCTACGCGGAATTTGTCGAAGAAGAAAATTATACCGATGGCCGTGATATGGTCGATCGATTTGACAATGTCGTGATGCTGCGGACTTTTTCTAAAATCTACGGACTTGGTGGCATGCGGGTCGGCTGGTCTTATTCATCAAAAGAGATTGCCGATGTGTTAAACCGCATTCGTGGTATTTTCAACCTGTCGATTGCAACGCAAGCGGCTGCCTTGGCCGCTTTGGCGGATGATGACTATATCAAAAGATCTTTACAGGTAAATTCACAGCAAAAAAAATGGATTACGGAGCGTTTTGAAACGCTGGGTATTCATGTCTATCCGGGCGAGGGGAATTTCATTCTCTTTACATTAGGCTCGGAAGGAAAAGCAGTGGCTTGCCTGAATTTTATGAAAGAGCGCGGCATTCTACTGCGCGGTATGATTGCCTATGGTCTGCCGGATTGCCTCCGAATGACGATCGGCTTGCCGGAAGATATGCAGGCGATAGACTGTGCGATGAGAGAATTTTTAGGCTCTTAATTCTCTTCCCATTTCCATTCAGGCACTGCCGCGACTCGGAGAGGACCAAGATAGACGCCGCCGCTCTGAATGCGTAGCGCTGTATTGATTGAGCTGATGCCGCTTGTTTCATCTTTTTGTGACATTAAATTCAGAAGGCTTTGGGCCATGATGGCTTGCTTATCGCCAATCGTGCCGTTTTGAACGAGTTCATGGATCAGGTCGTCAAGGCCCGAAACTTTCACCTTGATTTCGCCTTCCGGCTGCAGCGTTTGATCGAGCGTTACATAGCCCTCGCCTTCAAGTTTGACCGAGCTGCGGTAAATCCGAAGAGCTTCGACAGGGATATTGCCGCCTTTCTCCCGCCATGCGGATAAAGTGGCACGATCATAGCGGCGCGGGAAATCGGCAGGCAGGCGAATGCGCAGCAGGAAGTCATCGACATGAAGAGTGGTTTTTAAAATAGGTCCCGAGAAATCCATGCCTTGCGGCGCGGAAATAGTGATGGCTTGTGTCGGAAAAGAAAAACCCTGATAGGAAAATGCGGGTGAGGAGTAGGTAAAGCCGTTGCGGTCAGTGACGCTGCCCGAGAAGGTTCCTTTCGGCGCAGCAGGAAATCCTGTGATGGTTGGCTGTTCGCCATCGATGACAATCTGATAGCTTTCTTGGCCTGCCCAGATCGTATCGAGCGTTTTTGTCATCTGGCCTGCGACATAGACCCAGAAAATACCATAGGCGATAAAGGCGAGAATAATCACCGCCGAGATAATTGAGATCAGATTGTAGATAATTTTCTTCATGCCGATTTACTCAATGTCTCTTGAACAAGCCGGTTGGAATTCGTCTCGATGATATCCGCCATTTGCTGGTGCGTGGTTTTCAAATCCTGCCCCGGCATGATCGGCGGGAAGAATTCGAATATCACTTTGCCCGGTTTGACGAAGAAAGAACGGCGCGGCCAGAATAGCCCGCTATTGGTTGCCATCGGCAGGATAGGGAGCTGTGTTGCTTCCTGCATGCGGACAATGCCGAATTTATAAGGTTTGGTCGCAGGTGTGTCGCTGATATCGACGCGTGTGCCTTGCGGGAAAATCACGACAGGGCGGTCTTCAGCTTTCAGGCGGTTGGCCCCTTCGACGATGGATTTCATCGCGCCTTCACCCTTTGAACGATTAACGGCAATCATGCCTGCTTTTAAGGCCAGCCAGCCCCAGATAGGGATCAGGGCCAATTCACGTTTCAAAATAATGGCAGGGTCTTTGAACAGGAGGTGAATTTTAAAAGTCTCATAGGTCGAATAATGCTTGGCCGCGACAAGAAAACTTGTTCCTTGCGGAATATGCTCAGCGCCGCGCACTTCGTAATCCAGTCCCAAAACCCATTTTTCGACATAGTAATTGCTGTCGAAATAGGCTTGCAGGAAGATCATATAATATTTACGCGGCAGAAGAAGCGGTGGCACCAAAAGCAGGCACCATATAAACATATAGCCGTAGAAACAGATGTGAAAAAGCGTTTGGCGGATCAGGAGCATGTTGTTACTTCATTGCGGATGGTAGTTGATTGATTTCGGACGGATAGAAAATAATGCGAACAACGCTGATCAAAAGTTTATGATATTCAAGGAAGCATATCTTCCAGAAATTCTTTCCATCGGGCGTGAAGTTTTCGGGAATAACCGCGTGGCGGATAATATTGGCATTCGGCAGAGCGTGATGAAATTCCAAAGCCGAGCGCGGCATGTGATAGGTTGCCGTAATAAGGCGGACGGTTTTGATCTTGTTATCCGTTACCCAGTCGCGGGATTCTATGGCGTTGCCAAGCGTAGTTTCGGCTTGGTAGCCGAGCGTGATACAGCAATCGGGCAGGTTTTTTTTATATCCCCAGCGGTCGATTAATTCATTTAATTTAACGTCTTTGTTCACCCCGCTGATGAGGAGATATTTTGCCTTGCCGTCGGAAAGGAGATCGAGCGCGCGGGTGACGCGATTGGTGCCGCCGGTCAGGACGATAATCGCATCGGTCTGCTCGACGTTTTTGGGCTCGTTCATCGAGCTGATAATCCCCGTAAACATGATGAAGCCACCGATCCAGATGACGAAGCCGAGCGCAAGCATGCCGGCCAGAAAACCTGTAAACCATTTGAAAAGTTTAAACATGGTCAGGGCATTTCCTTAAGAACTTTCATCACCGTACGATAGGCGGCGCTCGTGCTGATCAAGAGCAGCATCAAGCAGATGAAGGGAAGAACGTAAAAATGCAAATCGAGCAAATCGAAACGCGGCAGCGTGTCCGGCAAATTCAAAGCAAGAAGATGCGCGGTGATTAAAGTAAGCGCAGAAAGCAGGAGTCCGAGCAAAATGCCTTTACCGGATAGAAAGAGGATGTATTTCTGGAACTGGCGCGTGATGTATTTGTCCGATGCGCCCATAATGTGCAAAAGCTCAAGCTCCATATGGTGAATGGCCATGCGCGAACGCACCGCACCGCTGACGGTCAGGGCGGTAACAATCGCAATGATAACGATCAATGCTGTACCCGCTATTTGCAAACCCTTGGACAGTTTCAAAATATCGTCGAGCCAGTTGTCATGCGCATCGATTTTTGCATCGGGAAAAATATCTGTTACGATAGAATTGATTTCTTGTAAGGCTTCAGGCGTACGCTCTGATAGTTTTATCGTGATCAATGAAGGCACGGGCAAATCGGTCAACGCGTTCGTGCCCTTACCAAGCCACGGCTCGACCAGCTCCTGTAATTCTTCTTCTTCCACGACGCGGGCATCTTTGATGTCCTTGACGGTGACGAGTTTATCGATGACTTCGTCCAGCTTGCGATCGGTACTGCTGGAAAAAGGAACCTCGATCGTGACCGTATCGGCGAGCCCCGTGCTCCACGCGCTTGCCATATGATTGAGCGAAATACTGATACAACCGGCCAAAATGCATAGAAAAGTCATCAGCGCCATAAGAAGCGCAAGGAACTCTGTGCCGACCCGCGCATGAAGCGGAATATCGAAACGCATATTTTTGCCCGGCATATTGAAAACGGGATTCTGGTTTTTTTTCATGACGCGACCTTTACATTGGCAGGATCAAATATGCTGACATGGCCTTTGTCTAGGATCAGGCGCGGATGGTTGAAGCTTTCCAATATGGCGAGCGAGTGTGTGGCGATCACGACTGTCGTGCCCATTTTGTTGAGCTGTTCGAAAAGACTCATGAGCTTATAGCCGATCTCGTCGTCGAGGTTTCCTGTTGGCTCATCGGCAAGGAGAAGTTTCGGCTGGACGATTACGGCGCGCGCGATGGCGATACGTTGCTGCTGGCCGCCGGAAAGGGTTTTGGGCAGACGGTGCATGCAATCGCCAAGGCCCACCCATTCAAGAAGCTCGGTGACATGGGTTTTAATTTCCTGTTCGCTCTGGCCGCTGATCCTCATCGGCAGGGCGACATTGTCAAAAGCGGAAAGATGATTAAGCAGGCGGAAATCCTGAAAGATAACACCGATTTTCTGGCGCAGCGGCATCAATGCCTCGCGGCTGAGACTTCCCGTATTTTCGCCGAACATGGAAATCAAGCCGCGCGTGCTTTTACGCCCCAGATAAAGAAGGCTCATCAAAGAGGTCTTGCCGGCGCCGCTCGGACCACACAAAAAATGGAATGAGCCGGGTTCAAGCGTGAAATTCACATCGCTCAAAACTTCGGGGCCAATCCCATAACGCAGGCCAACATGTTCAAACTTGATCATAACCTATTGTATTAACAGATTCTGGCTTATATAAAAGAATTTAACGACAAATTCGGTTTGTTAACATGATTCTAAACTGCCCATCCTGCTCGGCTAAATTCATGGTATCCAGCGAAGCGCTGGGTGACCAGGGCCGGGACGTTCGCTGCGGCAAATGCGGGCATGTATGGTTCCAGCCGCCAGAGCGCGACAGCCTTGATGAATTAAATATCGGCCTGGACGATCATGACTACTCGGCGGATCAATCATCCGGCGATGACATAAGTTTTGAGACACATGTCGATAAGCAGGAACCGGTACCTGAAATATTAAAACCCAGAGCCAATGAATCTGCAAACGAACCTGCAAAAGTAAAAACGGTTAAAGTAGCCACGAAGCGCCAAAAGCAAATCGCAGGCGTTATGGTGGCTTTGGCGATTGCCTCGGTTGTTTTTTACGCTCTGGTCGCCCCGTATAAATCGATCGGCCGCGCCGTACCGTTTATGGCGGCTGCCTATGAAAAAATGGGCTGGCCGATGCCGCAGGTTAAAAAGCAGATCGCCTTCGAGCGATTGAGACTAAGCCGCGAAGGAAGCAAGATTAAAGGCAACGGGTTGATCGTCAATTTGACCAGCGAGGATCAGCCGCTGAATTACATGACGGTGGATCTTCTCGATCTAAGCGATAATATCGTCAAAACATTCGATATCAAAATGACATCGACTAAGTTGAAAGCGGAAAGTTCGGAAGCGGTCGAATTCTTTGTCGATGAACCGCCGAAAGATGCGGTATCGGTCCGCATCAAACTCGTTCAGTAATTTACCATTGTTTCAATAGGCGCTGATAATAATTCCGCTCTTCCAGCGGGCGGGTCATATCGCCTTCGCGCTCGCGCAAGGTTTTAATAATCTGGTCCGATTTCTTTTGCGTGCTGCCTTCCGGCACTTCGGCATCGCCGCTGGTAATTGAGTCCTGCGAACGGCCTAAAGGGTCCTGATTCCCGGGCTGTGCGCCGCCGATGGAAATCATCATCATGCTTTTCATCCGCTCCTGAAGCTGCTGCTGCATTTGTTTTTGCGTTTGCTGCAAAAGATCGAGCGCTTTTTGCTGATGACCCAGCGACATTTGCTTATCGCCCGTTTGAAGCGCATTAGCAGATAAAGACATCTCGGTTGCCGCTTCGCTGAGCGGCTTTATTTTTCCGTCGGGTTTTTCCACTATCGACGAAATTTTTTCATGCAAAGCTTTTTGATCCGCAGCAAGGGATTTCAATTTCCCCTCATTACCTTCGCGTGTTTCATCCATCAGTTTCTTTTGGTCGGCGATAATTTTTTGCAGTTCCTGAAGGTTTTGCATTTGCTGCTGCATGTCTTTGGGCATGCCTTGAGCGGCGGAAGAGCCGAGCATTTCAGCAAGTTGCTGAAGCTGATTCAGTTTATCCATTGCAGCTTGCTTATCGTCGCTCATCAACTGGCGCTGCAAATCCTGCATGAAGTTTCCAAGATCGCCTAAATTCATATTCTGATCAGATGGCGCTTGCTGGGGCATCGCGACGTTTTGCGCCATTTTCTGGGCCAGCGTTTGTAAATGGCGTATCAAGGCCTGCTGCATCTTTTGTGTCAAATCGGCAATTTCGGATTTATCGGCATTGCGTTGCAGGGCTTCCTGCAAATTGTCGAGCGCTTCTTTGAGCGAAGTCTGCGTTTCGGCTATGTTACCGTCTTCCATGCGCATGGCCAGTTGCCACATCATGGCGGCAATCGATTCTAGACTTTCCTTGCTTTGATCGTAGGTGAGGCGGCTGTCGATGCTGCGCAGGCCGAGCGTCATCATATTATCCCAATGGTATAAATCAGGGCGGTAGAGAATTTCTTCTACGCCTGACACGATATCGCGTGCATCGCCGCGCAGGTTAAGAAGGCTGTTCCGCAGCGAGCTTAAATGAATAGAAACCGGATTGTGAAAACTGCGGATCGGTAGTTCGAAATCCAGCGGCGCGGTTTCCGAGATATTACCTGCGTAATCTTCGGCTTCGACCATCAGCGATACTTTGCGGCCCGCCCATGGATGGCCTGTCGTATCGAATACCGTATTGATCTCCGCCGATGAATTGCGGATGGCAATATTCATTTTCTTTTCGATGGCGATAGCGGAGCCGAAATATGCAGGCGGCTGCATAGGAGCAAGAATACCGCGCAAGGTCAATTTGTGAATGCCGAAATCATCGGCGATTTTCAGCGGCAGTTTCATTTCTCCGGTCGGCAAAATCTTGATCTCGCCGTTCCAGCCGATCATCGGTGCGCTGTCATCGGTAAATTTTATCTTCTGGCTAAAACGCGGAATGCCGAAAGTTGTGATGGATATTTTATCGGCGGCGGAAAGATTACGCTCGATAGTCCAGCCATCGCTGTCTTTCTTTCTTGTCAGGGCAGTTATTTCATCGCCTAACTTGAGAACCGGATGTCCCCATGTGGTGTAAACCTCGGCGGAGATTTTACTGCCAGCCAATACTTTGATTTCTTCCGAAGAAGGAGTAGTGAGAACGACAGGGGGCATTCCTGAATAGATAGGCGGTGTGATGCGAATTTGTGCAAAAGGAGGCTCGGCTTCTTCTTTCATTATCGTAGCGGGAAGAATAAAGCCGCTGCGGATTTTTTCGAATGACTCTTTTGGCGCAATAAAGAAAGCGCAGGCAATTATCAGGATAAACGCAATGCGTAGCGCATAAGGATCGCGCTTGGACAATTCCAGATCGGGCCTGGAATGACGAAGATATTTTAAAAGATTTCTTTGGCGGTTTTTTTCAAGTTGCCAGAAATCCTCTTTGCTTCCTGTTATCGGAATATCAGTCAGCCCCGATAAAGGGCGATGCTTTAAAGCGGAAGATGTTTCAACGCGATGAATGATTTGTTTGCGCGAGGGCAGCGGGATTTTATACAATCCCCACAGGCTAAGGCCTGCAACGCCGAACCAGAAAACGGCCGTTATAAGATAAGAAGAGAGGCCCGCCAGTAAAAGACAAATGAAAGCGGCGACCCATATAAGCAACCAGAAAAAAGCCCCAACGAAATTTTCAAGAAACAGCGAAAGCGCCGCTGTCGCAATTTTTGCGTACAGGGATAGTTTCTGAAAAACGGCCGCAATTTTCTCCATGGCGGCAGATTAGCAGTTTATTTCAGGCCTGTTGGGATTTTTTCATTGGCCCAGCAATCTTCGAGCTTTTGCGCCTCGCGAATGACATGGAAATCCCCGCTATCGACCAGAATTTCCGCAACGAGGGGGCGCGAGTTATAGGTGCTGGACATAACCGACCCATAAGCGCCAGCATTCATGATAGCGAGCAAATCACCACGTTCGAATTCCGGTAATTCACGGTCCAGTGCGAGATAGTCGCCTGTCTCGCAGACTGGGCCGACAATATCGCAAGGCGAAGTGTCCGCATCTGTCTCCACGACAGGCATGATCTTGTGATAAGCGTCATATAAGGTTGGGCGGATCAAATCGTTCATGGCGGCATCGACAATGACGAAACGTTTCGATGTGCGGGGCTTGTTGAAGATAACGCTGGTCAGCAGGCAACCGGACTCAGCGACGAGAATACGTCCCGGTTCCAGCGCGATTTTGACATCGAGCGGCGAGAAAATATCGTAAATCATCTGGCCGTATTCGTGAAGGTTCGGGAAGGGCTCATCTTGATAAGGGATCCACAAACCGCCGCCAAGATCGACTTGGGTAATGGTTGCGCCGTGATAGCGCAGTTTCTGCACAAGGTCCGACATTTTTAGGAAAGCTTCGCGAAAAGGCTCGAGTGAAGGAACACCTGAGCCGATATGCATGCTGATTGCGTTCAGGCGTAAATAAGGATGTTCTTCATATTCCTTGAACAGGCGGAAAACTTCGTCTTCCATCAGGCCGAATTTATTTTCTTCTTCGCCAGTACTCGTTTTTTCATGCGCGCCGCTATCGACATCGGGCGTAAAACGCAGGGCGATATGAACGGTTTTCTTGAAGTCACGGGAAATTTCGTCGAGGCGGGCCAGCTCGGCTTCGGATTCCACGTTGATCTGGTGAATGTTCTTGTCCAGTGCGAGGCGAAGTTCGTGATCGGTTTTGCCAACGCCGGAGAAAATAATCTTATCGGCGGGAATGCTGGCGGCAAGGCAGCGGATGAGTTCACCGCCGGAGACGATATCCATGCCCGTACCAAGCTTCCCAAGGTAATTCAAAATTGCCAGATTGCTGTTCGATTTGCACGCGAAAGCGATAAAGGGTTTTTTGCCGTCCGGCCATGGCGTGGTCACGGCATCCATCAGGCGCGTTACGCGGTCGCGGATAATGCCTGCGGAATAGATATAACAAGGCGTGGGGATTTTAGCGGCAATATGCGCAAGGGCCACGTCTTCGACATGCAGCGCCCCGTTTTTGTATTGATAAGTCATCTATTTTTACTTTTGATTTGTTCTTGCTCGGGGTCTTTGGGATAGGCGTGCGGGAAAAGATCAGGCTTTTGGGCTTCCTTTTGGCCTTCGCTTTCCACGTTTTTAGGCGGCGTCAGGTTGCCCGGTTTAATGCCACAGGCGCTAAGCGCCGCCGCGGTTATAAGGATCGTAATGGCAAGTTTGGCTCTGGACTTCATGAGCTAGACGTACCATTATTTTCGCAATGCCGGAAATAGAAAAATCATCTCCAAAATCAAATTTAATCAGGCTGTTAGCTATGATGCTGACCTTTATCGCCATTGCGGGCGGTTTCCTGATGCTGCCCGGGCCGGACGATATGCGCGACCAGGTTTATGCGGTTCCTGTCGGGCGTTTTTTGAAAAGCTTTCATGATGTGGAGGAGTTTAAAAGGGGCGGGAAGACTTTGCCCGAAGTTACGGTTTTGTCGTCGGAAGAACGCAAGGTCGATCTTAAGTCCATCACGAAAGGCCATGTAACGATTGTCAATTTCTGGGCTACCTGGTGCGCGCCCTGTATAGAAGAGCTGCCATCTTTGGCAAAATTTCAGGTGAATAATCCCGATATCCTGATGATGCCAATCTCCCTCGATATGAATAAAACAATGCCGGAATTGGCCAAGTTTTTCAAAGGGAATGACGTGAAGGAATTGCGCTGGTTTTATGACGATTCGGGTGCTTTAAGAAAACAGCTTAATCTCGCTGTGTATCCCTCAACTTATATTTTGGATAAAGAAGGCCGAATTATCTATATTCTCCAAGGGCCTAGCGACTGGAGCTCACCGGAAGCCTCAGGTTTTGCGAAATATCTGCTTAGTAAATCTTAACCCCAGCGTGTCATCTTAAGAATATGCCCCAAACCGCAGAAGAAGAACTGATATCCATCACGCAAGACCAGCTTGATGCGCTTGTCTCCTTGCATGAAAGATTCTTGCTGGGCCGCGTCGGCGGTCGCCGGGCCAGTCTCAAGCGCACCGATATTTCCAATCTCAGCCTAAAAGGACGCAATCTGCGTCAGGCGGATTTTTCGGGCTGTATCATGCGCAGCATGAATCTTTTTGCCGCAAATTTTCAGGAGGCGTGTCTTTATGCCTGCGATCTCAGCCTGTCTGATTTGCGGGAAGCCAATTTTATTCGCGCCGATTTGCGTGGCGTTCGTATTGAAAGCGCCGATTTGACGGGGGCGGATCTGGAACGCGCCGATATGCGGGCAGGGGCTCTTGCCTCGGACGGCATCTATGTCTCTCCGCAAGTCGTAAACTTTCGCGGCGCGAATTTATCAGGAGCTCGGCTCATCGGGGCGCTGGCGCATCAGGCTGATTTCTCTGACGCAATCCTTGCCAATGCCCAGATGCAGCAAGCCGATTTACGCGGGGCGCGGCTCATGAATGCCGATTTAAGTGGCGCGGATTTATCCGGCACGCAGCTCAGCGGCGCTAGCCTTTCCAACACGATTCTGATTGGCGCAAATCTTGGCTCGATCAGGGATAGTGATTACGATATTTCGACAGCCGTTACAGACCAGAATGTTGGTTTGTCTCTCAATGAGTTAAAAGCGCCTCTTGCGACATTACTTGAAGCTCATAAAGGCTGGGTAATGTCCGGCGGGGTAAGTGGCCGCCAGCTTGATTTAAGTTTTTATGATCTTCGCGAAGCTATATCTCTTAAAAAAGAGAAATTGACAGCTCTCAAGGCGCGTCAGGCAAAATTCATTGGCTTGAACCTGTACAAAGCCGAATTGCAAAGCGCGGTTCTTGACGGGTCCGATTTCAGGAATTGCGATATGGAAGAGGCCGATCTTCGAGGCTCAAGCATTGTCGGCGGGATTTTCAGCCATGCCAAGATGCGCGGTGTTAATGCCTCGCCCCTCATGTTCGGTTCCGGCCCGCAAAAGCGTTTTGCACCGACCAATATGATGTCGGGTATTTTTCGCTATGCCGATCTTCAGGATGCGAATTTCAGGAATGTGAATTTAAAGAGCGCGGATTTATCTTTCGCCAATTTGCGCGGCGCGGATCTACGCGAAGCCGATTTATCAGGCGCCAATCTCGAAGGCACGATCCTCGACGATGCCTTGACTGAAGGCGCGATCATGGAAGGCGCTAAAATGGGCCGGGCTTTCGCACTCGGGTCTTTATCGAAGGATGAAAATATTTAACCTTGCGCGACGGCCAGTGACTTCAGGTTTTGAATATCGCTCATCGGCGGTGCACCGAACATGCGTGAATATTCGCGGCTGAACTGGGACGGGCTTTCATAACCTACGCGATAGGACGCGCTGGCGGCATCTTGGACTTCCGTCAGCATCAGGCGGCGGGCCTCCATAAGACGCAGGCGCTTTTGGTATTGCAATGGGCTCATGGCGGTTACAGATTTAAAATGTGAATGGAAAGACGATGCACTCATATTGGCAAGATCCGCCATTTCCTCGATTTTGATAGGTTGATTGAAATTGTTTTTGATCATGTTAATGACCTTTGCGATTTTTTGCATATTGCTTCCGGACAATGCGATCTGGGCGATGTTTTCGCCATGCGGCCCATTGAGCAGGCGATAATAGATTTCACGCATCATCATCGGCGCGAGCATAGGAATATCGTTTTGATTGTCGAGCAGCCGCATAAGGCGGAGTATCGAATCCGTTAAGACATCGTCACTGCGATCGACGATTAATCCGCGCCTGGTGTTTTCATTTGAGCCAAATGTTTTCCCTGTCTGCGTAATAAGCTCGCTTAGTTGAGCGGCATCGAGTGACATGGCAATCGATAAATAAGGTTTTTCGGCTGTGGCGTTGATGACTTGTCCTGTGATCGGCAGATCAACGGCAACGACCAGAAAATGTCCTGCGCTGTAATGATATATATCGTCTTCCAGCATTGCTTTCTTGCCGCCCTGAACGATCAGGCATAGAGCGGGCTCATAGATGACACGCGAAGGATGCGTGTTTTCGGATGATTTTATGCAAAGCAATTTTGGAATCGCTGTTTGGTGCAAACCATCTCCGTTGGAGTATTTATCAACTAAATAGGCTAATTCTTGTTGTTGAGCTTCGTTCATGGCCGCTATTTTCCTGCATTTTATACTATTAGAATATATGCCAACAAAAGATACCAGATAGAAGAAAATGATGCATTTGGAGAATTAGGCAATTAGCAGATAGTTTTATGTATCCCAAATAAGCCGTCATCGACCCATCTTTCCTTTGAACAAATCAGAAAGGACATAAAAATGAAAATAGCACTTATAACCGGCGGAAGCCGCGGTCTGGGTAAAAGCATGGCGCTCAATGCGGCGGCGAAAGGGCATGATATAATTTTGACCTATCACAGCAACCAAACCGAAGCCAATAACGTCGTCGCCGAGATTGGAAAACTCGGTCGCAAAGCCGTGGCCTTGCAGCTCGACGTTTCGCAGAGCAAGTCTTTCGATGGCTTCGCATCCTCCATTAGGGAAGTTCTATCATCCCAATGGCAGCGAAATGATTTCGATTATCTGGTCAATAATGCCGGTATCGGTATTAATGCGAGTATCGCGGCGACGACGGAAGATCAGTTCGACACACTTGTAGATATTCACTTCAAAGGGCCGTTTTTCCTGACGCAAAAATTACTGCCTTTGATCAAGGATGGAGGGCGCATCATTAATATTTCGTCGGGTCTGGCGCGTTTCTCAATGCCCGGCTATTCCGTTTACGGATCATTAAAGGCAGCAATGGAAGCCATGACACGCTATCAGGCACAGGAACTCGGCGTTCGCGGCATCAGTGTGAATGTCGTTGCGCCGGGCGCGATTGAAACTGATTTCGGCGGCGGGTTTGTTCGCGATAACAAGGATATCAACAAGGCCATTTCGTCTCAAACGGCTTTGGGCCGTGTTGGCCAGCCCGACGACATCGGCGGCGTCGTTGCATCCCTACTGACCGAAGATACGAAATGGATCAACGGACAGCGCATTGAAGTGGCGGGAGGCTATTTGCTCTAAAGCTTCTCGGTCAGTTCCGGCGCGGCTTGGAACAGGTCAGCAACCAATCCGTAATCGGCGATCTGAAATATCGGCGCTTCAGGGTCTTTGTTGATGGCCACGATGACTTTTGAATCCTTCATACCGGCCAAATGCTGGATCGCGCCTGAAATACCGATCGCGACATAAAGCTGCGGCGCGACGACTTTACCGGTTTGGCCGACTTGATAATCGTTTGGTGCATAACCTGAATCGACCGCGGCACGGGACGCGCCCACGGCCGCGCCGATTTTATCGGCCAGCGTTTCGATGATCTTGAAATTCTCGGCAGAGCCGACACCGCGACCGCCGGAAACGACGACTTTTGCGGCGGTGAGGTCAGGGCGTTCGGATTTGGTCAGTTCTTGTCCGACAAATTTCGATGCATCATTCGCGCCGCTGCCGGCGAGGTTTTCAATCGCGGCAGAGCCGCCGCTGGTGGCTGCCGGATCGAAACCCGTTGTCCGGATAGTTAATAACTTGATCGCATCGGATGATTGAACGGTGGCAATCGCATTGCCTGCATAAACAGGGCGCTTGAATGTCGACGCGTCGATAACTTCAATCACGTCTGAAATTTGCTGCAGGTCTTTTATACCTGCTACCCGTGGCAGAAGGTTTTTACCGAACGTCGTGCCCGGGGCCAGAATATGCGAATACTGATCGGCAATACCCGCAACCAGTGGCGCTAATGTTTCCGGCAATTGATGTTCGAATTCCGCGCCTTCGGCATGAAAGACTTTCGTAACGCCTGCGATAGCGGCGGCTGCCGTAGAGGCGGCGGAGGAGCCTTGACCGGCGACGAGAACATGGATGTCGGAGCCTAGCTTTGTCGCGGCGGTGATCGTGTTCAGCGTCGAGGATTTGATTTCTGCGTGGTCGTGTTCTGCAATGACGAGAATAGGCATTAGATCACCTTCGCTTCTGTTTTTAATTTTGAAATAAGTTCATCTACGCTGGCAACTTTGACGCCGCCGCTGCGTTTCGCCGGTTCGTTGACAGATATGACTTTCAGGCGCGGAGATATTTCAACGCCCAAATCTTCCGGTTTGATATTTTCCAGCGGTTTCGATTTCGCCTTCATGATATTCGGCAAGGCGGCATAGCGCGGCTCGTTCAAACGAAGATCGGTCGTGATAATGCCCGGCAGCTTGATTTCGACGGTCTCTAGGCCGCCATCGATTTCGCGTGTGACCTTGGCGGATGTTTCGCCGACAATCTCGACTTTGGAAGCAAAAGTCGCCTGCGGCCAGTTCAGCATCCCGGCGAGCATTTGCCCTGTCTGGTTGCTGTCATCATCGATGGATTGCTTGCCCATGATGATAAGATTTGGCTGTTCTTTATCAACGATAGCTTTTAACAGCTTGGCAACGGCGAGGGGTTCTACGCCGCCAAGATCGATCGGCTGATCTGTTTGAACTAAAATACCGCGGTCGGCGCCAATCGCCATGGCGGTGCGACACACATCTTGCGCAACGGCAGGGCCGATCGTGACGACGACAATTTCCTTGGCGATGCCTTTTTCTTTCAGACGCACGGCTTCTTCAACCGCGATCTCGTCGAATGGGTTCATCGACATTTTGACATTGGCAAGCTCGACGCCGCTATTGTCGGATTTGACGCGGATTTTGACGTTGTAATCAACGACGCGTTTGATGGGGACGAGTATCTTCATTCTATAGCCTTATTTTTGAGAAAGGAAAAATGCGAGGGCGATCAATGCGAGGGCGACGCCTTGAAGGACGACGCGGGCCTGCATCAATTTATTGCCGTATTTTTTGTTAAATTCGCCGCCTTGGATAAATCCGGCGATACCGATGGCCAGAACGCCGAGAACGCTGAGCATCGCAATAGCGATCATAATGGTGAGTATTGAATTCATAAGACTAATGTAGGCGGTTAAAGTTTTTCTGCAACCAGAAAATAATTCACATCCACATCATGCGGATGAATGGAAAATTCATTTTTGAGAGGGTTGAACATCATGCCTTTGACGTCTTTAAGCGTAAGGCCTGAATTTTCAGCCAGTTCCGCCAATTCGGACGGTTTGACGAATTTATTCCATTGATGCGTGCCGGTCGGAACCCAGCGCAGGACATATTCCGCAGCAATAATGCCTAAAGCATAGGATTTGGCCGTGCGGTTGAGCGTCGAGAAAATCACGATTCCGCCTTTGCGGACAAGCTTTGAGCATAATGCGACGAAATCTTCCGGTGATGATGTGTGTTCGATAATTTCAAGCGCGAGCACGCAGTCGAATTTTTTATTCTGCGCTGCAAGATCTTCTGCTGCACCGCATATATATTCTATTTCAAGATTTTCGGATTTAGCATGGGCTTTGGCGGTTTTGATACCGATGGCGTCGGCATCAAGCCCTGTAACGCTTGCGCCGATACGGGCGAGGGGTTCGGATACAAGGCCGCCGCCGCAGCCGATATCGAGAATGGAAATGCCCTTCAGCGCCTTGATCGGCGTATCATCGAGGCCGAAATGCGAAACGATGCTTTCACGAAGAAAGCCGATACGGGCAGGGTTCAGCCGATGCAAAGGCTTGAAAGGGCCGTCGGGATTCCACCAGTCGGCTGAATCCTTTGAAAAATGGTCAATTTCTTTACGGTCGAGAGTTTTTAGTTTCATATTTCATTATTAATATTTCTTTCTTGTCATGTCGAGCGAAGCCGAGACATCTCACCTTAAATAGATGAGATCCCTCGACTACGCTCGGGATGACACTTCTCGCTAGCCATAATAGTTTTCGTCCGCTAAACTCCGCCCCAACATGTCCAGAATCGTTGTCAAATTCGGCGGTACATCCGTCGCTAATCCCGAGAGAATTGAAAAAGCAGCTATGAAAGTGGCTGCCGAGGTCAAGCGCGGCCATCAGGTCGCCGTCGTCGTATCTGCCATGGCGGGGATGACGAACCAGCTGATCGATTACTGCAAGCAGATTATGCCGGATTACGACGAATCCGAACACGACGCGGTTGTTGCCGCCGGTGAACAGATCGTCGCCGGTTTGATGGCGATGGCCCTGCGCAAGCATGGCGTGACCGCTAGATCGTTTCAGGGATGGCAAGTGCCGATCCTGTGCGATTTCAATCACAGGCGCGCGCGCATCATCGATATCCCGACGGCCAATATTGAGGCGGAATTTGCCATGGGCAGCATGCCGGTCATTGCCGGATTTCAGGGTGTCACGGCGGAAAGCGATATTACCACGCTTGGGCGCGGCGGCTCGGACACGACCGCTGTGGCAATTGCTGCGGCGCTGAAAGCGGATCGCTGCGATATCTATACGGATGTCGACGGCGTCTATACGACTGATCCGCGTGTGACACCGCAAGCACATAAAATCGACCGCATTTCATATGAGGAAATGCTGGAGCTTGCGTCTTTAGGCGCAAAAGTTTTGCATACGCGCTCTGTTGAACTGGCGATGGCAAAGCAAGTGCCGGTTCAGGTTTTATCCAGTTTTGATGACGCCATCGGCAGCGATTTGCCGGGCACTTTAGTGACGAAGGAAGAAGATATCGTGGAACAGATGATCGTAAACGGGGTGGCTTTTACCCGCAATGAAGCCAAGGTAACAATGCGCAACGTGCCGGACGTCCCTGGGGTTGCTGCCAATATTTTCGGCCCGCTTGCCGAGGCCAGCCTGAATGTCGATATGATCGTTCAAAATATTTCCTCCGACGGTAAAAGCACGGATATGACCTTCACCGTCTCGCGTGAAGATTTGCAAAAAGCCATCGAGATCCTGAAAAAAATTCCGGCTTTAAACGGCATTGAAATTGAATCCGACGCAACGGTTGCGAAACTGTCCGTCGTCGGAATTGGCATGCGCTCGCATTCGGGCGTGGCACAAAAAATGTTCCGCGCGCTGGCGGAGAAAAACATCAACATCCTCGTCATTACGACGTCTGAAATTAAAGTCAGCGTTCTGGTTTCGGACGAATATGTCGAACTGGGCGTACGCGCCCTGCATACGGCATTCGATCTGGATGCGAACGCGGCCTGATAGTTTATGTCTGAAAACGTTGAAAATTATACCAGTCTTCCCGTTGGCGAAATCCTGCGGCGGGTACGTTTTCAATATAATTTGAGCCTTGCGCAGGTCGAAGAAAATACAAGGATCAAATCCGTTTATCTGGAGGCCTTGGAAGTCGGGGATTACGAAATTCTGCCCGGCAAAGTCTATGTGACCGGTTTCGTCAAAGTTTATTCGGATTATCTCGGGCTTGATTCCGACAAGATGGTCCAGCTTCTTAAGAAGCAAACCGGGCATCAGGTCAGTAAGCCGGCGCAAATTTTCCCCGTGGCGAATGAAGAACAGAAAGTCCCGGGGCCTAAAGTAATCCTGATATCGGTGGCTTTGCTCGTTTTGATTATCCTTGTATGGACGCTGAATACCCCGGGTTTGAGAAATGACGATATTCCTGCCGTGCCGGAAGAATTAACCCAGCAATTAACAGCGCCGCAAAAACCGAAGGAGCCTGCCGAGCAGGAAGTTGCGGCGGCGGAGCCGGAAAAGAAAGCCCATCCGGTCGTTTTAAAAGCCGTACAGGATGTCTGGCTGGAAATTCGGGATGGCGCGGGACAGCCGATATTTTCCCGTGTGTTAAAACTGGGTGAGGAATACTGGGTTCCTGAAGAGGCGCAAGGCTATAAAATGACCACTGGTAATGCGGGCGGCCTGGAAATGATCGTCGAAGGCAATGCCTATCCCGCCATGGGCAGGAAAGGCGAGGTCCGCCGCAATATTTCCCTCAATCCGGCTGATTTAAAAGCCCAATTCGCGGCTGCTCTGCCATCTCAAAATCCGTAAGCAGTTTTTCATTGAAAACTCACCAAGAAACCCTCTATTACAGGGCATGGCATCCGATCACAATTCCGTTCGTCCATGGCGCATGATTACCCGCAGGGCTTCCCGTAAAATCTGGGTTGGCAATGTGCCTGTCGGCGGCGATTCTCCAATTACAGTTCAATCGATGACCAATACCTTGACGCATGACGTCGAGGCGACGATTGCACAGGTTCGCGCGCTGGAAGTGGCGGGCGCGGATATTGTGCGTATTTCCTGCCCGGATGAAGAGTCATCCGCCGCGCTGAAACTGATCGTGCCGGAAGTTACCGTGCCGATCGTTGCCGATATTCATTTCCATTATAAACGCGCCATCGAAGCCGCGCAAAACGGCGCGGCCTGCCTGCGGATCAATCCGGGTAATATCGGGAACGAGGCAAAGGTGAAAGAAGTCATTCAGGCCGCTAAGGATCATAATTGCTCGATCCGCATCGGCGTGAACGCTGGAAGTCTTGAGCGCGATCTCTTGGAAAAATACGGTGAGCCTTGCCCGGACGCGATGGTGGAATCCGCGCAGCGTCACATTCGTATTCTCGAAGACCATGATTTTTATAATTTCAAAATTTCCTGTAAAGCGTCCGACGTCTTTATGGCGATGGCGGCGTATCAGCAACTGGCCGATGTCTGCGACTATCCAATCCATCTTGGCATCACCGAAGCCGGTGGCCTGCGTTCCGGCACGATTAAATCCGCGATAGGGATGGGTAATTTGCTATGGGCCGGAATAGGGGATACGATCCGCGTTTCGCTTTCCGCCGATCCGGTAGAGGAAATAAAAGTTGGCTTCGATATTCTGAAATCATTAGGCCTTCGTCATCGCGGCGTGAATGTAATCTCCTGCCCAAGCTGCGCGCGCCAGCAATTCCAAGTGATCGATACCGTCGCGGAATTGGAACAGCGTGTGGCCCATATCACGACTCCCATGACAGTTTCGATTATCGGCTGTGTCGTGAACGGTCCTGGCGAAGCCATGATGACCGATATCGGCCTGACCGGCGGCGGGCAGGACAACCACCAGATCTATATCGGCGGCGACAAGGCGCATCGTTTCAATGCAGGCGACAAATCCATCGTCGATCATATCGTCGCCTTGATCGAAGAAAAAGCCGCGCAAATTCAGGCGGCATCAATCAGCGAAGCGGCGGAATGACGCCATCGCATAAAAGTCTTCTGATGATCCTTATATCCGGATTTTGTACCGGAAGTGTTTATCCCCTTATTAAAATCGCTCAACAATACGGTATACCCAAATTTGCCTATATATTTTGGGAATCGGTGCTTATTGTTTGCCTCGTGGCTATAAGTGCTTGGTTTCGCGGCGAACGGTGTTTCTTCAAAAAAGAAGAATGGAAATATTACAGTTTTTGCGCGGTTACCAATATTCTGGTTCCGCAAATGCTGTCTTTTCTAATCGCGCCGCATATGCCTGCAAGCGTAAACAGTATAGTCGTTATTTTAACGCCTATATTCGTATATCTATGTTTAATCATTTTCTTTCAGGAAAAAATTGTGTGGCACAAGTTTACAGGAATGTTAATCGGTCTTATAGGCGGCGGATTACTATTCCTCCCTGCTATTTTAAACGATAGTCACGATTATCAATGGTACTGGCTTTTGATTGCCTTGATGTTGCCGTCGGTTTATGCCCTCAACAGGCTTTTTGCTTCGCGCCTTTTACCCAAAGATAGTTCACCCTTTAGGCTTACGATTGGTTTGTTTTCAATAGCTGCTTTGATAGCAGCCCCATTAATGATATTCACTGGACAGGCAATGGCGCCGCTTTCCTTATCACCTGGTGAATTAGCGTTATTTTCCCACTCCATCCTGATGGCGATTTTTTATGTCTTATTTTTTATCATTGCCAAAAAAGGAGCGGTTCATAACAGTCTCGCCTTTTATATCGGGCCATTGACAGGCATAGGATGGGGTATCGCATTTTTCGGCGAACACTTCACCTTGCTGTTTCTTGTGTCGTCGGCGTTATTATTTTATGCGCTGTATTTGGTAAATAAACCTCAAATTATGCCAATAAAAGTAAAATAATACGAAAATAAGTTAAAAGGGCTGGGCTTTTATCAGGCCTTTTTGTATGTAAGAGCCAGCCATGTCCAATCTCCTTCCCAAACTGGCGCCGGTCGAGGCGCGATATGAAGAACTCTCCGCTCTTTTGGCGGACGGGGCGTCTGGTGACAAATACGTCAAGATGATGCGCGAATATGCCTCTCTCGGTCCCGTGATGGAAACCATCAATAATTACAAGGCGGCGGTTCGGCAATTCGAAGAGGCCGAAGTCCTTATGTCCGATCCGGAAATGAAGGAGCTGGCGCAAGCGGAATATTACGAGCTGAAAGAAAAGCTGCCGGAGCTCGAGCACCAGTTAAAACTGGCGCTCATCCCGCGCGATACGGACGACACCAAAAACGCCATTCTCGAAATTCGTGCCGGAACCGGCGGCGACGAAGCGGCCCTGTTCGCTGGCGATTTACTGAACATGTATCATGGTTACGCCCAGCAGATGGGCTGGAAATTCGTGATCGCGGAATCCGCGCAAAGCGATCTCGGCGGGTATAAGGAAGTCATCGCCGAAGTCTCCGGCTCTGATGTTTTCTCGAAATTGAAATTCGAGAGCGGCGTTCACCGCGTGCAGCGTGTACCGGCGACCGAAACGCAAGGCCGCGTTCATACGTCGGCGGCCACCGTTGCCGTAATGCCCGAAGCCGAAGAAGTCGATATCGTTCTGAATGATAAAGATTTGAAATTCGATGTCTTCCGAAGCCAAGGTTCCGGCGGACAATCGGTTAACACAACGGATTCCGCCGTGCGCGTCACGCATATTCCAACCGGCATCGCCATTGCCATTCAGGAAGAGAAATCCCAGCACAAGAACAAGGCCCGGGCCATCTCGCTTTTGAAAACCAAGCTCTATGATCTGCAACGTCAAAAGCTCGATCAGGAACGTGCCGCCGACCGTAAATCGCAAGTCGGCTCCGGCGACCGTAGTGAGCGCATCCGCACTTATAACTTCCCGCAAGGAAGGGTAAGTGATCACCGCATCAATCTGACCGTATATAACATTGAGAATGTGATGACCGGCAAAGCGCTGGACGAGATTGTCGATGCGCTGGTGACACATGATCAGGCAGAAAGATTGGCTTCTTTAAATCTGTAATTTGACATAACGCATTATTTTTGCTAAAGTGCGGCCATGAAAAATCTTCTTACTGTTCTTTTCAGTGAAAGAACCCGCCAACCAACGACTGAGGAAATTCAGAAAAGGGAAGAGACGTTACGAGCTACCGAAGACATGCTTTGGGGTTCTCAAGGCGCTGTACATCATATTGGAGTTACAGAAGACGGGCGAATAACATCGCGTGCAGCGAGTCAGTTAGAAAAATTGACGAGTGAGTTTGAAAACACAAAAAGATATGTCGGTCAGCCCAGCCTTACTGCGCTTTCCCTCTATGACGATGGCTCTGTCGTTTCATTGAGCGATAATGAAGCTTTAGCTTTTAGGCAAAAAATAAAATTGCAGCCTAATTTTCTTGTTTTTCCTGGCGTGGATAGTGTGAGTGAAATTGATGTTGGCACGCGTGCAATTAACAATGACATGGTGAAGGCCTATGGCTTCCAAGGTAATTCAACTTATGTCTTTGCCAAGCATGCTTTCGGCTCACGCAATGAAAGCTTAATTACAGTTTTGCCGTATTCTGAAGAAAGATTTCAACAAATTATTAGAGCTATGGATTTTGTATTTGATGAAGAAAAGCATGGCACGAACTTTGTAACGAATGTCCGGCCCAATAGTCAGATTCCAAAGCCATTTAATTAGCCGAACAAGTTTAGATACAAGCGCGCTGTGCCCGCTGTTTCTCCGCCGTAGCTTTTAGCAAAGGAGGATGATAAAAAAATCTATGATTTACCACATTCTAAAAAATCAACTCAAATCCGCAGGCATCGAACTTCCCGAACTAGAAGCGCGTATCCTGCTGCGTGAATTTGCAAACGTCACCGACACCGATATTTTAATCGGCAATATTCCCGAATTCGATCAAGCTAAACTAAACGAAGCTATCGCTCGCCGCATTGCGGGCGAACCGATGGGGCGCGTTTTGGGTTATCGCGAATTCTGGGGGCGAAAATTTTATTTGTCACCCGCGACGCTCGAGCCGAGGCCCGATACCGAGACTCTCATCGAAGCGGTGCTTAAAGAAGATAAAAAACCGAAAACGATTCTCGATCTCGGCACGGGCACCGGCTGTATCTTGCTAACACTTCTTCACGAAATTCCGGGTGCGACCGGAATCGGAGTCGATCTCTCTCTTGAAGCCTGCGAAACCGCAAATAAAAACGCAAAAGCGCAAGGTGTGGACGAGCGCGTGTCGTTTATACAAAGCGACTGGCTGGAGAATGTCGAAGGCAAATTCGATTTGATCGTGTCGAATCCGCCTTACATTACAAGCGAAGATGTAGAGAATCTTGAGTCGAATGTGAAAGATTTCGATCCGCGCCTTGCTTTGGACGGCGGAAAAGACGGTCTGGACCCTTACAGGAATCTGTTAGGGACTCTAAAGAATGTTCTTGCTGAGGGGGGCGTGATTTTCTTTGAGCTTGGTAAAGGGCAGGTACCCGACATAGAAGAAATCGCTGCGGCACATGGTGCGACTCTGCACGCGGTGTATAGCGATCTTGGCGGGGTCGAACGGGTGGTCAAAATCTCATTTGGGGATAAATTAGAAAAGCCTTGACGGGTGTATTGCGTTTGGCCGGACGGTCGGCCAATGTCGCATCAGGCTGTTGTTAACCAGTTCAACACAAGATGTTGCGGTGCAGTCAGGTTCAAAAAGCTACAGGCGGTAGTCCTTGCGATTCAAAGGACTTTGCAACTTATCCACATCTCGGGTAAGCTGTGGGTATGTTTGACCGAATCAAAGGAAAGACAGGTATAGGAGAAGCACATGAGACATAACACACAGGCCCGCCGTATGCGGGGCGGACGTAATAACAACAACCATAATCACGGACAAAACGGCCAGCGCCGTGGTTTCCAGAATAAAAATCGCGTATTCGACAGCAACGGTCCGGATGTCCGTATTCGCGGCACGGCGTTCCAGATCGTCGAGAAATACGCAACTCTTGCCAAGGACGCGCATGCGACCGGCGACTGGGTTCTGGCAGAAAGCTATCTGCAACATGCAGAGCACTACCAGCGCATGATCTCCGAATGGGGCATCGATGAAGCGCAAGAACAACAAAGCAATAACGCCGATGAAGACACATCTGGTTTTGACCGTTTCGCGGTTGTCCCGGGTGCTGGTCCACAACCTGCCATGAAACAGCAGGAAGACCTCGGCTTGCCATCGAGCATTCTTGGTGCGCCAAGAACCGAACTGGCTGACGCGTAATCGCTACAAATTTGAAATTCTAGGAAGCGGGCCCGAAAGGGTCCGTTTTTTTATGCGTGCGTCTACGGGGTGCGGGGATGATGCCCTGTTCTTCTGGCTTCGAGAACGCCCGTTATAATACGGTGAAATTCGAACCTCTTGATTTCGGGCGGCGGGTCTATGCCTCGGCTCCAGAAGCGGACCATATTTTTCGACGCATTCAGGCGGCCCCGGAAATCGGTTTCGCTAAATCCGGCTCTTTCTGCAAGGCGAATAACCGAGCGCCAGTTTTTTGCGCCATCCGTTCCGGTAAGATTCATATTCTTGATTAAAGACAAGGGATCTCCTGCCAGATCGATTATATTGCCGGATGACAAGGCTGTGCTAGAGGCCAGGTCAAAAGCGCGTTTTGGCCGGGGGAAATGAGAGCGTGCAGATTCAAAATCTATAATGGAGTTATCCATCCAGCCCTGTTGCGATTGTTTTGAATCGTCCTATAATTATTTGATAAGGATTAAATCATATGGACTTCGAGAAATTAAGCGAAAAAGTTAAATCCCTTTTGCAAAAGGCGCAAACCTTGGCCTCGCGGTCCAAGCACCAGTCTCTGGAGCCGGAGCATCTGCTGAAAGTGATGCTGGAAGATGAAGACGGCCAGACCGAGCGTCTTGTACAGGCGGCGGGCGGCAACGCGACGAAACTCAAACGCGACCTCGAAGTTTCTCTCTCCAAACTTCCGCAAGTCACCGGATCGGGTGCGGGCGGTTTAAGATTGTCCAACGATCTCAATAAAATTCTCGATAACGCGACAGAGCTTTCAGAAAAAGCGGGCGATAAATTTTTAACGTCCGAGCGCATCATGCAGGCGATGTCTCTTGCGAAAGCGACTGATATCGAAGGTGCGATTGAAGGCTCTGGCGCAACCGCCGTTAAAATGAATCAGGCGATTAACGATATGCGTAAAGGCCGCACGGCGGATACCGCGAATGCCGAAGACAATTTCGATGCGCTGACGAAATATTCACGCGATGTCACTGCGATGGCGAGGGAAGGCAAGCTCGATCCGGTCATCGGACGTGACGAAGAAATACGCCGCACGATTCAGGTTCTATCCCGCCGCACGAAAAACAATCCGGTTTTAATCGGTGAACCCGGCGTCGGAAAAACCGCGATTATCGAAGGGCTTGCCCAGCGTATCGTCAATGGCGACGTGCCGGAATCCTTGCGCAATAAACGCCTGATGTCGCTCGACCTCGGCGCGCTGGTAGCGGGGGCTAAATTCCGCGGTGAGTTTGAAGAACGGTTGAAATCCGTTCTCGACGAAATTCGTTCAGCCGCGGGTGAAATCGTTCTGTTTCTCGATGAATTGCATACATTGGTCGGGGCCGGAAAATCCGATGGCGCGATGGATGCGTCGAATATGCTCAAACCTGCTTTGGCGCGTGGTGAACTGCATATGGTCGGCGCGACCACGCTTGATGAATATCGGAAATATATCGAAAAAGATGCGGCTCTCGCACGGCGCTTTCAATCGGTCTTCGTGTCCGAGCCGACGGTGGAAGATACGATTTCTATTCTGCGCGGCCTGAAAGAAAAATACGAAGTCCATCACGGCGTGCGCATTACCGATGGCGCGATTGTCGCCGCCGCGCAAATGTCGAACCGCTATATTACGGATCGCTTCCTGCCCGATAAGGCTATCGACTTGATCGATGAAGCCTCTTCGCGTCTGCGCATTCAGGTCGACAGCAAACCGGAAGCGATTGACGAACTGGACCGCCGTATCATTCAATTGAAGATCGAACGCGAAGCGCTGAAAAAAGAATCCGACTCGGCTTCGAAAGACCGTCTTGGCAAGATCGATATCGAATTGAAAGACCTTGAAGGCAAATCGGCGCAGATGACCGCGCAATGGCAGGCCGAAAAAGAGAAAGTCAATAAAGGACAGAAAGTCACCGAAGAGCTTGACCGTGCGCGGATCGAACTTGAACAGGCCGAGCGTGAAGGTAATTGGTCGAAAGCGTCGGAGCTTAAATACGGCAAGATTCCGGATTTACAAAAATCGCTGGAGGAGGCTGCGCAGCATTCGAGTAAAAATCTGATCAATGAAGAAGTCACCGCTGATGACATTGCCTCTATCGTTAGCCGCTGGACCGGCATCCCGATGGATAAGATGATGCAAGGGGAGAATGAAAAACTTCTGAAGATGGAAGACAAGCTCAATGCGCGTGTCGTCGGTCAAACGGAAGCCGTAAAGGCCGTGTCGTCGGCTATTCGCCGCTCGCGGGCAGGATTACAGGATCCGCGCCGCCCGATTGGCTCGTTCTTGTTTCTTGGACCAACGGGCGTCGGTAAAACCGAACTGACAAAGGCTTTGGCTGAATTCATGTTCGATGACGACACCGCGATGGTCCGCATAGATATGTCCGAATATATGGAGAAACATTCTGTTGCGCGTTTGATCGGCGCACCTCCGGGCTATGTCGGTTATGAAGAAGGCGGCGCGCTGACCGAAGCCGTTCGCCGTCGTCCATATCAGGTCATCCTCTTTGACGAAATTGAAAAAGCGCATCCGGACGTTTTCAATATCCTGTTACAGGTATTGGATGACGGACGCTTGACCGACGGGCAGGGCCGCACCGTCGATTTCTCTAATACCGTTCTCATCATGACGTCAAATTTAGGTGCCGAGCATATCGCCAATCAGAAAGAAGGCGAGGATATAGAGAAAGTGCGTCCACTGGTCATGGAGAATGTACGCAAATTCTTCCGCCCTGAATTCCTCAACCGCCTCGATGAGATTCTTCTCTTCCGCCGCTTGGGCCGCGAACAGATGGCGGGTATCGTTGATATCCAGCTGATTTATCTGCAAAAGCTTCTTGTAGATCGTCAGATCGCGCTCGATCTCGATCAAAAAGCCAAGCTCTGGCTCGCCGAGCGCGGTTACGATCCTGTCTATGGGGCCCGTCCATTGAAACGCGCCATCCAAACTTATTTGCAAAACGAACTGGCGGAGATGATCCTGCGCGGGCAGATTCCAAACGGCTCGAAAATAGAAGTCGGCGCGGCGAAAGACGGATTGTCTTTTAAAGTCGGTCCGCCTTCATCGCAAAAAGCTGCTTAACACAGTAATGTTATTCCCGCGAAGGCGGGAATCTCCTCTTTCTAACCCCGCGTTTTTTAAAAATCCATCTTTCAAAAAACATCAGATAGGCATTAATTCCTTGACATTTAAGGGAATTTAGTCCTATATTTCCTGTATGCTCCCACAATCATCTTCCTCTCCTTCTAAACTACGCAACTGGACGCCCTCGCAGCGTCAGGATCAAAGCGCAAAATGCCGCGCCCAGAAGATATGGCTCAAAGCCACAGGTCCCAAAACCATCGAAGGTAAAAAACGCTCTTCGCAGAATGCGCGCAAGCACGGCATGCGTTCTGAGGAAATCAAAGGTTTCAAGAAGCTCCTGCGTATGCAGGCGCAGATGCTGAAGAAATACAAAGCATGGGAACGGATCGAGCGCATCAAGCGCCGGGCGGTTCTCGATATGCTCCGTCAGGGGATCACGGTCGAAAAATATAAAAAAATATACGAACGAAATGAGAGCCTCGGCCAAACCGCACTCCAGAATCCATGCTTTCCCCGCGAAAGCGGGGATCTCGCGGGATTGGCGGACCTAGATCCCCGCCTTCGCGGGGTAAAAACATGAAAAATTCTTCTTTTTCCGCTTCCGCGGAGGCTTCCGTATGAAGAAATCGCGCTTAAGGGGCCGGGGCTGGATTGTTTTACCGGATTCCTGTATAAATATATCCAGATCCATCCCGCCGCCTTTTTCACAATAGGTCCTGTCATGTTCAAAAAATCCAGAATTCTGCTCGCGGCTTTCGCAGCAACCGGACTCGTATCCTGCGCCACCTTGCTGGAAGGATCGTCACAGGAAGTCACATTCGAAGCGGTGGGCGCAACGGACGTTATGTGTATGCTCAAAAGCGAAGAATTATCTTACAAGGTTTACCCGCCGCAGCGCGTCTGGATGAAACGTTCGCGCCTTAATCTGGAAGCGGATTGTTATGCGCCCGGCAACCGCCACAAGAAATTCGAGATTGTCACAGGTGTCGAGCCTTATGTGGCGGCCAACGTAACGAACGGCGTTGCGCCGGGCGTGACGTATGACGCCTATTCGAGAGCCTTCTTTAAATATCCTGACGTGATTACGATCGACATGTCGGACACGGTTGCCAAGGAAAGCCTGCCACCGGGTTATGAAACAGGCGGCGGTCTCGATCCGAAAACTGCCGGTGTCGAATATATGGGGCCGAAAACAAACGCGCTGCCGGGCGAGGCTGACGCCAATGCCAGACGCAAACGCGCTTTTGAAGAGTTTGACCGCGAACAGGAATTCGAAGCCGAGCGCGAAGAGCGTAAATCTGCTTACGATCCCGGCGTTAAAAAGTAAAAATGCCTTCGTCTCAAAAATATTTTTTCTGCGGTATCGGCGGGAGCGGGATGCTGCCATTGGCTATCATTCTGCAAGGGCAGGGCTATGAAATTTATGGTTCCGACCGCTCTTACGATCAGGGCCGCACGCCGGAAAAATTCGACTATATAAAATCGAAAAATATTCACCTGTCACCGCAGGACGGCAGCGGCTTGAAAGACGACATGGTTCTGGTCGTTTCCTCGGCGATTGAAAACACCATTCCCGAAGTCAAAGTCGCGCTTGAAAGAAACATCCCGATCCTGAAACGCGCTGAATTACTGGCGCAGTTTTTCAATCAGGCCAAAGACCGCATCGCCATTGCGGGAACGTCCGGTAAATCGACCGTTACCGGCATGACCGGATTTATCCTGCACGAGATGGCCAAGAACCCGACCGTCATGAATGGCGCTGTGTTCCGCAACTTCGCCAGTGATGAAAATCCTTATGCAACGGCTCTCTCGGGAGACAAGAACTTATTCGTTATCGAAGCTGATGAAAGCGATGGCTCTATCGAGCTGTATAATCCGACGATATCGGTTTTGAACAACATATCGCTCGATCATAAAAGCGTCGAAGAGCTGCGTGTTTTGTTCGGCAACTTCATAACAAAAGCGGATATCGCCGTATTGAATGCCGATAACGAAGAGGTGGCCGAGCTGGGCTTGATGCATGTCGATAAAGCCGTCACCTATTCATTGGAAGATAAGGATGCGACCTTCTTCGCCAGCGATATCAACCTGCGGCCCGATGGTATCGATGCTGTTTTAAACGATGCAATCCCTTTAAGGCTTAATGTGCCGGGCCTCCATAATCTGTCGAATGCCTTGGCGGCAATCTCGATCATCCATGCGTTGAAGCTCGATGTAAAACATGCTTGCGATATCCTGTCCGGGTTCAAAGGCGTCAAACGCCGCATGGAAATCATCGGCACAAAGAATGATATTACGGTCATTGATGATTTTGCGCATAACCCTGACAAGATCGAAGCCAGTTTAAGATCACTTAAGAGCTTCCCCGGGCGTTTGCTGATCATGTTTCAAATGCATGGCTATGGGCCGTTGAAACTAATGCGCCGTGAATTGATCGAGAGCTTTAGAAAATACCTGTCGCCCGAAGACGGTATATTTATGCCGGAAGTTTTATATCTGGGCGGTACGGTCGATCGCAGCTATACGGCGCAAATCTTTGTTGAAGACTTGAATGCAAATGGCATGAATGCCAACTGGTTCGAAAACCGCGCAGAGATCGTACAGGCTATTTGCGATGTGGCGGAAGTGGGCGACCGCATTGTTATCATGGGCGCGCGCGATGACACGTTGCCCGAATTTGCGAAAGAGGTTTTGAAAAATCTATAGACGACCTAACGGGAAGCTATTGTAAATCCCGATCCCGCTTTCGCGGTGCCATGGGCGGTCGTTATCGTATCGCAGGCGTTCGTTTTCTCTCAAGACGTCCTGACAGAAATCCATGGCCTTGGTGCCAGGCTGATTACCTTGCGCGAGACATGCCCTGTAAAAACGGTCGCAATTGAGGTTACGCTTTGAAATCTCGAGCTCCAGTTTCGTCTCGTCGCGATAATTGTTTTTGTATTTGCACAGTTGATCGTCGGAGAGGCTCGCCACTTGTGCAGGCGACATCTGGAATGTCGGTGACGCGCAAGCGGCCAATGATAATGTAATCAAACACAAGAATAGTCGTTTCATTTCTTCTTACTTTTCTTATTTAAGTATCTCTTCTCTAAAAAGGCGAAAGAGGCGCGCATTCCCGTATCGGCTCCGCCGCGCGGGCGGCCCGGCTTGCCGGATGCTTCCCATGCGTAATGATCGATATGGACCCATTTCGTATTATCTGTGACGAAGTTCTGCAAAAACAAGGCTGCTGTAATGGAGCCTGCCGGATTGTTTCCGGCATTGTTCAGGTCGGCAATACTTGACGAGATGTCATTCTTGTACGGCGCCCATAGAGGAAGCTGCCAGAGCGGGTCTTCGACGTTGAGCGATGTCCTTTGCAAATCGGCTGCGATCTCGTCGTTATTCGAGAACATGGCGGGAATGTCGAAACCAAGCGCGGTTCTGGCTGCGCCGGTCAAAGTGGAGAAATCCATCAAGAGGTCAGGTTTTTCTTCGCAGGCGAGCGTCAGGCAATCCGCCATCACGAGGCGTCCTTCGGCATCGGTGTTGCCAATCTCGACCGTCAAGCCCTGACGCGAACGCAGTACATCGCCCGGGCGATAGGCGATACCCGAGATCGAGTTTTCAACCGCCGGAATAAGGACGCGCAGCCGCACTGGAAGGTTCAATGACATGATCATCCATGCAAGGCCAAGCGCCATAGCCGAGCCACCCATGTCTTTCTTCATGAGCAGCATAGCCGAGCTTGGCTTGATATCGAGCCCGCCGGTATCGAAGACAACGCCTTTACCGACGATGGTTAGCTTCGGATCACTCGCTTTGCCCCATGTCATATCTATAAGTCGCGGGCGGCGCTCGGAGCCGTCTCCCACTGCATAGATCATCGGGAAGTTGGAAGTGAGCAGTTTCTTGTCTTCAGTAACTTTGAATGTCGCCTTTTGCGCTACCGAAATTTGCCGAGCGGCATCTGCCAGCTCTTCCGGTCCCAAATCATTCGCCGGCAGATTGATCAGGTTGCGGATCAGGGAGATCGACTGGATAAATGCTTCGGTGCGTTTCTTGTCGACAGATTTCGGCCAGACAAGGCGCGGATATTTTTTGGTGTTCTTCTTATAGGCATCGAATTTATACGCGGCGAGCGACCAGCCGATGCAGGCTTTTTCCAGGTCTTCAGCCGAGAGAGAATTGTCATCGATGGAAAATTCGGTATCGTAAATTTCCTGCGCGGCGGATTTCATGATCTGATCGACGACATAAGCGAAACTGTAAAGCCCGATGGACGATCCAACGCCGACATAAACGGCTTCTATGGATGCATCTTTGTAAGAAAGGCTGACATGGTTCGCGCCGCCTTTGAAGCCTTGGGCGAGAAGGGAGCTTTGCGTGGCTTTTGGTTGGGATTTGAACCATTTATCAAAGTCGCGCTCGTAAACCAGATAGATAGGGACGGCTTTCGTCTTGGCTTTCGTTACCAGAACTTGAGGGTATTGAAGAACTGAGAAAGTATTCGTAACAGGTTTGGCTTTAGGCATTAAAAAACTCCATCCATTTATGTGATAAGCATAAACCGGATGGAGTTTAAGGGAAAGTGCGGTTAATTAAACTTTCAGATTAACAGCGGCTGTTTTGCCTTTTTCTGTCTGAAGATCGTATTCGATTGCCTGATTTTCTGCGAGGCCTTTCAAGCCGGAGCGCTCAACTGCCGAGATATGGACAAAGACATCCTTGCCACCATCGTCAGGGACGATAAACCCAAAACCTTTTTGAGTATTAAACCATTTTACTTTACCTTTAGCCATTAGATCACCTTTTAGTTCAGTTGAGTGTATAGTCCCCCAAAGCTTTGCCTACTTATATATAAGTAATGGCTATCACCTTCAGAAACATGTCATTTTTATCATGTTTTAAAAACACTGTATATATTCTTTGAACGTCCGCATATTAGACGTTTGATGCGGTTGCAAGGTTAAAAATAAGGCTTTTCACAGCTAAAAGAGTGGAAAAACCCTGTAAAATAAGGTTTTTCATGCATTTTATATTCGACGGAGCTCTTTTATTCTGGCATGAATCATCCATACGCAAGGTTATCTGATTCGTAAGCGGCTTTTAAAACCGCTTTATTTCCGGCACTTTTGCGTACCTGTTTAAACAACTTCTAACCTCAAAAGTGAGACTATAGAACATGGCTACAGCAGCAAAAAAAGCTCCAGCGAAAGCGGCAGCAACAGCTAAAACACCTACAAGCCCAACAGTGACACTGAAGCAAATCTCTGCTGAAGTTGCTGAAAAGCACGAACTGACAAAAAAGCAAGCTAACCTGATTTCTGATGAACTGGTTGCTTTGATTGTTAAGAACCTGAAAAAAGGCAACCGTATCCGTATGGCCGGTCTTGGTATTCTTCAAGTTAAAAAACGCGCAGCTCGCATGGGCCGTAACCCAGCAACTGGCGAACAGATCAAAATCCCTGCGAAAAAGAAAATTGCTTTCCGCGCAGCGAAAGAATTGAAAGAAGCAGTCGGCAAGTAATTTGCCCGTTTCTTTTGAAACACAAAAACCCCGCTATTAAGCGGGGTTTTTTATTATTCGATATTACTTGATTACTTGCCGTGGACTTGGGACCACTCGCTTGGTGTGATGGAGCCATCGCCATTTAAGTCATATGTGGCAAAACTTGAATCGATGGTCGTCGCGGCTGGTGTCGTAACGGTTTCAACATTCCATGTTTTGTAAAGATTTGTTTCATTTATGACGCGATTGAATTCTTGCTGATCAAGCTTACCGTTATGATTACGGTCCCAGTCGGCATAGGTTTTGTAGGTCGTAACGCCCGGTCCGTACCATGTCGTGACATTACTGTCCCATTCATCAGGCGTCACATAACCATCGCCATTCTGATCCCAGCGGCTATAAGCGTAAGTCACGAATTGCTGTTCGGTACGAACGGTTTTAACGCGAGGGTCTGTATCGGTCTGGCGGGTAAAGGTTGTTGTTGTTACGGTGCCTGTCGAAGGATCGACGGTTTTGGTTACAGTTGTTTCAGCTTGAGCAGCAGAAGCAAGGCTGATGCCGACGATAGCAAGGGGGAGAATATACTTTTTCATATAAATTACCTTTCAAAATAAAATTTGCCTATATAAACAATTGAATATGGTATTTGTTCCCCTACATGATAGGGCTTATCAAAGGATTTAAATATATGAAAGTAAGAGATTTATTTGTCAGGATTTCGCAGCGCATCGCAGAAGCGGCGGGGCATCCGGCGGTATTTATAGGCGCTGTTTTTCTAATCGTCCTTTGGGGCGCATCAGGGCCGATATTCGGGTTTTCCGATACATGGCAACTTATCGTCAACACCAGCACGACAATCATTACTTTCCTGATGGTTTTTCTCATCCAGAGCACCCAGAATAGGGACTCTGAAGCCCTGCATTTGAAGCTCGATGAATTAATCCGCGCAACTGAAGGTGCGCATTTAGCGTTGATCGATATTGAAAAACTTGATGAAGACGAGTTTCAGGCATTTCGCCGCATGTATGATACGATTGCAAAGAATGCCAAGGAACGGTTGAATCATGGCGGAACCGATATCAATTGTCCGGATATCAAGATCGCCGATCTTTGTTTTCCAGCTGATTACGCAGAGCATCATAAAGGCGATAAGCAATGATCCACCCTATTCGCGCGTTTAAAAATTCCTGTAACGGGCTGAAATTGGCTTTTGCCGAAGACCAGTCATGGCGCAATACGTTCTGGCAGTTTTGTATCGGATCCGTTATCGCAACGATCATTTATTTCGTCAGCAACGAAACTGTTTTCATGTGGCTGTTGATGGTTGCCAGCCTGTTTCCAATGGTGATTGTCGAAACGATCAATTGCTCGATCGAAGCCGTTACAGACAAAGCAAGTCCGGAGCGCAGCGCATTAGCCAAAAAAGCGAAAGATGTCGGCAGCGCGGCTGTCTTGTTAAGCCGGATATTTGCAGGCCTATGCTGGATCGTAGCGCTTGCGTCTTTGTAAAAGCCAGTATTCGACGGTCCAGAAAGTAGAAGCGCATATAAGTCCTGCAAGCCATCCGGCAAGGACATCGCTTGGCCAGTGAACGCCGAGATAAATTCGGCTCATGCCGATTATGAAAGTCAGGAATGCCGCGATACCCAGGAAATAGATTTTGAGTTTGCGGCTTGTTTGTGCCTGAGCCAATAATGCGCCAAGGATCAAATAAACAATTGCCGACATCATTGAGTGAGAGCTCGGGAAGCTGGATGTAAAAGTCTCTGTCGAGTGGGGGACAAGGTCGGGGCGCGGGCGGGCGAAACCAAGCTTCAACGAGTTTGAAAGGATGGTGCCGATAATAATCGCAGATATCAGGTAAACGGCTCTCTTGGCATGTTTTATCATGTAAAGGTAAATGGCGGAGAAAAGCGTAAATAGGGAAAGCACGAAAGTACCGCCAAGGCTTGAGATATCGCGCATCATTTCGGCAAACCACGAAGGCCCCCAGGCCAGTTCCTGATTATCCGCATTTCTCATCATCAGGAGTATGGCGCTGTCGATAGAATGTGTATCGCCTTCTGATACGTCTTCGGCGATTTCCCAAAAACCTCCGACAAGCGCGCAGATCAATATCAGTGAAAATAAAATTACAGGTTCTATGGATGGGATTTTCATTATTCAAAATATAGGAAATGTATTAGAAATATACCAGTTAAAATAAGGAGAAATATGATGGATGTACGCGCCGCTGTTGCATGGGGAGCCGGAAAGCCGCTTTCAATCGAAACTGTTCAACTGGAAGGTCCTAGGGAGGGCGAGGTTCTGGTTGAGGTAATGGCAACCGGTTTGTGCCATACAGACGCCTATACTTTATCAGGTGCTGATCCTGAGGGCTTGTTTCCGGCGATCCTCGGTCACGAAGGCGCGGGGATCGTTCGAGAAATCGGCAAGGGCGTTACCAGCGTCAAGCCGGGTGATCATGTTATTCCGCTTTATACGCCGGAATGCCGCGAGTGTGATTATTGTTTGAGCCAGAAAACAAATCTCTGCCAGAAAATAAGATCGACGCAAGGGCAGGGATTGATGCCGGACGGCACGAGCCGTTTTTCTATCGACGGTAAAAAGCTCCACCACTATATGGGCACGTCGACCTTCGCTAATTTTACAGTATTGCCCGAGATCGCGGTTGCGAAAGTTCGTGAAGACGCGCCGTTCGATAAGATCTGTTATATCGGCTGCGGCGTGACGACCGGGATCGGCGCGGTGATTTTTACAGCTAAAGTGCAACCGGGAGATAATGTCGTTGTTTTCGGTTTGGGCGGTATCGGCTTAAACGTCATTCAAGGCGCGCGTATTGCTGGTGCCAATATGATTATCGGCGTTGATATCAATAACAAGCGCGAAGAAATGGCGAAGAAATTCGGCATGACACATTTCGTCAATCCGACCGAGATCGGCGAAGACATTGTCCCTTACCTTGTCAATTTGACCAAAGGTGGCGCCGATCACAGTTTTGAATGCGTCGGCAATACGACATTGATGCGTCAGGCTTTGGAGTGCTGTCACAAGGGATGGGGTAAATCCACGATTATCGGCGTGGCAGGGGCCGGACAGGAAATATCAACGCGCCCGTTTCAACTGGTAACGGGCCGCGTTTGGCAAGGATCTGCTTTTGGCGGCGCGCGTGGGCGCACGGACGTGCCGAAGATCGTCGACTGGTATATGGACGGTAAGATCAATATCGACGATCTTATTACGGATGTTATCCCGCTCGATCAGATCAATGAAGGATTTGAAAAAATGCATAAGGGAGAGTCGATCCGCACCGTGGTGAAATTTTGATGCTTGATCTTATCAAATCATGGAAGTGTTTCGGCGGGATGCAAAACGTCTATCGCCATGCATCGCAATCGACCGGCACTGATATGGAGTTTGCCGTTTTTATTCCTGCTCATGAAGAGGGGAAAAAATTATCATCTTTGACTTTCCTGTCGGGGCTTACCTGCACTTGGGAGAATTTTACGACGAAGGCGGGAGCGCAGCGATATGCAGCGGCGCATAGAATGATCTTGATTATGCCCGACACCTCCCCGCGCGGTGCGGGTGTGCCCAATGACGATGCTTATGATATGGGGCAGGGCGCAGGTTTTTATATCGATGCGACGCAAGGGCCATGGAATAAAAATTTTAAGATGTGGCGCTATATCAATGAAGAGCTTTTCGATGTGGTTGCTGGGGTAGTGCCAATTGATCCGGCCAAACGAGGAATATGTGGTCATTCGATGGGAGGGCATGGCGCATTGATTTCAGCTATCCGCAATCCGGATAAATATGTATCCTTATCGGCGATTGCGCCTATTGTTGCACCCAGTCAGGTGCCATGGGGGCAGAAAGCCTTCACTTCTTACCTCGGCGAGGACAGGCATAATTGGTTGCAATATGATGCCTGCGAATTGATGAAAGCAGGTGCATGGAAAAAGCCGATACTGATCGACCAAGGCACGAATGACGAATTCTTAGATATGCAGTTAAGGCCGGAATTATTCGCCGGCGCTTGCAAGGATGCAGGTGTAGCGCTCAATCTCCGTATGCAAGGTGGTTACGACCACAGCTATTATTTTATAGCTTCCGTGATTGGCGATCATATAGATTTCCATGCGGCACAATTAGGCCAATAAAAAAGCCTGCGATTTCTCGCAGGCTTTTCTTGTTATATCAAAACTGAATTACTGGTTTGTTTCAGTTGTTGTTTTTTCTTCAGTGGTCTCTTTGTTGCCAAGGCCAGCTGGATCAGTTGTCGTTTCGGTTTTTACTTCAGAAGAAGTTTCACCGTCGCCATCTGTCGTTGTTTCTGTAGACTTTGTTTCTTCAGTCACTGTGGAGTTGTTTACGCCTTCAGGATCGACTGTTGTTTCTTTTGTAACTTCTGTCGAAGTATTGCCTTCGCCGTCAGTCGCTGTTTCGCGTGTTGTCGTTGTTTCTGTAGTGACGCCGTTAACTTCAGATGTTTCTGTCGTTTCGGTTTTCTTTTCGTCTTTACAAGCTGTCAGGCCCAAAGCCAAAACAGCCATAGCTATCAGAGCAAAATTCTTTTTCATTTTAATATCCTTGTTGTTGAATTTATGAACGAAGAAAATAGAACAGAATAGGGAAATAAAAAAGGCCCGAAGTGATAATATTTAAGAATATATCCGAATTTTTTTAGGGAACTTTTTAAGATCTGGATCTCATCATGAACATTTTCAGGCTATCTTCGTACATATCCTTCAGACGTTGAACCGTCAGGGGAACGTTAATTTCTTCGGAATTATCGATTCTATTCATCGTCTGACGGGCCAGAAGCGAGAATTTCGACATGCCGAGATTTCCGCCGCATGAGGTAATGATATGCAGCTCGCGCGCCATTTCCTGTGGGTTATCTTCCAATGCCAAAAGTGTATCAAAACGCTGGGTAATTTCGGTTTTAAAATCTTCCATAATGGCGTTGAAGGTATCGAGGCCGATAAGCTTGATCAGCTCGCTGAGCTGCTTGTCATCGACAAGCAAAGCATCGTCGATTACCGCATCGGTAATGATCTTCTTCGAAAGAACTTCGTTGAATGAATCGTCATCCACGCCGCAGGGCTCGTCAGGAAACATAGAATCTGTCATGCAGTCCGTAGTGTTAATATATAGCCCAGCAGGTTAGCATAATTTCTATAATTAATATATTAAAAATGGCTAAAAAAGGAATAAATGGCGGAGCCGGAGGGATTCGAACCCTCGATACGGTATAACCCGTATGACGATTTAGCAAACCGTTGCCTTCAGCCTCTCGGCCACAGCTCCGTACCAATGAGGCCGAAACTAGAGGATTATCCTTAATAAATCAATAAGCTAATTTGGGCCAGCTGAGTTCCAGAAAAGAATGTTTTCACTGGGTTTTTTATGATGAAGTAACCATTCCCAGGCTTTTCCCTCGAAATGAAGGTTACAGGGAAAAGGAGGGATGATGGTTGATGGCTCGCTAAGTTCTTGGGTTGAAAAATGAACTATAGCGTTCCCCATATTCGCATTTGGCAGTTTTAAAACAACCAGTGTTTCGTGAATAGCCTTGCGCCATGTTATTTGTAAGCCGCTACATAACATTCCACTACTTGATGCGGTAACGACAATATCAGGTTCAAAATCGAGGCTTTGAGCGGCTTGTGCATAGGAATATAGAAGTTTGTCGCCGGAGAGAACTATAAGTTTCCCATTGTTCTTTTTTGCTTTTTCATTTCCGACGGCCCTAGCTTCTCTAGGGTCTGTAGTGGGTATTTTTTCAATATGAACACCATTTTCAAAGGCTCTTGAGCGGGCAGTAGAATGACTTCCTCCGGGAATTTGAGGATATAACAGATGTAGTTGCTTATCATACTCTCTACAGAGCGCGGTTAAAATATCTTCCGATGCTCCCCATCCAGTTGCTAAAGAGAATATATGTTTCAGAGGAGTGTTGGCGACTTCGTTTTCAAGATAGCGAAATTTTGTGCCAACAGCGCTATCATCGGCAACAGTATATCCTTCTTTGCGGATAAGGTTAGGTGGCGGAAGCATTTTTTTTACTCAAACAATTAATGACCTGCACCAAAGCATATTTGGCATAGAAAAATCAATCCTCAGGTAAAAAACCTTGAGATTGACGATGCCAGAGGCGTGCATATAGCCCGTTTTGGGCCAATAATTCGCTGTGTGTGCCGTCTTCGATGATCTTGCCTTGATCCATGACCAAAAGCCTGTCCATGCGGATCAGCGTGGAAAGACGGTGGGCGATGGCGATAACGGTTCGGTTTTCCATCAATGGGTAAATCTGTTCCTGCACAACAGCTTCGACTTCACTATCAAGCGCGGAGGTCGCTTCATCGAGCAGCATGATCGGTGCGTCTTTTAGAATGAGGCGCGCAATCGAGATACGCTGGCGCTGCCCACCGGAAAGTTTAACGCCGCGCTCGCCGACTTGCGCGTCATAGCCGGTATTCCCCATTTTGTCTTGCAGGTGGGGAATAAATTCATCCGCGGCAGCCTGTTTAATAGCGGCTTCTATTTCCTCCTGAGTAGCGTCCTGACGCCCATAGCGCAGGTTCTCGAGAATGGAGCGATTGAGCAAGGACGGTTCCTGCGTCACCATGGAAATTTGAGAACGCAGGGAATTTTGCGTGACTTTTGAAATATCGTGGCTGTCAATTTTAATCGCGCCGGACTGGATATCGTAGAAACGCAACAGAAGGCTGACCAAGGTGGTTTTACCTGCGCCGCTTGGGCCGACAAGGCCGACTTTTTGGCCGGCGGGGATATCCAAGTTAAGGCCGTCAAAAATCTGGCGTCCGCTGGAATAATGAAAGCGTACGTCTTTAAAAGAAATATGACCTTTGACATGGGGCAGGTCTGCTGCATCTTGTGCGTCAAGCAACTCAACGGGGCGGCGGAAAATATCGATGCCATTTAAAACAGAGCCATATTGTTCCGACAACATGGAAGCCTGCATAAACAGCCAATCGGTTTGAAGGCGGATGCGCAACACCAGAGGGAAAAGGGAGATCAGGATTCCGGACTGGATTTCACCACGCGTCCATAGCCAGATCGACAGAAATATAATGAAAGCGACGCAAATACCGTTCCAGAAATAAATCGTGGCGACGGACAAGGTAACTATTTTATTTTTCTGATAAGAATTAAATAAATGGTCATTCAAAAGACCCATGAAGCCGATATTTTCACTTTCGGGTTTAGAGAACAGTTTGGCCAGCGTGATGTTGGATAGAATGTCGACAGAGCGCCCGATAGCATTGGAATAGCTTTCGGTCATGCGGTCCGCGCGGCGAGCGATAACGGGTGTAAAATAATATAGTATAACGATGCTTATTACACCCCAGACGACCAGCGTCGTGGCAAGCATCCAGTGAGCGTGAATACAAAAAGCGAGCGTTGCGACGAAGAACGTGATGACGTACCAGGTTTGCGTTGTTGCCGTTACCATCATATCGACGGCGGAGCGGCTGAATTCAAAAGCTTTGGCGGCCAAGCGGCCTGCCATTTCATTTGAAAAGAAATTCATCGATTGATGGGTCAGGTAATTCATGGCGCGGAAACGCGTACGCTGCGCGACCCTAGCATTGATCAAGAGGTTCTGGGTCACATTCTCCATTGAATCGAAGCCGGGCAGAACGATCAAAAACAGGATAATTATAGTGATCAAATAAGGGTGGAAAAGGGACTCTTCAGGCTTAATCTGACCGTTGGAAATTGAATCTATAAAATGACCAAGCAGCCAGATAATCCCCGGTTCTATACAAGCAGCGATAGTTGCGAAAAATAAAAGCGTATTCCAGCGCCATTTATCGAGTTTATAAATTTGCCAGATGGTTTGCATGACCGTCGATGGAAAAAACGATGGCAGTCCTTCAGGCGGATTCAACTCGATAAATTTTTTAAAGAAATTATTTTTCAAATTACTAGCTACTCGTATTCCATATGAGGGCGTCCTTTAAAGCAAATTGCTGTATAAATTGCCAGAGTTTTGCGTCGCTAAAAGCATTAGCTGGATAGGGCGGCGGATTTCTGGCTGGCTGATGGTATTTCTCTAATGCCTGATATTTGATTGCGTTCCCGATATCGCCATGATTTTTAGCTACGCAGACAGTATTAATTTTTTTATCCGGCCATGCGATTTGGGCAGCATTCAATAACACACCGCTGACGCAAGGCAGCCAGATTTCGGATGGATCGATATCTGCCTCGCGAAAAACATCGGCAAGGCAGGTTTTAAATAATGGGTCGTCATAACCTAAGGGCAGAAGGCCTCTATGTTCAGTGTATAATTGGTAGATCTGATCGACAGGTTGTGGGTCATGCCAGATGATTTCGCCATCAATCAAATCGAGCCAATGAGGACGGTAATCCGATTTCGACAATGCGAGGGTATATTTAAATCCCAGATCGCGACAGGCTTCGGCTAGAGCCCATCCGCCGGAACCGTAGACACTGCCTGCATAGATGAAATGATCGGGTTTGAGTTGCGGCAACCATTTGGTAAGTGCACGGCGTTTCGTGCCGCCGGACAAAACATCATCGCGGATAATCGTAAAATTATCTATTTGCGTTGTGGTGAAGGCCGGGCCATTACGCAGCAAGGTGACGCTCCGATCTCTGTAAAGCTTGGCATGAGAATAAACTCGCCGGAGGTGGGGGCGACCGGACACTGGCTTACTTTTGCGGCGACTTCTGATTTAGTTGTGGCCATGACGGCGTCGCATTTGATTTGTAATTTCGGGCATTCTTCACGTTTCCTGTTCACGGCCTCACAAAAAGTCATTTTATCGTCAGATATTTTGCAAGATGTCGTGAAAGCGAGGGCAGTCAGGCAAGATAGAAGAAGGAATTTTTTTCCGGTTGTCATGTGAAGTCCTATTTTCTGGATGACGGGCTTAAAATGCAGCAAGGAAGATAGCCGAGATCACCCAAATCTTTTTCCGACGATAAGGTTGGTTTTGGCGTTTTTGTCGTGCATTGTTTGATTTGTTCAACCAGTGCAGGGTCGGCGCTTTGTATGATTGGTGTGCAATCAACTTTTATTAATTGGCATGTCTGGCGTTTTAAATTCACGCGGTCGCAAAAATCATTCGTCGTATTTTGAGCGAAGGCGTGAGATGAAAATAAAACAGACAAAATAGTCAGTGAGAAAAAACGCAAAATCATGACAATTTCTTTTTCAGCAATTCGTTGACGATATCCGGATTGGCTTTGCCTTGCGATTTCTTCATAACAGAGCCGACAAAGAAACCGAACAGCTTGTCCTTGCCGCTTTTGTATGCGGCGACGTTGTCGGGATTTTCAGCGATGACTTCGTCAACGATCTTCTCGATTGCGCCAGTATCTGTGACTTGCTTCAAACCTTTTTCTTCAACGATGTCGGCGGCGTTTTTACCGCTTTCCATCATATCGGCGAATACATCTTTCGCGATCTTGCCCGAGATAGTGTTGTCGGTGATGAGCGCGACCAAGCCACCAAGCTGCTCCGCCGTGATCGGCGATTGATCCAGCGTTTTGCTTTGCTTGTTCAGCGAGCCGAGGAATTCATTGATAACCCAGTTGGCGGTAATTTTTGGATCATGCCCTTTGGCCGCTGTTTCATAGAATAAGGCGCGGGACCGCTCGGCGATCAGCACAGAGGAATCATAAGCGCTTAGGCCGTATTCATTCATGAAGCGATGCTTCTTCTGGTCAGGCAGTTCGGGCAGGGTTTCCTTAATTTGCAAAACCCATTTATCTTCCAAAACGACCGGAAGAAGATCGGGGTCGGGGAAGTAACGATAGTCATGCGCTTCTTCTTTGGAGCGCATGGAGCGTGTTTCGTTCTTCGCAGGGTCCCATAGGCGCGTTTCCTGTTTGATCGTGCCGCCGTCTTCCAGAATTTCAATCTGGCGGCGTGCTTCATAATCGATCGCCATTTGAATGGCTTTTAAGGAGTTAACGTTCTTTGTTTCTGTTCGGGTTCCGAAACCTTCACCGGGTTTGCGGACGGATACATTGACGTCAGCCCGCATGGAGCCTTCTTCCAGATTGCCGTCGCAGGTCTCAAGATAACGCATGATCATACGAAGTTTGGAAACATAGGCCGTCGCTTCTTCGGCGCTCCGCATATCGGGCTCGGAAACGATTTCCATGAGGGCGCAGCCGGAGCGGTTGAGATCGACAAAGCTTTTATTCGGGTGCTGGTCGTGAATGGATTTTCCGGCATCCTGTTCAAGGTGCAAGCGTGTGACACCTATTTTCTTTGTCGTGCCGTCAGCTAGGTCAACCTCGATCTCTCCTTTGCCGACAATCGGGTGCAGGAATTGGGATATCTGGTAGCCCTGCGGCAAGTCAGGATAGAAATAATTCTTACGTTCGAAAACGGAGCGGTTGTTGATGGCAGCGTTCAGGCCAAGTCCCGTACGAACCGCTTGTTCGACGCAGTATTCATTCAGGACGGGCAGCATGCCGGGCATCGCGGCATCCACAAGGGATACATGCGTGTTGGGCGCAGCGCCGAATTCGCAGGACGAACCTGAAAAAAGTTTTGATTTCGCAATGATTTGGGCATGAACCTCAAGCCCGATTACGATTTCCCATTCGCCTGTGCGTCCTTGTAGTAACTCAGCCATTTCTTTTCCTCTTATCGTGTCGTATTGCCGCACTGCCTGGCAATGTTTTCCAGTTGTGCTTCAAATTCAGGGGTTTGTTTGATCGCAGCGATCGGGTCGAATGCGTTCGGATATTTCTCGAGAACCGATCCTAAAAGACGCTGTGCTTCGTTTGTTGTGTATTTGCCAATACCGGAAGCAAGGCAGCTGCATTGCGCGCTCGGCACATTTTGTTTTTGGCAGGCCGCCAGTACATCGTCATGAACGGGTACTTCCATACAGGGCGCATAGGCGGTGATGAGATATTTATTCACGGCATTGCGGTCCTGCCTCACATAGGCTTGCGCGTCTTCGAACGTCATTTTGCGTACGAGATTTTGTGTCGTGCATTTGCAAAAAACTTCTTGGCTGCCGGGGAGCATGCGCGGGTCGGGTTGTGAAAGACAGCTCTTATAAAAAACTTCGCCTTGCTGCGGCGTGATCGGCGTGGCCAAAGCCGGAGAAGAAATAAGCAGAAGGAAGAGTGGAATAAAATATTTCATCAGAAGTTTTCCTTACTTGCCTTCCAAAAGGCATTCGTTGCGCGAGCTGTATTTGGTACGCAGATAGGTCATGTTATTCCAAAGTGCATCTACCGGATCTTTGTAATTCGGATCGGAAGCCAGTCTTTCCATGATTTCCGCTTCGCCTAAAGCTTTGGCATGGTTTTTCATTTTCTTTGAAACGCATCCACAAAATCCAGGAATATATCCTACCCTGACATCATTGGACATATCAAGCAAACATGCGAGATATTCAATCTGTTCCACCGGCATGTCGAGGCACGGAGCCACGGCAGTATGAATATACTTATCGAATGTCTTATTGCCGGGTTTGCGGTTGGATTGACGCTGCAAATCGCGGTATTCATCCATTTTAAAATTGCCGCGCAAAGCCGCCGCATTGCAGGCGCAATAATATTCACGGGCTTCCGGTGTAAAGCGCGAGGGAATGTGAAAAAGGCAATTCTCATAAACCTTGTTGGCAAGATCTATCGAGATTGGCCCTGTCTCCTCGTTCTCTACGGTTAGCTTTGGCGCAGGCCCTGAATTTGCTTCAGAATTTGCTGATGCATGTGCAAGCCCCGAAAGGCTTGTCATCCATATCAGGCAAATGAATAGGGCTAGCTTCATTTCATCAGGCTGCTTTGCTGCCGATCAATGGCAGAGCATTGAACTGCGCCGCTTTCTCGATAACGTGGCCGGCACGGAAGACGGTTTCCTCATCAAAGGCTCTGCCGATCAGTTGAAGACCAAGCGGAAGACCGTCTGAAGATAAGCCGACCGGAACCGACATGCCGGGCAGGCCCGCCAAATTGACTGTGACGGTAAACACATCGTTCAAATACATTTTCAACGGATCGTCTTCATTCTCGCCAATGGCAAAAGCGGCGGAGGGTGTGGCCGGTGTCAACAACACATCACATTTCTCGTACGCGGCTTTGAAGTCATTCAGAATAAGGCGGCGGATTTTTTGCGCCTTGGTGTAATAGGCATCATAGTAACCGGAAGACAGAACATAAGTGCCGATCATGATACGGCGTTTGACTTCCTTGCCGAAACCTTGCGCGCGCGTTTTCTCATAAGTTTCGGTGAGGTCTTTGCCTTCGACACGCAGACCATAACGAACGCCGTCATAACGGGCGAGGTTGGAAGAAGCTTCAGCAGGCGCGATAATGTAATAAACCGGCAAGGCGTATTTCGTGTTCGGAAGTGAGACTTCGACAATTTCCGCGCCGGCGTCTTTGAGCCATTGGATACCATCGTCCCAGACTTTCAGGATTTCCGCAGGCATGCCATCCATTCGGTATTCTTTTGGAATACCGACGCGCAGGCCCTTGGCATTGCCGGTGAGGGCCACAGTGAAATCAGGCACGGGAATATTGGCGGATGTTGAATCTTTCGGATCGTATCCGGCCATATGGTTGAGCATCAACGCACAGTCTTCAACATTGCGGGCAATCGGTCCGGCCTGATCCAGAGAAGAAGCAAAAGCGACAATGCCCCAGCGGGAACAGCGTCCATAGGTTGGTTTGATCCCGACAGTGCCAGTGAAGGCCGCAGGCTGACGGATAGAGCCGCCCGTATCGGTTGCCGTTGCGCCCATGCACATACCGGCAGCCACAGCCGCAGCCGAGCCACCGGACGAGCCGCCCGGCGTTAAATCGCGGTTGTCTCCGTTATTGCGTTTCCATGGCGAGATGACATTACCATAGGCGCTTGTCGTGTTGGCGGACCCCATCGCGAATTCATCGAGATTAAGTTTGCCGAGAGAAAAGGTCCCGGCATTCATCAAATTCTGGAAGACGGTCGATTCATATTTAGGCTTGAAGCCTTCGAGGATTTTACTCGCCGCTGTTGTCTGTACATCGTAAGAGCAGAACAAATCCTTGTTGCCGAGAGGAATACCTTCCAACACGCGGCCTTCGCCTTTTTGCAGTCGGGCATCAGACGATTCAGCGGCTTTAAGCGCGAGATCTGGTGTCTCGGTGATATAGGCATTCAGATGGCGCATTTTCTCCATCTGGCCGATATGCGCCTGCGTTAATTCCTTTGAGGTGAATTCTTTGTTTTTAAGAGCTTTTGCCGCTTCGGCAATGGTCATGTTCAGCATGGAGGAGGTCATGTTTAATTACTCAACGATTTTCGGGACAACGAAGAAATTTTCAAGCGCTTCAGGCGCGTTGGCAAGGACATCGGCGGCTTTTTCACCGTCGGTTACTTCATCCTTGCGCCAGATCAGGTTAATCTCGGACACGGATGCCAGCGGCTCGACATTATCCGTATTCACTTCCTGAAGCTGGTCGATCCATTTCATCAGGCCTTCCATTTGCGGGGCGAAATATTCAAGGTCGCTCTCGGTCACTTCTAAACGGGATAGAGTGGCGATCTTTTTGACGGTGGCGCGGTCAATAGTCATATAATCTCTCTGTTTTTGCTTGTTACCTACGATTTAACAATTTAAACCTTTGGAAACAATGCCAATTATTCCCGCAGACCAATTTAAATCCTCCTTGAAGCCCGGCATAAAGCTTTTGGGGCTGGATATTAGTAAGGTATCGATCGGTATTGCATTTGCGGATATCGAAACTGGGATCGTGACGCCGGTGACGATCATCGAGCGCAAGCGCCTTAAAGATGACGCCGAAAAACTCTCAAAGCTCATGGCTGAATATGACGCCAAAAGCCTGATTGTCGGCTGGCCGCTTAATATGGATGGAACCGAGGGTAAGCGCTGTCAGGCGGTACGCGATACTGTCCTCGAGCTTCAAAAAACACTTCAGTCAGCCAAATTCGTTTTTTGGGATGAAAGGTTATCCACAGCGGTTGCGAATAACTTGGTGGAAGAAATCGGTATAAGTGGTAGGAAATTAAGAGGAAAGAAGGTGGATAACCATGCGGCTATGGTTATTCTTCGTTCTTTTCTGGATGAAATAACGCCCCGAACCTCATGAGTTCATTGGCATTTTCGGCAATCCATGAGCTGCCGGTGGAAAAGTCTGATGATAAATCCCGACATAATTTCCAAAACTGTGGACCATGATTGGCGTGGATTAGATGTGCCGCTTCATGCGCGATCACATAATCATAAGTCTCAAGTGGAGCAAAAATAAGGCGCCAATTCAAAGACATGCGGCCATCTGTTGAACAACTGCCCCAACGTGTTTTCATGTCACGCAAGGTTAGAACTTTAATCTTCTTGCCAATCCGCACCGCTTTCTGGTCGGCAATGGTTTTAAATTCAGCTTCTGCCATTTTCTTCAAAAAACGCGAAATGCGGCCCGAAGGGTTATCGAGGCTGGTCCGTACGACCAAGCGGTCATCCTCGATAAAAACCTTGGTTAATTTGTAGATATCGTCATGGTCGATGGTCAGGCGCAATTGTCGCCCGAGGACCGGGATTAAAACGCCGTCATGATAGGGAACGGCATCGGGAAGCGTGGCCAGTTTCTCATAAATCCAATTCTGGTTTTGGCGGGCAAATTCATAGGCGGATTTAAGGCTGGCACGTTTGGGGACGATCAAGTGGATTTTACGCTCGGTAGCATCGAGGCGCAGCATGAGCTTACGCGCCCGCGGAGAAATCCTGACATTCAGGTGAGGGGAAATGGATGCAAAATCCGGCATAGGGATGTTTTAGCAGATAAACGGAAATTAGCCGAGAGCTTGTATAGGATATGCAAGACAAGGCGAAGAAACAAGCTTGGCGGCTTCATTTTCGATACATGAGTGCCCTTTTTCCTGACCCTTTGCATCAAGATATTCTATATGACGCGATGTAAAATTGTAAGAACTGCTTTTGCTATAATTCGAAGGCGGATCAAGTCTGAGCACAGTACAATTTTCTTCAGAAGAAAGTCTTCTGCGGTCGTCCTCGGCTTGCATTTCTCTTTTAGTAAGCACTTCATTATCAGGTATGCATGGAATGGAAATAATTATATCCGTCCTAGCTTTTGCGGGATAGAGGCTCTTGCGAGTATAGGTTCCATCCCAAAAGCCATTATGAGAGCCGAATACTTTTGCGGCACATGAAGATAATACCGCATCTTTATTCATACGGCTGCCGGAAACGTCTACTGGTTCAAAGACATCCTGACCTTGGGCCTTGGTTAATCCAACATTTAATTTTGAAACTCTTAATGATGTGTCGATCTCACCGTGGCGAATGGCATCCCACATTTCTTTTGTTATGTGTTTATCGAGTATTTCTGCGAGTTTACTGAGAGGATTATATTTTTTGGTAATGCCCAAAAAGTATAATTGAGCGAGTCCTGGCATGTGCGGAAAAAACCAAGATGATTTTGAATGATGATTAAAAGTTCTAACTAAGTCAGTGACTTTATGAAGGCTGCGCAGAGGAATTAATGGGATATCGCCGATTTTTCCAAAATCTTGCCAAACGTTACCTAATATTTCAGGTATTTTTTCTGATTGATTGGAATTGAGCAGCCCTGCCAGAATAACCGCATTCAATGAACCGATGCTTCTGGCAGATATATGTGTAATGGCGACTCCTTCGTTGAGAAGGTGAGGAACTAAAACTTTTAAGACGCCAGCCTGATAAGCGCCGCGGACAAAACCATCAGGCAGGATAAGCTCTACCGTCTTTTGGTTTGTGGCTGGCTGAGCCAGTTCATCAGTTACAAAGTCATCTCTTAGAAAGTTAAGCAACTCAAACTCCACACACTCGTATTACTCAAACGCGGACATATTGGCCTATTAGAGTGTTCTAAACTATGCGCAGCGCACCAATTTTGTCAGAATTGTGTCAATGTTATCTAAATAAGCTAAATAGCGCAACAAATTATTTCCGTAATATTTCTTGTAATAATATTTATTCATATGTATTGTCCAGCCCAGCAGCAAATTTTGGAGATATAGATGATTGAATATTTAAATGATGATTTCATAGCTACAAACCTCGCGGAATTCGGTCGAGTAAACGGCGGCGCACATATTCTCAGAGCTGACGAAATAGCCGTTGGGCTTTTGCAGGAATTTTATCATGCCGACAACAAAGCGTTCGCGTCCGAAAATCTAAAACCGCTTTCTTTCCGTGACGGTGCGATGCTTGAGGCTTTGAAAACATTAAAAGACACAGAAGGGGCTGATGTAAATCAAGATAGCGAACTTTATGTGCTGGAAGATGCCACTCTTCTTGAGAAAACTCTTGTAGAAGGTGAGCCGCTTGTTGTCGTTGCTCCCGATCAGCACCACTGGAAGTTTACACGCCCAAGTGGTGTAGAGAATCTTGGCGAACCATATAAATTTGATCTTGGAACAACGCCGTTGATTAAGGCTTGGCCTGAACTCCGTTATGCCGGAATTCTTTCCAATCCTGCCGATCCGTCAAAACCAGAATTCGATGCGGCATTTGTATTGGACCCGCAACTTCTATTTGATCGTGCAGCTAATGTCTCTAGATTAACTGAGCATACAACAAAGCGACTTCTTCAATCTGTTTTTGTGAATGCTGCGCAGGTCATGGGTCGCCGTCTTGTTTATGGTACACCTGAAGGGCAATTTACTCCCTCGCACTGGGTGGCTCAAGCGCAAACCGCGAAACAGGCATTGGCACTATAAGCTGAATAGTTTGATGTAAAATTATAAAAATGCAGGCCAAAGGCCTGCATTTTTATTTATCGATCGGCATTAAGTCGAGCTAGCTCTCACTACCTTCAAAAAACTTCGATTTACGACCCTCTTTAACGGCGAGGGCCTCTTGTTCTTTGAGCCAGCGGCGCGTTGCGGCGATGCCGTGCTTGTCGCGGTTGTAACGCTCTGGCGCCAGATCGGGGATCAGTTTTAAATCGGCTTCCGGAATCGGATCATATTCAGCCTGCTGGCGCATGAAATGACGCAAACGCGGCATGATGTCGTTGCGCCATTTGCGCCCGTTGAAAATACCGTAATGGCCACAGCCTAATTGGAAATGGTGGAATTGCTTTGCTTGTGGCAAGTTAAAAGCCAATTCATGCGCTGCCGTTGTCTGGCCACGCGCGGAAATATCATCCAGTTCACCTTCGACGGTTAGGATAGCCGTATGCTTGATATTCTTCGGCAGAACGTCATGCAACTGCTCTGTCAAAGGATCGCGCCATTTCATCTGGCTTTTCGGCAATAGCTGGCGCTGGAAAATGACATCGACAGTCTGCAGATAGAAATCGGCATCCAGATCCATCACCGCGTTATATTCATTATAGAACTTGCGGTGCGCTTCGGCGCTGTCGCCATCGCCTTGAACGACGTGTTTGAAAAAGTCGAGATGGGAGCCGACATGACGGTCGAGATTCATCGACATAAAGCCGGAAAGTTGTAAAAAGCCCGGATAGACTTTGCGATGCGCGCCAGGATAGTAAATAGGCACTTCATCGATAACCGTATTTTTAAACCATGAAAGAGGGCGCTTTTCAGCAGTTTCGGTCACGGCGGTTTTTGAAATACGCGTATCGATCGGTCCGCCCATCAATGTCATCGATAAAGGCTGGTTCGGATCTTTTTCACCGGCCATCAATGCAACGGAGGCAAAGACAATCGGCGCTGGCTGACAAACCGCGATTACATGCGTATCCGGGCCGAGCAGGGACAAAAACTGGCGGATGTAATTGATGGAGTCGTCGAGATTGAAGCGGCCTTCCTTCATCGGCACCATCCGCGCATCTTCCCAGTCCGTAATATAGACATCGTGATGCGGAAGGAGGGCTTCGACCGTGCCGCGCAGCAGTGTGGCATAGTGGCCGGACATTGGCGCGACGATCAGGACTTTTGGGTCTTTACGTTTCGTTGCGCGTTTGAAATGCAAAAGAGAGCCGAAAGGTTTTTCGGCAATGACTTCTTCGGTAATGGTGACTTGCTTGCCGTTGATCGTCGTAAAGGGAAGATCGAATTCAGGTTTGCCGAAACGGCGCGTCAGGCGCTCGAACATTTCGGATGAGGCGGCAATCGTCCGGCCCAGATTGGTGTACGACAATGGATTAAACGGATTGTTGAACAGCATCTTGGTCATCTCGGCGCCGAAACGGGCGGGGGTGAGAACGGCATGCTGGAGATCGTGTAATTTGTATAGCACTGGAAATATCCTCTTTTCCTAATATATACGCAATATATACCTGTAATGGTTAATTTCTAGAAAATGATATGAACACAAAGGCGGGAAGTGGTAGATTTCATCACCATATACCAAATCAGGCCCGATTCCCATGTACTCCATTAATTTCTATAAGATTTTCCAGGATATGGCCGACCCGGACCGTATCATCGTCTGTCTCGGGGCAATTCTCTTTGTTTCCATCATTGGATATATAATCGGGCCAATCTCCGGCAATGCTAATCCATGGCTCTGGAGCATTCTCGATAAACTCTTCGGTTTCGCGCGTAAATCCTACAAAGTCGAACGGTCTTCGGCTTCTCTGTCGTTTCGCGGAGTGGTGTTTGGACTGATGTATATCATCGCATCTGGCGTGATCGGTTTTGGCGCTTGGTACGGGTTGACGCATTATTATCCCTCGCTTGCGCTGGAGATTTTGCTTTTGTCGTTCACCATGACCGGCGGCGCGGTCTGGCTGGCTTTATCCAAACTTCACCAGGCCTTGAAAGAAGGGTCGAAACTTGAGAAAGGCAGCTATCGCCCGATTGCGATTTCCGCCCGCAAGAATTTAAATACGACCGACGATTACGGCATCACGCGAGTAGGGGTCGCCTATATGCCCAAAGCTTTCGATAAAGGACTAGTCGCACCGGTTTTCTGGTACCTGATCGGTGGGCTTCCCTTGGCTTATTTATATGCAGGTATGGCTTGTGCGGCATGGGCGTTATCGAAGGAAGGATATTCCAAAAATTTTGGCGATTTCATTTTGCGCCTTGAAAAGATTTTCGGGCTTTTGCCCAACACCATCGCCGGATTGTTTATGGCGGTCGCCGCGATCTTTACGCCAACCGCGCGTATTACAAGAATCTTCCCTTACTTTTTCAAACGCCAAGGTAAAGCCAGTTATGCCGAAGGCGGGTTTCCTTTAACAACAGTCGCCTATGCGCTGGGCATTTCCCTCGGCGGTCCGGTGGAAGATTTGGAAGGCAGCGTCATTCGCCACGGCTGGTTCGGGCCGAAAGACGCCACGGCTAGGCTCGATAAGAACCATATCAATAGGGCTATTTATATGAGCCTGATGGCTTATGTGCTTATTCTGGCTGTACTCGTAGCAGGGCTTCTGGCTTGGAAATTATATGGACCTGAAGTTTAATTCTCTCTAGGCGCATGTTTCGACAAAATGCGCTGGAGGGTTCTGCGGTGCATTTTCAGGCGTCTAGCGGTTTCGGATACGTTGCGTCCGCATTGTTCGTACACTCTCAAGATATGTTCCCATTTAACGCGATCGGCGGGCATTGGGTCTTCTGGCGGGGCAGGATGCGAGAGCTCGTCGGTTTGTAGAAGGGCGCGTTCGATTGAATCGGCGTCGGCGGGTTTGGCGAGATAATCGACGGCTCCGGCTTTGACGGCGGCAACAGCCGTCGCGATATTGCCGTAGGCGGTGAGCATGACGATGCGGCAATCATCGACGGTCTTGCGGATTTCCTCGACGATCTGAAGCCCGTTCCCGTCCTGTAACCTTAAATCTATCACGGCAAATTCGGGCTCGAATTCTTTTGCTGCTTCGATGCCTCCTTGGACACTGTAAGCGGTACGCACTTCATAGCCGCGCTTTTGCATGGCTTTTGCCATCCGGTCACAGAGGACTTCATCATCGTCGATGATGAGAAGGTTGCCTTTTGTGTTTATTTCTTCGGTCATGATAACCGCCAAATTAGCAATTTCATCTCCGATGTCATTCCCGCGAAGGCGGGAATCCACGCTGAAGCTGCGCGATGGACCCCCGCCTTCGCGGGAGTGACGTTAAAGGAAAGTATAAAGTCAGGACATTTTGTCATTTCATTTTATCCTTAGCCCAGTGAATGGCGACAATCGCGCCGCCGGTGTTAAGATCATTTGAGTAGACGGTACGCGCGCCGAGTTCTTCCAGCAAGTTCTGCGCGATGAAGATGCCGAGGCGTTTATGGGCAACACCTTGTTCTTTATATTCTTTCAAAGGCTGGGAGAGAGGTTGCCCGAGCAGGGAAATAATCTCTGGATCGAAACCTTCGCCGTCATCCTGTATCTTGATCAGGACCATATCCTTGTTCTCGGAACAGGTAATGCGGACATAGCCGTCGGCGCGCTGGATGGCGTTCTGAATATAGACGCCGAGACTATGCACGATCTCGGGCTTTTGCGGCACGATCACAGGCTCGATTAAATGATCTTCAATTTCGATCGTCACACCCGGATTTTCATGACCGAAATTATCGGCAATTTCTTCGATTAAATTTGTGAGCGGCAGAGGGGCGAGGATATATTCAGTCGTTTCCGCATCCGGCGCTTCACCGAATTTTTGCAGGATGCGTTTGCAGCGGTCCACTTGCGAAATAATCAAATCTATATCGTCTGCCAGAGGCGAATTTCGTCCGGCATCGCGCGATAATTCACCCGCAGCAACAGCGATAGTGCTGAGCGGACTTCCCAGTTCATGCGCGGCGGCGGCGGCTTGCGCGCCGAGAGAATTTAAATGTTTCTTCTGGGCAATGATGGCCTTGATGGCTTCATGCGCTTTTTGAATGGCTCGGTTTTCGCTCGAGGCGCGCCAGCCGAAGAAGGCGGCAAAGATCGATGTCATTGAAAAGGCAATAAAATGTCCCATCAGGATAAGATTATGCGGTGAATTCACGCCGGTGGGCGGTAAGGTAAATGGCACGAAGAAATGTGCCAATAAAACGATGCTAAACACGCTTAAAAAGATTACGAAGACGATCTGGCGCAGGGATAATATTGTCGCGCCAATCGCGACTGGGCAAAGAAGCAGCATGTAAAAAGGATTGGCAAGCCCGCCTGTTAGGAAAAGAAGCAGGCTCATTTGTACTACGTCGAAGGATAAATAAGCGCAAGCCAAAGAAGTCGAGATACCAGTCTTACGGTCACGCAGTGTGGCATAGATATTCAGCAGGACAGAAACACCGACCGTCATCAGGCATGCCGCAACTGGAAGTGTTAAACCCATGGCATAATGCGCGATAGATATGGCGAGCGTTTGTCCGGCAATCGCGACCCATCGTGCAGTAACAAGAGTTTTGCTTCTGATGATCAATTTGCGCCTTGCAGGATGACCTGATTTTTAAAATGTGGAATGATACTTGCCGCTGCAAGTCCAGGTTCTTTCGGCGCGGCATAAGGAGGCGCGAAATATGAGATATTGCCAAGCTTAATTTCATCCCAGCCGGTGAGGGCGCAGTGATCCGTAATGCCTGCGTTCTCATGTTTGAGAATTGAAAGGACTGCCGCGCCTGTTTCGCTCTCTAAAAGGACAGGCACATTCGCCAGTTTTGCCGCGATCACCAGGCCGCAAAGTGCCGCGATTTCAAAACCGCCGATTTGCTGCAGGGCATCAAAGCCTTTGCGCCCGTCATTCGGTTTTAAAAGGCGAGCCACAGTCAGGTCGTCACAGGATATGTCGTTATGTAAGTAATACAGGGCGCGGGCGGAGGCGTCCGAGCCGTGGCCGAAGGCGGTGGCCGAAATCATATCGATGCCTGGTTCGACTGACATCATGCCGTAAGCTATGGCTTTAACCATATCGTCTGTATCCATGGCCGAATCTCCATTCAGGCAATCGACAGTCGGGGTGGTCGTATCGAGCTCATACAAGCGTAAATCCGTGTTGGCCGACTGGCAAAGGCGGTTCAATTTGCCAGTGCCTTCGATGTTATCTTTTACATATTTATCGTAGTTAGCGTCGGTTATTTTAAGCTTTTCGGCAAAGCCATGATGGGCAAAAAACAGGGAGACCCGTGCGTGATTAAGCTTGGGAGAGCAGGTTTTCTGCGATTTTGCGATCCAGTCGGGAACTGATTTGCCAGGCGGGACATTATCCTGCACAATCGAGCTGATAAGGTCTTTGATTTCTTGCAATTGGGACGAAGATTCAGTCATTAAAAAAGCCTAATATTATTCTTGACGGGGCCGGAGCTGTTAATATATGGTCCGGCTCTATTGAAATAGCCAAAACACGTTAAAATACAAGGATTTTTGTCATGAGCCGCAAGTGCCAAGTGACCGGTAAAAAGGTAATGTTCGGAAACAACGTTTCCCACGCTAACAATAAAACGCGCCGCACGTTCTTCCCGAACGTTCAGGACACGAGACTGTACAGTGAAGCATTAGGCAGTTTGGTTGCCGTTCGCATTTCCGCAGCCGGTATGCGCACTGTTGAGCATAAAGGCGGTCTGGACGCATTCCTGACAAGCACAACGAAAGCCAAGCTTGATACAGATCTTCACGCGTTGAAAACACGCGTTGAAAAAGCGATTGCCAAGAAAGCGGCTGCTTAATTTAAATCCCGTGCAAACGGATGAATGTATGAACCGCCGATAGGCGGTTCTTCTATATGGAGAATAAATTGTCTGCAGTTCCTAATATCGAATACCCGAACATGAAATTCGAGGTCCTGAAAAAGGATCCGACATCTGCCGCGCGTCTAGGGCGCTTGACTACACCGCATGGTACGATTGAAACGCCGAATTTTATTTTCGTCGGCACAAAGGCTACGGTTAAAAGCCTGTCCCCCATGCAGTTGAAAGAGGCAGGCGCGGATATGGTTCTGTCGAATACCTATCACCTGCTGGTCCAGCCAGGGCCTGACCTTGTCCAAAAAATGGGCGGTCTATCGAAATTTATGGGGTGGAACGGCCCGACTTTGACCGATAGTGGCGGTTACCAGATTTTCTCGCTTGGAACCGGCAGTGGCGGCAATAGCAGCGGTGGTGAAATCAAAGGACGAAAAGTTTCTAACCAGAACCAGTCCCTTATCAGGATTGATGAAGAGCACGGCGCGATTTTCCGCTCCTATCGCGGCGGTGATATATTGAATTTAAACCCTGAAACATCGATGGATATCCAGCGCAAGATTGGGGCTGATTTTGTCGTTCAGATGGATGAATGTACGCCTTATCATGCGGAACGCGAATATACCGAAAAATCCATGCAAATGAGCCACCGTTGGGGTGATCGTTCGCTCCGCGCGTTTGAAAAATCTCACGACGGAACGCAAGGGGTGTATGGCGTGGTGCAGGGCGGAGTTTACCGCGACTTGCGCGAAGAATCAGCTGCCTATGTTTCCAGCCGTCCGTTTTTTGGAACAGCGGTTGGCGGATGTCTCGGCGGAACCAAGGTTCATTTCTATGAAATCGTTAATTGGCTGGTGGGCAGATTACCAGAAAATCGTCCGGTCCATCTTTTAGGTATCGGCAAGATCGAAGATATTTTCGAATGTGTTAAAATGGGTATGGATACGTTCGATTGCGTAACACCAACCCGTGAAGCCCGTCATGGACGTGTGTCTATGAAAGGTCATCCAAAAGGCTTTATTAATATTCTTAATAAACGCTATCGCGACGATGATTCGCCGCTCGATGAAACGGTGGGTCTTCCTTCCTCTGCCTATTTTAGTAAAGCCTATGTCCATCATTTGATGAAAGCCGAGGAAATGCTGGCCTTTCAGATCATCAGCCAGCATAACGTCGCAACAATTGCTAAGTTAATGCGCGAAATCCGGGCGGCGATCAAAACCGATACGCTCGACCAGCTCCGTAAGGAATGGCTTCCAGAATAGATAGGGAATCTGTATACTTTTGGGCATGACAGAACAAAACGCCCAGACGGTCAGCCAGATCACCGAAATTATTGAAGCCTGCCAGCACTGGCATTCCGCGCTTCTCATGCATTTTTTCTATTCGCAAAGTGTGCCGTCCGGCTTGCCCGATTCCTACGGCGTATGGATAAACCAATCTGGTTCGGAAACGGTTATTCAAAAGGCATTAATCGATGAGATCCGCCGCTCTGCCGACGATTTAAATATCTCCCTGAATGCGGCAAAATCTCAAACGCCCCCCGCGCGTGAAGTGTTCGAAAAATTTACGCAGAGCTATGATCGCTTCCTAATGCTTTTAAATAAAGCGCAGAATGAATTGGCAATGTCTGGAAGCGGGATGGACGACATTACGGGTTTTAAAATCGGCGCGCTTATGATTCAGGAAGTTAAACGGGAGCTGGACAGGCGCGGGCGTAACGGAAATCCGTTTTCTATGGCAATGATCCGTTTAGACGGAGAAAATGATTTTGAGACGCGAAATTTTAAACTTCGTGCCATCTCCACGGCGCTTAGGCAGGGGTTGCGCAGCTTCGATGACGTTTATCGCCTTGAGAATGACGACCTTGTTATCGCGCTTAAACATGCCGATATCAAAGGCGGTTTTAGATTTATCGAGCGTTTAAAAAGTGAGTTAAAAAATCTGCAGGCCGAATTTACTTTTTCGAGCTGCGTAGCAGAGCCTGATCCGTCTGATGATCTTCAGCAATTTCTTAAAAACTTGCTGGATGATTTGAATCTTGTTGCGAGCAGCGGAAGCGGGCAGACAATGAAATACGAAGAATTAAGCCCGCTGCAAAGATTTGTAACGAATATGAAAGATAAATAGTTGTCGTGCTGACAAAAGCGGAATTCCCAAATCTATATATCGTCGATCATCCTGTCATTCAGGATAAGCTAACCACGTTGCGTAAGGTGGATACGCCGACCCAACAATTTCGATCTTTGCTGGAAGAAATCTCGCATTTGATGGCGTATCCGGTGACGGAAAGTCTTGGGACGAAACAAGTCGACATCGAAACGCCTTTGACGAAAGCGTCATTGCCAGTTCTCGATGTCACAGGCATTGTGGTGGTGCCGATTTTACGGGCAGGGCTTGGTATGGTGTCCGGCCTGCTCAAAATTTTTCCCGATGCTGCGATAGGCCATATCGGGCTTTACAGAGACCACGATACTCATCAGGCCGTGGAATATGTAGTTCGTTTGCCGGAGTTTAAAAATCAAACATATTTATTGGTTGATCCTATGCTGGGAACGGGGAATTCATCGGCCTATGCGGCGAGCATATTGATAAAACACGGTGTTGTTCCCGAAAATATCATTTTCATGTCACTTTTGGCAGCGCCGGAAGGTGTGAAAACCTTTCAGGCAGCACATCCTAATATACGCATCTATACAGCCGCTCTCGACAGCCATTTGAACGAAAAAGCCTATATCGTGCCGGGTTTGGGCGATGCGGGTGACAGGATGTTCGGAACGGTCTAAATTTTCAGCTTTTATTAAGACTCGTGCTTTAATAGTGCCGATACATAATTTCTGCTACTATTATTGAGTAAAATTCATGATCGATCACAAAGCCCTTTTTGATGCCATGCCTGTTCCCCGGTTATTGATTAAACCGGAAGGAAAGCATTTTGTCGTCGAAGAAGGAAATCGCCGCGCCTTTGAGTATTTTAACCGCAAGGAAGAGCAGATCGTAGGCCGTCAGGTATACGATTTCATGGACTCCGAAAACGCACGGCATTTCGAGCAGGCTTTCGAGGTCTGCCTTAAGCAAAAAGTTCCTGTCACGATTCAGGCCTTACCGAGTTTTCCGGGCGGGCTTCGCGTTTATGGTTTCTGGATCAACCCACTTTTAGATATTACCGGCAATGTCGTTATGCTAGATCTGATGGCGCAGCCTAATTCTTCCGATGAATCTATCTTAGAGCGAGAGCGCGATGATGCTATTTCGCTTTTAACATCCATTTTTGACGTATCTGAAATCAGCATCATCGTCAGTGATTATAACCGCCGTGTCGTTCGCATCAATGAAGCCTTCGTGCGGACTTTTGGCTGGTCGCGCGATCAGGTAATCGGCGAGGATTTTATTTTTCTAATTACCCCTGACGAACAGGATGTGGCCCGGCAAAATCATGACCGTTATGTGAAGAGTGGATTAAGGTCTTCTGGCGAAATGAAAATGATCCGCCACGATGGATCGATCGTAAACACGTTATTTACAACGGCAACGCTTGAGTTATCCCAGCGTCGGCGTTTTCAGGTAACGACGATCATGGATATTACACCGCGTAAGCAAATGGAATTGTCGCTGCGCGTTGCGAAAGAACATGCCGATTCTGCCAATGTGGCGAAATCCGCTTTTCTTGCCAATATGTCCCATGAGCTTCGCACACCTCTCAATGCTATTATCGGCTTTTCCGAGATGATGCAAAACGAGGTGTTTGGCGCATTGGGTAATCCTAAATATGTAGAGTATATGGGGGACATCCATACGAGCGCGCGCCATCTGCTTGAGATTATCAATGAGGTCCTCGATATGTCTAAGATCGAAGCGGGTCGCGTCGATCTGGACGAGCAGCCAGTTGATATGGATGAAGCGATTGAATCCGTCATGCGCATGATGGCGTCGCGCGCTTTCAGCGGCGGCGTTTCACTTTATTCAAATGTTGATAAGAATATGCCTCCGCTTCATGCCGACCCACGGCTGCTGCGCCAAGTGCTGATCAATCTGGTTAGTAACGCCGTTAAATTCTCACGTCGCGGTGGACAAGTCGATATCAATGCAAGCTTGAATAGCGATGGGGAGATGACTGTTATCGTTAAGGATAATGGCATTGGCATTCCGCGCAGTAAAATCAAGCGTGCTTTGGAACCGTTTGGTCAGATTTATGATTCGGCTCATGCCGCCAAGGAAAATCAGGGGACAGGTCTGGGCTTGCCACTTGCCAAAGCCATGGTTGAACTGCATGGTGGTAATTTAAGCCTCGATTCAGATGCGGGCAAAGGAACGGTAGTTACGTTATCTTTCCCTGCGCGCCGCGTGCTTCACCCGACAATGACAGCTGTAAGTTATTAATTGCCACTCAAGATTTTAATGTCTAAAATCCTGAAACACAGGAGATTTTGATATGAAACAGCTTATTCAGCGATGCGCAGATTCAGGCCTTAAAATGACAGGGCAGCGGCGCACTATTCTGGAAGTGTTGGAAGAAGCGCATGACCATCCTTCTGTCGAAATCGTTTTCGAGCGCGCAAAAGCACGCGACTCATCGATTAGCATTGCAACGGTTTATCGTACGCTCAGTCTTCTTGATGAAATGGACATCGTTATTCGCCATGAGTTTAAAGAGAATTTTTCTCGCTATGATATCAATACCGACCATCATCACCACCTGATCGATCTCGACAGCGGCGAAGTTATAGAATTTCAAAATGATGAAATTGAAAAACTAAAAGAAAAAATTGCCAACGAGTTGGGGTTTGAGCTCATCGATCACAGACTTGAACTTTACGGCAAGAAACTAAAGAAATAAAATGTGCGATACTCTTCCCAAAGATTGCAAATGTCGTGCGGCGGCATTGAGCGCCTATAACGACCTGCGTGAGAATCATGAAGTGCCGGAAACTTTCGCATTTGAAGCAGCTTGCATTATTTATCAGCATCATCATCCGGAAGAAAATAAACTTGCCGCCCGCATGAAAGTCGAAGGCTGGATTCATGCAGGGCATTTGCATTAATGGATGACAGAACCGCAACCGGCCTATGGATTGAAGCCAAATTACGCCAATTGGACCGCGATGCAATATTCTATTACATTATAAACAAGGGGGCCTATTTCTCCGGCACGGTTCTCTTGAAGATCAATAATCTCTCAGGAATTTGCCGTATTTTAATACAGGAAACTGATGAAAGAGGTGAAAAAAAGTGGATTTCACCTTTGCTTAAATCCGATCTGTCAGAATCAGATGCTGATAGCTATATTCTAAGAACGAAAAATAGGGATCCGGATATATGGATCATTGAAATTGAGGAGCGCGGTTTAATGAACCCTTTAGATGACCAAAAAAATGATAAAGGATTCACCCTCGTCGAACTTTCTATTGTCATGATTATCATCGGTCTCTTAATCGGCGGGGTTCTAAAGGGGCAGCAACTGATTGAGAATGCCCGCGCAAAGAAAGTCGTTTCATTTCTGAAATCAGTACAAAGCGCGACATATACTTTTCAGGATACATATAAATCGTTACCGGGAGATATTTCATCTGCAACGGTATTAATCCCGGATTGTAATTCCAGCACGTTTTGCGAGGACGGAAACGGAAATAATTATATAGCGAGTGATGGTACAGACCAGTATGCCTGGGGCACCCCTATTATCACACGGGCCGAGGCTTCAAGATTTGAATCTGTTCAATATTGGAAGCATCTTGCCTTGGCCAATCTGATAGGGGATATTAACGGTCATGCAAACCCCAATGCACCTGCATTTGGAGAAACGCATCCCGAGTCGCCGTTTGGTTCAGGCGGATTTGAAGTCTATTGGGATGGTTTGACAACTCTGCATCCTACAGGAGTGCATATAGTTCGCCTTTCTGGCAATGATTCTTTAACCGGCGGTGACACTCTCAGCAGCATCACGCCTCAGCAGGCGGCAAAAATAGATAAGCTCATGGACGACGGTCAGCCCAATTCCGGCTCGGTTTTTGCCAATTACGGCCGTGTAACCGATAATTGTAAAATTGGTGGGCCGACATTGTCTGATAATTCAGAATATAATGGCGCTATGACTTCCAATGAATGCGTTCTATTTTTCAAAATTTTCTGATTGTTGCATATATCCGGCCTAATCATTATAGTCCGGCGCCATGCAACCAAATAAATCCATTGTCGATCAACGCCGCACTTTTGCCATTATCGCGCACCCGGATGCTGGTAAAACAACGCTGACCGAAAAGCTTTTGCTGTTCGGCGGCGCGATTGAGCTTGCCGGGGCGGTTAAAGCCAAGGGAGACCGTCGCCGCGCACGGTCCGACTGGATGAAGGTGGAGCAAGAACGGGGAATTTCCGTCGCTTCTTCCGTCATGACGTTTGATTATCAGGACATCACCTTCAATCTTCTTGATACGCCAGGGCATGAGGATTTCTCGGAAGATACATATCGGACGCTGACTGCTGTCGATAGTGCTATCATGGTGCTCGACGTTGCCAAGGGTATTGAAACGCAGACGCTCAAACTCTTTGAAGTTTGCCGTATGCGGAATATCCCGATCATTACCTTCATCAATAAAATGGACCGTGAAGGCCAAGATCCGTTCAAGCTGATGGACGAGGTCGCCGATAAGCTGCAACTTGAAGTCGTGCCGGCTTCATGGCCAATCGGCATGGGCCGCGATTTTAAAGGTTGTTACGATTTGATCAACGATCAACTGGTATTATTCGATCGTAGCAAAGGGGCGGCGCTGCTGGAAACATTCACTTGTTCCGGCTTGAACGACCCAATGATCGATCAAAAATTACCTGCCGATCTTGCCGAGAAACTGCGCGAAGATGTTGAAATGATCCGCGGCGTGTGTCCACCTTTCGAACGTGAGGCCTATCTGGCAGGAGATATGACGCCTGTGTTCTTTGGATCCGCCGTTAACAATTTTGGCATAAAAGAGCTTTTAGAAGGGATTGGCCGTTATGCGCCGTCACCGCGTCCGCAAACAACGGCTCAAAGAACCGTCGATCCGCATGAAAACAAGGTAACGGGGTTCGTCTTTAAAATTCAGGCGAATATGGACCCGAAACACCGCGACCGTATCGCTTTTACGCGACTGTGTTCAGGCACGTTCAAACGCGGCATGAAATTAACGCCCGTGCGTACCGACAAAGCGATGGTCATCCATTCGCCGCTTTTATTCTTTGCGCAAGAACGCGAGATGGCGGAAGAAGCCTATGCAGGTGATATTATCGGCATTCCGAACCACGGGAATTTGCGTATTGGCGATGTGTTAACCGAAGGCGAAAAACTGACCTTTACCGGCATTCCGTCTTTTGCGCCGGAATATTTACAGCGTGTGCTGCCCGAAGACCCGATGAAGGCGAAACATCTCGGTAACGCGCTTCAGCAACTGGCGGAAGAAGGCGTAGCCCGGATTTTCAAACCGCTTTACGAGAACTCATGGATCGTTGGCGTTGTCGGTATGCTACAATTCGATGTTCTCGCTGACCGTATTCGGACGGAATATTCGCTGCCTGTCAAATTCGAGCAAACGAGCCTGTATACAGCGCGTTGGGTGCGCTCGAATGACAACGCCAAGATGAAGGCGTTTCTGGATTCAAATCGTGGTGCGATTGCCGAAGACCACGACGGCGACCCTGTCTTTATGGCGCGTAATGCGTGGCATTTGAACGATACGCAGGATAAAAATCCGGATATTAAATTCGAGAAGACGAAGTAATCATTTAAACGCCCGTATAATATTGGCGTAATCATCCGTCCATGGGCGCATATCGTCCGGAATTTGAATGTCTTTCCATTTCATGGCTTTAAATTTAGTGATGATCTCGGGGTTATCTGACATTACCGTATAGATATTCGGGTTGTGCTTGATCTTTGTCCCGAGAACATCTCCGCCTTTGGCATAGCGCACCAAGGCCGTCATGCCGGAGGCTTTGGCAATAGCTGCGACTTCCTTTTCTAAATTGAAAAAGCGGTTTGATACATGAATGACAATAAAGCCGCCGGGTTTTAGCTTTGTCTTGTACCTTTGAATAGCTTCAAGCGTCATGACATGGATCGGGATATTGTCAGAGCTAAACACATCGACGAAAATCATATCGTAATTATGATCTGGCATTTCCATTACTTTATGACGCGCATCACCAAGAATGATTTTATAAGGGCTTTCGCAATCTTTTAAGTAACTGAAATATTTTGGGTCTTCCGATACATCGATAACTTGCTGGTTGATCTCGTAAAAATCAAATTCTCGACGTGGGTGCGTGTAGCAGGCAATACTGCCGATGCCAAGCCCAAGTGCAGCGACTTTTTGCGGTTTATCTGATGAATCCAAGACACTGAAAATATCGCCGACCGAACCTGCCGGATGATAATAGGTCAGGGGTATTCTTTTGAAATTATGGTCGAGCGCCTGCGCGCCGTGGGATGTCGTTCCGTTGCTTAATACACGCACGCCGGTTTCTTTATAGTCCTGAATACGCAATACGCCGAAGAAATTGCGTGCGATCAAAACGCTTTCTTTCATCTTCATCCATGAATTCGGTGGATTGAAAAGCAGAACGACGCCAACCGTTGTTACAAAAGCCACGCGGCGATTGATAAGGAAAAGCGAGGCTATGAGGGTCACAACAACCATGATGCCCCTAATCAGGAAATGATCGATAAGCGCAGCAGCGCAGCCGATCAACAAGACACCGGGGAAAAGTGCTATTTCTTTAAAACTGAACTTTGTAATTTTAAATTCCGGGTCTTTGGTAATGGATGCCGATGCATGACGCGCAAAAAGCGACAGGATAATTACGATGTAATATTCATACGGCAACTTGAACAGAATTGGTGCTATGAGCGAATTGAACACGCCGCCGAGCGCACCGCCGATGGACAAATAAAGATAAAACTCCGTCAGGCGCGAGGTTTTTGGTTTCAGCGCGACCAGTTCCTGATGGCACATAAGAGAAGTGAAGAAGAAAAGAGCGCCATGGAAAGCAATTAACAACCATGCGCCATTGCTGCCAAGGCTGAATATCTGGATACACGACAACAGGATTAATAAAATAGCCTGTAGAATACGCGTCGCAGGCAACGGAAAAAACGGCTTGCTGGAGAACGCTATAATAAAGGTGCCGAGATAAAGTGCGAGCGGCATAACCCAGAATAGCGGAACCGACGCGACATCCGTGGTCACATAGGTCGTATAGCCCAACATAAGAGAGGACGGACAAAATGCCAGGAAAATCCAGATCAGTTTTGTTTTAATAGAAACCGGACGATCCTCGGCTTCTATAATTTGTTCTTTTGCCTTGTGGAATTTAGGTGTGAGCGCGCAGAGGATAAACATCCCCGCAAGCAGGAAATATCCCGCGCTCCACAGCCATGATTGTTCATGCAATGCTAAAAGCGGCTCTGTCACAATCGGATAGGTGAGAAGGGCAAGCATCGAGCCGATATTACTGGCCGCATACAAGAAATATGGATTATGGGCGTTCGGGTGATCGGTGCGCGAAAACCAGTTTTGCAAAAGCGGGGCCGAGGCCGAGAGAATAAAAAAGGGTGCGGCAGCCATCCCGATCATGGTTTTAAGTTGCCACAAGACCGGCTCTTTGCTCGGATCGTTTATTTCCGCCGGTAGGGCCAAGGGAAGGGCAAGAGTGGCCAGCGCCATCAAGCCTAAATGCAAAAGGGCCTGCACTTGCGGTTTTTTGATCTTGGCTAGCAAATGGGCATAGATATAGCCGGCCAGCAGCAAGACCTGAAAAAACAGCATGGCAGTGTTCCAGACGGCGGGCGTCCCGCCCAGCGAAGGCAGCAGGAATTTCCCAACCATAGGTTGCACGGCGAAAAGGAGAAAAGCGCTTAAAAATATGGTGATTATATACACCGGAACCAGATAGCGACTCATGTAACCCCTCTTGTTGCGAGTCATTATATCCTTGAAAAACGGGGCGTCAAAGAGTACTAAATGCGTACGGATTTTTGACGGATTTATGGGATGATTAAACTATCGAAATTAAGCGATTATGCGGTCGTTGTCCTGAGCCTTTTGGCGCGGGACCAAAGCCGTTTGATGACCGCGTCCGGCCTGTCCACGGCAAGTGGCATTCCCGAGCCAACGGTGGCCAAAGTCTTAAAGCTGCTCTCGAGAGAGGGTGTGATCGCTTCAACACGCGGCGTCAATGGCGGCTACATGCTGGAGCGCAATCCGGCAGAGATTTCGGTGACTGAACTTATTACCGCGCTCGAAGGTCCGATTGCGCTGACCGCCTGTATCGAAGGCAGCGACGATGATTGTTCTATTCAGGAAATTTGCCCCATGTCCGGCAAGTGGGCAAAAGTCAACGCAACCATAAAAACCGCGCTCGACGGATTGCCTCTAAGCGATCTTTTGATCCCCGTCCGCGCCGCTCAAGAAGTTCCACTGGAAATAAAAGATGCCTGATATAGAAACGATTGAAAAAGTAAAAGAGCTGAACAAATACGAAGCCGGATTTGTCACCGATATCGAATCCGATAAGGCTCCAAAGGGTTTGAACGAAGATATCGTCCGCTTGATCTCTTCCAAAAAAGGCGAGCCCGAATGGATGCTGGAATGGCGGTTGAAAGCGTATCGTCACTGGCTAACCATGCCGGAACCGGACTGGGCGAAGCTCGACTATCCAGGCTTTGATTATCAGGAAGCCTATTATTACTCAGCGCCAAAATCTATGAAAGACAAGCCGCAGAGTTTGGATGACGTCGACCCGAAAATTTTAGAAACATATAAGAAGCTCGGTATTCCCTTGCGTGAACAGCAAATGTTGGCTGGTGTTGCCGTCGATGTCGTTTTTGACTCTGTATCTGTCGCCACGACTTTCCGTGCCAAGCTCAAAGAATCCGGCGTTATTTTCTGCGCGATTTCGGAAGCGATTAAAGATTATCCTGACCTCGTCAAAAAATATATCGGCTCTGTGGTTCCTTATACAGATAACAAACATGCTTGTTTGAATTCCGCCGTGTTTTCGGATGGCTCGTTTGTCTATATCCCGCCGGGTGTTAAATGTCCGATGGAGCTATCGACCTATTTCCGCATCAACGAAATGAACACGGGCCAATTCGAGCGCACGCTGATCATCGCCGATAAAGGCGCTTACGTTTCCTACCTTGAAGGCTGCACCGCGCCAATGCGCGATGAAAACCAGATGCATGCTGCCGTGGTCGAGCTTGTCACGCATGATGATGCCGAGATTAAATACTCGACTGTTCAGAACTGGTATCCCGGCGATGAAGAAGGCAAGGGCGGAATTTACAATTTCGTGACGAAACGCGGTATCTGTGAAGGTGCAAATTCCAAAATTTCATGGACGCAAGTGGAAACAGGTTCCGCGATCACATGGAAATATCCATCCTGCATTTTAAAAGGCGATAATTCCCAAGGTGAATTCTATTCGGTCGCCATCACCAATGGGTATCAGCAGGCCGATACCGGCACGAAGATGATCCATATGGGCAAAAATACCAAATCCCGCATCGTGGCGAAAACCATCTCCGCCGGAAAATCGGATTCAACTTATCGCGGTTTGGTGCGCGTTTTGGGCGGCGCGGAAGGCGCACGCAACTTTACACAATGTGATAGCCTTTTGATCGGCGATCAATGCGGGGCGCATACCGTTCCCTATATCGAAAGCAAAAACCGCACGGCACGTTTAGAGCACGAAGCTACAACGTCCAAAATCTCCGAAGACCAGATGTTCTATTGTCAGCAACGCGGCCTGTCCGCAGAAGAAGCCACAGCATTAATCGTCAACGGCTTCTGCCGCGAAGTGATGCAAAACCTACCGATGGAGTTCGCTGTTGAGGCACAGAAATTGGTGGCAATTTCACTTGAGGGGAGCGTGGGATAATGGATTGTTTAACGTGCAATGATTATCTTGATTTTGGAGAAAGCTATTATACTTCAGCGGAGCATCTAAAAAGCTTAGGCGATGATTCACTTTATTCGCGGTTATATCTTTATTCCCATTCAGCTGAATTAGGACTGAAGACATACATATATGCGAAAAGCGGCAAGTGTTATCGTGGACATAAGTTACATAAGCTTATGCGATTGGCAAAAAAATTAGGCTTCGTATTTTCAGATACGATGACTTCTATTATCTTTACTTTTAATGAAATAAATAATTCGGAATATCGGACAAGATATCTTAAGTCTGGACCCATGTCTTTCCCTAATCAAGATGTTCTAACAGTTGAAATTTTGAAGTTCTTTAAAGATTTGAGAACGGCTATTGCTGTTGAAAATTCGCATGATATCCACAAAAATGGGCACATCAGATGAATAACTGGTGGGCACTCGCAATTCTTTCCGGTGCCGGACTTGCCAGTCGCAATGTCCTGCTGAAACTCGCCAATGTCAAAATCGATCCGGCGATGGCGGCGATGGTGTTGTCGGTGTCGATGGCGATTACCTCTATCGCTTTTATGTTTGCGAATCGTTTTTATGCGGCGCGACTGGAAAACGCCGTTGAAAATCCAATGAACTGGAACATGGCGGGTATTATCCCTGCGGCTTTTGCCGGAATAGGCCTCGCAGCGGCAAATATCCTTCTCGTGTTTTCCTATAAGGCAGGCGGCTCTGCCGCTCTGGTCGGTGTTTTGCAAACACTTTGCGCGGTCAGCATTACAATGATCGTGGGTGTGTTCTTGCTGAACGAAATTATCCGTCCGGCACAAATTCTCGGTGCGATGATCGCGCTTGTAGGCATGTTTTTAATTATAAAGGGGTAGGCTATGGACGCAGTATTTACGATTATCGGGGTTGTCGGCTCCATCATGTGTATCCTGATGTATTTCATGTTAGAGCGCGGTTTGGCTAAGGGCTCTGACATCTGGTATTACGCGATTAACGGTATCGGCGCTTTGTTAATACTCATCGGCTGTATGGCCAATTTCGACGGCGGCGATTTAGGCGCTATTACACAAGAATTATGTTGGGCGATGATTAGCGGTATGGGCATCTTCCGTTTAATCAGGGCAAAGAAGAAAGAACGTAATGAAGGGTTTTAGCAATCGTCACCCCCGCGAAGGCGGGGGTCCATCGTGACACTGCAAGATGGATTCCCGCCTTCGCGGGAATGACGGAAAAGTAGAAGAAATGGAAAAGAAATTTTGGGTTTATATAGTCTCGAATATGAAGAACGGCACTATTTATATAGGAGTTACATCTGATCTAAATCGAAGAGTATATGAACACAAAGAAAAGCAAGTAGAAGGGTTTACAAAAGAATACGGTTTAGGAAATTTGGTCTGGTACGAAGAACATCCAACAGCTGAATCTGCAATTACTAAAGAAAAGCAGATGAAGAAATGGAATAGAGACTGGAAAATCAAACGTATTGTAGAAGAGAATCCTGATTGGAATGATTTGTACGAAACACTAAATAGGTAATATAAATGCTACTCGAAATCAAAAACCTCCACGCCGAAATTGACGGCAAACAAATCCTGAACGGTCTCGATCTGACGATTGAAGCCGGAAAAGTCCATGCGATCATGGGCCCGAACGGGGCAGGGAAATCCACCCTGTCTTACGTCCTGTCGGGTCGCAGCGATTACGAAGTGACTGAAGGCGAGATTTTACTCAACGGCGAGAACATTCTCGAAATGGCGCCGGAAGAACGGGCTGCCGCCGGAATGTTTTTGGCGTTCCAATATCCGGTTGAAATTCCGGGCGTTCAGACAACGACATTTCTAAAAACTGCCGTTAACGCAATTCGCCGCCAGAAGGGCGAGGCGGAAATGGATGCGCTCGATTTCCTCAAGCTCATGAAAACCAAAACCAAGGAACTAGGCATCGATAATGAGATGCTCAAACGTGCGGTCAATGTCGGTTTCTCGGGCGGCGAAAAGAAACGCAATGAGGTTTTGCAAATGGCCTTGCTTGAGCCGAAAATGTGCATCCTCGATGAAACGGATTCAGGTCTCGATATTGACGCGCTGCGCATCGTTGCCGATGGTGTCAACAAGCTGCGCTCCCCTGAGCGTTCTTTCCTCGTGATTACGCACTACCAGCGCTTGCTTGATTATATCGTACCGGATGTCGTGCATGTTCTGGCAAAAGGCCGGATCGTCAAAACCGGCGGCGCGGAGCTGGCGAAAGAGCTTGAAGCAACAGGATATGCCGGTATCGGCGAGGCGGCCTGATGAACGCGATTCCTTTCAGCAAAACACGTTTCAAAGCCGATACATCCGAGATTGCCTTGCAAGGCTGGAGCGATCAGCCAGACTCGGCTGATTGGGTCAAGGCGCTGCGTCTGCGGTCAAAATCCAAACTCGAAGAATTCGGCTTGCCGCAGCCAAAACTGGAACGTTGGAAGTATACCAATCTTCCGGCTCGGCTGAAGAAGATGAATTTGACCTATGTGCCTAATGACGGCACGGCTATCGATGACGCGCCAGACTGGGCGCGTGAGAGATTGGAAGCTTCTGTCCCTGGCGATCACCCATATCATGACATGATGCTGTGGCATGCCAATAACGCATTTCTGGATAAAGCGACTTTCCTGCAATTTGTCGATCAGCAGCATCATAATATCGTGCATGAGGGCAAAGGCGGAGAGCTAACGCATCCGCGTATGTTTATCTGCGTCGCGGATAATGCCGATGCGACCTTGTTCGAGTACTACAGCGGCAAAGGCGCATATTGGCGCAACGGCGTCACCGAAATCCGCGTCGGCAAGAATGCACTCTTTCGTCATTACCGCATTATCGAAGACAGTATGGAATCTGTCTGCACGCATAATACACATGTTACGGTAGAGCGTGACGGCAATTACGAAACCTTTACCATTACAACAGGAGCAGGCCTGAGCCGCAACCAGTTGCATGGTGAATTACTGGCAGAAAATGGACAATGCAGCTTTTCAGGGCTGAACATGATTTCCGGTAAACAGCACGCCGATACGACACTTTTAATCGAGCATAAAGCGCCGCATTGCCAGTCGAATCAGCTTTACAAGAATATCCTCAAAGATGAATCTCGATGTGTTTTCCAGGGTAAAATCTTCGTCGACCAGATTGCCCAGAAAACGGATGGTTATCAGCTTTCGAACAATTTGCTGCTGTCGCCATTGGCCGAGATGAATATCAAGCCCGAGCTTGAGATTTATGCCGATGACGTCAAATGCTCGCATGGTTCGACGACTGGAGCTCTCGATGAAACGCCAATGTTCTACCTGCGCAGCCGTGGTTTAAGTGAAATTGAAGCACGCAAATTATTGCTGGAAGCCTTTATCGGTCAGGCTTTGGAAAAAATAACTTATGAAGCGGCACAGAAGGAAATTTCGGAAAGGGCGATTGCGTGGCTGAGCCAAAGCTAATTTCCTTGCCACTTAATGGGTGGCGATCTGATTTCCCCTCCATGTCATCCATGATGAACGGTAAGCCGCTTGTGTATCTGGATACGGGGGCGAGTGCGCAAAAGCCGCAAGTCGTGATCGATGCCATGGCAAAAGCCATGAGCGAGCAATACGCCAATATCCATCGCGGGCTGTATAAATTCTCGGCGCAGAAAACACAGGAATTTGAAGCCGTGCGCCATAAAGTGGCGGATTTTCTTGGCGTCGAAAACGAAAACACGATTATCTTTACGCGTAATACGACAGAGGCCATCAATCTGGTGGCACAGGCTTACGGTCGCAAATTCCTGAAAGCAGGCGACGAGATTATTCTGTCCGAAATGGAGCATCACGCCAATTTAGTGCCTTGGTCCATGCTGCGCGATCAGATCGGCGTGGTGATTAAATATATTCCGGTTCTGGAAGACGGCAGTCTGGATATGGACGCTTATAAAAATCTTCTATCCGACAAGACGAAACTTGTGTCGGTGACGCATATTTCAAACGCACTTGGCACGATCAACGATGTAGTGGTCATTACGAAGATCGCACGAGAACATAATCCCGATATCAAGATCATGTTTGATGGCTCCCAAGCGGTCGTTCATGCCAAAGTAAACCTGTCTACATTCGACCCTGATTTTTATGTGTTCACGGGGCATAAGCTTTACGGTCCGACAGGTGTCGGCGTTCTATATGGCCGCTATGAATTGCTGGAAGCCATGGACCCATATCAGGGCGGCGGCGATATGATCGAAACCGTCGCGCTTGACGAGGTTACTTATAAATCTGCTCCGGCAAAATTCGAGGCCGGAACACCGGCGATTGCGGAAGTGATCGCGCTTGGTGCGGCGATTGATTATATGTCGTCCATAGGCATGGAAAATATCGCGGCGCATGAGCAGGAATTGCTTTGTTATGCTACCGAAGAACTACAAAAATTTGAAGGGCTGCATATCTTTGGCACGGCAGCGCCGAAAGCAGCTATAATAAGTTTTACCATGAATGCAGCTCATCCTTCCGATATCGCCATGGTGCTGGACCAAATGGGAATTGCGGTCAGGACAGGGCATCATTGCTGTATGCCGCTCATGGCGAAATTCAAAGTCGATGCAACAGTGCGTGTATCCTTTGGCCTGTATAATACGAAAGAAGATATAGAGCGGCTTGTCGAAGCCTTGCAGAAAGTTAAATCGTTATTCGCATGAAAATGGACCCAGTCGCAGATGAAGAAATGATCCGCAACGCTCTCGGCGATGATTTCGACGAGATGGCGGAGCCGCCGAATGTCACGGGATCAAAAGATCATCCTTTGTGGAAGCAGATCGTCGCCAATCTGCGCGAAGTTTTCGACCCTGAAATTCCGGTCAATATTTACGAGCTGGGTTTGATTTATAAGATCGTGATCACCGACCAGCCGGATCAGACTTCCGATATCGCTGTTGAGATGACGCTGACATCGCCGGCCTGTCCGGTGGCGCAGGAAATGCCGGGCATGGTACAGGGGGCTATTTTCCCATTATCGGGCGTGGGCAATGTCGATGTCGAGATAGTCTGGGAACCGACCTGGGATCCGTCCTGTATGGCGGAAACCGCCAAGCTGCAACTGAATATGTTTACATGAGGTATCAATGTTTGGCCTGACCACAGACGAAGTAAAAGTAACTCCTGCCGCCCGCGAGCATTTAAAGCGCGTGGTAGACGGTCATGCGGGTTTGCGCCTGATGATTCTTAAAGGCAAAGGTTGCGGTGGCAATGAATATGATTTGCGCGGCGTTACCGATGATACAATCGATCCGAGCGATGACCGTCTGGAAGTAGAAGAAGGGCTGACTATCTTTATTCCGAAAACCGATGTCTTAATGCTTTTCGGCACGACGATTGATTATGTCGAAGATAGTGTAGGCAATCGTCGGATCGAAATTACCAATCCCAATGAAAAAGGTAAATGCGGCTGCGGCCTGTCTGTATCTTTTTAAGTTCTAATTAAATCAAATGCTTAGAATAGGTTATCATTTCGTTCGCCAGTTTTTCAAAATTTTATAATAGTCCGTTCTCAGAAATTCAGGCATGAATAAGGCCGCAACGAAGCGGCCTGATTCGGAATTCCTTAAATGCCGAGCTAATTATTTACCGCTACCAAGCCCGATTACTGGACCTGAATGACCGTGCTCAAGGCTTCTCGAAGCTGATCTAACTGCTGCTGCTGTTAATTTTCTCATTTTTAAACCCTCTCTAATTACTCTTAAGTATAAGGTTTGCCATCTCTTGGTAGGAGGCTTTGGCCTTATAAAGTTTATATACATCAGAATGACCCAATTTAGTTAACAGGTCAACGAGTTTCGTATGTTTATGCACATCTTCAAACTCACTCACAATCTTGCACATTTCCAAGACTATGTCAATTAATTTTTTGTTTAATATTTGAGGATCAGCTTTAAGTCTTTGAATATTAACCATGTTTATCTCAATCTCTTTTATGGCTAAACCGAGATTACAAGCAGTTTCGAATGGATTTACAGCAGTTAAAAATTTAGGGAGTATGAGGGTAATTGTTTTTTCGTCGGGAACAAAAAAACCTGGTTCTTTTCCGATAATTACCCGAATCGCAATATTCAAATCCTTGATAAGCGGTGTCAGTGCTTTGCCTTCAGGAATTTCACTTAATAAAGTAACCGCATCGCGAACAATTTCATCCGCATTAGGATGAATATAATTAGGACCTGTCTGGCCCATCTGTCCAAAAGCTTCGTGTAGGGTATCACTCATTATTGCATTCCGCCTGTCAGCATTTTAATCGGCACGACCGTGACTTTACCTTCAGCCGTTACTACTATTTTAGCATCAACCAGCCCGCCAAGGTAATAAAGTGGGGCATGGACGACAAAAGCGCCCGAAATAGGGTCTTGCTCGATTTTAAAATCATCCGGTTCGACATAGAGATTTTCCCGGCGTTCATCGTCATATAGATCGATAGACTGGCCTTCATCCGCATTGCGCAGGATCAAGATATCTCCGTCCTCGGTGCGCACATTGAAGAAATAGAAGTTCAAATAAGCGATAACATTGTCTTCATTGAGTTGAAGACCATTGGCGATATTTATTTCCCTGATGGGGAAGTCGGAGCCGTCCAGATAAAGATATTTGTCGCCATCGCCGATAAAATCCATGGTGAAGGTCGGCATGGAAGAGAAATTGGTCAGGCGATAAAGAAGATGATTTGAATAAAAAGGCAGGCGGGCGCATTTCGCCTCGGATGTCACCGGCGAAAACAATGACGATTCCGCAGCGGATTTCACGCTGTTGATCATATCGTTCGTTTTATCGCGGTCGAGGCGGTGCCAGTCCATAAAGTTCCCAAAAGCCGAGTCAGCCTGTAATTGTAGTGACTTAGACTATATCATCAAGGGGGCAATGGAGGAAATTTAGGCTTTTTAAGCCGCGACAGGGGAAAGCTGTATAGCCTGTATTTGCTCTAGCAGAGGCAGGATAAAGGCAGGGTTCTTCATTTGAGGGGCGTCAGACAGGCGTTGACGCCATAATTTAGCCCCACGAAGCCCGTTAAATAAGCCGATCATATGGCGGGTCATCGTGTGAACCGGCGTATTAAAGCGGGCTTGTTGATCCTCGATATAGGGGATCATGGCACGGGCGATATCGAAACGGTCCGGCAAAGAAAGGCCGTTGAGGGCGTTTTCGATCTCGGCAAGAAAATAGGGATTTTGATAGGCTTCGCGGCCGATCATCGCCCCGTCGAGATGTGAAACGGATTTGACCAGATCCAGCGTGTTTAATCCGCCATTAATATCGATGGTCAGGTCGGGATGGTTGTTTTTGATCTGCGTTACAAGATCGTAATTGAGCGGCGGAATTTCACGGTTTTCTTTCGGCGATAGACCTTTCAGCCACGCTTTGCGCGCATGGATAATAAAAGTCTGACAGCCCGCTTCTTTTACCTTTTCAATAAAGGTATTGAGAAATTCATAATCTTCGCTGTCATCGATGCCGATGCGGCATTTAACTGTGACTGGAATTTTTACTTGCGCCGACATTGCGGAAACGCAATCGGCAACCAGATCTGGCTCCGCCATCAGGCACGCGCCGAACTTACCTTTTTGCACGCGGTCGGATGGACACCCGCAATTAAGATTAATCTCATCATAGCCGAAATCTTCGCCGAGCTTTGCGGATTTGGCGAGGGCATCTTGTTCCGATCCGCCGAGTTGAAGTGCGACTGGATGTTCCTGTGCGGAAAAGCGCAAGTGACGTTCCGCATCACCGAATAAAAGCGCACCCGTCGTCACCATCTCTGTATACAAAACGGAATTGGGGGATAAGAGACGGTGGAAATACCGGCAGTGACGGTCTGTCCAGTCCATCATCGGCGCAACGGAAATGCGGAAGTTCTTCATAATCCAAAAACTTTCAAATCTTCTGCAAGCTTCTCTGGCGTAAAAAACTGTACGGACTGAAAACCGCAATCAATCGCTGCCTGAACATTTTCCTGGCGGTCATCGATAAACAAAAGTGTCGATGGATCGAGATCAAATGTTTTCAGGAAGTGGTTGTAAATTACCGGATCGGGTTTCAGAAGTTTGACATCTGCAGAAACGGTCACGCCGAGAAAGACGTTCAGGAACGGAAAAACTTTTGTCGCGATATCCCATTTCTCGCGCGAGAAATTCGTGATCGCATAAAGTGGAACGCCGGAGTCTTTTAATTTCATCAGGATATCGACGCTGCCTTGAATAGGGCCGGATACCATATCGGCCCAGCGTTCATCATAGGCGCGGATCAAATCGGCATGATCGGGAAATTCCGCGATCTTCTCGGCAACCGCATCGGCCCATAAACGTCCGCGATCCTGTTCCAGATTCCATGTGTAATGGCAAATCTCGGTCAGGAATTTATCGATCTCCGCTTCATCCTCAATTAATTGGCGATAAAGATGTTTCGGGTCCCAGTCGATCAGGACATTCCCGACATCGAAAACGACGGCTTTGATTTTGGATTCATTCATCATATAGTGCTTATAAATACCCAACCCGAGCAAAATCCAGTCTTTCATGCGATATCTTGTTCTTTTTCTAATATTTTTCGCTTCTTCCGCTCTCGCTGCCGATCCGATGGAAGGATCCGGCTTGCCGATCCCGCGCTTTGCGTCCTTGAAATCGGATAATGCCTTTGTCCGTACGGGGCCATCCATGGATTACCCAATTAAATGGGTTTACAAAAAATCAGGCCTGCCGGTTGAGATCGTTCAGGAATACGACGCATGGCGCAAAATCAAGGATCCGTCAGGCGAAACTGGATGGGTGCATAAGTTACTTTTATCCGGCAACAGAACGGTAATTATCGAGTCAAAAGAACCGGTTAAGGCGTTTGAAGCCGAGGATAAGGAGAAGCTTGTGGCATTGCTGGAGCCCGGTACGGTCAGCCACGTCGAAGAATGTCGCGATGCCATGTGCCTGTTGCAATTTGGCACCTATGAAGGCTGGACGGAAAAAAAGTATCTCTGGGGCGTTTACGGTTCCGAGATTTTGAATTAGTATAAACGAATCAAGGGGATGCAGTATCTGTCCCCGATTCGCTCCACAGACTAATCCTACCTTACGACTACCCCACCTTAAAATTCAGTACGCAAAGCACATGTCAATAACGAACGTCGCGAAGGTCGAGGTCGCTCACCTTCTTCATGCGAATCTCGCAAAATTAGCCAATGTTTCGGCAGAGCAGCCGGACGAATCCCTGTCAACGGAAGTCGATATCCGCGTCATGCTGCAAGTTATGGCAGGCATTCTGACCGAGACGGCTTTCTTCTTTGAAAACCCCGATGAAACGCTGCAGGTCAGCTTGAATAAAATCAGCCTGATGCTGGAATGCGATCCGTTCGAAGGCGATCTGCCGGAATGGATAGACTTCCAGCCGCATCTGATCGACACGAATACGGAGCGCGGACGCGAATTGGCAAGGCTTGCCATCGAGGACTGGTCTGATTGTGAATTCGCTTTTCATGACATGTTGATGACACTTGTGCATCATATGCTGATCTCCTGGGAAGATGACGGTATTCCGCGTTGTGAGGCTTTCCGCCTTTTGATCGAATATGCGACGCGCTGCATGAGTTACGAGCTTGCCGCGCAGGAGCTTTGCGACGTGTTGATCGAAAAGAAAATTTCACGCGATGGCTGGACGCTGGGCGATTGCCTTGGCGGTCTGGCGGGCGCTGCCGGATGGAGACTCGCAAAATACAATCTGATCCAGAAAAAGCGCGAAAAAGAATCCGTGCCGTTTCCGACAGAATTCGACGAACTGGTTTATGTGATGACAAAAGAAGCGACGCGCATGGGTGTGCCGGCTGGCTCTGACTGGCGTTTTGGGTTGCCGGCGAATGATTGTCCGCTTAATCCGCCGCTGGAATTATTAAACGGGATTGAGCCGTATGCGCTGCTCTTCTTCTCGACGATCCCGATGCCGGATTTAAGAGAGCAGGCGGTCGCTTGTGCCAAAGCCGCAGGACGTATGTTGGCTGTCGCTGCTGTGGGTGAAAATCCGGAAATTGCGCCTGTAATAGCCAAACCTTTGGCTATGGCAGCGATTACCGAGACATATAAGACTTTCTGGCGCGGGTTTTAATTAGGGCGAGGGATAGGGTAGTTTTCCGCCTGTTGTATTATGCCTAGAAAGATATTCCAGACCCTCAAAAAAATGCTTTGCGTAGCCACGAGCTAAATCTTTTGGTGTATGTCCATCTTCATTCTTCAAATTAAAATCAGCCCCTAATTCATGCAAAGCATTAAGCGCCAATACATTTGTATATTGAGCTGCCAGATGTGCTGGCGTTGTACCGTAATCACTTTGCGCATTAACATCAGCTCCAAATTCTTTTAAAAGATGCAGCATATCTACATGTCCGTATTGAGCTGCAAAATGCATAGATGTGGTGCCAATATCAGATTTCGCATTTATATCTTGGCCTACACTATGTAAATATTTAAATCCTTCTATAAATCCCGATTGTGCAGCCTTATGAATCGGAATTATGTCCGAATTGTTTAGTATGCCCAAATTGCATCCAAGCTTCTGCAAGCCAACTAATGCACCGAGTTGCTTTGCAAGGGCTGCAGCGTGTGCAGGTGTATCTCCCTGTTTATCTTTCATTTCAAGATCAGCACCAAGCTCTTTCAATGTATGTAAAGCTTCGATTTGACCATGATAAGCCGCCAAATGTGCAGGTGTTGAGTTGTCATTATCTTTTGAATTGATATCCGCCCCCAATTCTTTGAGAACGCGTAATGCGTGAATCTGACCTCGAGAGGCGGCTTCATGAATGGCGGTTGTGAGATAATTATCGGCAATAGAAACATCTAATCCTGCTGCGTTCATAAGTTTCAATCCGGTGATATTTCCTGATTGAGCGCATTCAAAAAATGTTTTCCGCAAGGTGTATTCGTCTTCACCAAACAGAGCTTTTAATTCTTCACTTTTTACTTCAATCATAGCCATAAAACAAATCCCTTTTTCTATTATGAAAATAATACATAGGGGCTTAGCTGTAAATTGTCAAATTTCAGAAAAACACGGACTGTTACAGATCATTACATTTCCTATTTGTCTTAAAAGACTGAAATCTTTATAAGTGTGCCCATGACAATGAATCAGGCTCAGGCCCCTATGACTTATACTCCTAAAGACAGCTATACCCGCGATGATTTGATCGCTTGCGGGCACGGACAGATATTCGGCCCCGGCAATGCGAAATTGCCTTTGCCGCCTATGTTGATGTTTGACCGCATTACCAAAATCACCACCGAAGGTGGGGCTTACGGTAAGGGTGAAATGGTCGCGGAATTCGATATCAATCCTGACCTCTGGTTCTTCCAGTGCCATTTCGAAGGCGATCCGGTAATGCCGGGCTGTCTGGGGCTGGATGCTATCTGGCAGATGCTGGGTTTTTATCTCGGTTGGACGGGCGCACAAGGGTCTGGCCGTGCGCTTGGTTTGGGTGAAATGAAAATGACAGGCCAGATTTTGCCAACCACTAAGCTCGTTCAGTATCATCTGGATATTCGCCGCGTGATGAACGGCAAGCTTGTTCTTGGCATTGCCGATGGTCAGGTTATTGCTGATGGCAAAACCATTTACGAAGCCAAAGATTTGCGCGTCGGTTTATTCGCAAATCCAAATGCACTCTAAGTTTTAAAGACATTAATTAATCCCGGAAAGGTTAGATTATGGCTCTATTCAATATGCCGCCAAAACTTCGTCGCGTCGTTGTAACAGGTATGGGCGTTGTGTCCTGTATCGGTAATTCAGCCAGCGAAGTTCTTGAATCTTTGAAAGCTGGTAAGTCAGGCATCAGGTTCGACCAGACACATGCCGATCACGGTTTCCGTTCGCAAGTGTCAGGAAGACCGACGATCAATATCGCCGAGAATGTTGACCGCAGATTGCTGCGCTTTATGGGTGAGGCGGCTGCTTATGTTCATATCTCTATGGAGCAGGCGATTGCCGATGCGGGTTTAACACCTGAACAAGTCAGTAATGAGCGCACAGGGGCGATTGTCGGCTCCGGTGGACCTTCGACGAAATATCAGGTCGAGGCCGTGAAAGCGGTTGAAGAATCCGGCGCGACTAAAAAAGTCGGTCCGTTTGCGGTTCCAAAATGTATGTCATCGACAACTTCCGCCACGCTTTGTACCAACCATAAAATCAAGGGTGTGAATTATTCCATTTCCTCGGCTTGTTCCACTTCTGCGCACTGCATCGGTAATGCGGCGGAATTAATCGCTATCGGCAAGCAAGACGTTATCTTTGCTGGCGGTGGAGAAGATCTTGACTGGACGCTGTCATGCCTCTTTGACGGTATGGGTGCGATGTCTTCCAAATTCAATGACGCTCCGGAAAAATCTTCCCGCGCGTATGACGAAAATCGCGACGGTTTCGTGATTGCGGGTGGTGGCGGTATTCTGGTTCTTGAAGAACTGGAGCACGCCAAAGCGCGCGGCGCGAAAATCTATGCTGAAATCACTGGCTACGGTGCCACGTCTGACGGTGAAGACATGGTCGCGCCAAATGGGGAAGGTGCGGAGCGTTGTATGAAACAAGCTCTGTCCACTATTGAAGACGAAGTGACCTATATCAACACACACGGCACGGCGACACCTGTTGGCGACAAGGCTGAAATTGGCGCGATCCGTAATGTGTTCTCTAAATTCGACAAAATTCCTTACATATCTTCGACGAAGTCAATGACGGGACATTCTTTGGGTGCGGCGGGCGTGCAGGAAGCGATTTATTCGCTTCTCATGATGGCACATGATTTTATCGCTCCAAGTATCAATATCGAAAAACTCGATGAAGCTTTTGGTAATATGCCGATCGTGCGCGAACGTATCGATAACTTCGTTCACAAAACAATTCTCTCCAATAGCTTTGGATTCGGCGGTACGAACGCGACCCTCGCATTCTCTAAATACACAGGATAAAGACAAATGGAATTAATGAAGGGCAAACGCGGCCTTATTATGGGCGTTGCTAACGATCACTCGATTGCCTGGGGCATTGCGAAAGCTTGCGCGGAAGCCGGTGCAGAGATTGCCTTTACCTATCAAGGCGACGCGTTCAAAAAACGCATCGAGCCCTTGGCAAAAACAATCGGTGTTAAAACCCTGATTGATTGTGATGTGTCCGTTGATGGCGATATCGACAAGGCGTTCGATATCATCGAAAAGGAAATGGGCCAGATTGATTTTATCGTTCACTCTCTTGCCTATTCCAACAAGGAAGAACTTAAGGGACGCTATGTCGATACGACACTGGAGAATTTCCTGCACACCATGAACGTGTCCTGTTACTCCTTCACCGCCGTGATGAAGCGCGCCGCGAAAATCATGACCAAGGGTGGCTCTGCCGTCACGTTGACTTACTTCGGCGCGGAAAAAGTTATGCCGAATTATAATGTCATGGGCGTTGCCAAAGCCGCTCTCGAAGCCTCTGTTCGCTATTTGGCTGCTGATCTGGGTCCTGACGCTATTCGCGTGAATGCCATTTCTGCAGGTCCGATGAGAACGCTGGCAGGTTCCGCCATAGGCTCTGCCAGAAAAACATTTAAATACAATCAATTGGCCAGCCCGCTTCGCAGATCGGTTGAGCTTGAGGAGCTTGGCCAAACCGGCGTTTATCTGCTCTCTGACATGTCAACCGCCGTCACCGGCGAAATTCACTATGTCGATTGCGGCTTTAACGTTGTCGGCATGTGCCCGACCGATCAGTGGGATGAATTGCTGGCGTAAAAACTCGACTCTTTGTATGCTTCCGGTAAATAAATTACAGGGAGATTATAATGATCAACAAAAAGCAAATTCCTAATATTACTTGGATTTTTCCAGGCATGCTGATTGGGACTGTTATGGGCGGTGCTATTGCTCCCGCTGTTGATGGGCAAATTCAAAAGAAATCAATGCATGTTACGGTTCCACAAGTTCCGGTCATTGAGCCTAAATAACTCTTCGACGGATTAGGGGATGAATTATTCGTCTAGTCGCCACGAATTTTCCCGCGGCGCTTCCAATGCGCCATGGCAAGAAAGGCAAAATTTGTGACAACAATCACGAGCGGGTAGAGGGCTGTAACCAGCGTGAATCTTTCAAGGGCAAGAACGGCAAGAAATAATTTTGCATTGGCCAAATAGTAGGACGGCAAATTTTCCTCATAGGGTTTTTTCCATGTTTTTCGAACAGTTGGATAAAAGCCCACAATATCAATGATTGAAATCAGGATAACCGAGCCCAGTGGATTTTTTGTCATGATCCACGGCACGATGGCAAAAAGAGAGAAGAAGAGAGCAATCTTGTCGGATTTTGTAATCTCTTTTTCGCCATATTTAAAACAAAGTCCAGTATTCAGCCATGAGAAGGTTGATGTAAAAATCAGCGCCCAAGTACCCGGTCCCTGATCTTCCGTCAGCTGGGCAAGGCAACCAATCGTACACAAGATGGACCAGATCAGCCATGTGTACATATGAGGTTTGGTATGGCCGCGAAAGATCGAGCGCAGGTAATAGGCTTCGCCGACAATGCCGATCAGGATACTAAGGACACCGAGAATTTCAGGCATCAATGGGACCTGAATAGGCTGTCATTGACTGCTTCCGGATCATCCGTAAAGAAAGAGTCCACGCCCCATTGGCGCAACCGTTTAGCAGTCTGCACATCATTGATCGTATAGGCGCAGACAGGTTTTTGCAGCTCGATCAATTCTTCCACCTGTTCGCGGGTTGCCGTATTGCCGTTAAAGTTAATCGAGCTAACCTGCAAATAATCGGCAAGTTCCTTCCAGTTTTCCGGCCATTCGTCTTCGAGCAATAACCCGCGATGGAAATCCGGGACCATGTCAAAGGCGACTTCTAAACTGACATGCTGGAAACTGGAAATAAGAACCTTGGTGGTGTCGTCCCAGCCTTGGCTTAAAATATCGAGCATGACTTCCGCGGTTTCAACTTCGCGGCCCGGGCAGGGCTTAATCTCGAAATTCACGCCCAGATCGTGATGCAGAATGACTTCCATGGCTTCTTCGAGTGTCGGCACGATAACGCCTGTAAACCCTTCGGAAAACCAGAGGCCCGCTTCGAGTTCTTTTATATCGTCGTAATTGGTGTCAGCGACCAGACCGTAACCGGAGGTAGTGCGCTCCAGCGTGTCATCATGGAAGATGATCGGGATACCATCCTTGGTCAGTTTAACATCGAGCTCTACCCATTTCGTGCCAATCTCGGCAGCGGTGCGGATGCTTTCGAGTGTGTTTTCCGGCGCATAAGCGGCAGCGCCGCGATGGCCGATAACGGATGGTAATTTTAATACGCTCATTTCTTCGTCCTGATTATTTGCGTGGATACCCTAGCATAGGTGCAGAATTTTGTAGAGTTTTCTAACCCAGTTGATGTACAAAAAGCCATCCCAACACAACATAAGAGATATCAATGAAAAGCAGCGCGGCGAAAAAAGTAGTGAACTGGCATCAGAACGTGGCGGCCAATACGCCGGAAACCATTCTGGGTGCATCCATTGCATGGCGTAAGATCAGTGACGACAAAGGCCGCGGCGTATTCGCTTTGCGTAATATCAAAAAAGGTGAGGTGATCGAAGTATCGCCTGTTGTGCCGGTTGCCATGAAAGACATCAAGCATAACGGCAGCGCGCCGGACGGTTATCTATTGGAATGGGATGAAGATACCAAGGGCGAAGAATACTGCATGCCGCTCGGCTATATCATGCTTTATAACCACAGCAAAAAACCCACCATGCATCTGGACAGCGATCTCGAAAATTACGTCATGACCGCATCGGCCATCCGCGATATCAAAGCAGGAGAAGAGCTAACCTGGGATTATTCCTGCGAGATCTGGTTCGACGAGGCCTAGATTTTTATCTCTGCAAAAGAATTCTGTTTTCCCCGCGAAAGCGGGGATATTTTTATATGCATGGCTAATTAGGCCCCCGCTTTCGCGGGGGAAGCACTGGGTGGGGCAAAAAAAAACATCCCTGCTTTCGCAGGGATGCATTAATTTTTAAATACAAAGAAACTTATCCCGCTTGTTGCTCATCATTGCTCGCGCGTGGCTTTGCTTCAATCACTTCACCAGTTTCCTGATTTACGCGTTTCATCGACAATTTCACCTTGCCGCGATCATCGGAACCGAGCATCAGCACTTTAACCTGCTGGCCTTCAGACACGACGTCTGAAGTTTTGGCAACGCGCTGATCGGCGAGCTCGGAGATGTGAACAAGACCGTCTTTGCCGCCCATGAAATTTACGAAAGCGCCGAAATCGACGATTTTTACGACTTTACCGTTATAGACTTTACCTTGCTCAGGCTCGTCCGTAATGCCACGGATCATTTCAATCGCGATGTCGATTGCTTCGCCGGAAACGGCGGAGACTTTAATCGTGCCGCTATCATCGATATCGACTTTCGCGCCGGACTTTTCGCAGATTTCACGGATCACTTTACCGCCTGTACCGATAACTTCGCGAATTTTTTCAGTTGGAATAGTGATGACAGCCATTTGCGGCGCAAACTGGCTGATCTCTTCGCGTGCGCCTGTCAGGGCTTTGCTCATTTCTTTCAAAATGTGCAGACGTCCGTCTTGTGCCTGAGCCAGAGCGATTTTCATGATCTCTTCTGTAACGGAAGCGATTTTCAAATCCATTTGAAGCGCAGTTACGCCGTCAGTCGTTCCCGCCACTTTGAAGTCCATATCGCCGAGGTGATCTTCATCGCCAAGGATATCGGAGAGAACAGCAAAGTCTTTGCCTTCTTTGATAAGGCCCATTGCAATACCGGCGACAGGTTTTATCAAAGGAACGCCCGCATCCATCATGGAGAGAGAGCCGCCACAAACGGACGCCATAGAAGAGGAGCCGTTCGATTCGGTAATCTCGGAGACGACACGCATCGTGTACGGGAATTCTTCGCCGGTCGGGATCATCGGGCGGATCGCGCGCCATGCGAGTTTACCATGACCGATTTCACGGCGGCCCGGCGCACCCATACGGCCACATTCACCGACAGAATATGGAGGGAAGTTATAGTTGAGCATGAAACGCTCGCGGTATTCGCCTTCCAGAGCGTCGATGATTTGCTCGTCTTGGCCTGTTCCCAAAGTCGTAACAACGATCGCTTGTGTTTCACCGCGTGTGAAAAGGGCAGAGCCGTGAACGCGTGGCAGGATGCCGACTTCGCAAGTGATCGGGCGGATATCGACAGTCGTGCGGCCATCGATACGTTTGCCGGTTTTCAGGATATTGCCGCGAACGACATCGGCCTCGAGTTTGTGGCAAAGATCGCCGATCAAACCGGATGTAATGCCGTTGGCTTCATCAACCAAAGTCTGGGAAGCGTTTTCTTTTACCGCTTTAACTTTGTTCTGACGGGTCAGTTTGTCTTTTTCTGTATAGGCTTCCATCATGGAGGCAGAGAAAGCGTTTTTGATTTTCTCATAGAGATCTTTGTGGATCAGGTTTTCCGCCGGAAGATCCCAGGCGTCTTTAGCTGCTGTTTCCGCCAAAGCGATGATACCGTCAATCACAGGTTGGAAGGCTTTCCAACCGAATTGAACCGCACCGAGCATAATTTCTTCGGACAATTCTTTTGCTTCCGATTCAACCATCAGAACGCCTTCTTTTGTCCCGGCGACGATCAGGTCAAGTTCTGAATCATCCATTTCCTGCATGGAAGGGTTCAGGATATATTGACCGTTTTTGTAACCGACGCGCGCACCAGCGATTGGGCCCATGAATGGAACGCCTGATAATGTCAGCGCAGCAGACGCGCCGATCATGGCGACGATATCGGCGGAGTTCTCAAGATCGTGGCTCATCGTCGTACAAATGATCTGAACTTCGTTCAGGAAATCTTCAGGGAAAAGCGGGCGGATAGGACGGTCGATCAGGCGTGATGTCAGCGTTTCGAATTCACTTGGGCGTGTTTCGCGTTTGAAGAAACCACCCGGGATGCGGCCTGTTGCATAGTATTTTTGTTGGTAGTGAACGGTCAGCGGGAAGAAATCCTGACCTTCTTTGACTTTTTTCGCTGCAACGGCTGTGCAGAGGACGGTCGTGCCGCCGATTGTGGCCAAAACCGCGCCATCGGCCTGACGGGCGACTTTACCTGTTTCGAGAATTACTTTTTTACCGCCGAAATCGATTTCTTTGCGGGTGACGTTAAACATAGAGATAGTCCTTTCATATGTGCCAAAGCGAGCCTCCCAATTGAGACTCGTGGCGTTTTCAAGAATGCAAAATTAAGGGGAGGGGTATGGGAGTGTCGGTGGACAGTCAAAAGCAGAAATCTGCCCTTGACGGTCAACCGAAACAGCTCAGTCACCTAAGCCTTTTCTTGCGGATTATTTCTGGCATGCTCTGATATATAAGTCAATTTATTCAATATATTAGTTTATACTAATTTGTTCAGTTTTTTATTGACGTAATACAGAGATTTATTTAAAAATTTTCCAGATTAATATATTCAAAAGGAATGATTATTTATGATAGATGAACTTGCGGAATACGTTGAAAAACATACAACTCCAGTAAGCCGTTCCGTTGATAATGATAATTCTGCAGTTGATGTCGGATTTTTTAAAGTTTTAATTGACGAAAAGGCCGATACTGAAACTTTTCGTTCGCTTATCAAGAGCAGTCTTAAGGGAGAATTTGATGTTGTTATAGATCCTTTGGATGGAGATGAACACAGATATATCGAACTCGGTGCATGGATTGGCGACCAAGAACTTGCCATGCGTTTTATGGCCTTAACATCACATTTTAAGATGGCTCAATTGCTGACACCCAAAGTCATGATGGGGCAAAACATCGACCCAGCTTTGGAATCAAAACTGCTTAATGCCGGATATTGCACGATACGGGCCAAACACGAGCCTTCATAACTTTCATTATCAGTTTGGGTTCATGTAACTTTTTAGGATAAACTGGCTTTCTTAAGAAAGGAAAGCCAATGAATTATCTCGTCCTGCTCCGCCACGGCCAAAGCCAGTGGAATTTAGAGAACCGCTTTACAGGGTTCCATGATGTTGAATTAAGCGATCAGGGTCGTAGCGAGGCCGCGCAAGCCGGAGAAAATCTTAAAGAATTCGGCATTAAATTCGACAAGGTTTATACCTCTACGCTTAAGCGTGCATTTAATACTGCCGAGATCGCTCTGGCGGCGGCGGGCGAGAATGACCTGCTGAAAGAAATGATCAAAAGCGAAGATATGCGCGAGCGCGATTACGGAGATCTGACCGGTTTAAACAAAGCCGAGACAGCGCTGAAATACGGCGACGAGCAGGTCCATATCTGGAGACGCTCCTATGATGTTCAACCTCCGGGCGGCGAGAGCCTGTTCGATGTTGTCGAAAGGCGCGTTCGTCCTTATTACACCAACAAGATCAAACTCGATATTGATGCCGGTAAAAACGTTCTGGTCGCGGCGCATGGAAATTCCCTTCGCGCACTTTTGATTATCCTTGGCGAAAACACGCCCGAGAATATCAACGAAACAGAAATCCCGACAGGCTCGCCCTTGGTCATCCAATTCGAAAACGGAAAGCGCGTTGATAAATTCTACCTGACCGAACGCATGGCGGAAAAGAAAGAAGCTTCATAATGGGCGCAGGCTGCGGTCACCATCACCACCAGGGGCACAGTCATGGCCACTCCCATGGCGATGGAAAAATAAGCTGGGCGGTCGGTATCAATATGCTGCTGACCTTGGCGCAATTGGTTGGCGGTATTTTTGCCGGATCGCTGGCTTTGATCGCAGATGCCATCCACAATTTTTCCGATGCCGGGGCGCTGTTACTGGCCTTGATTGCCCGTAAGATCGCCCGCCGCGCACCGGATGCCAAACGCACCTATGGCTATAAAAAAGTAGAGACATTGGCGGCATTCACCAATTTCCTGCTGCTTATTTTAATTGCGCTGTGGCTGGCTGTAGAAGCGGTGATGCGGTTTTTCGATCCGCAGCCGGTGATCGGCCAGACGATGTTTGTCCTTGCGGGCATTGCTCTTATCATCGATATCGGCACGGCTTTACTTGTGCGGCGAGAGGCCAAAACAAATCAGAATATGCGCGCGGCTTATCTGCATAATATTGCCGATGCCGTGTCGTCAGTGGGTGTGATGATCGCAGGGCTGGCGATTATCCAATTCGGCTGGACATGGCTGGACCCGCTAATCACACTCGCGATTTCCGGCTATATCGTCATGCATGCGATGCATGATTTTCCAGACATCATCAATATCCTGATCGATGGTAAATCTTCAGATTTATCGGCGGATGAAATTACCGAAAAAATTACGGTGATAGATGGCGTCGAAAATATTCACCATATCCATCTGCGCCAGATGGGTGAGGGCAGTCATGCCATGGAAGCGCATATACTTTTGCAGGAAAATGCAGCGATTGAGATTGTTAAGACCAATATCAAATCATGTCTGGAAAAATTGGATATTCATCACAGCACGCTGGAGTTTGAAACAGCGCCTTGTCTGTCACCAAAATGTGATTAGAAATTCATTTGCTGTTGCTGGATGGCAATCTGGCGATCGCGATCAGAGGCATAGCGAGATGTCTGCTGCTGTAATTCTTGTTTGACTTCAGTTTTAACTAGAGGACTGGCTTCTTGCTGATAGACAATTCTTAAAGCTTGGACTTGGTTACGCATTTTACACACTCGTTGTTATTATTTGATGATCTTATACACATGACCTGTGGATAAGTGCAACAAAAAAGCGCCCCGTTTCCGGTGCGCCTTTTATACTTTACTTTAAGAAAATAGGATTATTGAGTGTTGGTGGCGTCTTTGACATCATCCGCGATGCGTTCGCCCGGTGTGCGGTCTTCGAGTTCGCGGGCCGCGTTATCTACGCCGTTTGGAAGCTCGGATACCGCATCGCCAGCCTTTTCAAAGCCGTTACGTTGGTCTGGCATGGTGAGGACTGCATAAGCGCCACCGATAATAACAACAGCAGCAATAACACCGATAATAGTTTTTGAATTAGACGCCATTTGAAAATTCCTTTTTTGGTTAATTGGACTTAACTAATGGAATAAGTACAGTTAAGTTCCATTTGTTGACATAATAATTTTTATAGTTTATTATAACGGTCTATGGAATTTAGTCAGGTCAGTAAAAAACTCAGACAATTGCGTAAAGAAGCACGATGGGAGGATTCTCTTTCCGAGATCGCCGTAGCTAAAGTCAAATTTCCTGAAGAAAAGGTTCGGCTTTTAGGATTCGAATTCGAAGTTGCAATCGGCAGAGGCGATCTTGATAAAGCGTCTGCTCTGTTGCAGGAGCTACCTAATAGCGACAGAGCCTATCAGTCATTCCAGAAAAAATTGCATTCGTTGAAAACAAACCCTGAAGAGAGAATTCTCAAACAGAGGTTTGCCGCATGGCATGAAGATCGCGGATGGACAAAAACGAAGAAAGTTTGGCCGTTGGTTTTGCGCGCGTATCAATTGGATCCCAGCAACACAATGTATGAGTCATATATAAAACAAGTCGGGCTTAACTATATCATGCTGCATTTAAGCGCGGGAAACGTTTTGAAGGCCAACGAGATTTTTGCTTGTCTGCCCGTTACACAATTAAATCGTAATGTTTACTCTGTGGCGCGCAATCTTATTGCACAAGGCAATGCGCAGGCTGCGTCACCTCTTTTGATATCTTTGCTTCATAATGGGGAAAAACCGCCATCGGAATTAGTAATTTTATCACTAACCGCCGTTGATAATACCAATCGTATTTTATCTCAAATCTGGAGTGGGGTTTCAGCTCATTATTCAGAAGAGGAATTCCGTGAATTTCGTCAGAAAGCGTATGAGATAACAAAAAATCCTCTGTTGGCTTTAACCGACGATTTTAATTTATACGGCTGCGGCTCTGGTAAAATTTTTACGCACGCTGAATTCAGCATTCACGGAGCTATTGATAGCAAGACAATGAGTGTAGTTGGTGATCCGCGGCTGCACCGTCGTATCGATGAATAAAAAACCCCGCCAATCGGCGGGGTTTTAAATTCTTACTTACGAAGACCGAGTTTTTCGATCAGCGTTTTGTAACGTCTTTCGTCTTTCTTCTTGAGGTAGTCAAGAAGCTTACGGCGTTTGGCAACGTGAGCCAAAAGTCCGCGGCGGGAGGACATATCTTTTTTGTGTTGTTCCATGTGGCCAGACAGCATGTTGATGCGGGCGGTCAGGATGGCAACTTGTACTTCTGGTGAACCTGTGTCATTGGCGGCCGTTTGGTTCTCTTTGATGGCCTGAGCTTTAAGCTCGCTTAGTACCGACATCGTCTTCTCCTTTTCAGGGTTAGAGGTTAAATACACGCACTGGCTGGGCTTCAACTCCGGTTGCTTCCAAAATCGCAAGAGCTTTCCCGCGATAGGAGGCTAGAATTAAGCCCGGTACTCCCGACTTGAAGTCATGACCGATGGATACTAGTCGTTGAACATCAGGTCGTGCCACGAAGGTCAGCTTTTGGCCGTTTCGCAGTTTTTGAGCCTCCGGATCGGTTACGGCCAGTACCGGGATGTCGTCCAGTACGGTCTCGACGGGAAGCACAATGCTTTCGTGATTTGGGTTATCGTCATTTTGGTCGAAAAACGCAAGCGAAATCGAATTTTCAAGGTTAAAAGGCCCGACAGCTTCGCGGATCAGGCTCGTAATCGTGCCGTAGGTGCCCAAAGCCAGCCCCATATCGCGGGCGAGGGAGCGGACATAGGTGCCTTTGCCGCAAGTGGCGCGGAAAGTCGTGTCGGTTCCGGCATGCTCGACGATAGACAGTTCATAGACATTAACAGGGCGGGCGTCGAGATCGGGCGCTTTTCCGGCGCGGGCCAGATCATAGGCTCTTTGGCCGTCCACTTTGATCGCCGAAAAAGTCGGCGGCTTTTGCATGATCTCACCCGTAAAGGCAGGAAGGATCGCTTTGATCTGGTCTTCCGAGGGGCGGATATCTGATGTTGCCATGATCTCGCCTTCGAGATCATCTGTCGTTGTCTGCTCGCCCCATTTGACGGTGAAGAGATAAATCTTGTCGTCTTCCATCATATACTGGACAAGCTTTGTCGCTTCGCCAAGCGCGATGGGAAGAATTCCGGAAGCTAAAGGATCGAGCGTTCCGGCGTGGCCGATTTTCGGGAACTTCATGGCGCGTTTGATTTTCATTAGCGCGTCATTTGACGTCATGCCTGCGGGCTTGTTCAGATTGATCCAGCCGCTGATATCGTTTTTCGGTTTACGGGGCATTTAATCTTCTTCGGCGGCCTTGGGAATGTTATGCAGCAGTTCTTCGATCCGTGCGGATTTTTCGAACGAGTCATCGCCCGCAAATCTAAGTTTAGGTGTAAAGCGTGTTTGCAGACGCTTGGCGATCTCTTTTTGAAAAACAAAGGCCTCGCCGTTCAAAGCCGTTAACATCGAACCCATCTCGGCACCGGTGAGCTTGATAATATAAGCCGTGGCCTGTTTAAGGTCGGGGCTGACGGTCACTTCTGTAACCGTTACGGCATGGGCCGCATCAAAGAGAAGCGGATCGCCGAATTTTCCCCGTTGAAGCATTTCAACGATGATGTGCCTGACCTGTTCACCGACGCGCAGTTGTCTTTGTGTCGGGCCTATGGGTGTTTTATGACGCAAGTTCTAAAGCTTTCGGTTTTATTGCATTTCGATGTGTCACGGTAATAAGGTCTTCGCCTTCGATTGAAATTGAAGTTGTAACAACATCTTCAGATTTAGTCATTGCGATTATGCGATCAAACGCATCGTTAAAAGGAAGAGATGGTATTACTCCAAATGTAGCTTCAACTTGTTCGGGCTTGCTGTTTTCATCGCATTTAATGCTGCGGGAAACTCTTGCTCTTTCATTATCTAGAACTGCCAATGCAGCTGCCTTCGAAACTAATTCCATGTGATTAGAATCCTCGGCAGCATAGACAAATCGAACAGTTAGAAGCTTATTAGGTGTCATATTTATTCCTTTACGCAGTAAGAGTTATTTTAATTAAGCGAGAGAGCGTGTTTCCGATTTGACTTCGAAGCACTCTATAATATCGCCTGCGCGGATATCTTCGTAGTTTTCGAACGCCATACCGCATTCCATGCCTTCTTTGACTTCGCGAACTTCGTCTTTATGACGTTTCAGCGTTTTCAGGCTGCCTTCATGGATAACGACATCGTCACGCAGCAAACGGACTTTCGCGCCGCGCTTGACCTGACCGGTCGTAACCATACAACCTGCAACTTTACCGACTTTGGTAATGTTGAAGACCTGACGAATTTCAGCCTGACCGAGATATTCTTCACGAAGAGTCGGGGCGAGCATACCGGACAACATCGCTTTCACATCGTCCATGATATTGTAGATGATGTTGTAATAGCGGATATCGACGCGGTCGCGCTTTGCCATGTCTCTGGCCTGCGAGTTTGCACGGACGTTAAAGCCGATAACAATCGCGCGGGACGCATTGGCCAAAGTAATATCGGATTCGGTAATACCGCCAACGCCTGTATGCAGGACGCGAACGCCGACTTCCGTATTTTCACCGGCCACTTTCATCAGCGTGCCTGCGATAGCTTCGACGGAACCATGAACATCGGCCTTGATAACGATATTAAGCTCTTTCTTGCCATCTTTCGATGCCGCGAGAAGCTGTTCGAAACTGGTGCCGGCGGAAACAGCTGCCGTCGCGTCACGTTTTTTGCGTGAGCGGTAGGAGACGATTTCACGGGCCTTGGCTTCGGATTCGACAACCGAGAACTGGTCACCGGCATCAGGTGTACCTGTCAGGCCTAGAACCTCTACCGGCTGGCCGGGCAGGGCTTGTTTGACCTGTTCGCCGCGATCGTTGACGAGAGCGCGGACGCGACCCCATTCGGAACCGACAACGAAGATTTCACCGATATGCAGCGTACCTTTTTGAATAAGGACAGTCGCGACGGAACCGCGGCCTTGCTCCAGTTTGGATTCAACAACTGCACCTTGAGCGCTGCGGTTCGGGTTGGCTTTAAGATCGAGAACTTCGGCTTGCAGCAAGATCGCTTCTTCCAGCTTGTCGAGATTCATGCGTTTTTTTGCCGATACTTCAATGGCCTGAACGTCACCGCCCAGATCTTCGACGACAACTTCATATTGCAGAAGATCCTGCTTTACCTTGTTGACGTCGGCATCCGGCAGGTCGACTTTGTTGATCGCAACGATGATCGGCACTTTGGCCGCTTTGGCGTGGTTAATTGCTTCAATCGTCTGCGGCATGATCGAGTCATTAGCCGCCACGACCAGAACGACAACATCCGTGACGTTGGCACCGCGGGCGCGCATCTCGGTAAAGGCGGCGTGACCGGGAGTATCAAGGAAGGTGATTTTCTTACCCGTTGGCATTGTGACCTGATAGGCACCGATATGCTGGGTAATTCCACCAGCTTCGCCAGCGACGACATTTGTCGTGCGGAGCGCATCGAGAAGGGATGTTTTACCATGGTCGACGTGTCCCATGATAGTGACAACCGGCGGACGCGGCAGAAGTTGCGCATCCGTATCCGTTTCACCTTCGATACCTGTTTCAACATCGGAATCGGTCACGCGTTTGATCTTGTGATTGAATTCCATGATGATCAGTTCGGCAGTATCGGCATCGATCGGTTGGTTGATCGTCGCCATAACGCCCATTTTCATCAACGACTTGATAACGTCGGATGATTTTTCTGTCATACGGTTGGCAAGTTCCTGAACAGTAATGGTTTCAGGTACGATAACTTCACGGCTGACTTTTGGCGCAGCTTCCTGCGTGCTTTTGCCGTGCATTTTCATTCGGCGGCGATTGGCAGAAGCAAGAGAACGCCCCTGATCTGCTTTCTCGTATTTGGCGTTTAGAACCTGGTTGACGGTAAAGCGCTTACCGGCCTGCATATTCGTTTTTGCCGTATCGTCGTCATCGCGGCCACGATTGCCGCCGCCGCGTTTGATGCGGTCACGGTAGCTAGGCGAGTCTTCGGAAGGCGATGACGGAGAAGAAGGAGAAAATTCTTCGCGTTTTTTCTCATTGGCTTTTTCGTGGGCCAAGCGAACTTTTTCCGCTTCTTCGGCTTTGGCTTTTTCTTCGGCCTTGATTAGCTCCAATTCTTCCTGTTCGCGGCGGCGCAGCTCGGCGGCGTCAATCTTGCCTGGACGCTTGCCGGTTTTTTCGGCTTCATCGCGCATCTTCTGCTCTTCGGCCTCAAGCGCACGGCGTTTCGCTTCTTCGGTGCGGCGCTTTTCTTCTTCGGCGGCAGCGGCAAGAAGAACGCGGGCGCGTGTCTCGCGCTCCTCGTCTGTCAGACCGTCAGGTGAGGTGACTTTAATTGATTGGTCAGAAGCCTGAGGCGCATCACCCGGCTGGGCTGCACCACGTTTTTTACGAACTTCGATCGCAACGCCGCGGCTTTGGCCGCGTGCCAAAGTCTGGGTAATTACTTGCGTGCCGCTTCCGGCATTGCCTTTCAGGCTGAGCGTGCCCTTGCTTCCACCTAGGCTTAATGTCTTTTTTTCTTCAGTCATCTGATATCTTTCATTTTATGCGCAATGGTGAGGAGTTTGTCGGTAAGTCCGCCCGGTGTAAGCGCAACGTGCACTGCGTTGTCTACACCTAAAGAGGCCGATAATTGGGATGATGTCCATGTTTCGAGGATTGGCAGATTGGCTTTGTCCGCCATTCGCTCAAGCTTTTCGCGCCCGTTCTCCATCGCGTCTGATGCAACGATATATAGGACGGCGCCGCCTTTTTTCAACAATTCTTCAACCTTGGCAAAGCCTTGCGTCACAAGGCCGGCTTTCTTGGCAAGGCCGATGGTTTCAAGCGATTGTTTCAAAAGACCGAGTTCGATATTTTCCAGCAAATCTTTCGGGATGTTCACCGGAGAGCGATTGGCGGTTGTAAAGCTGTTGCGCCAGATCGCTTTTTTAATCACGTCGCGGCTGGCTTTGATCCAGAAGCCTTGCGCAGGTAATTTTTCACTTAGATCCGCCATGATATTGTTTTCTGGATCGACAACAAAGCGGATCATTTTTTCGATCGGCAATTCTTCACCAGTTACGATGCATGTTTCAACGCCGAGTTTGGAGACTATAGATTTTTTCATGTCGTCATCCTTATCGGTTGTAAGCGGGGAAGGCGTATCTGCCGCAATCGCCATCGGCGAAGCGGTGTTTAAAATAGTAGGCGCGACTTCGAGCGCAGGGATGCTGCGCTCGGGCGGCTTCGGTGCTTTTGGAAGAATGGTCGCCTGAGATGGCGGTGCGGTAACGGTAAGAGGACCAGACTTGAATGCAAACAGCCCCAATGACGCCGGCGATATTACGCCGACGGCAGGGTGGTAGAAGAATTCGGGCCGGACAGGCACCATTTCTGTGTCCTCGTTTCCATGTTACGCGGATGCAGCGGAAGCTGCACCTGCGTCTTCGTCAGCGAACCAGTGCTCACGGGCCTTCATAATCAGGTCGTTTGCAGCTGCTTCTGTCATTGAATCCTTGCCAAGCATTTCGACAAGCTCGTCACCGGCGAGATCGGCAAGATCGTCAAGCGTTTTGATACCGGCTTCGCCCAGTTTCATAATCTGGTCTGATGTCAGGCCTTCGAAAGAAAGAAGGTCTTCGGCCAAACCAAGGTCTTTTTGTTTCTGTGCGAATTCAGCAGCCTTGTTCGCAAGATAGGTTTGCGCACGGGTTTGAAGTTCCGCAGCCAGGTCTTCGTTGAAGCCTTCGATACGGGAAAGCTCTTCCAGGGATTCATCAGCCAGTTCTTCGATTTTGTTGAAGCCTTCGGCGATAAGAAGGCGGGCGATAACATCATCGATATCCAGTGCGTTGATAAACAGGCTGGAGCGTGTGTTGAATTCTTCCGTGCGGCGTTTGGATTCTTCTTCCTCGGTCAGGATGTCGATATACCAGCCGGTCAGGATGGAGGCCAAACGGACATTCTGGCCGCGGCGACCGATAGCGAGCGATAATTGCTCATCCGGCACGACGACATCGAGACGGCGTTTTTCTTCATCCATCACGACTTTTGCGACTTCGGCAGGAGCCAGCGCGTTAACGATGAATGTCGCGACATCCGGCGACCATGGAATGATATCGATTTTCTCGCCTTGCAATTCGCCGACGACAGCCTGAACGCGGGAACCGCGCATACCGACGCACGCGCCGACAGGGTCGATGGAGTTATCGCGGGAGTAAACGGCGATTTTCGCGCGTGAACCCGGATCGCGGGCAACGGCTTTGACTTCGATAACGCCGTCATAGATTTCTGGCACTTCCTGAGCGAATAGTTTCGCCATGAATTCACCGCGTGTACGGGAAAGGAAGATTTGCGGTCCGCGTTGTTCGCGGCGTACGTCATAGATATAAGCGCGGACGCGGTCGCCGTTTTTCAGATGTTCGCGTGGAATAGTATCGTCGCGGCGCAGTATCGCTTCGCCGCGGCCAAGATCGACCGTGACATTGCCGTATTCGACGCGTTTGATAACGCCCGAAACGATTTCGCCAACGCGGTCTTTGAATTCGCCGAATTGCTTCTCACGCTCGGCTTCGCGGATATTTTGCATGATGACCTGTTTCGCGGTTTGCGCGGCAACGCGGCCATAGTCGAAAGCAGGAAGCAGGTCGATCAGAACATCGCCGACAGCAGCGTCTTTTTTACCAATTTTCTTGGCTTGCTCGACAGTGATTTGCGAAACTTCGTTCTCGATCTGGTCAGGCTCGACGATCGTGCGGTAGAGTTTGAGTTGTGTCTCGCCGGATTTACGGTCGATATGACAGCGAATGTCATGCTCATGGCCGTATTTGGAACGGCCAGCCTTTTGGATGGCTTGCTCGATAGCTTGGATCACAAGCTCTTTCTCGATATTCTTTTCGCGGGCGACAGTATCTGCCACTTGCAGGATTTCAACGCGGTTCATAGTTCCTCACTTTCAAGGTCATTAGCATGTTCAATTTTGTTAGCAGCTGTTTTTTGCTTGATCTTACGCTGCGGGTTTAAAGTCTTTTTTTGGCCTTTCGGTTTGCCCATCACTAATTCTTCGGTCAGAACCAGCTTGGCCTTGGCCACGTCGTCGAAATCGATTTGTACATCGCCGGATTCGCTCGCCATGTAAATGACGTTGTCAGTGAAATCGGCGAGCTTGCCTTTAAATCTTTTCTGGCCGTTATCGAGCGGCATTTCGGTTTCGACGGAAATATCGAGGCCTTTATATTTTATAAAATCCTGTGCTCTCATCAACGGTCGGTCCACGCCCGGCGAGCTGACTTCCAATTGATACGCCCCCGGAATAGGGTCTTCAACATCTAATATCGCGGAAACGGCGCGGGAAACAGCGGTGCAGCCGTTTAAATCGATGCGTCCGGTTTCAGGATCTTCGGCCAGAATTTGCAGCGTTTGCATTTTCGTCGTGCCGATCAGGCGAACCTGAACGACATCAAAACCGAGGTCCTTGACGACTGGGTCGATAATCTCTGTAATCTTGCGCTCTAGCGGCGTTTGTTTCATGTATCTCAGTGCTTTAGGTAACAAAAAAGGCGGGCCTCTTTTCGAGCCCACCCTGTTAAATTCAGGTAGTTATAGGAGGGTTATAAGTGGGTTAAGTTGGGTTTGCAAGAATTTTGTTCAAAAATTGACATAAGATTTGAACTTATATATCTCCAATTATTAGAAAGTTAGAAAGAGAGGGTAATCATGATAAATAGAGATTTGTTAAAAGATGAGTATTTAACCGGGGAAGAGGCACTTTCTCGTGCAGGAGAATTTGCATATGCCGGTAGCGGAAAGGTTTCTGCTTCGCGGTTGCAAAATCTTTATTTCATAGCGGCAAATGCAGGTTATGCTAAGGCGTATCTTGAATTGGCTGGATTGATCGAGATGGAATACCCTAGTGTTGAGAACAAAACTAAAGTTGCAGCTTTAAAATTGCTTTATGCGAATGCTACAAGATCGGATCGTCTCTGTCACGAATTTGACGAGTTGGATTGCGCAAGATTAGCCTCGAGATTTTTGACAGAGCGACATCTTGAAGAAATTAGAAAACAGGCAGGGCTTTCACCTCAAGTTCCAAACCCAAAGTAAGCTGTCATTGCGAGGAGGCCGACAGGCCGACGCGGCAATCCAGATAGTGGTTCAGCTTCTTTATCGTATGGATTGCTTCGCTATTCTCGCAATGACAAATCGCTTGACATAACAGGAAATTAATCCTATAATCATTATATCGTAGCTTTACGTCAGTTAAAGCAGCCAGTTTTTCTGGATTCCCCAAGATGTAGGACTCGGCGGGCGAAGAAATCTAAAAAACGAAGTATTGTTCCTTATCGTCATCCCGATGACACGCCGCGCAAGCGCGAAGGCGGGCGCCGGAATGACGGATAACTGAAGTTTGTTCAGAAACAAGCGAACGAAATAGACAAAAATCTTAACATCAAAGATTTACCGCAGGAAAATCATTCAAGATCGCGGAACGAACCGAACAAACTCGCAACAAACCGAACAGAAGCTTACTTCCGTCTGAACAGTAAATAACTCTGCCGTCTTCCGGCTGTTTTTCCCTTATTCTCATAGCGCGTCGGTTCCCAGCCTTCGGGCGGGGTATAGATATCATCGCGGTTCATAAACTCGAAAGCCTCGTGACTATCAGTGTGATCGACCATCCATTCGGATAAAGTCGCCACATCCGTCGTTTCCAATAACGTAGCACCTCGTTTCAATACGCGCTCGAACACATCGAGATTATCCTTCGTTACCATGCGGCGATGATGGTGCCGCGCCTTAGGCCATGGATCGGGATTGAGGATATACATGAAATCGATACAGGCATCGGGCAGGGAGTTGAGCACGATCAAGGCATCATCCATCCAGACACGCAAATTATCATGCGGCATATCGTTAACGGATTTCAAAAGTGAGGCGACACCATTCGAGAAAATCTCTGCGCCGATAAAATGATCGTCCGGATTCTGGCGCATGCGCCAGTTTAAATGCTCGCCGCCGCCAAAGCCGATCTCAAAATGAAATGCTTTAGGCTCAACCCCGAAAATATCTTTCGGTGCCGTGGTTTTATCTTGGCGTAAAATCTCTTTTGGAATGGCAAGCTTGGGATACAACTCATCCATAACCTGCGCCCGCCCCACACTCAAAGGCTTCCCTTTGCGGCGACCATAAACAAGGCGTGGTTTTTTATCTGCAATCATTCAAAAACTCGTCATCCCGGACTTGATCCGGGATTCATGCGGGGCTGCCGAACCATTCCATGGATTCCGGCTTTCGCCGGAATGACGCCACGGTAATAAGTCAGGATTAAGCCATTTCAAATTTAGAGGGATTAGTTTTTTGGGAATGCTCTACGATAGCTTGTTCACGACGATTTTCTCTGTCGGAGACGTCAAAAACTCTTGCGCCGGAATATACAGCCTTTTTAAATTCTGCAAATGTGTAGCCTGTAAAAACTTCCTGTTCGTGTACCGTAGCGCTTCCACTTGTATAGGTTTGTGCAAATACCAACCTTAGAGAAGGCACGTTTACTAATCCACATCTACTGCGTGAAGATACTACTTGAGTAGCAGGTTCAGCACTGATAGCTGTTTTTAATTTGTCACCGAAATCTACAATAATCATGCAATGTTACTCCTATTTTTAATCTTCCTTTATCAAGATTATCCGAGAGGTGCAACAAATATGAAAATCAGCCCAAAATCTTCCGCAACGGCTCAACCAAATCCAGCTTCTCCCATGAGAAACCACCATCTGCATCCGGCTCACGACCGAAATGTCCGTAGGCGGCAGTGCGCTCATAAATCGGCTTGTTCAGCTGCAGATGCTCGCGGATACCGCGCGGGGTCAGATTAATCAGTTGATTAACTGCTTCGGCGATTTTTGCTTCTGGCAACGATCCTGTTTCCTGCGTGTTCACATAGAAGGAGATCGGTTTGGAAACGCCGATCGCGTAAGAGAGCTGGATCAGGCATTTTTCGGCATAGCCGGCGGCAACAATATTCTTCGCAATATAACGCGCTGCATAAGCAGCCGAACGGTCGACTTTCGTCGGATCTTTACCTGAGAACGCGCCGCCACCATGTGGGGCGGAACCGCCGTAAGTATCGACGATAATCTTGCGGCCTGTCAGGCCTGAATCGCCGACGGGTCCGCCGATAACAAAGCGGCCTGTCGGATTGACGTAAAGTTCCTTGTCTTCACACATCCAGCCTTCAGGCAGGATTTTCTCGACGCGCGATCTTACAAGTTCGCGGATATCATTTTGATTTGCGCTCTCGGCATGTTGTGTCGATACGACGACAGATTTGGCGCGAACAGGTTTGCCGTCTTTATATTCAAGGGTCACTTGCGATTTCATATCCGGACGCAAATCAGCGAAAGCACCCGAGTGACGACCTTCGGCGAGATCGCGCAAAATGGCATGCGAATAATAAATCGGGGCCGGCATTAAATTCGGTGTTTCATTGCAGGCATAGCCGAACATGATGCCCTGATCGCCGGCACCTTCGTCTTTATCGCCAGCGGCATCGACACCGACAGCAATATCGGCGGATTGCGCGTGAAGGCGATTATCGATCTGAACGGTTTTCCAGTTAAAGCCTTCCTGTTCGTACCCAATTTTCTTGATCGCGTTGCGGACGATGTCTTCAATTTCTGCTTTGCTTAGATTGCCCTCGGAGCGTATCTCGCCGATCAGTCCGACATAATCGGTTGTTGCCACTGTTTCGACAGCCGTGCGCGATACAGGATCTTGTGCAAGGAATGCATCGACAACGGCATCTGAAATCCGGTCACAAACCTTATCCGGGTGACCTTCGGACACGGATTCACTGGTGAATATAAAATCTTTTAAAGCGCCGTTTTTCATTATTGATCGATTCCCAAAAAATTAAAGGTATACGAGCGTATACTTATAGATGGGGAGTCGCAAGTAGGGGGGGCGCAGATCAGGACTGCAGGGTCTTCATCAGGTCGATAGCCATTTTGCGCTTTTTCTTATCCTTGATCTCGTAGTAAGCGCGAATCAAAGAAGGCGTATCCGGCTCTAATAATGGATCAGCGCCGCCCATGAATAATTCCTGTTTTTGATCCGACATGCCTTTTCTGCGCTGCTTTTCTTCTTCGAAAAAATCAGTCAGCGGCATTTTCAGGATTTTGGCGATATTATAAAGTTTGGAGGCGTAGACCTTATTTTTTCCAGTTTCATATTTTTGAATCTGCTGGAAAGAAACGCCAAGCGCTTCTGCAAGATCGGATTGCGTCATGCCCAGAATATTACGGCGAAGACGTATCTTCTGGCCGATGACGACATCGGCTGGTTCGATATGTTCTCTAACGACCTTGGCTGGTTTGGCTGCTGCTTTACTCATGTATGTTGTTTTGCATACATGAGCATGAAAAGTAAAATGAAATTTTTTTATATTAGAGAAGATTCTATTCCTACTTTTTCCTGACCGTTAGGAGTGCAGGTAATAGCAATAAAATCAGGAAAAAGAAAAATAGTTTATCCTTATATATAGAATAGAATGTTGGCGCCTGAGCCATAGCAGGCAAATATTCTTCCTGAACATAGTCCTGATATAGCGGACTTTCAGATATGATTCGCCCATATGGATCGATAATGGCGGAAATGCCTGTATTCGTCGACCGAATGACCGGGATGCCTTCTTCGATGGCACGGAATTGCGTCTGCGCCAGATGCTGATACGGACCGGGTGAGATTCCATACCAGGCATCGTTCGTCACATTCACCATCCATTGCGGACGCTCAGGTTCCATCGCCGTCACTTGTCCTGCAAATATGACTTCGTAACAAATCAATGGGCTGAAGGGCGGCAGACCTTCGAATTGTGTCCATGTTTCGGGTCCGTGTCCGCCTTGAAAGCCTGCGAATTTTGCGACAGGCCCAAAGGGCACATATTTTTGGAACGGAATATATTCGCCAAATGGAACCAGATGGAATTTATCGAACCAGCCTTTGATCTCGCCGGATTTATCCATGCCGATCAATGAATTGAAATAGCGGGGCGCGCCCGTTTCATCCTGTTCTCGGCGAAGCGCGCCCGCAAGCAGGTATGTTTTTTCAGGATAGGCATTTAATGCAACACGCAGCGCGTTCATCGCTTCGGGGCTTGAGAACACTTCCGGCAGCAAAGCCGTTTCCGGCAGCACGATGACGCGTGCAGGCGCTGATTTATTTTGCGGCGACGCTTCCGGATGCATAAGTTGAACGGTCTTCCAGAAATTATCCGCCATCAGATCCGGATTCCACTTATCCTTTTGGGCGATATTCGGCGTGACGATTTGAACGACAACATCCTGTTTTTGGTTTTTATTATTTGTGTCGGCGGCAACAAGTCTTGCTTGGCCAAGGAAAAAATTACCGCCGATAAATATAATTGAAATAGCTGCTAGTATAATTTTGGTTTTGCGTTCGGTATTTCCTTTCCAGAGAAAGGCAGGAAGTGTCATCAATATAATTGTCAGCAAGTTCAGGAAATGAATGCCGCCGATAGATGCGACTTGTGCAAAAGGCAAGTTAGATGTCCATGTCATGCCAAAGAGATTCCATGGGAAGCCCGTGAACATATGGCCTCGGCCCCATTCCCAGAAAGAAAGCAGGGCGATAAAAAATAGGTATGATTTCAAGGTTCTGCCCGGTGCGATCCATTGCGATAGTCCGGCGGCAACGCAGATAAAAAATGAGAGAAGGGCCTGCAGGCCGAATACCGCCAAGGGCAGCGCCCAGAGATAAGGATTGCCATCGACAAGTAGCGCATTGCCGACCCACCAAAGTCCGGCGACGAAATAACCGAAGGCAAACAGAAAACCACCGAGGAAGGATTGCCAGCGTTTCGTGTTCTCCGTGAGAAGCAGCCAAAAACCAGATAGGCCTAAAATCAGAACAGGCCAGAATTCATAAGGTTGCATGGCAAGAGAAGAAATGGCCCCGAGGGCTAGAAGCGCAATCTGGCGCAACCAGTTTTTTTCAACATAGTGCTTCATTAATTTTCTTCTGTCTTGGTGGCTTGCGGGCGGCGCACACGGATTTTGCTGATGCGGCGCGGGTCGGCATCGAGAATTTCGAAGCTCAAATTCGTTTCTTCATGCGATATAATTTCGCCGCGGCTTGGCACACGCGAGGCGAGGGAGAATATCAATCCGCCGAGCGTATCTATTTCGTTGCGCTCTTCGTCGTTTAAGATTGTGCCAAATTCTTTTTCAAATACTTCAATAGGCAGGCGTGCGTCGGCAATAATGCCGTCCTCTTTCTTGATGATTTCTTCGGCATCAAAACTTTCATGTTCGTCATGAATTTTGCCGATAATGCTTTCAATCAAATCGCCTATCGTGACAAGCCCGTCAATGCCGCCATATTCATCGACAACGAAAGCAAGGTGTTTCTTATTCTCACGCATCAGTAAAATGAGATTAATGACCGGCAGGGAGGGAGAGATAATCGGCGCTTCTCGAATGAGCTCGGAAATGACGATAGGTTTGTTCTGTGCCAGATTGGCCAGCACGTCCTTCACATGAACAGTGCCGAGAATATCGTCTAGCGTTTCGCGGTAAACCGGAATTCGACTGAATTGCTTTTCACTTAAAAGGGATAGTAGTTCGAGAGAAGAAGTTTCGACATCGAGCGCGACGATATCTGCGCGAGGGATCATCACATCGGCAACCGTCATATCGCGCAAATTTAAGATATTAGTGATGAGCGCGCGTTCCTCGGTCGATTGTTCCTCGGTTTCCGAAAGCTCTTCGATATATTCCTCCAAAGCTTCGCGCAGATCGTCATCTTGCGTTTCTTTTTTCGACAGGAGGGATTTTATCCAGCTTTTGATGTCGGGTTTGGGATGTTTGGGCGCTTCAAGCGGAGGCTTATCGTTCATTCTTATGATTTAGCAGAAATTTAAAGATCCGCGTAGGGGTTTTTAATGCCCATCTTTTTAAGAATTTTAGCCTCCAGCGCTTCCATAATTTCAGCTTCCGCGTCGTTCATATGATCATAGCCGAAGAGGTGCAAAAACCCATGAATCATCAGATGCGTTAAATGATGTTTGAAGGAAATGCCGTTTTCCAGGGCTTCGCGTTCGATAGTTTCAAAGGCAAAAACCAGATCGCCGGCCGGAATGATGGTCGGGGGCAGGGCGGACGGATCGGGCCAGATCTGAAATGACAGGACATTCGTCGGTTTATTTTTGTCGCGGAATTTCTTGTTGATCTTCCTGATGGCTTTGTCATTGGTAAAGACGACAGATATCAAGGGGGAGGCTTTGCTTTTGCCTTTGACCTGTTTCCATGTATCGGACAAAACGCTCTCCAGCATTTTCTGCAAGCCGAGGCGCTTTTTAGACCAGGCAGGGTCTTCGATAGAGATATCGGTTGTGACTTTAGTCATCAAGATCTGACAGGTCCAAACCTAACGAAATAATCTTCACCTTCCATATAGGAAGTAACTTCACGGCGCGAGCGTATAGCTGAATTTCTAAAGCTATCAAAAGCCTGTTTCATTTCCGGTGAATGAATACGGGTCCTGACTATAATAGGAAAAAGTATTTCTCTTTCAGGAGAATTCAAAGGCCAATCTTTCAAATCACCCATAGCGCTTGTCTGAAATGTAAGTGTCAAGTCGGGTTTAGCGCTTAATAGGTCAGCGCTTTGTTGGACGCCTTCAGAAATCTGTCGATTTTGACTCTGTTCCCAAATTTCTCCGAATGAACGTATTTGTCTTCTTCTTAGCATTGCAGCTCCCTCAATAGTAAGGGTAGACCTTATTAACAAGGGAGCGATATGTCAAATTTACGGAATGTCGTCATAAGCCTGCAGGATTTTACCGACCAGCTTGTGGCGGACGACATCCTGATTATTGAACTCGATAAAGGCGATATCGTCGATATCCCTTAAAACCAGCAGGGCTTCTTTAAGGCCTGACATCTGGCCGTTTAGGAGGTCGGTCTGGGATGGGTCACCCGTGATGACCATGCGGGAATCTTCACCCATACGGCTTAGGAACATTTTCATCTGCGATGTCGTAGTGTTTTGCGCTTCGTCAAGCAGGACATAGGCGCGGCTAAGCGTGCGCCCGCGCATAAAGGCCAGAGGTGCAATTTCGATCTCATTCCGCTCCATCATTTTTTCGACACGTTCCGCGCCTAGGAAATCGTGAAGCGCGTCATAAATAGGGCGCAAATAAGGATCGATTTTTTCCTTCATGTCACCGGGTAGAAAGCCGAGCTTCTCACCGGCTTCGACGGCGGGGCGCGTGAAGACAAGGCGGTCGATCTTGTTCTGCTCGTACATTTCAACGCCGGCGGCGACCGCAATATAGGTTTTACCCGTACCGGCAGGGCCAATACCGAAGGTCATCTCATGACGGCGCAGCGCCTTGATGTATTCGGCTTGCGTCGGCGTTCTCGCCATCAATGTTTTCTTGCGGATATTCAGCGAAACCTGTTTACCATGGTCATCCTGTTTTGAACTGGCTTGCTCTTTCTTATCGTCATTGCCATGCTTGGCAAAACGGACGGCTCCGTCGATATCGGCTGGTGTCATGGTTCGGCCTTTCTCAATATGGGTCCACATCCATTGCAGGACGTTATTCGCAGTCGCAACATTTTCGCTGTCGCCAGATACGGAAACAGTGTTTCCACGGTCGGCAATACGAACATTCAGCGTTTTTTCAAGATGATTAAGGTGAGAATTATGTTCTCCGAAAAGAAGGGGAACGAGTGACAGATTGTCAAATTCAAGCGTGGTGGCGATAGGACAGCTCCTTGTTGCTGATACCTATTATAACACAAATTTCGAGAGCAAAAGGGAAATATTTTAAAGGAGGGAGAAGGGGCGTTCTATCCTGCTTGTAGCTTGGGCATCCAGCCTTTCACGCATTTCTTTGCCTTCGATTCTTGCCATGGCGGTTTTGAGAGAATAATTAAACCATGCAGGAGAAAGGAGCTCGCCTTTATCGATTTTAGCTGCAGCTTTTGAGCCAACGAGAAAAGCGATATGAACGTATTTCTTGTCGCCCAACAGATTTAGAATATGTTCGTGTGACGAAGGGACAAGTCTGACGTTTAGCTTGTTAAAAACTTCACGCAATCTGTGGTAAGATCTTTCGCCGTCACCTTTGAAATCTCGTGCGGCTACACTGAAATTGAATCTTATTTGAGACGGGCGCATTTCATCATCCGCTCCCAAATAGACTTCCATTAAATCAGCTTCGTCGGCATTATGTGCATCATGTATGGCGGTGATTGCCATTTGAACAGGGTTTATTCTTTTCATTTTATCTGAAGAATATGCGCTGGCTATCTTTCTTATGCCGTTTGCTGCGGCATCCAGCATATTGTTATCTTGGCAAAACACGTTCATTTTTCGCGAAGCTACATCTTGGATATAAAGAAAAATATCATGTGACTCGCCATCGTTGCGCTTATTCATCTCTTTAATGAAGATGTTAAGCTTTTTCATGAATGCTTCATCATAAAATGGAAAGTCTTGGGAATTTCTAGAGTTTTCCGGCACGCGTATTTTTTGTCTAAAGCGATAAATCTGGTCTGGATGTTTAGAAAAAGACTCGTGCAGATTCAATGAAGGTTGATCGTCTCCGTATTCTGCGAGGGCGTATATTGAAGGTTTCATTATTATGCCTTATCCGTATGCCTGTTTTGGTCTAGTATCTGGTTGGCGTCTTCGTGCGGTCTTTTTCGAGTTCTCATTATCATTGGCCAATAGTCGTTTATAATAATGCTCTATGCTGCCTTCAGATATGTCGGATTGGGTTTTGATTTTATCTAGAGCCCAAGTCATCAATAACTTGCCGATTTCAAGATCATTTTCACTGGTACAGGTAATTCTAATTTTTTGAGGGCGTCCGGCGCAAATTTCCGTCGTGATATCGTGGTCACGTAAAAAAGATTGTAATCTTTTGAGTGATGTTTTTTGACGGTCGCCTAAATCCGGTATGTCTATGTAACCCGATAATCCAGTTTTTTCGGCAGCTTCTTCAAAATCCGATTTTAAAGTCGCTTTGGCATCAAGTTCATCTCTTAATGCTGTAATATCATGTTGTAACTTGCAATAAGTCGGTGACCGTCCGCGATCGAAAAATTCGGCGCAGACTTTTTCCAGGAATTTCAAAACTCGTTCGGCATTTTGAGATTGACTGAGGATTGTGATCTTTCCGTCTGCATAGGCATAGTCAATGCGATGACGTGGCTCGAGCAATGTATAGCGACGAACGGTTTGGGCGCAGGCTTCTAGAAACCTGATATGTTCGAAAGCTTCCGCATCATCATGCGGTAGATCAAAACTATATTCGTTCATACTCATAACGCAAAGAATGTGCGTCCCTGTTTATTTTTTTATTATTTCACCTATTACTGTATTAGGTGTTCCTCTTGTTACCAAAACATCTTGAATCGTGCCATAAAATTCTTGCTGGCCGTCTACATATATCAACTGATTATATTCGGTGCGGCCGTGAAGCGTGCCTGTTTCCGGTTTGTACCCGTCAAATAGCACTGACATGACGCGGTTGGCGCAGGATTGGTTAAAGCCTCGGGCTTGCTCAACCAATAAAGCTTGCAGGGCATTCAGACGCTCGGTTTTAACCCGTTCGGGCACCAGATTCTGCATATTAGCGGCAGGCGTGCCCGGTCGGGCCGAATATTTGAAAGAGAAGCACTGGGCATAATTAACGTCCTTGGCCAATTGCATCGTGTCTTCGAAATCCTGATCCGTTTCGCCGGGGAAGCCGACGATAAAGTCAGAGCAAAACGCCATGTCAGGTCGGGCGGTACGAAACTTTGTTATAATCTCGCGGTACCAGTCGGAGGTATGCTTACGGTTCATGACCTTAAGGATTTTATCCGAGCCGCTTTGAACGGGCAAATGAAGGAACGGCATAACCTTTGGCAGATCGCGGTGCGCGGCGATCAGTTCATCGTCAACGTCGCGCGGGTGAGACGTCATATAGCGCAGGCGCTTGATGCTGTCGATTTCAGAGAGGGCTTCGAGCAGACGCCCCAAACTCCATGTCTTACCGTCAGGGCCTTCGCCGTGATAGCCATTAACGTTCTGGCCGAGCAAAGTCAGGTCTTGTGTCCCCATATCGGCAAGTCGTCTGGCTTCGTCCAAAATACCGGCGGCATTACGCGAGAATTCACCACCGCGCGTATAAGGAACCACGCAGAAGGTGCAGAATTTATCGCAACCTTCCTGAATCGACAGGAATGCGCTTGGGCCCTGATTTGAGCTTTCGCCCTGTAATCGGTCGAATTTCTCCTCGGTCGGGAAATCGGTGTTAATAACGCGCTCGCGCCCGTAAGCGCCGGTGATCTTGGCGATCATCTCGGGTAGCTCATGATAGACTTGCGGGCCGATCACCATGTCGACATATTTGGCGCGGTTGGTGATGACTTCGCCTTCGGCTTGTGCGACGCAGCCAGCTACGGCCAAGATCATTTGGCCGCCGTCTTTTTCCTTATCGATCTTATGCTCGCGTAAACGTCCGAGTTCCGAGAAAACCTTGTCCGTCGCTTTTTCGCGGATATGACAGGTGTTGAGGATCACCATATCGGCGCCTTCGGGGCCGTCTACGCTTTCATAGCCGAGCGGATGCAGGACGTCGGCCATCCGGCGGCTGTCATAGACATTCATCTGACAGCCCCAGGTTTTAACGAAGAGTTTTTTCTTATTGGTATTTTCCATGATTGGACGGGGTTATAAAGCATGCTAAGGCTATGTTCCATGAAAAAAACTATACTAGCTCTTGGGGCTTTGTTGCCGCCGGAAATGAAAGAGGTTGAAAAGCATTTCAATCTTCTCAAGCTCTGGAAGCAGGGCGATCCCGAAGAGGCGCTCCATGCTCATAAAAATGACATCGTCGGTATTTTGTCGACGGCAGGCGGTATGGCGGTTACCAAAAGAATGATCGACGGCCTGCCCAATCTGGAGCTGATTGCCCAGTTCGGCGTCGGCGTCGATAATATCGATCTTGAGGCGGCAGCCGAGCGGCATGTAGCGGTGACAAATACGCCGGATGTCGTGACAAACGATACGGCTGATACCGCTTTAGGCCTTATTTTGGCGGTTTTGCGCCGGATCGTCGAGGCCGATGTGACAGTCAGAACCGGCGGCTGGCGGCCTTTTCCCCTTGGTGCGACACTCAGCGGCAAAACTGTGGGTATTATCGGCCTTGGGCGGATCGGATCGGCGATTGCCAGACGCTGCGAAGGTTTCGAAATGAAAATCGCCTATCATGGGCGCTCCGAAAAAAAGGGCGTTTCTTATAAATACTATGCAGATCTGATAAAGATGGCCGAAAACGTCGATGTTTTGGTCGCGGCTTGTCCGGGCGGTGAGGAAACGCGTTATATTGTAAATAGCAAAGTTTTAAAAGCGCTGGGGCCGAATGGTTTCCTGATCAATATCGCGCGCGGCAGCGTTGTAAATACTGAAGACCTCTTAATAGCCTTAAGCAATCGCGAGATTGCAGGGGCAGGGCTTGATGTCTATGAAAACGAGCCGGAGGTGCCGGAAGCCTTAAAATCCATGGACAATGTCGTTTTGTTACCCCATATAGGCACGGCAACGCTGGAAACCCGCACACTTATGGGGCAACTGGTTCTGGCGAACATCATGGCGCATTTTGAAGGAAAAGCGCTGGTAACCCCTGTCAAGATTTCTTGAGGCTATATGAAGTTTTTCTTTATTTTACTGTTATTTATAACCATATCTTCACCTGCAATGGCAGGAACGCGTTTGAGCGTTGGTGCTGCCTGCTATACGCCGCTCGAAGCTGAAGCCGAACAGGGAGTTCGTATCCACTCCGAATTAATGGTAATCGCGCTGAATTGTCAGCATCTGACACCTGCAGGGCAAGAAAACCTGTATTCTCAATTCCGCAAATTTACGGCTAAAAATGCAGCGCTTTTCTCCACTTATGAAATGCTTTTAATAAATTTCTTTAAGAAAACGGGTAGTTCCAATCCGGATCTGGAAATGCATACGCTGCGGACCAATTATGCCAACCGCATTTCAAAAGACGCCGCCACTATGCGCCCTGATGCTTTCTGCAGAACCTATATGCCGCGTATTCAAAAAGCGGCGACGATGAACGAGGCTTCCTTGCATAAATGGGCATCGACATTCTTCCCTGGTTTCGGGCCGACGCGCCCCATATGCGCCAATAGGTAAATTAAGAGAAGCTAAAGTAGTTTTATTTTCAATAGCTTGACTTAACCTCCTAGTTTGTTCTCATTTTTTTTGGTTTGTCTAACACGCCCTTTCTCTCGTGCTAGCGGGAGGGCTTTAATAGTCCGTTTTGCGGTTTTGAGAGGTGTTCTTAAACTCCATTCGGATCTTTATTTATTTTGGCATCCCCGCGAAGGCAGGGATATGTTTAAAGGTTTGATGGTGCTGGTCCCCTCTGGTTTTCCTTGGGGATTGCCGAAAGACGGCGTGGCTTTTCATGACAAAGCCTAACGCAAGAATAATGACGCGCTTTATATGAAATTTCAATAACTAAACCTGATTCTTTAAGACATGGGGATAACCTGAAAACCTGCCTTGCCGATTCGGCAGACCTCATGCAAGTGTTCCTTTATTCAAATAACATCATGAATATTTTTCGAGGAGCGGTCTTTAATGGTCCAGTCGTCCCAGTCCAATTTGCGCAGCAAGCTTATGAGCGACGATTCCGTTTTGGAATTGGAAACGGAAGTGAAAGGCACTCCGGCGACCGCCCGCGTGTTTCAGGGTAAAAACCCCACATTACGCAATTGGAAAATTGCCGCGCCGGAAACCGAGTTTGCCGCAAGGTCTTCACATATCGCAAGCTTCGACGAGACAGATGAAGAAATGTCGCGCATCAAATCTGCCCATAACGACAAGTTCAATATCAATACGCCGAAATGGCTGGAGATGGTGCAATATGTATCGGTCTTCGCAACCGTTGCCTGGCTGACATATAGCTCCGTTTACTTATCGTCTATCCCGAATATCGTAGCGGATGTATTTTCATCGCCCGTTCGAACCGGCGGCGTATTGGCCGCTATTTTAGCGCCTGTTGCCATGCTTTGGCTCTGTGTCACGACATGGCAGCGCAGAAGCGATGCACATTTATATGCCGAAGCCTTACGCCGTGAATTACAGCGTCTATTGTTTCCGACCGAAGAGCAATCCAGAGCCGTTAATCGCGATATTCAGTTACTGGTTCAGCAGGCGGTCGAAATCTCGACATCGTCCCGTGCGGCACTCAAAGCTATTCAAAAAGCACGCCAAGGTCTTCGCGCTGAAATTCGCGATTTCTCTGGTGTCAGCCAGAAAACCGAGTTTCATATCGACCGTTTGACCGATACGCTGAATAAACGTGCCGACGAGCTTTTAAAGCTTACCGACCAGATCGAGCAAAGATCGAAGAACATTCAGGAGGAAGTGAAGTCCGGCGTCGAAGTGTGGTCCGAAATTTCTTCCGAAGCACTGGAAAAAGTCGGCGAAATTCAGACCAGCTTTGATAAATCAACTCAAACTTTCGAAAGCCAGACGATGCTGCTTAATGCGGCGTCACACAGGCTGTCCAGTGAAGCCGGAAAAATGGAAGCCGGTTTCGAAACAGGTTTTTCCAAGCTTGAAGACTTAAGCGATAAAGGTATCCAGTCTTTCGAAAAAATTACAACCAGCCTCGAGAAATTCGACGATATTTCAAAAGGAATCTTTGCCCGATCTGAATCCGTTCAGGAAAATCTGGCCAAGCAATCCGAAGCGATGAAAGAAGCGGCGGAAGACTTGAATTCGCGTGTTAACGCGCTGGATGAAGTCGGCAATACAGCCGCGCATAAACTCGGCGAAGCTTTGTCGATGGCGCTGTCGGGATCTGACTCTATCGTCTCCGCCGTTCGCCGGGCTAGAGAACAGCTTGAAAAAACAGCGGTCGATACGACGAATAAAGCAGAGGAATTGCTGGAACAGACGGATAAGCATATCGAAAATATGTCCTCGACTGCAGCGGATCGCCTGATGAAAATTCAGGACATGATGCAGGGTTTTGACACGCGTCATAAAGATATTGCCGAAGTTCTTGAACAGTTAACCCAGCAAAACGAAAACGTGTCGGTTGTCACCGATACGGCGCTCGACCGTCTGACCACGGCGGTTCATTTGCTCGATCAATCGGCGGAGAAAATCGATATCAAATCTGCCAAGCCTGTCACGGAAATTCGTGAAGCGACGGAGCAACTGGCCAGCCAAGTGGATCGTATCCATCAGAGCCTGCAAAGCGGGATCGCCGATATCGACGTCAATACGTCGAAAGCGCGATCTGCGGCAGAAGAGATTGCCAAATCTTTACGCGAACATACGCAGGATATGACATCCTTGTCCGGCCAAGTCGTCGGTCATGCCAAGACCATCAATAACCAGCTCGACGATCATAAAGACAAGCTATGTCGTTTCATCGAAGAAACGGAAGTCCGCATTGATGGCTTTGAAAACCGTATTGAAAACCAGCTTGGTATTTTCGTTCAAACAGTCGAAGTCGTCGAAAGCAATATCGACAGCCTGGGTAAAGGGCTTGACGAAAAAGGCCGCAAGGCGATTGACGATACGTCCGCATATGTCAATGAACTTAAAATCATCGAGGTCGATGTTGCGGATCAATTATCCAAACTGTCGGCGCAAACCATGCAGACAAGCCTTATCATCAAGGATTATGAAACAGGCATTCGCAAATCGGTTGAGGCAACAGAGCCCCTATATAAAAAGATGGTTGAGGACGCGCAAACTGTCGATAACCGTTTCGACCGCCTGCGAGACAGCGCCGAAGCGTCCAGCAATGATATCCTCGCGAGAATGGAAGCTTTAAGTCAAGAACTTGAAAGCCAGATCAGCAAGCTCAATTCTGAAGTTGAAGACTCCGAGCGCGGCCTGACCTCGTTGACGCAGGATATCAAAGGATCCGTCGTCGATATCGAACAATCCGCCGATCAGGCGACCGAGAAGCTCAAGCATTTGCAAACCAGCATTCAGGGCCGTACCGAAGACCTGCAATTGCTGGCAGATCAGGCTGAGTTGAAAATCGGTAATCTGCAAAAGACTCTCGAACATAATACGTCGGAAATGCAAACTGCGCTTACGCAAGCAACTTCCAAGATGGAAGATGCAACCGCGCAGTTCGAGAAATCTTCCCATACAATTGACGAGCGTGCCGATACCAGCTCTCGCAAGATCGAGATTATGAGCAATATGTTCGTCGAGGAAGGTCATCGTCTGGCGCTGAGCGGCGAACAGACATTGCATAAAGCATCGCGCATCGTAACGTCGATTCAGGAAGAAGGCCTAAAGCTGGCTGACAAAGCAACCGCGACATTATCCGATATCCAACGTGCCAGTGACAGCCTGTCGATCCGCGCCCGCGAGATCGATGAGTATTCCAAGGCCGCTCTTAATAGTACGCAAAGCTATAATAGCAGCCTGAAAGAACAGGTCCGCATTATTTCCGAAAGCTCGTCCGACGTCGTTGATACGATTGGCGATGCGCTTAACAACCTGCAAATGCAGGCGGAAGAGAGCGTGCGTCAAGGTGACAAGATGGTGGAGAAAGTCGAGAAGGCCCGCCAGAATCTGGACAAGGAATCCGACCGTCTGGAGATCGTTGCCAAGAAAGCAACCGAAGCGACAGACGAAGCCGCCGCCAGATTTACGCGTCACAGCTCGTCAATCATGAAATCGGCAGAAGATATTTCTTCCCATGCCGAGCGCATTCGGACCTTGCAAATCCGTTCCAGCCGCGAAGCCTTCCTGTCATCGGCGAAATTCATTATCGAAAGCCTGCATTCTCTGGCCGTCGATGTGTCGCGCCATCTGGAAGACAATGTCGATGACCGTAGCTGGCGCGCATATCAAAAAGGCGATGTCTCGGTCTTTACGCGCCGCCTTGTTCAGATCTCCGACGAAGTGCCGATGGAGCGCGTCCGCCGCAAGTTCACGGAAGACGGTGAGTTCCGCAATTATACCAACCGCTATATTCGTCAGTTCGAGGAGCTTTATGAATCCGCGCAAAGCAACGATCATGGCGAATTGTTAAGCTCGATCTTCGTTTCCAGCGATGTCGGCAAGCTTTACCGCTTACTATGCGATATTTCAGGACGCGCGATGAAGGCTGTCTAGGTAGTTAAAAGAGTATTAAGAACCTTATCTTTATTTTGGTAATATTCTGTTCAGTATTTTGCCTATATACTGGGTGAAATTCTGGGGACTGTAATGGCCAACACTAAATTCTGTCAGGGTATCTCTGATATTTCAGATAGCTATACGGGCTTTATCATCGACACATGGGGCGTGCTCCATGACGGTGAGGCGGCATATGAGTCTGCCATCGAATGTTTGAAAGAGCTGCGCGATCGAAAGAAATTCGTTCTCCTGTTATCCAATACCGAACAACGAGCCGAAGAAAGTGCCGTTTATCTCAAAGGCCTTGGCATTGCGCCCAATCTCTATGACAAGATTATGACCTCGGGCGAGATGGCCTGGAAAGGGCTGACCGAGCAAAAAGACCCGAGTTTCGAAGGTCTCGGCAAGAATTGCTACCTGATCGGCGGGGCGCGGACGGAAAAATTCCTGGCGTCTGCCGGAATCAATATCGTCAAGGATCCGGCGGAAGCGGGTTTCCTGATGATTGCAGGATGGGACCAGCTTGACCCTGTGACACAAAATTACGACACAGCTTTGCGCGAATGTGTCCGCAAGCGTATGAAAGCGATTTGTATCAATCCCGACAGCCGCGCGCTATTCGGCACCGGCTATTCGACAGGTACAGGGCAAATCGCAAGACGTTTTCAGGAATTCGGCGGCGTGGTCCAGTTTATTGGCAAGCCGTATAAACCGATTTACCACCAATGCATCAAAATCCTGCATGAAAACGGGATTTACCCGGGACAGACCGTGATGGTGGGGGACACGATGAGCCATGATATTCTGGGCGCATCCCTTATGAACATGGATACCTGCCTGATCAAAAACGGTACGCACGGTTCTTTCTTTAAAAATGTCACGACACCGGCGGAAGTGAATAAAAAGCTCAATATGCTGATTGCCCAGTTCAATCAGGTGAAGCCGACCTATCTGGTCGATAAGCTGAAATGGGGCCGGGCGCTGCCGGACCGCAAGCATAAGAAGCGCAAAGCCTAGAAAGCAAGATTACGGCTTTCGCAGGAATGACAGTGCGGTTATATTGCCTCTCATGACTAAACCTGCCCAAAAATCCAGCTGGCAAATACTGAGCCGGCTTCTCAAAAAATATACGAAACCGTATCTGGGTCAGATCGGCATCGCCATGATTTTCATGCTTACTGCCGCTGCCGCAACGGCGTCTTTTGCCAAGCTTCTCCAGCCGATCCTCGATAAGGCCATGATCGGGGTGCAGAAAAATCCCGAAACCTTAAATGTCGTCATTCCGCTTGGTCTTATGATTATGGCGTCTTTTATCGTGCGCGGGGCCGCGACCTATTTGCATACAACGCGGATGAATAAGGTCAGCCAGTCGATCGTCGCCGATATTCAAAAAGATGTGTTTTCCCATTTCATGACTCTCGACCTGAAATTCTTTCATGACAATCCGAGCGGCCATTTAGTCAGCCGTGTCACCAACGATGTCAATGTCATGCGGGCGGCCGTGTCTGATACGATGACGGGTATCGGTAATAACCTCCTGACGCTTTTATTCCTGCTCGGCGTTATGCTGATGCAGGACTGGAAACTGACTCTCATATGTCTGACTGTTTTCCCTTTGGCTTCCGGACTTGTATATATTCTCGGAAGGCGCCTGCGCAAAATCTCCAAGAATATGCAAGCGCAAACCGCGCATTTAATGGGCGTGCTGACGCAGATTTTTCAAGGTATTCGTCAGGTCAAGGCTTTCGGTATGGAAGATTACGAACGCCATAAGGCTGGTGTTGCCGTTATGAGCGTACGCGAGCTGAATATTAAAGCAGTGCGCGTTGGCAATCTCTCGACGCCGATCAACGAAACGCTCGTTGGTTTTGTGACATTCGGCATTATCGTTTATGGCGGTTATCAAATCGCGCAAGGTAATCTAACCCCGGGTGGATTGATTTCTTTTATCGCGTCTTTTGGCCTGGCCTATGAGCCGATGAAGAAACTTGCCAAGCTCAATAATTCGCTGCAACTCGGACTTGGCGCGGCGGAACGGGTGCTTGAGATGCTCGATCTCAAGCCGGGTATTCTTGAAAAACCTGAAGCGAAGCTTTTACAACTCTCATTACCTGAAGTTCGTTTCGATGAAGTCTTTTTCTCTTATGAAGAGACGTCGGATAAGGCGCTGAACGGCATTTCCTTTATTGCGCCGGCTGGAAAAGTGACGGCGCTCGTTGGTCCAAGCGGCGGCGGTAAATCGACAATTCTGAATTTGCTGCTGCGCTTTTACGAACCGGATAGCGGCGCAGTGAAAATCGACGGCATTGATCTGCGCGACATTAAAATTCCATCCTTGCGTCATGAAATGGCGCTCGTCTCGCAAGATATTACGATCTTCGACGATACGCTGGCCGCCAATATCGCCTATGGCACGCAGAATGCGAGCATGGAGCAGATAGAAGAAGCGGCACGCAAAGCTGCGGCGCATGACTTTATCACGCGCATGCCGGCAGGTTTCATGACTCTGGTCGGCGAGAACGGCGTGCGCCTGTCCGGCGGGCAGAAACAACGCATCGCGCTTGCTCGCGCCATATTGCGTAACGCGCCAATCCTGCTGCTCGATGAAGCGACATCTGCGCTCGACAATGAATCTGAGCGGTTGATCCAGCAATCCTTGCGCGAGCTAGAGAAAGACCGCACGACGATAGTCATCGCGCACCGCCTGTCGACCATTCAAAGCGCCGACCAGATTTTGGTGCTTGATCGCGGGACAATAGCCGAGCAGGGACGTCATGATGAATTGATAGCTCAAAATGGTATCTATACGCGGATGTATAATTCGGCCAAAGCCAATGTTGAGGCAGGATGAAAAGTCTACTGATTGTATTTGCTGTACTCGCTGCGCTGTATTGTCTGTTTATCATCTGGCTTTATTTTAATCAGGGAAAGTTGGTTTATCTTCCGCCTGTTTTGCCTGAGGCCGAGCTGAAACCTTTATCGGCTTATCAACGCATCGAAGTTAAAACAGAAGATGATCTGCTATTAAAAGCCTATTTTCTAAAACCTGCTCCGGGTAAGCCTGTTATCCTTGTCTTTCATGGTAATGCCAGTCATCCGGTATGGAAAGTTTCCAAGTTTCATGAATGGGCGCTTGAAGGATATGGTTTTCTATTGGCGGAGTATCGCGGCTATGACGGTAATCCGGGTATTCCGTCTGAATCAGGTTTATACAAAGACGGCGATGCTTACCTGAAGTGGATTAAAAATAATCCTGATCTTGCGGGTCATCCAATCGTAGTTTATGGCGAGTCTCTTGGTAGCGGGGTGGCTGTTGATGTCGCTTCGAAACATGCAAATATATCCGCGCTTATTCTTGAGGTTACATTTAGTCGCTTGTCCGATGTCGGAGCTTGGCATTATCCGTATATTTTGTTTGCCAAGAACATCATGACAAACAAATTCCCGAATGAAGATAAAATTAAAAAGGTGAAGGCTCCGGTGCTTTTTCTTTTGGCAGGTCAAGATGAGGTCGTTCCAATTCATTTTGGACAAAAACTGGCTGAACTTGCTAATGAACCTAAAGAGATCCATGTCTTCAAGGATGCGTCTCATGCTGAAGTTTATAGTCACGGCGCCGGTAAAGTCGTCGATGATTTTCTGAAGAAGCATTTCCCATGATTAAAAATATTATTTTTCTTTTATCGATCTTGATGTCATCGCATGTATTCGCTGCCGATCTTAGCGAGCTCGCTATAAAATCGGGGAAGGCCAGCCACAGTTTTATGGTTGAAATCGCGGATGACGATGTCGAGCGCGAGCAGGGGCTGATGTTCCGAAAATCCATGGCCAAGGATTCCGGCATGTTATTCGTTTTTAAATATGAAACAGCGCAGAATTTCTGGATGAAAAACACGCTTATCCCGCTGGATATTATTTTTATCGAAAGAGGCGGTAAAATCGTCAAAATTGCCGAGGCGCGGCCCCACGATCTTAAAATTATCTCATCCGGTGTGCCTATCGTGGCAGCGTTGGAAATCAATGGCGGTGAGGCCAAAAAGCGCGGAATCAAGGCCGGAGATCGCGTTATTCACCCTTTGATTAAAAAGGCGGAAAAACCTGAGTCAAAGTCCTTGCCCAAATCCAAATAATCATGCTAGAACCCCTTTCTCAAGACGTCGGAGCGTAGCGCAGTCTGGTAGCGCATCTGCTTTGGGAGCAGAGGGCCGGGAGTTCGAATCTCTCCGCTCCGACCATTTCTAAATTCCCCTCATTGACTCGTTTTGCGGTCATGTTACCATTTTAAAAAAACGATCATAAAAATGAGGTGTGCGGATGAATTTAAGAAAACCTTTCGGTCAGGTCATTTCCATAAACGAAGCTCGTTATGCTTTGCGCGTTGAAGATATATTCCCTCTTATCGATACGCAGAAATTAAAGCTGCCGCTCGGCGATTGTACCGACGTGATTAAAAATGTCGGACAGCAGGCAATCGATAAAACATATGGCGGTAAAGTCTATTTCCAGACGCTGAGCAACATTAAAGGCTTTGAACAGAATTTTTCCGAATTACTGGCCGACCAGAATAACTGGAAAGTTCAGATGAAGCCTGAGCAAAAAATTAAGCTTCACGCAGATAACGATACTCGAATTGGGGTCGTTCAATCTGCGCCAGCGCCATTCCCTAATTAGTTAAAAGCCGAATGACAATGTGGCGGAACCGGCAATTACGTCGCTATATTTGCCTTTAACGCCTGCCAGTGATGCTCCGGTCTGTACGGGCATCCATTGAGCGCGAGCGCCAATTCGAATACCTTTTACCAATTCCTGAGAAACGCCAGCATAAGGGATCATCACCGGTCGGGTCTTATCGCCGTATCCTGTCACAGCGCCAAGCGGTATACCGGCATAGGCAGAAAATTTATCTGTTATGCGTTTTTCAAGGCTAAAATTAATTCCGCCGATATTGGATTTTTTCTCAAAGGAGTTCTTATAAGAGCCTCCTGTAACGCCAATCCGAAAATCTATTGTCGGCGAAACTTGCGCAACGGGTGTATCAATTTCCAGCATGCCGCCTTTGTTTTTCATCAGGCCTTCATTCCATTTGACATTACTGCCCCAGCCTTTGGGAACATGGAGTTGGCTGAAATGTTTTACGGCTACGAGCGTAATGAAAGTAGTGCGCAGTGGCGGCAATGTAATGCCGGTGCTTGGTTGTTTAGATTTTCCGCTCATAGGCAGGTAGGCATTCAGAGTGTTATCGTTTGGTAAATAGGTGGCGGGTATGTCGAGGCGCGCACCTAAAGTATTTTCTGTGGTTTGAAATAAATTCGACATCTTGGGTAAAGAATAAGATGAAGAAATGTCTGCCTTTTGTATGGGCAATTTAAAACCTAACCCTGTTTCCATTTTCTTGCCCATCAATTTAAAATCGTCAGGAATATGGCTGATTGTATAGGCAGGAATTTTCATCGGGCCGACGGTTTGGGTGTGCGCTGTAGATGATGGCTCCTGCGGTGTAGTCTTCAGGCGGGCATAGTCAGAAGTAGGGGCGGTTGCAGATATATTTAGGCTCTTGGCAATGGGCTTTGCGGAATAGGCATTAGACGACGCGGTTTCCACTTTTGCCATTTGGGATATGTCTTCAAGGGTTTTGGCGCTCAAGTTAAAACCAGACTTGGTAATTTTGGCAGCAGCATAGCTGCCCGAATTTGTTTTGGAGTTTGTGATCGAAATAGGGCTGAAATTCGAAACGGCAGAATCGCTTAATTCGTAGTCGCTTGCCGGGGCTTGTTCAGCCTGTGCTGTTGTTGCCATTGTAGCGCAGCCAAACATAGCTGCGGCGGCCATCGCCCATTTTCTCCAAGTTTTTTTCATATTACACCTCCTTGTTAATTAAGCGATTATTAACATAACGGATACTGCAATGCAAGAAATTAAGGCTAAATTGTGTCAATGTAACTCATTGATATATAGTGAATTTTTAATAAAGCGTCATATTTAAGTCATATTTGTTGACAGAATATAATATAAAAGGCACAAATTCATATAAGGAAATAATAGAGAATGTGAGGGACTATGAGCGGACAACAGGCCTGTAAAGTCGTAGATATCAAAAGCAAGCGTCATAACCTGCCTTTGGATGTCATATTATTCCACATGGTTAATTTCCGCCTTATTAAGGACTTGCCGCTCAATCAGGATTGCACGGATATCCTTATTGCCGCCTCGGAGAGGGTTTTAGACCGCATGTTTACCGGCAGTAAATTCTATGTCGAAACCTTTATGCCGCGTAGATGCGAGTTTGAAAGTTTACTGGCGGACGAAGTTCAGGCCTTTAGTAAAGGCGAATGGTCGCTTCCGGCTGAAACCATCCGTGTGTCGATCCAAAACGATAATTCACAAATCTCTGCCTGATCGTAACTTTTAAGTGTCTTGATCGAGCTTTTTTAATATAAAGCTCCCATGGCAAGAACAGACGCAGAGCGTTGGCAGAAACTTATGACGAACGCCCAGAAGGGCGATCAGACATCGTATCGCCAGCTCTTGACTGAAATTGCGCCTTTTATTCAGCGTATCCTGATGAAATCTTTATCGCGTAAGGATCAGGCCGAGGATATCACACAGGAAGTTTTGCTGTCGGTTCACAAGGCGATGAGCACCTATGATCCATCACGGCCTTTTATGCCATGGCTGATGGCGATTTTAAATTTCCGCCGTACCGATTATCTACGCAGCCATTATGCAGCGCGGGATAACATGTCTGCCCCGCTGGAAGAACTTGACCTGCAAGATGTAACTTTTGACGGTCATCAGGGCGAATATAAGGATATCGAAAAAGCGCTGACGACTTTGGCACCTAAACAACGCGAAGTTTTCGACCTTGTAAAAATGAAAGGCTATTCCGCCAAAGAGGTTGCCGATAAAACCGGCATGTCGGTATCGGCGGTCAAGGTGTCGGTTCACCGGAGCTTACAGAAATTAAAAGAGAAACTTGGATGAGTGATAAAGATATAAACAAAACCATCGACGATTTATGCTGCGGTCTGAAGCCCTGCAATCGTCTCGGCAATCCGCTTTGGCGCAGCCTGTTATGGATGGTGATCGTCATTTCCTATGTCGTCTCTGTCGCGCTGTTCGTTGCGCCGCAGATGGATAATGCGGAGCGTCTGTCTCATCATCATTTTCTCTATGAAATCATTCTATCATTCGCCACGGGTATCACGGCCTCTATCGTGACCTTTATGCTGTCCGTTCCCGATAGCCGGGGCAGGGAGTGGCTATACTCGGTTCCGTCAACTTTGTTCGCCGTTCATATGATCTGGATGCTGGTGCGCTTTGGTGTCGAAGGTTTCGGCGTCGTGCCTTCAGACTGGTTCAGTCATTGCTGGATGGACATGATGCTCATGGCCGGTGTGCCGGCGGCGCTCGTCCTTGTCCTGATCAAACGCGGGGCGACCGTACGCCCGAGATTGCTCGCCATTAATGCTGTTTTGGCGGTGGCGTCTTTCGGCTGGATCGGCATGCGGCTGATCTGCCCGTTCGAAACTATCGGCAAAGCTTATTTCATCAATTTTCTCCCTTTCCTTATTTGCGGTATCGGCGTGGGTTTCCTCGCTAAACGGTTATTTCGCTGGTAGTGACAAGTTAACTCTTTTCCGCTAAAACCATCCTATGAACGTCAAGATTTACTCACCTTCCAGAAATGTCATGCAATCAGGCCGGGGCCGCGTCGGCGGCTGGGTTTTGGAATATGAGCTGGAAACCCCGCGCGGTCCTGAAACCCTGATGGGGTGGACAGCCTCTGGCGATACGCTCAATCAAGTGAAATTAAAATTCGCCACCGCCGAAGACGCAATTGCGTTTGCAGTTGGCAAAGGTTGGGCTTATACAGTTCTTCCGGTGCAAGACAGGATCGTCAAGCCCCGTAACTATGTCGATAATTTTAAATATATCCCGCCCGAGACCGACGCACGGTCATAAGGTTATAACGGTTCCGTAGCTCAACTGGATAGAGCACTTGCCTTCTAAGCAGGGGGTTGCTGGTTCGAGCCCAGCCGGAATCGCCATTCATTTTCCTCGACGTTTTGATCTGCGAATATAGGTTGTCCCCTGTATTATAATAGTTCGTTCTCAAATTTGTTGAGGCGATCCCTGCTTTCGCAGGGATGACATTATTTTTAACGGCAGATTCATAATACTCCGTTTTGAAAGATTTCAGGAAAGCGCGCCAATCACGAAAGCGCTGGCGGACGGCTTTCATCGGTTTGGCGTAGAGGCCGTGCTTGTAGGAATTCTTCGCTGCCTTGGCTTTACCTGCGGCGGTTTTAGGGCCGGTTGATTTGGCCCAGGGTTTCAGGCGTTACAGGCTTGAAGGAACTCAATTGATGTGCGGTATCGCAATACAGTTTCTGGGCGACAAAAGCAGCTTTTGCATACTCAACCGATTTATCGCCAGCCCAGTTTGATTTCCTTACCAGTTGATGAAAGAGGCTGTTCATGACCTGCATCTGGCAGATCATCTGATGTTTTATAGGGTCGCCATTTTGGTGCGGGCTTAAGTGACGGTCGAGTTCATCCCATACATTTTCAATAGATGAATACTCATCTATCGTTTTGCTGCATTTGAGTATATTCATAGCTGTCATGCGCGTTGTTATGGAGCAGGTACGCAGAATTGCTTCGTCAGCCGCAATGGCTTCGATTTCGTCGGTCATTATATTTTCCTTTGATTTGGGATTGTCCCATTACCGGTTTTGCGCTTTGGACAAAAAAAGGTCCGGAGACCTTGTGGGTGCTCCGGACAAACGGCGGTAATAGAGGGTGTGTGAGTTATTTATACGCAAGCCCGAGTCTGAATTCAAGTGAAAAAAGAAAAATTTGATGAAAATTTTCACCAAATTCGCAACGACCTAAGGCGAGACAAAGAAATTGCGAATGGATCGCAATAAATTTTTATAATATTTTCTTATAAATACTGACTTTTATTACAAAGCTTGAAAGTAATAAAAGTAATCACATAGAGTAATCGCTATATAATTCTTTTTATTGTCTAATTAATTAAAGATAGTTGCGAATTTGGTTACTATGATTGCCACAAAGCCGCCACAATAATCATTCAAAAATATTAAATTTCTGTGAATAGGTTCTTATTTTCCTGCTCTTGTACTCCATTCCGTCCATGACCCGTCATAGACCGGCACGTCTTTCTTTCCTTCATGAAATAGGGCGAGGGCAACGGCGCAAGCGGTGACGCCGCTGCCGCAGGTGGCAACAACAGGCGAATCATTTTTTGGAATAAATCCTGAAGGGTTCAAGCAGCGGTCGGGAGCGATCAGGCTCAGCGCCGGGAGGTTTTCCGAATTCGGAATATGATCAGGACCAAAACGCTCCGGCGGGCGGGCATCGAGTATCGTGGCGGAGCGATTATCCGAGATCGATTTCATGCCTTCATAATCGATAACGAGTTCGGGGCGATAATTCACAGTAAAAGGCGTTGCGGAAGGCTCTGGCGTGCGTTTGGCCTTTACTGGCAGGCTTTTCTGCATCCAGCCGATCAGTCCGCTATCAAGCACCGCGACATTGTCATGGCCAAAAACGCGAAACATCCACCAAGCGCGGCTGGCCGCCATGATAAAGCCTGACTGGTCATAGCAAATAACAAAGTCATCATTGGAAACGCCGAGCGCCTGCATCTTTGCCGCGAAAATCTTCGGCGAGGGAAGGGTGTGAGCCAGCGGGGCATCCGGATCGGCGATATCGTCGATATCGAAGGTTACGGCGTCGCCAATGCCGGGCAAAGACAAGTTGGCAGGATAGGAAGCGTCCACCAGTTTGATGTTCCGTGTGCCGGATTGCAAAAGATCGAACAGCTTTTCCGGCTGGATCAGTCCGGACTCGCGGGCGACTTCTAAAAAATTATTTTCGTGAGGCATAAGTGAAACTTTTGATCGGGTGGGTGTCACAATTATAGCAGCTTCCAATTGCATGTTCAAAGGCAAGTTGAGAGCATAAAGAAAATCTTAATTAGCCCCGTCTTATATAGATAAAATTGTTTATTATCGCACTGCATTAAAACAATCGCATTTGAAAGAATCTTATCGAGTTGATAACCATTCCCTATTACTATTCTTTAAGTGAAGGAAGAATGATGGGTCTAGTTGGTTTAAAAACAAAAATATTTCCGCAAGATCCGCCACAATTAAAGCGGGACTTGCTGGCGCAATATGTGCGTAATCATTCCACGAGTAAATTTGCGACTCCTTTAAGCTGTGTATTGCTCGCCCTGATGTTGAGCCAATGGGAAAGCTGGACGCATGTTGCGCCATGGCTTTTCATTTCCATGCTGGCGACGCTTTTCTGTCACGTCGTCAATGATAAGTATAAAGATGGATCTGCGATACCCGACTCTCAGCTTGATAACTGGGCAACAATTATTGCCATACCTCGCATGGTCTTTATTCTGTCATGGGCCTCTATGGCCTTTTGGGCATGGACACCAGATCATCCGGAAACATTCTTCATGGTTGTTGCCTTATTGATGTCGACGATGGCGATGAACGCATCGCAAAGCGGCGCGTATCTTCCAATTTATTTCATGGAAATGTTGCCGAAGCTTTTAGCGCTTGCAGTTGTCGCACTTCCAATTGGCGGTATATTTTTTGACGGTATTTTCATTATCGCATTTTTTGGCTCGCTTTTCTTTACAAAGATTGCCATCACCGTGAACCGCTCCCAGCGCATGATCTTGAATCAAAAATATCAACTTGCCAAAGCCAAGGAAGATGTCGAGCAGGCGAGTAATGCTAAGTCCGCGTTTCTGGCCACGATCAGTCACGAAGTCCGCACGCCGCTCAACGGTATTCTCGGTATTATCAATCTTGTTAAATATACGAAGCTTACCCAAGAGCAGGATGAGTATATCGAGACTATTCGCTATTCTGGCGAGACCTTGCTGACGATGCTGAACGACATTCTGGACTTTTCAAAAATGGAAGCCGGAAAGGTCGATATCGAGAATGTTTCTTTTGATACATTCAGGCTTGTTCATAGCGTTACGAATCTTATGTGGTCGCGTGCGGCAGAGAAAAACATCACGATCAAATACGAGCTTGATGACGACGTACCGGCCTATGTTACATCGGACCCGACACGTTTGCGCCAGATATTGCTCAACCTGTCGAGCAACGCGATCAAATTTACCGAAAAAGGCGGCGTTAAAATCAGGGTTAGCTTGATTGAAAAGGAACGTGATTCTGTTGCCGTTGAAGATAAAGTCACGCTACGTTTTGCAGTAAGCGATAGCGGTATAGGTATTCCGGAAGAAGCCAAAGAAAAAATGTTCGGCAATTTCAGCCAAGTCGACTCGTCTATCTCGCGCCGCTTTGGCGGTACAGGTTTAGGATTATCTATCTGCAAAGGCCTGACGGAATTACTCGGTGGAAAAATCAATTTCTCAAGCGAGTTCGGTAAAGGATCGACTTTCTGGATCGATATTCCTGTCGTCGTCGCTTCCAGCGATGCGACCATCACAGGTGCAGATCAGTCGCAAGTTATTCCTGTGCTTCAGCCCATTCGTATTCTTGTTGCCGAAGATAACCGCGTAAACCAAAAAGTCATTCGCGGTATTCTTGAGCACCAGGGACATTTCGTGCAGATCGTGGAGAACGGGCAAGAGGCTTTCGATGTTGCCACAACCAAGAGTTTCGATCTTATCCTGATGGATATGCAGATGCCGGTTGTCGACGGGCTTGAAGGCACGAAGCGTATTATCGAGGCGGGAGTCGAAACGCCAATTATTGCACTTACCGCCAACGAAATGGATGACGATATCCGTCGCTGCCGCGATGCCGGGATGATCGATCATATCGGTAAGCCAATCAGGCCGTTCGCATTATTCAGCACACTGGCGACTTATTTCCCGGTCGTCGAGCCGAAAGAAAAAGTTGTCGCGTTGCATCCATAAGGCTGGCGCTTTTAATTCTCAATTCGTAGAAAAAATGGCTCCCTGAGTAGGATTCGAACCTGCACGCTTTGCGTGATTTTTCAATTAACGTAGGTTCGATGTTCTCAATTCGTAGAAAAAATGGCTCCCTGAGTAGGATTCGAACCTACGGCCGCCCGATTAACAGTCGAGAGCTCTACCGCTGAGCTATCAGGGAACGTGTAGAAACGCGGTGAGGTGATTTCGTAAAGATGTTCGGTTTTGTTGTCAATACCCAGCAACGTAAAAAGGCTATTTTTTAATTTTTTCAAGGTCATAAGGGGTCGTTTGGTACACCAGATTGATCCAGTTGCCGAATAAAAGGTTCCGGTGGGCCCGCCACGTCATATGCGGCTTGCGGGACGGGTCGTTTTCAGGGAAATAATGGACTGGCAGGGATGGATTGAGGCCAGCCGCAAGATCGCGCTCATATTCGCTTTTCAGCGTGTCTGTGTCGTATTCCAGATGATTGAACATGTATACTCTTGCCTTGGACGGTTCATGGACAAGACAAGCGCCGCTTTCATCAGAATCAAGAATGATGTGAAGATACGGAACAGCCTCAATATCCTTGTGTCTAACCTCGGTATGGCGCGAGACAGGTATATTGATTATATCGTCAAAGCCGGTGATTAGAGACTGATAATGCGCAACGACTTTATGCGGATAAACGCCGGATTGTTTGGCAGATAATTGATGCTTGGGTACTTTGTGGTAGTGATATAGTGCCGCTTGCGCACCCCAGCAGATAAAGAATGAGCTGTGAACATTCGTATCTGACCAATCTAAAATTTCTTCAAGCTCTTTCCAATACCCTACATCTTCGAATTCAAGTTGCTCGACAGGCGCACCTGTCACGATTAGGCCATCGAATTTGCGATCCTTGATCTCGTCATGAGTGACATAAAATTCCAGCAAATGGTCTTTCGATGTATTTTTGCTTTCATGAGTACTCATATGGAGAAGTGTAATTTCGATCTGGAGCGGCGTAGCGCCAAGTACGCGTAAAAGCTGTGTCTCGGTTTTAATCTTGTCCGGCATTAGATTGAGAATAAGAATTTGAAGCGGACGTATATCCTGCCGTTCGGCCACGCTTTCATTTATAAACGGCACGTTTTCGCGTTCTAAAATCTGGCGGCCGGGAAGGTTATTGGGGATTTTAATGGGCATAGGCTTCTTTACGGCAGAGAGCCGGGCAAATCCATCTATTAATATTTGACATATCGTAAAAGTCCATTCTAGGATGCCGGCATTGAGTAGGGAGATTTATCAATGCGTAATTATCAGTGGGAAGCTTTTTCAAATGCGGCTTCGCGTTCAATGGATTTCAGGAATTACCTTTATTACGGTGATGTATGGGTGCCGAGTAATTTAAAACAGGGAGATGTAATTCGCGCTGATTTGCCGACTTATTTTCGTAAGGATAATCCTGAAATAACGCCACGCAATTGTCTTGTATTAGGTGTAGATATTGACCCTCATTCAATGCAACTGGAAGCTATCCGCATTGTACGACTTTCCTATGCCGGAGCATTTGAACAGCCCAAAAGCCACGAAATTGTCTTAGATCCAAGAGAAGACGGATATAGATTTAAATTAAACGGATTAAGGCAAGCTGCTGTTCTACGCACAGGCCAAATAGAAGTATTGCGTATCGATAGTTCGAATTTCGGATTTAAAATTGACCGGCTAGGCAGTTTCAGTCCTGAAGTTTATGGAATGATCGCCAAATCTCTTTCGGACGGTTACGAAGAGAAGCGGAGGTTTAAAAGTCAAAAAGGTCTTTATTCAGTAAATTTGGAACAGACTGTTTATGCAGGCGGAGTCGATCCACAAGATTGGGCACATAGCGATGCATTTCACCTTGATGAAGCGCGTATCGAACATGATCGCGGCGGCAGCTCAAATTTTAGAATGCTGTCACCAGAAACCCAAAGCATTCTAACCGAGCGTATGACGAAACAGCTTCCAGAAATGATTTTAACCAGCAAGCTTCAGCGTTACAGTGAAGAAAGCCGAACCGTAAAGCTGTCAAATGATCAGCGGGAGACGCAGCGTTCAATTCGCAAGCTTTTGCGGATCATGTCTAATCCGCGTAAACAATATTCAGCAAAGGAAATGGGAGCATTGATTGCCAGTGCGGTCCGTGAATATGGCTGGCTTTTTCCCAAAGACCAAAAAGCTGCGCCCGCTCCAACGGCGTTGGAGGCGATTCCAAATTTTCAGAAACTTTTGGAGGCGCATTTTAATATTGAATCTGAAAACGGCAGCAGCAAACAACGTTTAGCGCAGATTTTTGTTAAACAATCGATTGATCCCAATTCTTTGCGCGATTTGGAGACATTGGGCGTCGGTGGCTTGATGCGAGAGCCGACAATTAATTTACCTGAACAATTATGGCGCGGTCGTTACCTGATGATGCGCATTCCAAATTTGGGGCGTCCTGATGATATGAAAGAAGAAAGCTATCGCCCATGCGCACTGTGGAGAGCGTTTGCTAAAGCCAATGAATTGGGTGAGCCGGTACTCGCAGGATTGGAGCTTCATCCATGTACGCGGGAAAGCGCACATAATTACAGTCATAAAATGAAGGTACGGCCGTTGGATACGACTGTGCCGCTAGATAGTTTTTTAATTGCCAGTCTTGCCATTCGAGCGCCGATAAGTTCACAATATTTCCAGCCGTTTCAACCACAGCAAGGAAATTTTTACGAATTGCTTCCGCATATGGTTGAGGCTTTTGAAACCAAGCGGAGGATTGTTGAAGAAGGTAACGGTATGAAAATTTATGGTCTGCAAACTATTCCGGAAGACTGGATAGAAATTCAATTACCGGAACCTCCAAACGAAAAAATCCGTCAATATCTTGGACGTAGTGATATTCGCTTTGTAAACGGGAATAAATTGCCAACTCCTGCCAAAAGATTTGGATAATTGCGGAATTTACAAATTAAGGCTCAGTCTAGAACATATCTACTTAAAAGGATAAATGGAGGCACGAGCCGGAGTCGACCGCAGGCTTCGCCTGACTAACTTTTAAAACAGGTTCGACTTCTGGCTGGGACATATCTATTTAAAAGGATAAATGGAGGCACGAGCCGGAGTCGAACCGGCCTACAAGCTTTTGCAGAGCTCTACCTGACCGCTCGGTCACCGCGCCTTCAAAGTCGAGTAGGGAATTAGCAGCTTTTTTTACGAAAGTCCATTGGCAAAAACGCCGTTTTTCATGTAAAACAAGGGCTTACTTTAAAGGACTCCAAAATGTCAGCATCCAATCTCCAAAAATCCAATCTTGGGAAGGCGCGGGAAGCCATGGTCGTTTCCCAATTGCAGCCAGCCGGAATTATTTCAGAAGCCGTTTTGGAAGCCTATCGCAGCGTAGCGCGTGAAGATTTCGTGCCGGAGCATTTAAGGGCTGTTTGCTATCTTGATGAGTCGCTAAAGCTCGATAACGGGCAGATGATGCTGGAGCCACGTCTGCATGGCCTCATGGTCGAAGAGCTGGATATACAGCCGACAGACCGCGCTCTGGATGTCGGCGACATGACAGGCTATTCCGCCGCTGTTTTGGCTAAACTTGCCGGAACGGTCGTGCCGGGAATGGAAACAACGCAGGGTTCTTTCGATATTATCCTGATCAATGGCGCGGTTGCGGAGATCCCAGAGAAATTGATCAATAAGCTCGATATTGGCGGGCGTCTGGCTTGCATATTGATTCCGGACGGCAAAGGGGTCGGCAAGGTCGTTATCGCAACAAAAGAAGCCAGCGGGACAATTGCCAAGCAAGTTTTTGAAGATGCAAGCGCCGCTTATATCCCGGGATATGAGCCGAAAACAGGGTTCGTTTTTTAGAATTATGTAACCTTTTGGTCATATCCCTTGTGGATAGAGTCCGCGCTGTCATAAAATCCTGCTTTGACAAGGGCTTATCCTTGATACAAAATGCTTTCGTTAAAGCTCCTAAGGTAATTACTCATTTTAAAGGCTGGGCATGGCTTCCAAACCCGAACAGGAACCTTCCATCGAGGAAATCCTAGCTTCCATCCGTCAGATCATTTCTGACGACGATCAGCCACGCGAATCTGATATCGATTTATCTGCGAAACCGGAAGAAAAATTTGAAATTCCTGTAGCGCAAGCAGAGCCGGAAGAAACGCCGAAAGCATCTTTTGCTGAAGTTCTTGAGCTGACCAATGAAATCCCCGCCGAGCCGGAAGCCGTTGCGGCTTCCGCTGATGATATCGACGCGATGTTTAATTCTGCGCCTGTCGAAGAACCGAAAGCGCCGGAACCGGAGCCTGTGAAATTTGAAGAGCCGGCCCCGAAAGTAACGCCGTTTCCATCCGCGCCGCATCCATCCGTTGATGCTGTTGAGTCCATTTTCACCAATACGGCAGCGCAGGCGACATCTGCTGCGTTCTCCAAACTCGTCGGCAATATCCCGGTCGAGCGCGAAGAAAACATGACGATGTATGCGAATGGCCGTGTCACGATCGAAGATATGGTTCGCGATATGCTCAAGCCTATGCTGCGCGACTGGGTCAACGAGAATGTTCCGGCGATTGTCGAACGCCTCGTCGAAAAAGAACTGGAAAAGCTTGCCAGACAGGCCCGCGACCAGTAAAAACTAAGCCTTAAATTTCATTTTTTCGTCATTCCCGCGAAGGCGGGGATCCATGGACCTCCGCCTTCGCGGAGGTGACGGATAACGGTAGGATCCTTATGCTCGACAAAACTTTCGACCCGAAGCAAATAGAACAAATTCATTATAAGAAATGGGAAGCCGCCGGCATCTTTGCTGCCGATCCTAAATCGGATAAGAAGCCGTTCGTTATCATGATGCCGCCGCCGAATGTGACGGGGTCATTGCATATGGGCCATGCGCTCAACAACACGCTACATGATATCCTTGTTCGTTATAACCGGATGAACGGCAAAGATACGTTGTGGCAGCCGGGAACGGACCATGCAGGGATCGCAACACAAATGGTTGTCGAGCGTCAGCTCAATGCCGAAGGGCAAAACCGCCGTGAGATGGGGCGCGAAAAATTCCTGGAGAAAGTCTGGGAGTGGAAAGAATTTTCCGGCGGCACGATCACCAACCAGCAGCGCCGTCTAGGAACGACGCCGGACTGGCAGCGTGAACGCTTTACGATGGACGAGGGCATGAACGCCGCCGTCCGCAAAGCTTTCGTTCAGCTTCATAAAGAAGGTTTGATTTATAAAGACAAGCGTCTCGTCAATTGGGATCCGAAATTGCAAACTGCCGTGTCCGATCTCGAAGTCGAGATGGTCGAGACCAAGGGCAATATGTACTATATCAACTATCCGGTAGAAGGCAGCGAAGAGCGTTTCATTACGATTGCAACGACGCGCCCTGAGACAATGCTCGGCGATACGGCGATTGTCGTCAATCCGGAAGATGAAAGATATAAAGACGTCGTTGGCAAGTTCGCCGTTTTACCGATTGTCGGGCGCTTGATCAAGATTATCTCCGATGATTATGTCGATGTCGAATACGGCACCGGCGCGATGAAGGTTACGCCCGCGCATGACTTTAATGACTTCGAGCTGGGTAAGCGTCACAATCTTGAACAGATCAATGTGTTCGATGTACAGGCGCGTATCAACGAAAACGCGCCGGAAGAATATCAAGGGATGGATCGTTTCGAAGCGCGCAAAAAATTGCTCGCCGAACTCGAAAGCCTCGATCTTCTCATCAAGATCGAGCCACACACCCATGCCGTGCCGCATGACGAAAAATCAAAACAGACGGTGATCGAGCCGTTCCTGACGGATCAATGGTATTGTGACGCGGCAACGCTGGCGAAACCTGCCATAGAAGCGGTGGAAACAGGCAAAACGAAATTCGTACCCGAGAACTGGTCGAAGACTTATTTTGAATGGATGAGGAATATTCAGCCTTGGTGTATTTCGCGTCAGCTATGGTGGGGCCACCAGATTCCGGCATGGTATTCTGAAGACGGCGAAATCTTTGTCGCCGAAACCGAAGAAGAAGCTTATGCAGCGGCAAAAGCCAAGCTGGGTAATGATGTAAAACTTACCCGTGATGAAGACGTTCTCGATACTTGGTTTTCATCCGCGATGTGGCCGTTCTCTACATTAGGCTGGCCGGAGAAAACGCCGGAGCTTGATAAATATTATCCGGGCGATTTGCTGATTACAGGCTTTGATATTATCTTCTTCTGGGTTGCACGCATGATGATGATGGGGCAACACTTTATGGGCGATGTGCCGTTCAAGACGGTTTATATCCATGCGCTTGTCCGTGACGCCAAAGGACAGAAAATGTCCAAGTCGAAAGGCAATGTTGTCGATCCACTCGACATCGTCGAGAAATATGGCGCGGATGCGCTTCGCTTTACGCTGTCGGCTTTGGCGGCGCAGGGACGTGATGTCAAAATGTCGGAAGACCGCGTCGAAGGATATCGCAACTTTGCGACCAAGCTGTGGAACGCAACCCGCTTTTGCGAGATGAACGGATGCAATCCGCCGGGTAAGGATTTCAACCCGCTCGGCGTTCAGCATACGATCAATCGCTGGATTATCGGGCAGGTGGCTGACACCAAGAAGCAATTGGAAGAGGCATTCGAAGCCTACCGTTTTAACGATGCCGCGAATGTCATCTATCAATTCGTCTGGGGCATGTTCTGTGACTGGTATATCGAATTCACGAAACCTTTGCTAGGTGAAGCCAATTCGGATGAAGCTCTAAAACAGGAAACGCGTGACACGACCGGTTGGGTACTCGATCAAATCCTGCTGCTACTTAATCCGTTTATGCCGTTTATCACGGAAGAATTATACGAGAGCATTGCTGTACGCGAGAGCGGATCTTTCCTGATGACGCAAAGCTGGCCGCAATATGAAAGCAAGACGTATAACGTCAACGCGGCGAAAGAGATCGACTGGCTGATCCGCACCATCACCGAAATCCGCTCGGTGCGTTCCGATATGAACGTGCCACCGAAAGCGATGATCCGTTTGCTGGTCCAAGGCGCGAGCGAGGATACAAAAGGCCGTTTCGGCACCTATGACGAAGTCTTGCGCCGCATGGCCAAGATCGAAGGCGCCGAGTTTGTAACGTCAGCACCGAAGGGCGCGGTACAGACCGTTGTTGACGAAGCGACATTGATCCTGCCGATTGCCGATATCATCGATCTCGATAAAGAACGCGCGCGGTTGAAAAAGGAAATCGAAAGATTGAATTCAGATCTGGTCAAGATCAATGCAAAGCTCGACAATCAGGATTTTATGTCGCGTGCATCTGATGAGATTGTCGAGGAGCAAAAGCAGCGGAAAGTGACAGCGGAAACAACGCTGAATAAATTGTCGCAGGCGTTGAAGCATCTGGAAGCGGCTTAGAATTTATCTTTCGACAAGAGCTAGATAATAAGCATAAGCGGTGCCTGATGAACCTTGCATGCAAAAATCAGGATGACCATTTAATTCAGGACTGCTTAAGATAGCGGTTCCTGAAAGGCTGCCATTGGTATAAGAACCGCTTGTACCTGTAAAAGCAAAAACAGGCGGGGCACCTGAAGGATTGACTACCCCGACAAGATCGTTAATTGCAATACAGGTTTTCAAACTAATTTGAACAAGTCTGAAGACAATGTCGTTAGCAGAAACTGTACCCGCTGCGCCGTCCGTTCCAACTCCTGTAATCTGGTGAATATATAAACTGGCATGGCCGGTTTTATTAGTTGTAGCAGTTGCATTCGGATCAGCCGTCAAAGCGTCAGCCACGGGCACTATTGGAATTATACCGCCCCCTGCAGGGTCGAATAAATTACATTTTTTACTTGAGGGGGCATTGCTGTTTGGGGACATACCCGGTGTCGCAGCACCATCATTTCTCTGGTAAATGCTGTTGCTGAAATCCAGAGTATCATCCGTGCAGCCGTTACTTACTTTCATGCGCATTACCGCACTTCGTAGCGCAGCGCCGTATTGAATAATGGCAGCTGCGTTTGCTTTGGCTTTCTCTGGATCAGCATTACCGCCGCTGGAACGGTTAGAAGATGTGACGGCATAAGAGAGGGCCGCAAATAGCGCCACGGCGATCAATATAAGAAAAAGAACGTTTCCGGATTGGTAATTTGGTGTCATTGAAATATTATATCGGAATAGCCTTTGATTTTAAAGCTCATCCAAGATATTTTTTATCGCTCAATCAGGGTAAAAAATATTTGATAGCTGGATACTGTAGGAAAGCTTCTACAGAAAGCAGGTTTACCATTTATATAGGCATCGTCCATGACCATGGTTGAGGTTAGAGAGCCATTCGTATACGTTCCCCAGCTGCCTGAAGTTGCCGGATCAGGAGGCGAGCCTGAAGGATTATTTACATTCATTAAATCATTAAAAGCTTTGCACGTGGCTTGATTGGGAAAGTTAAGAACTAATACAACATCATTGGATGCCGCAACGCCCGCATTGTCTGTTCCAATTTCTTTTATTTGCAATACCCTGATTGCTCCATGGCCGAGCTTGCTTGTTGTCGTAGTTTGTAATGCGCTGTTACTGATATCCAGAGCATCTGCCGTTGGAATAACGGGGACTGCGCTTCCACCTGCAGGATCAAAAAGATGACAGGATTTATTTAAAGGAGCAGTATTATTGGCATTGATAAGGAGCGTTCCATTATTAAGCTGATAAATAGGATTGCTAAAATCTATTGTATCGTCAGTACAGCCTTTACTGAGCTTCATCCTCATAATTGAGTTTCTCAATGATGTACCATATTGCAATATTTGTGCTGCATTGGTTGCAGCTTTCTCTTTAGAGATCGAACCGCCGCCATTGCGCGTAGAAGACGTCACGGCATAAGCGAGTGCGGCAAAAAGAGCGACCGCTATCAAAATTAGAAATAGGACGTTGCCGGATTGAGTTTTCATCGGTCTAGTATCGAAAAATATAAGCTGTAATAGGGTGATTTAAACACACAATAACCATGAATTCCACTTGTTGACGCATCGCCAATTATCTTGCTGGCAACTAATGATCCATCTGCGTATCCACCTAAGGAGCCGGTTTCGACGATAGGAGGTGGATTGCCGCCCGGGTTAGTTACGCCCATAATATCGTTAACGGCGATACAGGTATCCTTTGTTAAATAGACTTGACGAATATAGAGATCATTTGCAGACTCTGTCCCGGCGGGACCATCGGAGCCAACGCCAAGCATCTGGCCAACATTAAATGTCATGGCTCCCGCTCTCCAGGCCGTTGGAGAGACGAGATCGGGATGGTCCAAATCCAAAGCGCTTGCGACGGGATATACGGGTAATACATTCCCTCCTTTAGAAGAAAAAACATGACAGCTTTCATCAGCAGGTGCTGTTGCATTGCCAGCGTTAAGCAGACTTCCGTTTATCCTAGTATAAACGGTATTACTCAAATCCAATGTAGAATCTGTGCATCCGTTAACGGATTTGATGCGGTTTATATTAATCCGCATTGCGGTAGCTAATTGAATAATTTGCGCAGCATTTGCACGGGCTTTCTCTTTGGAAATGGAATTTCCGCTCGTCCGGTTGGTTGAGCTTACTGTATAAGAAAGTGCGCCAAAGAGGGCCACACCAATCAATATCAGAAAAAAAGCATTGCCGGATTGTGATTCCATTATGCGAGTTTAACGGTTAATATCTAAATTCCTATAAAAAAAGCCCCGGATGTTACCACCCGTGATCAGTTTAGCGTTCGATCATTACATGGACATATTGATATGCGGTTCCTGTTAATCGGCAAAAAGCAGGTTGTCCATTAATCGAGGCGTTATCAAGAATTCCAGTCCCAGCAAATGAGCCATTTGAATATGTGCCGGATGAGCCTGTGCCTGAAAAGGTCGGGGGAGCTCCGCCGGGATTGGGAATGCCAAGAAGATCATTAATAGCTATGCATGTATTTCTATTCAAATAATTTTGCACCATAGCAAGATCATTGGCTGATGTGGTACCTGCTATGTCATCAGTACCAATGCCCTTTACCTGTAGCACTGAAAATATAATGTGACCAAATTTCAAGGCTGTTGGCACAGAAATGCTTGAGTTAGTCAAGTCGAGAGCATCTGCCGCTGGCACTACGGGACTCATTGCTCCTCCTGCAGGATCAAAAACATGGCAAATTTTTGATGCCGGGGCATTTGAATTGGCTCCATTAGCGGCTACGTCATTATTTCCGCGGTAAATATTGTTACTAAAGTCTAATGTTGTATCACTGCACCCATTGGAAATTTTTATACGGGTTACTGCGTTTCTAAGGGATGTTGCGTATTGAACAATAGCGGCAGCATTTGCTTTGGCTTTATCTTTAGAAACAGATTCGCCGCTATTTCTTGTAGAAGAGGTAACGGCATAAGCGAGTGCCGCGAAAAGTGCTACCGCAATTAGGATTAAAAACAGGACATTGCCGAATTGATGCTTTGATTCCATTCCATTACTTTAAACATTAAGCTTTAAATTCATATAAAAAAAGCCCCGGATGTTGCCATCCGGGGATCAGTTCTACCTCATCAGGATCAACCTGAACTATTGAGAAAAAAGATTACTTCTTGTCGTCTTCTTTTTTCGTATCTGTATTGGCGGCGCCAGGATGGCTGCCAAGGAAAGAACCAAAACGCTTTTCGAATTTCGAAAGCTGGCCTTTTTCCATGATCTTGACGGTGCCGCCTTTCCACGCAGGATGTGTCAGCGGGTCGATGTCGAGTTTCATAACATCGCCTAGCTTACCCCATGTAGAGTGTGTTTTGTATTCTGTTCCATCGGTCATCACGACTGTGATTTCGTGGTAATCCGGGTGTATTTCGGCTTTCATTTACTGCTCCTGAATCTTTGAGAGCCAAGTATATACCAGCGAGGGAGTCGATTTGGCAAGAAGTTTAAAAAATATTTTTTAACTAATTAAATCAATGTCTTGACTGTTGTCATAAATTTAAATTATATACATATAATGTATATACATAATATTTTACTCTTGTTCCATGCGTAATTCATTTAAGCTTTCGAAAGATTTTAGCGGGTGCGGACCTGCCTACAAACGTGATTTTACAACCTATTGTAATTACATGTGCAATGTCATTGGCTGGAGGCCGCTAAGAGAAAATTTAAGTGACATTGATATGCTCATTTCTCCAGATAAAAGCAACGTCATGAGGATATCAGAATATCATCGTGGTTATTATGATCGTGCATTCGAGGTGCATGCGGATTTATGCATGAGAAATTCGGGTAATCCCTATCTGCAAAAAGTGCATGATCATTTTCGTTTGGGCGACGGTTCGCACGTTACGATCATGGAGCGGCTGGTATATTTAAGACGTATCGATGAATGTTTAGAGACCAAAAGAAATAAAGATCTCAAGGATTTCTATAAATTTATAAATGAGGGATATAAGTATCCCGAGATTGAAGAGAAATTTTTAGGGGATGATAGATTGCGGGAGGCGCTAAGAGCGTTATTCGTTACGATAGATTTTTACAATAACAGCAACTATCCGGTCATTGATTATGATCTTGATACGCATTGCTGGAATTTCATGGGACGCTTGATGCCTGACAAATCAATCCATCCGGTTTTATCCGATCCATTCCAAAGCATAGATAAAGATAGCGCAAAAGAGATGCACCTAATTGAATTTCTATCACCATGGACGTTACATCTTCGTCGAAAATTGGGCATAATGGATAATGCCCAATTTCAGAGACTGCCCGAAATAAAGGGAAATTCCTGGGTACTTAATTAGAAATCCCTGCTTTCGCAGGGATGCAGGAAATGGATAAAGAGAATTAAGCCGCTTTGGAAGCAACTACCCCCTGAGCGACTGATTTGCCTGCTGAGTTGAGATCCTTGAACGCTTCGTTCAGACGTTCAATAATGCCTTTTTCGCCCTCACGCAGCCATGCGCGTGGATCGTATTCCTTTTTGTAAGGCTTGCCGCTGTCAGGGTCGATCTGGTGCTTGAAAGCCGTCATGTTCTTCTCGACATATTTGCCGACGAATTCAGCGAAAGCAAATTGTGTATCGGTATCGATATTCATCTTGAAGACGCCGTAATTCAGGCTCTCGGTAATCTTGTCTTTTTCAGAGCCGCTGCCGCCATGGAAAACAAGATCAAGCGGGTTGGCAGAAAGATTGCGTTTTTCAGCCACCAGCGCCTGCGAATTTTTCAAGATGTCAGGGCGGAGCTGGACATTGCCCGGCTTGTAAACGCCATGCACGTTGCCGAAAGAAGCGGCGACGGAGAAATTACCGATCTTGGACAAAACGTCGTAAGCGGCAAGAACATCTTCTGGCTGGGTATATAGTTTGGAATTGTCGATATCGTCAGAGCCGACACCGTCTTCTTCGCCGCCGGTGCAGCCAAGCTCGATTTCAATCGACATATCGATCTTCGCGGCGCGTTCCAGAATGCGAGCGGAGATTTCAATGTTTTCTTCGAGAGACTCTTCGGAAAGATCAATCATGTGTGATGTAAACAAAGGTTTGCCGTGTGTTTTGTAATAGGCTTCGCCATGCGTCAGTAATTCTTCAACCCATGGCACGAGTTTCTTATTGGCGTGATCAGTATGAAGGACAACGCAGATGCCGTATTGCTCGGCCAGCAAGTGAACATGATGCGCGGCGGAAACGGCGCCTAAAACTTTTGCCTGAAAGCTGTCCGGCATTCCTTTGCCGGCATAGAACTCCGCGCCGCCATTCGAGAGTTGAATAATGACATCCGATTTGTTTTTTGCGGCAGCTTCCATCACGGCGTTGATCGTGCTGGTGCCGATGACGTTGACGGCGGGCAGGGCGTATTTGCCTTCTTTCGCCGCTTTCACGAGAGCCAGATAATCTTTGCCAGTTACAACGCCAGGTTTCAGAGAAGTCATTTACAAATCCTTGGTTAGGGTAGGCCACTTTTATAAGCATTTAGAATTAAAAAAGCCAGCGACGAGGCTGGCTTGAAATTCTATATATCAACCGAATTATTACGGCTGTTCAGGAGCTTTAACGCCTGCGACCGGGGCGCTGACTGAAAGAGCGGCAGGAGCAGCAATAATGGATGCGCCCAATAACTCTGTTTGGCGCTTAAAGAAAGCAGATAATTCAGATGTGCCCGTATATTGGCTTGTCATTACTCTTCGTTCCGATTCAATAAACCTTCTTCAACCAGACTTTCAAGTGCTCTCGCATTTGTCGTCTGTGGACCAACATAAGAACGGTTCAATAATTCCTGTTTTGAAGCCGTTCCAAGCTCTTCCATTGCGGTCATTATCTTGGCATCGCGCAGGGTTGGCTTGTGGTCCTTGAAGATTGATATATACCCATTCAGGAAAATTTTCAAGTTTTTATGCGAGTTATTGAAATAATCCAGCGCTAATCCCAAGTTTTTCTTGGAATATCCGCAAGTTAGCATGTGAATAACTCTTCCATCCTCTTTTCCCGGCTGGCGCAGGATGCAGCCCTGATCATAGAGCCACTGGATATCACGGTTCAGGGTGTGTTTGTCGATTTTAAGCCGTTCCATGACCCCTGTTTGGGTAGTTTCTGGGTATTCGTCGATATCGGCAAGAATAACCGCCCGCCGGACAGGGGCGGACGGATCGCCGCCCAAAGCGTCCACTAAATGGTCAAGAACAAGCCCCATCTGCTGGATGGCACTGGCACTGGCCTGATTATGGGCCGATTTAAGACCTGTTTTGGGCATGAGGACAATTATAGGATGAAACGGTCAAAAAAACATGAAAAAGGGACGAAGATTGCTCTTCGCCCCTCTAAAATCACTGAAAATGATTAGAATTTGTAGTTCAGGCCAATCCCGACGATACCGACATTACCTTCTGTATCGGCAGAAACTGTCGCGGCGCCGCCATTGCGGACAACATCGATAGTTTCAGAGGCGATATGAATGTAGGTCGCGTGGAAGTCCAAAGACATTTTCTCATTTAGATTGTATGTCGCACCACCGGCAATCCATGTACGGTCGCCATCAGGTGTACGGGTCGTGCGGAATTCATCAACTGTCGGTGTGTTGTCGTATTGAACGCCACCACGGAATGTCCAGTCAGGTGAGTAAGCATATTCCGCACCAAGAGCATAAGACCAGACAGTCTGATATTGTTGCTCGACTGAGCTGACGACTGCCCCTGCGTCTGAGATAGCCGTAATGTCACCGAAGCTATTCCAGCCCATCCAGTTAACCTGACCCATTACAGTCCATTTGCTATCCAGTTCGTGAGACAAACCGACAGACGCGATGTCTGGTGTCTTTAAAGAGGCTTTGGCCGGAATATATGTCAGAGAGCCGGGAGTTGGTGTGTTTTCAATTTTAACACGTCCATCCAGATCATAGTGAACGGAAGAACGGTAGTTAAGGCCAAGAGTTGTAACAGGTGTCAACTCAATCTGAGCGCCAGCCGTATAACCGAAGCCCCAGTCTTTTCCTGAAAGATCGCTAGTTCCGGTCGTGCCGCCGCCTGGGTTGAGGTTTGCAGCAGCTGTAAGTTGAGCATCAGCGCGTTGAATGTTCAAACCACCACCAATAGAGATTCTATCGTTGATCTTGTAGGCTACAGTTGGCTGAATATCAGTTGTTATCAACTCTGTTTTGATTGAGTCAAAGCGACCGAAGTAGTCCGCATCATATTTATTCGCCAGACCGAAAGGAGCAGTTACGCCAATACCGATCCAAAGACCGTCAACTGCCGAAACCGGCATAGCGGCATAACCTGAAGGAACAGGTGTCGGGTTATAAGGGTTGCCGCCATCTTCCGTGCCCACTGCGCCGAGAGTACCAAGTGTGCTTGAGCCAGAGTCATTTAATTCGCCAGTTGGAACCAGAAGCTGAACGCCTAAATTCGCTTGAGCGCCGCTTAATTTTGATAGACCGGCTGGGTTAAAGAATATCGTAGAAGCGTCTTTTGTATTTGACGCGGCGCCTGCATAGGCCGAACCACCAGCGGATACGGATTGTTCCTGGATGTAGAAACCGGCAGCGTGCGCGGAGGTGGAAACCATAAGTGCGCCAAAAGCAGCCAGTACAATTTTAGTATTTTTCATGTGAATCCCTCAGAAAATGTGAATAGCAAAACGGGTTGGTACCAAAAAGTACCAACCCGTTCTTAAAGGGTCAATCTTAACGAAGTGTTGCTATGCAACAATGTGCGACGTTTTTATCCCAACTGTGCCATTTTTACCGCAGTATCGAGCATGCGGTTCGAAAAGCCCCATTCATTATCGTACCATGACATAACGCGTACCAGCGTTCCGTCGATAACTTTGGTGCCTTCAAGGGAGAATATGGAAGATCTTGGATCATGGTTAAAGTCTGTCGAAACCAAAGGTTCGTCATAATACCCGAGTATGCCTTTCAGGCTTCCGGCCTCTGTCGCCGCTTTGATCGCGTTGTTGATCTCTTCCGGTGTGGTCGCGCGTTTAGCGACGAATTTGAAATCAACGACGGAAACGTTCGGTGTCGGAACACGAATAGATACGCCGTCAAGTTTGCCATTCAAGGATGGGATAACTTTACCGATTGCTTTGGCAGCGCCCGTCGAGCTTGGGATCATATTCAAGGCGGCGGCGCGGGCGCGGTGCAGGTCTTTGTGCATCGTGTCAACGATACGCTGGTCGCCTGTATAGGAGTGAATAGTTGTCATGAAGCCATGTTCTATGCCGATGGCTTTATCAAGTACGGCAGCAACCGGAGCAAGGCAGTTTGTCGTGCAAGATGCGTTAGATACGATAATGTGCTCAGCTTTTAGTTGAGCGCAGTTTACGCCAATGACGACGGTGATGTCTTCGCCAGTAGCCGGAGCGGAAATCAGGACTTTTTTGGCTCCCCCTTTCAGGTGAAGTTCGGCTTTTGCGCGATCTGTGAAGACGCCGGAGCATTCCAGCACGATATCAACGGATGTGTCTTTCCAAGGAATGGAAGCAGGGTCTTTTTCATTGTAAACTTTGACGAGCTTGCCATCGATTTTCATGTCGTTGCCAGACACTTCAACATTGAACGGGAATTTCCCATGAACGGAATCGTATTTCAAAAGGTGAGCATTGGTTTCTGTGTCGGCGAGATCGTTGATGGCGACCAGTTCGATGTCGGAGCGTTTCGCTTCATATAAAGCGCGGGCGACAAGGCGACCTATGCGGCCAAATCCGTTTATTGCTACTTTCGTTGTCATGACAAACCTTTAAATCAGAGTTTTACTGGAGGACTGTTATAGACAACGATATGGAGGGATGCAAACGTCATTCCAGAGGCATTTTAGAAAAAATGCCTCTGAGTAGTTTAGTATTCGTCTTATTGAACGGAAGGTGCGGATTGCACGGTCGTCATAAATGGGGCGGCGATCATCAAGGCGGCGGCTGCCTGATCTTCCTGGCTAGGTTTTAAAGATTTTGCGATCTCGGCATTACGGGCTTCATATTTCGCAAATTGAACCGGATCTATATGTCTAAGTCCTTCCTTCAAGCCGTAACAAACGCCTCCGGCTGAAGCGACGAGCGCAATGGGAACAGCTAAGTCAATTAGAGGGGCAGCCCATCCATTAAATAATTTTTTCATTACTCATTCCTCTTACGCAGCTAGAATTTATTCGCCTTAATGTACAGATTAAGTCATTGAAAAGCAATAAAAATTCGGTTCTTTTTCCGAAATATCTGATGCGACGAGAGCGCATAGCTTTAGGATTAAATCTGACGCGCTTTCCTTGTTAACATATGAAATCTAACCATTAAACTGACGATCGCATAGGTACAGACCAGAACCGGACCGGACGGATAATCAGTTACGGCAGAGAATATTAATCCAGCACTGATCGTAATGATTGCAACCATATAAGCTTCTTTAAGTGATCTGCTCCCTAGCGCCGGAAGAATGAGCGAAGCAAAAACCAGATACACGCCGACTAGCTGGACGGACAATGTGACGCTAATGGCAAAAAGAGGGTAAAAGAATTTTTTTGAAAAATCAGATCTGAAATAAAACAAAGCGAGAATGGTGGCGTACACAATAGCAGGGAAAACAAGATCTTCCCATTTGGTCCATAAGACCTGGCCAGACATGATGTTGTTGATTTCTTCACCAGCATGCGGATCATTCGTAAATAGCAGGACGGCCAGTGAAGCTGCGACAACATAGCCGCAGCCAATCATGGCTTCCTGTATGACCTGTCCATATTTTTCCATTGATGAGAAAACAAGGGCGGCGGCGATGGCGGCAAGAAAGGCCCCTGCATTTGAGATGATTTCATTTTCATGAAAAAAAATCGATGAGGCGATGAAGCCGAGCGCAGCGAACTGCGCCACAGCGAGATCAAGAAAAACAATACCGCGTTTTAAAACTTCCCGCCCCAAGGGCACATGCGTGGCGGCAACCAAAAGACAGGCGGCGAATGCCGGGGCCATGAGCCCCGGCAGCGATCCAATCATATCCATCATTTTGAAGCTTCCTTTAGCAACGAGATGCTTTGTGCGTATAACTCGTCAAGCGTATTAACATTGTCTATGCCGCCGACCGTAAAAGGAAGGCGAACGATCTTCATGCCCGTTTTTCCGCTCAGCCATTTGGCCGCCTGATCGTTATCAAAGGGTGATAGAATGATGATGCGAGCGCCGGTGCCGTTCACATTCTGCAATACCTGATCAAGATGAGACGCCGTCGGCGGTATGCCGGGCTTTGGTTCAAGGGAAGCGATTTGCGTCATGCCAAGCCAGTCCAAAAGATAACGCCAGCTGTCATGATAGGTCACAATTTTTGCGCCTCTCAATGAAGTTGCTTTAACCGACCAGGCTTTTAAAAGCGTGTTCCATTTTCCCGTGAAGGCGGTCAGATTATTGTTATAGGTTGTTTTATTGGCAGGATCGATCAATGACAATCGTTCCGCCATAACCTTCGCCATAACCAGCATGTTTGCAGGATTGCCTTGCACATGCGGGTTGCCTTCAGGGTGAACATCACCCATCGTGCGATCGACGGATGCCAGCTTCCCGATAAGCGAAATATGATCAGACGCCATTACATTGCCGGGTTGACCAGGTTGCAAGTTTGCACCCGCATTCTGCATAAGGATCGGCAGCCAACCAACTTCCAATCCGCCGCCTGTGCAGATTAAAAGATCGGCTTTGCGGATGCCCGCCAGAAGGCTCGGTTTGGCGCTGATATGGTGTGGATCCTGCGTGCCGCGCGTTGCAGAAAATACATCCACATTATCACTGCCGATTTCTTTGGCGAGCGCGGCCCATTCGGGTTCGCACGCAAAGATATTTATTGCCGCGTGAGCAGGCGAGATCATGAAGTAAAATGTAAAGAGTAAGATGATTAAGTTTTTCATTCTCTATCTCCTTAATATTTATGGGCAGGGTGAGCGCCAAGGCTCATGATATATTGAAGCATAACCTGATTGTCGTCGCGGTTGTCGGCCAGTTCTTCGTAGCCGTATTGCAAACGAATGCGGCTGAATTCACTATTCGACCAGTCGACCATGGTTGTCGCGTTCCATGGATCATGACCGTCTGAATCAAGTTCGCTACTTGTCAGGCCAAGAGGTGCATCATCGGCATAGAGCGTGCTGTATCGTGCGCCAACGCGCCATTCAGGCAAGAACTTATAAATACCTTGCGCATACCAGCCGCTTTGATGTCCGTCATAGTCCACTGCGCCTGTGCCAGCGGCAATATCTTCATATTCACCGTTCTCATCACGCAGGAAATATTCACCTTGCAGGCTGACAAGTTGTTCTTTCGCATTTCCGGTCGGCGCCCAGTTATATTTAAGGAAAGCGGCGTAAAGATTGCTGTCACCGTTAAACGTGATGTTGTCTTCATTGCCAAGGCGTTCTTCGGCATTTGTATGAAGCATCGACAAGCCAAACAGCCAGTCTTGATTGTCGCCGATATCGCCGCCGATTTTACTGAAGGCTGCAACAGCACCGGGATCCGAGCCTTCATTGCCACCGCCGGGGAAATCATTTCCTTGAAGTCCGGCTATGCCGATTTCGGAATAAAAATCTGTCGGCAATGTAATCGATGCCATGACGCCGTTATCCTTATAACTGTTATTCAGGAAGGCTCGGTTAGGCAGAGGACGGTCGACGAAATCATCTGTATGGGCGTGTTTTTCGTTGATATAGCCGACAGGCGCGAAGAAGCGTCCGGCAGTTACCGATGCGCCGTAAGGAAGGCCAAGCGTTTTAATATAGGCCTCTTCCAATTCGACTTCGGTTTCGCCGTCTTCATAGGCAAGTGCCGCCGTGATATTTCCGAAGAACATATCGTCGATATTGGCGTTGATGTTCAGTTCCGCTTCATCAAGCGTCAGGCCTTCGCCGGTGCGGCCTGCTTCTTCACCGATACCGAAACCTGCGATATTAGAGTCGTTATTGCTAAAGGCACCGTAATGACCGTTGAGAACGGCACTGATCGCAGGATTAAACGCATTGGCGCTCGAAGGCGCTGCGGTTTGTGTCGCAACAGGAGCGGGGGCAGGTTGAGTTTGGGTGGTCTCCAGTTGCTGGATACGCGCCTGCATCTGCGCCATTTGCGCTTTCAGTGCATCGAGTTCAGTTTGAGAGGTTTGCGCTTTTGCAGGTTGTACAGAAGCGATTAGGGCAACGGCGATAGCCGTGCCAGAAAATAAACGTGACATGAGTAGTCCTTTCCAAGACTTAAAAAATATTGATTTTATTGAGTTTAGGAAAGGGAAGCGGGTGGGGCGCGTGCGTGATAGGCGAAGCTGGTTTCAAAAACCGAAAAGGCCTGGATACCAAGATTTGTCATTATGCTTTCAATCAGAGATCCAAAGATAAAAATTCCATTGGCATGAAGACCGCCCGAAAACTGTTTCGTTAAAAGACAGGATTCACAGAATTTTGTTTTATGATCCTGATCGGATGCATGCTTACTGTGGAAATGCGTATCTTCGAAAATGTGCACGGAAGCGTGCTGTGCCAATGCAAATTGCATCGACAGCATGAGTAACACGAGTAATGTGTTTATGCTTTTTCTGAAGGTCACGACGTCATTAAAGATAAATTATAAGTTATTGCAAGATTAAATTACTCGTCATCCGGTTGGGAAGGAAGACCTGATGCCCGCACAAGGCGGGCATGACGAGGAAATTATATTTTCGCTGTTACAGCCTCAACAATTGCATCCGCCGTGATGCCGAAATGCTTGTAAAGCACTTCTGCAGGTGCGGATTCACCGAATGATTTCATGCCGATGAAAATGCCGTCTGAGCCGATGATGGAATCCCATCCCATGCGAACGGCAGCTTCAATACCGACTTTGACAGCAGATTTCGGGCCCAAAACGGATTGGCGATAGGCTTCATCCTGTTTCGCAAAAAGTTCGAAAGACGGAACGGAAACAACCGATGCCGCGATATTTTTCTCCGCGAGTTGTTTTTGGGCATTGAGCGCAATTTCGATTTCGGAACCTGTCGCAAAGATAACGGCTTTCGCTTCACCTTTGGCAGGAGAGAGAACATACGCGCCGCGAGCGGTCTGGTTGATCTCGCCGCCGTCGCGGACGGTTGGCAAGTTCTGGCGTGTTAAAACCAGAACGCTTGGTGCAGTTGTGGATTTCAAAGCAAGTTCCCAGGCCTCGGCGGTTTCGATACCGTCGCAGGGACGGAACACTTGCAAATTCGGGATGCAGCGGAGAGCTGCGACATGTTCGACAGGCTGGTGTGTCGGGCCGTCTTCGCCAAGCCCGATAGAGTCATGGGTCATAATGAAAATAGAGCGTGTTTTCATCAAAGCGGCCAGGCGAATGGACGGACGGCAATAATCAGTAAAGGACAAGAACGTGCCGCCGTAAGGAATGATGCCGCCATGCAGCGCCATACCGTTCATGATCGCGGCCATGCCATGTTCGCGCACGCCGTAGTGAATATATTGGCCGACATAGTTGTTGTTGGCGGAGATAACTTCAGGACCCTTAATCTTGGTGTTAACGGAACCTGTTAAGTCGGCAGAGCCGCCAATGAGCTGGTGTAGTTTCGGGATAAGGAATTCTAAAACTTTACCGGATGTCGCGCGGGTTGCCATCGAAGGTTTGTTCTCGAAGAAATAATTTTTAGCTTCCTTGATCGCGACATCGACTTCGTGAGAAACATCCTCGTTCAACATTTTCTCGAAATCTTTTTTATGGTCGGATGATGAAAGCTTGCTGTTCCAGTTCGCGTATTGCGTATGGCCTTTGGAACCGATTGTGCGCCATTCTGTTAAAACTTCTTCCGGCACATGGAAAGCCTCATGTTCCCATTTCAGGTTTAAGCGCGTGCCCTTGATTTCTTCAGCGCCGAGCGGGGAGCCGTGAGAAGAAGAAGTGTTTTCTTTTGTCGGCGCGCCGTAGCCGATGCGGGTTTTACAGGCGATGATAACTGGCTTATCAGATTTTTGTGCCTGACGTAGGGCTTCTTCGATTTCTGCAAAGTTATGGCCGTCAATGGATGTGGTATTCCAGCCATAAGCTTCGTAGCGTTTTAAGACATCTTCAGTGAAAGATAAATCTGTCGGGCCGTCGATGGAGATTTTATTGTCATCCCAAAGAACGACTAGCTTGTTCAGTTTTAAGTGACCGGCAAGGGAGCAGGCTTCGTGAGAAATGCCTTCCTGAAGATCGCCGTCCGAGGCGATGACATAGGTTTTATGATCGACAAGGTCGTCGCCAAAACGGGCGTTTTGAATGCGTTCAGCCAAGGCGAAGCCAACGGCAGTTGAAATACCTTGTCCCAGCGGACCAGTGGTCATTTCAATACCGACTTCCGGCATGACTTCCGGGTGGCCGGCGGTCAGGGCATGAAGCTGACGAAAGTTCTTGATCTCGTCGATGGTCATTTTCTCATAGCCTGTCAGGTAGGACAGAGCGTAGAGCAGCATCGAACCATGACCGGCAGACAGAATAAAACGGTCGCGGTCGGGCCAGGTCGGGTGCTGGGGTGAGAATTTCAGGAAATCGCGATAAAGGACCGTTGCGACATCAGCCATACCCATGGGCATTCCCGGGTGGCCGGAATTTGCCTTTTGCACAGCATCCATCGCCAAGGCTCTGATAGCATTCGACAATTGACGATCGGAGGCTATGGTTTCAGTGGATGGATTTGCGGCGGCTTGAGCAGTCATTTCAGGGTCCTTTTTCGTTGCGGGAACAATGCAATTTTAGAGCAGTAAAATCAAGCCGAATGCATGCTTTATTGAATTGGTAATTATCCCAAGGATTTACGGGGATAAGTGAAGGCGATGCTTGACCGGATTTGGAAAGAATGTTTAGGCTCAACCAATTCACCAATTTTAGCGATGAGGGCCGTAAACATGGCATTAGAAGACATTCGCATTTCGCTCCAGCTTCTGGCTGAAAGCGTGGAAAGCCTTGAAGAGCAGATCGAGGCCAAGGAAAAGGCCGCAAAAACTGCGCCGAAGAATAACTCGCCTCAAATCGACATGTTCGGTGGCTGGTCGCCCAAGCCTGCAAATGACAAGAATAATGCCATTTTGGCCAAGAAACTCGATAACACAATCGATAAAATCCAGAACCTGCTTAGAGAAGGAGCGATCTGATGGCGGAAGTTAATGTCACAATCGGCGGCCAATCATTCGGCATTGCCTGCGATGCCGGTCAGGAACAACGCGTTCAGCATCTGGGCCGATATGTCGACCAGCGTCTTGGTGAATTATCCCAAGGCTCCGGCGCGAATAATAAAGCGCAATTGATGGTTCTCACCACGCTTTTGCTGGCGGATGAAATTTTTGACCTGAAAGACCATCTACACCATGTGGCCAACACGAACACCCAGCCGCGCGAAATCGTCAAGGAAGTGGTCAAAGAGGTCGTGAAAGCGCCGCCTGTCTATCAGGGTCTGGCTCCAACAGAAGAGAAAGAAATCACCGAGGCGATTTCCAAACTCGCTGCCAAAGTTGAGAAGCTTTCGAAAAAAGTTGCGAAGAGCTGAAATTTTCATTCGTCGGCATTTTGCGGTTTGCCTGATTTCCGGCTTTTGCAACGCCGAGTTCAATAATTTCTTTCGCTGCATTGATTTTGCAAACCGATTCCAGTCCATCGTCACCACAAAAGCCCATGGCGCTGTTTGCTTCGCACACTTCATAATTACCTTCATTGAAAAGAAGGTCTATTCCGGCGATTTCCAGGCCAAGAGCCTTGGCGACACCAAGGGAAAGGCTTCTAATCTCTTCATCGATTGGAAAATTACGCCCGCGACCGCCAAGGGAAATATTCGATTTAAAATTCTCACCCTCTGATTTTCTTTCCATGCAGGCGACGACTTTGTTTCCGGCAACGAAAACGCGTAAATCGCGGCCATGGCTACGCGAGATATATTCCTGAAAAAGAAAATGTATATTTGGGTTTGAGCTGGCAATTAAAGCCGTTACATCATCAAACTGTTCTTTGGTTTGTGCAAGGAACACACCGCCGCCACGAGTTCCACGAAGAGTTTTAATAACCAGGGGAAAGCCGAGTTTTTCTTCGACCATCGCCGTGTTGACCGGGAATTTACTGAGAATGGTACGCGGTATTGGAAAGCCTTTTGAGGCCAAACGCTGCGCTGTCTGAATTTTATCTGCAACGGTTTCTATCGCTTCGGGGCTATTTAGCATCGGAATATTTAAAGATTCATAAAATCGTAAAATGGAAAAACCGATATAGTCAGTTTCAGCCCCGGTTCTTGGAATAATGAGATCAGGCGGAGCTATATATTCTCCTTTGTAGATCGCTCTCCATTCATCCGTTGAATCTATAACCAGGTCAAAATCTTCGGGACTTAGAATATCCAGGCTGTGTCCGAGCTTCGCCGCTTCTTCCTGAAGGCGCATGCATTCTTCGTATTTAGGATATTCAATCGTCATTTCCCCATGGAAAAGAAGCCAAATTTTCATAAATTTTCCTTTATTTTGTAAGGTTTCTTCATATATGGATTAGGCTGAATGGTAAAGCTGCACTGCCGAAGTCCGTTTTTGCTGTCCACTGCAAGACTAACTCTATATACTTGATATTGGATGCTGCGGGGATGCGTGTAGGTGCAATTTTCCCACTGACCGATACATATTTGCGACAGGGGGCTGTCGCTGACAGGGCCGTGGTCCTGTTATATGGCTCCCACCTTAATTTAGGGGTCATCGCGGATATTTCGCACCCACGGCCTTTCGTGGCATCCACTTCTCTTTAGGTTTCTCAATGAACGAAGAAAAACAAGCCATTCGGGAACGCGCTTTGAAATTCCGTGAAGAGTTGCAACCGCATCCGGATTTAGCTGATGAAGCGGCGAAGAATTTTTTTCAAAGTGTTTCGACGTCTCCGGATCAAAAAATTGCCGTTTATTTTCCGCTCGGACATGAGCTGGACACAATGCCGCTTGTCGAAGAATTTTGGAGGCGGGGAAACATATGCCTGCTTCCTGTATTCTCCAAAGAAGACCGGCATATGAAATTTGCCAAATGGGAAAAAGGAACAAAATTGTCCCCGGCGACATTTGACATTCCAATGCCGGACATGCCTGATTTCCATGATCCCAATATCGTGATTGTGCCGATTGTCGCTTTCGACCAAAAAGGAAATAGGGTTGGGTTTGGTAAAGGCTATTATGATGCCACCTTACGGGCTTTGCGAGAAAAGGCAGATATTTTGGCTGTTGGCTATGCCTATGCCGAGCAGGCGGTTTTAATGAAGCTGCCAACCGAAGAACACGATGAAAAGCTTGATATGGTCATCACACCCCAACGCGTTTTTGACTTCCGCCCTTAAAAAGATTAAACCCTTTCCATGCGAATTTTATTTATCGGCGATGTGGTTGGCCGTTCGGGCCGCGATGCTTTTATCCAGCATCTGCCTATGCTCAAAGAAAAACTCAAGCCTGATGTTTTGATCGTCAACGGCGATAACGCGGCGCATGGTTTTGGCATTTCGACAAAAATCTGCGAAGAGTTTTTTGGCCTTGGTGTTGATTGCATTACCGGCGGCAACCATATATGGGACCAGCGGGAGGTTATTCCCTTTATCGGTCGTGAAGAACGTTTGCTGCGGACCGAGAATTACCCTAAGGGCGTGCCGGGGCGCGGGCATTATTTGAAAACGCTGGCGGATGGCCGCAAAATTTTAATCCTGCACTTGATGGGGCGGTTGTTTATGCCGGAGATGGAAAACCCATTTTCTGTCGCTGATGAAATCCTGGGTAAATATATTCTTGGCTCGAACGTCAATTCGATCTTCGTCGATATTCATGCCGAGGCGACGTCAGAGAAAATGGCATTGGCACAATATTTAAATGGCCGTGTCTCTGCTGTAGTTGGAACCCATACCCATATGCCGACGGCGGATGCACAAATTTTAAGCAAAGGGACGGCTTATCAAACGGATGCGGGGATGACAGGTGATTACAACACCGTAATCGGCATGAAGTATGAAGTGCCTATACAAAGATTTACGAAGTCTTTTTCAACCGAAAAATTAAGTCCGGGAGACGGCGAGGGCACGCTGTGCGGTACATTACTAATCACGGATGACAAGACAGGCCTGACGGTTTCCATCGACCCAGTACGGGTTGGGCCGAGATTACAGAATTTTATTCCTGCCTAGACTGATGGTATTTCTCAAAATATCGCGTACAGGCTTCGACCAGCGCCGCATAAAGCTGTTGACCCTGCGCACCGCCAGTGCCTTTGATTTCCGACAGGAAGATAGCGCGGATCGTTGAATAAAAAGCTTCGACGATTTGCAATTCCTGTTCGCCAATTTTTTCGATGACTTCCAGAAACTGCACCAGTTTGTCGGCGACTTTCGTTATCAATTCATAATGGAACATGCCGCCATTGGTTTTAAGCAGCATCGCCTGAAACATGATCGCGACAATATGCTCCTCCGTATTATTGGCATCATCGTCGCGACGTGCCTTGGTCATGGCCATCAGCATATTATTCAAAATTTCTTCACCATCAGGTTTGAAATCAAACTTATTGTTATCCAAAAGGCCTTGGGCTTGAGAAAGGACATCATCACTTATGCCGCCGGAGCCGACTTTTTGTTTCAGCGCATTGGGCGGCGTGATGAATTTCGCTTGTCTGACGGGTTCTTTATTAAAATGATCGGCGTCTGTTCTGGTCATGCGAAATCTATATCATCAGCGGAAAAAGGAAGAGGTGATTTTTGTGAAGCTTTTGTTTCGGTAGCTCTCTGACCGCGGCGGTCGGGGCCTGTATAAGTCGTCGCAGTGCGGCGGCGGTCGGGGCCGAAGAAATTGCCGGCATCTACGAATTGACGCGGACGCTCTATGACCTGATAAATACGCTTGTATAAATCCTGCGCCTTGAATGGCTTGACCAAAAATTCGGTAATGCCTGTATCGCGGGCTTTGAAAACACGCTTGCGTTCGCTGTAACCTGTCATCAAAATAAAGGGAACAAAGCGGTTCGGGCTGTCATTGCGGGTTCTGACCCATTCGCACATTTTAATGCCGTCTACCGGGTCCATCATCCAGTCGGCAATGACAAGGTCAGGATTATGCTGTCTGAATAGATCATAGCCTTTGGCGCCATCGGTTGCTGTTAAAATATTCTTCACGCCAAAAGTATGAAGGAGAGACTTTAATATCTCCATCATCGGTTTCGAGTCTTCGACGATCAATATCGTAATTTTTTCAAACTGATAGGCCAAGATAGATCCATTTATTTTTAATCACACGATAGTATCGCGCAATTTTATTAACAAGTCGTCTTGAAAAAGTTAATTTTTGGTGTTATTCCGGCTAGTCATAATTAGCATATCAGAGAAACATAATGGCAGGTCATTCCAAGTTTAAAAACATCATGCACCGTAAAGGTGCGCAAGATGCCAAGAAGGCAAAAATCTTCACGAAGATAGGTCGCGAGATTCAGGTGGCGGCTTCGATCAGCGGTGGCGATCCTGCATCCAATCCGCGCCTGCGCACAGCCTTGACCGAAGCGCGTCAAAACAACATGACGAATGACCGCATCAAAAAAGCCATCGATGCCGGTCTAGGTGTTGGCGATACGTCGAGCTATATCACGATGCGATATGAAGGCTATGCACCGGGCGGAGTCGCGGTGATCGTCGAAGCGTTGACCGATAACAAAAACCGAACCGCCGGAGAAGTGCGTGCGGCGTTTTCAAAACTGGGTGGCAATCTGGGTGAAACAGGTTCTGTGGGGTTTATGTTCGACCATGTCGGACAGATTATCTATCCCTTGGAAAAAGCCAATGCCGACCAGATGTTCGAGGCAGTTTTGGAAGCCGGCGCAGAAAATGTTGAAACCACCGACGAAGGTCACGAGATAATTACATCGACGGATGATTTAATGGCCGTGCAAGAGGCGCTTGAAAGCAAGTTCGGACCGCCAGCAAACTCGGGCATGATCTGGAAGCCGAATGTCATGTCGACGGTAGACGCCGAAACGGCGCAGACGGTTTTAAAGCTCGTTGATTTGTTGGAAGACAGCGATGACGTGCAAAAGGTCTATACGAATTTCGAAGTGTCGGAAGCCGATATGCAAAAACTGATCGCGAATGGTTAATGAAAATAATTGGAATCGACCCCGGTCTTGAACATACGGGATGGGGGGTTATTGAATCCACCGGCTCACGGATTAGTTTCGTCGCTGCAGGGGTCATCAATACCAGCCCGAAAATTTCCATGCCGCAACGCCTCGTCAAAATAGAGGCGGGATTGATTGAGATTTTAGAATTGTGGAAGCCTGACACAGCCGCTGTGGAAGAGACTTTTGTCAACAAGAATGCGGCTTCCTCGCTGAAGCTTGGACAGGCGCGGGGAATTGCATTGTTGGTTCCGGCGCGAGCCGGGCTGGATGTTGCGGAATATTCTACCAATCTGATCAAGAAATCCGTGGTCGGAAACGGACATGCCGATAAAACTCAAATCGGGATGATGGTGCGCATGCTTTTACCTAATTGTGGAGAACATGGCCTCGATGCCTGTGACGCCTTGGCTGTTGCGATATGCCATGCACATCATGCACAATCATACAATACGATTCGCAACGCTCTTAAAGGCAAATAATGTTCGCCAAACTAACAGGTAAAATCGATACGCTGTTTCAGGACAGTTTGATCCTCGACGTTAATGGCGTCGGGTATCATGTTTTCGCGTCCGGGCGGACTTTGGGCGCGATTGGCAATCACGGCGATCCGGCGAGTTTATTGATCGAAACGCATGTGCGCGAAGATCACATCCATCTCTATGGATTTGCCAGCGTTGCCGAGCGTGACTGGTTTAAAATTCTAACGGCAGTTCAAGGGGTTGGCGCACGTTCCGGACTTGCCATCTTAACTGCCTGTTCGCCGGATAAATTGATTATCGCGATCGCTGCGAACGATACCGCCATTTTACGCCAAGCCGAGGGCGTCGGGCCGAAGCTGGCGACAAGGATTGTCTCTGAGCTTAAAAGCAAAGTTCAGAATATGAACATCGGCGTTATGCCGGTTGCAGATATTTCTCCGAAGAAAAAAGGTGAAGTTGAAAAAGCACCTGCACCGAATGTCGATCAGGATGCCGTTTCCGCTTTGGTCAATTTAGGGTATGGGCGGACGGAAGCGTTTTCCGCAGTGATGAATGTTCGCCAAAAATCTAATGACAATTCTTTAAATGAGATTATTAAACTGGCTCTGAAAGAATTGTCAGCATGAATAATATTTTGAACGCGAAGACCCGAAGCCCCGAAGAAAAATTAAAACTTCGGTCCTTCGGACCTTCGCGTAAAATTAACAGGATGGCAGTTAGTGAATAAACTAAACGAACTTGCAACGACATTAGGCGAAGACGAAATTCTGGATGAAAACCAGATACGCCCGCAAACACTAGCTGAATTCGTCGGGCAAAAAGCTTTGCGCGAAAATTTGAGCGTTTTTATCAAGGCGGCAAAATCGCGGAAGGATGTCCTGGATCACGTTCTTTTCTTCGGGCCGCCGGGACTTGGTAAAACAACATTGGCGCAGATTGTGGCGCGCGAGTTAGGTGTCGGCTTTCGTGCTACGTCCGGTCCGGTAATTGCCCGCGCAGGCGATCTCGCGGCGCTGCTAACGAATTTACAGCCGAATGATGTTTTGTTTATCGATGAAATTCACCGTTTAAATCCGGCAGTAGAAGAAATTCTTTATCCGGCGATGGAAGACCGCAAGCTTGATTTGATGATCGGCGAAGGGCCAGCAGCGCGGTCAGTGCAGATAGATCTACCGCCATTTACATTAGTTGGTGCGACAACGCGTTCGGGTTTGCTGACCAATCCATTGCGCGACCGTTTCGGGATTCCGTTGCGATTGGAATTTTATGACACAGATGAGTTAACTTTAATTGTTAAGAGAATTGCAAAAGTCGTTGATGTGCCAATCACCGAAGACGGAGCGCAGGAAATTGCCAAACGTTCGCGCGGGACGCCGCGTCTGGCAGGACGCTTAACAAGGCGCGTGCGGGATTTTGCCCATGTGGGCGGCAACGATAAAATCGATGCCAAGGCGGCAGACTATGCGCTGACTAAATTAGACGTCGATGCCACGGGCCTCGATACGATGGACCGCCGTTATCTGAAATGCATCGCCGAGAAGTATGCGGGCGGGCCGGTCGGGATCGAGACGCTGTCAGCTATTCTGGCCGAGCAGCGCGACGTGATCGAGGATGTCGTCGAGCCGTATTTGTTACAACAGGGCCTTGTTCAAAGAACACCGCGCGGACGGGTTTTATCGGCGGAGGGGTTCCGGTATCTGGGCCTAAAACCGACCCAATCATCCCAAACAGCTTTGTTTGATGAGTAAAATGGCGGGCAAAGTTAAACTTATTGTATATGTTCCTGTAAGTCACACCGAGGCTGTTTTGAAAGCTTTGGGCGACGCCGGAGCCGGAGAAATCGGCAATTACAGCCATTGTTCTTTTACAACACGCGGCACGGGCCGTTTTCTAGGTAATGAAAAATCCAATCCGGCTATCGGTCAAAGCGGCATATTGGAAGCCGTTGAAGAAGACCGTATTGAAGTGACTGTATTAAAAAGCAGGCTAGAGCAAGCGGTTTTGGCTATGAAAGCCGTTCACCCATATGAAGAAATAGCCTTTGATATTTATCCTTTAGAAGACATCGAATGACCCATGAAATCCATTATCGCGTGTATTACGAAGACACCGATGCCGGCGGGGTCATGTACCACGCGAATCATATCAAATTCTGCGAAAGGGGCCGGACAGAATTTTTGAGATCTTTCGATCTACAAAACAGCGATTTGCACGCTGAAAACGGTGTTTTATTTGTTGTCAGGCACCTCGAAGCAGACTATTTTAAGCCCGCGCGACTCGACGATCTTCTGACGGTCAAAACTTCCCTGAAAAGTATTAAAAACACGAGTTTTATGATGCGGCAGGAAATCTTCAAAGGTGAAGAGGTTTTGTTCGGCATGAACGTTCTTTTGGTTACCGTGAATACGCAAGGCAAGCCAACGGCCTTGCCTGATACTATAAAAGAATTATTTAAGTCATCTTTGGAGCAAAGCACATGACCGCAGATACCGCCACCGTACCCGTTGCCGATGAGGCGCTGAAAAGCACAATTGCCGGAGCGCCTATGGCTCACGATCTTTCACCTTTCGCCTTGTTTATGAATGCGGACATGATCGTGAAATCCGTCATGATCTGTCTGGTCGTTATGTCTGTATGGTGCTGGACGATTATGATCCACAAGCGCATGACGCTGAAAAAGCTCAACCGCCGAGCAGATCGTTTCGAAGATGCTTTCTGGTCGGGCGAGCCGATGGATAAATTATATCAGCGCGTCAAGAAATCTCCCGCCGATCCATTGCTGGCAACTTTTTCTGCCGGTATGGAAGAATGGCAGGCTGGTATCGCCGCCGGCATTCCATCCTCCGAGAGTCTACAGGCAAGTTTGAAACAGCGCGTCGAGCGTTCCATGTCGATTGCGATTATCCGCGAGATGCAAATTCTCGAGCGCGGCATGACATTTCTCGCGACAACAGGTTCCACAGCCACCTTTATCGGTTTGTTCGGTACGGTGTGGGGGATTATGAACTCCTTTACCGCTATTGCTTCCATGAACAACACGTCACTCGCCGTTGTCGCGCCAGGTATTGCCGAGGCTTTGTTTGCCACAGCCGCAGGTCTGGTTGCCGCTATTCCGGCCATGGTTGCCTATAACGTATTCTCGTCGCGTCTGGCACGCTATGCGGACCGTTTGCATGCTTTTGCAACCGAATTTACAGCTATTATGTCCCGCCATCTCGATAGTTCAGATCGTGGCGCTGCATCGCGCCGGGTAGCATAACGATGGCTATGAATATCCCAACTAAAGGATCGGGAAGAGGCGGGTATCGTCCTATGTCCGAGATCAACGTAACGCCTTTTATCGACGTTATGCTGGTTCTCCTGATCGTATTTATGGTGACGGCGCCGCTACTTAACACCGGCGTGCCTGTCGATCTGCCGAAATCTGAAGCCAATGCAATCAACGATAAAGATGAAAAACCATTGGAAGTGTCCCTCGACAAAAACGGGCAGGCTTTTATCGGTGAAAGCAAAGTCAACCGTGAGCAATTGATCGAGAAACTTTCTGCGATCACCGGCGATGATGTAGAGCGCCGCGTGTTTATCAAGGCCGATACATCTTTGCCTTATGGTGATGTCATGGGCATTATCGGTGCAATCAACAAAGCCGGATATCGCAAGGTTGCGCTGATTTCACAGCCGGGTGCCGCCACGTCTAAAAAGTAATTTATTCCTCATCAGGAAGCCATGTCTGAAGATAAAAAAACCGCAACCGACGATACGATGAAAACACCGCTGATTATTTCAGGGATTATTCATGCTGTGGTTTTTTTACTTGTCATTTTTGGATTACCACATTTCAAGACGGACCCGGAAATAGTCGAGTCTATCCCTATCGATATGGTTGCAGATATTTCGGATATGACGACCACCAACAAGCCGCCGGTCAAAGCGCCAAAGCCGAAGGAAGAAAAAAAGGAAGAGCCTCCTCCGCCGAAGAAAGAGCCGCCCAAGCCTTTGCCGCCAAAAGAAGCAACGCCACCTGATCCTGAAGAATTAAAAGAGCCGCCGAAAAAAGAAGAGGCGGTTGAAAAGGACGATTTGGCGCCGCCGAAACCGAAAGAAAAACCTAAGCCTGAAAAAAAGCCTGAGCCGAAGAAGCCGACTCCGGTCAAGAAAACTGAAAAGAAAAAAGAAGACGATTCTCAGGACTTCGATAAACTGTTGCAGAATTTATCTGAAGACGAACCGCCGCAACCTGAATCCGATGCGCCGGATAGCAAGCTTATGACGGAACCGACTCCGTCCCCTAATGTTAGCAAGTTCTCGGATGTCCTGAGCATGAGTGAACAGGACGCGCTTCGCCAGCAATTGGCGGGATGCTGGAATATCAACCCGGGTCTGATGAATGCACAGGATTTGGCGGTTGAGGTTAAAGTTACCGTAAATCCGGACCGTACCGTCAATTCTGTAAAAATCGTGGATCAGGCGCGATATAATTCCGATACCTTCTTCCGTGCGATGGCGGATTCTGCCCTTCGTGCTGTGCAAAATCCGCGCTGCAGCCCTTTAAGATTGCCGGAAGATAAGTATAATCTCTGGCGAGATATGACCGTAGTTTTTGACCCTAAGGAAATGTTCTAAATGACCCGCTTTATTCTAGCTTTCGTTGCTATCCTGTTAGCCGCTTCTCCGGCTTTTGCCGAATTACGCGTCGATGTCAATCGCGGTGTATCGGAGCCGATTCCGATTGCGATTGCAGATTTCGCGACCGCGGATGCGAGCGGGGCTGAATTTGCAACGGGCATTCCGTCCGTCATTACGAACAACCTTGTCGGGACCGGACTTTTCCGCGCTATCGATAAAAAGGCGTTCATTCAGGACTCTGCATCGATGCAAACTCAGGTCCGTTTTCCTGAATGGAAAGCGATCAATGCACAGGCGCTTGTGACGGGTGTTATCACGAAAGCAGGCGATGGACGCACTCGCGTTGAGTTCCGACTATTTGATGTTTTCGGCCAGCAGCAACTTGCAGGCATGGCCTATATGACGACGCCGCAAAACTGGAGACGTATTGCTCATATTATTTCCGATGAAATTTATAAGCGTCTAACTGGTGAGGAAGGTTATTTCGACTCCCGCATTGTTTTCATTTCCGAAAGCGGACCGGCCATCGCGCGTGTAAAACGCTTGGCAATCATGGATCAGGATGGCGCGAACCAGCGTGCGCTGACCGACGGACGTGACCTTGTCTTGACACCGCGTTTCTCGCCGAACCAACATATGCTGACCTATCTGGCATTTGTCGGCGGTAAGCCGCGCGTTTATTTGTACGATCTTGAATCCGGACGTCAGGAAGTTTTGGGTGATTTCCCGGGCATGACATTCTCGCCACGTTTCTCGCCGGACGGATCGAGACTGATTTATTCCATGGCGCAGAACGGTAACACCGATATCTATTCAATGGATTTGCGCTCACGGAAACCACAGCGCTTGACGTCAGAAGCAGGCATCGATACTGCGCCTAGCTATTCTCCGGATGGCGGACAAGTGACATTTGAATCCGACCGTGGTGGTACGCAGCAAATCTATGTCATGTCGGCAAGTGGCGGTGGTGCAAAACGCATCACTTTCGGCGAAGGTCGTTATGCTTCTCCGGTATGGTCACCACGCGGCGATTTGATCGCCTTTACAAAAATGCTTAAAGGCAAATTCTATATTGGTGTGGTTCGTCCGGATGGTTCGGGTGAGCGTTTGCTGACGAATGGTTATCACATGGAAGGCCCGACTTGGGCGCCAAATGGCCGTGTCATCGCCTTCTTCCGCGAGCAGGGAAATTCTGCCGGTCTTTATAGTATTGACCTGACAGGGTTTAATGAGCGAAAATTAAAGACACCGGGTGATGCTTCTGATCCAGCCTGGTCGCCCATGAACCCTTGATAGGAATAGTTGCTATATGAAAGGCTTTACACTGGTCGAGTTATCGATCGTTATGATTATCATCGGTCTTTTAATTGGCGGTGTATTGAAGGGTCAGCAATTAATTGAAAATTCGCGCGTCAATAGTCTTATCTCAGCAATAACGGCTGTAAAAACAGCGAATAATACTTTTTCGGATTCCTATAAAGCAATTCCCGGAGATATAACGACGCCGGAAGGCAAGATACCTGGATGTAATACTGCCACTTTTTGCGTCAGTGGAAATGGGAATCTAAAAATCGGGACTTACTCCGGCACGGAAGCTCTAGGAGATAAGCTCTTGCAAGACTCAGAGACAGTCCAGTTCTGGAAGCATTTGGCACTGGCTGATCTTATTGGAGGCATTGTTCCAGGAGCAGATCCTGCATCACCCGAATGGGGAAAAACGCATCCTTCAATGGCTTTGGGTGGAGGTCTTGAAATGTTTTATAATCCGGGAGTATTGCCGGGAGATCGGCGCCCCGGGCATTTCCTTCGATACTCCAATCAGGGTATGAACCCAGACTCAGGTGTCAGAGATACTGCAGGTCTGGCGGCTGTCACGCCTAGAATGGCTGAAAATATCGATAAAAAAATGGATGATGGTGCGCCGCTTTCCGGAGAAGTTACGGTTTGGGACTATGGTGACTTCGGCTGCGATAATTTAGCCGACGGCAGTAATGGTTTCGATGCGTCTATTACGGTTAAAAGCTGCGTGATGTTCTTTAGAGTGCAATAATCAAATTGTATATTTAAGAAACGCCTTGATGATTTGGGCATAGGTGTCCCGTTTAAAAGGGACTATCAGATCGATTGTTTCCGCTAAATCTACCCATTTCCAGCGTGAAAATTCTGCAGGCTCATGTGCGTTTAAATCTATATCAGAGTCATCTCCGGTAAAACGCAGGGCGATCCAGATTTGTTCCTGACCGCGATATTTACCACCCCAGAGTTTGCCGAGAAGCTCGGGCGGTAAATCATAAAGTAATGGTGTTTGCATGATTTCAAGAATTTCGGCTTTGTCAGTCCCAATTTCTTCTTTCATTTCCCGATAGGCGGCGACTGTTAAATCTTCGCCTTCATCGACACCGCCTTGTGGCATTTGCCAAGCGGTATTGTTGTCCAGCCGCTCGGCAACGAAAACTTTTCCGTCTCGATTGAAAATGGCAAGGCCTACGCAAGGCCGATAGGGTAGGTGGTCGTAATGCGTCATTATTTAGATACAACAGCAGAAAGAGGGGCGAATTGAACACCGCGATTGCTCGCTTTTTCCGACCAATCCTGAAGTGCTTTAATGGTGGCAGGGTAAGGAGAAAAGAAAATAACCAGTTTCTTTTTTTCTACGGCCATGGCTTCAATATCGATCAATTTTTCAGGTAAGCTTTTTCCTGAATCCATGTTGCTCATATTTAAATCTGCGAGAGCAAAAGGAGCTTTTGTCTGTGCCACCAGTTTGGATAGATTTTGATCGATGGTGCTAGACTGAACGATCCCAAGACCGCGACCAGCAATATCGTTGAGGACTTTTTCAAGCAAATTCGGCGCTTTTCCAAAGCCAAAAGAATTATTAATGACTAGCCCGCTATACCCTGTTGCGACCCCTAAAGTCTGTTTCAAACGATTATCGGCATCTCCATCCGATAGAGTGGCCAAAATAGTTTTAGGGCCAGTATCGATAGTTGGATAATCTTTTGACTGGAGTGGCAAGGAAAGCCAGACTTCATGGCCGTGACGGCGGGCTTCGCTTGTCCATTTCTGGGCATCGCGCGTATAGGCATCCAGAACAAGAGTTACGCCAGAAGGCAGGTTTTTAACGGCTGTATCGGATGTTTTTTCAGAGAGGCCGTAGTCCAGCATGACGAAGGATACCAAAGCTTTCGCAGAAGGATCGACAGCGAAAGGCGCTGCATAGGCTTTAAAAGGTGTAAGACCGTCTTCTTTTCTTATAATAGGAACTAGGCCATGCGGCGTTTCTGTATGAAGACCGGCAACAGCATCTTCAATTTCTATGGGCTGTGGCTCATTGAGCTTTGGTTTTGGCGCGGGTTTTGCGGTGATATCAAGCTGGTTCAAATCGCCGGAATCCACGGCAACGGTATCATGGGTCGGAATAGAAAGAGTTTTTTCGATACCATTGACCGGCGATTTGCCGCTCAATCCCGCTGTGATAAAAGTTGCAACTATACAGGTCAGAAAAAACGCAGTCGCAAGAGAGAAGGTTTTAACCGCGATAACTTCATCAAGTCGGGTCAGAACTTCCCTTGCAGCCATTATTGGTCTTTCTTGCTGTAGAGAGCAAGGCCATGCAGAAGATCAATCGCGCGTCCGATTTGATAATCGTCTTCGGATTCTTTGCTCAGCTTGGATTGAACAGGTGCATCTTCAGCTTCTGTTTTTTCACCTGAAGACATCTCGCCTTTTTGGTCATCATCCTTTTTCTCGATCTGGATAACTTTTTTGACGTCCGGATTAGCTAAGGCGCCTTTCAAATCTTCTTCATGGAAGCTTTCTTCCCCGATCTTTTCGATCTTGGCGGCTTCGACAATGATATCAGGCGCAATACCTTTTGCCTGAATAGAGCGGCCTGACGGCGTGAAATAGCGCGCAGTGGTCAGACGCATTGCTCCATGACCAGGCAATGGAACAACCGTTTGGACGGAGCCCTTACCAAAAGAGCGTGTTCCCATGACGATCGCACGTTTATGATCCTGAAGCGCACCGGCAACAATCTCCGCCGCCGAGGCGGAGCCGCCATTGATGAGCACGACGAGCGGAAGGCCTTCGGTTAAATCTCCGGCTGTCGCATTATCGCGTTTGATGTCTTTATCATCGCGTCCACGCGTTGAAACGATCTCACCTTTATCAAGAAAAGCATCCGATACGGCAATCGCCTGATCGAGAAGGCCGCCTGGGTTGTTGCGAAGATCGATGACGTAGCCAGCGAGTTTGCCTTTTGAGTCTTTCTTGGCTTTTTCAATTGCAGCTTTCAAAGAATCGAACGTATTTTGATTGAATGTCGTAATACGGATATAACCGATGTCATCGTTTTCAAGTCTGGATTTGACCGCTTTGATTTTGATCACGTCACGATTCATCTTATATTTAAGAGGTTCGTTAACGCCTTCGCGTCGAACCGTAATCTCGATAGGTGAGCCAACCTTACCGCGCATTTTTTCAACCGCTTCAGCCAGCGTCATGCCAAGAATTGGTTTGTTATCCAAATGGGTGATGTAATCGCCAGCTTTAATTCCAGCTTTAGAAGCAGGTGTATCGTCAATCGGGGAAACGACTTTTACAAGACCTTCTTCCATCGTGACTTCGATGCCAAGACCACCGAATTCACCTTTGGTCTGGACGCGCATATCATCGAAATCTTTTTCGTTCAGATAGGATGAATGTGGATCAAGGCTGGAGAGCATGCCGTTGACGGCATATTCAATCAATTGTTCGTCGGAAATCTGGTCGACATATTGGGCGCGCACACGTTCGAAAACATCACCGAAAAGATTGAGCTGTTTGTAAGTCTCTTGTGGATCGGTTGTCGCTTTACCTTTTTTAGGTTCCACTTCATTGGACTTGCTATCAACCGGCGGTGAAACCTTGATGCTCGGCTCAGTGGCTTTTGGCTCTTGTGCAAAGGAATTGACGGTAAGGGATAGTGTTAGGGCTGTCGAGACAGCGAGGGCAGCAAGAAAGCAATTGCGAAACATATAATCTCCGAAAAATTTCAGCCGAGACCGGCAAATTTGCGAGCGGGGTTGATGGGTTGTCCGTTGTATCTTAATTCGTAGTAAAGAGAAGGCGCCGCGCCAAGGGTTCCAATCGGTTCTCCTGCATCAACACTTTGTCCCACCACTGTATCAATTCTTCCTAAACCTGCAATAAGGCTATGATAATTATTTTTGTGTTCAATCAAAACGATACTGCCATATGATTTAAACGGCCCGGCGTATCTGACAACCCCCTTCATGGGGGCAATGACAACCGACCCTGGTCGAGATTTGATATGAAGGCCCTCACTGGCCGCCCCGATATCATCCTCTTGCCCGTATTTTATGGTAATGGCGCCGCTAGACGGAAGGCGGGCATCACCCAGACTAGCTAATGTTCCGCCTAGCTGGCCTTCATCTACTTTGTTTTTACGTTTTTTGCCTTCGACTTTTTCTTCTGCAGGTTTCTTCTGTTTTTGCAAACGGCGCTTTTCTTCAGCCAAGCGGCGCTGTTCTTCGATTTTGGCGATCAGGTCTTTTAAGTCGCTGGCTTTGCGAGACAGGGTAGCAACCTGTTTTTCCTGCTCGGCGTATTCGGATTTGGTTTGCTTGATTGTACCTTGGCGCTCTGCCATCAAAGCTTCCATGCGCTTTTTATTTTCTTTTAGCTTTTCAGCGGAGGATTTGAGTTTATCTTTATTGGTGGAAATATCTTCTTCAACTTCATGAAGTTCATCGAGCTTGGCTTTGACACTTTCGGCGCGGCGGTTCAGTTCAGGCATGATGGCACCTAAAACAATCGAAGCTTGCGCGGTTTCAAGCGGTGCGCCCGGGCGGGCAATTAATGCTTCCGGTGGCAGGCGGCGAATACGCTCAAGTGCCGTTACTAATTCAGCCAAAGAGGTTCTATCTTTGGCGAGGTTCTCAGTCAGGTTTTTCTTCCGTTTATCCAGATCGCTAAGCTTTTCTTCGAGCTTACCAGCTTCGCTTTCGTTTTTTTGAACAAGGGAAGTCGTCTTGATAAGATCGGTTTTCAGGCCTTTCATGCCTTTTTCCAGATCTTTCATCTTGCTGTCGATCTCGTCCTGTTTTTCTTTTTCAGCCGCAACCCGCGCTTCGATTTCTTGCAAAGACTCTTTGCGATCAGCGGCAAAAGATGGAAAGGCGATAGTAAGCGCAAGAAGGAGAATTAAAAATTTCATTATCCCTCTTTATGGTACGGATGACCGTCCATGATTGTCTGGGCGCGGTAGATCTGCTCCAGCAACATAACGCGCACCATCATATGTGGCCAGGTTTGCTGGCCAAAGCTCAGTAAAACATTTGCGCGGTTGCGGACATCTTCATTAAAACCAAGAGCGCCGCCGATCAGGAATGTCAGCCTGTCTTCGCCGTTATTACGAAGTTTTTCCAGTGTTTGAGAAAAATCGAGAGAGCGTAAACCATCGCCGCGTTCATCCAATGCAATCACAAAGGATTTGGTGTCAAGGCGCGAAAGAATAAGTTTGTTTTCTTCTTCCTGCTGTTTTTTCGGATCGGTTTGTTTGCTTTCAACTTCGTGAATGGTCATCGGCCATTTCAGGCGAGAAGAATATTCTTCCTGCAGGTCGTACCATGGACCTTTTTTAAGTTTGCCAACGCAAATGACTTCGATTCTGAACATAGGCTAAAGTAATCAGTTATCGGAGGTCAGTAAACAATGAACTGTCTATTATGAACCGGCTGCAACGCGACTGTCTTCGACCGAGCGCCACATTTTTTCAATATTGTAGAATTCCCGGACTTCGGGACGAAAAAGATGGACGATCACATCAATGGCGTCAATCACAACCCAGTCGCCCTGCGTTTCACCTTCGGAGCGGGCTTTCATGCCATGTTTAAGAAGTTCTTCTTTGAGCTTTCCGGCGAAACCGGCGATCTGGCGAGAAGACTGGCCGCTGGCAACGATCATAAAGTCAGCAATGGAAGTTTGACCGCGAAGATCGATTGTTTCTATTTCTTCTGCTTTACTGTCGTCGAGGATTTTTTCGATCAGGTTTTTAAGTGAAGTAGGGTCTAGAAAATCGGCGGATGGTTTTGATGTAGCCAGGGTGTTAGCTCCTTTTTAGGGTTAATGAGATTACTATAGGGCTCGGGCTGCCCATCATCAAGGATAAGCGACATTTATGCCCTAAGCATTTGATTGTATTTGGAGATTTAAAAGCGGTCTTTGAAGAAAGACTCATGTTCATAGTCTTATTCTACACCTTTCGGCCTTTCGGCGCAATTAACCCTTATCCCGCAGGGCGGTAGAGGACAGGTGGTTTAAAGGATCAGAGCGCAGCCAGAAAACGATGCCGGGCTTTAAAACAGGCTTAAACCCATTCGAGTTAACAATATGTTTCAATGGTAAATTACGCAGAGGGTTTTTTCGTACCATGCCGGATTTCGTCGGGCGGCCAATAAAGGCAAGCGGCAAAAGATCAATCAGACTTTTCCATTTATGCCAGAGGTGCATTTCAAAAGAGATATCCGTTCCCGCCAGCCATACGAATTCCGTTTCAGGAAAATGTTGTTTCAAGGCGCGGATCGTATCGAGACTGCGGCGTGTGCCGAATTGCTTCTCTATGCCGCTGATAATCATTGCCGGATCTGAATTTATATCGCGGCATTTCTGCATACGAATTTCAAGTGCAGGAAGACCGCTATTATTCTTCAATGGATTGCCGGGCGAAACCAGCCACCAGACAGCATCGAGGCCAAGATGTTTCTTGGCAACGGTCGCTGCATGAACATGTCCTTCATGTGGTGGATTAAATGATCCGCCTAGAAGGCCGATCCGCATTCCTTTCCACAATGTTGGGGAGAGTTTTTGAGGGCCTGTTCTGTTACGGGCGGGTTTGGCCATTGCCTTCAACTATATATTTGTAAGTGGTGAGTTGCTCGACGCCGACAGGCCCGCGTGCATGGAATTTTCCGGTCGCGATGCCGATTTCAGCGCCCATGCCAAACTCGCCGCCATCGGCGAATTGCGTTGAGGCGTTGTGCATGACAATCGCGCTTTCGATATGATTGAAGAAATACTGAATGGACACCTGATCTTCTGCAATTATAGCATCCGTATGGTGGGAGCCATAGTGATTGATATGAGTAACGGCTTCTTGCACGCCGGTGACCATTTTAACGCTGATTTTGGCATCCAGATATTCGGTCGACCAGTCTTCTTCCGTAGCGGCAGCGATGTCCGGATCTAATAGCTGCGCCTGACGATCGCCATGAATAGCGCATCCCGCTTTCATCAGGTCGTCGACAATAAGCTTGGCTTGATCTTTCGGGATAGAGCTGTCGATCAGCAATGTTTCTGTTGCGCCGCAAATGCCAGTACGCCGCATTTTGGCATTCACGACTATTTTGCGCGCCATATCGATATCGGCACTGTGGTGGATGTAAGTGTGACAGATCCCATCTAGATGCGCGAAGACAGGCATTTTTGCTTCATCCATGACACGTCCAGTCAGGCTTTTGCCGCCGCGCGGGATGATGACATCTATATAATCAGAGGCCGCGAGCATCGCACCGACATGAGCGCGGTCCGTATCGGTAACGAAACCTATGGCACCTTTGGGCAGATCGAATTTTTCCAAAGCTGTCTCGAAAATAGAGAATAGCGCGAGGTTGGAATTCAGACTTTCGGAACCGCCGCGCAGGATGGCGCAGTTACGGGATTTCAATGAAAGCGCAATCGCGTCTGCGGTCACATTCGGGCGGCTTTCATAAATGATGCCAAGGACACCGAGTGGAACCGAAACGCGCGAGATTTTGAGGCCGTTCGGGCAGGTCGTTTCATGCAGAATTTTTCCGACAGGATCAGGCAAATTTGCGATGAGCTCAACGCTACCGGCGATGGACTTGATGCGGGATTCGGTGAGGGTCAAACGATCCAGAAGCGCCGCAGACAGGTTCTTGTCTTTCGCTGCGTCCAAGTCTTTCTGATTGGCCGCAAGGATTATTTCAGTCTGGGCAGATATTCCAGCGGCCCCGAATTTTAGCGCTTCGGATATTTGCTCATCGGAAATATTAGCCAGCGAATTTGCAGTGGCACGGGCGGATTTCCCCAAGGTTTCGATCAGGTCGGTCATGGGGAAAGGTAGCATAGGGAAGGTAGACTAGTTAAGTCTAATTCAGCTTGCCTGCAACTTTACGGATCGACTCGTCGGAGAGCTTTTGCGAAGCCGCCTGATCCAGTTTTTGCGTGATGATTTCGGTCGTGGCGGTGATAGCCAGATCAGCCGCGTATTTGCGGATATCGGACATGGCTTGTTCTTCCATGCGTGAAATACGGTCTTTCATCATGGATTCACGGCGCTGCATCGTATCCTGCAATTCGCGTTCAGCCTTTTCATGAAGTTCGGCGGCCTGTTTCTTTGCATTGGAGAGAAGTCTTTCGGCTTCCATATGTGCAGCCTTTTGACGGGCCTCATATTCGTGCAAAAGCTTTTCAGCGTCAGCGCGCAGGATTTCAGCATTGGCAATTTCAGTGCGAATGGCTGCGATCTTGCTGTCCAGCATCTCAGTGATCGTCTTGCGGCCTTTGATAAAGATAATGGCGACGAAAATAACAAACGACGCGAGAACCCAGATGGTGGCATCTTCGAGAAGAATATTCATCTTACGCAGCCTTATTCTTGATGGATTGAACGATTGAATCCGCCTGGGAAGCATCGGCAGAGATTCCAGCAATTTTATGAGCGGCCTGGGCAGCGATTTCCGCGGCCAGTTTATTCATATCGCCAAGAGCAGCTTCTTTCGAAGCTTCAAGACGTTCTTCAACTTTTTTGATTTCAGTTTCGTAGCGGGCCCGAAATTCAGCGAGAGAATCAGCAAGCTTGGATTTTGCCGCTTCGTCGATAGCTTTTATGTCGGCAGATGCTTTGCCCGAAGCCATTTTGAATTCTGCTTCATAAGCAATACGGATTTGCTCGGCTTTCAAAGATAAGTTTTCGGCAGCTTTGATGTCGCCCTGTATTTTATCCGTTCTTTTCCCAATCGTCGCTGTCAATGAAGGCAGGATGAATTTTGAAAAGAAGAAATAAAGAAACGCGAACGAGATAGCGAGCCAGAAAATCTGGCTCGCCCATGTTTCAGGATTGAATTGCGGCAAACCGCCCCCTTCATGAGCCTGATGCACTTCTTCGATAACGGCTTCATCGACAGCATGTTCCAGAGCTTGCTCAGGAGCAGTTTCCTGCGCGAAGGACGGCAGGCTGGTGAAAAGCAGGACAGAAAAAGTAGCAAACAGGCGGATCATCAAGAGTCCTTATTTACTTATGCGAATACGAGGTAGAAAGCGATCAGAAGCGCGAAAATCGCCAGAGCTTCAGTAACCGCGAACATGAACATAAAGCGTTTGTCCAAAATCGGAGCTGCGCCCGGGTTACGGCCAACGGCTTCGTTGTAGGATGAGAAAATCCAGCCCAGAGCGATACCGATACCCATCAATGGGAGGAGGGCGATTGCGCCGGCGAGGATTTTTACTGCTTCTAGTTCCATTTTAGTTTTCCTTTTTTAGGGTTTGATAGGTTTTAAGTTTAGTGTTCGATTTCAATCGTATCTTTGAGGTAGATGCAGGTCAGAACCGCAAAAACATACGCCTGAATAAACGCGATGAATAATTCAAAGCCCAACATGACGACGTTCATGGCAACCGGCAAAATGACGCCAAGCCAAGCCGCGCCGCCGATCGTGGCGAACATGATACAAAAGCCGGCGATAACTTTCAGAAGAACGTGGCCAGCGACCATGTTGGCGAAAAGACGAACGGACAAAGTAATCGGGCGGCTCAGAAACGAAACGAATTCAATCATCACCACAAGCGGCATCAGCCAGCCCGGAACGCCCGATGGCGCGAACAGGCTGAAGAAATGAAAGCCATGGCGGATGAGGCCGATAATCAAAACCGCGAAGAAAACGAGCAAGGCAAGGCCTGCCGTTACGGCCAGATGGCTTGTATAGGTAAAGGAGTACGGGATCAGGCCCAGCGCATTACCCAGAAATACGAACATGAACAAAGTAAAGATAAGGGGGAAGTATTCTTTGCCTTTCCCGCCCATATTATCGGTAATCAAATTAGCGACGAAGTTATAGGCACCTTCGGCCATAACCTGCATACGACCCGGGATAATCGCCTTAGGAGAAACCGCAATAGAAAAGAAAACAACGGAAACGAAAACCGTAATCATCATCCAAAGGGATGAATTCGTGAAGGAGAGATCGAGAGACCCTGCCATAAATGGGACGAGGGGAGCGATCTCAAACTGATGCATCGGACTTGCCACGGTGCAACCTCTTGTTAAGTGTCTATTTCTTTCTCTGAAAGTTGCGTTTTATTAGCTTCTTTTTCTTTGTTTTGCAAGCGTTTAAACCCCACTGAGGAATCATTTCCATTCATCATCCGCGACAAGTTCCAAAAGCCTGCGCAAAGCCCCAAAAGTGCCAGTAAAATAAAGAAAATAGGGCTGGTATCGAACCATTGATCGATACCAATTCCCGCCGCGCCGCAAACAATCGGAGTTGCAATAACATCAGTTACGGCACGGATTCCGGTCTGGGTTGCGGTCGCATCGTCGGGATTTTTTGCGGATTTGTCCGGATCGGCTGCAATTTTCGCCTGCTGGATTCGGGACTGGAGGTCGTTAAGGTCATCTGTCATGAGGGTATTTAAACCACAGCGGGCACAGCGAGCACAGCGAAACTTTTAGAAGGTCAAAATGATATTAATTTCAAAGACTTAGAATAGGCTTCTACTTTGTTTGCATATTTTTTGGCTTTTCTCTCTCTTCCCTTGTGGAAGGAATTTTCTTAAATGACAGGCATTTAATTTCAATGGCTTAAAGGGAGTCTCTAAGTTTGCTCGTCGCTTTTTCGGGAGTACTGTTCTCTCCCGCCTGCTAGTGGGAGGGAGAGTTAGCGAGGAACGGCTATAATAGTTCGTTTTGCGATTTTTAAAAACTTGTTGCCGCAGAGGCGCAGAGAGCTTGATCGACGATTTGGATTTTTTATTCTGCGCATCCCCGCCGGATGCTCCTTGGGGATGGCCGAAAAACGGCGTGGCTTTTCACGGTAAAGCCTAACGCGCAAGCATGACGCGGTTTTTGCGGGATTTCAAGTTTTTTGGACCACGGGGAAGATGGATCGCGCGGGGTCTAATGTAAGCGTCATCCCGAGCGTAGCCGAGGGATCTCACCTTGGGCGGCGAAGATGAGATGTCTCGGCTACGCTCGACATGACACAAGAATATGGATTCCAGCTTTTGCCGGAATGACGTTATGTTATTATGATTTAAAAGGAGATTTTATAATGGCTGAATATCATAAAAAGAGACGAATTTTAGATAGAGCTATTAAAGAACAAAAAGAAATTAGTGTTTTGAACTTAAATGAAACTGAAGAATCATTTCTTCGTATAATTGTTATCAGGCCTCTTAGTGTATTCAATGACCGAGGTGTGGTAAAATTTCATGCGATAGATAGAAATTCAAATTCTTCAATATGTGTAAGTTTCAGAGATGCAATGTCTTCTCTTTATGCAGGAAGAATTGATCGTAATTATCTAAGTGGTTCTTTGGAATTTCAGCCCAGTTGATCCCAAGAAAGAGAGATCCCCGCCTGCGCGGGGATGACATTTGATTTAAAAACTTTGTGATTTACTCAGCCGCTTCCAGAAAATCGAATTTGTGCTGTAGATCAACAGACACAAGCTGCGACACGCCGCGCTCGGACATGGTGACGCCGTAGAGACGGTTCATACGGGCCATGGTCATTCTGTGGTGAGTGATGACGATGAAACGCGTTTTACCTGTGGCAGCCATTTGCTCAAGAGCTGTGCAGACGCGGTCGACGTTCGCGTCATCCAAAGGAGCGTCAATCTCGTCGAGGACGCAGATCGGGGCAGGGTTGGTCATGAACATCGCGAAAAGAAGTGCAGTCGATGCCAATGTCTTTTCTCCGCCTGACAGCAGGGAAAGAGATTGCAAAGATTTACCCGGTGGCTGGGCGAAGATTTCAAGTGCGGCTTCCAAAGGATCGTCGGATTCAATAAAGGCGAGGTGAGCCGCGCCGCCGCCGAAGAGCTGTGTGAACAATACTTTAAAGTGTTCGTTGACAGTATTGAATGCATTGACCAGACGCTCACGCGCTTCTTTGTTCAATTTTTGAATACCCTGACGAAGTTCGTCGATGGCTTGGGTGAGATCGTTGCGCTCCTGAATAAGAGTGGCGAGTTGTTGCTCGACTTCTTGAGATTCAACATCGGCGCGCAAGTTTACAGGACCCATGCCGTCGCGTTCACGGATCAGGCGATCGCGTTTGCCGCGCAGGCGGTCGATCGGTTCCGCCGTCATTTTCTCCGTCGTCATTTCTGACTTTTCCCAGAGCTCGTCCGGTTCGCAGGCAAATTGATCCTGTATGGACTGGCGAATGATATCGATAGAGCCGGTCGCCGCTTCGAGTGTCGCCTGAATGCGCGCGCGGTCTTCGCGTACCTGCATATTGGCAGCTTCGGCTTCTTTCAAAGACTGATTGGTTTCATGCAGTTCTTTTTCTGCTTCGGCCAGTTTATCGGCAGCTGCATTTTTTGCATTTTCAAGCGTGGCAAGATTATCGAGAAGATTGATACGCGCCTGAATAAGTTCTTCCGGACGTGTTTTGAGTTCGTCCAGTTTTGCGGTCAGTTCAATCTCGCGATCTTCGAGTTGCTTGATGCGTTCTTTCGCACGGATCGAGCGGTTTGTGAGGTTAATACGCTCATCGGCAATCGCATGCAGGCGGCCCGAGCGGCGCTGCTGATCTTGCTGGTAAACTTCAAGATCGGTCGAAGCCTGACGATATTCATCCTGCGCACCTTGCAACGCCTGACGCTTGCGCTCGACTTCTTCAGTCAGACGCTCGAGTGCCGCATCATCAAAAGCCTGCAATGATGACTGGTGAGAGCCAACGGTTGCAGTAAGGCGGGCAGCATCGTCCTGCAAGATAATCAGGGCTTCTTCGAGTTTCAGAAGTTCCTGTTCGCTTTGCGATTGCTTTTCAATCGTGCGCTGTAACTCGTTGCGCTTGTTATTCAGATTGCGCTCGGTCTCGCGGGTTTTTTGTTCCTGCGGCTGAAGCGTTGCGCGGATATTGTTTAAATCTTCGCGGGCTTTATCGAGAGCTTTTTGTGCATTCTCGAATTCCGTTTCCTGAGCAGGCAAAGTAGCTTGAAGTTCTTCAAGGCGGTTTTTGTTTTTCAGGCGGATCGCATTGCGGTCTACGGCCTTTGCCAAGATCGTCAAACCGTCCCAGCGCCAGTAAGCGCCGTCGCGGGAGACGATGGATTGTCCGGCTTTAAGTTGAGAAGCAGCCGCGTCGCCTTCTTCAGCAGTTTCGACATAGCCGATAAAGCTAAGGGCGGTTTTCAAAGCTTCCGGCGCGCGGATTTTTGGCAAAAGAGCCTGAACGCCGCTTGGGAAGCTTGGCGCTTCGATGGTGCTGCGCGGTGACCACATCATCGGCGCATCGGATTGGGTGGACGCCATCAGTGTATCGCCGAGCGCTTTGGCCAGCGCGGCTTCAAAGCCTTCATCGGCTTTGATATCTTCCAATACCGGACGGAAGCCTTGTTGCGTTTCCGCATTCAAAACGGATTCAAGCGCGGAGATTTCGGCTCTGGTTTTTTGTAAGACTTCCTGCGCTTTTTGCAGGGCGGGGCGCTGCGCATCCAGTTCGGATTGAAGCGCGTCGATATTCTCGCGGATCGATTGCTCTGACTGGCGTTGGTTATTCAGGTCGATTTGAAGCTGGTCAATCTCTGCCGACATTTCTTCTGTCGAAACGAATCCTTCACGAGCCGCTTTCTTGCTTTCAATTTGCTGGCGCAAATTATCGAGGCGGTTCTGGATATTTTGCAGATGCTGCTCGTCCTTGGACAGTTGAGATTGCAGCGTGTTGCGGCTGGCGCGGCTATTGGCCGATTGTTCGAAAGATTCCTGATACTCGCCCTGAAATTTTTCAACGCGGGCGGCGGCATCGTCTTTTAATGAGACAAGCGTTTTGAGCTGCATCTCGTTGCCGGCCTGGGCACGAAGATCAGCTTCTTCACGCTCAAGGCGGACGAGAACCAAGGCATTTTCGTCGGATGTTTCCTGTTCGTGAACGCGGTCGGTTGAAACCTGCTCCAGACCTTTGGTAGCTTCGTTTATTTGGGCCGTGATGCGGTTTTCTTCGTCTTCGATGCGGCGAAGTTCGAAGTTTTGCGCTTGCCATGCGGCGGCGGTTTCAGCTTGTTTCTCGCGCAGCGGCGGAACGGCATCAGCCTGTTCCAGTTGCAGACGCGTCAGTTGTGCGATGGTTGCCGTTTTCTCGGCAACGAGTGTTTCCGTCTCAAGCAAAGCCGCTTGGGATTTGGCTTGGGATTCTTGTGCATGCGTCCATTCGGCCAAAGCGAGAATGGTCTCCAGATTGCGGATGGATTCAGAAACTTCCTTGTAACGGCGGGCCTGACGGCTTTGGCGTTTCAGGGCGTCAAGCTGTGTTTCAAGATTGGAAAGCACGTCTTGCAGGCGTGCAAGGTTATTGTCTGCTGCACGAAGGCGAAGCTCGGCTTCGTGGCGGCGGACATAGAGCCCGGAAACGCCAGCGGATTCTTCCAAAATCTGGCGGCGCTCGGCAGGTTTTGCGTTGATAATCGCAGCGATGCGACCTTGAGACACAATAGCGGTCGAATGTGCCCCAATCGCCAGATCGGCGAAGAGCATTTGTACGTCGCGGGCGCGAACGGGCTTGGAATTGACGTAGTAGCTTGATCCCATATCCCGTTCGATACGGCGGACGACTTCAATCTCGTCCGTATTATTAAACATCGCAGGCGCTGTTCTGTCTGTATTATCGAGAACGACGGAAACTTCGGCGGAGTTACGCTGTGGGCGTGTCGATGTACCGTTGAAAATTACATCGTCCATACCCGAACCGCGCAAACGCTTGGCCGAGGTTTCTCCCATAACCCAGGACAGAGCTTCGACAAGGTTCGATTTACCGCAGCCATTCGGCCCGACGATACCGGTCATGCCCGGTGCGATGTCGAGATCCGTTTTGTCGACGAAGGATTTGAATCCCTGAAGGCGAAGGCGGCTGAAATTTGCCATGTCGTATACTCTGTTCGGGTTAGATCTGTATTTATTCTGCTGGCGGCACTTCTTCCGTGACAGCAGGTTCGGCAGCATCTACTGCGGCGCCGGCTGCAGCTTCAGGCGCTGTTTCAGTTACAGGAGCTGGAGCTGCTGCAGGCGTTGTTGCTGGCGCAGAAGAAGCTTCTTCAATCGCTTTCGCAAATTCTTCAACCGGCTGGTTGCCGACGAGAATCTTGCCACCATTGATGACAAAGGAAGGCGTTGACTGAACTTTATATTGTTCGCCAGCCGCTTTCATGTCGCCCAAAATCGCTTCTTTCAAAGCTGTATTGGCAAGGCAGGCATCGAAAGTTTCATCGGACATGCCGGCCAACTTCGCATTTTGGCGCAGGATATCTTTGTAGTTGGCGTCAAATGCCCATTTATCCTGTTCCTGGAAAAGAAGATCCATAAAGCTGACGAATTTATCTTCCGGCATACAACGCAGGATTTGAGATGCATCCATCGCTGGCTGGTTCAAAGGAAACTCCTTGAATGTCATCTGGACTTTGCCTGTATCGATGAAGTCAGTTTTGAACTTTTTAAATGTCTCACGGTGGAAGGTGCCGCAGTGAGAGCAGGTCAGGGATGAATATTCCGTGATTTTGACCGGTGCATTTGCATCGCCGATCGATCTAGGCGCCATCATGGCGACGATTGCCGGATCTGTATTGGCAGCAGATGGAGCAGGTGTTTCTGCAGATGGAATATCGAGTTTTTTTGTTTCGACAACAATCGGATCGGCTGGCTCTTCAGGTGTTGTTGTCGCAGTTTCAGGAACGGCTTCCGGAGCCATTTCTGTTTGGGCGGTTTCAGGTGCCTGCGCAGGAGCTTCGGCTTTTTGTTTCGTGAACATATACGCGCCAGTGCCGATCAAGAGCGCGATAATAATGACGGCGATAATCGACGTTACTGATGTTTTCTTTTTATTCAGATCTTCCATGGTTCACCTTGGTTTAAATTTGCAAATATTCGGCCCTGTTTTGCCATAATAAGTATATGCAAAATACATATACCGAAGTTCTTTTCGTTTAATTCAGGATTAAGTTACCTTAAAGGCTTAAAGGCCTGAAATTCAAACAAAACGCCCTGTCGAGCCTTTGTTATCCACATTTAAGCAGTTAGGCAAATTTATCTTAGGTAAATTAGGGCTAGATCGACCCGGTCCATCGGTTTTTCTTTGGTGTTTTCACCTAAAGCACGGATATCGATGCGGCTTGGTTGAATGCCTTTTTCAAGAAGATAGGAGCGAATGGCAAGGCCACGCGAAAGGGAAATGCGCCGGGCGCTACTCTGGCCTTCCTTGGCCGGAGAGGCGAAGCTTAAAATCTGAAGTCGACGACTGTCATCTTCTTTCAGCCTAGGAATGATGGAATTATCGATGACGTTCTTTTGATCGGCGGCAAGGTCGGCGGACGCGCCTGAGAATTCAAGGCTGATCAATTCCGGCTTGGAAAAACTTTTGGATGGATTTGTTTTCTTTTCGGTTTTTACCGGAGCAGAAGTGGGAATATCGACAGGCGTATCGGCAAGTTTTGATTTTGCAGCGACTTTTTCTTTCTTCGGCTCGGCAATGATTTTTTTGATATCGGGTTCAACCAAATGATCTTCAAGCGCCTTATCGATCATCATCTCGTTTTTTGTCGGCATCGTTTTGACTGAAGGCTCTTCAATCGCAGGCAGAGGAAGTTTCCCAATTTCTGTTTTATCGACTTTTGTCGAAGAAACCTTCGGCATGGATTTACTGCCTTTGACATTGTAAGGCGCTTTTTGTTTTGGCGCCGTTGTCACCGGAGGAGCTGCCGCAATAACCGGTTTTTCTTTTTGAATGACAGGGACGGGTTTAATGGGTTCTTTTTTAACAACCGGCTTTGGTTTTGGCTCGGGTGCTTTTGGTTTGGACTCGACTTTTTGGGAAGCCGGTTTTTTTGCTTCCGCTTTTTTGACGGGTTCTTTTTTCTTTACAGTTTCCGCAGTCTTTTTCGTTTCTTTTTTAACCGGAGCTTTTTTTGCGGCTTTGGATTTTTGCAGGACAGATTTTTGCGCCGGTACGCTGCCGGGCAATGGAAGTCCGCCTTCCACCTTGCTAGCCGGAACGGCAAGCGGATTGATCGGCTCGGCGGCAGGCATAGGATTTGAACCAGATGTTACAGGATGGCTCAATAAGCTTTCCGCACTTATATTATTGGCTACCGGAGCTTTTGGTGTTGGTGCCGCAATTTTCGGTTCGCTTTTTACTTCAGCCTTTTTGACTTTCTCTTCAGGTTTTGGCGGAACGTAAGGCGGTATTTTATTCTTTTCCGGAACGGTTGTTGGTTTAGGTGGCGGTGCTTTCGGCGTCAAAGGCTTAATCGGCAGCGGCGTATCTTTAACGACGAGTTCCTTATCCGCGGGCGGCTTCGTAACTGGTTTTGCAATTTTAGGCGTTTCGGTTTTCTTGACAGGTGAAGATTTTATTTCCGGTGCCGGTGCCGGAGCGGGAGGCGCATCCACCGGAACGGACATGGAGTTGCCGAACATCGGCGGCGGCGTATAGCCGCGAAGTTCAGGTTCTTCGGCATGCCCGATCAAGGGAAAAAGAATGGTCAGAGCAAGCAGGGCGTAGCCGTATTTCAAAGATCTCATAACCATTCCACAAAAATTTAGGACTTGAGCATATCCTTCAGGACATTATGTAGCGCCATGTTACTGGCAAGGATGGTTTCAGCATAGACGGGATTCGCATTGCCTTTCAAGCTGGCAAGCGCACCACCAGCTTCGCGTACGATAATAGAGCCAGCCGCACTGTCCCATGGAGAAAGATTGTTTTCCCAGAAACCTTCGTAACGACCAGCGGCAACATAAGCCAAGTCAAGCGCGGCGGAACCAGATCGACGGAAACCTGCGGTTGATGAGATGACTTTTTCAATTCCTTTAATCAGAGAAGCTCGAATTTCGGGCGTGCGCCGAACGCAATCGCCACCACAAATAACAGCAAAGCTCAGATCTCCTCTGGCCGATACGCGTAAGCGGCGTTTACCTGTAAAGGCACCTGCGCCTTTTTCAGCGTGGAATACTTCGTTCTTGATCGGGTCCAGAATAAGCCCTGCAATCATTTCACCCTGTTTTTCAAGGCCGATTGAAATGCACCAGTGCGGAATGCCGTGCAGAAAGTTGGTTGTGCCATCCAAAGGATCAATAATAAAACGGTGTTCGCCGTCAGTGCCTTTATGCTCGCCGCTTTCTTCCATCAGGAAAGAAAACCCCGGGCGGGCGGATAATAATTCATCATAGATAATCTGTTCAGCGCGCTTATCGGCGGCGGAAACGAAATCACCCGGACCTTTACGGGATACCTGAAGATTTTCAACTTCGCCGAAGTCACGGGACAGCGAACGCGCCGCTTTTTCGGCAGCGCGCAGCATAACATTCAAATTAGGGGAAAGATTGGCCATTAGTCCTTCGCACGTTCTACATAAGTTGCGTCTTCGGTTCTGACGACAATTCGTGTGCCGGATTCAACATGCGGCGGAACCATGACGCGCAGGCCATTATCAAGTTTCGCGGGCTTGTAAGAGGAAGAGGCGGTCTGGCCTTTGACAACCGGATCGGCTTCGACGATTTCACAAACGACAGTTTGCGGCAGTTCTACGCCAAGCGGTGTTTCCTCATAAGTTTCAATGGTTACAACCATACCTTCCTGCAAAAATTCGGTGCCGGGGGAGCCGACGACTTCGGCAGGAACATTGATCTGCTCATAGGAAGTCTGGTGCATGAACGTGTAGTTCTCGCCGTCGTTAAACAGGTATTGATATTCTTCCTGCTCAAGGCGAACCTTCTCAACTGTCTCTTGGGTACGGTAGCGGACATTATCTTTCGTACCGGTTTTGATGTCGCGCATTTCAATATGGATGACGGATGCGCCTTTGCCGGGCTGCATAATCTCGGAATGGGAGACGGCCCAAAGTTTTCCGTCAATTTCAAGGACATGACCTTTGCGGACGGTGATAGCGCTGACTTTCATATTATGGAATTCCTGATTTAGAAGGCTTTATGAATTACTTATGCGGTCTTCTTAATATGCCTTGCCCTAGTCTTTCAAGCCGTTTTTTAAGCTCCTCGTCGGCACCGACAGGAAGAGAGGCCTGTAATTCAGCAAATTCCTCTTTTGTAGGTTGCCGAAATTTAGGGAAATTGCCTTCTTTCCGCCGTGGTGTGAAGGGAATATGGACGAATTTAATATCCGTTACCCATTTATTTCCAAACAACTGGTTTATACGCTCTAAAATGAGGTCTTTTTGATAATGGAGAAGGCTTGCATCGGCACTGGAAGCCGCAATATCAAGCGTGGCCTGTGGTATATCGTTGGCAGCCTTGGGTTTACGATAATGAATTTTTGCAGGCTGGCATTTATCCGCCATGTCAGACCCGACAATATCTTCCCATTGTGTTAGAATTCGTGCCAAAGACACGAATTTGCGACTAAAAGTTTCTTTCGTGAGTTTCGCCACGGAATCTGAGATGGGTTTCAATTCGTACATTCTTTAACTAATACATGAAGTAATGTTCAAAAGTCACGATTTTCAGAAAAACCTGCTCAAATGGTATGACAGGCATCGCCGCGATCTGCCATGGCGGGCAAAAGCGGGTATTCAGCCTGATCCGTACCATGTCTGGTTGTCAGAGATCATGCTTCAGCAAACGACAGTGCCAACTGTCATTCCTTATTTTCAGAAATTTTTGAAACTTTGGCCAAATCTGAAAAAATTTGCCGCGGCAAAAAATGAAGACGTCTTAAAAGAATGGGCAGGCCTTGGCTATTACGCCAGAGCGCGAAATCTGCATAAATGTGCGCAAGTTCTCGCCGAAGATCACAAGGCTATATTTCCAAAAGGAGAAGCAGAACTTTTGAAATTACCCGGCATAGGCCCTTATACAGCAGCAGCTATTTCGGCAATCGCTTTTGACAATCATGCCGTCGTCATTGATGGCAATGTCGACAGGATTGTTGTCAGGGTATTCGGAATTGAAACGCCTATAAAATTATCCAAAGCCTTAATTCGTAAAAAAGCTGAATTGGTTTATGTCGATGTCAAAAGAGCCGGTGATTTTGCGCAGAGCCTTATGGACCTTGGTGCAACGATCTGTATTCCTCAAAAACCGCGTTGCCATTCCTGTCCGGTTAGAGATTTTTGTAAAGCGTTTAAAAAAGGCATTCAAAATGAAATACCCTCTAAGCCAGCCAAGACTGCCAAGCCTCAAAGATCGGGTAGGGTTTATTGGATAGAAAACAAAGGGGGCAAAGTTTTACTGGAGCGCAGGGATGACAAGCGCATGCTGGGGGGCATGATGGCGTTACCAACGACCGGCTGGGACGGAAAGAGCGATAGTATCCTTCCCAAAGAGGTGGAAAATAAGATAATATATGCAGGAGATGTCTATCACAGCTTTACGCATTTCGATTTAAAGCTCGAAGTCTGGAAGGGTGTTTTGACTAATTCTGCTAAAGACAATATCTGGATCGATAAGGAAGAAATTCTTTCAGCGGGCTTGCCGACCGTTTTCAAAAAGGCAGTTAAGACGGTGAGGGGAAATGAAAACTAGATTACTTTTATGCCTTCTTCTTTCGATCATTTATTGCGCCCCCGTTAAGGCGCAGTCTGCATCGTCGCAGCTTTTGTATTCTCCGACAACACCGGAATATCTTGCCAAGAGTTACTGGCTTCTCAATAATCTTGATATCCAAAGTGATGAAAATATTGATCAATATTTAATGATCACGGAATGTGATCTTTATTTACAATATTACACCAATGATATTGAATGGAACAAGATTAGAGACGCAACAAGAGGTTTTATCAATCTCAACAAAGAAAATTTCCCGAGGCGTTTTGAATTTATTCAGCCGATCTATCTGGGGCGGTACGATCCCAAATCCCAAACATTCGAGATCAATAAGAATTCACAGATAAACGGTATCTTGCAGGTTCAAGTCTCCGGTAATTCGCCACGGTCTTATAAATGCCTTGATACAACGGCATATAATCCATCTCTTTTTCCAATCAACGCAGCCCTGAAATTATCGCGACCTCTGACTTATTTGTCGGTGCATGCCCAGCCTGATATCGCGCAGGAGTATTTGAATTATATTGCAGAAAATAAACTCAACGATTCTTTCGGGCGACCTGCCTATATCCGTTATCGATTCAAAGTAGAGCAAAGCCTGGCGCCGATTTCAACGAATACCGGAGTCTTTGCCAATTTTTTCGGCAGCCTGGAAAGTGTGAGCGTATTTGGCGACCAAAGCCTGTTTATCAAGCTTGAAGAAGTTAAGCTCTAAAATCTTTCGACTTGAAGAGCGCCGGGGCTTTGGGTTGTCGGCATCAACTCTATACGATTTATATTTACATGAGGCGGAAGAGTTGCCGCCCAGAAAACAGCTTCTGCGACATCTTCTGCCAGTAACGGTTTTGTGTTTGCGTAGACGGCATCTGCTTTTTCTTTGTCGCCTTTAAACCGTGACAATGAAAACTGGGTTTGCACCATGCCCGGTTCGATGTTGGTAACGCGAATATTCGTGCTTTGAAGATCGCTGCGCAGAGACAGCGAGAATTGCTTTACGAAGGCCTTTGACGCGCAATAAACATGACCGCCGGGATAGGGGTAGTTTCCTGCCGTCGAGCCGATATTGATAATATGTCCGCATTTGCGGTCAACCATTACGGGCAAAATCAGCCGCGTCATGCGAATAAGACCTGAGACATTCATGGAAATCATTTGATCCCAGTCATCGAGGCTGCTGTCCTGAGCCTTGTCCAGCCCTAAAGCACCGCCTGCATTGTTGATCAAGAGTTCGATATTTTTGAAAGGTGACGGAAGTTCTGCAATCGCAGTTTCCATTGCGGTTCGATCAGTAATATCGAATAAGGCAGTATGCACAGGAACTGTGAATTCTTGCCTTAATGATTCAAGTTTTTCAGCATTACGCCCATGCAAAATAAGGGCGCAGCCGAGATCGGCAAATTTTTTAGCGAAAGCCTTGCCGAAATCGCCGGTTGCGCCGGTAATTAATACGATTTTTGGTTTATACATCTATCACTGCGAAAGAATTACAGAAGTCCTGCCATCATTGGCGCTCTCTATCGTAATCGTTCCGTTCGGAGTCGTCCATGAATTTTCAGGAGCGCCTGTGCGGTTGGCTTTAATCTGCTCGGCATAGATGCCGTTGAAAACGCTGACCGCTGTGGCTTCAGATGTTTTGCCACGCACTTCGCAAGTTTTACTGGAGTTCCCAACGCTATCGACAACCATAATGGAGAAATTGTCCATGCCTTCGTTGACTGCCCATGAAACAGGCCTTCCGTTATTCAAAGGTCCGACGACCCAATTGCCGACACGCGCTTCATCACGAATTTTTTCGATATGAGGCATTTTATCAAAGCATTGTTTTTGGAAGAGGTTGTGAAGATTAATCGCGGTTTGATAATCAGGTTCTGCTTGAGCCATTACATTTATAGGATTGAGGGATAGAATGGATAGTGCAGAGACAAGAGCTAATTTTTTATAATGCTTCATAATTAATTTCCTTATTTAAACTATTACCAAACACTAATTTGTAATGGCTGAATTAGTTCCTTTTAGCGCGAATGATTTCCGTACCCGCGAGACCTTCTTCAAAAATTTTGAGTTTTTCAATCCGGACTTTAACCGTTTCTACGCGAGGGTGGGACAGGCAAAATTCCGCCAGATGCTCAGCCATTTTTTCAACCAGATGGAAATGACGCTTTGAAATAGACCGGATTTCATTGGCAATCAATTCATAGGACATCGTGCTGGCTATATCATCCATGTCAACTTTATAGTCGGAAAAAAGCGCTTCGACAGAAATTGCCAGTGGCGTCGGATTGACATCGTCGCCGGGATATATGCCAGCGAGGGCGTCTACTTTAAAGTCATGAACGAAAATTTTGGTCTGATTCATTATTGCAACGATGATCCAGTTGGTCGCGTGACTGTCATTTCATCGCGGATACGCTGGCGCAGGCGATCGATCGGGAAGCTGTTTTTGCCTTCTTTGTAATGCCAATAAGTCCACCCGTTGCAGCTCGGCGCGTTTTGCAAGGCTGCGCCGACTTTGTGAATGGAGCCGCGATATTTATTCAGGCCGGAAGTGGAAATCAGGGAGCCGTCGGCGCCGACTTTTGCTTCGAATTTCTGGCTGCTATCGGTAATGATAGCGCCGGGTTTGATCATGCCGCGCTCGACGAGCCAGCCAAAGGGAACGCGGGCTTCTTCTCTTTTTTGCGGCCGGTGAAGAACGTCGTCATCTTCAATTGGCTTAATTGCATCGATGCGTTTTGTTGCCAGTTTGATGTAATCCGTTTCGCGGTCGATGCCGATCCATTCGCGGCCAAGCTTTTTGGCAACGGCGCCTGTCGTTCCTGTACCAAAGAAAGGATCGAGGATTGTATCCCCGGGCTGTGTTGAAGCGGTAATAACGCGATAGAGAAGGGATTCCGGCTTTTGCGTCGCGTGGCCTTTTTCACCATTCTCGTCTTTCAGGCGTTCGCCGCCTGTGCAAAGCGGCAGCGTCCAGTCGGAGCGCATTTGCATATCCTCGTTCAAGGATTTCATGGCATCGTAATTAAACCGGTATTTGCTTTTTTCGGATTTGGCGACCCAGATCATCGTTTCATGAGCATTGGTAAAACGGCGGCCACGGAAATTCGGCATCGGGTTTGTCTTGCGCCAGACGATATCGTTCAAAACCCAAAAGCCAAGATCTTGTAGAATAGCGCCGACGCGGAAAATATTGTGATAGGAACCGATGACCCACATAGAGCCGTCTTCGGTTAAAAGGTCGCGAGCCGCAGATAGCCAGTCGCGGGTAAATTTATCGTATTCTTTAAAAGAATTAAATTGATCCCAATGGTCGTCGCAAGCATCGACTTTTGTATTATTCGGGCGGTGCAAATCGCCTTTTAACTGAAGATTGTATGGCGGGTCGGCAAAGATCATGTCGACAGAGCCCTTTGGCAAAGAGCGCATTATTTCAACGCAATCGCCCTGATAAATACTGTTCTTCTTAAATTCTGTGGATTTCTTTATCTTTTTTGATTTTGGACTCGACATTTATTCTTTCCCTTTGATGCAGAAAGAATCATGAGTCAAACTTGATTCGCCGTCAAGTAAATAATTTTGATTCTAATATGGGAATCAATGGGTTGCCTGAGGTATTTAAGACGATTTAATAGAGTTGGAAAAACATAATACAGACCGGGCGATTGGTCTGAACCTGATAATTTCCTCCAGTATCGCAGCCGCTGGCTTCGGAATCTGCCTGTACAGACCCCCAATCAGGGCGTCCATCATCCATTTTAGTGTCGATCTTTTGTGCGATCATAGGTGTCGCGACTCTGCTGCTTGATGTGCCATTCACAACTTGTTGCAATCTTACGCCCATGCCACGCCCCACATCCCTGTTTCTATCGGCTGTATAAACTGTAAATCCGCCATTTGTCAGCTCGTTATACGGATGGGTTTCTCCCCATGCCGGTGCTGTTGGATCACTATTAGGTTTAATGCCGTCAATCAGGCCCGCAAGTTGAATATGCTTCCAGAAATAAGTGGTTTCTGCTGCAGGGATGGTTAAGACACCGGCCTGGTTCAGGTTGAAAGCATTGGGATCTCTTAATCCGACAACCAGATCGCCATTCCCGCCACCACAAAAATTGCCAGCATTGCAGTCTGGAATCAATGTCGTTGCACTGACGATATCGCCCGGCAGGCTTCCATAGCTATCTTGAAACGTTAACGTTGCCGCCGAATAGCTTTTTACTTGTGATATTAACGCGCCGACCCGCGCATTCTGGATCAATTCCTGACCTTTGAGAATCCCGCCGATCAAAAGACCAATGATGATCATCACGATAGATAATTCAACGAGTGTAAAACCATTTTTCATGCAGCGAGTAACTCCTTAACTTTTGAAAATTCACGCCTGTGATGAGCGCAAGGACCATGTTCTTTTAAAGCATTTAAATGAACAGGCGTAGAATAACCCGCATTGGAATGCCATCCATAATGTGGATGCGCATCATGAAGTTGCTTCATAATGCGATCACGGGTCACTTTTGCCAGAATAGAGGCGGCGGCGATAGAAACAGATAACATGTCGCCTTTTATAACAGGTTGTGTCGGATAAGGAAACTCACGGGGTTTATAATTACCGTCGATTAGAACCAATTCAGGGCAAATATTGAATTTCGCACACATTTCTTCCGTCGCGCGTTTCATTGCGAGTATAGCGGCTTGCAGAATATTTATTTCATCGATTTCCTGAACGGAAGAGGAGGCGATTCCAAAGAAGGACTTTTCCTGAATAATAAAAAACATATCTTCGCGTTCTACAGCCGACAATAATTTGCTATCGCGAACCTGTTTCCAAATTTTATGAGAGCGGTTTTCGTGGGGAATAAAAACGCAAGACGCGGTTACAGGTCCGGCCAAAGGGCCGCGCCCGGCTTCATCACAGCCGCAGATGATCCCTTCAAGCTCTCGCTTAAAATTCGGATTTTTTTGCGGTCTGCCGATCTGTTTAGCCATTTAACGTCTTGCTAGCGATTTCAAATGCATGAGGGGATAGTCCCTTGGTTTCGACTATAATTTCAAGAATTCTTTTCATTTTTGCCTGACGATCAGGTGTATAACGCTTCCAGTCACGGATAGCGGTTAATAATCTTGAGGAAACATGCGGATTGATCGAATCCGTGTCGATGACGGCCTTCAAGAGCAGATCATAGCCCAAGCCGTCTTTTGCATGGAATTTAACGGGATTATTCATTGAGAAGGCGCTATATAGAGAGCGAACGCGGTTTGGATTTTTGATGTTAAAGTCCGGATGCTGAGCAAGAACATTTATATCATCCAATGTGCTTTCACGAACGGCCATTGCCTGAGCGCTGAACCATTTATCTATCACAAGAGCATAGTCTTTAAACTTGTCATGGAAATGAGCCAAAACATTGCTACGCTCAGGATGGGATGTATCCATTAGGGCAGACAGGCCGATCATGCGGTCAGTCATATTATTCGCTTTATCATAAACCGACTTTGCAAGTTTGGCGGCATGATCGTCACAGTTGGAGGATAAATATTTTAGTACCACACGTTTTAATGCGCGTTCGCCCATCGAAACAGGATCGGGTTTATAGTCTTTCTGAATATTTACTTTATCAAATGCAGCCTGAAGTTTGTCGCGGCATTGGGCAAGAATTTCACGATTGAGATACATGAGAACATTATAAATCGCATCCGGATCGATAATCTCGCATTCCTGCCCGATAATGGAAATATCCGGCAGGCTAAGCATGCGTGCCAATAAAGCTTTATCCTGCGTTGGATCAAGGCATTGATCGAGAAGGACGGAAATGGATTCAATGTAAGAAATCGTGTCGGTTGTTTTATCTTTCAATAGATTCTGGATGAGGCGCATCGCTATAATTTGACCCGATTCCCAGCGATTAAATCCATCCGTATCATGCACCATGAGAAAGCGATATTCGTCATCGCTCAAATCGGTCGTTAGTTTTACAGGTGCCGAAAAATCGCGAAGGATTGACGGGACAGGTCTTGACGGAATGTTTTCGAATGTAAATTGTTGCTTATCTTTGGTTAATTCCAAAACGGTCGATGAGACAATCTCGTCACCATTTGAAGATATCAATCCGACGGTCACCGGGATATGCATGGCTCTCTTCGTTGACTGACCGACAGTGGGTGGCACTATTTGTTCAAGATCAAGCGTATAGGTTTTTGCTTTATCATCATAATGACCGCTGGCAATAATCTCGGGCGTTCCGGCTTGCGAATACCAAAGTTTGAAGTGGGATAAATCTTTGCCCGATGCTTCTTGCATTGCTTGTACAAAGTCATCGCAAGTGACGGCTTGGCCATCAAAGCGATTAAAATAAAGATCCGTTCCTTCGCGGAATTTTTCCGGCCCCATCAGGGCTTTTTGCATCCGAATAACTTCGCCACCCTTTTCGTAAACGGTGAGTGTATAAAAATTATTGATCTCGATATAATTATCAGGACGGATCGGGTGCGCCAAAGGGCCTGCGTCTTCAGGGAATTGGCGGGCGCGTAATAAAACAACGTCATCGATACGCTTCACGGCACGAGAATTAACGTCGGCTGTAAATTCTTGGTCACGGAATACAGTCAAACCTTCCTTCAAGGAAAGCTGAAACCAATCGCGGCAGGTGACGCGGTTACCCGACCAGTTGTGGAAATATTCATGGGCGACGACGCCTTCGACGCGAAGGAAATCATTATCGGTCGCGGTTTCCGCTTCGGCAAGAACGAGTGCTGTATTAAATATATTTAGTGACGTGTTTTCCATTGCGCCGAAGTTAAAGTCGGAAACGGCGACAATATTAAAACGGTTGAGCTGGTACTCGCGCCCGAAAACTTCTTCGTCCCATTTCATCGAGCGGATAAGGGAATCCATTGCCCAGTGACATTGCGGCAGATCAGGTGAGCGGGCGTATATATATAAATCGACCTTGCTGCCTGTCATCGTCGTAAATTCATCCTGAATGAAATCAAGATTTCCCGCGACCAGAGCGAATAGATAACAAGGTTTTGGGAAAGGATCATTCCAGACAGTGAAATGGCGGTTGGAATCCAATTCGCCTTCTTCGATTAAATTGCCGTTTGATAATAAAACCGGTAATGATTTGGGCGCTTCGATACGCGTGGTAAAGATGCTCATGACATCAGGCCGATCTGGAAAGTAGGTAATCTTGCGGAAGCCTTCGGATTCACATTGCGTGCAATAATTGCCTTCGGATTTATAGAGACCTTCGAGGGATGTGTTTGCGGCAGGGTTAATATGAGTGGTAATTTGGAGAATGAATTCTTCACCCGGGCAGCGGATCCTCAGGAATTTTTCATCGACATCATATTCGTTTGCATTAAGTGGTTGGCCACCCACAGAAATCGATTTTAAAATCAGTTCTTCGCCGTTTAAAACAAGATCATCGGTGCCTGTATGGTTTTTGATGTAATGCGCTTTTGAAACGACTTCTGTATGGTCGTCAAAAATCCGGAAAGTCATTTCGATGTCACGGACTTTATAATCAGGGACTTTGTAATCTTTTAGATAAGTCGTTCTTGGGGCGGTGTCGGTGCGCATTGTATGTTCCTTAATGCAAAGCTAAATCATCGCGGTGAATAAATTCGTCATGTCGGGCATAACCAAGAATATCGGATATTTCAGATGATTTTCTACCCATGATTTTGAGTATTTCATCTGAATCATATTTTGATAGGCCGATGCCAAGTTCGTTCAACTGGAGATCGAAAATCTGTACGGCATCTCCGGAATCAAATACTCCGTCAGCTTGGCGAATTCCAGCGGGCAGGAGGCTTTTGCCATTGCGAAGAGCGTTGGCAGCACCTTCGTCAACCATAACGCGTCCCTTGGTTTTGACATGAGCCTGTATCCATTTTTTACGGGCGGATGCAGGGTTGCCTTTGGCGGCGATGACGGTGCAGGTTGCGTCATTACTTAGTAATGGCTGAATCGGGTTTTTATCTGTCCCGCGAGCGATGATGACATTCGTTCCCGCGTTAACCGCGATGCGAGCGGATTCAATTTTACTTTTCATGCCGCCCGTGGAAAGTCCCGCAAGCGCATCTTTAGCTAAGGCCATGGTTTCTGTTGTCAGATTTTCTACAAACGGGATATGTCTAGCTTCCGGATTGATACGCGGGTCGTCCGTATAAAGTCCGTCAGTTGTTGAGAGAATAAGCAAAGTATCAGCGGCAATCATTTGCGCCACGCGTGCGGCAAGGCGGTCATTATCACCGAAACGAATTTCTTCCGTTGCTGTCGTATCGTTCTCGTTAATCACAGGAAGTATGCCAGCCTTTAAAAGTTCGTTCATCGCAGCGCGGGCATTCAAATGCGTCTTACGATTTTCGGTATCGGCAGGACTTAGAAGAATCTGGCCGACCCCAATATTTCGGGATTTGAAAATATCCTGATAAATCTGACAAAGGCGTATTTGGCCGATAGAGGCGGCGGCCTGTTTCTTTTCCAGCTCAATGGATTTGGATGGTACATTAAAACCAATGCCCATGCTGGCGCGGCCAAGGCCAATGGCACCGGAGCTGACAAGGCAAACTTCTATATTTCTAGATTTTAGGATAGCGATATCATCAGCGAGCGTTTCAAGCCAATCCAGTTGAGGCTGGCCGTTTGCGCTGTCAACAACCAGCGCCGAGCCGATCTTAATGATCAGTCGTTTGGAATTCTTTAGTATCTGAGACGCTGTTATCGTCATCTTTTTGTTTTTCTTCCCTGATAATCTCAACCAACTTAAAAAGAACAGGGCGGACGCCTTCACCGGATACGCCGGAAATAAGATAGGGTGTCTGTCCTAATTCTTCTTCGAATAGCTGAATTATCGCTGCTGATTCTTCTTCCAACACTGTATCAGATTTGTTCAACGCGATAATCTCGACTTTTTCGTCAAGGCCTGCGCCATAGGCTTCGAGCTCTGCGCGGATTGTGTGATAGTCAGCTAATGGATCAGGTTGATTGATATCGATCAAATGCAATAAAACGCGGGTACGCTCGACATGGCCAAGGAAGCGATCACCAAGGCCTGCGCCTTCGGATGCGCCTTCGATAAGGCCTGGAATATCAGCCAGAACGAAATCGTAATCTGCAACTTTGACAACACCAAGATTCGGGTGAAGGGTAGTAAACGGATAATTGGCGATTTTTGGTTTGGCGGCGGATGAGGCTGCCAGGAATGTCGATTTACCGGCATTGGGCAGGCCGACGATACCGGCATCGGCGATCAGTTTCAGACGCAGCCAGACATCCATTTCCTGACCGGGCCAGCCGGGGGTAAATTTTTTCGGTGCCTGATTGGTGGCGGTTTTGTAATGTGAGTTCCCAAACCCGCCATCGCCGCCTCTTAAAATTCGGCGTTTTTCGCCGGGCGTCATCATTTCAAAAAGAACGGTTTCTTTATCATCGGCGAGAACTTCCGTACCAACAGGGACGCGCACGATGATGTCTTCACCATCGGCGCCTGTGCGTTCACGACCAGCGCCATGGTGGCCCTTTTGGGCTTTAAAATGCTGGGTATAACGGAAATCGATCAGCGTATTGAGATCGGCGACGCATTCAAAATAAAGATCGCCGCCGCGACCGCCATTGCCACCGTCAGGACCGCCATATTCGATATATTTTTCCCGGCGAAAACTGACGCAGCCGGCACCGCCGTCTCCGCTTTTAATAAAAATTTTTGCTTCGTCGAGAAATTTCATATTTTCTGTTCCAACAAAAAACCCGGCTTTCGCCGGGCTTTTCGAATTATTTCAATTCTTACTCGGCTGCAAGAGATTGTCCGTCATTCGCCGGAGCGATGGAGACAACTGGTCTACCACCAGCCTGACGGCTGAACAGGACTTTACCGTCGATCAGAGCAAAGATCGTGTGATCTTTGCCAAGGCCAACATTTTTGCCTGGTTTGAATTTTGTACCGCGCTGACGAACGATAATGTTACCGGCAAGAACTTCTTCTCCGCCGAAACGTTTTACGCCAAGGCGTTGTGCGTTTGAGTCGCGACCGTTACGGGAGCTACCACCTGCTTTTTTATGTGCCATCTGAGGAGTCTCCCTTAAGCTGCTTTAATATCAATGATTTTGATTGTCGTATAAGACTGGCGGTGGCCGTTCTTACGACGTGAATTCTGACGACGACGCTTTTTGAAAATAAGAATTTTATCTCCGCGTGTGTGCTCTACGATTTCGGCTGTAATAGTCGAACCTTGGGCTGTTGCCTTATCGCCATCGAAATGGAACAGGGATTTGCCTAGATCGATCTTATCGCCCGGGTTTCCTTCCAGTTTCTCAACTGTAAGACGCAGGTCTTTCTGGACTTTATACTGTTTTCCGCCAGTTTTTATAATAGCATACATGTTGGTCTAAACCTTTGATTCTGTTGTCAAAATTGCTTTCTTTTTTACAGATGAAAGCCTTGTTCTGTTTAGGAAGCGTCCTTATAAACAATTTAACCCTTTCATGTCAAGGTAAACGGCGGAAATGACCTGAAAGAAGCCTATAAAATGCCAGTTTCTCTCGATAAAGACCTGATGATCCCTGTAAATCTGCGTAAAAAGCAGTTACCGGCCGTTACTATATTTGGCGATAATCATAGCGATTTGGTCAAAACACTGTGGAGAATGGTCGGGGATCAAGAGATTCGTTTCCTTAATCCGGCGACAAGAGAAGAATTGATGGCCGAGGCGCAAAATAGCGCGCTTATATTCGTTAATGTTTATGATTTGTCAGATTCCAATATTTTCCTGGCACGCCATTTAAGTGCCATGCCGCATGTTGTCGCCGATGTGATTGCTATTACATCCGAGCAAGACATCAGGAAAAGACTGCAACTTATGTCGCAGGAATTCGACGCCATTTATAACCGTGAAATCCTCGACCTGCCCGAATTCAAGTTTATATTCAGCCATAAGCTTAGCAAAGGTATTCGCCGTTTAAAGGCAAGACTGCAAGAGGATGAATATAAAAAATTCCAAGGCTTTCTCTCCGTCAGTGCAGATGCCTTTATCGTTTTCGATGAAGAAAAAAGAATTTTCTTTGTCAGCGATCATTATCTGCAAGTCTATCCGAAAAGCGCCGAATTTTTTGTACGCGGCATGCCAGTACAAAAAGCCTTCGAGGCAGTTGCCAAGGAAATGGGGCTTTCACAAAGTGATCCAAGATATGACGTAGTAAAGAATTTCTGGATCGGCCAGAGCGGTCAGCATGAATTCGTTATCGATAGCGGAAAAGTTCTACGCATGACGGCGGTTCCCCTGCCAGACGGTCAGGGTACGATTATTTCAACCAGCGATATTACGGAGCTAACCCTCCAAAAGGCCGAATTAAATTATCGTCGTCAGGAAGCCGAAGCCGCGCTGCAGAAAGAGCAGGAAACGAGCGCTTTGCAAAAACAATTCATCAGTATGGTTAGTCATGAATTCCGAACGCCGCTAACAATTGTTGACGGTAATGCGCAAATTCTAGAACGGCGTGGCGATAGGCTACCGCCGGAAGAAACTAAAAGACGCCTGCACACGATACGAAGCGCAGTATCGCGCCTGGTCAATATGATGGAAGCCGTTTTATCGTCCAGTCTTTTGCGTACAGGAAAATTAGATCTGGATTTTGAATTCTTTGATCTGAAATCTTTAATCGAAATGCTGTGTGACGAGCAGAGAGGATTATCCCGAGATCATCTTATTACCTGTGAGGTCGATCCTTCGCTGCAAAATGTTTATCTCGACAGAAAAGTGGTTACGCTCGTGCTTTCAAATCTGATAGCAAATGCTGTTAAGTATACGCGAGAAGAGCCCAACATTAAAATCAAGGGCACCGTTGAAGCTGATGAGATTATTATTGCCATCTCGGATAACGGGGTAGGAATCCCTGAAGATGAGCTTGAGCAGATTTTCGACCGTTTTTATCGTGCTTCGACATCCGAGGGTATACAAGGAACGGGTATCGGGTTGTCACTGGTTCAGGAGCTGATACAATTACATAAGGGTAATGTCAGTGTCGAAAGTACTGTAGGCAAAGGCACAAGTTTTGAAGTAAGATTACCCCTCATACAAAAAAGAGGCGATTCTCATGACTAAAACGATTTTAGTTATCGATGACGAAAAAGAACTGTGCGAGATCCTGAAAGATGAACTCAGCGCACAAGGTTACAGGGTTGAAGTAGCCTTGAACGGTCAGGAAGGTCTGGATAAATTACAGGACGTTGAACCTGATTTAATTATCTGCGACCGCTCGATGCCGCAAATGACAGGCTATCAACTTCTCGAAAGATTGCGCGGTGCATATCCGCAATATAAAAAACTGCCGTTTATCTTTCTAACGGCGCTTTCCGATCCGCGTGACAGACATGGCGTAGATCATCTGACGCCGACGGCCTATCTGGAGAAGCCTATTAATTTTGATAAGCTTAGCGAAGCGATCAAGCGGGCTCTTAATTGATTATGCGTTTTATCTGTCTGGTTTCTCTTTTACTTCTTTCGGCATGTGCAACGCCTATAAGTCCGCTTGTTCGTGATGGGCATCAAGCGGATTATATTACAATGGATAAAAGCGACCGTATTTTGACACTGTGGGAAAACGGGGCTCCATTAAAAACATACGAAATACTATCGATGGGATGGGCCCCTATCGGTCATAAAGTTCAGGAAGGTGATGGAAAAACGCCGGAAGGCCAATATTATATCAATGACAAACATCCGAGTAAAAAATTCCAGAAATTTTTAAATATCTCTTATCCAAACGAGATAGATAAAATAAATGCTATGAAGCTGGGTGTTTCTCCGGGTGGCAGTGTAGGTATTCATGGTGATAGAGGCGGATGGCAGGGTTACAAAGATCGTAAGAACCCAGCCTGGACATGGGGATGCGTTTCCGTCAATAATTACAATATTGAAGAAATTTACGCCCTTGTCCCGCTGGGAACGGAAATTTTTATCCAACCTTAAGCGAAATCAAAATTCACTTTTATTATGCGCCAGATATTCTTCCAGACGATCAAATGATTGCGACCAACCGTCATTATGGGCGTCTCGTTCGTTTTCGGTTTCAAATCCTGACTGGAAAAATACCATGGATGTTTCTCCGGCATGATCCGTCAGTTCTATCGTCACCATAGTTTCCGGCGTGGACTTTCCATCTTCTTCCCATGAATGGGAAAAGGCCAGATGGGCCGGTTCGACCATTTCCCGAAAGACGCCATGCACCCAATGATCTGCCCCATCCGGACTTTTGAGATCACACCGGTACATTCCGCCCGGGTGAATATCCATTTTGTGCGACGGCATAGTGAATCCCTTCGGCCCCCACCAGTGAATAAGATGGCGTGATTTGGTCCACGCCTGAAAGACCTTTTCCCGGGGCGCTTTAAAATTTCTGGGAATTGTAAGGTCGAAAGTTTGTTTTTTTAGAGATGTATTTGAAAGCGGCATTTTTTACTCCTGATGTTAAAAAAATGAAGGCCCTTATAAAGGGCCTTCATTTTATTGGGTTCTAATAGTCCATATCGTCTTCTTCTTCTTCGAAGCCATTGGAAGAAGAAATATCATCATCCTCAAGATCCAGCGGGCTAGCTTCGCGCTTGTTGGAATCATCGAGGCGACCGCCGGAAATATTTTGGCGTTCTACATCAAGGGGTTGGCGTGGGTTGGGCATTATAAAAACTCCTTAAAGATTGTTAGGAAGTTTAGTTACCGAATGCCAACATGTGCCAATCGCCTCTGTTCCCAAAATATTAGTGAATTTCAGCAGTTTTTTTAGCGATAGCCTGTTCGAGTTTGGACTTTAACTCTGCCGGACGGAATGGCTTAGAGATGTAATCGTCCATGCCGGAATTAAGGCATTGCTGGCGGTCGCTTTCCATGGCGTGGGCCGTCATCGCGATAATAGGCGTGGGATTTCTATTTCCCTTTTCCATCTGACGAATCATGTTGCATGTTTCGAAGCCATCCATTCCCGGCATTTGTATATCCATAAGGATCGCATCGAAATTCTGCTTGTTAAATTTCTCGATCGCTTCATGACCGTTTTGGGCGACATCGTAATTAAATCCAAACTCTTCCAATAAAGTAGTCGCAACCAGAATATTTGGATAGTGATCTTCGACAAGCAAAATTGTAGCTATTTGCTGGGCGGTTGCATCTTCGAATGAAATGTTTGTCGCCTGACTTTTTTTCTTTAGCAACTCTTCATTAACATTGACATCGATATTGATAGTAAAAATAGATCCTTGACCAATGTTGCTTTCAACCTGGATGCCGCCGTTCATGCGTTCGGCTAGGGCGCGGCATATAGCAAGTCCTAGGCCGCTGCCTCCGAAGTGACGGCTGGTCGAAGCGTCCGCTTGCGTAAACTTATCGAAGATCATGCCCAGTTTATCTTGCGATATGCCGATGCCAGTATCGGTAATCCTAAAGGTAAGCCGCGCTAAGTTTTCTGATTTATCCTTGCTGGATATTTCGATTGAAATATGCCCGGAAGAAGTAAATTTAATCGCATTTCCAACAATATTTAGAATTATTTGCTGGATGCGAAGCGGGTCGCCAATTAAGTCAGTGTGCGTGTCAGGGCTGTATATCACATTAATAGGCAGGTTTTTTTCCTGCGCTTTTATTTTTAGAACGCTAAGGCTTTTATCTATAACCTGGCTAAGACTGAACGGGATTTGCTCAAAATTGACCATGCCTTCTTCGATACGCGAGAAATCTAGCATGTCATTAATGAGGTTCAGCAAATTATCGGCACTGTCTTTTAATGTTTGTAAAAGCTCTTTTTGACGAGCTTCTGATAATTGTGAACCCAGTAAGATGTTCGAAATACCGACAACTGCATTCATCGGTGTTCTGATTTCGTGACTCATATTTGCCAGAAATTCAGATTTTGCTACGTTGGCCGCCTCGGCTTTGAGAAGAGCGCCGTGCAATTTTTTTTCTGCTTCTTTGGAAGCCGTAATATCAGTTATAATTCCATCAGATACAATTGTGCCGTCCGTGAGCTTGCGTGGGGCAGAGCGGCATTGAACCCATTTTATCTTTCCACTCCGATCAATCATACGGAATTGTCCGTCGAATGCCGACATGTCACGCAATGATTTTTCGTCCATTTCATACATAAGGGGTAGATCTTCTTCCATTATCAGACGATAAAGCGCTTTCGCATCCGCCATAATTTCAGCTACAGTTATACCCAGAATACGTTCTATGCCTGCACTGATATAAGAAAAATAAATATGGCCTTGTGAGTCTTCAACGATTTGGTAAATAGCGCCGTTTGGTAAATTATCACCAAGGCTTTTTATACGATTGGCGTTTTCGCGGACTTGCTCATCCGGCGTCATAAAGTCATTATAAAGCGGTTGGTAGTCTGCCAGTGACTTTTCCGACATTAAGCGATGCAATCCCGATTTTGATTAAGGAAATCGCAATTTAGCATTTGTTCACTAAAAAGCAAATAATTTGGGATATACTTAATTATGACCGACTCAATGCCCCCTGAAATCCAGACAAAATTCACCGAAATCATGAAATGCCGCTATCCGGTCATCGCCGCGCCGATGTTTTTGGTAAGCAATGAGGAGCTGGTTATCAGGACTTCAGAAGCCGGAGCCGTAGGTGGCACGCCATCCCTAAACTGGAGAAGTGTTGAAGATTTCGATGCCGCGCTTTCAAAAATCGTAAGCCAGACGGGCAAACCTTATGCCGTCAATCTGATCGTTAACAAAACAAGCCTCCGCATGGAGCAAGACCTTGATGTGATCGTTAAGTATAAAGTGCCGATGGTCATTACATCTCTTGGCAATCCACAAAAGGTGATCGAGAAAGTTCATAGCTATGGCGGGAAAGTCTTTTGCGACGTCGTCGATTTGAAATACGCCTTAAAAGTTCAGGAGCAGGGAGCTGATGGTGTCGTTGCCGTATCGAGCGGGGCGGGCGGACATGCTGGCGGTATATCGCCGCTTGTTTTGCTTCCTTACTTAAAACAGCATTTGAAAATTCCAGTTGTCGCTGCGGGCGGGATCGTCAACGGCCAGCAAATGCTGGCGGCGCTTGTGCTTGGAGCTGATGCCGTTCAAATCGGGACGCGGTTTATTGCTTCGACAGAGGCAAGCGCCAGTCAGGATTATAAGGACGCCATTTTAAATTCCGAGCCGGAAGATATCGTCATGACGCGCAGGATCTCAGGTACGCCGGCAGCAGTTATCAATACCCCCTATATTCAAAAGATCGGCCTTGATTTGCATCCGGTTGAGAAATTCTTGCGTTCACATCCGCTGACCATGAAATATGCGAAACTGATGCGGGTAGTGATGGGATCTAAGTCGCTAGAAGCCGCTGCAACGAATACGACATGGAAGACTGTCTGGAGCGCCGGGCAGGGTGTTGGCTTGATAGAAGACATCAAGCCTGCCGCCGAGATTGTCAAACAGATTGCATCCGAATATTGGGAGGCGCGTAATGCCCTTTGATCCGTTTAAGTTACTGCGCGGGCTTGAAGACAAGCATCCGAAAATGGCCAAATGTTTGACAATGGCTTTTTTAAATAAATTATCGCCGTTTAATAATCATCTTGGCGCTAAACTTGTGGAATGGACCGACAACCATTGTCTGATTTTCGTCAAAAAAAGACGTAAAGTGCAAAATCATGTCGGCAGTATTCATGCGGGCGCCTTGTTCACACTCGGCGAAACTTGCGCAGGCCTTGTGATCATTCGTAATTTTCCTTTCGAAAAATTCCGTCCCTTAATGTCTGATGTTAAAGTCAATTATTCCAAACAAGCACGCGGCGATATATGGGGCGAATGCGTGGCGGCAGCAGGTGCATTGGAAGCGGCACATGTGACGTTTCAATCTGGCGAGATTCCGACTATTGAAATGACAACGAATATTTCAGGCGATGTAAATGGCGAGAGGCAGATTATCGCGATCGTTACGACGATCTGGCAAGTTAAGCCTTGGGGGCAAGTTAAATTAAAGCAATAATATTGTCAGACTTCGCGGAAAATATCGGCTAATTGCTCGACTGCCCAGTCTATCTGCTCTTTTTCAATCGTCAGCGGGGGCGAAAAACGAATGGTCGTGCCATGCGTGTCTTTCGACATGATGCCTTTATCCAAAAGTTTTTTGCACAAATCCGGCGCTGTGATCTTTTCAGGGTTTGTTTCAAGGCCGATCAGAAGGCCGCGACCGCGCACTTCTTTGATGGCAGGTGAATTCATTCCCTGCAATTTACGCAAAAGATAATCACCAAGTTCTGCGCTGCGGTTGGATAATTTTTCTTCCGTCAGGATATCCATTGCCGCAATTGCAACGGCAGAGGCAATTGCATTGCCACCAAAAGTCGAGCCGTGGCTACCTGGGTCGAATACGTTCATCACTTCTTCAGTGCCAAGGAAGGCTGAGACTGGATAAATACCGCCGCCGAGGGCCTTGCCGAGAATAAGGCCGTCTGGTTTATCTATTTCATGCTGGAAAGCGAAATCCTTCCCTGTGCGGCCCATGCCGGTTTGCACTTCATCGAGAATAAGAAGAACATTGTGTTTTTTGCAGATGGCCTGAATTTCTTTGAGATAGCCTGCGGGCGGAACCAGAATACCACCTTCGCCCTGAACAGGTTCCACGATAAATGCGCATGTGTCGGGTGTAATTGCTTTTTCAAACGCAGCGGCATCGCCATGGGGAATTAAATCGCACCCACCATCGAAGGGGCCGAAACCGCGGCGGTAATCGGCATCCGACGACATGCCTATGATGGTTGTGGTGCGTCCGTGGAAGTTATTTTCACAAGCAATGATGCGTTGTTGGCCATCGACAATGCCTTTGACTTCAAAGCCCCATCGGCGTGCGGCTTTGATGGCTGTTTCAACCGCTTCAGCGCCGGTATTCATCGGGAGCATCCGGTCTAGGCCGGTTAGTTTGCAGAGCTTCTCGGCGAATTCACCAAGAAGATCGTGACGAAACGCACGGGCCTGCACATCCATCTTGCCGAGTTGATTGGTGATGGCCGAGTGAATGCGAGGATTCAGATGGCCGAAGCTGACCGCGCTATAAGCGGCGACCATATCGAGATATTTTTTACCATCTGTATCCCAAAGCCAGACACCTTCAGCCTTAGTTAATATAAAAGGAAAGGATTTATAATTACGGGCCAGATATTTTTCTTCGCGGGCGACGTAAGCGGAAGTGTCCATGTTATTTCTTTGCCGTTCTGTTAATCCACTCTTCAAAGCTTACCAGAAATTTCTCAAAGAATTCTTTAGTTTTAGGATTAATAACGTTGTGCTCCGCGTCAAAATCATCTTTCTTATACTGAATGTAAACTTCCGGCTGGCTCATGAGGGGCATTCCTAAAACAGGAACGACTGCGCGGAGTTGAGATTGCGCGGCAGCAGTACCGATCGCGCCTTCCGTTGCGCCAATAATCGCGGCAGGTTTATTATTCCAAGAATTTGTGCCGTAAGGACGTGTTCCCCAGTCAATCGCATTTTTTATTACCGGTGTGAAAGAACGATTATATTCCGGCGTGACGAATAAAACGGCGTCCGAAAATTCGATATCTTTTTTCAGGCGCGGAACGCTCTCGGGAATGTTTTCCCAAAGATCTTCGTTGTACATTGGCACATCATGCAGTTCGACGATGTTGAAATCCATTTTATCCTTGGCAAGCTTTGCCAGGGTTTTTGCAAATTTCAGATTGATGGATTCTTTACGAAGACTTCCAACAAGAACGGCAATGCGTAACATTAAATGGCCTCGCCGTTTAGTTTAAGCGTGATGTCGACATTGCCTTTGATGGCACGGGAGTAGGGGCAGAAAGCATGCGCATCCTGTACAAGCTTAACTGCTTTCTCTTTGTCGAGATCAGGCAAAGTGATATCCAGCGATCCGCTTAAATGAAAACCGTCATCTTCTTTGTTAAGGTTGATATCCGCTTTAACTTGAATATCGCCCAGTTCCAGACCTTGCTGTTTCGCAATAAAAGCGGCTGCGCCACTAAAGCAGGCAGAGTAACCACATGCAAAAAGTTGCTCCGGATTCGTGCCGGGTCCGTTTGATCCCGGGCTGTCTAATCGAAATGAAAGTTTGCCATCGTCGGTTTGCACTTCGCCGGTACGTCCGCCAATAGCAGTCGCGTGAGCTGTATAGATAATTGCCATGGTATAATTTCCTTTTTTAAAACTTAAGAAGATATCTCCTGATTAACATGATAGATCAAATCTTTTGGTGTAAAAGGCTTCATCATCACTTTTTCAACACGGTGAGCCACTGATTGTACGGCGGTATCCGCCGTGACAGTACCGGCGCTGCCGCCACTTATTGCAATAATGCGCGGGCGAACTCCAGCAAGGCTGGTATTGTGAATATAGTCGATCAGGTCATGGCCGTCTTTATCACCCGGCATAATCAAATCGGTAATTACAAGCTTGATATCGCTATGAGCTTTCAATGCAGTGATCGCTTCATCGACATTAAAAGCGCTTACGACTTCAAAACCGGACTCTATCAAAGTACCCGACAGAAGCTTATTGATCGTTCTTGAATCGTCGACGAGTAGAATTTTTTTCATTTTTGGTTCTCTTATTTTCTTTTTACTTATAATAGAAAAAGTTAATAAACAGAAATCCAAATTTTATTCTAACTATAAATGTATTATAGAAATTTAAAGCTTGACGCGTTGGCTTTAATAAGGTCAAAACGCAACAAGCTTTATTAAATATTATAATTAAATATGCAAAACCCTAAATCAAAAATAGTCTTTGTTTTGCCCAGCCTATGTGCCGGGGGTGCCGAGCGCGTTTTGATTACGCTGATGAATGGTTTGGATAGGGATAAATTTCGGCCTTCTTTTATCAATATTATTTCAATCGGAACGTTAGGCGATTTAATCGATAAAGATATTCCTGTGCAAAGTCTTGCGAGTGCCGGCGTTATACGCTCGCTGCCGAAATTATTTTTTGCTCTTAAGAAAGAGAAGCCGGAAATTGTTATATCAACAATGGCCCATATGAATTTTGCTATCTTACTTCTGCGACCTTTTTTTCCTCAAGTAAAATTTATTGTGCGTGAAGCAATCGTGCCTTCTTATATATTTGAAACACATAAATTGATTTCACCCTTACTTAGGGCGGCCTATCGGTTTCTTTATCCCTTAGCTAATACGATCATCAGCCCGTCTCAGGCAATTATAGATGAGTTCAAGCATGATCTTTCAATGGGGCATCTTAAACACGTCCTGCTTTATAATCCTGTCAATTCAGCAGCAATCGATAGAAGTCTGGCTTGCCGGACGATAGAAGCCAAAGAATGTCTTCACTTTATCGCATCAGGCCGGTTGCATCCACAGAAAGGGTTTGATCGTCTTATCTCGGCTTTGCAGGAATGGAAAAATTATAAAAACTGGCATCTATCAATTTTAGGCGAAGGTCCGCAGCGCTCCAATCTTGAAAATTTAATCAGAGATTCAGGTCTGCAAGAGCGCATAAATCTACTGGGCCATGTAGATAGCCCATGGCCATATTATTCTTGCGCCGATGCTTTTCTATTGCCCTCCCGCTCAGAGGGAATGCCAAATGTTGCGTTAGAAGCATTGGCTTGCGGAACTCCGGTTATCGCCACAAAAGAAGCGGGTGGTATTAGTGAAATTTCCCATAAAGCAAAGGATGGGGCAGTTAGGCTTGCCAATGATATGCCTGAATTTTTAGGATTGATGGATTCAATACAAAAGAAAGATAGTAATGGATCGTTTCTTCCTGATTGTTTCAGTCGAAAAAGCGTTCAGCAGGAATTTGAAGAAATATTATTGGCTTAAATAAAAGCTCAGTATTTCTTTTGCTCTGGCTGTCCATGTATATTTTTCAATCAGATCATTACGCGCAGCATTTCCCAATCGGGAGGCTAAATCAGGATCTGTTCTCAGAATAGAAATAGTATTCTTCCAAGCCGCGAAATCTTCGGGGGGGCAGAGAAGACAATTCTCGCCATCTCGCATCACTTCTTTTAAAACCGGGATATCGGAACAGACGATAGCTCGTCCGGCAGACATATATTCAAAAATCTTCAATGGCGACATCCATAAAGCGGTGTCGCCTTTATTGCCCGCCACTGAAACTTTCTTTTGATAGGGCGCTAAAAGTATATCGAATGCCGCTGTGTATTTTGAAATTTCCGCATGAGGTAAATGTCCATAGAAATGAATGTTTTTTAAATGGTGTGATTGCTGTACCCAGAAATCAATGTCCTCAGCGCGTCCGCCTATGACATGAAAAAAACAATCCGGTAATTCTTTGGCGAGATAAATGATAATATCTATGCCGCGTCCCTTATAAAGATGGCCCGTATAGCCAATATGGTAGTTATAATCTCGGCCATATTCCAGTTTTACGGGTTCTAGATTCTCATAAAAATCTGCTCCATCATGTAGTGTAAGGATCTTTTGCGGACTTAAATTTGTTAGATCCTGCACATGCTTTTTCAAAGAATCGGAAATAACAATCAAGCCAAGAAATTTCTTATGTTGGATGGCACAATCAAACATAAATCGTGCAAATTTATTGAATGCATCGGGGCTTTCGTGAACTTCGAGAAAGGCAGGCTTGCCTGACAATAAGGCAAAATAAGCACTCGGAATGCAGCGGCTGAAAACAAAATCGAATTTTCCAACCCGGGATTTTAGTGCCACTAGAAGAGAAAACCAAAAACGTGAGAGAAATCCGCTATTCAGCTTGATGCGATATAAACTAAATATATTGCTTACATTATAATGCGCGTAAATTTCTTTCTCGGAAACATTCCCAGATGAGGCGGCGGCTAAGGCCACTTTTTGCCCATTAGCAGCAAAAGCCTGCGCCATTTTCATGACGTGTACACTGTTAGCGGCTTGAGACGGTACCTGTCCGGATGAGACGTAAAGTATTTTCATTTTATTGTCCATTTAAGGGGATCAATGCCATGCAACGGCGGCCTTGTCGAATAATATCGACACATGCAATTTTATTGTCAGATGAAAGACGTGGATGTAAGTCACAACGGCGTTCACCTGAAAAAGATGGTGGTAAATGGAAATGTGCAATCGAACGATAACTATTTCCTGATAAAGTTTGCCTAAATATTTTTTGATGTCCCATGCGATCGGGATAAGTGTCAGATATAAAATCTTGATCATTTATAAGTGAAGGATGGCCATCTTTATTCAGGTAAATTCCATCTAATTTTTTAGATGATTGCGTTTCGCAATTAATTAAAAAATAGCCTATCTCGCCAGTGATTTCCTTTGCCGTTATCAAAATTTCATTATTGTTTTTCCAGGTGTAGTGAGATGGCTGGAGATAGGCTGTCAGTAATGAGAGATTTGACCCATCAGCATGTGCCGTCAGAAGGTAAGTTTGACGCTTTCCTTGATCATAAGTGATAAAAAAGAAAATGAAGCGTTCGCCATTGGGTGAGCAAGAAATATGATTGATATAAGCATAACCATTTACATTCTTTAATTCTTTGATTTGCCTTATCATCTTGTAAGAAATCAGCGATTGAATGGAACCTGTAGATAAATTCAAACGGTCAACAGCTGTTGACGGATCGGGGTTTTGAGTCGCTGTGTTACTATAACCGTAGCCTGGCCGAAATTTATGAAGGCGAGAGAAATCCAGCGTTAGCGCATAATCCCCATTTGGTGATACAGCATAAAGAGGCGCATCAAATTCTTGAGTAATTCTATTTTCACTGATGTTAAAAAGGCATGAGACGAACTTTTTATTTTTATAATCATTATAAATTACGTGATCCGATAAAGTCGGGAACCACTGCAGGCGACAACCTTGCTGCCAATTCCAGCTATGACTTAAAGCAAAAGGTTGAAAAGCAGGTCGGGAATCCGAAAGATCGAAATATCCCAATTCAATCGAATCTTCCTTATCATGCGGACTGACATTTCCAATAAAAGTCCGTAGCGCCAATATTCGTTTATTATTTTGGTCAAACGGCGTTACGTCATAATAGCCAAAATAGATCTGGCCTTTATCATCTGATAAAAATCTTGTACCTATAGGATAATCAGCAGGAAAGATGCTTCCTGCCATTTTTAACAGACGGCCAGCAAAGGTTTTGGCTGCGCGTATCATGTTTTTCTTATGCGATAGCAAAAAGGTGAAATCGATTCTATTTTTATGTCACCAGCGCCGGGAATGGATCGAAAAACAAATTCAATTTCTTCTTTAGTGAATTTGGAAAATTTATGATCAATATAGGGTGAGTTTCCAGTGCGAAGTACAGCGTTTTTCAGCCATTTCAATATAGTGATAATTAGGTTGCGGAGAGTAAAAATAGCTAATTTTATGTGCAAAAATCTTTCGGCCTCTACTTTCAATGAGTTCAACTCTTCTAGCATGCGGTCAACGCATAATGTCCCGTCAAGATTTTGAATATAAGTTTTTAAAAGTGGAAGCTTTTCCTGCCTGCGCAAAGCCATATTTTGAACATTACCGCCGAGAATATCCTCTAATTGTAGAATTAGTTCTTTCTCATCGTCTATTTCAATACTTCCCCAATAGGGAAGATCTGACTCAAGTTGGGGGTCCTTAAACGGTCTGTAAGCCAGCGCGGGAATTCCTGCGGCAAAGGCTTCCAATGCAGTGGTACAGAAATGATGTATGATGCATTCGCTGGCAACGATCCATGAATGCACGTTGCCGGAGCTATCGATTATTATATTGCTGTTTTTACCGGCACATTCCTCCCAAACCGATATCTTTTCTGCAGGATGCGGACGAATGATAAATGTGTAGTCTGGAAAAGACTTGGCAAGTTCGGGAACCGCTTTGATAAAATATTCAAAATTTTTATCTTGTAAAGCCATGTACTGCCTAAAAAATAACTCATCTTCAGGCGTTTGAATAATTTTGCTTTTCTTTTGTGCCTCCATATAGGCTTCAGCACCACTGAAATGGTTGGAGAAAGCAAAGCTTGAGACGATAAGCACAATACGGCCATGCCTGCTTTTAATTATATCAGCCTCAGGTTTGAGGAGTGCACGCATTTCGGGCCGAAGCAAGTCAAAGCGCAAATTACCTGCTAGAGAAATTTTTGTATTTTCATTTGTAAGAGGTTTAACAATACTTGCCTGATATTCTCCCCAGACAAAAAAAGTATCTACATAAGAAAGTGTTTCTTTTGACAGCCTTATTTTTGTGTAAATTTCATCGGAGAAAATCACGAGTCCTTCTTCGTCGAGGCCCGTGGTTTTAAATCCTTTGGCCTTGAGACGCGCATATAGAGATTTAAAATTGACCGGCACCCACATGCCAAAAAATATCCCGCGGGGAAGCCAGTAAATTATATTAAGAAGTTCAGATTTGCGGCCAATGATAACATTGTACCCTTGTAATGCGGCAAACTTTGCGAGTAACAGCTTTGCCTGCAATTCTCTGACTTTGACTTCGACGGGTATATAGAGCCATTTATCCATTTACGGTCTCCACCTGTCCTCTGAAAACCGCGTAGTAATCGTTCGCGGCACGCTCAATGCCAAAGCGGTCTCTCGCGTACAATAGAGAATGCGAAATCGATTGATAGGAGTCTCGTGCTTCCGCAACGGTAGAAGATAAATCTTCTTCATTTATAGAGATACCGAAATCTGCGGCCAGTTCTTGGCTAGATCCTTCACCGGAATTATAGAGAGCAGGCATTCCGGCATAAAGACCTTCAATCAAAGAATTGGGACAAGCGTCACGCATTGCCGGATGATAAAAATAATGACACTGCGACATAAGATTTTTAAGGGCCGAATGATCGAGTATACCACATAAATTTATTCTCTCAGATGAAATACCCTCTGGCCATGTACCTGCGTGAAAAATTTTTACATTTTTCTGTAGAGAGAGGGCAGCGATTAGATCATGCCTTTTCGCTTTACCTTTCCCCACAGAACTTGAAAGAACGCATAAATCTGCATTGTCATTCAATTCAGGTCTTTGAGATGGTTCGCCGAACACGCTCGCAGCGCCATTGTGAATAATTGTATATGACTTTCCACGGAAGCCGTGTTTTTCAAAAAAGGATTTCTGATAGGCGCTTTGGAAAATAACAAAATCAGCGTAATGCATAATCGAAAGAACATTGCGATCAGAGCGAAAGCCATTTCCTAAATAATATTTAATAGGGCCGGTCGGATAGCCATGCGCTTTTAAATTCACCGCTCGTATAATCAGTCGCGCTTTCGGATTAGCGGCTTTCATTTTTTTTATATCTGAAAGTGTATAATGTCCTTTGTCGCTGCCGGGTCCGGCAGAAACTTGGTTCATAAATATTATGTCTGCATCCTCGGCATTTTCAACAAACTTTATTTCTTCTTTTTGGGACAAACGCCCTGTCAAAGAGCGCAGAAAATTATTTGCCCCGCCCCATGGTTTATCGACTGTTTTATAGGTGAGGTATATTTTCATGGCCGGGAAAGAATAAAACGCTGAAGTTTCTGCGCCATGAATATTTCAGTTTTATGCATCGATTCATAGGTGGCGCCGCCAATATGCGGCGTAATAATGAGATTGTCATGGTTTTTTGCATACTCGATCAACGGCGATGATTGAATATGGCCATTATATTCTTCTTCTAAAACATCCACAGCAGCACCGGCGATTTTTCTGCTTCCTAACGCTTTTAGTAATGCGGCTTGATCCAGAACATCGCCGCGCGACGTGTTGACTAACAGGGCGTTTGGTTTCATCTGATTCAAGAAATCAGAGTCAATGAAGTGGTGATTATCGGTGGAAGAGGGGATATGAATGGAAATAATATCGCATGACCTCGCGACCTTCTGAAGCGGTACCAGATTAATATTTTCCATCGATACCGCTGGATTTGTATCATAGGCATAAACCATCATGCCGAAAGCTTTCGCGTACTGCGTAACTTTACTGCCAAGTCGACCCAAGCCGACAATGCCGAGGTTTTTGCCTTGAAGCTCATTTCCTTTAAATGCATCTCTATCCCAATTGCCATTTAAAACGCTTTGATGAGCAAAAGGCAATTTCCGACACAGGGCCAAAATAAGAGCGAAGCTGTGCTCGGCGGTAGCATAGATACTGTTTAAAAAGTCTCGTTCTCCTTGAAGAGAGAGAATTGTAATGTTTTTATTTTGTGTAGCTTCAAGGTCGATATGGTTTAGACCTGTGGTCGCGCTGACTATAATTTTAAGAGAAGTTGCTGCGTCCAGAATTTCTTTATCAATTTGATGCCCGAGGCGAATAATAAGTACATCAAAATTGCCAATTTGTTTTATTAATTCATTTCGCGACAGAGGGCTGTTTGTCACATCGCCCAGTGTTTCCAAAACGGCCTGGGCGTCCGGAGAGTAGTGCAAAGGTTCGAGATTTAAAATCCGCACTGCCAGACCTATAGATTTTGTTTTGCTAGACATAAAATTGTGATATTTTTAGTTTTAATTCAATTACTTGTCAAGATAAGCCCTTATTTATCAATGTTAAAGAACCAAAGAATTCTCGGTCTAATCAATGCCCGTGGCGGCTCCAAAGGAGTTCCGGGTAAAAATATCAGGCCTATGAACGGTAAACCTTTGATTGGATATAGCATCGAGTGCGCAAAACAAAGTCGTTATATTGACAAGGTAATAGTCTCGACCGACGATCCTCAAATTATTAACGTGGCCAAGTCTTTCGGCGCTGAAGTTCCTTTTTTAAGGCCTACTGAGCTGGCGAGCGATACGGCAAAGCAAATTGATGCCATGATTCACGCGGTGAGTTTTCTTGAAGATAAAGGCGAGCATTACGACATTGTTTGTGTGCTGCAGCCAACTTGCCCAATGAGAATTTCCAAGGATGTGGACTCTACACTGGAGCTATTGGTTTCAAGCAATGCAGATAGCGCTATTACGATTACAGATGTTGGCGGACGCCATCCTAAAACACTTTACAAAAAAAGCGATGAGGGCCGTATCCAGCCTTACCTTGAAAGCGATACGGCGGGAGTTTTGCGCCAGAATTTTGAAGAACTATACTGGCGAACCGGCGCTGTTTACGCCATGAAACGTGATATTCTGATGGATAAAAAGTCGCTATATGGAGATGATATCAGGGGGCATGTGATGCCCGAAGAAAGGTGCTTCAATATAGATAGCCCTTTTGACTGGAATCTTTGTGAAGCCTATATGGCGAAATTTAAATCATAAGATATTTTGTATAGCTTAGCTCTACTGTCGCCAGATGATTAGCAATCAATTCTCCGGCGTTGCCTTTTCCGTATAGATCTGATGATTGTTTTTTGCCTGTACAGTGAGTTGTAATCGCTTTGTAAATCTCTTCGGCATTATAGGAGACATCGACAGCATTAGGTCCGCGTTCCCGATGGACCTGGCGTGATCCTATATTGACAGACGGAACGCCAAGATAGGACGACTCGCGAATACCTGCGCTCGAATTTCCTATAATACCTTTTGCGTTATTCAAAAGACGGAGAAAATCCTGAGGTTCCATATTTTTTACAAAATGAATATGAGTCGGATTTTTCGTTTCACGGAAAATGCGTATCTTTTTTGATACGTCATCGCTACCTGCATCAACATTTGGCCAAAACCATATAACCGGTAGTGTTACACTCTCGATAGCTTTTAACGTTTGTTCAATTTGTTCGCCGCCATTTGGGTACTCGGTTGTGACGGGATGCTGCATGACGATGTAATATCCTTTAGAGAGATCAGGCTGAGCGCCAACGCCTCGATATTTCTCATACAGATTAAAATTAAGTTCAGGATTCTCAGCTGCATTCTTGGCAATGTCGATAGAAGGGCAGCCTGTAAAAAATATCTTTTCAGGGTTTTCACCCATCTTGGAAAGACGTTCAGCGGCTAGGGCAGTGGATGGAAAGTGAAGGTCGGCAAGCTTAGTAACAGCATGGCGGACTTTTTCGTCGATATTACCAGTAATTTCTCCACCTTGAACATGTGCCAATGGAATATTCAAATAAGATGCTGCGATGGCGGGGGACATCAGTTCATATCGGTCACCGATGACAACAACAACGTCAGGCTTCAGTATGTCAAAATAGCTAGCGAATTCACTAACGCCCAATCCAGTACTTTTTGCAGATGTAAGCAGATTTTCTCCTTCGAGAATCATATGAATGCGGGCACTAATAGGAAACCCGTCTTTTTCTACGATTGTTTCAAGATTCCCGAAGCGGGCCAAAAGAGCTGACGCGGCCAGGATAACTTGCAATTCAAGATCCTTATGCTGCTGAATCGCTTGAAGGATCGGCTTGATCTTAGCGTAACTTGCTCTCATCGTAAGAACGACACAAATTTTGCGTTTCATTATTCAAAATCCTCAGTTCGAAGAAGTCTGTCGGCGGGGACGTCTTGCTTTAAAATTTTTCCGATTACTTTGTCTTTATCCATATAGGGAATACCAGTGCCCGGTTTTTTGGGCGCCAGCATATCAGATGTCAAGACAGTTCCGGTTTTTTGATCATCGGCTAGCGCAATGCTCTTTGTAAATAAATCGCGCATCTGACTCATGCGCGCGGCCATTTGATCCTTATTCACAGGATTTCGTTTCATAATATCGAAAGCATCCCGCGCCTGACACAGCATTGATAATTCATCAAAAGTTATCGATGCTAACGCATCGGGACCGTAAAGCCTTCGGTCAAAGGTTACATGAACCTCGATCAGGCTGGCACCATTCGCCATTGCCATCAGGGATGGATAAGGAGTGCCAGAATGGTCAGAAAGACCGACGGGGCATCCATGAGCCGTTGCATATTCATCCAATACATTGATGCCGACATCTTCTAACTTAGTTGGGTAGTTGCTTGTGCATTGAAATAATGCAAAAGGAGTGCTGCGTTGCTTAAACACATTGGCAATGTGCTCTACTTCATCATAAGTACTCATGCCTGTACTGAAAAGAATAGGCATGCCTGTTTTTAACATTGCTTCGATAAGATCGTGAGATTTGAATTCACCGGATCCTATTTTATAGGCAGACATATCAAATTTATTCAATAGATTTACAGCTTCTATCGAAAAAGCCGAACTTAGAAGAGTTATATTTTTTTCTTTTGCATGATTGAAGAGGCTGGCCCATTGCTCTTCGGAAAACTCCATTCTCTTCCAGTAATCATAGCGAGTCGCATCCTGACCGCTCATGGGAATGCGAAAAGATTCATCTTTTGTGGACTCTGCGCTTGCAATATGGGTCTGAAATTTAATCGCGTCAGCTCCGCTTTCAGCGGCTGCATCGATAAAAGAATGAGCAAAGCCAAGCGAGCCATCATGTGCCTGCGCAACTTCGGCAATGATAAAAGGCTTGTTATCCAAAGAGATTATCGATGGTCCAATTTTAAACATGAAGTATTCCTTCAGGCTGGATATTTTGCAAACTGCCGAGCAGTGTTGCTTTGTTCTGTACTATAACAGTTCCATCCTGAACTAAGAAAATAGTATCACATTTGGAGAGTAATTCGATTTTATGCGAGATAATCAGGATCGTTTTCTTCTGATCGAGCCTATGAATGGATGTCATTACATCTTCTTCTGTGTGCGGATCTAATGCACTTGTAGCCTCATCAAGCACAAGGACTGATCTATTGAGATATAATGCGCGGGCAAGGCCGATACGCTGGCGTTGCCCGCCGGACAGGCGGATGCCGTTTTCACCAATGACAGTATCGTATCCACGCTCAAGCTCTTGCTCGATAAAGTGGGAAAGGCTTGCCTGAGCAGCGGCATATTTCAGTTTTTCTATATCAACATCATCGCGTGGAACGCCAAAAGCTATATTGGCGGTGATCGTGTCATCACAGAGGTAGATATGCTGTGACACATAAGAAAGATTTTTTTGCCAAGCGTGAATGTTGGAAATATTAAGTGCTGTATCATCAATTAGAATATTTCCCGTGGTGGGAGATAGTAATCCTAAGATCAAATCAACAAGCGTCGTTTTACCTGCACCGGTTTTTCCGATAATACCGACCATGCTATGCGCTTGAATTTCAAAGCTCGCGCTCTTGATGATTTCACGGCCTTGATCGTATTTGAAAAAAAGGTTTTCAGCGCGGATAGATTTTGAAAAAGGAAGTGCAGACACCAGAGGATTAATAGAAGGTTGCATTGTTTGTGCGCATTTCATCTCTTGATGAATACTATCTAAAATCGGCTTATTGAAGCGTAGTTTAGTAATGGCATAATAGATGCTTTGCAGATTTGGCATTAATCTGTAAGCAGCAAATACATATACGGCAATAACAGGCAAAGCTTGTGTTAAGCCTTTTTCACTTTGAAGAAGCATATATAAAAGCATAAGCAAAATTCCGCCAAAGCCGATCACTTCCATCGCATAACGGGGGATTTCTCCGATCAAATTACTTTTTGCCGTACTTGACGCATAATCTTTTGCAGGTTTTGCAAAATATTGACTGTAAAGCTGCTCATATCCGACCAGCTTGATATTTTTTATACCCTGTATCGCCTCATTAACGATTTTATATTTATCGGCAAAAGACTGGCTTCTCATATGCGCTTGATGCTTAAGCGATTTCTTAAAGAAGATAAAAACAGCAGCATAAGTTCCTCCAAGAACAGTGCCTGTAATTAATGCAAGAAGCGGGTCCATGATTGCTAAAAAAAGCAGGATTACAAGAGACACTATGAGTTTGGTTAGTAGATCAAGTGAGATCATGATGACGCTACTCGTAATGCCGTGTACCTCGGCAAGGATATTTTTTGAAATATCAGATGAATTGCGATGTAGGAAAAAATCATAAGGTTGGCGGAGATAAATATTGAATAGGCGTCTACCCAGATTTTCTCCCCATTCCTGCGTCGTGCTTAATGTGGACCAACGCGTGATTGCTTTTATTAAATTTCCAATAATCAGGATTAAAAAAACGCCTATGCCAATTAAAAAAAGGTAATGGCTGGTATTGGTAAAGCCAAAAAAATCATACCCTTTCTTTAACCACTCATTCGTGTGGACTGAGGAAGGATTGGCCAGAACAGATATGAAGGGCAGAATAGAGGCAATGCCGAGAACTTCAGTCACAGATAGCAAAAGAAAAAGGGCAAATAGCTTTAAAGCCTGCCATCTTTCTTTAGGTTCCAAGAGATGCAGAATTTTTTTAATCAAATTCATGCTTCCTATAAGCTCCAATATCTATCTTTATCAAATTGCGCCGGAGAAAATACGGATTTTAGATCGATAAGAATATGAGGATCAGCCATCATTTTTTTGACGCAAGCTTCGCCTTCGTCAATATATTCTTCATGGGGTACGGCCAGAATAACGGCGTCCAATTGCTTTAGAGCAGAGATATCTTTTTCTATGCTCAGGCCATATTCATGCGTTACTTCTTCACTGTCGGCGAGTGGGTCGTGCACGATCGGTTCAATGCCAAACTCGCGTAATTCTGCAATGATGTCAGGGACACGGCTGTTGCGAATATCGGGTACATTTTCTTTAAATGTAATGCCCAATATACCGACTTTTGCGCCTTTCACAGTAATATCGTTTTTAATCATAAGGCGAATAAGTTTTTGAGCAACATAAGCGCCCATACCGTCATTGATGCGGCGGCCTGATAAGATGACTTGCGGGCTATATCCCACTTGTTCGGCTTTGGCGGTGAGATAATAGGGGTCAACACCAATACAATGTCCGCCAACCAAGCCAGGCGTGAATGGGATAAAATTCCATTTCGTGGCCGAGGCTGCGAGAACGTCTTTCGTTCTGATACCAAGCTTGTCAAAAATAATGGCGAGTTCATTCATCAGGGCAATATTAAGATCGCGCTGAATATTCTCGATCACTTTTGCGGACTCGGCAACTTTAATAGACGGCGCTTTATGGACGCCAGCCTTGACGATGAGGCTATAAAGCGCGGCAACTGTTTCAAGCGTTTTCGCATCTTCACCCGAAACGACTTTAATAATTGTTTCAATTGTATGCTGTTTGTCGCCCGGATTAATGCGCTCTGGTGAATAGCCAAGCTTGAAATCCTGACCTTGACGCAAACCCGATATTTTTTCGAGAATAGGACCGCAGACTTCTTCGGTTACGCCAGGATAGACTGTGGATTCAAAAATAACTATGGCATCTTTTTTAAGTGCCTTACCGACAGTTTCCGAAGCTTTCTGAACGGGACGTAGATCAGGTTGACGGTTTTCATCAATAGGCGTGGGGACGCAAACGATAAAAATATCACAGCCTGATATATCTTCGATCTTCGACGTCGATTTAAAATTGGATGATTTCAGTATGTCATCTTCAATCTCGCCAGTTCGGTCAAAACCGGAATTAAGTTCCTTAATACGCGTTTCATTCACATCGAAGCCGCAGATATTAACTCCGGCACGTGCAAAGGCGATGGCAACAGGCAATCCAACATATCCAAGGCCGATAACGGCAATTTTAAGTTTTTTAATGTCCATTTCGAACCTTCTGATTAATTATTTCCCAGTTTATAATAATCTCTATACCAGCGAACAAAGCGCGAAACGCCAGTCTTCAATGGCGTGTAAGGTTTAAAACCGGTTACGGCAGCGAGATCATCAGTATTGGCATAGGTTGTTTCGACATCGCCTATTTGCATTGGCAGCATTTCTTTTAACGCTGTAAGTCCGGTTTCTTCTTCAAGGAGAGCTATCAACTCCATCAAATCTTCCGGATGATTATTGCCTATATTGTAAAGGCGATAGGGAGCCTTGCTTGTTGCTGAATCCGGCTTCTCCCCTTTCCAGTTTTCATCACCTTTTGGCATAATAGGAATAAGCCGGGAAATGCCTTCTACAATATCATCAATATAGGTGAAGTCGCGGCCCATTTGACCGTGATTATATATTTCAATTGGTTTTTTATCGTACAAAGCCTTGGTAAATTTGAAAAGCGCCATGTCGGGCCTTCCCCATGGTCCGTAGACAGTGAAGAAGCGCAGGCCCGTGCAGGGTAGGCCGTACATGGACGCGTAGCTATGCGCCATCATTTCATTGGCTTTTTTCGTGGCTGCATAAAGGCTTACCGGATGATCCGTGACATTATGCTCAGAGAAAGGAAGCTCTGTACTTGCGCCATAAACCGAACTTGAAGAAGCGTATAGTAAATGTTCAACCCTGTTATGACGGCATCCTTCAAGAATGTTCATAAAACCAGTGATGTTGCTATCTATATAGGCATAAGGGTTTTCAAGCGAGTACCTGACACCGGCTTGAGCGGCCAGATTAATCACAATTTCCGGCTTTAGTTCGGAAAATATTTTTTCTATGCCAGAACGGTCGGAAAGATCGATTTGATGAAAATGGAAATTAGAGAAAGCTTTGACATTCCCAAGACGATCTTCTTTGAGCTTCACGTCGTAATATGAATTCAAATTATCGACCCCGTGAACGGTCCATTCCGGGTTTTCTTTACAAAGTTTAATGGCAAGATGAGAGCCAATAAAACCTGCACAGCCAGTGATTAAAATTCGGTATTTTTTCATGTTATGAATATCTTGAGTACGGGGGTTATCAATAGCGTATCGGCCATGATCCGCAAGGAGTTTTTAGATCAAATATAAAGGCTTTAACATATTTGCATAATCAATTATTCGTTATCTCTAATATTTTTGCTAAAAAGGCTTGTCTCGACACCCCCTTATAAGGACCGCCTTCAATATCGCTCAATATTCCGCGTTGTTCTTGCTTTTCAGAAGGATTGCCGAGAACCTTGTTTATGGTGTCTATCATTTGTTCCGGGGAGCGGACACGGTAAACCGCATCATAGTTGTAAATCCGCTGTATATGCTCGGCCTTATATTCGCTTAAATCGAAATCATAAAGCTCGGTCACATAGCGCCCATATTCGATACAGATATTCGGCTTGTCGAAAATAGAGCTTTCAATCATCCAGGTCGACATAATTGATATCGTTGCGTCACAAGCCTTAAACATATTATGCATGAATATTCGGTCGTCATCGGTGACGATGTAATCCTTATTGTCTGGGTTCTCCACGATAGGCGTCATCAAATGCAGATCTTTATTCTGGAACTGGCTGAAGGCGGTATTTATATCTTCAGATTTCTTCGCATCTACTAGGTAAGATGGATGCATGCGGAACAGGAATTGCGTATTTGAAACCTGACCTGTTTTCGTGGCTTCAAAGATTGTGTTCATCAGGCGCAAATTTTCCGAATGAGTGGCGGGGCCGTTCAAAGCGATGAAGACGAGTTTTTTGGAAATATCTAAATTCCATTTTCTGAAAAAAATATTTTTATCAGTATCGGATAGATTTTCATGGTCTGATAAATATTTATCCCAAGGAGGAGCTCCGCAGACATAAATATGATCTTTTGGTACATTGAGGAAATTTTCTGCTTCCTGAGCCATGGCATTGTTCCATACAATACAATGATCGGGATGCTGTGGCGGATAGCCCTTAGAGGCTGTTCTATCCCATGACTGGATCAAGGCCAGGCTGGAAACATCAAGCGCGTGGCAGGCAGCAAAAAAAACACCATCTTCACCAAGGCCAGTTGTCGTTGCAATACATAAGGACGGCTTGGTTGCCCGAAGCAAATTTATCAATTCTGATTTCGGTGCAAGAGAATAAAATAGGGCCGATAAAATATACCGTAATAATCTTGAGTTTTCGGCCAGGGCAGCAATCGAGACAATGAAAGATTTTCTGATGTAGTGAACGGCGCTCTTTTTTTTTGCAAGTTGAAGATGGGCTTTCCTGTGTAATTCTCCTGTCAGGTTTCTTCTGGATCCTGATTTCGCATAAGTCATCGCAAAAATATCACTGATTGCATTAAAAATAGGATTTTGTTTTCCGGCAGCTTCTGACGGATACGGAATAATAGAACATTTATTTCTTGAAGCTTTTGCAATGCTTGAAACTGCCGATGGAGCTGTAATGATGGTTACATCGAAATGATCGATAAGATCCTCCAGAACACCGCCTGACGCCAGCAGGGTAAACCCTAGATACCTATTACAAAATACGGTTATTTTCTTTTTTACCGTTTGCACGGCGTTATTCCTGCATATTGCGCGATTTAAGGATAAGCGAGCGTCTGACACGCCATAGATCATGCTGAATAAGCTGGTTTTGATAGCTGAGCATCCCGATTGCAAATGCCACGAAACCGATCAGGAATAAAACGAGCCCGGTAATCAGAACCAGGACAGACGGCAAGCCAGATATAAGATTGATCACTGCCCAAAGACAAAAAACAGCGGATAAGAAAAAGATAGCAATACTGATTGGCAGAATATAGCGGAAGGGCGCTGTAGCTGCCGCAAATGCCATATGGGTCTTGATCAGTTTAGGAATTTTGCTCGAGCTTTTACGTTTAATCGAGCCGGGGCGTGCAAGTTTCGCATCTTTCCATTCCAGAATGCAGGGTATCTCGTAAATTTTGAAATGAAAGGCTTGGGCCTTCTGGGCCACTTCCAGATGAAATTCCTTTTCATCTTCATCGATCGGTAGCGACAGAAAGGCATCCCTGCGATATCCTCGTGTCATGCCAGTATACATGGTCATTTCCTTGCCTTGACCAAGCCGAATAATTTTATTTCCTATGCGGGAAATCATGACACGTTTTGTCGGCACGTTTTTATAGCCGCCGCCGGGAAGGTTGGGTGAGGCAACGATCATATCTGCATCCGGATGTTTCTCGAAAGCTTCTGCCAGTCGTTGCACGATGTCATCTCCCCAAGACAGGTCGATTTCAGTTGTTACAACGACATCGCCTGTTGCTTTAGAAATGCCATGACGGATGGCGTAGCCGCGGCCACGATTTTTTTCGTAGCCCTCGACTTTAATCTTTGGATTGTTTGCCGAAGCGTGCACAGCGCGTTCACGACTTAAATCCAGCGAACCATCATTGACAACGATTAATTCCCAATCATAGGGCAAATCTTTTAATTTGAGGGCCATGCCATCGATAGCGGCCTCAATGATGGCTTCCTCATTATAAAACGGACAGACAACGGATATTTTCATGACGCTTTCCAGATAAATTCTCGAACATAACCTTTTAAAGTGATCAGATCGCCAAGGCCCAGCTCATCCGGCTGATAATACCGCGCCGATCCCATATGAATAGTAGAAAACTTAGCATCCTGCATAAATATCAACGAGTTATAATCAGCCGGTGCATCTATCGAATCCGATATTTTGACCGTTGTTTGGGTGAATTCAATCTTTCGCGTCAAGCTACATGGGGATGTTGCCCTGCCGCTAACCAGTATTTTCACTAGCAATTGCTTGATGAATAGGCCTAGGGCTTTATGGCGTCCAACAGTTAGAGTGAAGGCCCGAAAGCCCATAAAAAGTACAGGAGACATTACTTTTTGCTTTATCCTGGCGAAAGGCGTTACAACGCTGGCGGATGATGCATCGTAGGCCGCCTTATTATCGAGAGAAAAGCTTTGACTGCTGATTTTTTTATTCCCCGGAATTTCTGCCCAATAGCCGCAATCGCTATATGATAAGATATTTTTGTTTTTATCATAAACTTTAACCACGCCGCCTTTCGAAGGCGCAAAAATGGCTTGATAGGAATTGGATATATGAACCAATAATCCGGCTTTGGGAAATTCTATGTGTAAATTATCTTCCATAAATGGCAGACGTGAAAGCGCTGTTTCTGTTATTTCGGCGTCGGCGGCAAAAAGATAATTATTCAACAAAGGGCAGAAATTATAGGAATCCATCATATCAAGACCTGCCGCTCTTTGATTTTTGACGCTTTCGCGCATAAACAAGGCGATTGATTTTGATTTATCGCAAACGGGGGCTAAGATTTCATAGCCAGCCGGAAAATAAAAAGACGTATTGCGGCTTCCGTATTCCCCGCCGAGGGTGTGATTGGGATGCACGAAATAGGCAATAAACTCATTGGCCTTTTTCAGGCTTTGTAAGAGTGTCTCATCTTTAGTGAGCTGCCAGTAACGCGCCAGATAAAATGTACCATGGGTTTGATATCCAAAATCCGCGCCGCCATATTCCTCATACCATCCTTCTGACGATTGGCAGGATAAAATACGATTGATAAAATATTGCCCGCGTTTCGAATATTTTTGTTCTTTTGAAATACGGGATATGATTTCAAGCGCTGCGGCTGCAACGGCTAAGTGGTTGGATAAAACGCCGTGATGTTCGTCATTGGTGCAAAGCCAGTCGGCGCAACGAAAAAATGTTTTTATTAAAGAATTTTTCAATTCGGCAGGAATTTCTTGTTCTATAATCAAGAAAGCTTCGCCGAGATAAAAAGAAGTAAATGCTGTGGCGGCAAGGCTGCGTTCGAAAGGATAGGCTTCGTCGAGCGATCCGTCATTATGCTGTAGAGTTTGCCAGTAACGCAATCCGGCAAGTATCCATGACAATATTTTAGGATTTTTATAATAGAGATTTTCTTCTATTTCATGGCTGTAAAACCATGTCATTGCATAGAGAGCTTCCTGAAAGCGTGACCCTGCAAAATCCGTGAATTTCCATCCCCAAAAAGTTCTATCGAAACAGCCAAATGTCTTTGAGGGATTTTCGCGATCCATTCGTGAAAGCAGGCGCGGCATTTGATCGAGAGCGAGACTGATATATGGACTTTGTCCTGTCATTCCGAAATTTTCTCGAATTTAGCGTAGATCATTAGGCCGAGCATTCGGTCTAGAATAACGCGCAGGAATTTGGGTGCTTTTTCACCAAGCAAAAACCGCGTCGGGAAATAATGGATCTCAAATTTCTCAAATTTACAGTTCGGCATCATGCGGCGCATATCAGCGCGGCTATAGGCTTTTCCGATGGGGTTATTGTTACCATCATACAATCTAACCAAATCATCAGGTGTTTCTACGGTCATAAATTGCGAACGGCCCGGCACGGCTTTGAATAGCAAGCGTACAAAGAAACGGGTAATTGGCCACAGGAGCGGGGACATTACAGGATGGCGATAATAGAAAGAAATCATCCCGCGACCGCCTACGCGAAGAACGCGCACCGCCTCGGATACGGCTTGTTCTGTATTGGGTGTATGGTGCAATACACCAGCCGATGTCATGTAATCGAAAGAGCCGTTCGGGAAGGGAAGTTGCTCGGCATTCGCAACCTGAATATTTCCTTCCAAATTATACACGGCAAGGCGCTTTTGTGTGAGCTCAACAGCGTTAGGTGTTAGATCGACACCTGTAATTTTTGCGCCATTCTTGGCAAAATTCCAGACCAGCCAGCCATTGCCGCATCCAATATCAAGAACGCGTTTATTGGCATGCTTGTCAAATTCATACATGGGATAAGTGAACTGGCCTTCATCATAATCACGCACATGGTGATGCCAGTCAAAGAATTCGCGCGTACCAACAGCGTGCGGGCTTTCTAGGCTACCGAGCGGATTGTCGTTCCAGTATTGTTCGACGGCTGCAATATCGTCAGGTGCGGCAGATTTATGAGACAGTGTCATATGAGAAGCAAAACCCCGCTAAAGATAAGAGAATAGGCTAATAATTTTATAATGGTCAGGCTTTCGCCGAAAAAGAATATGGCGAATAAAGATACCATCGCCAGATTAAGGCCGAGCATGGCCGGGACGACTGACGATGTTTCGTATTTACTTAAGATCCATAAATACAGCAGGAAAACAGTGCCGGAAAAGAAAACGCCTAGCCACAAATTGGATTGCATAAAAAATGACATCACTGCGTCCGCCGAGATATTAGAGAAAGCAGGGAATTTGACTTTCCTTAAAAAGAGAATGCCAGTGGTCGCGATAAACGACGCTATTATAAGCAAAGCAAACTTGATCATACGTCGACCTGTACGGTTCTTCCTTCGCGCAAAGATTCCTGAATGGCAAAAGTCGTTTGTGTTGTAAGGATTTGGCTTTCAAAGCTGATAGGCGATTGACCCGAACGCACAGCTTCGACAAATGCCGCCATTTCCTGACGATGGCCTTTTTCGGCTTGTAGCCAGCATTTCTGCTTCATCTTGCGGCCATTGCCTTGAACTAAAAGGGTGCGCCAGTTATCAATAACGCCAACTCGTCCGCCGCCGAATATTTCGATGCGCTCTTTCGGGAAACCGGAATCGCCAGATGCAACATAAGCGATCGTACCTATTGATCCATCGGAGAAGGTAAGGGTGATAATGATATTGTCCGGATCGGCAGGCGAATTACCATCGTTTACTGATTCAGCAAAAACGGATACAGGATCTGCGCCGCATAGATATTGCATCGTATCGATAAAGTGGCAGACCTCACCGACAATTCGACCGCCGCCATTCTCAATATCTTGGTGCCAATGCGATCCCGGAATGAATCCGGCATTGATGCGATATTGCATGACAAGTTTGGCGCCTGCCATTTCATCTTTAAGCCGTTTTGCCAATGGTGAAAAGCGACGATTAAACCCTGTCAAAACCATGTTGCCGGTTGATTTCTGCGCTTCGATGACGGATTGAAGGCCTGCTTCATCCATTGCCAATGGTTTTTCAACGAAGCAATGTTTGCCAGCCTTGAGTGCTGCACTGACCATCTCTGCGTGTGTGTCATGGCGCGTGGCAATTAAAACAGCATCTACATTTGAATCTGCCAAAATTTCACGGTAGTCCGATGTGCAAATCTCTGCGTCGTATTTGCGGGCGACATTCAGACTGGTAAAGCCACTACCGGTCGCGAATGAACGGAATGAAGCACCTTTCACATTTTTCAATGCAGGGAGCAGAACGCCTTGAGCAAATTGTCCGGCTCCAATAACACCGATCGAAATCTGCCCGTCTTTTTTACGCGGTGATGGCGTGACAGTTTTAAGTGTGACTGAAGTTTCCTGCGTTTTTTCGGTGTCGTAATCCAGAACGATGCCAATATAAGGATCTTTGGTTTCGCCGAGAAGTAAATCATAAGCTTGCTGGGCAGCTTCTATCTCAAAACGATGAGTCAGAAGTGGTTTTACCTGCACGCGTCCGGCTGCAATCAAATCAAGAAAGGCTTCCATGTTGCGGTTTTCGGTCCAGCGAACATAGCCGAGCGGATAATCATGACCACGTTCTTCATAGTCAGGATCATAACGGCCGGGGCCGTAGGAGCGCGACTGGCGCAAATCAATTTCTTTTTCGTAGTAAGAGCGGCGAGGGACGTTGTGTCCGACATCACCAATGGCGACCACGCGGGCGCGGTCACGCGATAATTCAGGGGCCAATTCGATAGGGGCGCTGCTTTTCGTGCCTGCCGTAATCAAAACCGCATCCGCGCCGCGATTGCCGGTGAAGTTCATGACGGCCGCTCTCAAAGCGGCGGTATCGCTGCCGGCCATGCCGTCAAATGCGCCGAGAGATTTCGCGAGTTCTATTTTAGACGGATCCAGATCGATACAAAATACTTTGCATCCTGAAGCCGAGCAAATTTGAGCGGCTATCTGACCGACAAGTCCCATGCCGATCACAACGACGGATTCACCAAGTGTCAGTTGTGCCTGACGGACCCCATGAAGCGCGATAGAACCGACGGTTACAAAAGCAGCTTCTTCGTAAGAAACATTATTTGGAATCGGCACCATAAGATTGCGCGGGATATAGACCATTTCCGCATGATTGGCATAGTTAAGTCCTGCACATGCAACGCGTTGTCCCGGCGTTACATCGGAAACGCGGCTCCCGACCTGGCTGACAATTCCGGAGCAGGAATAACCCAGCGGAAGCGGGGCGCTGACCAAATTCATCACGATGCGCGCTGTGGCCAGCAATCCGTCCTGTCCAGCTTTGGACAGGACTTTTTTAACGAGATCCGGGCGCGCTTTCGCTTTTTGCAGCGGATTCATCTTCGCGAGTTCAATAACTGCTTTTTCCGTGCCGGCTGAAACCAAAGAAGCCACATTTGTAACAAGAACGCCGTCTGCTTTAAGGCTCGGCGGTGGAACATCTTCAACCGCCATATCTCCTGTTTTGAAATTTTGAAGAACGGCTTTCATGAATTGTCCTGTTTTTGCGCAATAAGGAATTGAACGGATGGGCGATGCAATATTTTTTGAATAATGAAGATTTGCGCCATAATGAATTTTAAAGCTGTTCCGTGACCGAATTCGGATAAAGGAAATTCAACAAGCCGGTGGCTTGCGACCTTGAGACCTTTTTCTTTTACGAGATCGGCAAGCGCTTTCGGCGGGAAATACCATTCATGATAAGGTAGATAGAGCTTATCTAAGAGCTTGATACGTCCGGCAAGTTTAAAAAGACATTGGCCAATCGTATAGATAAAAGCATTTCCATTCGGAGTGGATATAAAAAGCCTGCCGTTAGGTTTAAGGAGGGAAGCTAGAATTTCTACAAGCCTGTCTGGATGAGCGACATGTTCGATAACATCGTTCAGAACGATAGCGTCGAATTTTTCTGGAATTTCTACGTCCATAATACTGCCGAGATAGACATCGAAGCCTTTGGCCTTGGCGATTTCGGCAGAGGTATGGGAAATTTCTACACCCGCTACGGACATGTTAAAATCTTTCCGCGCGACATCAAGAAAAGCGCCTGTGTCGCATCCCACGTCCAGCAATCGAGCACCGGTTGGTACACCTTCAGGAAAAAGCTCATGAATGATGCGTCTATAAGATTCCAGTCTTTTAGTATCGTCGAGGGTACGTCTCGCAGCAAAATAGGGATGATTGAAATAGGCTGGATCGGAATGAAGCGCATCAAGCTGATCTTGTGAGCGAGGTGGATCAATTCTTTGCATGCCACAGCTTGGGCATACACGAATATCGGCAAATGAATTGCCGCAAATTTTAGGACCTTGTGCAGGCCCTAAACATCCATCAAAAAGACAGGCCTTTACGGTCATGCTGTCCATCCACTTTCTTCATCAATAAAAATGCGATACCAGAGTTCCAGCATCGCGATCGAGAAAACCTGTTTCCCGAAAAGAAAACCATTATCGCCAACTGCGCTTCGCATTGTCTGAATTGCTTCCCAGCGGAACAAGCCACGGCGTTTAATCGACGATTCAGACAGTAATTCGTTTACCATACTTCGCATGGGCTCGGATGCTAAATATTGGTCTATAGGGATATAAAAAGGCACTTTTTTGCGGCGGGAGGTCTCCGCATTGCGTTTACGGGACAAATAATCTCGCAAAATCAATTTGTTACCTCTTAATCCGATCTTATATTCCATCGGAAAAGACATAGCAAGTTCAACCAGGCGATGGTCCATAAAGGGAACTCGCCCTTCTAGAGAGTGAGCCATGGTCATTTTATCAAGCTTGGTCAGAATATCGTCGGGCAGCCAATGCTCGAATTGAAGCTCCAGCATTTTATTGAAATCCAGCAGGCCTGTTTCCTGCCTTTCAGTATTACATGCGGCAAGGGAAGATTGGAATTCCTGAGTAAACAGGTTCTTTTTATCTGCTTCACTAAAGAGAGAAATGATAAAACGATATTGCTCCGATGTCGAATTACTTCCCAGTGTATTCAGGAATTCGAGTAGGCGGTTTTTACCGACTTCTCCAAGATCGCCGGGGTAATCAAACGCCATGTTCAGCAATGACGCAGGCATCGTTTTGACGGCTGGCATAATGGCACCGGTTTGAATAAGCTTTGGAATATAGCGTGAATAGAGCGATGCCCAGCGCATAACACGATGCATAAAATAGCCGCCTAGTATTTCATCGGCACCTTCGCCGCTTTGCACGACTTTTACACTTTCGCTTGCCAATTGAGAGAGTAGATACATAGGCAAAACAATTCCATCGCCTATAGGTTCGTCAAGATTCCAGACGATGTTACCAAGCAAAGAAGTATCCTCGGCGCGGCAAATGATTTCTTTATGATCGCAGCCCAGATCCTTCGCAGTTGCCGCAGCGGCAGATAATTCATCGCCCTTCCATCCAAAGCCAACGGAAAAAGTTTTCAAACCTTGCGGGAACTGGCTGGTCAGCGAGGCAACAATTGCGGTAGAATCCAGACCGCCAGAAAGAAAAGCACCGACAGGCCGCTCGCTGACCATATGAATATTTGTTGTTTCATCAAACAAGCTATCAAAAGCTTCCTGCGCTTCGGCGCGGTTTCCTGCGAAAGGCTTTATATCTGCCGGATTCCAGTATTTTTTAAAATTTCCATTGCCGTTTTTCCAAATCATAAAATGCCCGGGCGGGAATTTTATGATCTGGCGGAATAATGTCTGCGGGCCGGGTACATAGCGCAGGGATAGATAACCATCAACGGCTACGGGATCGACTTCACGATTAATTTCAGGATGCAAAAGAAGAGATTTTATTTCCGAGCCAAATATAAATTGGCCATTTGAAATGGCATAATAAAGTGGCTTAATGCCTATACGGTCACGCGCGATAAATAACGAGCCGTCACGATGATCGTAAATAGCGCAAGCGAACATACCGCGCAGGCGATTGAGACAGTCAGGTCCCCATTTTTGGTAACCGATCAGAATAGCTTCCGTATCGCAATTTGTCTGAAACGAGCAGCCCATTGCTTCAAGCTCACGCCGGACTTCCATGTAATTATAGATCTCGCCGTTATAGACGATAGATAGTGAGCCATCTTTGGTCGTGATCGGCTGTTTTCCTAGCGCAACGTCGATGATAGAAAGTCGCCGCATGCCGATGGCTGTGTTGCGGGATACTAGCATTCCGTCGTCATCAGGTCCGCGATGGGCGATTTTATTCAGCATACGCGCTAGTAGCGGCGCTGTATCGCTTTTGAAACCGGTAAATCCTGCTATTCCGCACATAGACGATCCTCCAGGATAGAGACAATCCGTTGCGCAGCTTTGCCATCCCATAATTCAGGCTTTGTGCCTGATTTTATCTCACCGCTTAAGAATTTCTTCATGGCGGCGTCAATGTCTTCCGCTTTGGTGCCCAGCATAGTGTTGGTTCCTTGCGTAACGGTGATCCAGCGTTCGGTATTTTCTCTTAACGTAAAGCAGGGAACGCCGAGAGATGTCGTTTCTTCCTGCAATCCACCGGAGTCGGTTAAAACAAGGCGAGCCTGGCGCATCAAGCCGAGCATAGCCAGATAGGATTGCGGCTCGATGAGATGAATCTTCACATCATTAAAAAAAGAGTCCGGTATAAATTTCTTTATGCTGTTCCTTGTTCGCGGATGGATAGGAAAAATGACCGGAATAGTTTGAGAAAGTCTGCCGATTGCATCCATAAGCGGTCGAAGCGTTTCCGGACTATCGACATTGGACGGGCGGTGAAGCGTTACAATGGCATAATCTTCTACACCAATGTTTTTTAAGGTTTCCGAAGCGGGAATAGCTTTTGCCAGATTATATTCCAGACAATCGACCATAACATTTCCGACGAAGTGGATTTTGTCTTCCGAAATGCCTTCGCGTTTTAAATTGTCGTTCGCTTCGCGCTCGGTCGTAAAAAGAAAATCAGCTATTTGATCCGTCAGGACGCGGTTGATTTCTTCCGGCATGGCGCGATCGTAACTGCGAAGGCCTGCTTCAACATGGATAACGGGGACATGATTTTTAATCGCTACAAGCGCACAGGCTAAAGTAGATGTGACATCACCGACGACCAGAACGGCGGCCGGCGAAAAATTTGTCAGAACAGGTTCGAATTTTTGCATGATCTCGCCAGTTTGATGAGACTGACTACCGCTGGATACTTGTAAATTGATTTCAGGTTCCGGAATACCCAAGTCACGGAAAAAACTTCCCGACATGGCATCATCATGGTGTTGGCCTGTGTGGATAAGGCGGCCCCCTAAAACCTTGCTTTGCGACAGCGCTCTTAATATAGGCGATATCTTCATAAAATTCGGGCGCGCGCCAGCGATGACCAATATGTCTTTTCGCGCGTTCATGTTCATTGTTCCATCAGGCATGTTATGCCAAGCTTATAAATGACGCTCTGCCGCTTGGAAATAAGTAAAATTCAGCCTATCCAAAGCTTTCTGAATATAGACATTCAAAGCGCTATGATTTAGGATTGGCCAATTTCATAACTCGGGCAGATTAAAGGTAAATTATGGTGGCAGAATTCAGTATAGGCAATCGATTGGTGGGTGAAGAGCATCCGCCTCTAATAATTGCCGAAATTGGTATCAATCACGAAGGTAATCTGGAAGTTGCCAAGCAGATGGTTGATGCCGCCAAACGCGCCGGAGCGGAAGTTATCAAGCACCAGACTCACATCATTGAAGATGAAATGAGTGGTGCCGCTAAGAAGGTCATTCCAGGTAACGCTAATGTCTCCATTTATGAAATTATGGCGCGCTGTGCCTTAAACGAGGATGACGAGCGCGCCCTTCAGCAATATGTGATTTCAAAAGGCATGGAATTTATCAGTACGCCTTTTTCCCGTGCTGCCAGTGAGCGGCTTAATTCCATGAATGTGCCAGCTTATAAAATTGGTTCAGGTGAATGTAACAATTTTCCTCTTATCGAACATATTGCGGAGTTTGGTAAACCGATAATTATGAGTACTGGTATGAATGATCTGAAAACCGTTGCTAAATCGGTTCAGATCTTGCGTGATTATAAAATCCCTTTTGCACTACTTCACTGCACCAATATTTACCCGACGCCTTATAACCTTGTCCGGTTAAACGGTATGGTTCAGTTGAAGGAAGCTTTCCCTGATGCATTGGTAGGTCTTTCTGATCACTGTTTGTCGAATTATCCATGCCTCGGCGCGGTTGCACTGGGTGCTTCTGTTTTGGAGCGTCATTTTACAGACCGCATGGATCGCACAGGTCCAGATATTGAAGTGTCGATGGATGAAAACTCCTGCCGCGAATTGATCGTTGGAAGTAAAGCAATCTGGGAAGCCAGAGGCGGTGACAAGAATATACTTCTGACGGAAGAACAGGTTACGCGCGATTTTGCCTATGCCACAGTCGTAACGATCAAGCCTATTAAAAAAGGCGAAACCTTTACAAAAGAAAACATATGGGTAAAGCGGCCTGGAACCGGAGAGATCAACGCAGAGCAGTATAAATCTCTTCTCGGCATGATTGCCAAACAGGATATAGATCACGATAGCCACGTATCCTGGAATCAAGTTGAGGAACGTAAAAGTGGAGCAGCGTAATATACTTTTCCTGACTGGCACGCGAGCCGATTTTGGGAAACTTTTGCCATTGATTCAGGCGGTTGAAGCACATCCTAATTTTAATTGCCGCATTTTTTGCACGGGAATGCACCAGTTAAAATTATACGGCAATACGGCTAATGAAGTGATGAAGTATAATTTTACTCATGTACATCATCACATAAATCAGCGTATTGGCGAGCCGATGGAGATGATCCTCGCTAATACAATCAGCGGTTTGTCTCGCTATATCGAGGAGCATCCTTGCGACATGATTGTCGTGCATGGTGACCGCGTCGAGGCGTTGGCTGGCGCCATTGTCGGCATGATAAAGAATGTGATTGTATCGCATATTGAAGGCGGCGAACGCTCCGGAACGGTTGATGAAATGCTGCGCCACGCGGTTTCAAAACTTTCACATTATCATTTCGTAGCCAACGAGGAAGCGGCTGCTCGTGTACGTCAAATGGGCGAAGCGCCGGAGAAAGTCCACGTCATAGGCTCTCCGGATATCGATGTTATGCGGTCTAAAAATTTACCGTCTCTGGACTCCGTTAAAAATTACTACGAAATCGATTTTGATTCCTACGCCATTGCGATGTTTCATCCGGTCACAACGGAACTGGATCAAATGGAAGAAAATGCCGAGAAATTTGTTCAGGCATTACTTGAAGACAGCCATAATTATGTTGTGATTTACCCAAATAATGATGAAGGCACGGGATATATTTTAGACGCCTATAAGAAATTGGAAAACAATAAAAGGTTCAAAATCTATCCCTCCATTAAATTTGAGCGTTTTCTAGTTCTATTAAAAAATGCCTCATTTTGCATTGGTAATTCCAGTGCAGGAATGCGTGAGGCGCCGTTCTATGCCATACCAACGGTAAATATCGGTACACGCCAGCATAATCGATTTACCCATTCATCGATTCTTAATTGCGGATATGAAACGAAAGATATTTTGAAAGCCATTGCAGGTACAGAAAAAGTTACGAAAGGAGATATATCGTCTTATTTCGGCAAAGGAGATAGTGCCGATGGTTTTATGAAGACTATTGCCGATCCTTTCTTCTGGGATACAAAATCACAAAAGCAGTTCTTCGATATTCCATCTGCTTTAAAAATTATAGCCTAATATCATGCAAGAAAGAAGCTATCTTCCTATCATTACGGCCAGAGGCGGCTCAAAAGGATTGGTAGGGAAGAACATACTTCCGTTAAACGGTAAGCCCTTGATTGCCTATACAATCGAAGCTTTTTATCAATCCGGCTTGTCGGGTAATTGTTATGTTTCAACAGACAACGATGAAATTTCATCTATTGCCCAACAATATGGAGCGAAAGTTATTGAACGTCCGGCTGAATTATCGACGGATACATCAAGTTCGGCATCGGCAGTCATCCATGTGGTTGAAGAATTAAAAAAGCAAGGTTCATTTGCCTATACGGATTTCATTCTTCTGCAACCAACATCGCCGCTTCGCGATGGAAAAGACATCTTCAATGCGGTCAGTCTTTACGACAAAATGGGCGGGCAGGGCTCGGTTGTTAGCATGACGCAAGTTGAAACTCATCCCTATAAATGTTTCATTACAAACAAAGAAGGAGATGCGAGCCCTTTATTTGGCGAACAATATCTAGCGATGCCGCGCCAAAATTTGCCTAATATCTTAAAACAAAATGGCGCAATTTATATTACTGGAATTGATGATTTTCTGAAAGACGAGGTTTTTTGCGCAAATCCTGTTACGCCTTACATCATGAAAAGCGAAAGATCGATTGATATAGATACACAATTGGACTTAGATATCGCAGAGCTTATCCTTTCGAGGAATTAAGCTGTCTTTTTAAATTTAAGATCAAGCGCTCTGTCAGAGATATTTTGAACAAAATGTGCAGAGGGCGGCTCTGTCAATAATAGAAGATCGGTTTTCTTCGCGCCGTTCACAGTTCCAACACGTGAAATTCCATTATAGGCAACCAGTTTTTTGCCAAGAATTTTTTGCAGGACATAAACGGTAGATACCCGTGTATCGATGATCGCGTAAACGGGCGCTGCACTATTTTCAATATATTTAATTAGATCGAAACAAAAGGAAGGGCCGCCTTTGTCTGTTTTATAATCAGGCCCGTCAACAAAGACAAAGTCATACGGTCCGGCGGGGATGTCTTTGTATCTGATGCCCCGAAATATCGAATAAGCATCTTCTACTAATTCAGAATGACGAATTTCTACGAAGGATTTATATTTTTCCGGAAGCAGATTTAGAGCATGTTGCCAATAAAATTCTTCGCTTTCTAAAGAGACAAATCGAGGGAAATAGGATGGATCAGTCAGCTTTATTTTTTCGATCGCTTTACAAATAACGACCGTTGAAAGGCCGGTTCCGCATTCAACAATTCCTTGCGGCTTGCGTTTCATAACGCCTGTATAAATTTGATATAATGTCGCATATTTAGCGCCAGTAGATTTTGTCGTGTTCTGGTAATCAAGAATCTCGGCCCAAAGCTTGGGCTGGGACTGTAGTTTGAGCTTATAATAGCGTTCTGATAGTAAGTTTAAAGTTCGTTTCATACTGTATTTCTATAGATTGAAATAAATGGTATTAAAACAAAAATGTACCCCATAAGAAACATATCCGGTTGAAATGTCAGAAATTCTTATCAATATTGACTTGACGAGCCAATCTATAAATGTTGAGCAAGGTCAGGAAAGATTATCAAGCCGCAAGGTAAACGATGCCCAGTATATAGATGCGAAGTCAGGATTGAATGTATTTCCTGTCCTAAAGCTGTCAAATCATAAACTTAGTATTCATACCGCGAATGGCGGAATTTTGCCTCTGTATTACAGGATCGAAGATAATAGAATTTCCCTTAGCAACTACCCTCATCTTTTGATTCGCTCAGGCGACACGCTCACCATCAGTGCTCAAATCTTAGCCAGCCGCCTGATCGGTGCCACGAACCAGTTATATAATCCATTCACTTCTATACCTATTTTACAGGATAGTTCAGTTTACGAATTTGAGAATGGAAAAATTCGTTATGCGGGATCTACTTTACATGAAGATGATAAAGCGTCTTATGACGGTATCCGTGATTTCTGGATAAAAAGATTTGACGAGTATGCAAGCGAAGATGGCAAAATTTGCGTGCCATTGTCTGGTGGCTATGACAGTAGATTGAATCTGGCATTGATGGCGCATGCGGCAAAAGATATGTCGAAGCTGGTTTGTGTTCACGAATATAAAGACGATGCTGAAGAAAGTATTGCTAAGGATGTCGCAGATAAATATGGCGTAAAGTATATTGGCGTTGGCCGAGATGACATGCTGAGCCAAGGGCAAGCCTTAAGCCTGTCTGAAGACTATATTCTAAAGGCCGGGTTAAACCGCGATAACGTACGCCGATGGACGGGGCATCTTAACAATATAACGCAGTCTTATGGTGATCAAACACGGATTGTCGGCTTTGGTGCTGAGCCACACAAAGGAAAATTCTATCGCCAGATCGAAAATATGAATGAAATTCCTCCGCTTTTCTTTACAGGCAGACGACAGGTCAAAGAAGCGGTTCGCTCAATTCACGATCGAAAGGAAGAAGATTTTCATGATCAAACCTTGTACGATTTGATTTCCCAAGCAAAAAATATATACAGCCAGTTATCTTCGCAAATCGATTACGTGCATTATTTCGCTTATGTCGTCGATAGTTACGGCTATCGTAGTCGTTACTTTGCCGATATCCATGATATTGATTTTCCTCAATTCAATCATGGTTTTCTAAACACTGTTTTCTCGTTACCGCGTCATGAAAAAGAAGCTTTTTTATTAAATCGGCGCATAATGGATGAGTTTGGTTCTCCGGTTGCGAACGTGCCGTATACATCCGCCAATCAAAAATCCCTTGATAAAAAAACGGGTTTTATCTCAAAGCTTTACAAATACAGCAAAGCGCGTTTAGGGCCGCGGCCATTAAAAGGATGGCGCGATGATATCGCGCTCCGGTTATCGAAAGCTGATAGCGCTCTAACGTCGAGGCTATTGAAATTATTGGAGGACAAAAATCCATTATTCAGCCGGAACGAACTTATCACCGCTTATAATTATTTTTCTCTTTTGCAGGAAAAATATAACGTCGATTATAAGTTAGTCTGACGCCTTTTCCGCGCCTTCCATTTTGCAATCACTTGCGACGGCGTTTTCAATGGGAACCAATGCAAGCCCCTGACTTGTTTTCGCCTGCACGATGTCGCCTTTGCAAAGCATGGTCTCCGGCATCAAAACATGCGTCAGCTCCGACGCTTCTTTTCTGATCTCGGCCAGATTTGTTCTCCATATAGTATTTTGTTCTTTGGCTTTGGCCTCAAAATATTGACGGCGGCACATCGGATTGAGCAGCCAGTCATCGCAGACTTCGGGATCTTTATCTATTGGCTTCAATCCTAAAAGTTCGGCTCTCTTCCATATCGTATCAATCATTGCCGGTATATAAAATACATACTGACATTCGCCATATCCAAGAAATATCGCCCGCGTCGGTAGCGCCAATTCCCCATGGGTACTGCGAAACGGCAAAGTCAATACCATGCCAGTTTTTGGCACGTTATTTTCGAGGAGGGCGATAATTTCGGTTGTGTTGTCTTCCCTTGAAAAGCTCCAAGGCTTGCGTGCCAGTAAAACAAAAGCGCAGGCAACTATTAACAATCCTATGATCAAAGGCTTGCCGCAAGGAATCTTGGCATACCATTTCGGCTTGGCATGGAAGACCAGCATCAGTAAAACCGCTAGAGATGGAAGGCGTAATCCCAAAAATATAATAAAGAAGACAATCGTAATCCACATGATGCGGGTCCAGAATTTTTCCTGACTTGCCGAAAAATGGGGAAGCCACATCCACCATGCAAGACCCGCGATAAGGATAGCAATACTGGATTGTTCCAAAACGCTGCCCTGAAAAAAATAATCGATATCAATGATAGGGGGCGTGATGGTCGGAATGTTCAGAACAGGCAGCCATGGCGGGATGGCCGTTGCGATTGTCGCTCCTGCCAATAAAAATCCATAAATTCTTTCCTTGTGATCCCCGGAATACATTGCCGCATATGTGCGCTCTGCCAGAACGGCCACCACGGTAATCACCGCATAAGGTGTAACGCGGGTAAGTGCAGCCTGAGCGATGCTGACCGAAGGCAGTAATTCAGTAAATATAATTTGCACGGCCCACAGGGCCATCGTAACGCCGATAATAGAAATCGCCCGCGATGTTAGCTCGTTCGAGCCTATATCTTTAGCTTTGGCTCTCAACGCTACAATCCCGCATATTAGAGCAGCCTGAATCCCGAGCACGACAAAAAGCCCATCCTGCAACGGTGTCAGATTGCTCGTTTTGCTGAAAACATACGACCACCAAGCTTCGTGATTAAAATCATGATGCGGGATCTGCAGTAAAACAAAATATATAAAGGGAGTTAGCAAGGCGATAGTCGCTGCGCCCAATTTGGCAAGTTGCATAAAATTTTTGCTCTTCAGGACGAAACATTCCCAAAGAGCATGGCCACCCAAAATAGACAGCAAAACGAGTGCATGGCTTGGGTGATAAAGGGCCAGTGCCGCCGCTAGCGCTACCGCTCCATATTGTTTTCCGCGCAAATGCAAACCTAGAATGATAAAGCCGATGGTCAGGGCAAAGCCGGAGGTGACGATTTTAAATCCTGCCCCTATAGCAAGATAACGGCCAAAGCCGCTAAAGCCCGACAAATAACAAAAAATCATAGCGAGAAAAATAAAGCCAATTTCTTTTCGAAACGAGGAGAAGAAATATAATAGGCCAAATGCAAGGCACGCTAATTGAACGGCATAAAAAATCGTGAATTGCAGATTTGGCGATATATCGAGTGCCGACATCCATATGGCCGGCAGCAAGGTAAAGCCGACCTTCGCTGATTGTGTGACGTATTCCCGGCTGACGGAGCTTGCCGGGAGATCCGGATTGTTCAAAATTTGGGAGAAAACGATCGTGTCGTTGACGTCAAGACTGATCGATTTGCCAAGCCCTTCGGAACCTCTGATGGCAAGAAGACAGCAGAAAAGCAAAAGCCATTGCAGGAATATATTTTTATTAAAAGCTACGAAAACGTCGCCGGAAAGTATTTTTTTCATTTTGCAAATATACCTTAAATTAGGGCGAAGGCCATCTCATAATCAGGATTCATTCTGAATAATTGACAGGAATTCGGCACCGTAGCGCTCAAGTTTTGAAGTGCCCGCGCCGGGAATCTGCGCCATCGAATCCATACTCAGAGGGCGGCGGCGGACCATGTCGATCAGAGTTTTTATCATAAAAAATAACATAAGGAGATTTTTGGATAACGCCTGCGCAAAGAAGACAAAGCGCGGTATTCCGGTCTGAAGTCCTGTACCATTGCTATACACAATGTGCTTCATCAATGACGAAAAGAGAGATATCAATCCGGTCGAGAATGTCGAGAAGAGGGCCGTTCATCAGTCGTTCGGGCCCGACATAAATCAAGTCGAATTCTTCGTTCAAAAGGTCATTCATCGTACCTTGGATTTGCGAATAATCCATCGATGAATTTATCATCGCTGTGCGCACTCCAAGTTTTTTTAAAGCAGTCACTTGATCCTGCATCAGGGTAATCAAAGGCGAGACGACAACGCCGACCCCTTTGCGGCACAAGGCAGGAATCTGATAACAGAGCGATTTACCCTCGCCAGTTGGCATTAGCGTGCAACAGCTCTTACCCCTCATAACGTAATCAATCACATCCTTTTGTTGCCCACGAAAAGAGTCATAACCGGAAACGGATTTAAGAATGGACTATAGTATGGAAAATGAATTGTCTGAAAGAATATTATTCTTGGTCATATCAATTCAGCATCGTCAAAGCAGCCTGACGATCACCGGACTTTAATTTAAGAAATAGTGTTCGCGCTTTTTTAACGTCCTGAGGCGATCCTGTTTCATACGCTGTTTTGAAAGCGAGAACTATTGGATCATCGGGCCTTAAAATAAAAGCTAAAGTCTTGGCGAGCTTGCCTATCATTTCCTGATCTATTTTTAGGTCTGGCATCGAATATCCTTAATTACGCGTTCTTGTTAAACCCTATAAATTCAATCCACAACCTTCACCAAATAAAAAAGCCCCAAGCGGGGCTTTTTTATTTGGCGGAGAGGGTGGGATTCGAACCCACGGAGGGCGTGAACCCTCGCCAGTTTTCAAGACTGGAGCCATCAACCGCTCGACCACCTCTCCAAACCTGCGAAAGTCATTACACAAAATCGAGGGATATGTCTATACTTCAGCCATGTTCTTTTTTATTTCCAAGATTTTCTGGACACTGGCGCAGCCATTGGCTTTTCTGGCCTTTTTATTCCTGATCGGACTTATTTTTTATAAAAAACCGGTAGGGCAACGGATTTTAACGTTTGCCGCCGTGCTGTTCGTTTTTTGCGGTTTTGTGCCGGTTGGCCCCTTTATCATTCAAGCTCTCGAAAGTCGTACACAAATCCCGAACCTGCCGGAACGCATAGATGGCATCATCGTGCTGGGAGGTGCGGTGAATGCAGAATCTTCTGAAATCCTGAAACAGCCTCAATTGAATGAATGGTCAGAGCGCATTGTTGAGATGATGCGCTTATCCCGAACTTATCCACAAGCAAAGGTGATTTATGCAGGTGGCGCGGGGAGTTTAAGAGGGCAAGGCTCCGAAGAAGCGACGATTGTAAAAGAAATGCTGAAAAGTCTCGATTTCCCGATACAAACTTTTATTTTCGAAACAAAATCCCGTAACACTTATGAGAATATAAGAAACGCTGAAGAAATTGTTCATCCACAGGCTGGAGAAAACTGGTTGTTGATAACGTCAGCATTCCATATACCTAGAAGCCAGGCCGTTTTTAATAAGCAACGATGGAAAATTATCGCTTATCCCGCAGGCTTTATTGAAAATGGAAGTATAGAGCCATGGCAGTTTCTGGATGTTTCTGGGAATTACTGGAAATTGAACATTGCCGCCAAAGAAATCATAGGTATCATCGCCTACAAATTAAGCGGAAGAATATGAGTTATAAAAAAACCTTTCTGACGAGCATCTTTAGCTTGTTTTTGTTTTTGCCTGTTGCAGCCCACGCCGCGACATTTCAAGACTGGCTGGTAAATTTCAAAAGCGAAGCAAAATCGCGCGGCATTTCCGACGCTACCCTAAATAGCGCTTTTACAGGTGTGCAGCCCATCCAGCGTGTTATCGAACTTGACCGCAAGCAACCCGAAAAAAAGATCGGGTTCGATCAATACCAAAGAAATGTTCTTACGCCAGCGCGCGTTGCTGAAGGCCGCCGTTTGATGCAAGAAAACTGGACGGTCTTGCGCAAAATCGAAGAGCAATACGGCGTGCAGGCGCAATATGTCGTCGCGCTCTGGGGCATGGAAACCAGCTATGGTAAAAATACCGGCGGCTTTGATATCATTGCATCTCTTGCAACCTTGGCTTGGGAAGGCCGCAGGGGCGAGTATTTCAAAGACGAGTTGATCAAAGCGCTGAAAATCTTGCAGGATGGCCATGTGAAGCGCAGCGAATTTAAAGGCTCATGGGCGGGAGCTATGGGACAAGTTCAGTTTATGCCATCGAGCTGGCAACGCTTTGCTGTCGATTATAACGGCGACGGACATAAAGACATCTGGACGACGCGTGAAGACGCTTTTGCCTCGGCGGCCAATTATCTCTCCGGCAGTAACTGGGTTTACGGCCAGCGTTGGGGAAGGCAAATACAGCTTCCAGCTAATTTTAGCCAAGCTTTGATAGGCAAAAAAATAACGAAATCTTTGCCTGAATGGTCGCGGCTTGGAATTCGCAATGTGGATGGCAGCGCGTTGCCAAATGATACCAATGTCCGCGCTTTTGTCGTTGTGCCGCAAGGCGCGAACGGAAAGGCTTATCTAGGATACGCCAATCTGGCCAATATCATGAAATGGAATAATTCCAGCTATTTCGCTTTGAGCGTCGGACAATTGGCCGATCAGATAGCATCCAATCGAGCAAAGGCGTCAACTTCATCTGCTAAGCCACAGGCTTATCATTTGAACGAATAGGAAAGAGATCATGAATAGAATACTGGCTTTTGCCTTGATGATTTTATGCCTCTCTGGTTGCACAGAGATTGAATACGCGTCGCATCTGGCAAAGGGACCGAAAGGAACAGTTTCGGATCGTCACAATTATCTTGCCCAGCAAGGTAATTTTAAGGTTGGTAAGCCCTATACGGTTCTCGGCCAGTCTTACACGCCTCGAGAAACTTATGAGTATGTTGAAACGGGTATCGCCTCATGGTACGGGCCGGGTTTTCACGGCAGCAAAACGGCTAGTGGTGAAAGATATGACCAGCGGGAAATGACAGCTGCTCACAGGACATTGCAAATGCCATCTCTCGTTCGCGTGACGAACTTAGGGAACGGGAAATCGGTGATTGTTCGCGTAAATGATCGCGGACCATTTTCCAAAGGCCGCGTTATGGACGTATCGGAACTTGCCGCTAAAAATCTTGGGATGATAGGTCCAGGCACGGCCAAGGTTAAAATTGAATTATTACCGGCAGAAAGCAAGGCGATCGCCGCTGCTGCACGCAACGGGGTAAAAACTAATGGTGTCGAGGTCGTTATGAACCAGACAGGAAGATTGCCGGATAGCTACAAGCAATATATGCAGGGTTCTTATCAGGTGGCGTCAAACGCGCCTGTTGTTCCGCCGGTTTATGCGGCTACTGCCGACGGGCCTGTACCCGGCCATTTAAACCAAGGTAATTTTTATCCCGATCCGGTCGTAACGCAGCAACCTGTAACCTCAAATAATATCTATATTCAGGCCGGTGCTTTTGGCAGCGCGGATAACGCCAACCGTCTTGCCATGCGTCTAAGTTCTTACGCCAATGCGAAAGTTGAGCCTGTTAATTACAGCGGACGTACTTTATATAAAGTAAAGCTTGGCCCGCTAGGCAGCGTCCAGAATGCAGATAGTGTTCTAAACCGCGTTTTGGCAGGCGGTCAATCTGATGCCATCATTGTTGTTCAATAAATCTCGGAAATAATTCATGAAAATAAAGCTTCTTTCTTTCCTATCGGTTCTTCTCTTGGCTTCATCCCCGGCCCTCGCGCTAGAGCCGCCAACGACATTGGCAACGCAGGCCTTTGCCATGGACTATGAAACGGGCGCGGTGTTGTATGATAAAGACGCCGATGTAAGAATGGCAACATCATCGATGTCGAAAGTTTTGACATCCATGGTTGCTTTCGATGCTGTCAAGAGCGGTACGATTTCAATGGAGCAAGAATTGCCGGTGAGTGAAAAAGCTTGGCGCATGCAAGGTTCCAAAACCTATGTCGATATAAATAAGCCTATCTCAGTTTCAGATTTACTTCATGGGGTCATTATCCAATCCGGTAACGATGCCTGTATCGTTCTGGCCGAAGGCATTGCCGGAACCGAAGAGTCATTCGCAGAAATGCTGAATAGAAAAGCGGCTGAGCTTGGCATGAAAAACAGCCATTTCGTCAATGCGAGCGGCTGGCCGGACCCTGAGCATTATTCGACCCCGCGCGATTTGGCGATCATGGCGCGTGCTTTGATCCATGACTATCCGGAAGAATACCCGATCTATTCGATGAAAGATTTTACCTACAATAATATCAAGCAAGGCAATCGCAACCCGCTGCTTTATTCTTACCCGGGAACGGACGGTGTTAAAACCGGCCATGCTGAAGAAGCAGGCTATGGCGTCATCGGTTCTGCCGTTATGAATGGCCGTCGTGTCATTCTTGTTATCAACGGTACAAAAAGCATGCAGGAACGCGCCGATGAAAGCCGTAAGCTGATGGACTGGACGTTGCGCAATTTCAAAAACGTCGAGATTGCTAAAAAAGGCAAAATCTATGCAGAAGCCGATGTCGTTCTTGGTTTGCAAACCAAAGTGCCGTTGACCGTCGCCGAGAATGTCAAAATGACATTGCCGCAAATGGCAGGGTCCGAAGTAAAAGTTCAGGCATCTTATTCAACGCCGTTGAAAGCACCAGTGAAGCCAGGCGAAAAAGTTGGCAAGCTGGTAATTACAATTCCAAATCTCCCGACGCAGGAAATTCCGCTCATCACGGCGGCACCTGTCGAAGAAAAAGGGATGTTCGCGCGTACGCTCGAAAAATTCCTGATCCGTATCGTTGGAACGCCTAAATATTCATGACAAAAGGGCTCTTTATAACGCTGGAAGGCGGAGAGGGGGCCGGTAAAACGACACAGGCAAGAAAGCTGCTTGAGTATCTCGAAGCTAAAGGTTTCGAGGTTGTTTTAACCCGCGAACCGGGCGGCACGCCGGAAGCGGAGAAAATCCGCGATCTTCTCGTTCAGCGGGATGGTGGTAACTGGAATCCGATGGCAGAAGTGGCTTTGTTCTTCGCTGCGCGTCAGATGCATATCGAGAATCTAATTAAGCCAAGCCTGCATCATGGCAAGATCGTCATCTGCGACCGTTTTACGGACTCCACCCGAGCCTATCAAGGCTATGGTCATGGCTTTGACCTTGAAACCATTGAGGCGCTTGATGATTTGATCGTTAATAAATTCGAACCCGATGTGACATTCATCTTTGATCTTCCGGTGAAGGATGGCTTGGCGCGGTCGATGTCGCAAAAAGAGAAGGCATCGGGCGCTGAATCCACGGAAGATAAATTTGAGAAACTAGATTTCTCTTTTCATGAACGTATGCGGCAAGGTTTCCTGAAAATTGCCGAAGCCAATCCTAAGCGTTGCCATGTTATAGACGCGGCACAATCGCCTGAGCAGATTTTCGAACATATAAGAGAGGTTATCGACAATGCTGTTTGATGACTTTGAAGAAGAACTTGAAGACGATGATTTTGTGCCGGAGACATCTGCGGAATTATTCGAGAACCCTGAGCCGCGCGCGCAGCATTTACTGATCGGACATGCTGATATCGAGCAAAAACTTCTTGATCTTTTCCAAGGCGGACGTCACCCGCATGCGATTATTTTTGCCGGACCGCAAGGCATAGGCAAAGCAACTATGGCATTTCGTCTTGCGCGTTATCTTTTAAAATCGGCAGAAGACGAATATAATAACGCCTTAGCAGGGCCGAGTATGTTCGGCGATGAGCCGGTAATAGCCAAAGATTTAAATGTCGATAGCAAGGATCAGGTTTTCAGCAAGGTCGCTTCTGCTGGTCATCCGGATCTTTTAACTATCGAACGTCTTTATGACGAAAAGAAAGACCGCCGAAAAACGGAAGTCAGTGTCGATGAAATTCGGCGCATCGCGCCGTTCATGCGAAAAACGCCTGCGATCGATGGCGGCTGGCGTATCGTGATTGTCGATGATGCCGATACGATGAACCGCAATAGCCAGAACTCGATTTTAAAAATTCTGGAAGAGCCGCCGGAAAAATCGCTTCTTATTCTAGTGACGCATAGGCCCGGCGCGTTGTTGCCGACTATTTTCTCGCGTTCATCACTGATCAATTTTTATCCGCTTGATAATCAATTGCTGATCGATTTCCTGTCTCGGGTGAACCCGCGGCTCGACAAAGAGGGGAAGGAATTAGTTATCGGCATGGCAGAAGGTAGTCTGGGTCGTGCTGTTGAATATGCTGATGACAAGAACATGGATGTCATTAAGCAGACATCCGAGCTTTTAGGAGTCTGGCCGAAATTAGACTGGGTTAAGATTCAATATTTTTCTGAAACCATGGGCAAGGGCGCAACGCCGGAAGCGCAAAGGGCCTTTCAGGATTATTTGCTCTGGGTTTGCTCCACTCTTTTAAAGGCCAAGGCGGCGGGATTGCCTATTCCGCCTATTTTAAAAACCTTTTCGGCGATAGGGCAACAGGTTTCCCTTGCCGGATGGTTGCAAATTTGCGACACACTTAAGGAGCATTTCACCCGCATCCACACTGGAAATCTCGATAAAAGATTTGCCGTGATGGGCGCCTTTACGATCTTTGAGAACAATGTCTAAAAGTTTTTACATCACGACGCCTATCTACTATGTGAACGATAAGCCGCATCTGGGCCATACCTATACGACGATCGCCTGCGATATCCTTGCGCGTTTCAAACGCCTCGATGGATATAAGGTCAAATTCCTGACCGGAACTGACGAGCACGGTTTGAAAGTCGCGCAAGCCGCAGAGAAGGCGGATATCGATCCGCAAAGCTTTACGGATAAAGTCTCGCAGAATTTCCGCGATCTCGTCGGATTGATGAATTATTCCAATGACGATTTTATCCGCACGACCGAAGAGCGCCATAAAAAAGCCTGTCAGGCGCTTTGGAATAAGCTCGTCGAGAAGGGCGAGATTTATCTCGATAAATACGCTGGATGGTACGCCGTTCGTGACGAAGCCTATTATGGCGAAGACGAATTGACCGAAGGCCCGAACGGTAAAAAGATCGCGCCATCAGGAGCAGAGGTTGAGTGGATGGAAGAAGAGAGCTATTTCTTCCGTCTTTCAGCTTGGGAAGATAAACTTCTCAAATTCTATGAAGAAAATCCGACTTTCGTAATGCCGGAAGCGCGTTTCAACGAAGTCAAAAGCTTTGTCAAAGGCGGCCTTAAAGATTTATCCGTTAGCCGTACGACTTTCAACTGGGGCGTTCCTGTTCCGGGCAATGAGAAGCATGTCATGTATGTGTGGATCGATGCGCTGACCAATTATTTAACCGCTGCCGGTTATCCGGATATAAATAGTGAAGACTTCAAAACTTTCTGGCCCAATGTAACGCATATGGTTGGCAAAGATATTCTTCGCTTTCATGCGGTATACTGGCCAGCGTTCTTGATGGCAGCGGATTTGTTGCCACCGCAGCGTGTCTTTGCTCATGGCTGGTGGACCATCGAAGGCCAGAAAATGTCGAAATCTGTCGGCAATGTCATCGCACCAGTAGATCTTGTCGATCAATACGGCGTCGATCAATCGCGTTATTTCCTGATGCGCGAAGTACCGTTTGGTTCGGATGGTGACTTCTCTCATTCTCAAGCTTTAAACCGTATCAATAATGATCTGGCCAACGGCCTTGGTAATTTATCGCAGCGGACATTGTCGTTTATTTACAAAAACTGCGAAGCGAAAATACCTGAACCTTCCGACCTTACAGCGGAAGATAAAAAACTTCTGGAGTTAGCCCAAATAACGACTATCAAAACCGTGCGCAGCGAACTGGATATCCAGCGTTTCCACAAATCACTGGAAGCGATTTGGCAGGTCGTCAATGAAGCCAACGCGTATATCGATACCCAAGCGCCGTGGGGATTGCGCAAAACAGATCCGGTTCGCATGGGCACGGTTTTATATGTCCTGTGCGAAACCATCCGCTGCCTGGGCTTGTTGATCCAACCTTATATGCCGGACTCGGCTTCAAGATTTTTAGACCAGCTCGAAATTCCGCAAGGCGAGCGGAGCTTTGAATTCCTGTCACCGGACCACGCACTGAAAGCTGGAACTGTAATTCCGCAGCCACAAGGCATTTTTCCGCGTATTGAAGTTAGTGAGACAAAATGAACTTAGCGGCAAATCTTTGGTTTTTTCTAGCCTTAGGATCGGCCATTTCTTGGGGCCTTGGTTATACCTACGTCGATAGGGCGTTGAAGGGAGGACTGAACCCGTTCTTGCTTTTGACATTCATGGTTATTCCACAGGCGATTGCCTATTTTATCTTCTTTATGGTTGGACGCGGTGATTTGAAAGCGCAACTTCGCCTTGTTCAGGAGCCTGCTATGGCAGGCGCTCTTGCCATTGCTGTAGCGGCCTTTATTGCAGGCAATGCTCTGATTTTCAGCAGTATCCAGATGAAGAACGCATCACTAGCCAATATCATAGAAATTTCCTACCCGATATTTGTCGTGCTGTTTTCATGGCTTATTTTTAAAGAGAGCGGTGTCAATTTGTATACTCTATTGGGCGGGCTGCTGATTTTCTCCGGTGTCACGCTTATCCTTCTTAAGAGCTGACGTTATGTGGGTCGATTCACATTGTCACATCACGCATGACAAGATCGCCGAGCTGGGCACGCCGGATCAGCTCATCGCTAATGCGGCTGAAGCTGGTGTTGAAGCCATGCTGGTTATTAATTGTCGTATCGTTGAGGAACTACCGACTATTTTAGCAGCCGTCGAGCCGCATAAAAATGTCTGGTGCACGATAGGCACTCACCCTCATGATGCCAGCGTCGAAGCAGAAAAAGCTCTGTCAGTTGCCGATATTGTCGCCAAGATAAATGCCAATGACAAAATTGTCGGCGTCGGTGAAAGCGGCCTTGATTACTATTATGATTTTGCCGACCGCGACGATCAACATGCATCTTTTCGCAAACATATTCAGGTTTGCTTAGAAACCGACCTTCCCCTGGTTGTTCATGCCCGTGACGCCGATGACGACATCATCCGCCTGATACGGGAGGAAGCGGGCGGGAAGGGCCAAGCTGGAAAACTTCGCGGGATTATGCACTGCTTTTCTTCCAGTCCCAAAATGGGAATAGAGGCTTTGGAACTTGGTTTTCATTTGTCTTTCTCTGGCATGATTACTTTCAAGAAATCAGAAGAGCTTCGCGCCATTGCCAAAGAAGTACCGTTGGATCGTTTATTGGTTGAAACCGATGCGCCATATCTGGCACCGGAACCTTACCGTGGAAAAATGAACCAGCCTGCCTATGTTATTCATACAGGTGCGCGTCTGGCCGAAATCCATGGCATTGCGGCAGAGGAAATGGCGCGTATTACCAAAGAAAATTTTTATCGATTGTTTGACCGATGCAAGCCGAGTTAATCATTTTAGGATGCGGTGATTCCGCCGGTACGCCGAGGATTGGCAATAACTGGGGCAAGTGCGATCCGTTAGAGCCCAGAAATATGCGCACGCGCCCGTCTATCTGCCTGCGCAGCGAAACCACGACACTGGTTATCGATACCGGCCCGGATTTCAGAAACCAGATCAACCGCGAGAATATAGAGTCCGTTTCGGCGATATTGTATACCCATGCCCATGGCGACCATGTCAACGGTATGGATGATTTACGGCCGTGGTTCGACCGCACAAAAATCCAGATTCCGATTTACCTGATGCAGGAAACGCTGGATGACTTGATGTTCCGTTTCAATTACATTTTCAAGCAGAAATCGCCCCTTTATCCGCCGATTGTTGAGACGCATGTCTGGAATGAAAACCAGTACGGTCTGTCTCAACAAATCGGCGATATTTCATTTATGCCGTTTTTGCAGGATCACGGTTTTCAAAAAACGCTGGGTTTTCGCTTCGGCGATACAGCTTATTCAACCGATGTCATCCGACTCGATAAGGCGGCAATCGATACGCTTAAAGGTATCAAGACATGGATTGTCGATGGCGCCAACCTCAACTGGGAAACTCCGGTTGTTCATATGAATTTGCAAAACATTTTGAATATCAATGAAATGATCGGCGCAGATAAAATTTACCTGACGCATCTCAAGAATGATCTTGATTATAAAACTATGATTGATTCATTGCCGCCACATATAGAGCCCGCTTATGACGGGCTGAAATTGAAAGTCGAATACTGATATGAGAGTTGACCTGTTCGATTTTGATCTGCCCGAAGACCGCATAGCGCTGCGGCCTGTTGAGCCGAAAGATTCTAGCCGCATGATGGTGATCGATAAAAATGGAATTCACGATCACAAAACATTGGAGTTACCAGATTTTCTGAATGCCAATGACATCATTGTCTTTAACGATACCAAGGTCATTCCGGCGCAGCTTTACGGTACATGCAAGGATTTCGAGGTTGAATGCAACTTGCACAAACGCCTTGGGCCTGTTGAATGGATCGCTTTTGCCAAAAAAGTAAAACGTCTCAAACGCAATGACAAAATCGTTTTCGGCGCGTCTTTGAGCGCCATCGTCACGGACGTATCGAGCGACGATCAGATTGGTCAAATTACGCTCCGCTTCGAAGTTGCGCCGGGCCTTCTAGAGGCTAGACTGGTAGAGGTCGGTCAAATGCCGTTACCGCCTTATATTGCCAGCAAGCGTGATATCGATGAGAAAGACTTAAGCGATTACCAGACGATATTTGCTAAACGGGAAGGGGCCGTAGCTGCTCCGACGGCCTCCCTTCACTTTACCGAGCGCCTGCTTGAAGCTCTCGATGCTAAAGGCGTGCATCAGGTAAAGCTGACGCTACATGTAGGCGCCGGCACGTTTTTACCTGTGAAGGTTGACGATACCAGCCAACATAAAATGCATGCCGAATGGGGAGAAATCTCCTATGGTGCGGCCAGAATGATTAACGAGGCAAAATCATCCGGCGGTCGCGTGATCGCCGTCGGCACGACCGCGTTAAGACTTTTGGAATCCGCCACGGGTCCTGACGGCATTGTCCGTCCATGGTCTGGAGATACAGATATCTTCATCACGCCTGGCTATAAATTTAATATTGTTGATATCCTGATGACCAATTTTCATCTGCCTAAATCGACTCTGTTTATGCTGGTGTCAGCATTCGCTGGTCTTGATAGAATGCAGGAAGCTTACGAGCACGCCATAGATAGTGGATATCGGTTTTACTCGTATGGAGATAGCAGTCTGATCTTTAAACGGTAACAAATCGATACAATTCTAAATATATCTATTATTTCCCATAATATACATTATCACATCATAGGTAGTGCTTATCCAAGAATCAGTTCAAGCTCTCGAGTCTTCTCCCGCGCTTTTAATGCTACCGCGAAATGAGCCAGAATATCCATTTGATTGGGGTTACTTAGTCTTTTCAAACCAAAGTCTAAGAAGTCATTCAGTCGGAAACTCCCAACATTTGGAGCATCATTAATTCCTGCAGCGCTTCTCCAATGCCTGTGCATATAAGATCCAATTTTATCGGCTTCTACTGCCTCCAACTCGATTGCTCCAATGCTGCCGTCTTCGTTCAACTTTATAATACGATTTTCGGTCAGGCTTTTTAACAAAGGCTGGGACTTCGAAGTTATTAAAAGATTTTGGATTTCTTCAATATTTTGTGGAATTTCCCATTTAAGCTCATCGCCATCCTGCACAGCGCTCTTTTTGAGAATAACTGACGCCGATCCGGGCGACGCTATGCGGTACAGAATAAGCCCTGATTGTGGCTCTAAAGGCTCGGATTTTGGCAACGGATTGGTAGTAAAAGCCCTGCGCAATATCGAAGTAATGTCGTCTAAATTCATGTTTTTCTGGACTGCCTATACAAAATGGTTACGCTGCAATTCTTAAAAGGATCACATAAATGGCGGCAATAGACGAACTCTTAAAGGTAATGGCACGGTTGCGCGATCCGAATGGCGGCTGTCCTTGGGATCTGGAGCAGGATTTTACCAGCCTCGCGCCCTATGCCATTGAAGAAGCTTATGAAGTTCAGGATGCCATTAGTAAGGGCGACATGGAGAACTTCAAGGAAGAGCTGGGCGACCTGCTCCTACAGGTCGTGTTTCAGTCCGAAATGGCCCGCCAGCTTGGACTCTTCACTTTCGACGATGTTGCCAAGGGAATCGCCGATAAGATGGTGTCACGCCATCCCCATGTTTTTGGTGATTCGACGGCTGAAACCTCTGATGCTGTTTTGGTCCAATGGGACGAGATAAAACAGGTCGAGAGGGGGGCTAAACCCCTGCTCCACAACAGTATTTTGGACGAGATCCCCGTTAATTTTCCGGCCCTCATGAGGGCGCAGAAGCTTCAAAAGAAGGCCGCCAAAGTCGGTTTTGACTGGCCAAATGCCGCCCAGGTCTTTGATAAAATCGAAGAGGAAATTTATGAATTAAAACAAGAAATTAAAGACCAATCTTTAATCAATATAGAAGAAGAATTCGGTGATTTGCTCTTCGCTTTTGTCAATCTGGGTCGAAAATTAGGCCTTGATTGTGAAACGGCCCTGACTAAATGCAATCAAAAATTCTATCGTCGTTTCAATGGGATAGAAAATGAAGTTAAGGCTGAATCTAAGCAGATGACAGATCTTTCGCTTGATGAGTTGGAAGCTATATGGATTCGTCAAAAGCTAAAAGAGAAAGCTGCCTAAGCTCCATTTTTCTTGACATATGTAAACACAATTAAATATACATATGTCAAATGTTTTCCTGCGTTACAAAACCAGCTTGCTATTTGTTAGCCTCGACCGGCCTGTTATCGATCGGTGTGGACTTGACTTCATGGGCATTGAAAGATCAATTCAATCCACGCATGAAGCCTGAGATAGCGGCTTATTGTGAAGTTAAAGCAAAGGCCGGGTACAGTCTCGCCTATACCAATTCCAGTCTCTTGCGCTTGCCCGATAGCAGGATTTTGCTTTCACATGTTCCCGACATCAAATCCGTTTTCGACCGCTGCACAGAAACAGCGATAGACCGCGACAGCAGAGATATGAGCCGCGCCGATTGGAGATACTGGTTCGAATATCCGGGAGATACCAAACTAGAAATGCCCTTCGGTGCTGAGCTGAAAGATGAAGATACTGGCCTTCCAACCCCTATCATTCTTGGCAACAGAACCAAGGCTTACGAAGCAAAAGTCGATCTTGGTGAAATCAAAAATTACCTGATCAGTAAGCAAGTCATATTAAAAGCGGATACCGTCAGTCAAGCGAACACGGGTCAGCAAGCCAAAAATTGGATCATCGAGAACGGTCCGAAAAGTCTGTCAGAAGACGGTTATTTGCGCAGAGGGTTAGACCTTGTACTTTAACAAAATTACCCCTGCCAATTTCAAGCCGGCATCCGAAAACGATGTTCTGGAACTGACACATGAATTACAGGAAGTGGAAAAAGCGGCAGAAGCCGCACCTTCTCCTCCTGAAACCGTGGCCCGAAAAGGCAAGGGTCTTTTGCGCAAGGCGTTCTCAAAGCAATATGTCCATCTTCCGGTAACCGGAGGAATTCTGGCAGTTGCGGCGATGGTGAAAATGACCGTTGCTATGGATCATTACCTCGAAGACAAGTACGGCGTGCGCAATGACTGGACATTGCCTTCTTCATGCGAAGTCTGGGGCGATACTCCCTCCGCTCATTTCAGTTACGCGGCTAAGGGCAGTAATGACCCTGCCGCGACAATCGTCAGAACAGGGCGTGATGCCATGCTGGCCTGTGAGACTGCGATGAATAAGCCGGGCTTCAAATTCCAAGGCATGCATCTTGTGCTGGATTTTCGCATCAAGAATATGAGGGGCTTTGACGGTCAGATTGAAAGTTCAATAGCCGGATTCAGCTCCGCCTATGGACCGAATGAAGAGAGCAAAGCTCGCCAAACATTGGGCAAATCTTCTTATGCAGCTCTTCAGCATCAGATACGCCTTATCGGTCGAGAAAACACCTATGACTGGTATTTGTATAAAGCATTGACGGCGCAAAAAAATATTAGCGAGTGGTCTTCGGAGCAATGGCAAATTGCAAAAAACAAAATTGCCAATAGCCTTGTTTCAACCGGAGAAAGCTTAAAGTCTTCCCATCCTCAGCCTTAAATCCTGAAGCAATTATAAGCTGAAATCAAGCTAAACTGCTTTCACTTTCGCGTCCGCAAAGTGGCTCTGGAATTTCTTCAGGTCCACGGGTTCAATAGCGACGGTGAGCGTCAGCTTGTCTTCCTTGGCCTGTTTCTTTACGATCTCCGCATTCGCATAAAGCCATGACAGGGCTTTGCCTTGTCCGGCGTTGAGCGAAATCTTCACCGTCTCGCGTTTGATCGAAACGATATCCTCAACAGCTTTCAACAGTGCCGGAAGGTTCTTCTTCTTCAGCGCGGAGATGCCGATTTGCGGGCCTTTGAAATCACGATAGGTGCGCGGGCGTTCATCATCCGTAAGGTCGATCTTGTTGAGGACTTCTATGATGCGCGGATCGGCGGTGTAATCGATGCCGAGATCTGACAAGACGCGTATCACATCTTCACGCTGCGAATCCGTATCTTCGGAACTGATATCGCGTACATGCATGATGACATCGGCGTATTGCACTTGCTCGAGCGTGGCGCGGAAAGCTTCAACGAGATGCGTCGGTAAATCTGCGATAAAGCCGACCGTATCGGACATGATAACCATTTGCGCATTTGGCAGTTTCAGTCTGCGCAAAGTCGGATCGAGCGTAGCGAAGCGCAAATCCTCGGCGAAGACATCAGCGCCGGTTAGCGTATTGAACAGCGTCGATTTACCCGCATTGGTATAGCCGACAAGAGCGACAATCGGGAATGGGACTTTGAGGCGGTTTTGGCGGCTTAAATCCCGTGTGCGGCGGACTTCGATCAATTGCTTCTTCAGGCGATTGATCTTCTCATCGATCATCCGTCTATCAAGTTCCAGCTGGGTTTCGCCGGGACCGCCGAGGAATCCTCCCCCTGCTCTCTGGCGTTCAAGGTGGGTCCATGATTTGACGAGGCGCGAGCGTTGATAATTGAGAGCGGCAAGATCGACTTGTATCTTGCCTTCTTTGGTCGCCGCGCGTTCGCCGAAGATCTCAAGGATCAAACCGGTGCGGTCGATGACCTTGACGTTCCAGAGCTTCTCGAGATTGCGCTGTTGAACCGGCGACAGGTTGAAGTTGACGATGACGACGGTCGGCTCAAGTTCTTCAATAGCTTCGGCAAGCGTTTCGCATGCGCCTTTACCGAACAGCGTACCGGGCTCCATCGAATAGACATTCACGGCTCGAAGCTCGAGAACCTCAAGGCTGATCGCATGGGCGAGGCCTTCGGCTTCTTCCAGCTCGCTCTCGAGGCTTCGCTCGAAACTGCGCGCCTTCACAGCCGATCTTTGTTTAAAAACCGGATGGACGATAAGGCAGGTTATCGATGTCGTCTTTTTATTCAGCGGAGGCTGTCTCTTCAACCTGTGTTTCGCCGGACTCATAAAGTGTCAGCGGACCGGTCGGCATAATGGTCGAGATGGCGTGTTTATAGACGAGCTGAACATGGGTTTCGCGGCGCAGCAGCAGCGAGAAATTATCGAACCATGTGACGACGCCCTGAAGCTTGACGCCGTTGACGAGGAAGACAGTAACGGTGTGTTTGTCTTTGCGAATTTTATTGAGGAACACGTCCTGGATGTTTTGATTTTTTTCTGATTTTTCGGCCATGAAACTTGTCCTTTTTTGTTTTTCTTGAGGCGGACCTTATCGGAGATTAAATATGGTATCAAGCTGTTTTCCAAGGCTTTCGCAGCTGTCCGCGACGAAATCGGGCTCATATTTCATAGCATTTTCTAATGTACCAAAGCCATGGGAAATAAAGACTTTTTTGCATCCCGCATTAGCGGCAAATTCAAGGTCAATTTCCGTATCGCCCACATACCATATTTCCAGATTCTCAAGGGGAAGACCCATTTCATTCAGGGCGATTTCCATGACTTCGCGAGACGGTTTGTCATGGCTGCCGCGCCCTGCCCCAACCACCGCGGAGAAGTAATCCTGCCAGCCGAGATATACGACTTCCTTCTTTAAATACGCATCGCGTTTATTGCTGATAATACCGAGCGGGATATTTCTGGATTTCAGCATGGCAAGGAATTCATCGACGCCGTTCATCTTGCCAAGTTGCTCTAAATGATTGGCTTCGATGGAGCGGTAATAAATTTCGAGCGCCTCATCTTCGCGCCCGGGAAAGATTTCAGGAAAAATCTCACGGGCAGATTTGCGGATATTCTGCTTCGCGTCATCCAGCGTCCATGTCGGCATGCCAAAGTCGACGAAGATGTCGTTATAGGCTTTGGTCAGAACATGGATCGTATCGACGAGCGTGCCGTCCCAGTCGAATAATATAGCATCGGGTTTTTTGAGGAGGTTCATAAATTTACTCTAGCCAGACTTGCATTCCTGCGAAAGCAGGAATCTGGTTTACGAGAGAATGGATCCCTGCTTTTGCAGGAATGCGAGAGAGGTGGGATGAGATTTTGTCGATCCCTTTATCATACATCTCTTTGTATTCCTCCAGCGTGATGCCCTGTTTGAGCATGGCAAGAACCGCGCGGCGTTTCATGAGTTCGATGCGCGCCCATGCTTTGTATCTTTTGAGCATCTGGCTTTGCAGGCGCAGGAGTTTTTTAAAATGCTTCGTTTCGGCGGAATGCATACCGTATTTGACGGCATTGCGGCTAACGGCTTTCTTGCCTTCCATCGTTTTGGGACCTGTCGAGGCGAGCCATGGTTTACGGGTACGGGCGATTATGCCTTGCGCGCGCCTCTGGTTGTCATTCCATGCCCGTCGTCCCAAAGTAGCAGGCGGATTTAGTTTTACTTTCAACATGTTAGCCTAGGCTCCTACTTTGTTCTCTGTTTTTTGCGGTTTTTTGATTTTTAACTCCATCAGCCATAGCGTCATTCCGGCGCAAGCCGAAATCCAGATGGTGCGGATAGATCTGGATTCCGACTTTCGTCGGAATGACGGAAAAGATGAAATAGGAAGAATTCTGATACGGCATTTTTATCCCTTTTACTTTTCAGTATAGGACAATATTCCTGTATTGTCAAGGATTTGAATTAGGCGCTTATTCGAATGACTTCGTTCGTCTCGTCAGGATCACGCTCACTTGTCGTGATATTTAGCGATTTCAGTTTACGGTGAAGGGCTGAGCGTTCCATGCCGACAAACTGGGCAGTTTTGGAGATGTTGCCGCCGAAACGGTTGACCTGAGAAAGCAGATATTCGCGCTCGAATACTTCGCGAGCCTCGCGTAGTGGCAGGGAAATCAAATCAGCCCCCCACTCCGTCTTTAAAGTTGCCGGCACATTTTGAGAGATTTCAGGCGGCAGGTCTTCGGTCTGTATGGTTTCGGGACTATTACCGCCCATAATCATCAGCCATTCGATCAAGTTTTTAAGCTGGCGGATATTGCCCGGCCAGTTATAGGCTTGCAGCGCCATCATCGCCGAAGCGGAAATACCGCGCTTTTGCAAGCCGACATGCTTAACGTTTTGCTCCATGAAATAGTCGACCAGCTCTGGAATATCTTCCATTCGCTCGCGGAGCGTCGGAACCTGTATCGGCACGACATTCAAGCGATAATAAAGATCTTCACGGAACGCGCCCGACTTCGTCGCTTCAAGCAAATTATTACCGGTCGAGGCCAGAATACGCACATCGACCTTGATTTGTTCATTACCGCCGATGCGCATAAAAGTCTGGTCCTGCAAGGCACGAACGATCTTGCCTTGTGTTTCAAGCGGCATGTCTGCGACTTCATCGAGTAGCAATGTACCCTTGTCGGCGCGTTCCAGCACGCCCTGATGGATAACTCCTTTTTCTTCGGAGCCGAAAAGTTCGATCTCTATCCGGTCAGGGTTTAAAATTGCGCAATTGATGACGACGAAAGGACCCTGCGCCCGCGAGGAATTTTTGTGAATAAAGCGCGCGGCGACTTCCTTGCCCGATCCGCTATCGCCTGTAATCAAAACGCGGCTATTGGCGGGGGCAACTTTGTTCAGTGTATTCAGTAAGGATTGAATAGCATTCGATTTGCCCTGCAATGTGCTGGCAGGTTCCGCCTTCTGGCGCAGTTGTTCGTTTTCCTGTCGCAGGCGCGAGTTTTCGAGCGCGCGCTCGATCATCAGTAACAGGCGATCTGTCTTGAAGGGCTTTTCGATAAAATCATACGCGCCGTGACGAATGGCGGTAACGGCTGTTTCGATTGTGCCGTGGCCGGAAATCATTACGACCGGCAAATGCGGGTGTTCGGCTTTTACTTTTTCCAAGATAGCCAAGCCATCGAATTCGGAATTTTGCAGCCAGACATCGAGAATGATCAGCGACGGTTTACGCTCTTCGATTTGCGCAAAAGCTTGTGTGGCGTTTCCTGCCTGACGCGTTGCATAGCCTTCATCTTCCAGAATTCCCTGTATCAGGTTCCGGATGTCGGCCTCGTCGTCGATAATCAGTATTTCTTTTGCCATTTAACTTTTTAAAACTCAAAATTAAGAAAGATTCTTGCCACGAAGGCACGAAGAATTATGCGGCATCTTGTATCTCATGTACTTTGTCCATATTAGACGGGAAAACCAGAGACACTGTCGCCCCATCCAGAATCGGCCAATCACTGAAAGGCGAATCTGTATTTCCGAATATAATATGACCGCCATGGTCCTCCATAATCTTTTTTACAATTGCGAGGCCTAAACCTGTGCCTTTCTCTCTTAAAGTCACATAAGGCTCGGTCAGAGACTGCGGATCGCGATCTTTCGGCAGTCCGAGGCCGTTATCGGCAACGGACAAGACCAATCGTCCGTCTGATATAGAGCGTCCGAGACCGACGGCAATATGTCCTTTAAAGTCAGCGTCTTCATCTTTCATCCGCTCTTCAACGGAATCCATGGCGTTCTTCAGAATATTAGTGAAGGCCTGCCGCATTTGCTGTGCGTCACAGATAGCATTCTTGTCGGAATCATCCAAGAAAATTTGCATCGTCGTATTAGGCGATGCTTCGCGGTTCATGGTAACGATTTCTTGCACCAGTCTCCCGAGATCGGTATTTTTCATCACAGGTTCCGGCATGCGGGCGAAGTTCGAAAATTCCGACACCATATGGCCGATATCGCCGACATGGCGGATAATCGTATCGATACATTGTTCGAAAATGCTTTGATCGTCTTCCGGCATGGATTTCAAATATTTGCGCTTCAGGCGTTCGGCGGAAAGCTGGATCGGCGTCAGCGGATTTTTGATCTCGTGCGCGATACGGCGCGCCACATCCGCCCATGCCGCTTTTCGCTGCGCCGATTGCAGGTCTGTAATATCGTCGAAGGTAATGACCGCGCCATGGTCTTCTTCATTATCTCCGGGCCCGATCAATTCAATCGCAACGCGGATAAGGAATATGCGGCGCGAACCGTCTGCCAGCACATAGGGGCATTCGAAATTATGCGTACGGTTTGGTTTCTCGTAAGAATGGTCGAGGAAGTCCCGCGCTTCCGGCAGGATCGTGTAAATGCTTTCCCCGATAATATGGTCGGCGGGTTTTCGCAGGAAATCGGCGGCGGAGGTATTGCAAATCGTAATCTGGCCGTTGCGGTTGATCCCCAAAATGCCGGAGGTGACACCGGCAAGGATGGTTTCGGTAAAGCGGCTTCTTGAATCAAGCTGCGCGTTCGTTTCGATCAGTTCCTCACGTTGGGAAACGATTTGCGAAGTCATCTTGTTAAACGAGCGCCCGAGATAATCGAATTCCTCCAAGCCGGATTGTTCGGAAGCTTTGGCGGTATAATCGCCTTGGCGGAGGCGGTCCGATGTCGCGATCAGATCCGAAATGGGATAAGAAAAGCGCCGCGCGAAGGTCAGGCCGAACCACATCGAAGCAAGCAACAATACAAGCGCGACAACGCTATAGATAAGGGTTACGGTCAGGCGTAGTCCTGAATAACGCGCCGCGACTTCTTCATAGCGTTCAACGGCTTCTTTGGTTGACGCCAAATGATTGAGTACGTTCGCCTCGACTGGACGTCCGACAAAAAGATAAGTATCCGGCAGGTTTTGAAGTTTGACGAGGGCACGCACGCGGTCGTCTTCGCTGTCGGTCAGGATAATGACTTCGCCCAGATTGGCTCTGTCCACGGCAAAATCGGGGATGTCCTTGACAGCGAAATCGTCAGGAGTATCAGTTTGGATAAGAACGCGGTCATTGCTGTTAAACAGGAAAACTTCAGGAAGGTTCCGGACAATAGATTGCGTGCGGACATAACGACTGTAACCTTCGGGATCGGAATAATAGCGCGTCGATTCGCGGTTTAAATCATTCGCCATGCCAAGGACATCAGCACGGATAATCTGGTGATGTTCCTTTAAGTAACTTTCCGCAACGGCGCGGGATTCCTGTACCGCTGTTCGCACGCGGTCCGAAAACCATGCCTGTACGCCGTAATGAAAAAAGAACAGCGAGAAAATCATCATGATGATGGCGGGTGCCATCGCGACAAGGCCGAACGTATATACGAAGCGCATATGGATTTTGGAGCCGGGAATGCCCCTCTTCCACAAGGTCAGCAAAGAAGCGACGCGGCGCGCGACCAGAATGCCGAGCGAAAGCAGGATGACGAGGTCGATATTCAAAAGCCAGATGACGACATCCGGATTGCTGCCGAACGGCGGCATGGAATTGAGCGCGGCGTATGTCGCAATTCCGGCTCCGATTCCGGCAAAAGCCAAAAGCAACGCGAGGCGCCCTTCCCAAGACGAGCCCAGTCGCTGGCGAAGGCGCCAGAGCCTGACCGGAAAGCGCCAGTCGAATTTTGCGTGATTACGGGACGGGACCTTCATAAAAGGCTTGTTTTTCCTTGATTAACGGGGAAATATCGCCCTTCACGACTTAAAAGGCAAGAAAAACAAAATATGTCTGAATTCGCTGTCATAATCGTTGCCGCCGGAACCGGAAGCCGGGCCGGAGACGGTCTGCCGAAACAATATCGCGACCTGACCGGTGAAGCGGTTTTGCGCCATACGGTCAACGCTTTTCTACATTTCCCGGGGCTGGTGCGGCTTTGCGTCGTCATCAACAAGGAACATGAAGAGCTATACCAGAATGCCGTGCGTGGGCTCGGTTTGCCACAAGCCGTAATCGGCGGTGCCACGCGCCAGGAAAGCGTCGCCAAGGGATTGAAAGCTTTGGACGGCATTCCCGATGACATGCCGGTATTGATCCATGACGGGGCACGGCCTTTCGTCGAGCATGAAACTATTTTGAATTGCCTGAAGAAACTGGAAACCGCGCAGGCGATTACGACCGCCATTCCTGTGCACGATACGCTGCGCAGGTCCGACGACGGGTATCTGGGCGAGGTTATCAAGCGCGAGAATGTCTGGTTGATCCAGACGCCGCAAGGCTTTCATTATAATATTATCAAACGCGCCCATGAAACGACGACGGGCGAATATACCGATGACAGCCAGATGGTATCCGATATGGGCGTGCGCGTGGAACTTGTCTCCGGCAGTCGCCGCAACATCAAACTTACAACCGAAGATGATTTCAAAAACGTGAAGAAAAAAATTACCAAAACCGGCCTTGGATATGATGTGCATGCTTTTGGCGAAGCTTCGAACCAGATACGCATCGGCGGCATCGATATCCCGCATACAAAAAAACTGCTGGGCCATTCCGATGCCGATGTCGTGCTGCATGCGATTACCGATGCTATTTACGGCACGATCGCGTCCGGCGATATCGGGTCGCATTTCCCGCCATCGAATGACGATTTTAAAAATATGGACAGCTCGATCTTCCTGAAAAAGGCAATGAATGATTTAACGGCGGAAGAAGGTAAAATTCTGCATATCGATACGGTTATTATCTGCGAAGACCCGAAGATCGGTCCGCACCGTGACAAAATCCGTGAAAGCATTGCGAATATCTGCAATCTTCCTGTAAAGTCAGTGAGCGTCAAGGCAACCACGTCTGAAGGTCTTGGCTTTACAGGCCGCCGTGAAGGAATCGCCGCCCAAGCCATCGTCACCATAGAAATTTAGAGCATGAATTATATCCAGTCCGAAATTGACCGCATCGTCAATAAAGTCAAACGCCAGTTGATCGAGCGCAAAACCATCGGCGCGCATTTGAATTTCAAAAATCCATGGATATTGATCGCAACATGGTTTGGCAGCGGCGTGTTTTTACCGGCGAGCGGGACATGGGGAACGATTGCCACCCTGCCCTTCGCTCTTCCGATCTGGTATTTCGGCGGTAAAATGGGGTTGCTGGCGTTCCTCATCATCGTGTTTTTCCTCGGCATGAAAGCCAGCAAGGTTTTCGAAGATGAAACCGACAGCCATGATTCAGGATTGATCGTCGTCGATGAGGTTATCGGCTACACGATCGCACTTCTTGTCATTCCTTTCGATGCGGTTTGGATAGCGATCGCATTTGTTTTGTTCCGAGGGTTCGATACCATCAAACCATGGCCGATTTCATGGATCGATATTCATACGGACGGCGCATGGGGCGTCATCGCCGACGATATCGCGGCGGGCATTGCCACAGCTTTAACTTTATTGGTGCTTCAATATGCCGGATTCTTTAGCTGAACAAGTCCAAAAGATTTTACTGGAGAAACGCCTTTTTTTGACAACGGCGGAATCCTGTACGGGCGGTTTGATCGGCGTTGCATTGACGGATGTCTCTGGGTCATCCCGGGTCTATGACCGCGGCTTTATTACCTATTCCAACGAAGCGAAAATGGATTTGCTGGGCGTCAAAGGTGAAACGCTGGAAGATTATGGCGCGGTGAGTGAAGAGACCGTGCGCGAGATGGCGCAAGGCGCCTTGAAAGCTGCACCTAATTCGCATGTATCGGTCGCCGTGACCGGTATTGCCGGACCCGATGGCGGAACAGAGCATAAACCTGTCGGGCTTGTATATATCGGTGTCTCGCATTTGGAAAAAGGTACGAAAATTTTCAAGCATATCTTCAAAGGTGATCGCGATGAAGTCAGGCAGCAGACAGTTGAAGCGGCGTTTGAGCATGTGATGGAGATTATTTAATGAAAATACTTATATGCTCGGGTGCCGATCATAATTACTTTCCGTTGCTGCGGGAGATGATCTATTCGGTCAAGCGTTTTCACCAATCGGCAAATATTGAATTCGCCGTGATCGATGGCGGGCTTGCCAAGGACGATATCGAATGGCTGCGCGGCAATGTCCAGCACATTCATGCGCCGGAATGGCCAAGCGATATCGCCGAGAAAAAAGCCGGCGGCAAAACCTATCTGAAATCCTGCGTCTGCCGCCCGTGGATCAATACTTATTTTCCCGGTTACGATCTTTATATCTGGCTCGACGCCGATATCTGGGTGCAGAACTGGGATGCGATGGATTTATATATTCGCGGCGCGATGGCAGGAAAACTTGCGACATCCGGACAGGTGGACCGTGGTTATCCGAGATCGACCCGAATAAAATTCCTCGGCCCTATTCCTTTAAAACTCAGCGGATTTTATTTCAGCAATGCCAAGAAAGCTTTCAGTTATAAGCTAGCAAAAAATCTGTTCCCCTATCATGTCTTGCAGGCAGGAGCTTTTGCCATTCGCGGCGATGCGCCGCATTGGAAGCATTGGCAGGAGCTGGTTTTAAAAGCGGTCGTCAAAGGCAAAGTCTTTACGGCAGAGCAATTGACAATGGGCGTGATGTGTCACCTTGACGGGCTGCCCGTTGAGGTGCTTCCGGCATGGTGCAACTGGCTGTGTGAATTTCCTCCGCCGCTCGATGAAAGTAAAGGGCAGTTTGTCGAGCCGTACCTGCCAAATCACCCTATAGGTCTCATGCATATATCCGGTTATGACGAAATGCGTAGAGATCGTTCAGTGTTAACAGAATTGTCGAAGATCGATGGGAGTTCTTATCAGGGAACTCTCCGCACGCCGTTTTATGATGGGGAGAAGGATGAGGCCCTTACGGCTTCAGCACTACCCTTGCCGTAACCGAAAGAGAAACCGTCTGCTCTCCGGCCTGTGCAACAGGCGCGGCCATGCCAGCCGCATCGGACGCCATTTCCATACGCGCGGTTTTATACATCACCGGCATCGGCTGGATAGGCCCTGCGCCATCGACATTGACTTCAACGATATCGTAGCTGCCTTTGCCAAGAGCCTTGGCGGCAAGATCGGCCTTGGTTTGAATTTTCTTCAGCGCGGCGGTCATCAGATTATCACGGTAAGCTTCGGACTGTTCCGGTGACAACGTATAATTCAGGCCGTTCATCGCAAAGCCGAGCTCCTGAATCTTGCCTGTCAGCTCAAGCAGTTTTGCCTGATCCTTGCTCTGCAAATCGATTGTTTGCGAACCCTTCCATTGATAATTGCGAATATTCGTTTTTGGCTGCGGGTTGGGATTAGGATCATAGGAATATAGATTATATTGACCGGTCGAGGTTTTGACTTCTTTGATGTCTTTCGTTTCTGCAATCGCTTTTTGCATCGCCTTGTTTATTTCATCCTGAACTTTCTTCGGGTCTTTACCTTCGACTTCGATGCGCAAAGAAGCTTGCAGTAAATCCTGTTTTAGATCGACTTGTTCTGTGGCGGAGAGCGACAGGACTGTCTGTCCTTTTTCAAGCGGAATAGCATTCTGGACCTGCTGTGCCATGGCAGGTGAAATGACGAATAACGCAGCGGCGGTCAGGCATAATTTTTTCATTTTGGTTTCCTTTGATTGGAATATACACATTTGCTTTCCCCGTGAAAACGGGGATCTGATGACACTAATTTTAGATCCCCGTCTTCGCGGAGAAAACAGAAATGTTATGAATACAGAGCTTTCGCCCTGTCTTCAAACGCCGCCACCATACGTTTAACGATTTCGTTGAAGAAAACCCCCATCAGGCTTTGAAAAAAAGCGTTACGGAATTCAAAATCAACAAAAAAGTCGATGGTGCAGCCGGAGCCGTTCGGAATAAACACCCATTTATTGGAAAGATGTTTGAGAGGCCCTTTCAAATATTCGACGCGGATCGCATCGGGTTTATCCAGAACCACTTTCGACGTAAATTTTTCACGGACCATTTTATAACCGATAATGAGATCAGCATAGAAAATATCGCCCTCACGCCGCGTGATCCGGCTGGACAAACACCACGGCAGAAATTCAGGATATTTATCAACATCTGCCACAAGGGCAAACATTTGTTCGCAAGTATAGGGAAGATCTTTTTTCTCGGCGTGGGTCGGCATGATGCCGAGGATTATACTGCTATAGGAGCTGGAATACCAGACATGTGAAGTTTGTTTCTCGGAGAAATATAGTCCTTTATGATCGGGCGGGAACTGTATTTACCAAAAATTTCGGCATCATACATTCCTTCCTGAGCCGCCCATTCAGCAATACTTGAGCCGGGGGCTATCCTGCCATATTTCACCGCTAACAGATAATGAGATGAAATTCGATATAAGTTAGCTTTATGAGGTTTTGGGTTGTCTGCCCAGTTATGACGGTTATCTCCAATCTTCACTTCAAGGGCGATCGTCTTGGAGAGGCGTTCTATATAATCGAGATATTTTTCGCCTGGGCGGATCGTATGGCCGTCCAGACCTTCACAGAATTCATTGCTGAATCCCATTCTTCTAAAATGCTTAACACGCCATGCGCCGCGCGCGTCTTCAGGTGTATCATGCACCCAAGCTAGTTTTTCCTGGTCGGGCGAATAGATAATATCGACATAGCGGTTCGGCGTATCGACGACAGATTTGATATGGGATTCGACATATTGCCGCCCATCTCTCCTGAATTTTTTTTCATGCACAGAATAGGATATTCTTTGACAGGCATCCATCTCATCGAAAGTGCCGAGCTTTATTTCTTCTTTGAATTGCGCATAGAGAATGGCTTTTTTCTTATGCTGCTCAAAATAGTCGGCAGCATCGTTGAAAATTTTTGCCATAGGCGGAAGATAGTTGGCTGCTTTTATAAATACGCTCGAAAGCATGATGAACCTTTGCGCGGAACATATAAATTTATTCAGGACAAAGTCAAACTTTTTAGTATATGAAAAACCTTATTCAGCAGCCGCTAATGTGCGGCTCATTCGCGCTGCGCGCAGACGTTCGAAGTCTTCGCCCGCGTGGTGGGATGAGCGAGTTAGCGGACTTGCGGAAACCATAAGAAAGCCTTTGGCTTTTGCCATCTTTGCCAGTTGTTCGAATTCTTCCGGTGTCCAGAAATGATGGACGGGGGCGTGTTTCGGGGTCGGCTGAAGATATTGGCCGATGGTGATAAAATCGATTTTGGCGGCACGCATATCGTCCATGACCTGCGCGACTTCTTCTTTGGTTTCACCGAGGCCGACCATCAGGCCGGATTTTGTGAATTGTTCAGGGTCGACATCTTTGACGCGCTCTAACAAACGAAGCGAGCGGAAATAACGAGCACCCGGACGAATGGTTGGATAAAGGCGCGGCACGGTTTCCAAATTGTGATTGAACACATCCGGTTTGGCTTTGATAACCGTATCAATAGAATTCATGTTGCCGCGGAAATCGCCGGGCAGAATTTCAATCGTCGTATTGGGTGCTTTGAAACGGATAGCAGCAATTGTCTTGGCGAAATGCTCGGCGCCGCAATCATCGAGATCGTCACGGTCGACTGAAGTGATAACGATATGTTTGAGGCCCATGCGCTCGGCGGCGACACCTACGCGAAGCGGTTCGAATTTATCGAGCGCTTCGGGTTTACCTGTCGCAACATTACAAAACGAACAGGCGCGGGTGCAAATCTCACCCATGATCATGAAAGTCGCGTGTTTTTTATTCCAGCACTCACCGATATTCGGACAGCCCGCTTCTTCGCAAACAGTGGTGAGTTTATGTTCCTGAACAATTTTTTTCGTTTCGGCATAGGTGGTGCCTTGCGGCGCGCGGACGCGAATCCAGTCCGGCTTCTTCCCCATCGGGCGATCCGGGTTCTTCTGTTTCTCAGGATGCCGCTTTGTGCGGTCAAGAAGGTCTGGGTTGTAGGTCATTACCCTCTTTGTAGCAGATAATTACGCCTGAAAGGGAGAGAAATCTTAACGATTATCAGCAGTTTCCGCCGAAACCGAGGATCATCTGGTCATAAGGATCCGTTATATGGGCGTGGTGGAGATACACAACGTTATCTTGTACTTCCGGCCCAGAATTCCGGACGGCTTGCTTGTGGATATGGCTCAGACTGGTTGCAGGTCTGGACGTATCATCCTTATCATCATAATTACTCATATACTCAATCTCCCTGATAATTTTTTATTGAGGGACTTAATAAAGGAGTCGAAAGTTGAATTGAAGAAAATTCAATTCTGCACTGCAAAAATATAAAGGCTGTGCCTTATTTGTGAACGACCAGTTTTAAATGCGTTTCCAGTCTGTATAAACCGAAGATAAAAAGAGCTGTTGTGACAGCCAAGCCAAGCGCGAAGGCTGAAATAATTTCAGTATGAAATTGCCCGTGTTTGAAAAAACCAATCAGGCTTGCAAGGCTGGAGATAATTGTGCCAGCCAAAAACATAAGAGCCGTATAGCCGACCCCTTTCAACAATCTGGCAAAACGAAGCATTATTGTTGAGGCCCAAAGATCAGGTAGAGCACATAAAAGGCAAGCGCGGCGGCGAGGAAAATGTAATAGCCCTTCCCGCCCTTCCAGTATCGGGAATAACTCATCCCCGACCCCGGCAGGCCGACCGTGCCGCGAGTGCCTCTGGACGACAGATTGACGGTCGCGCCTTTTTTGCCGATGGAAGTGCTCACCCCGGATTTAGAGATGTTCAGCCTAATGCCGGGAAAAAGTTTGATACCTTTGCGGAAACGGAAACCGGGGAGCATTTAGCTTTCTATCCTCAATCTATTTCTGAAAATCCTACGGACATCTAGGCTATCACTATTTTTGATCAACTCGTCTTCCTTATCTTGAAAAAATTGCCAGTCATTTTCATTATAATCATTACGCAGCTCATGATTACGATTGTGGCATTTGATGTAGGCATTTCTTCCCTCGTGATATATTTTTAATTGCTCTAATAATATCAATTTAATATCATCCAAAGCATATAAATCAGCTAGATATTCCGCTTTATTTAAGAGATCAAAATATTCCAAAGGAAACGCATGTTCGCTTTGGGCAAGAATCTGACCAGCTCTCCTGTAGATGTCATAGATATCTTGGATAACTAGTCTATCGGTTTGCTTGGACTGATATTTAGCTATTCTCCATGCGATGAAACCTACTAAAGAAGTCGCCAAAAAAGTTAGAACTGATATAATTAACGAATAAATTTCGCTATTATTTCCCCAGTCATTAACGTGCTGGCCTAGATCAGACATCTAAAAATGTATCGTCTTTCCATACGCATTAAGAACACTCTCATGCATCATCTCGCTTAATGTCGGATGCGGGAAGACGGTGTGCATTAATTCGGCTTCTGTAGTTTCGAGCGTTTTACCGACGGCGTAGCCTTGGATGAGTTCGGTGACTTCTGCGCCGATCATATGGGCACCGAGGAGTTGGCCGGTTTTGGCGTCAAAGATAGTTTTGACCAAACCTTCGGGTTCGCCGAGCGCGATGGCTTTACCGTTGCCCATGAACGGGAAGCGACCGACTTTGATATCGAGCCCCTGCTCTTTCGCTTTCGCTTCGGTCAGGCCGATGCTGGCGACTTGCGGCATGGAATAGGTACAGCCCGGGATTGAAGCGCGGTCGAGTGGATGGACGTCTTTAACGCCAGCGATCTTCTCAACGCAGATAACGCCTTCATGGGACGCTTTATGCGCGAGCCAAGGACCTGCGACGACATCGCCGATGGCGTAGACATTTGGCTCATCCGTGGCGAGCCATTCATTAGTGACGATAATTCCGCGATCTGTTTTGACCTTGGTATTCGACAAACCGATATCCTCGATATTGGCAGAGATACCGACAGCCGAAATAACGCGATCAACGGTGATTTTTTCAACCTTGCCGCCGATATCTACATGGGCGGTCACGTTGTTCGCGCCCTTCTCGAGCTTGGCAACTTTCGCACCGGTGATGATTTTCATGCCCTGTTTTTCAAAAGCCTTACGCGCCAGACCGGAGATTTCAGCATCTTCGGCAGGAAGAATTCTATCGATGACTTCGACAACGGTGACTTCCGCGCCTAGATTGCGGTAGAAGCTCGCGAATTCGATACCGATCGCACCGGAGCCGATGACCAATAAAGATTTCGGCATGTCGGTTGGAACCATGGCTTCGCGGTAGGACCAGACGAGTTTGCCATCCGCTTCAAGACCCGGGAATTGGCGTGCGCGTGCGCCTGTTGCAATAATGATGTTTTTGCCAGTGACGATTTGTTTCGATTTATCTTTCAGTTCGACTTCGATCTGGCCTTTGCCTTTCAGGCGACCGTAGCCGTCGATGACGGTAACTTTATTTTTCTTCAGCAAGTGACCAACACCACCTGAGAGTTGCTTGGCAACGCCACGCGACCGCTCGACGACTTTCTTGATATCGAAGGAGGGTTTTTCATTGGACAGGCCATATTGATCGGCGTGCTGCATATAGTGAAATATTTCAGCCGAGCGCAGCAAAGCTTTCGTCGGGATACAACCCCAGTTCAGGCAGATACCACCCAGATGGTTCGCTTCGATCACGGCGACGCTCAGCCCGAGTTGCGCACCACGAATAGCGGCAACATATCCGCCCGGGCCTGCGCCAAGAATTACAAGATCAAAAGATTGGTCAGCCATTTTAATTACACCAGCATCGAGACTGGGTTCTCGATATATTGTTTGAAGATTTGAAGATATTCCGCGCCGACCGCGCCATCGACGCAGCGATGATCGACAGAAAGAGTGACAGTCATCACGGTGGCGATTTCTAGTTTTCCATTGATGACGACAGGTTTTTCGATCCCTGCGCCGACGGCCAGAATACAGGCCTGCGGCGGATTGATGATCGCCTGGAAGTTGGTGATGCCGAACATGCCGAGATTGGAGACTGAGAAAGTTCCGCCCTGAAATTCCTCGGGTTTCAATTTGCCGTCACGCGCGCGCTTGGCAAGGTCTTTCATCTCGTTAGAAATGTCTTTGAGGCCCTTGGTCTCCGCCGCTTTGATGATCGGCGTGATTAAACCATTCGGTGTCGCCACCGCAACGGAAATATCCGCGTTTTCGTATTGAAGAACGGCATCATCCGTCCATGACACGTTCGCCGCCGGATAGGCTTTGAGCGCCATCGCAGAAGCCTTGATCACGAAATCATTGACGGAGAGTTTGTAAGCGTCTTTGCCTTGCTTGTTGAGTTCAGCGCGCGCTGCCATCAGATGGGTCAGGTTGCAATCGATGCTTAAGTAGAAATGCGGAACGGTTGTTTTGGATTCGAGAAGGCGTTTTGCGACGATCTTCTTGATATTGTTGTTCGGAATTTCCGTGTATTTCATGCCATAGGCATTGGAGAGCGTTTTTGCGTCCGCAGATGGTGCAGAAGACTTCTGTGCTGCCGCCGGAGCCGCGCCAGCCTTGGCATTTTCAACATCATGCTTGACGATACGGCCATGTGGGCCGGAGCCCTTGACGGATGATAGATCAAGACCTTTTTGCTCGGCAATACGGCGGGCCAGAGGCGTTGCGAATACGCGGTTGCCGGAGTGCGCAACAGGAGCTGCTGTTTTTGTAGGCTCAGCAGCTTTCGGCGCTTCTTCTTTTTTGACTTCAGCTTTCGGAGCAGCCGCAGGTGCCGGGGCTTTATCAGCAGCAGAGGCGTCTTCGCCCTCTTCCAGCAGAACAGCGATAGGTGTGTTAACGGCAACACCAGCAGTTCCGGCTTCGATTAAAATTTTTCCAATCGTACCTTCGTCAACAGCTTCGACTTCCATCGTCGCCTTGTCGGTTTCGATTTCGGCGATCACGTCCCCGGCCTTGACTTTATCGCCGGATTTCTTGAGCCATTTCGCCAGAGTACCTTCGGTCATCGTCGGCGACAGGGCTGGCATTAGGATATTGATAGGCATGTTGTCAGTCCCTTATTTGTAGCAAACTTTTTTGACAGCCGCGATGATGTCATCGACTTGCGGCACAGCGAGTTTTTCGAGGTTGGCGGCGTATGGCAGCGGAACGTCTTTAGCAGAGACGCGTGTTACAGGCGCATCGAGATAATCGAAGGCGTGTTCGTTGACGACAGAGGCGATTTCAGACCCGATACCGGCATAGCCCCAACCTTCTTCACAAGTGACGATACGATTGGTTTTCTTTACCGATTCAATAATGGTCCAGCGATCGAGAGGACGGATCGTGCGAAGGTTGATGACTTCCGCCTTGATGCCCTCTTCTTCGAGTTTCTTCGCGGCTTCCAAGGCACGACCTACCATGATCGAGAACGCAACGATGGTGACATCGGTACCTTCTTTTTCTATTTTGGCGCGGCCAATCGGGATGACGAAATCTTCATCGGTCGGAACTTCGAAAGATTGTCCGTAGAGAAGCTCGTTTTCAAGCACGACGACCGGGTTCGGATCGCGGATCGCCGCTTTCAGCAAACCCTTGGCATCAGCCGCAGACCAAGGAGAAACAACTTTCAAGCCCGGAACATGGGCGTACCAGCTGGCGTAACATTGTGAGTGCTGGGCCGCGACGCGGGACGCGGAACCGTTAGGGCCGCGGAACACGATTGGAGAACCAAGTTGACCGCCGGCCATGTATAAAGTTTTTGCGGCAGAGTTGATGATGTGATCAATCGCCTGCATGGCGAAGTTGAAGGTCATGAATTCAACGATAGGCTTCAGGCCCGACATGGCCGAGCCAACGGCAAGACCTGCGAAACCGTGTTCGGTAATCGGTGTATCAATGACACGGTCTGGTCCGAATTCCTGCAACAGGTTTTGCGTTACTTTATAAGCGCCCTGATATTCGGCAACTTCTTCACCCATCAGGTAAACATTTTCGTCCGCTCGCATTTCTTCGGCCATCGCGTCGCGTAATGCTTCGCGGACGGTCTGGGTATGCGTAGACACCATGAATTTCGCTTCGTCGAAAACAGGCGGCTCGATGACTTCGCCTTGCGCGTAAAGAATGTCGCGGTTGTCGATTTGTTTACCTCCCGCTTGTGCGGCGACTTCGGTTTTAATCGGCGCTGCTTCTTCTTTCGGTTTTACATCCGATTTGGCAGCAGGTGCGGTTTCCGGTGTCGGATTGTCATTGACCGTTTCACCTTCTTCGATAAGCAAAGCAATAGGCGTATTAACTGCCACGCCTTGCGTACCTTCGGAAATCAGGATTTTACCCAAGATACCTTCATCGACGGCTTCGACTTCCATCGTCGCCTTGTCGGTTTCGATTTCGGCGATGACATCACCGGCTTTGACTTTATCGCCTTCCTTTTTGATCCAGCGGGCAAGATTGCCTTCGGTCATGGTCGGCGAAAGAGCTGGCATTAAAACTTGTACTGACATTACATTTTCCTAGTTTACAATTTTATTTTCACGCGAAGACCCGAAGTCCCGAAGGGATTTAGGTACATAGCGTTTAATTCCGTTTTTTATCAAGGGCACATTGAAGTTGACCAAAAGCCCAATGGGTAATTTAGACATTTTCAAATATGAATACATTTGGGCTTCAAAAACCGGATGCATAGTTTCTACAGCTTTCAATTCTATTAATATTTTATTTTCAACAACGATATCCAATCTGAAATCTGAAGAAATTAATTGATCATTATAGGTCAGTTGCAGAGGGTATTGCCTCATGAATTTTAGGCTTTGATCTTTTAATTCAATGCATAAACAATCTTCGTAAATCTTTTCAAGATAACCAGGACCTAATTTCTTATGAACCTGAAAAATACAATCAACCACGCGTTTAGACAGATCATTCAGATCTGAAGCGAGATCGCTGTATTTTTTCAAAGCCTCCATTTCTTCGGTCCTTCGGATCTTCGCGTTTAATTTACTTCGAAAGGCACAAGAACATCTGTCCAGAGTTCATCTGGATTTGGTTCCGGGGATTCTTGGGCGAAGCTGGCGGCTTCGGCGACGATGTCTTTGACTTCCTTATCAATCGGTTTCAGATCGTCTTCGGTCATACCGCCTTTTTCGAACATCAGTTTTCTCAAACGCTCGATAGGATCGCTTTCTGTTTTAAATTTTTCGACTTCGTCTTTCGTGCGGTATTTCGCTGGATCGGACATTGAGTGACCGCGGTAACGGTAGGTTTTGACTTCCAAAATATACGGGCCGTTGCCGGAGCGAACGTAGTCCAAAGCCTGACGCGCAACGGCCTGAACCGCCAACACATCCATACCGTCTACCTGTTCACCCGGGATATCGAAGCCTTCGCCGCGCTTGAAGAATTCACCCGCAGAGTGACGCTTGGTTGATGTACCCATCGCATATTGGTTATTTTCAATGACATATAGAACTGGCAGATTCCAGAGTTTTGCCATGTTAAAGCATTCGTAAACCTGGCCTTGGTTCGCCGCGCCATCACCCATATAGGAAACCGCCACGCCGCCGTCTTTTTTGTATTTGTGGGTGAAGGCAAGACCTGTCCCGATAGAAGTCGACGCGCCGACGATACCGTGACCGCCGTAGAACCCTTTTTCGCGGGAGAACATGTGCATGGAACCGCCCTTGCCGCGTGAGTAACCGCCGATGCGGCCTGTCAGTTCCGCCATGATCCCTTTTGGGTCCATGCCGATGGCCAGCATGTGCGCGTGGTCGCGGTAAGTGGTGACAACCGTATCCTGTTCTTCCTGCATCGACTGGATCCCGGTAACCACCGCTTCCTGACCGATATATAAGTGACAGAAACCGCCGATAAGGCCCATCCCGTATAACTGCCCGGCTTTTTCTTCGAAGCGGCGGATCAGGAGCATCTCGCGGTAGAGTTTTTTCATCTCTTCCGGGGTCGGCTGGCTTTCGGTATTTGATATTGTTTTCGGTTGTTTAGAGCTGGCTTTTGAAGCCGTTTTGGTAGCTGCTGACACGGATGTATCTTCTCCCAATTTGTGAACTTGAGCGATGAATTACACGATTTTAACCAATGCCGCCAATGGTTTAGTTTGTGCATTGCGCAAATTGGAACGTATGGTAAACAAAGGAGAACAACAAATTTTAAAATAAAGTTTGCATTTCCATAATGTTTAATTTATGGTTAACGCAGAATCTAGGTAATAAAGGGAAATATAATGAAATTAGCAAAACAACTTTTAATGGCAGCTACGGTAGTTGTTGCAACTCCAGCTAGCGCTCAAGTCCCTGGCACAGGACCTTTACAGCAAACTACGGGCTCTACACATTATGATGACTGCTGTTCTACTCCAAATAATCTGGGACCCAATACACAAGTAGATAATCCATCTATAGATAAAACTCAGCAAACAAATGCGACTTCCATATCAGGGGGTGCTGGCGGCAATGCAGGAACTATAGAAATTGAACTGACAAAAGAGCAGAAACAAGTTTGCCGCATTTCAACACCATCCATTTCAACACCATCCATTTCAACACAATTCGGAGGTTTATCCTTCGGTGAAACATATAATTCAAAATCTATTGGTGATGTTGAAAATCGTATTGAAAGGATGTGCAAGGTAGCCATAGCTTCCATTGATCCTAATGGTACAAAAGCTTTTGGTGAAATTCCTGCTCAATGCAACAAGCAAAAGCCTACAGGATTAAATCTCGACCGTTAATTCTTATCTAAAAAATCTAATTAACAAAGTAAAATTTCAATAATAGAAGGACAAAAATGAAATTGTCAGAGAAATTAAAAATGATTGCTGTTGCATGTTTTACGACTGAAGTTAGAAATGAAAAATTCCCGTCTCTTTACGGCACTTCTCCTACATGTACCATGGGATGTGATGAGCCGGTAAAATTAGATTTGGATTGTTATCAACATAAAATGACTCCCGGCGAACCACCGGTTATTTTTCATTCACCTAGAATTTAATTTTAGTTTTTTGATAAAACATCCACTTCGCCGGGTCGTCTGAAACCGAGAACGATCCGTGCGCGTTCTTCGAGGAGATCTTTGTTGATTGAACCCGGACGGAGCATGGAGACTTTTTTCTCGAGCTGTTCGTGTTCATGTGCCAGTTCAAAGGAGTTTTTCTCCAGATTAGCGACCGATTTTTCGAGGGTCATGTAGCGGATCAGCGATCGCTCCCCCAGCATCAAATGGTAGGAAAAATAGACGAACAGGCCGATCCCGATCAAGGTGACGAGATTTTTGCGGACCAGGTAACGTTGTTCGAGCAGTTTTTTCATGATTTATGAATCAAGGAGTTTAATGAAGTATAACCTGATTAAACCTTACTTGTCATCCCGGACTTGATCCGGGATCCAGATATGTCGCCGCCATCTGGATTCCGGCTTTCGCCGGAATGACAACTAGGTGGATAAAGTAATCTTCCGCTTATGCCGCCAGAAATAGATGCCGCCAGCCAGCAGGACCAGCACGGCGCAGCCGATTTTAATTTCGGGCAGCAGGCTTTTGACCAGTTCCTGATTATTCCCAAGTTGATACCCTAGAATGAGTAGCACTGCTGTCCAGATTGCCCCGCCCAGCCCTGTATAGATACAAAACTTTGCAAGGTTCATTCTGGCCAGACCCGCCGGAAAAGAAATGAAATGGCGGATACCGAAGACAAGACGGCCAAGGAAAATCGAGATCGGCCCGTGTGTGCGGAAATAATCATCCACCTTTGCCATTTTCTCTTCGTTCATAAAAAAGAAGCGTCCATATTTAATCAATATATACCGCCCGCAGATTTTCGCGACGTAGTAATTCAAAAGTGAGCCTGCCATTGTACCGAGCACGGCAAGGATAAAGACTGTTGTGGCATCCCATACCCCTTGATGAATTAAATATCCGGCAGGGATAAGTGTTGCCTCGCTCGGGATAGGCATAAAAGTACTCTCCAATGCCGACATCAGGAAGACTCCCGGATAGCCGAGAGCTTCGATGAATTCGATGAGCCAATGAATTGCAGTTTCGATCATGTTTTATTCTCCTCAAAAAACGTCACCCCGGCGAAGGCCGGGGTCCATGCATGGATTCCGGCCTTCGCCGGAATGACGCTAATAATATTAAGCGGCTTTCAGTTTTGCGTTGGAAGACGGCTTGGCTCTAAGAATGCTCGTTCCTGCGTAACGCGCCGATGGGCCGAGGATTTCTTCGATGCGGATCAGTTGGTTGTATTTCGCCACGCGGTCGGAACGTGACAGGGAGCCTGTCTTGATCTGACCAGCATTCGTCGCGACCGCCAGATCAGCAATCGTTGAATCTTCAGTTTCGCCGGAACGGTGAGACAGGATCACGCCGAAGCCAGCTTTTTGTGCCATTTCGACGGCTTGCAATGTTTCAGTCAAAGTGCCGATCTGGTTAACCTTTACAAGGATCGCGTTAGCCGATTTTTCTTCAATACCGCGAGCGAGGCGTTTCGGGTTTGTCACGAACAGATCATCGCCGACGAGTTGCACTTTATCACCGAGCGCTTTTGTCAAAGCGGCCCAGCCTGCCCAATCATCTTCGGCCAGACCATCTTCGATAGAGACGATCGGGTACTTGGAAACGAGGTCTTCGTAGTATTTGATCATCTGGTCGGTGGTCAGGACTTTGCCTTCACCCTCTAAATGATATTTACCCTCTTTGAAGAATTCTGTTGCCGCTACATCGAGCGCGAGCATTACGTCTTCGCCAGGTTTGTAACCAGCTTTTTCGATCGCTTTCATAATGAAGTCTAATGCTTCATAGGAAGATTTAACTGCCGGAGCAAAACCGCCCTCGTCGCCTACATTGGTATTAAGGCCAGCTTCCGAAAGCTCCTTTTTCAACGTGTGGAAAATTTCAGAGCCCATGCGGATGGCTTCGGCAATGCTTTCCGCGCCGACCGGCATGATCATGAATTCCTGAAAATCAACAGGGTTATCTGCATGTGAGCCGCCATTGATGATATTCATCATGGGGACTGGCAGCATGTTTGCAAATACGCCGCCGATGTAACGGAAAATTTGTTGGTCAACTTCTTCAGCCTGCGCACGGGCAATCGCCAGAGACACGCCAAGAATTGCATTTGCGCCAAGGCGGGATTTGTTCTCCGTGCCGTCGAGTTCGATCATTGCGTGATCGATCAGGGTTTGCTCTTCGGCTTCGATCCCATCGAGTAAATCGGCGATTTCTGTGTTGACGTTGTTGACCGCCGTTTCGACAGATTTGCCACCGTAGCGGGATTTGTCACCATCGCGAAGTTCAACAGCTTCATGCGCCCCTGTAGAAGCGCCTGACGGAACCGCTGCGCGGCCTCTGGCTCCGCTTTCTAAAACAACATCAACTTCTACGGTTGGGTTGCCGCGGCTGTCTAAAATTTGACGGGCATATACATCAACGATTGCGCTCATAAAAAAATCCTTTGCTAATTACAACAAAGGATTTTTAGAGGGAATTTAGCTTAAGGTCCAGTAGTGTTACGGATAAAACTGGCGATATATACGACGACAATTTTCTGTCGCCTTTCTTTGTTCGATTGTTTCAGCATCCGCGATACGGCGACCCCAACTTTGATCTACCAACTTTTTTGCATCGGTATTGCCTTGAGCCAGTTTAGACCAGATTTCGCTTCTTGGTTTTGTATCGTTCATCTGCCCCTCCATTATGTTAATGAAAGTTCAGATTTAACGCCTACGACGACAAGATTTTGTGTTGCCAGAGGGACACCATCGACTTCAAAACGGCGGAATTCATGATTGAGATGAGCTTGAACCGGGACATCATCTACAGCGTTGATATCAAAAAGGTCACATAAGGTAAAAAATGTTTCGCGATCAGAACGTATCAGGTAAGCATCAATAGAATAGCCAAAATCTGGTTTTTCTACCTGTTCTCCGCCAAGCGCGTCGAGGATCTTATTCTTCGTCGCATCTCCGGTGTTTCCACTAAAAATCGCGAGTAGATCTGGTGAATTTGTCGCTTTCAAGCCGCGCTGCGTGGCGGCATTCAGGACCTGATCTGTATGAAGGGGCTCTATTTTTACTGCTAGTTTACTCATTGTTTTACTCATTAAATTAGATGTTATTACGACACGCATAACATTGATTTAAATCGACAATTTTCAAGTTCTATCAGCCCTTCGAAATTTGCGGGGCCTTGGGGAACGACTGAGTATTACCGTTTTTCGCGTAGCAGATATTTAACAAAAAATAACTAATATGTCAAATATTCTTCGTCAGGCGATCAATCTGAACCATTTTCTCAAGAAGACCTTCCATATCATTGAGCTTGACCATATTTGGACCATCAGACGGTGCATTGTCAGGGTCTTGGTGGGTTTCCATGAAAACGCCAGCCACGCCTACAGCCATTGCAGCCTTGGCCATGACAGGAACCATGGTGCGATCCCCGCCTGTCGAGGCACCGTTACCGCCCGGTTGCTGGACAGCATGCGTGGCATCCATGATCACCGGATAGCCGGTTTGCGCCATAATAGGCAGCGAGCGGAAATCAACAACTAGGGTGTTATAACCAAAGCTTGCACCGCGCTCGCAGAGCATGATGTTTTCATTTCCGCTGTCGGAAATCTTCTGAGCAACGTTTTTCATGTCCCAAGGAGCCAGGAACTGGCCTTTTTTCACATTGATCGCCAAACCTGTTTTGGCAGCGGCAATCAAAAGATCCGTTTGGCGGCACAAAAACGCCGGGATTTGTAATACATCCACTGCATCTTTCAACGCTTCACATTGCTCGGGTGAATGCACGTCAGTTAAAACTGGCATGCCAAGGTCTTTTTTCAAATCTTTGAAAATTTCGATGGCTTTATCAAGCCCCATACCCCGCGCGCCTTTAATAGAGGTGCGGTTCGCTTTATCGAATGATGTTTTATAGATGTAAGGAATGCCAAGCTTTGTGGTGATTTCCTGCAGCTTTCCAGCCATGTCAAAGGCGTGATCTCTTGATTCAAGAACGCAAGGTCCTGTGATGAGAGCAAAAGGCAAATCGTTGCTAATTTTAATCTGGCCGACGGATACTGTTTTCATGGTACTTATACCAATCTGCTTTTTTCAAGCGCCGCTTTAATAAATGACGTGAACAATGGATGCGGATCGAACGGTTTTGATTTCAATTCCGGATGGTATTGCACTCCGATAAACCAGGGATGCTCTGGGATTTCCACTGTTTCGGGCAATTTACCGTTTGGTGACATGCCGGCAAATTCCATGCCTTTTGCTTCGAGACGCTCGACATAGTTGATATTTACTTCATAGCGATGGCGGTGGCGTTCGGAAATCGTCGTCGAGCCATAGATATTTGAAATCAAGGAGCCGGGTTTCAGCGCGGCGTTATAAGCGCCGAGCCGCATCGTGCCGCCGAGATCGCCTTTATCATCGCGGGTGACCATTTCATTGCCTTTGAGCCATTCGGTCATCAAACCGACGACGGGCTCCTTGCATTCCCCGAATTCTGTGGAGTTTGCATCTGCCAAGCCGACAAGATTGCGCGTGGCTTCGATGACAGCCATTTGCATGCCGAAACAAATCCCGAAATAGGGCACTTTTCGCGTACGGGCAAATTCAACGGCTTTGATCATCCCTTCCGTACCACGCTGGCCGAAACCGCCGGGAACGAGAATTGCATCGACATCTTCAAGCTCGGCCGCATGGCCGTCTTTTTCGAATGTCTCGCCTTCCAAAAATTTCAGTTGAACTTTGACGTTGTTGGCAATACCGCCATGGATCAAGGCTTCGTTCAGGGATTTATAACTATCCGTCAGCTCGGTGTATTTACCGACAATACCGATTTTGACTTGAGCTTCAGGATTTTTAATACGATGAACGATTTCCTGCCATTGCGACAGATCCGGTTCTTTCGCATCAGCGATTCCAAAGCAGGACAAGACTTCGGTATCGAGACCTTCCGCATGATAAGTCAAAGGCACTTCGTAGATAGATTTGACATCGAGCGCAGGAATAACGCGTTCATGCGGAATATTGCAGAAAAGGCCGATCTTACGCAGATCGTCATCTTCAATCGGGCGATCCGAACGGCAAAGAAGGATATTCGGACGAATACCGACCGACATCAATTCTTTTACCGAGTGCTGTGTCGGTTTGGTTTTTAACTCGCCAGCCGCTGCAATGTAAGGCAACAATGTTACATGGATAAAGATCGCGCGATCAGGGCCTACTTCGTTACCGAATTGGCGAATGGCTTCCAAGAATGGAAGGCTTTCTATATCGCCGACCGTGCCGCCGATTTCAACAAGCACGAAATCAGCACTGCCCTCTTTTTCCTGAATGAAATCTTTGATCTCGTTGGTGATATGCGGAATAACCTGAATTGTCGCGCCAAGATATTCGCCGCGGCGTTCACGTTGTAAAACATTTAGGTAGATTTTGCCTGTAGTGACGTTGTCGGTTTGTGTTGCCGGACGTCCTGTAAAGCGTTCATAGTGACCCAGATCGAGATCTGTTTCCGCGCCGTCATCGGTCACGAAAACTTCACCATGCTGAAACGGCGACATCGTACCCGGATCGATATTAAGGTACGGATCGAGTTTGCAAAGGCGTGTCGTGTAACCGCGAGCTTGCAAAAGTGCGCCGAGCGCAGCGGAGCCAAGGCCCTTTCCTAAAGAGGAAACGACCCCACCTGTAATAAATATGTATTTTGTCATTGGCTTATTGGTACTGAAGGGGCTTTTTTAGGTTCTTCGGATTTTGATTCAGCCGCCGGAGCTTCTTTTGTAATCGCCGCAGGAGAGGCTGAATCGAGAATACTCGGGGCTGAGCTGCGTTGTGACGCCAGAACCGCTAGAATAAGGCTGGTCGCAAAAAATGCTCCGCCTACCCATTGAGTTGCTTTTGTCAAAACATTGGCCGTCGTCTGGGCCGAGGCAAAACTGCCCATTCCACCGCCACCGCCGCCGATTCCAAGACCGCCGCCCTCAGAGCGTTGCAGCAGGATCAGTCCGATCATGACAAGTGTTAAAATCAGGTGGATGACGAGAATTACATGTTCCATATCAAATACTTATTTCGCAGCGTTCACAATTTCCATGAACTGGTCAGTCTTCAGGCTGGCCCCGCCTACCAAAGCGCCATCTACATTATCTATATGCAAAAGATCTTTAGCGTTGTCGGGCTTCACCGAACCGCCGTACAAAATACGGATCGCAGCCAATTTGTCCAGTCTTTCCTTCAATACATTACGTATAAAAGCGTGCATGGATTTAACATCGTCCGGCGTGGCTGTTTTTCCCGTACCGATCGCCCAGACGGGTTCATAAGCAATTACAGTGTTTTCAGATGTCACGCAGTCAGGCAAAGAGCCTAAAAGCTGCGATTTTACGACATCTTCTGCTTTGCCCTGATCACGCTCGGATTCGGTTTCCCCAACACAAATAATAGTAATAAGGCCTTCCGCGTGAGCCAGAATGGCTTGGTCTGAAATAATCTTATCTGTCGCGCCAAAATACTGGCGGCGCTCTGAATGGCCGAGGATCACATATGTAGCGCCGACATCTTTTACCATCGCAGCGGATATATCGCCCGTGTAAGCACCGTTTTTAAATTGCGAAGAATTCTGTGCGCCTAGAAAAACGCCGCTTTGCAAATTATCTTTCACGGTCTGGATATGAAGAAACGGCGGGCAGATACAAATATCCACGGTTTCTACATTCGGAATTGATTTCGCAAGCGCGGCTGCTTCCGAAAGCGAACCGTTCATTTTCCAATTTCCAGCGATAAGCTTCTTCATAAATAAGGCTTTCCAATTGATTTGATTGACAAGTTCTGAATATAGTCACTCTGCAATTAATACAAGAGGTTGTCGATGATTTTGAGCAAGATGCGTACCGGCGTTTTTTCCGGCCTGTTCCTGGGGATTTTACTCCTTGGCGGCGTTGGGCTGATTTTAAGCGATGGTGCCGGTACTTTCCGCGATGGCGTCGGATCGACAAACGTCGCTGAAATCGACGGACGACCGATTAAATCAAACGAGTTTGATCGCATCGTGCGTGCGCAGTTGCAGGCGCAAAATATTCCATCCGCCGAAGCCTATAATCTGGGCATTATCGACCGCATTCTTCAAAACGAGATCATGAGTCGCCTGCTCCGCAAAGCCGCTTTCGATTACGGCATCATCGCGAGTGACAAAATAGTGGCCGATGAACTTCATAAAGCTCTTCTTCCTATGGCAGGACCTACAGGAGATGTAAAACAGGCTCTCGCAAGTCTTCTGCAATCACAGGGCATGAGCGAGAAAATGCTCGTTGAATCCGTCCGCAATGATTTATCGACGGGTCTTCTGCGCCAGACGATCGGCGGCGGTGTTTACGTTCCGGCGGCGATGACAAACGCTTTCTATCAATGGAATCTGGAAGAACGCGAGATTGAATATTTATCCCTGCCCGCAGCATCCGTAAAAATGGATAAGCCGACGGACGAGCAGCTGACAAAATTCTATGACACGATCAAAAGCGAATATGCCATCCCTGAAACGAGAAATGCAACCATCGGCATTCTCGATACAGCAAGCCTTGTTAGCAAGCAGGATGTCACCGATAAGCAAGCCAAAGAATTCTATGACGCTAATAAAAGCAATTTCGAGATCGACGGAACAAGAACGATTGAGCAGGCGGTTTTAAAAACGGAAAAAGAAGCCAATGATGTTTTAAAGGAAGCACAAAGCTCCAAAGACCTCAAAGGCGCTGTTACGAAAGTCACAGGCAAAGCGGATAGTTATAATAAGGCAGCAAAATTCGAAGAGAAAGCCCTGCCGTCCCAACTAGCAGAGCCTGTATTCTCGGCAGAAGTTAAAAGTTTTGCCGGACCGGTGGAAACGCCGCTTGGCTGGCATGTCTTTTATATTCAGTCAGAACAGCCATCTGGCGTAAAAGCCTTTGATGACGTCAAAGTGCAGATCAAAAAAGATTTGAGCGATACGTCGAGCAGCGATGCCGTGTTCGAGGTTACGAACAAAATCGAAGATCGTTTGGCAGAAGGTGAAAGCCCCGAAAGCCTAAAGGACGAATTTAAACTGACAATTATCAAGCTTGAAAAGCTTGGCGCGACAGATGCAAAAATTCCGGCCCTGAAAGCCTATAACGCAGATGAAGGCAAGATCATTCAGTCGGCCTTCACGACAAACGCAAACGAATCTTCCCCGTTGAGTGAAATCTCCGGCGGCAAAATGGTTACTGTTCATGTTAACAGCATGACTGAAGCAAAAGCCAAGGATTTAAAAGACGTCAAGGCTGAAGTAACGGAAAAATGGAGCGCTTTGGAGAAAAGAAGAAAGCTTCTGGTTAAATCGCTAGAGATTACCAGCGATCTCGATTCAGGGAAAACCACGCTGCAAAAAATCGCCGGCGAAAATAAAACCAAAATAAAAACAGCGAAAATAATCCGTGGATCGAAAGCGCCGGAAGGATTGAATTCTCAAGGCGTGGCGCAAATCATGGCGACAGATGCCACGAAGGCCGTTGCCATTCCGGATATTGAATCCATCCAGATCGTAAAAGTCAAAAACGTGTCATTGCCGAAAAAAGAGCCATCAAAATCCGAATTGGCCGATATTGAAAAAAATCTATCTCTAGATATGCAGGAAGAGCGTTTCGTTTCGTTCATCAATCACATCGAGCGTAGCAATAAGGTCGAGATTAATAAGCCCTTGCTGGACCGCATGTATGGACAGGCATCTACGGAACAGTAATGCAGGGTCCTGACTTAAAAAGCTTTACAACGCATTTTGAGAACGGACAGACGCAGCTTGTCTGGTCGTGGATTGTCGCAGATACCGAAACGCCTATTTCTGCTTATCTGAAATTATGCACGGATCAATCCTATTCCTTCCTGCTGGAATCTGTCGAAGGTGGCAATACGTTGGGCCGCTACACCATCCTTGGTTTCGATCCTGACTTAATCTGGTCGTACCAGAACGATATCGTGTCAATCAATTCCCAGCCCCAGCATGAGGCGCCGCTTTTGTCTCTCAAAAAAACCATGAAAGATTGCCGTCTGGACATCGTGCCGGACGGCTTGCCGCCAATGGCGCCATCGGGCCTGTTTGGCTTTATGGGCTATGATATGATCCGCGAAGTGGAGCGGATTCCAGATGACAACCCTGATACTTTGGGTATTCCGGATTCCATTTTCTCGCGGCCACAAATTCTGGTGATATTCGACAATCTTAAGCACCAAATTTGCATTACGAGCCCCGTTTACGAGCATAAGAATAATTCGGAGAAATCTGCACGCAGTATTTATGACGCGAAAGTTGCGCGTATCGAAGATATTATCGCCAAGCTGAATGCAGCGCGTCCGTTGTCATCGCCGCCCAAAGAATTACCATCTTCGATCGATTTCAAAACCAATATGCCAAAGGACGATTTTTTCGGCATGGTCAATCGCGCCAAGGAGTATATCTTGTCCGGCGATATTTTTCAGGTCGTTTTGTCACAACGCTTTTCGGCGGATTTCCCGTTATCGGCATTCGATTGCTATCGATCTTTGCGCCGCGTTAATCCATCACCGTTTTTATTCTTCGTTGATTTCCCGGGGTTCTCATTGATCGGATCCAGCCCTGAAATTCTGGTCCGGGTTCGGGAGGGAAAGATTACTATCCGTCCGATTGCCGGAACCCGCAGGCGCGGCAAGGACAAAATCGAAGACGATCTATTGGCCACCGATCTGTTATCCGATCCAAAGGAGTTAGCCGAGCATTTGATGCTGCTCGATCTCGGGCGCAACGATGTAGGCCGCGTATCGGATATCGGCAGCGTCAACGTCACCGAAAAATTCATTATCGAATATTATTCCCATGTCATGCATATCATTTCGAATGTCGAGGGGGATTTACGATCCGATATTGATCCACTCGATGCTTTGATGGCGGGCTTTCCGGCAGGCACAGTATCGGGTGCGCCGAAAATTCGCGCGATGGAAATCATCGACGAACTGGAACCGGACAAGCGTAAATTCTATGGCGGCTGTATCGGCTATCTGGCCGGCAACGGCAATGTCGATACTTGTATAGCCCTCCGCACAGCTCTGATCAAAGACGGTAAAATTCATGTACAGTCAGGCGCAGGCATTGTTGCCGATAGCGACCTGGAATCCGAATATAATGAAACCATTATCAAAGCGCGTGCTATTACTATGGCTGCCGAAGATGCGCTTGAAAATGCATTTAGACAACAAAAAGCGCATAATGAATTATGATCACCTTAATCGATAACTATGACAGCTTTACCTTCAACCTTGTCCAGTATTTCGGCGATCTGGGTGAGGCTTGCAACGTTATCCGCAATGACGAAAAAACAGTCGAACAGATTTTAGACGAAAAACCTTCGGCGATTATTTTGTCGCCCGGCCCTTGCAACCCCGACCAGGCAGGAATTTGCCTTGATCTTGTTAAAGCATGCGCCGAGCAAGATATTCCGATGTTTGGCGTCTGTCTTGGGTTTCAATCGATGGCACAGGCTTTCGGCGGCAAGATCGTTCGTGCGCCCGCCCCGATGCATGGCAAATTGTCGAAAATAAAGCATGACGGCAAAGGGATCTTCAAAGATCTTCCCTCACCTTATGATGTCACGCGTTATCATTCCCTGATCGCAGAGCGTGAAAGCTTTCCAGATGTTCTGGAAGCGACATCATGGACAGAGGATGGCATTATCATGGGGTTGCAGCATAAAACAAAACCCATTCACGGCGTGTTATTCCATCCCGAGAGTATCGCGACCGAACATGGTCATGCGGTGATCAAAAATTTTCTGGAGATTATACGCTAATGCAGGAAATTTTAATCAAGATCAGAGCAGGCGCGACGCTCGACCGTCATGAAATGTACGAAGCTTTATCCGGCATTACCGAAGGCAAATATACGCAGGCGCAAATCGGCGCGTTTCTCATGGGCATGTCTTTGCGCGGCGAGACGCCCGAAGAAATTATCGGCGCGGTCGGATTTTTAAAAGACAAGGTCGACCCGATTTTCGCGCCGGAGAAATCTATCGATTGCTGCGGCACCGGCGGTGATGCGTCAGGAACGTATAATATATCGACAGCAACCGCCTTGATACTGGCTGGGTGCGGCGTGCCGGTTGCGAAACATGGCAACCGCGCGGCAAGCTCAAAATCCGGCGCGGCAGATGTTCTGGAGGCGCTCGGCGTTAATCTGGTCGTTAGTAAGGAAGATTGCGAGAAGGCCCTCGAGAATATCAATTTTTGTTTCCTGATGGCGCCCCATCATCATACGGTTTTAAAACCGCTGGCTGCGCTTCGCAAGGAACTCGGTTTCCGCACGATCTTCAATCTGCTTGGGCCACTGGCCAATCCAGCCAATACAAAACGCCAATTGATAGGCGTCTATGATCGCAAGCTTTTACCTGTGTTTGCGCATGTGCTGCGGGAACTTGGGACTGAAAAAGCATGGATCGTTCACGGTGAAGACGGACTCGATGAAATTACGCTGACCGGAAAAACCTACTGCACCATTCTGGATAACGGCGATATTTCTGAGCGGGTTTTAACACCCGAGGATTTCGGTCTGCCTCCTATTATCGCGAAGGATATCGAAGGCGGGTTGGCACAGGAAAATGCCAAGGCCTTGATGAGCCTTCTGGAAGGCGAGAAATCTTCATACAGGAATATTGTTTTGGCCAATGCCGCTGCCGCTCTACTGGTTTCTGATAAAGTGGACTTCTTAAAAGACGGGGTTGCCATGGCGGCAAAGGCAATAGATGATGGCAAGGCTTTAATGGTGCTGAACTCTTACAGGGATTTTACAAACCACAAATGAGCGTATTAGCCGAAATATGTCGTGAGAAACTGGATTACGTCCAGAGAATGCAACATTTGATTCCCGATGTTGTCATGTCCGAGCGGGCAAAAATCCAAAGCGTATCACGCGGATTTATTCACGCCATTCGCCAGATAAAAGAAGCAGGCGAACCGGCCTTGATCGCGGAAGTCAAAAAAGCGAGCCCGAGCAAAGGCGTTATTCGCAGTGATTTCGATCCGCGCAAAATTGCCAAAATATATGAAAGCAACGGCGCGACTTGTGTGTCAATCCTGACAGACCAGCCTTATTTCAAAGGCAGTGACGAGGATTTCGAGGCAGCACGCAGTGTCATTCGCCTGCCCTGCATCCGCAAGGATTTTATGCTTACGCCTTACCAGATCGTCGAAAGCCGCGCACTTGGTGCAGATTGTATTTTAATTATCATGGCGGCACTCGATGATAAGACAGCGAAGATGCTCTACAATCTGGCGACAGATTTGGGCATGGATGTTCTGGTCGAAGTACATGATGAAGAAGAACTGAACCGCGCCCTTGAGCTATCGCCTAAAATGCTTGGCGTCAATTCCCGCAGCCTTAAGACTTTGGAGGTCAGCCTCGATACCGCCTTCGCTCTTTTAGAAAAAATTCCGTCGAATATTATCCGCGTGGCTGAAAGCGGCATTCACAGCCATGACGATCTGAAATCCCTTTTTGCCGCAGGCTATGATGCCTTTCTCGTCGGCGAAAGCCTAATGCGCGAAGCCGATATAGGACAGGCGGTCAAAAAACTCCTTGGCAGAAGGCTAGAATCGGAGTAGAACTAACATAGAACGAAAACAGTCCAAAACGGGCCCTATGATAGGATAACCAGTCTATGTTGACCAAGAAACAACGCGAATTACTGCTTTTTATCCATGACCGCATGAAAGAAGGCGATATCGCCCCGTCTTTCGAGGAAATGAAAGACGCCCTCGATTTAAAATCCAAATCCGGTATTCACCGCCTGATTACCTCTCTCGTGGAGCGCGGCTATCTGGAGCGCCTGCCAAATCGCGCCCGTGCCTTGGAAGTCAAGAAACTGCCGGAAGGGTTCAAGCCTGAAGGCGCAAAGACGGTCAAGCCATCTTTGAAAGAGAAGCTTATGGATACGCTGGGGGATATCGTCTCCCTGCCCCTGCTTGGCAAGATTGCTGCCGGTACGCCAATCGAAGCGATCCGCAATGAAAATGATTTCTTTGAAGTTCCGGCCAGCCTGCTCGGTAATGGCGACCATTACGCACTACGCGTCGATGGGGATTCCATGATCAAGGCCGGTATCAACGACCACGATATCGTCGTCATCAAGAAGACAACCCAAGTCCGCGATGGCAAAATTGTCGTTGCCCTTGTAGACGGTCAGGAAGTCACGTTAAAACGCCTTCGCCGCGAAGCCGGGAAAGTTATTCTGGAGCCGGAGAACGATGCTTATAAACCGCGCGTCCTTACAGCTGACCGCGTGCAGATTCAGGGCGAACTCGCGAGTTTGATCCGTACCTATCACTAACCGGACTCCACGGTTTTTTGCCTAATGAATAAGCTACTGTTTTGACCGAACCGTCTTCGGCAATCTCTACTGTGCCGGAATCCATTAGTGTGAATTTGTTATTGATACGCGCCTTGCAATTGCGGTCGCGAAACGCCGTTGGCGTAACGATGATATCCGCCCAGTCGCAATCTGTTTTCAGCGCATAGTAATCATTGCCAAAAGTAATCTTCTTCCCGTCACGGATAATGCGGCACTGACCTTCACCACAGGTGATTGAGCCTCCTGATAATAAAACCTGACCTTCCCTCGGGAAAAGCAAAGCCGAGCCTTCTTCCAATCCCAAGCGTTTGACCCAGTTCTCAGCAAAGAATTTATCCTTCATTGATGACGATAAATAAATTTTATCGCCATCCCTGATCATCATCAAACCGCCGCTTTGAGAGATGAGGATAGAAGGCGGTTGATAAAAGAAAATAAAGACCGACCCTGCCGCTACGCCGATAGCGGAAATCCATCGCGTCCTGCCATGCAATAAATATAAAGATAATCCTGCGAAGACAAAGCAAACCATAGCTGATATCGGCCAGGCGGCGATATTCCATGAAGCTTCCGGCAAGCTTGATATGCCATGAGCGATGGCCAGCATCCATTCAATCCCGTAACCCATAATTTTCAGGGCGATATCCTGCGCGGCAAATGGCCAGAGCAGGAAAGTCGCAATCGTCATCGGCATAATGATGATAGCCGAAAGCGGTATAATCAGCGCATTTGCAACAACGCTGTAAATCGGGATTTGCTGGAAATGATATGCGGCGAGCGGCGCCGTGATAATCGACACCACAAGCGTCGTGAAAATACTGCCAGCGAGGTAAATAAGAAATTTACGGACATGGCTCGCATTATTGCGCCATTTCGACCAATACTCACGGGTCCATTCAGCGGATAGTATTAAGGATATAACCGCTGCGAAAGAAAGTTGGAAGCTCGCCGACCAGATGCTCTCTGGCGCGAACAATAAAACAATGATGGCGGCGAAAGATACCAGTCTGAGCGAAAACGGCGAACGGTCGATCATGATGGCGATTAATCCTATTCCGGTCATAAGCAGTGCGCGGTAGGTCGGCACCGCGGGCATGACCAATACGACATAGAGGCTGCAGCCGATCAAAGCCACAACCGCCGCTATCTTTTTAATCGGGTAACGCAGCGCCAGGCGTGGAATAGCCGCCAGAAACAAACGAACGAAAAAGAAAATCGGTGTGGCGATTAAAACAACGTGCAGACCGGAAATGGAGATAATATGCGCGAGACCGGAAACCCGCAGCGCGTCCCAATCCTCTTCCTGAATGGCGGCACGTTCGCCGGTAACAAGCGCCGTCACGATACCTGAAATTCTGGACGGTAATAAAGCCTTGATATATTCGCCCATGGTTTTGCGCAAACGTTCAAGGAAAAGCGACATATCGTTTTCCGGCGGAGCCGTAATGACGACAGGCTTCTTCAGAATAAAACCCATCGCGCCTATACCGTCGAAATAATAGTGCCGCCGGAAATCATATGCGCCGGGCATGACTGGCATTGATGGTGGTGTAAGTTTGACGAGCATTTGCACGCGTTCCCCAAGATTAAACCGCACGCGCAGTTTCGATGTCAGGCGGATTTTCTTCGGCGTATCTTTCGCTTCAAAGTTCTCAAGTTTAACATCATCGAGAATGACCAGTGTGCCTTTGCGGCCATCTAGAATTTCGGTATGCGCTACCCTGCCCTCGGCAATTAAGGGGCGAGTTTCTTTCGAAAGCAAAGGCGTATGAACGATATTTGTTTTCAGCTGCGCAAGGCCGAACCCACTTACCGATAAGAAAACGGCCAGGATAAGAAAAAACCAGATGAATTTAATTTCAGCACGGTGAACAAAAACCAGGAGTAAGGCGACAAGAGAAACGCCCCAGAAAAAGCCGGATAATAATTTTATAGGTTCGAACAAAAGAGAGAAATAGACAGCGGATCCTATTCCAAGAAAAACCGGAATCCACAGGATTAAATTGTCTTTTTGGCTCCCGAGCCAATTGTCCAGATTTTCTAACAAGACTTTCCCCCGTCTTTGTATAATCTTTTAAAGCTTGTCACCCTGAGTGTAAACGAAGGATCCTGTTTTAGAAGCCCGCCATAGATCCTTCGCTTGCGCTCAGGATGACAGGTGGTATATTCATTCCATAATTTAGAGCTTCAAAATGACAGTCATCACACGTTTCCCCCCTTCTCCGACCGGTTTTATGCATATCGGGACCGCCCGTACCGCCTTGTTCAATTGGCTATACGCCAAACATACGGGAGGCAAAATGACATTCCGAATCGAAGATACCGACCGCGAGCGTCATTCCGAAGAAGCGGTTGAAGCCTTGATCCGTGGCATGCAATGGCTGGGCCTTGATTGGGACGGCGAAATCGTTTCACAATATGCGCGGCGTGAGCGCCATCAGGAAATTGCCGAGCAACTCGTGAAGGACGGTAAGGCCTATTATTGCTATTGCTCGCCGGAAGAACTGGAAGAGATGCGCAATAAAGCGATGGCAGCTGGCAGCAATCAATTCTACGACCGTAGATGGCGTGATAGCAAGGAAACACCGCCTGCTCATATCAAACCCGTTATTCGTATTAAAGCGCCGCTGGAAGGCGAAAGCATCGTTCAAGACGAGGTTCAGGGCGAAGTCAAAGTATCTGCGGACCATCTGGACGATTTTATTATCCTGCGCTCCGACGGCGTGCCAACTTATATGCTGGCTGTCGTGGTTGACGACCATGATATGGGCGTGACGCATGTCATTCGCGGCGACGACCACCTTAATAACACCTTCCGCCAGAATATTATCTATTACGCGATGGAATGGAATGTTCCGGTTTATGCTCATATCCCGCTTATCCTCGATGAAAGCGGCGGCAAAATGTCAAAACGCAAAGGCGCGGCCAGTGTTGAAGAATATCGCGACATGGGATATTTGCCGGAGGCGATGTGCAATTATATTTTGAAACTCGGCTGGGGTCATGGCGATGATGAGATCATTTCTCGTGGACAAGCGATTGAATGGTTCGATCTGGGCGGTATCGTTAAATCTCCGGCGCGATGGGACTACAACAAGCTGAATTTTATCAATGCGCATTACCTTAAGCTCGCTGATAATGATAGGCTCTATGATCTGATGTTACCGTTTTTGAATACGCCGCCGAAAGCTGAAGAAAAATCCCGCATTTTAAAAATGATGGATGAATTGAAATCGCGCCATAAGACAATCGTCCAGATGGCCGATGAAGCGGAAATCATGATCGGTACGATTTCGTCTCATGACGAGAAAGCTCAAGGCCAGTTTACAGAAGATGGCCTGTCTGCCATTCGCAAAATACTGGAGAAAATATCTTCTCTGTCCAGTTTCGAGGCCAGTGATATAGAAACTATGACAAAGGAGCTTTCACAATCGGATTTCGGTGGCAAATTGGGAAAAGTCATGATGCCGTTTCGCGCCGCCTTGACCGGTCGCGGTGTTTCGCCGTCCATTCCGCACATTGCCGAAGCATTAGGGAAAGAAGAAACAATACGCCGACTTGAAGCTGTCCTGTCGAAAGCTTAGATTGTTTAGAAGAAATTAACCATCCTGACTTACCTTTGACTTCCTCGCTTCTAAAGTCTGTCTTATTTCAAAAGGATCATCATAATATGTCTGCTTCACAAGATAACCCGACCGGAAAAACATTTACGCTGACCAACGACCAGACAGGCGAAAACTGGAAACTGCCAGTTCTGGACGGTACAATGGGCCCTAGCGTTATCGATATCCGCCCCCTCTACGAAGAAACAGATCACTTTACGTTAGACCCGGCTTTCACATCGACCGCCAGCTGTAAATCACGCATTACTTTTATCGATGGCGATAAAGGTATTTTGCTTCACCGCGGTTACGACATTAAAGATCTTGCTGAATACTCGACATTTCTTGATGTCGCACATGCCCTACTATATGGCGACCTGCCGAACAAGCAACAATTCGAAAAATTCAAAAAAGACATCACCTATCACACGATGGTGCATGAACAATTACAATTCTTCTTCCGTGGTTTCCGCCGCGACGCTCACCCAATGGCGATTATGTGCGGCGTTGTAGGGGCTTTGGCAGCGTTCTACCATGACTCTCTGGATATCAACGATCCAGATCAGCGTGAGATTTCCGCACATCGCTTGATCGCTAAATTGCCGACACTGGCGGCGATGGCGTTTAAATACTCCATCGGCCAGCCGTTTGTGTATCCGCGCAACGATCTCGGTTTTGCCGAAAACTTCCTGCATATGTGTTTCGCCGTTCCGGCAGAACCATACAAGGTGAACCCTATTTTGGCCGACGCGATGGATAAGATATTTATTCTTCACGCAGACCATGAACAAAACGCATCGACATCGACGGTCCGTCTTGCCGGCTCGTCACAAGCCAACCCATTTGCCTGTATTGCCGCGGGCATCGCTTCTCTTTGGGGTCCTGCGCATGGAGGTGCCAACCAGGCCGTTCTTGAAATGCTGGCCGAGATCGGTTCAGTAGACAAAATCCCTGAATTCATTGAAGGCGTAAAAACCAAGAAATATAAATTGATGGGCTTTGGTCACCGCGTGTATAAAAACTTCGATCCGCGCGCGACCGTTATGAAAGAGTCATGCGACAAGGTTCTGGCAGAACTTGGCGTTAAAGATCCACTTCTCGATATCGCAATGGAACTGGAGCGTATCGCCCTCTCCGATCAATATTTCATTGACCGCAAGCTGTATCCGAATGTCGATTTCTATTCAGGCATTATTCTGAAAGCGATGGGCTTCCCGGTAAGCATGTTCACGGTTCTCTTTGCCGTTGCCCGTACAGTCGGATGGGTATCGCAATGGAAAGAAATGATGGAAGAGCCGGCAAACCGCATCGGCCGTCCTCGCCAGCTATACAACGGTGCAAAGCAACGTGAATTCGTACCTGTTGAAAAACGCTAGGACGAAATAGAATCAATCAAGAATCCGGCAGCCACATCTGCCGGATTTTTATTATCCGCCATCAGGAACGAGCGTACATTCTTGAGATCGTGACATTGCAATCGACGTTCTTCTGTATCGCTTAAAAGTTTCGATAAGGCAGGCGAGATGTTCTTACATGTCGCTCTTTCCTGCATGAATTCCGGCACCGCTTCGCGGCCTAGAAGAATATTAGCCAAATGTCCGAACGGCGTTTTAACGAAACGGCGGAAAACTTTCCATGTGACAGGATTCATTTTATAGGTCACGACGTGTGGCACGCCGACCACGGCTATTTCAAGCGCGACCGTACCCGACACGACAATTGCCGCGTCACAAGCGGCAAAAGAATCCCATTTCTCGTCAGTGAGGACCATGCCGTTTAAAAAACGCTCTTTAAATTTCTCTTCCAGAAATTCTTTCCAACGCGGAATGGTTGGCGCGATAAAATAAATATCGGGATTTTCCTTCCGAAGTTCGCATGCTGCATCCAGAATAATATCGGAACATCTCTCGATCTCTGCCTTGCGACTGCCAAAAAACAATCCAACCACTTTTCGGTCATTTCCAATCATATGACGAAAACGAAAATTTGCGCCATTGGCGTCGAGTATTCCCGACCCCATCATCGTGTGACCGATAAATACAGCTTGCAGGCCTTCACGCTCAAAATAGGGCGGCTCGAAGGGAAACAGGCACATAATACCGTCGAGAAATTTGGCAATTTTCTTCGCGCGACCAGAACGCCATGCCCAAACGCTTGGCGCAACCATATGAATGCGTTTGGCGCGACAAGAAGTTTCGGCAAGCTTTTCCTGAACGCGCAAAGAAAATTCAGGGCAATCTACGCTTAAAACAATGTCAGGATTATAAACTTTAATTGCATCGACTGTCTGACGAATACGTTTAAGCATATGCGGAATTTCAGGAAGGATTTCCGCTACGCCCATTAAAGACAATTCTTCCATTGGGAACAGGCTTTCGCGCAAGCCCGCATTTTTAATCGCTTCAGCGCCGATGCCGCGTATATCGACTCCAGGCACCATTCTTTTCAAACTTTGCAGAACGGCGGCACCTAATTGATCTCCTGACGCTTCACCCGCGATAATAAAAATTTTCATGCCGTTTTTCCGTAGAGAAAAATATTATGGGAGTCGCAAAATGCAATGACGTCTTCACGGTCGAGAAGAATAGTATCATGCGCTTGTAAAACGATACCGGAAAAACCTGCTACCTGAACTTCTCTTGCCGTTGAAATGCCGACAGTCGGTAAATCAAGTGCCTTTTCCTGTTGCGGCTTGCAAGTTTTGACGAGAATAGGCCCTAAGCCAGTTTGCTTATTCTTACCAGCTTCGCGTATGAGAGCATTTGTGCCCTTCTCGCTTTCAACGCCGATGACAGAACCATTTTGCACAATGACTGACTGACCCAGATCTTTCGCTCCATGATCACGCGACGCTTGAAAGCCAAGATCGATGGACTCTAAGGCTTCCGGAGGAATAGGCGTTTTTGTTAGAATACCTTCCGGCGTTAAAATCTCCGGCACAAATTCCTGAACCGAACGTAAATTAAACCCATCCTTTTCAATTTCAGATTTAATGATGCGAAGAAGCGCGTCGTCGCCAATTTTTTTCTTTAATAGAATTTTAGCGATAACCATCATGCCGCGAGGATCAGGCTTTAACTTCATAAGATTGGGGCGCGATACGCGGCCCGTGACGACCAGATCAGTGACGTTATTTTCTTTCAAATAAGAAATCATTTTACCGGCGGAACCAAGCGGGATAGTAACGCCGGTTTTACCTGAGTAAAGATCAGGTTCTGCAAAACCATCGATGGCGATAATGGTCGGTGATAGCCCTTGCCCTTCCCATTTTTCAATTAAAAGATAAGGCAGTTTCCCTGCGCCAGCAATCAGGCCGGGTCGCACGATCAGGCCGCTTTCTTGGAAGGTGAGCAGAGAGGGAATTTTGTCTTGCCGCGTGCGAATTCTATAATTTCTTTAACAGCCTGATCTGAATTAAAATCGGAAGATACCATTTCAATCCGTTGATCCATCGTGCCTTCATCGCCGAAGAGCTGGTTGAAAGCGCGCTGAAGATTTCTGATCTGGTCCTTATTAAAGCCGTTGCGCTCAAGACCGATCAAATTCAATCCGGCCAGAAAGGCGCGCTCACCTTTAACGCGGCCATAAGGAATGACATCGCTTTCTACACCGCTCATTCCCCCGATGACGGCGTATGAGCCGATGCGAACGAATTGGTGTACTGCTGATAATCCACCAAGCAAAACATGATCGCCGACAACGACATGTCCTCCCAGTGTCGCATTGTTTGCCATTATGACGTTATTGCCAAGAATACAATCATGCGCCACATGTGTACTCATCATAAAAAGACAATTATCACCAACGATTGTTTTCATTGCGCCGGCTTCAGTTCCGGGATTCATCGTCGCGTGTTCACGGATTTTATTATTCTTACCGATAAGAAGCTCGGAAGATTCGCCATGAAATTTTAAATCCTGTGGCGCATGGCCGATAGAGGCAAAAGGATAGATTATCGTGCCTTCGCCCACCGTTGTATTTCCTTCGACCACAACATGGGATTTCAGCTCGACATTGTCATGAAGCTGAACATTCGCGCCAACAACAGAAAAAGGACCAATTTTTACGTTGGCACCAAGCTGGGCTTTGGGATCGATAATGGCGGACGGATGAATCTGTGTACTCATGGCTTTAACTTAAATTATCCTTATCTGCCAGCAACTCACAAAGGTTTTCAGCTTGTTACGTTTTTATCTGGATCGACAATCATCGCCCCGAATTCTGCCTCGGCTACTAATTGGCCGTCAACATGTGCTTCGCCCTTGAATTTCCAGACCGCGCCGCGAGATTTGATAGTTGTGACAGTCAACAAAAGCTGATCTCCCGGCACGACAGGTTTGCGGAATTTCGCGCTCTCAATGGTCATGAAATAGACCAGTTTGCCTTCACCATCTTTCGGGTTTGACGCGACGACGAGAACGGCAGATGTCTGGGCCATGGCTTCGATAATTAGAACGCCCGGCATAACCGGCGCACCTGGGAAATGCCCGTTGAAGAAGTCTTCATTGATCGTAACGTTTTTAAGGCCGACAGCCTTCATATTTGGTTCAAACTCAACAATTCGGTCAATGAGCAGCATCGGGTAACGATGCGGGATCATATCCATAATTTTACGAACATCGATAGGAAGTGCTTGTGTCATCTTATGCCTCTTTTTTATGGCGCACTGTTTTGCGGTTTAAATATGCTGTGTGACGTAAAAATTGCTTCATCGGCATGGCGGGATATCCCATCCACTCTTCTTTAGCAGGGATATCGCGTGTCACGCCGGATTTTGCCGCAACCTTGGCCAGCGTACCGATTTTAAGATGGCCGACAATGCCAACTTGTCCGCCGAGCATCACATAGTCGCCTATTTCGCAACTGCCTGAAATGCCGACGCCAGCCGCCATTATACAGCCTTTACCAATTTTGACGTTATGGGCGATCTGGATTAAATTATCAAGCCATGTGCCAAGACCGATAACCGTATCACCTAAAGCGCCGCGATCAATCGTCGTATTTGCGCCGATCTCGGAATATCCTTCGATAATAACGCGGCCAAGTTGCGGCACTTTGACAAAGCCGGCACGGTCGATCGCAAAACCAAAACCTTCCTGCCCGATGCGCGCCCCTGTATAGATTTTGACATTATCGCCGATCAGGGAATGTGTGATGGTTACATTCTGCATGATGCGGCAGTTATTACCGATTTTGACGCCTTTGCCGATAAAAGTATAAGGCGCGATCCAGCAATTATCACCAATTTCCGCATCTTCGGAAATGATAACGAAATCCTCGATCGTGGTATTCGCGCCTATCTTCGCTGTTTCATGGATACGGGCGAAAGATGAAATGCTTGTATCGGGTTTTGGATCAGGATTGATCATCGCAGACGCGAGTGCATAGGATTTATATGGCGCTTTGCTTAAAAGTAAACGAACGTCTTTAGGAGCGATATCTTTAAATTCGGGATGGACGATACACGCGCCGGCTTTCGTGTTTTGAAATTGCTCGCGATATTTACGGTTGTCCAAGAAGGATAAATGGGCGGAACCGGCGGCATCAAGCGGCGCGAGGTCCCCGACAATAAAATCGCCATCAGCTGGATCGGCAAGTTCCATATCGCATTTCGCCGCAAGCTGGGCGAGTGATAAAGCGACAGGTTTATGAAAGAATCTTTGATCGGGCATGTCTACTTGCCAAGCGGTATTTCTTTTACCGTCTCATTCAGTTTTTTCATGACTTCTGCAGTAATATCCATGCTTTCTTCCGCCAAGATGACAAACTGGCGGTCGACGATCATGGAAAGTTTTTTCTCATCGGCAATATCGGCAGCGGCCTTGGCGAGATTTTTTTGCAGCTCGGCAAGTGCTTTCTTGCGCACGGTATCTAGGTCTGAGCTTTTGGTCAGGATCGTCTGGCGGCTCTTCATGAATTCCTGTTCGAACGCCTTTTTCTTGGCGTCGAATTCTTCAGGCTTCATTTCCTTACGCTTGGCAATAATATCCTGTTCTTCGGCTTTCAGTTTTTGTTCGAAAGCGCCCGCTTCTTTTTGCAGGCTTTCCTGACGGGTTTTCAATTGCGCGGCAAGGTTCTTACCGGCAGCAGATTCATCAACGATTTTTCGCGTGTCGATAATACCGATTGAAACTTCAGCGAATGCTTCCACTGCGGATAAAGACAGCGTTGCAAAAGCGATGGCCAAAAGCGCCAGTTTTTTCATGACAGATAACTCCGTTTAAAATTAGAATCTTGTACCAAAGCTAAAGCGGAACAATTCATCCTTATCAAAGTCTTCCTTGATATATGGAGCGGCCAGATCCACCCGAACCGGACCGAACGGAGAGCGCCATGACGCACCGATACCGGCGGCGGCACGCAAGGATGCTTCATCCTGCACTCCTGCCTGATTGCCGTCCTCGAGCTCCCAAAGAGAACCAATGTCGTTGAACAAGTGACCGGCAATGCCCATTTCTTCCGGGAAGCCGAGCGGGAATGTCAGCTCTGCCGTACCGCGATAGAAATAGTTACCACCGAGTGCATCACCTGTAACTTCATCACGCGGTCCTATACCGGCTTTTTCAAAACCACGGAAGGTGTTGTTGCCAAGGAAGTACCGCTCGTTAATCCTGACTTTTTCATCCATCACGCCTTTGATCGCGCCGCCTTCTCCCAAAAGATTGAAGACCCAGCCTTTGGATACTGGATAATAATAGGCCGCACCGGCTTTACCGGAAACATATTTTGCATCGCCGCCAAGACCGGCAAATTCAGTATCGAGCCATAGACTGTAACCATCTGTCGGGAATAGCTTGCTGTCCAGATCATCATAGGCAAGACGTTGTGAAATCGCAGAGGTAAAACGCTGGCCTTCCTGATCTCTAATAAATCTGGAAGCATCGGAATCGACATTGTCGATTTCATTTTGCTCGATGCGGTAACGCAATGTCTGGCGCAGGTTTTCGGACAATGGATAGCCTAGGCGCAAACCGCCGCCCGTACGTTTCTGATCGAAAGAAGATTCATCCTGTTGATCGCGCGTGATGTGGAACAGATCGACACCAGCCGCAATATCGCGATCCATAAAATATGGTTCTGTGAAAGATAGATCGAATTCGCTGCGTTTTCCGGCAATCGTTGTTGCAAGTGTCAAATCCTGACCTTTGCCAAGCAGGTTACGTTCACGAATGCGGAAGTCTGCCAATGGACCGTCGGCGGTCGAGAAACCGGCTCCGACAGAAAGTTCACCGGTCGATTGCTCGGCTACGTTCACATCGATGACTGTCTTGTCAGGTGCAGAACCTGGCAAGGTTTTGACATCGACTTTTTCGAAGTAGCCAAGGTCTTTGATCTCTTGTTCGGATTTCGCCAGCTTCGTGCGGTTGAATGGATCGCCTTCGACCAGTTCAACTTGACGACGAACGACTTTATCAAGCGTACGCACGTTACCGTTGATATCGACGCGCTCAACGAAAACGCGTGGGCTTTCATTGATGTTGAAAACGATATCGACCGTTTTCTGGTCGCGATTACGCACGACATCCGGCACGACTGTTACGAAAGCATATTGCATATCGCCCAGTTTCTTCGTCATTAGATCGACGGAGTTTTTGACTTCTTCGGCGTTATACCAATCGGTGACCTTAAAATTGACCTGATCAGTTAAACTTGCCGGATCCAGATTGCGTATTTGAGAATTAACGCGGATATCATTGACTTTATAGCGTTCGCCTTCATCCACGGTCATTGTGATGTAAAAGTTTTTCTTGTCTTGAGACAATTCAGATACCGCCGACAGAATGCGGAAATCGGCATATCCTTCTTTCAAATAAAACTGGCGCAGTTTTTCTTGGTCAAAGGATAAGCGGTCTGGATCGTAACGGTCAGCCGTTGTCAGGAAATTATACCAGCGAGCTTCCTGTGACGTCATTTCGCTGCGCAATTCATCATCGCTGAAACGCTCATTGCCGACAAAACGAATTGTGCTGATATCCGTTACGGGACCTTCGGAAATTTCAAAGACAAGATTGACGCGGTTCTGGTCAAGCTTGATAACTTTCGGCTCGATTTCGGCGGAATACTGGCCTTTGCGGCGATAAATTTCATACAAGCGTGCAACATCTTCCTGCACTTTTGTACGCGTAAAAACCTGACGCGAGCGTAATTGAATTTCCGCTTGCAGTTCTTCATCCTTGATCTCGTCATTGCCTTCGAATGCGATGACATTGATAACCGGATTTTCGACGACATTTACGGTAACAACGCCATTACTTTCGGACAGTGTAACGTCGGCAAACAGACCTGTTGCAAACAATCCTTTCAATGCACTATCCAGAGCTTCTTGGGACGCTTCGTCACCTTGTTTGAGCTCGAGATAGCTCATCACCGTTGCCGGTTCAATTCGTTCTGTGCCAGCAACTTTTATTTCCCTAACGGTCGCGGCCCATGATGACGGGACGGCTGTTAGGATGATTGCAGCTGTTGAAAACAGGTAACGGAAATATTGCCGCATGGGAATGATCTCTGGCTCGGTAAATGATTGTTAGACTTGATAAATCAGGAGAAAATTACTCTGCCCAGTGTGCTCTAGCAAGCATTATTTGGCAAGTGAGGTACACTGGGCAGAATATATTATGAAATTAGAATATAAGCTGAACGATATCGTTAAGATTCGCGAAGACCATCAGGCTAACAAGAACCACCATACCGAAGCGAAACGCGTATTCCTGCATTTTTTCGGACAATGGACGACCTTTCAGGGCCTCAAGTCCGTAAAAAACCAGATGTCCGCCGTCCAGCATCGGGATCGGGAAAAGGTTAATAAGCCCAAGATTGATCGACAGTAGAGCCGTGAACGTCGCAAGCGCGATCATTCCCCGCTCCGCCATGTCACCGGCAATCGCACCGATTCGGATAATGCCGCCCAGCTCGGTCGCGCTTCTCGTTCCGGTAATCATCTGGCCTAAGGCTTTCAATGTATCGGAAATAATCTGGCCTGTATCGACAACGGCTTCACCGACGGCTGAGATGGGATTCATGGTTCGGATTTCATCACCCGGGCGCACGCCCAGGATAAGAGCGTTATACTCAGGAGCTTTCTCATCGCCGATCTTTTCATTCATATCGGCTGGCGGACGCACGCGCATGCTCGACCCCGGCTTCCCGCCGGTCATTTCGAGTGTGAGATCCTTGCCCATGTTTTCAACTAAGGCCTGACGCGTTGCATTCACATCTTTGCCTGTCTCACGGCCATTGATCTTGGCAATAGCTGTAACATCAAGCCCGTTGGCGGGACCGATCAGTCCCAAAAAGCCCAATTGATGCTTGAAGCCAAAGCGGTCTTCTTCTTCAACAACTTTAGGCGTGGCATTCAGCTCAATTTCCTTGCCATCTCGCTCAACAATAAAATTCATCTCCGTATTCAAGGCGATCATGACTTCGCGCTTGATATTGTCAAAGCTCTCAATTTCTCGGCCATTGATGGTTTTGATGATATCGTGCGGCTGGAATCCTGCCATGTCCGCAGCCCCGCCAACTTCCACGCCCATCGCTTGCGGAGGCGTAATCGGTTTACCGACGGATATATAAAGGATAGCCAGAACGATAATGGCAAAAATAAAATTGATTGCAGGACCGGCAAATACGATAGCCGCACGCTGCCCTACGGGCTTGGCAAAGAATGCAACTGAACGTTCGCTTGCCGACAGCTCATTGCCTTCGACATGACCTGCACTGGCCGGATCCGTATCACCGAACATTTTGACATAGCCGCCGAGCGGGATCAGCGAAACTTTCCAGCGTGTGCCGTGCTTGTCGTTGAAACCCCAAATTTCCTTACCGAAACCAATTGAAAATGTATCGACTTTAACACCGCAAGCGCGAGCGATGATATAATGGCCCCACTCATGAATGAAAACCAGCAGGCCCAATACAGCGAGAAAAGTCACGCCGAAAAAGCCGATATTGGTGGCCGCCATCTGGGCCCATTCAAAAATTTCGTTCATTAGATATCCTTAAGGTTTTGAGATACTAGATTATATAGGATTTTGTTCGCTCGCGCACAGATTTATCAAGATTTATTACATCCTCAAGGCTATGTACAGGTACAAGGTCTTGAGATTCCAAACTTTTTCCGACAATTCGCAAAATATCGTTGAAGCCTGTTTTTTTATTCAAGAAAGCTTCGACCGCGATTTCATTGGCGGCATTGAAGATAACAGGCAGGTGAGAATCACCTTTCAGGCAATCATAGGCCATTCTCAGCGCCGGAAATTTGCCTAAATCAGGTTGATAAAATTCCAAATTCTGAACTTTCGTCCAGTCTAGTTTTTCGCCGGACGTTTCCATGCGCTGCGGCCATGCAAGCGCATAAGCGATAGGCGTACGCATATCTGGCGCGCCGAGCTGTGCCAAGACGGATCCGTCCGCATATTCGACCATAGAATGAACGACCGATTGCGGATGGATAAGCACATCGATTTTATCCCATGGCATATCGAACAAATAAGAAGCCTCGATAACTTCAAGCGCCTTGTTCATCAAAGTTGCGCTATCGATGGTAATCTTCGACCCCATGCTCCAATTAGGATGTTTGAGCGCCTGTTCCAGCGTTGCCTTCTCCATCTCTTCATAAGACCAGGTACGGAACGGTCCGCCTGAGGCCGTCAAAATAAGTTTCGAGATGGATGTACGATTGTCATTTTCAAAAACCTGAAAAATCGCATTATGCTCGCTATCCAATGGCAGAATTTTTGTATTCTTTGATTTTGCCAGATCGAGAAAAAGTTTTCCGGCAGCAACCAAAGGTTCTTTATTCGCGATCGCCAGAACTTTAGCGTTGCCAAGCGTTGCCATGGCAAATTTAAGGCCCCCCATACCTACAATCGCAGCAATCGACATATGGACGGGCATAGACGCGGCTTCCAGAATCCCCTCTTCTCCGGCAACAACTTTTATACTATGGGACGATAGAGCGGATTTAACCTGCTGGAATAACGACGTATCGCCGATAGCGACCAGCTTTGGTTTGAATTGCAAGGCTTGCTCGATTAACAAATCGGCATTTTTATTGGCGGTAAGCGCAACCACATCGAATTTATCGGCGTGAAATTTTAGGAGATCGAGGGTACTTTTGCCGATGGAACCGGTTGAGCCAAGAACGGTGATCGATTTACAGGACATAGGCCGCGATAAAAACGAAAATCGGGGAAACAAGAAGGATTGAATCCACGCGGTCAAGTACGCCGCCATGGCCGGGAATTAATTTACTGGAATCTTTTTCGCCCGCTTTTCTTTTTAGAAAAGATTCCAAAAGATCGCCAGCTTGGCCAACGTAACCGAGCACAGCGCCGGTCAACGCCAAGATAAGCAAGCTTGGGCTGGAGTCGGATGTAAAAACATACTTCATCAAAACGATCATCATCAGCGCTGAAAAAAACATAGCCCCTGCCAGACCTTCCCAGCTTTTATTCGGACTCATCGTTGGCGCCATTTTATGGCTGCCGAACTTTCTTCCCACAAAATAAGCACCGATATCTGCCGACCAGATGACCAGAAGCATGGAGATGACCAGATATAAGCCGTCAGAAAAACCGGTGCGCAGGTAATAGAATTCATAGAAACAAAGCGGCAGGTAAATCAGGCCGAATAGCAGAAAACCAACTTTGCTTTGAGTTTTTAAAGAAAGCCTGACCCATTCATAAACGGCTAGAACAAAAATAACTCCGGTAAAAACCATGAACGGCATACCGCCCATAAATACTGCACCGACCACGAATGGAAGCATGACGAGTGCAGAAATTATGCGGAGCTGAAGATTTGACATTATTTGCTTTCGCTGTCTTTCAATGCACCAAAGCGGCGGTCACGACCTGCATATTCCTGCAAGGCAGCTTCCAGATCGGCTTTTTCAAAATCGGGCCACAGAACGTCGGTAAAGACAAACTCCGTGTAGGCGCAAGGCCAGATCAGGAAGTTGGACATTCTTTTTTCTCCGCTTGTACGGATCATGAGATCGGGATCAGGAATACCCGCAGTATAAAGGAATTGAGGTAAAAGCGCCTCAACCTCTTCCATCGTAAGCTGATGATTTTGACGCCAGGCATGATCGGCAAGTTGTTTGCTTGCCTGCAAGATATCCTGACGCCCGCCATAATTGAGCGCGATAATCAGATTGAGCTTTGAATTATCCGCGGTCAGGCGCTCTGCGTTCTCGATCATCTCGACAATGTCCGGCGCAAATCGCGAGCGGTCGCCGATAACGCGAAGGCGAATACCACTTTTATGCAGGTCTGCCGTCTCCGAGCGCAGGTAATAGCGAAGAAGGCGCATCAGCTCTGACACTTCGTCCTGCGGACGGTTCCAGTTTTCCGATGAAAAACCGAAAAGGGTGAGATATTCAATGTTAAGTTCGATAGCGCTCTCCGTCGCACGACGAACGGATTCAAGACCTTTCTGATGGCCCTTGGTGCGGTTCATGTTTCGTGTGCGTGCCCAGCGTCCATTACCATCCATGATGATGGCAACATGACGCGCATTTGCTTGAACATTAATCTCGCTCATTAGACCTTCATCACGTCTTTTTCTTTTTGTGCCAGAATTTCATCTACTTTTTTAATGAAACCGTCTGTCGCTTTCTGAACTTCTTCGGACTGACGCTTCGCATCATCTTCAGAAATCGCTTTGTCTTTTTCGAGTTTTTTGATTGCATCCATGCCATCGCGGCGAATGTTGCGGATCGCAACGCGCGCGGCCTCGGCATATTTACCGGCAACTTTAACAAGCTCCGTACGTCGTTCAGTCGACAGCTCCGGTACTGGCACGCGGATCATCGAGCCTTCCGCTTGTGGATTCAAACCCAAACCTGCATCGCGGATCGCTTTTTCAACTGCCTTGGTCTGGCTTTGGTCCCAAACCTGAACAGTCAATAAACGCGCTTCCGGTACACCGACAGTTGCCACCTGGTTCAGCGGCATTCTTGCGCCGTAGATATCGACTGTAACAGGGTCAAGCATGCCGGAGTTGGCGCGACCTGTGCGAAGACCAGAATACTCCTTCTCAAGATTTTCCTGAGTGGATTGCATACGCTGTTTCATTTCACTGATATTGAAAGACATTTTATCCTCTTAACTATTAAGCTTTATCGCTGACGATGGTGAATTCGCCTTGACCTTGCATGACCTTGGCAAAATTGCCTTTCTCCCGGATCGAAAAAACCATGACAGGAATTTTATTTTCACGCGCCAGCGACACCGCCGTTGCATCCATGACTTTCAAATCCTTAGTCAGGATATCCATATAGGTCACATGATCATATTTTGTAGCGGCAGGATCTTTGAACGGGTCGGCAGTGTAGATACCGTTGACCTTGGTTCCCTTTGCAATCAGGTCACAATTCATTTCTGAAGCGCGAAGCGAGGCGCCTGTGTCCGACGTGAAATATGGATTACCTGTGCCGGCAGCAAAGATAACCACGCGGCCTTTTTCGAGGTGGCGCATCGCTTTGCGGCGAATATAAGGTTCGCAGACCTGATCCATCTGGATTGCAGATTGAACGCGGGTTTTAACGCCAATCTTTTCCAAAGCATTTTGCAGGCAAAGCGCATTGATGACAATGCCGAGCATGCCCATATGATCAGCGGTCGTTCTGTCCATGCCAGACGAAGCGCCGGATACGCCGCGGAAAATATTTCCCGCGCCAACGACGATACAAACCTGAATGCCCATATCGATGGCTTCTTTAACATCATCGGCAATGCGGGCGACTGTATCTGGATCGAGACCGAACTCCTTCGTGCCCATCAACGCTTCGCCTGATATTTTTAGTAGAACGCGTTTGTATTTTGCTTCGGTTGCAGGTTTCAGGGCTGGTTGTGCAGACATATAAGGACCTCTCGCCAGTTACTTTAATGACATGATAAATCCCGCGCAAGGCGGGATTCAGTAAAAAGCCCCTCTTTCAGGGGCTTTTCAAAATTAAGCGTTCGCCGAAGCTTTCGTGGCTTCAACTTCAGCTGCGAAATCTGTTTCTTCTTTTTCGATACCTTCGCCAAGAACGTAAGATACGAAACCGGTGAGCTTGACAGGCGCGCCTGCGTCTTTACCGGCTTTCTCAAGAAGAGCGGCAATTTTGGTTTCGCCGTCCATGATGAAAGTTTGCTCAAGAAGAACGACCTCTTCGAAATATTTGCGCATACGGCCTTCAAGCATTTTCTCGATGATGTCATCAGGCTTGCCGGAAGCTTTTGCTGTATCGCGGTGGATCGCTTTTTCACGCTCGACCGTTTTTGGGTCCATTGCTGAAACATCCAGAGCTTCTGGTTTTGCTGCAGCGATATGCATCGCCAATTGCTTACCCAGAGCTTGCAGAGTTTCTTGTGAAGCTGTCGATTCAAGAGCGACGACGACACCGATCTTGCCAAGGTTTGGTGCGACAGCATTGTGAACGTAAGTTGCAACGACGCCTTCGGAAACCGACAGGTTTGTCGAACGGCGCAGACTCATATTCTCACCGATTTGAGCGATCAAATCCGTCAGCGTGTCTTTCGTATTTTTGCCGGAGCCGTAGGCTGCATTGGCAACGCCTTCGATGTCTTTTTCTTTAAGCGCGATTTGTGACGCCTGCTTGACGAATCCCTGGAAGATTTCGTTACGGGCAACGAAGTCCGTTTCAGAGTTCACTTCGATTAAGCTTGCGGATTTGCCGTCAGCTGCGGATGCAATGCCGACCAAGCCTTCAGCCGCAACGCGACCGGATTTTTTTGCCGCTTTCGCAAGGCCTTTCTTGCGTAGCCAGTCCATGGATGCTTCCATATCGCCGTTGTTTTCAACGAGAGCACCTTTAGCGTCCATCATACCGGCGCCGCTTTTTTCGCGTAGTTCTTTTACCATCGCTGCTGTGATATCAGCCATTTTTATATTCCTTTTATTGAGAGTTAATGGATCCCCGCTTCCGCGGGGAAAACATAAAGACTATGCGTTTGCTGCCGCTTTTACTTCGGCGTCGGATTCATTCGCTGCTGCCGGCAATTCGACTTTAACATCAACTGCTGCGCCAGCGTCTTTACCGGAGCGGGACATTTCAGCGCTGATACCATCAAGGATCGCGGAAGAAACGAGGTCGCAATAAATTTCGATAGCGCGCAAAGCATCATCATTACCCGGGACAGGGAAATCGATGTTATCTGGGCTCGAGTTGCTGTCGAGGATCGCGATAACCGGAATGCCGAGTTTCTTGGCTTCGAGAATGGCAAGGTCTTCCTTGTTCGTATCGATAACGAAAAGAGCGTCAGGTTGACCGCCCATATCTTTAATCCCGCCGATAGCTTTTTCAAGCTTTTCACGCTCGCGCATCATCATCAGGATTTCTTTTTTCTTATAGCCCGGATTTTCCATCGACAGAATGCCGTCGAGTTCTTTCAAACGAGCAATCGAACCGGAAATTGTTTTCCAGTTTGTCAGCATGCCGCCGAGCCAGCGGTGATTGACGTAGTATTGGCCACAGCGTTTCGCGGATTCTTTTACTTTTTCCTGAGCCTGGCGTTTTGTACCGACGAACAGGATGCGGCCACGATTAGCGGCAACTTCGCGAACGGCTTGCAGAGCTTGCTCAAGCATTGGAACTGTTTGTTGAAGATCGAGGATGTGAACGCCGTTACGTACGCCGAAGATAAACGGGCGCATTTTAGGGTTCCAGCGACGTGTGTGGTGACCAAAGTGAACGCCTGCTTCAAGAAGTTGGCGCATAGAGAATTCTGGCATAGACATATAAATATTCCTTTCGTCCGGTTGAGCCTCTACAGGATAATCGCCCTTTTTGGTTATTGGGGTGACCGGTCAGGCACTGGAAACTCTCGAATCCGGAACCTTGTCCTGTATGTGAATTTGGGTGGGTTATAAGGGTTTTAGACGGTAATTGTCAAGGAAGTTAATTCTTAGGACCTGTAGCCAAATGATAAGCAAAAACTCCCGCTTTTCCGACAAGCCCAACTGTTACTTCCATCGGCACATATAGTGCAGAAGTCATAGCAACATCAGCTTTGTAAGATGCATATCGATAGGCAATTTGCATAGAAGATATAAAAGAAATGTCTGAAAGAACCGGCTTCTGCATTAAATCATGTTTAGAGATAGCTTTAGCTTTCCAAATGCCTTCTCTGACAAAATCCGATATTCCTTCACCGCTATTAGCTTTGGCGAGAGCAAATTTATAATTTTCTTTTAAGCCCATTATAGATTCCTGCATAAACTGGAAAAATAATACGATAAATTATACATTATGTCAATTATAATTCCTGTACCTTTTTAATTCCTTTAGTCTGGAAAAGCACGTTTTTTGTATCCGGGCTGACATTATAAAAGCCCGGAAGGCGGATTTGAATGTCTTTGCCTTGGGTAGTTAGAGTAATTAAAACTTTGGCTCCGCCTTTTTTCTCGTTATCGAGACGGGCTTTCAGGATATCCAACGCTTCCGCTTTATCTACTGTAATTTCTATTTCACGGACTTTATCGGCCAGTGACTCTTCCAAAGGCTTGACGTCCTGAACCGTCATCCGCAAAGCGTCTTCACGAATTTCGGCATCAACGGTCATTAATAAGCCCTTGCCTTCTTCCAAGAATTGACGCGTGCGGGCGAGGGTTTCGGAGAACAGCGCGACTTCATAAACACCCGTGCTGTCAGACATGGTAAGAAAGGCAAATTTATTACCGCTCTTGGCAGATATTTTTTCGACCTTCTTGATAAGGACGCCCGCCATTTGCATCCGCGCAATCGGTTTACCCTGAAGATGGCCTTCTATCTCAGCATAGGAAATCATGCCGAGGCGTTCAAGCTGCCGCGCTTTACTGTCGAGCGGGTGCGCGGAGAGATAAAAGCCCAGAGCGTCGAATTCATGCGCCAGTTTATCGAGAGGTCCCCATTCCGGAATATCGGGCAGATGCTGCTGTGCCAGATCGCTGGCAACCGTTTGCTCCATGGCAAACATGCTGGCTTGCGATGAATTGCGCTCATTCGCCAAAGCCTGCGCGTAATGGATCAGTTTCTCCGCGCCTTCGAATAATTGTGCGCGACTCGGGTGAATGGATTCAAACGCGCCCGCCGCCGCCAGATTTTGAAATTGTTTTTTATTGATGTTCTTTGGGTCGATGCGCTTGAGGAAATCTTCCAGCGATTTATACGGCCCGTTTTTCTCTCGCTCGGCAATAATATTGGCAATAGCATTTTCGCCGACACCTTTGATCGCGGCCAGAGCATAGCGCACCGCATCCCCCTCAACCGCAAATGTTACGAAAGATTTATTGATGTCAGGAAGCAGGAGTTTCAGTTCCATGCGATCCATCGCCTGACGGAAAATAGCCAGCTTGTCCGTATTGCCCATATCGAGCGTCATCGACGCAGCAAAAAACTCCAGCGGGTGATTGGCTTTCAGCCATGCCGTTTGATAGGCAATCAGCGCATAAGCGGCGGCGTGAGATTTGTTAAAACCATAGCCTGCAAATTTTTCGATCTGTTCGAAAATAATTTCCGCGCGTTCAGGTTTGACATCAGAGAATTTTCCTGCGCCTTCGACGAACAAGGCTTTTTGCGCATCCATCTCGGCCTTGATTTTTTTACCCATGGCGCGGCGAAGTAAATCCGCACCGCCGAGCGTGTAGCCCGCGAGTAACTGCGCAGCCTGCATGACCTGTTCTTGATAAACCATGATGCCGTAGGTTTCCTCCAGCATCGGCTGAAGTTTCGGATGCAGGTAGTCGGGTTCGGCCTTGCCGTCCTTGACGAGGCAATATTGGGGAATATTATCCATCGGACCCGGACGATACAAAGACACGAGAGCGATAATATCTTCGAGCCTGTCCGGGTGCATTTTACGCAGCGTGTCGCGCATGCCCGAACTTTCAAGCTGGAACACGCCGGTACTTTCAGCGCGGGCGATCATCTCATAAGATGGCGCATCATCAATCGGGATTTGTAAAATCTCGACATCGACACCCTTGTCCTTAATCAACTCAACCGCTTTTTGAATGACAGTGAGCGTTTTCAAACCAAGAAAGTCGAATTTGACGAGCCCTGTCGATTCAACATATTTCATGTTGAATTGCGTCGCTGGAATGGAGGAATTCGGATCACGATATAAAGGTGACAATTCCTGCAAAGGCCTGTCACCGATAACGATACCTGCCGCATGGGTCGAGGCATGGCGATAGAGCCCCTCAAGCTGAAGCGCAATCGTCAGCAAACGATCAACCGTATCATCGTCGCGCATGGCGCGGAAATCAGCATCATTGGCGAGCGCTTCGGCAAGCGTGACCGGATTGGCTGGATTGTTCGGGATCATCTTGGAAATGCGATCAACCTGACCGTATGGGATTTGCAGCACGCGTCCGACATCGCGGACAACGGCGCGCGCTTTTAACTGACCGAAGGTGATAATCTGCGCGACGCGGTCATAGCCGTAGCGTTGCTGTACATAGGCGATGACTTCGTCGCGGCGATCTTGGCAAAAATCCACGTCGAAATCCGGCATGGATACACGTTCGGGATTTAAGAAGCGCTCGAAGAGAAGTCCGAATTTAAGCGGGTCCAAATCCGTAATGGATAGCGCCCATGCAACAACGGAACCTGCACCCGATCCCCTGCCCGGTCCAACCGGAATATTGTGATCTTTCGCCCATTTGATAAAGTCGGAAACTATAAGAAAGTACCCGATAAACCCCATATTGATAATGGTATTAAGCTCGAACTCGAGACGGTCCTGATAAGGCTTTGCGACTTCTTTCTTTTCGGCTTCCGACATCTCGGGCGTAAAGACGAAATTTTCGAGGCGATACTGAAGTCCCGCTTTGGTCTGGAACTTAATTTCATCCAATTCAGAGCGTCCGCTGTCGCTCTCGAATGGTGGCAGGATAGGCTTTACCGTTTTCAGGAAAAAGTGACAACGCTTTGCGATCACGACCGTATTGGCAATCGCTTCGGGAATATCCTCGAAAAGATCGATCATGTCGTCAGCTGATTTAAAGTAATGCTCCTTCGTTACGCGGCGACGATTGTCTTCGGTAACGTAACGACCTTCAGCGATACAGAGCAACGCATCATGCGCGCCATAAAAACTCTCATCGGGAAAATAACAATCATTGGTTGCCACCAAGGGAATGTCGAATTTATACGCCAGCTCGATGGCATCGTTCTCAATCGCATCTTCATCACGCTGGCCATGACGTTGCAGCTCCATGTAAAAACGATCGCCGAAAATATTTTTTAATTTGGTTGCAAAATTTTCAGCTTCCTCGATACGGCGTCCAAGCAGGGCATGGCCGATAGGCCCTTTCAAGGCGCCGGACAGGCAAATCAATCCGTCGGATTTTGCCTCAAGATCAACCCATTCGATCACCGGTTTGCGACTGCCGTCGCCTTCAATATAGGCCTTCGATATGAGCGCAGAGAGGTTTTTATATCCGGCTTCGGATTGGACCAGTAAAACGATCTGGCAATCTTCTGTGCCGATATTGACCTGGCAGCCCAGGATCGGCTGGATGCCAGCCTTGGCCGCCTCAAGCGAAAATTCCATCGCGCCGAATAAATTCGACGTGTCGGTAATCGCCACTGCTGGCATTTTCAGTTTATACGTCTTCTTGATCAGGTCTTTGACCTGCAAAGCACCTTCCGCCAGTGAATAGGCAGAATGGACATGAAGATGTACGAATTGAGTATCGGGCATAGGATCAGTTTAGAGAATTAAGAGCCGTAAGAGCAAGGAAAGAAAAAGCTTTTACAGGCTTTTCAACTCTCCGCCCTTGATCTCCAGAATGCGATCCATGCGCTTTGCCAGCTCCATGTTATGGGTCGCAATAATCGCGCCAATACCTTTTTCGCGGGTACGCTTGATCAGCATTTCAAAAACCTCATCCGATGTTTTCGGATCAAGGTTTCCTGTCGGCTCATCCGCCATCAGGATTTTTGGATCGTTGGCCAGAGCGCGGGCAATCGCCACGCGCTGTTGTTCTCCACCGGACAAACGCGCCGGACGATGATCGTAGCGATGCGACAAACCCATTTGGTCGAGCATGGCGCGGCCATGTGCTTCGGCGTCTTTTTTAGTTACTTCCTTGATCATTTGCGGAATCACGACATTTTCTAAAGCCGAAAATTCCGGCTGCAGATAGTGAAATTGGTACACAAAGCCTAGATAATTGCGGCGCAGTCGCGTGCGCTTGTCATCATTCAAATCCGACACATCATGGCCGTTGACGAATATTTTCCCCGTCGTCGGTTTATCGAGAAGGCCGATCATTTGCAGCAAAGTCGATTTACCCGCACCCGATGATCCTACAAGAGCGACGATCTCGCCGCTTCTAATCTGCAGATTTATATCGTGCAAGATCTGCAAATCTTCATCGCCCTGATGATAAGTTTTACCGAGATTTTGTGTTTCAAGAAGAATTTTACTCATAGCGGAGCGCCTCTACAGGATCGAGTTTGGCCGCACGCCATGCTGGATATAAAGTGGCGGCAACGGAAATAACAATAGCCATGCCGATAATCACGCTCACTTCATCCCATTTCACTTCCGCCGGAAGTTTTGAGAGGAAATAGATTTCCGCCGAAAATAATTCAGTATCGGTCATATTCTGAATCCACTGGCGAATGCTTTCGATATTGACGGCGAACAATGTCCCTAAAATAGCCCCTGTCGCCGTACCGCTAATTCCAACACTGGCGCCCGTCAGCATAAAGATTTTCATCATGCTCGACCTGTCCGCACCCATTGTGCGCATGATCGCGATATCCCTTCCCTTGTCTTTGACCAGCATAATCATCGACGAAATAATATTAAACGCCGCGACGACGATAATCAGCGTCAGGATGAGGAACATGACATTTCGCTCTACCTGAACAGCGTTCATAAAACTGGCATTTGAATCGCGCCAGTCATAAACCTCGGCGCGGTCCTTGACGATTAATTGTAATTTTTGTTTCAGGACATCGACTTCTTCCGGACTTTTGCCCATGACTTCAAGCATGGAAACTGTGTCAGGTGATAGCTGAAAGAAAGTTTGTGCCGTATCGAGCGGCATGAAAACATAGCCGCTGTTATATTCATGCATGCCGACATCGAAAACGGCCACTACAGTATAAGACAGACTTCGCGGAATTGTGCCAAACGGACCGCTGCGACCTTTCGGAGCCATCAAGGTTATTTGCGAACCCACACTAAGGTTCAAGCGCTCCGCCATCTTAACGCCGACGGCAATGGCATTGCCTTGAAAGTCGCGAATATTACCTTTTGCAAAAGAATTGGCCAGCACAGGTTTGGTCTTCATATATTCCTGCGTAAAGCCTCGCGCGATAGCGCCGGTTGCCTGACCATTCGCTGTAATCAGCACCTGACTTTCAACGACAGGTGAAACTGAAACAACGCCGTTTATCTGTTTGATATCTTGTTCGACAGGCTCGTATCCGCTCAAAGAGCTGCCCGGCACATAAACGCTGATATGACCGTTCAGCCCCAAAATGCGCCCGATCAGTTCGGAGCGGAATCCGTTCATCACCGACATAACGATGATCAACGTCGCCACGCCGAGCATAATGCCCATAAACGAAAATCCGGCGATCACCGATACAAATCCTTCGGCCTTGCGGGCGCGAAGATATCTAAAGGCCATCATTCTTTCAAAAGGAGAAAACATCAGTAGGATTTACCAATCAATACAGTCTGGCCCTCATCTTCAAACGGCAGGCAGCGAGAAGACAATGAATATTCTTTTCGAACGGCTTCATAGGACGCATCCGTCAAAATTGAAACCGGCGCTTTGGCAAAACCGATTTCGGATTTGAAGAATTCCTGAATCTCGGCCAGCGTCTTCGTTTCTTTGACTTTTGAACGCGTGAAATCATAAGCGCGTTTGTAGAGATAGTTATGGCTCTGGTTTAAAACACCCTGAACACGCGCGATGAATTCATCCGGAGAGCAGGATTCCTTTGAATCGCGCCCGATATCGCGGCGGACGAAAGTGAGTGAATTTTGCTCGACCTCCCGTGCGCCGATCTCGACACGCACTGGCACGCCTTTTTTAATAGCATCCCACATTTTATCCGGCGCTCTTGCATCGGATGTATCGACCTTGGCACGGATGCCTATTTCTTTCAGGCGCTTCGCTAAAGTTTGAGCATATTCCAAGACAGGACCCGCGCCGCTTTCATCTTTGATGATCGGCAAGATCATCACCTGCGTTGGCGCAAGCTTAGGCGGCATGATTAAACCGTCGTCATCGCCATGAGTCATGATCAAGCCGCCAATAGAACGGGTCGATAATCCCCAAGATGTCGTCCAGGCCAATTGCTCTTTTCCATCCCGACCTTGAAATTTGATATTACAGGATTTCGAGAAAGTCTGGCCAAGATCGTGAGACGTACAGGCTTGCAAGGATTTACCATCCTGCATCATTGCCTCAATCGTGTAAGTGTTCACAGCACCCGGAAACCGCTCTTCCGGTGTTTTTTCGCCTTTAAATCCTGGTATCGCAAACCAGTTTTCGTAGAGATCGTTATAAACTTCAAGCATCTTGCGCGCATCGGCATTGGACTCCTCCGCCGTTTCAAAAGCATTATGCCCTTCCTGCCAGAGAAACTCAGACGTGCGCAGGAAGAGACGCGTGCGCATTTCCCACCGCATAACATTGGCCCATTGATTGAGCAGCAAAGGCAAATCGCGATAGCTTTGCGTCCATCTTGCCATGGCATCGCCAATGATCGTTTCCGATGTCGGGCGAATAACAAAAGGCTCTTCAAGCTTAGAATCCGGTGCGGGAATAAGCTTCCCATCCGGCCCGGCTTCTAAACGGTGATGGGTCACGACAGCACATTCTTTGGCAAAACCGTCAATATGCTCGGCCTCTTTCGCGATAAAGCTCAAAGGAATGAGCAATGGGAAATAAGCGTTCTGAACGCCCTCTGCCTTAATTAAATCATCAAGCGCACGCTGGATGTTTTCCCAAAGTGCGTAACCATTAGGCTTGATAATCATCGATCCGCGTGTCGGTGAATTCTCGGCAAGGTCTGCAACCTTGACGACTTCCTGATACCATTCAGGAAAGTTTTCTTCGCGTGTCGGTGAAATCGCCGACTTGGAATTTTTTCCGTGCGCTTTTTGAGCCTGATTTGGCTGATTCATAGTTATTAGTCCTATTAGAAGTTTAATATTAGCGGGCGGTTGTCGTGGCCGATGGCGCGGCACTTCCCGGCATCGGCACTTCCGGTGTCGACATCACGTTGACGTTTCTCGGCGGTACCGGAACATTGGTCGGCACGGCGGCCTCGCCTGTCCTTCCGCATAACGAATTGACGTTACCTGTAATATCCTGACCGTTATAAAGAACGCGGCCATCGTTATAAACTTTCAGATTGCCGAAATTGCTTTCCATCACGGCAGGCTGCGCGAGGCTCAATTTTTTGGCGAGATCGATGTTCAATGGAACTTCAGTATATGTCGATGAAATAATCTGCGGCGCTGAATTCACATCAGCCGGAGCAACCGCGTTTCCGTTCACATCAACACCCCCTTGATACGCGACATCGCTGGACGGTGTATGCACAATGGCGGGTTTACAGATAATGCGCTCGACAGCAATCGATGAGCTGATACCGTCCGTTTGATCGGCAGCTTGAGCTATTCCTGAAAAAGAAACCAATGCTGAAATTATGTATATAAATTTTTTCATCTTAAACCGTCCTGCTTTTCCATGTTCTGGGCCATTGCGTAAAAATCTAGGACATTCGCCTCTATAAGTCCATAAACGATGAGAAAGATAATAACGGAAAGCCCTGTAGTAATTAGGAATTTCAGCCCCAAGCGTGGTTTTGCAGGCACATTGCCGGTTTCGCCCGCCATAGGATCTTGCGAGGGCGCATTACCCCATGGAAGGACGCAAAACAAGAACGTCCACCAGATCAGCGTAAAGGTAACAATTGCCTGAACTAAAGTCATCTAAACCTTTAAGATATGAACAGAAACCTTTGGTTTTATTCCTAAAATCTGATTCACCATCCGGCGTACAGAAATTCGGATCTCTTCCTCATGCTTCTTGATATCAAAAATATTCTCGTTTTTAAGATCGTAAATCGCGTCTTCCACCTCTTGGCGAACTTCACCGATCAACTGTTTTTCGACGCTGTCATGATCGATGAGCCCGATTAAAGTGACCTGTGGCTCCATGATCAGGTCGAATTTCGAATTCATCGCAAGGGAAATATGAACCGCGCCGCTGAACTGTAATTTCCGCCGCTCAGTAATCCCTTTGTGATCTGACCTGACGATACGGTTTGGCTCGACGGCCAGCAATCCTGTTTTGACATGATCAATGACTTTGACCGGACCGGGACCAAGTTTGATAACCGCGCCATTTGTTGGAATGACCGTTTCCGCGCCGAGGCTTCGTGCAATTTCAGCTTGCGCCTCAAGCATTACGCGTTCGCCGTGAACCGGAATAACATGTTTAGGTTTCAGCCATGACAACATGTCGCGCACTTCATCCGCATAAGGGTGACCGGAGACATGAATTTTATGACTCGCATTATCAGGATCGATGATGCGCACTTTTGAGGCGGTCAAATTATTTTTGACGTCATTGATTTCTTTTTCATTCCCCGGAATGGCCCGGGATGAGAAAATAACCGTATCACCAGCACCCAGTTTAATCTTCGGCCATTCACCACGCGCCATTCTGGCAAGGGCCGCCATCGGCTCGCCTTGCGATCCTGTGACAATCATTACAACATTATCCGTCGGGATATAACCAAGATCGTCTTCCGATACAAATTGATCGATGTCTTTTAAATAGCCGTTGGTTTTGGCTGCCGATGTCATCCGGTGGAGCGATCGACCCATAATACAGGTACTTCGGCCCGATGCTTTCGCGGCTTTCACGATGCTGTTGATACGCGCGATATTAGAGGCAAAAATCGTGATCGCAATACGTCCATTACAATTCTTGAAAACAGAAACAAGTCCTTTTTCAACATCGATCTCGCTGCCGCTTCTGCCCGGCACTGGCGCATTCGTAGAGTCGCCGACATAAGCCAGAATGCCCCTCTCACCGATAGCCTTGAACGTTTCAGGATCAATGGGTTTATCCAGAACGGGCGTAGGGTCGAGATTCCAGTCACCGCTATGAAAGACGCGGCCATATGATGTTTCAACAACTGTCGCAACCGCTTGCGGGATAGAGTGCGTCACCTGATGGAAATGCAAATGAAACGGGCCTAATTCCAATTGGCGATTGTCTTTGATCTCGATAATCTGCGCTTTTTTGCAATCCGGATAATCGTTGAATTTGTCACGCAAGATACTGGCCGTGAACGGCGTGCAATAAATGGGGCATTTCAGACGTGGCCATAAATATGGCACCGCGCCGATATGGTCTTCATGCGCATGCGTAATGACAAGGCCAAGCAAATCATCACGGCGCGCTTCTATAAATTCAGGGTCCGGCAAGAGGATATCTACATTCGGATACCGATGGTCGGCAAAACCGATGCCGCAATCGAACGCCAGCCATTTGCCGTCGCAGGCATATAAATTAAAATTGACACCGAATTCTTCCGATCCGCCGAGCGGCAGGAAGTGAAATCCTTCATTATAATTTTCTATTTTTTTCTTCATTTTTTATTTCTGCTTATAACGCATATAGATGGCAAGAAGACCTTTCAGAGTCAAATCCTCGTCTGTTTTATCAATAAGGGGGATATCGCCCTTGAATAACGGGGCAAGACCGCCAGTGGCAATCACAATAGGTTTACCTTTGATCTCCGCTTTCAATCGTTCGATCATACCAGATGCCAAAGATACATAGCCCCAGTAAATTCCTGATTGCATGGCGCTGATCGTGTTGGTGCCAATAGCTAAATCAGGTCGACTGATACTGACCTTCGGCAATTTTGCAGCAGCCATGTGTAGAGCGTTTAATGACAGGTTCACGCCCGGCGCAATCGCCCCGCCGCAATACGCACCATCTTTGTCAATGACATCGAATGTCGTAGCTGTCCCAAAACCGACCACAATGGCCGGTGCTTGATAATAAGTTTTGGCACTCACCGCATTGGCGATCCGGTCGGCACCAATTTCTTCCGGCTTATCCAGCCGTATTTTCAAATCGAATTTCTTGATTTCCTTCCCGAGAAAACTCGGGCGGATTTTAAATGCCGAATGGCACATCAGCCGAAGCTGGAAATTCGCATCAGGCACGACTGAGCTAACGATACAATCTTTAATGTCGGAGAATTTTAGCTTCGAGAGTTCGAATAATTTGGCCAAAAAGACGACATATTCGTCGGATGTCCGGGCTGCATCGGTTTTGATGCGCCAGATAGCCTTGCTTTTCTTGCCGTCGAATACGGCGAATTTGATATCTGTGTTTCCAGCGTCGATGGCAAGCAGCATTATCTTATGTCTTTTCCAAAAAATACTTCGCCGGAATGTATCACTCTTTGCCCGCCATTATCCAGCCCTAGTATCAACGCCCCGCTATCGTCCAGCCCTTTGAAAATACCAGTCAATGTCTCGTCCGGAAGCCGTGCCTGAATAGGCATTTCAAGCCCTTGGGCGTTTTCGAACCATTTGCTGCGGATCGGCGCAAATCCCTGCCCACGGTATAATTCAATTGCCGCCCCTAGCTTTTCAAGAAACCGGCGTAAAAAAATATCCCTGTCTTGCTTCTCGAACGTCTTGTCGTTTAAAGCAACCTTACCGTCCGGCGCAGAGGCCAGATTGATTCCGACACCAATATTGAGAAAATCTCCACCAGTTTGCAGCAAAATTCCGGCAAATTTCTGCCCATCGATCATCCCGTCATTGGGCCATTTATGCGTATAACGATGACCGCTTTTAAGTAAAGGGATGGTCGCTTCGGCCAGTGCAATAGCTATGACGAAAGAATAATGCCCGACATTTTTTAAATCTATATTGCGGATTAAAATAGAAGAAAAGATATTACCTGATAATCCGGTCCAGATATTGCCATGTCGCCCGATGCCATTCGTTTGATCAAGCGCCTGAACAACCAAACCTTCGGCTGCGCCGCTTTCTGCGCGCTCGCGTAAAACATCCATCGTACTTGGCAGGGTATCAAAAACGTCAATCTGCCAGTCGATAGTCATTATTCGAATAAAGACTGAGCTGCCTGTGTCGAGAACGTCAAAAGCTCATTCGGCGCAAGGATGAATAAAACCGTTAAAAGAACTGAAACGAAAATTACGGCGCTGCGGCTGGTATAAATATTCGCATCAAATTTTTCTTCGGATTTATCGAAGAACATGACTTTGATAATACGCAAGTAGTAATAAGCGCCGATAACGGATGCCAGAACACCGATCACCGCAACCGTATAATATCCCTCGGCAACGACAGCCTGAAACACAAATAATTTGCTGAAGAAACCGGCGAGCGGAGGAATACCGCTCATGGAGAACATCAGCGCTGCCAATGAATAGGCCATGGCCGGAGATGATTTCGAAAGCCCTGCAAGGTCAGAAATATTTTCAACCGCTTGGCCGTTTTTGCGCATATTCATGACGATACCGAATGTCCCTGCCGTCATGATCATATAAAGGGTCAGATAAATAAGGACACTCGCTATACCTTCCGGCGTTCCGGCCAGAAGACCGATCAGGGCAAAACCCATATTACCGATAGAACTGTATGCCAAAAGACGTTTGATATTTTCCTGCACCAGACCGGCAAGAGAGCCGAGCAAGACAGACGCCAGAGATACAAAAATGATAATCTGCGACCATTGCGGCATCGCACCTGCAAACGGACCGGTTAGAAGGCGGATCAACAAACCCATCGCCGCGATTTTGGTAACAATAGCGAACAAAGCCGTGACAGGCGTTGGCGCGCCTTGATACACATCCGGCGCCCACATATGAAACGGTACAGCGGATACTTTGAACGAAACTCCGGCGAGAATGAACACCATACCGACGATGACACCAGGCGCCATATTGACCTTATTTTGCTCGATCGTTCCGCCGATCAGGTTAAAATCAAGGCTACCCGTATAGCCGTAGATAAGAGAAGAACCAAACAACAAAAGACCGGATGACAAGGCACCGAGTACGAAATATTTAATGCCCGCTTCCGATGATTTCAGATCGTCGCGCTTGATCGCCGCGAGCACATAAAGGCAAAGCGATGATAATTCGAGCGAGACATATAGCGACAATAGATTGTGAGCGGAAACCATCAGCATCATACCAATACCGGATAGCAAAATCAGGATCGAATATTCAAAGCGATACAGTTTATTATCATGCAACGATCCGGCGGATAGAATGAGCGAAGCGATCAAACCGACCGCGATGATACATTTCAAAACATAGGAGAAACGGTCGACGATCACCATGTCGTTCAGCAACAATACTTGATCCGACGAACCCGTCGCGATCAAAACACCACCAGCTATAATGGCAGCAACAGTCAGCCATAAAACCTTAATCGTCGAGCTATTGCCTTTAAAGACACCGAAGACGAGCAAGAGCAGTGCCGAAACGGATAAAAATATTTCCGGCATCAGGGATTGGAAAGCGATGTGAAGTCCGCTGGTCATTATTATTCTACCTCGCCGGTATTCGATGGCGTTTCAGATGGGGCCGCTGTCGGCATCGGCGGAGTCGCCGCCGTGCTCGATGTCAGTTTAGCATTATATTGCGCAATTAGTTTTTCAACCGATGGACCTGTACGATCGAGTACATAGGACGGTGCTACACCAAGCCAGAGAACGATGATGATGAGCGGCACGAAATAAAAGAATTCGCGCTTGTTGAGATCATCCATACCGGCGGCTTCGGGATTGGTCTGCGGACCGAATGCAATTTTTCTGTAGAGATGCAGCATATAGGCCGCGCCCAGCACGACACCGCTGGCGGCCAATGTCGCCACCATCGTGTTGACTTTGAATGCACCGAGCAGCGACAGGAATTCACCAACAAAACCAGAGGTTCCCGGCAAACCGACCGAGCCGAGCATAAAGATCATAAAGACGGTCGCATAAACCGGCATGTTCTTGGCGATGCCGCCATATTTATCGATATCGCGTGTATGCAAGCGGTCATAGACAACGCCAACGCAAAGGAACAACGCGGCGGAAACGATACCGTGAGAAATCATCTGGAAGATCGCGCCGTCTATACCCTGGCGATTGAGGGTGAAAATGCCAAGCGTCACGAAACCCATATGGGCGACCGATGAATAAGCGATCAGTTTTTTCATGTCTTTTTGAACGAGCGCAACCAGAGACGTATAGATAATGGCAATCACGCTCATGCCGAAAACCAGCGGAATGAAATATTGCGTAGCATCCGGCAGCATCGGCAGCGAGAACCGCAGGAAACCGTATCCGCCCATTTTCAAAAGGACACCTGCGAGAATAACGGAACCCGCCGTTGGCGCTTCGACGTGCGCATCCGGCAACCATGTATGCACCGGCCACATTGGCATCTTGACGGCAAAGCTGGCAAAGAAAGCGAGCCACAACCATTTTTGCATAGATGGTGAGAATGCAGTTTCCATCAATGTTGGGATATCCGTCGTGCCTGCCTGAATATACATGGCCAGTAATGCGACCAGCATCAGGACGGACCCGAGCAATGTATAGAGGAAAAACTTGAACGCGGCATAGACGCGACGTTGCCCACCCCATACACCGATAATGATAAACATCGGGATCAAAACGGCTTCAAAGAAGACGTAGAAAAGAATGGCGTCGAGCGATGAAAACGTCCCGATCATCATTGTCTCTAAAACAAGGAACGCGATCATATATTCTTTGGAACGTGTTTTGATCGAGTTCCAGCTGGCCAGCACGCAAATCGGCGTCAGGAAAGCCGATAAGACGACAAAAAACAATGAAATCCCATCGACACCCATATGATAGGAAATGCCGAGCGTCGGGAACCATTCGAATTTTTCAATGAATTGGAAATCCGCCGTAGCCGGATCGAAATTTTTCAGCAGTAAAAGAGAGAAGATAAACACAAGCGTCGAGGTAAAGAGCGCGGAATATTTTGCGTTCTTCACCACCGCCTCTTCCGGCCCGCGCAGCATGGCAATCAAAAACGCGCCAAGTAGCGGCAGGAAAGTCAGGAGTGAGAGTAAAGGAAAATCGATCATTAGTTAAAAATCCTGAATTTTAGCGCGAACCATGACACAAGAATAAATACCCCGATAATCATGACGAAAGCATACTGGAAAACATAACCGCTTTGGAAACGGCTCAACAAACCGCCAAATTTGCGCGAAACCGACGCAATTCCATTCGGCCCAAATTGATCAATCGTATCCTGATCGCCGCGCTTCCAGAAGAAATTACCGAGCACGAGCGAGCCTTTAACGAAAACAAAATTGTATATCTCGTCAAAATACCATTTGCGGTAGAATAAAGTATGGATGGGCCTGAATAGCGAAACCGTTTTCGCAGGAATTCCCGGTACAAAAAGATAAGCGACATATCCGAGTACGATACCAAGCGCACCGATACCGAGCGGCAGATATTTAACCCATGCCGCAACATGGTGTGCTTTCTCAACGGAATTGTTTTCTTCAAGCACGAAGATACTCTTGCCCCAGAATTCCGCCATGTGGTGACCGACGAAATTATCATAGAAGAAGTAACCGGCAAATAAAGCGCCTGTCGCCAAAACGAAGAGAGGTACCAGCATCACGGCTGGAGATTCATGCACATGATCCATCGTGTGATGATCGGCACGCGGCTTGCCATGGAACGTCATGATAATTAAACGCCATGAATAGAAAGCGGTCAAAAGCGCAGCGACAATCCCGATCCAGTAAGCAAAATGACCAACATTAGAGTCCGAGGCCCATGCCGCTTCTAAAATCATATCCTTGGAATAATAACCGGCGAATGGAATGATACCCGCCAAAGCCAGCGAACCGATCCACATTAATGTGTAGGTCACCGGAATAAGCTTCCAGATACCGCCCATTTTGCGCATGTCTTGTTCATTGGACATAGCGTGAATAACGGAACCCGCACCAAGGAAAAGCAATGCTTTGAAAAAAGCGTGTGTCATCAAGTGGAACATCGCCGCCGGATAAGCGGATACACCAAGCGCAAAGAACATGTAGCCGAGCTGTGACATCGTCGAATAGGCAATCACGCGCTTGATATCGAATTGCGTCATGCCGATAGTGGCCGCGACGATTGCCGTCAAGGCACCGAGGAAGCAGACGACCATAAGCGCATCCGGCGCATATTCGAACACCGGCGAGAATCTTGTGACAAGAAAAACGCCCGCCGTGACCATTGTTGCCGCGTGGATCAAGGCCGACACAGGCGTCGGGCCTTCCATCGCATCCGGCAGCCATGTGTGCAGACCGAGCTGCGCCGATTTACCGACCGCGCCGACAAATAATAGAAGGCATATAAGTGTTAGCGCATGGACGTTAAAACCGAAGAAGTTGAACATCTCGCCCGTTTTGGAAGCAGCATTGTCAAAAATACCGTCAAATTGGATCGTACCGAACACGACAAAAGCTGCCATGATACCAAGAGTTAGACCTAAATCACCGACGCGGTTGACGATAAAGGCTTTCATCGACGCCGCATTGGCGGATGGTTTTTTATACCAGAAACCGATCAGCAAATAAGACGCCAGACCCACTCCTTCCCAGCCGAAGAAAAGCTGGAGAAGATTATCGGAAGTGACCAGCATCAACATCGCAAAGGTGAAGAGCGACAAATAAGCCATAAAGCGCGGCTTATGTTCGTCATGTGACATGTAACCGACGGAATAAACATGGACACAGGCTGAAACGATATTGATAACGCACATCATAACGACAGCGAGTTGATCGATCCGCAAAGCCCATTCAACTTTGAAATCGCCGGAGGTAATCCAGTTCATTAGCGAAATCGTGCGCGGCGCATGGTGAAGCGCAACGTCATTAAATAAAATGACGGATACGACCGCCGCCAGAATAACACCGGCGCAGGTAATAAGTTGCGATGGCAGGTCACCGAGTTTCTTGCCGAGCAAACCGACAATGATAAAGGCAATGAGCGATGGGAAGACTGCAAAATATTCCATAAATTAACCTTTTAACTCCGCAATATCTTCAACGGCAATCGTGCCCTTATTACGGAAGAAAACGACGAGGATCGCAAGACCGATCGCGGCCTCGGCGGCTGCAACGGTCAGGATAAACATGGTGAATACCTGCCCTGCGAGATCATTGAGGAAAGTCGAGAATGCAACGAAGTTGATATTCACCGCGAGCAGCATCAGCTCGATCGACATCAGAATAACGATTACGTTTTTGCGGTTGAGGAACATGCCGAACACGCCAAGCGTGAACAATAATCCGGCCAATATAAGATAATGGGTTAAACCGATAGTCATTATTCGATCCCTGCTCCAACTTGAACTTTTTTGATTTCCATGGATTGCGCTTGCGTCCGTTCCACCTGATCGCCAACACGCTGACGAAGAACATCTGCACGGCGGCGGTGAGTCAATACAATTGCCCCGATCATCGAGACCAGCAGAATCAAACCTGACACCTGAAACGGAAAAACGTAATCAGTATATAGAATTTTACCCAGAGCTTTTGTGTTGGAATCTCCCTGCCCTGCAATCGCGGCGACATCCGTGTTATTAATGGCCTGTGGCGCGAAATCCCATGAGCCGTAAAGAGCGAATAATTCGACCAGCAAAATACCGCCAATGGCGAGACCGAGCGGTATAAACTGCATCGCGCCTTTTCGCAAATCGGCGAAGCTGATGTCGAGCATCATGACGACGAACATGAACAAAACCGCCACCGCGCCGACATAGACGATCACCAAAATCATCGCGATAAATTCCGCACCGAGCAGAACAAACAATCCCGCCGCGTTAAAGAAGGCCAAAATGAGAAACAACACCGAGTGAACCGGGTTGCGGGCGGTAATGACCATGATCGCGCTAAATACCAGCACGGCGGCAAAAAGATAAAAGGCAATGGTGCTTATCATATTTTCTCTCTTATCTGTAAGGCGCGTCTTTGGCGAGGTTGCGTGCAATCTGCGCTTCCCATCGGTCGCCGTTCAAAAGAAGCTTTTCTTTATTATAATAAAGCTCTTCGCGGGTTTCGGTGGCGAACTCAAGGTTCGGTCCTTCGACAATGGCATCGACCGGGCAGGCTTCCTGACACAGGCCGCAATAAATGCACTTGGTCATGTCGATGTCATACCGTGTTGTACGGCGGGAACCGTCGGCACGAGGCTCGGCTTCAATCGTAATCGCAAGGGCCGGACAGACCGCTTCGCAAAGTTTACAGGCAATACATCTTTCCTCGCCATTCGGATAGCGGCGCAAAGCATGCTCACCGCGAAAGCGGGTTGAAAGAGGTCCACGTTCATACGGGTAGTTGATCGTCACTTTCGGCATGAAGAAAATATATTTCAGCGTCAAAAGCATGCCTTTGACGATTTCAGCCAGAAGAAAGGATTGAAGGACGGTTTTAATTTTCATTATTGCAAACCTAACATTATTTCTGGCTCAGGCTTCATACCGGGAAGCGCATCGAAATAGATCAGCGCTCCTGCCACGACCAATACCCAAATAAGCGAAAATGGAAGAAAAACTTTCCAGCCCAGACGCATCAACTGGTCGTATCGGTATCTCGGGAACGTCCCGCGCACCCAGATAAAGAAGAACAGGATCAAACAGACTTTAAGGATAAACCAGATCACACCCGGAATAACCGCCAGAGCTTCAATCTCGAACGGCGGCAGCCAGCCACCCATAAACAGGATCGCTGTGATAGCCGACATTAGAATCATGTTGGCGTATTCTCCAAGGAAGAACAGACCGAACGTCATCGCCGAATATTCAACCATAAACCCGCCGGAGAGTTCGGATTCACCTTCCGGCAAATCGAAGGGCGAACGGTTAGTTTCCGCCAAAATAGAGACGAGGAAAATAATGAACATCGGGAAGAGCATGACATCAACCCAGAACGGACGATTGACCGTTACGATATCCGTCAAATTCATTGAACCGACAGACAGGATAACGGTTACGATCACCAATCCCATGGAAACTTCATAAGAAACCATTTGAGATGCGCTGCGGAGACCGCCAAGGAATGCGTATTTGGAGTTCGATGCCCATCCCGCCATCATCACGCCGTAAACACCCATCGATGATACGGCAAAAAGATACAAAACGCCGACATTGATATTGGCGACAACCCAATCTGCACTGACGGGAATAACCGCCCACGCAACCATCGCCAAAATCATGGTAAGAATTGGCGCGATCATAAAAACGATACGGTTCGCCTGCGCCGGAATAATATTTTCCTTCGTCATCAGTTTCAGCGCATCGGCAAATGACTGGAACAGGCCGAAAGGACCAACGGTCATCGGACCTTGGCGGCGTTGCAAAGCACCCAGGACTTTGCGTTCGAAGAAAATTAGATAAGCGACAGATAAAAGGACAACCAGCAGCAGGATGGCCATATGCAGGAGCATCCACAAAGTTTCTTCACCGTATGTGTTCCAGAGTTCCAACATCATTCGGCGGCCTCAACATGTGCTTTATTTAGAAATACATCCGCAGATTTCGCCATCGTTTGCGAGGCGCGGGTAATCACGTTTGTCATGTAGAAATTTTTTACTGCCGAAACAAACGGCGTGGAATTGACAGCACCAGCTTTGCCGAAGAAACCCCATTCTGCTGGCTCGACGACGTCGATTTTGGCAAAGGTGGAGAATTCTTTTATGAGGCGTTGACGCAATTGATACATATTGTCATACGGCAATGGCTTACCAATTTCGGCGGAAAGAGCCCGTAAAATTTTCCAGTCTTCTTTTGCTTCGCCGGGGGCCGAGGCCGCTTTTTTACCCATCTGAACGCGGCCTTCGGTGTTCACATAGAGGCCATCTTTTTCAGTATAGGCAGAGCCGGGCAAAATCACATCCGCGCGCGATGCACCGATATCGCCATGATGGCCTTGATATACTACAAAAGCGGAAGGAGAAATCTGCGCGTTCACTTTTTCTGAGTCGACATTCAAAAGATAGACAACTTCCTGCTCGGAAATTTCTTTTTCCGAGGCCATGCCCAGATCAAGCGCCGTAACTTGCGCGGCATGAACATGAAGAACGTTGAAGCCGTTCCAACCGTCTTTTACCATGCCAAAAGTTTCAGCTGCATCGCGTGCCAGCGATTGAATAGCCAATCCATCTTCACGGCGGAAAGCGCCCGCCCCGATGATGATCATCGGATTTTTTGCATTCTTCAAAACATCGGCAAAACTATGTTTGCCGGCAATCAAATCCTTCAGAGAGTCCGGACCTGCGCCGATATAGGTCGTCGGATAAGTTAAATCCGCCTGCTCACCAATCACGCCGACTTTAATGCGGTTGGCCAGCCATGTTTTACGAATACGCGCATTGACCATCGCGGCCTCGATACGCGGATTGGTACCGACCAGCAAAATTGCGTCAGCTTGTTCGATACCGGCAATACCTGAATTGAATAAATATCCGGCGCGGCTTGATACATCTATATGTATGCCCATTACGCCATCAACATCGCCCAGCAAATCTTTCAGCGCGATCATTTCTTCGGCGGCGCAAAGTTCGCCGACAACACCAAGTGTTTTCGTCGTCGCTTTTAATTTCGCAGCAACAACGGCAAATGCCTCTTCCCATGAAGCCGGGCGTAATTTTCCGTTTTCACGGACATACGGTTGATCCAGACGCTGCGCTTTTAAGCCATCATAAGAAAAACGTGTCTTGTCGGAAATCCATTCCTCATTCACGCCTTCATGCAAACGCGGCAGAACACGCATCACTTCATTGCCGCGCACATCGACGCGGATATTGGAACCGACAGCATCCATGACATCAATGGTTTCAACTTTGCGCAATTCCCACGGACGCGCATGATAAGCATAAGGCTTGGATGTCAGCGCGCCGACAGGACATACATCGATTAAGTTTCCTGAGAGTTCACTACCAATAGCTTTTTCCACCATGGTTGAAATTTCAACATCTTCACCGCGGTTTAATAAGCCGATATCGGACACGCCTGCAATTTCATCCGCAAAACGAACGCAGCGTGTACATTGGATACAACGCGTCATAAATGTCTGAATCAGCGGGCCGAAATATTTGTCTTTTACGGCGCGTTTTGTTTCATGATAGCGCGAACGGTCATATCCATAGCCCATCGCCTGATCCTGCAAATCGCATTCTCCGCCTTGGTCGCAAATAGGACAATCGAGCGGGTGATTGATCAACAGCATTTCCATCACGCCGTTTCGCGCGCGCTTCACCATCGGGGATTCGGTCAGGACTTCCATATTTTCGCCGCATGCCATAGCGCAAGATGCCACAGGTTTCGGTGCGCCTTTAACTTCAACCAAGCACATGCGGCAATTGGCCGGAACGCTTAATTTATCGTGATAACAAAATCGCGGAACCTCATAGCCGAGTATTTCTGCGGCTTGTAGAACGGATGTTCCGGGCGCGACTTCGATTTCAGTGTCGTTGATCTTTAATTTGGGCATGGACTCAAGATTCCTGAGAATTAGGCCTATTAACTAACATATTGGTTTTAGTTAAGAAAGCCGCATTTCTTACGAATTTGTCCATTTAAAGTGAGTTGCTGAATCTGTCCGCTTTTGCCCGATGTGTAATAAGAGGCAACTTCCGGAGCCAGTTGAGAGGCGTTCTGAGCGCCCTGCGTGTACATTACATAATCTGCAAGATCGGTCGCTGGCACGACCGTCATGATTTCATTGGTCAGGCATTTACAACTTGTCTGAATATCAGCCCACATTTTGCGGCGGTTCAGATTAGGCTCTGTAAACGCTGCCAATGAATCACGATATTCCTGCGAACATACGCCAGTATATAAATGCGCCGCATAGGCATTGGTTAGCTTTTGAGCATTATCACTTATATTATTAGACCGGCTGGGCTGCACTATCAGTGGAGCGGACTGATTTGGCTGAACAACAGCCCCATCTTTCACTATTTTTGTATCGGAGTTCCTATTATTCAGCTTCTGAACCGGCTGATTGCGATTCTGGGATTTTTCCTGCTCTTTATCCTGTTTACGTTTGGGCAAAAGAATGCCCGTCCCCGGCTCATAGATTTCGGCCTGAACGGGAACGCTCAGGCATAAGAGAAATAAAATAACAAAACCGAGTGGATATTTGAAATCCATTACTCCGCCGCGATTGGAAGACCTTTAGGAGCTCTCGCTCTGAATTCCATTATACGCGCTTCGACCTCCGGACGGAAGTGTCTGAAAAGGCCCTGGATAGGCCATGCCGATGCATCGCCATGGGCGCAGATCGTATGGCCCTCGATTTCTTTGGAAACATCGAGTAACTGGTCGATCTCTTCAATCGTCGCATTGCCGACAACCATACGCTGCATCATGCGCCACATCCATCCTGTGCCTTCACGGCACGGCGTACATTGGCCGCAGGATTCATGCATGTAGAAATGCGCAAGGCGTGCAATCGCCTGAATGATATCGGTGGATTTATCCATGACGATGACACCCGCCGTGCCAAGACCTGACTGAACGGCGCGAAGCGAGTCGAAATCCATGATCGCCGTATCGCAAACTTCTTTTGGAAGTAATGGGGTTGAAGATCCGCCCGGGATGATAGCTTTCAGATTATCCCATCCGCCGCGTACGCCGCCTGCATGTTTCTCGATAAGCTCTTTCAATGGAATACCCATCGCTTCTTCGACATTGCACGGATTGTTGACATGACCGGAAATGCAGAAAAGCTTCGTGCCTGTATTTTTTTCATCGCGTCCTATACCGGCAAACCATGCGCCGCCACGGCGCAGGATAGTCGGCGCGTTGGCAATGGTTTCAACGTTATTGACCGTCGTCGGGCAAGAATACAAACCCGCACCCGCCGGAAATGGCGGCTTGTTGCGCGGCTGGCCTTTTTTACCTTCGATGGATTCAATAAGCGCTGTCTCTTCACCGCAGATATAAGCCCCTGCTCCACGGTGCAGATGGATGTCGAAATCCCAACCGGAGCCGCAGGCGTTTTTACCAACCAGACCGGCGGCGTAAGCTTCCTTGATCGCCTGAACAATGGTGGATCCTTCATTGAAGAATTCGCCGCGTATATAGATGTAACAAGCGTTCGCGCCCATGGCGAAAGCCGCGAGCAACGCGCCCTCGATTAATTTATGCGGCTCGTTGCGAAGAATATCACGGTCTTTACAAGTGCCCGGCTCTGATTCATCTGCATTAATGACAAGATAATGCGGACGACCATCTGAAACTTTCGGCATGAAAGACCATTTCATACCTGTCGGGAATCCTGCGCCGCCGCGACCGCGAAGACCGGAGGCTTTCATTTCATTGATGATCCAGTCACGGCCTTTGGCGATGATGTCTTTTGTATTATCCCAGTCGCCGCGCTTTTTCGCGTATTCCAGCGAGAACGGTTCGAAGCCGTAAATATTCGTATAAATCCTGTCTGAATCTGCGAGCATATTATTTCACTCCCGCTTGCTTGGCTTGTTCTTCCAATGTCGTCGGGCCGGTAATGGCCATCGAACATTTTCTGCCTTTCATTGAACCGACCGTCGGCGGACGATCCTGCGCGAGCGCCAGCAACAATTCTTTTGTATTTTCCGGTGTCAGATCTTCATAGAAATCATCATTGACCTGCATCATCGGCGCATTGACGCAAGCGCCGAGACATTCGACTTCCATCATCGTGAATTTACCGTCCTTGCTTGTCTCGCCCATATGAATGCCAAGAAATTCTTCGCAGGCATCGACAATCTTACCGGAGCCGCAAAGTGCGCAAGGTGTCGTCGTACAAACCTGCAATAAATATTTCCCGACGGGCGCCAGATTGTACATCGAATAAAATGTTGCGACTTCATAAACTTTGATCGGCGGCAAATCTAGAATGCGGGCAATTTCATCCATCGCCGCTCTTGGAATCCATCCGCCGTACGGAGGACTTTCTTTTGCACCATCTTCTGCAACTTGGCGCTGCGCTAAATCCAGAAGCGGCATCGTCGCCGAGCGCTGCTTGCCTTTCGGGTAGCGGGAAATGATATCCTGAACCATGGCTTCGCTGCGGAAGGTGAAACTGGCGGGCTGATAGGGAGCGTTGGCGACAAAAGTCTTTTTCATGGCAGAATCCGGCTAAGTAATATTGCCGCCAATTTACTCGTATATTAGGGAAGTTCAAGGGTTTATTAGCTTATGACTGCGGGGTATACGCCGGATTATGACTCACTTCACACTGCCTGCGGTTGATCATATTTTGAAATAATGCTTCCGCATGATGGATCAAAAATGCCGCAGCTTCTTCGTCAATTCTTGACCCAACTTTAGTTGGAACATCTGATGGTTTTACCCTTTCCATTGAAAGATGACCTTCGTCATGGCCAGCTTTATTAAAAGGCTCACCTTCATAGTCAACTACAACGTAGATATCCCGCGTACTGCCTTCTGAGGCTTTAGGGACTGGATTTTGCATTGTTGAAAGATGAATGACATCTTTAACTTTTATGTTTAGCTCTTCATCCGGTTCACGTTTGACAGCGTGGATATGGATTTCCGGATGATCAACACGTCCACCAGGTATATCATACCATTTTTCAACAGAATCATGCCAAGGATCATCTTGACCGGACGCTTCTAAGGATTTCTTACAAAAACGATGGAATAAAAGAACATTTCCATCTTTATCAGGGATAATGAAATTTACATTCAAACGTAACTCAGGCCCAAATGACCTATTCGCGCTATTTTTCAAAGACAAAGCCACACACTCTTTTTTTATTTATGACAATATGCCAATTTTAGCTTTCATGGTCAAGCTTTATCGGTCTATTTCCCCAAAAACGATATCCAGCGAGCCGATAATCGACACCGTATCAGCCAACAGATGTCCCTTAGACATAAAATCCAGCCCTTGCAAATGAGCAAAGCCCGGCGCGCGGATACGGCAGCGATACGGCTTGTTCGAGCCGTCCGAGACCAGATAAACACCGAATTCACCTTTCGGCGCTTCGACGGCCGTATAAGTCTCGCCAGCCGGAACGTGATAACCTTCGGTGAATAATTTGAAATGGTGAATCAGCGCCTCCATGGAGCGCTTCATCTCGGCACGCGGCGGCGGCGCGACTTTATAATCGTTGGTCTTGATCGGACCCTCCGGAATTTCACGAATACATTGCTGCATAATTTTCAATGACTGACGCATTTCCTCGACGCGAACCAGATACCGCGCATAGCAATCGCCTGTTTTGCCGACCGGCACATCGAAATCCATTTGGCTGTAAACATCGTAAGGCTGCGACTTGCGCAAATCCCATGCGACACCGGAAGCGCGCAGGCACGGTCCTGTGAAACCCCAATCGATTGCCTGCTCTTTAGAAACGATACCGATATCGACGGTACGTTGTTTAAAGATGCGGTTATTGGACAACAAACCTTCCAGATCGTTCAAAACTTGCGGGAAAGTTTCCGTCCATTCATACATATCCTCGAGCAAACCCTTCGGCAGATCCATCGCAACGCCGCCCGGACGGAAATAATTCGCGTGAAGCCTTGCCCCGCAAACTCGATCGTAAAACTCCATCCCCTTCTCACGCTCTTCGAAACCCCAAAGCGCCGGTGTAATCGCTCCAACGTCCAATGCATAAGTCGTTATGTTCAGAATGTGATTTAGAATACGGGTCAATTCGCAGAACAGAACGCGGATATATTGTGCCCGCATCGGCGGCGTAATGCCTAGCAGCTTCTCTGTCGCGAGCGCAAAAGCATGCTCCTGATTCATCGGGGCAACGTAATCGAGACGGTCGAAATACGGCAGAGCCTGTAAGTAAGTTTTATACTCAATCAGCTTTTCGGTTCCACGGTGTAGCAACCCGATATGCGGATCGGCGCGCTCGACAACCTCGCCGTCGAGTTCCAGCACCAGACGCAACACGCCGTGCGCCGCCGGGTGCTGCGGCCCAAAGTTCATTGTATAAGGTTTAATCTGCGTTTCTTCGGAGATATCGATCATATTTTGGGCTGCGTTTGTCATTTTATTTTTTCACCACGAAGTTCACGAAGAAGAGGAAGTAGACGCGAAGCGTTTTAGAGCAGATTTAAAATAAGGCTCATGAAAATTAATTAAAAAACCTGTATTTATTTTTGATAGTTTTAAATAAGTCAGTATTTGAGCCTCATGAATAGGCAATATTTTTTCTACACTCTTAACTTCAATCACGATTTTTTTATCAACCACTAAATCAAGTCTTAGTGGCGTATCCAGTTGCTGTCCTTCATAAAAAACAGGCAGATGACATTGCCTTTCAAAAGGGATATTTCGCTTTTGAAATTCCATACATAAGGCTTCTTCATACAATTTTTCTAGAAGACCGGCACCGAAATACTGATGAACTTTGTACGCGGAGTCGACGACTTCGCGGGACAAAGGATCAAAATCAATTTTTTCAACTACCATTCTTCTTCGCGTCTCTTAATTCTTAACTTCGTGTACTTCGCGGTAAATTTCTCTTATTCTTTTACGCTTCTATCCGTCGGGACGTAACCGAATTTGGGTTGAACCGCTTTTTCATCGCCCGGCAATTGAATATCCGTCATACCTTCCCAAGGCGACATGAAATCGAAACGGCGGAAATCCTGCGTGAGTTTAACAGGCTCATACACAACACGCTTCAAATCCTGATCGTAACGAAGTTCGACATAGCCCGTCAGCGGGAAATCTTTTCGCAAAGGGTGGCCGTCAAAACCATAGTCAGTAAGGATGCGGCGATGGTCCGGATTATTGGCGAACATAACACCGTACATATCCCATACCTCGCGTTCAAACCATGTCGCCGCACTGAATAAATTGGAAAGGCTTTCAACCGGCGTATTTTCATCGGTCGCCAGCTTCACGCGGATGCGCCCGTTATGTTTCATCGATAGAAGTTGATAGACGACCTCGAAACGCTCGGGGCGCTCCGGATAATCAACCGCCGTGACATCGATCAATTGAGAAAATTTACAAGTTGCATCATCGCGCAGGAATGTCATGACATCAAGCAGGCTGGATCGGTTGATATAAATTACCAATTCGCCTTTGATAAGCTCATACGACAAAACTTTTCCGGTATTTTTTTCGAGAATAGACGCGCCGAGCAAAGCAAGCGGATTTGGGACAAAGGCTTCAACAATTTCTTCGGACATTAGCGAACGATCCTTGTGTCTTCGCGTTTGATTTTACGCTGCAATTGCAGAAGGCCGTAGACAAGAGCTTCTGCCGTGGGCGGACATCCCGGCACATAAATATCGACCGGCACGATGCGGTCGCATCCGCGCACGACTGAATAGGAATAGTGGTAGTAACCGCCACCATTCGCGCAGGATCCCATAGAGATAACCCAGCGAGGCTCCGGCATCTGGTCGTATACGCGGCGCAGCGCAGGCGCCATTTTATTGCAAAGCGTCCCAGCAACAATCATCACATCGGATTGACGCGGAGATGGGCGCGGAATAATCCCGAAACGGTCGAGGTCGTAACGCGACATATAGGAGTGAATCATCTCAACCGCGCAGCAGGCAAGACCGAATGTCATCGGCCACATTGAGCCCTGACGCGCCCAGTCGAACAGCTTGTCGGCATTGGTCAGCAGAAAGCCTTTTTCCTGAACTTCCTGAGCAAGCCTTGCGACTGATTCATCCTGCTCACGCGCGGGCATCATCGGCACATTGGTTTTCAGTGACGTTTCAGGAGCGGTTATTACATTACGGTCGTGGGTCATCTGTCCAACTTATTGTGGCTAAAGTTTCGAAAGCTTCTAATGCTGATTCAGGCTGCTCATACCCTACTGCTTTCAGGGCAGTTATAACATCAACTTTCATGTTATCTTCGAGTATTCTAGGCTTACTGCTTCCAGTAACATGATAAATAACAGCTCCAACAGAAGGTTTGCGTTCAGGCAATATAGCATCTTTAAAATCGTAAAGTGCCAGCTGAAATTTCTGAAATAATGAAAGTTGTGTACTCATATTTTTTAACTCCTATTCCCAATCAAGGGCGCCTTTATTCCATTCATAGACAAGTCCGATGCCGAGAACGCCAAGGAACACGACCATCGACCAGAAGCCGAACATACCGATATCGGCAAGGCTCACCGCCCAGGGGAATAAAAAAGCGACTTCCAGATCGAAGATGATGAAAAGAATGGCGACAAGATAAAAACGCACATCGAATTTGGAGCGCGCATCGTCGAATGCATCGAAACCGCATTCATAAGCGGAGAGCTTTTCACTGTCTGGACGGCTCTTGCCGAGAAAGATGGATGTCGCCGCCATACCCAAAGCAATCGCCACGGAAATCCCGAGGAAAATTAAAATTGGAAAATAGGCGTGAAGAAAATCGGTCGGGGCCATGCTGCACCAGAATCTTAAGGTAAGTTATTGGCCCTAAAACACCATAAATATTAAAGACTTGCAAGGTTGTATCCTGGATTTTATCCCATCCATTTCGTCACCCCCGCGGAGGCGGGGGTCCATGGACTTACGCTAGATGGATTCCCGCCTTCGCGGGAATGACAGATTGCATTTCGATAATCTAGGAAAAAGTGGCGCGAGTGAAGGGACTTGAACCCCTGTCCTGCTGCGTAGGACGACTTAAAGACCCGAGGGCTTCAAGTCCCGGCTAATTAAGCTAGAAAAGGGAAAAAGTGGCGCGAGTGAAGGGACTTGAACCCTCGACCTCTTCCGTGACAGGGAAGCGTTCTAACCAACTGAACTACACCCGCGCGAGCTGTGTGTGTTTACTCAAATCTTTCTCGTAAATCAAGAGCTTTGTTAATTTTTTTTACACATGGACTTTTGGCCATGATAATTTATTTTCAATTAATGCTGGATACGCACACTTCGTATTATGTATATTAAAACCGAGGAAGGTTATGATGAAAAATTTAATGGCGACATTGCTGTCCCTAATCCTTAGCATTTCCGCTGTTCAAGCCTCTGAAGCAATCAAAAAGCCCGTAATCAATACTAAGAAAAGCGGCATTTCTCAACCTACGGAAATCAAAACAGAGAAATCCGTGAAAATTGAGAAAAAAGAGCAGGAAGCCCAGATTATCTCTGATTCTGATAAAGCTAAATTAGAAGATATTTCCCCTGCTGCAGGTCAGAACCAAAGTCCGACCCGCGCGACGGTGTATGATCACAACGCCGAATAATTAAAAGGCGCAGTTTTTAGCAGATGTAAATTCAAGGCCGAGGCTGTCCGCTACGGCCTTGTTTGTTATCTGCCCTTTGCAGATATTCAAACCCTGCATAAATCCGTCATCCGCCTTCAATGCTTCTTTCCACCCCATATCGGCAATCTTCAAAGCATAAGGCAAAACGGCGTGGTTTAGAACAACGGCAGATGTTCTCGGCACAGCTCCCGGCATATTGGCGACGCAGTAATGGATGACATCGTCGACAAGATAAACCGGATCGTTATGCGTGGTGGGGCGCGAAGTTTCGAAACACCCGCCTTGGTCGATGGCGATATCGACCAGAACAGACCCCTGCTTCATGGATTTAAGATGTTCTTTTTTAACGAGTTTTGGGGCTGACGCGCCCGGAATGAGAACCGCGCCGATCACGACATCTGCCGTATGCAAAAACCGCTCGATATTGTCGGTATTGGACATGAGCACGCGCGCCTGATTGCCGAAATAATTATCTAGATAGCGTAACCTCTCCGCATTTTTTTCAAGGATCGTCACCCATGCGCCCATACCGACCGCAATCCGTGCCGCGTTAAAGCCGGATACGCCGCCGCCAAGAATAAGAATCTCCGCCGCCGATACACCCGGCGCGCCCGAAATCAAACGGCCAACGCCGCCCATATGTTTCATCAGATAATGCGAGCCGATCTGAGCCGACAACCGCCCTGCAACTTCACTCATCGGCGCAAGAAGCGGCAATGATCTGCCATCCTCTCCAACAACCGTTTCATAAGCTATGCAAACCGCTTTCGATTTCACGAGCGCGTCCGCCTGATCGGGGTCCGCAGCCAGATGAAGATAGGTGAATAAAATCTGGTCTTCGCATAGCATCTTGCATTCTTCTGCCTGCGGTTCCTTGACCTTGATAATCATATGGGCGTCTTTGAAAATATCGGCAGGGCCCATGGCAATTTCTGCGCCGGCCTTTTTGTAATCGTCATCGGTAAACCCGATACCCATCCCTGCGCCCGTTTCAACCATGACCTTATGGCCATGCGCGATGACTTCCTTGACGGATGACGGCACAAGCCCGACACGATATTCCTGTTTCTTGATTTCTTTTGGTACGCCTATGAGCATTTTATAACTCCCTGTTATTCGACAAGAGTATATAAAGAATTTTGAGATAGCCAGTATGGATTTATCCGCGCCGGCCAACTTCAGTGCTCAGCATTAATGCTTTGCCTTCCAAAAAAACAATCTCCTGCTTGGTCCATTTGCGCGGCCTTATATCGACAGCGCAGACCGATCCTATCGCCTGCCCGAAGAGGCGCAAAGGCGTGCCCAGATAAGACCCTGCCCCTACTCCGTTTAATCCTTCATGCATGGAGAAAAAAGGATCGGCACTCACATCGTCGATCACAAGCAAACCATCTTTTTTTACAACGTATTGGCAAGTGGAATCCGCTATCGGCGTCTCGCGGTTAAGGGCAACATCAAAGGGTAATCCACGGCTGCTTTTAAAAAATTGCCTGCCCGGTGCAATCAACGTTACCAGCGACATGGGCACGTCCAGCCGATCGCAAATAGAAGAAGTTACATCGTCGAATATCTTTTCGTGAGGGCTGTCCATCAAATGAGAGGCACGCAAGGCCCTTAACCTGTCGCGGTCGTTTAAAACGGCATCCAGCTCGGCATCAAATTGCGGCATTATGATATTTTACATCAAAACCGCCCCTTTTGGGAATGAGGACAATAGTATGTAAAGGGAGAATGGTGCGCAGTGACGGGATTGAACCGCCGACCCACTCGGTGTAAACGAGTTGCTCTACCGCTGAGCTAACCGCGCGCTGGTGTCTGTTTAAAGCTGTATCGAATTGATTTCAAGCACTAATTTTAAAAATTAATGCCTCAGCGCATCACCTTCCTCGGTAGCCTCAACAGGTGGCGATACCGGTTCGTAATCATGGGGTTTTTCCTCGATAGGCTCTGGCACGCGGACAAGCGCATGGATCAGGACATCCTGAATATTATCGACCGGGATGATTTTCAGGCCTTTTTTAACATTGGCAGGAATTTCCTCGATATCCTTCTCATTATCCTGCGGGATTAGGACGGTTTTGATGCCGCTCCTATGTGCCGCGAGAAGCTTTTCTTTTAAGCCCCCGATTTCGGTCACGTTTCCGCGCAGATTAACCTCGCCGGTCATGGCGATATCGCGTTTGATCTCGATATTTGTAATCGCGGAAATAATCGCCGTGACCATGGCCGCGCCCGCTGAAGGACCGTCTTTTGGGGTCGCGCCTTCCGGAACGTGAACATGGATGCTCATATCTTTCAAGTCATCATAATGAATCCCGAATTGCTTCGAACGTGACTTGATCAGCATCTCGGCAACCGTGATCGATTCTTTCATGACTTCGCGCAAATTACCGGTTGTTGAAACCTTGCCGTCTTTGCCCGGCATCGTCACCGCTTCGATCGACAAAATATCGCCGCCGAATTCGGTGTAGGCAAGACCGTTCACAACGCCGACTCTGTCGGCCACTTCCAGCTCGCCATATTTATAACGCGGAATACCGGCATATTTTTTCAGATTGGCGGAATTGACCGAAATCTGCTTCTTGCCTTTGCGAAGAATTTCCTTGATCGCTTTACGGCATAGGCTGGCAAGTTCGCGCTCGAGAGAGCGCACACCGGCTTCGCGCGTGTAATGACGGATCAAATCTCTCAAGGCATCGTCGGTAATTTTGAATTCACCCGCACGCAATCCTGTCGCCTTGATTTGCTTGGCCAGCAAATGGCGTTTGACGATTTCCATTTTCTCGTCTTCGGTATAGCCGCCGATGCGAATGATTTCCATCCGGTCCAAAAGAGGCTGCGGCATGCGCAAACTATTCGCCGTACAGATAAACATCACATCCGACAGATCATAATCCAGCTCAAGATAGTGATCGGCAAATGTCGAATTTTGTTCAGGATCCAAAACCTCAAGCAAAGCCGCCGATGGATCGCCGCGATAATCGGATCCCATTTTTTCGATTTCGTCGAGAAGGAAAAGCGGGTTCGATGATTTCGCTTTTTTCATCGACTGGATAATCTTGCCCGGCAAGGCCCCGATATAGGTGCGGCGGTGGCCACGAATTTCAGATTCATCGCGCACGCCGCCCAAAGAGAGGCGAACGAAATTACGGTTGGTTGCTTTCGCAATCGACGTCGCCAGCGATGTTTTACCGACACCTGGAGGGCCGACAAGACAAAGGATCGGCCCCTTCACTTTCGTCGCGCGCTGCTGCACGGCCAGATATTCAAGAATCCGCTCTTTGACTTTCTCCAGACCGAAATGATCCTTGTTGAGAATTTTCTCGGCCTCGACGATATCTTTTTTGACCTTACTCGGCTTGTTCCAAGGCACAGATAAAATCCAGTCAAGATAATTGCGAACGACGGTCGCTTCGGCAGACATCGGCGACATCTGTTTAAGCTTCTTCAACTCGCCCTTGGCTTTTTCACGCGCTTCCTTGGAAAGCTTCGTGCCTTCGATTTTCTTTTCCAACTCCTGAATCTCGTCGCCGCTTTCGCCGTCACCGAGCTCCTTCTGGATCGCCTTCATTTGTTCGTTGAGATAATATTCGCGCTGCGTTTTTTCCATCTGGCGCTTGACGCGGCCACGAATGCGCTTTTCAACTTGCAGCACACCGATCTCGCCGTCCATCAGCGAGAAAATATGCTCCATACGTTCGGCGGCATTATTGATCTCAAGAATCTTTTGTTTCTCTTCGAGCTTCAAACTCAAATGAGATGCCACGGTATCGGACAATTTCGACGCATCGTCGATCTGGTTGATCGAGACGATCACTTCCGGTGGAATTTTTTTGTTGAGCTTGACGTATTCTTCGAACTGCGTTGACAGCGCACGCGACAAAGCCGCCATCTCTTCATTTTGAGGCGTCGCATCTTCTATGATAGATGCATCGACTTCCATGAAATCGTCATTGGCTAAAGGCTGCTCGACCTTGGCGCGGCTTTCGCCTTCGACAAGAACCTTTACCGTTCCGTCCGGCAATTTCAGAAGTTGTAAAATAGTACCGATCGTCCCCGAGGCATATAAATCGTCAATTGTCGGATCGTCGGTAGTTGGGGATTTTTGCGTTAGAAGAAAAATCTTCTTTCCGCCTTCCATGACTTTTTCGAGAGCCTTCACGGATTTTTCGCGCCCTACAAATAGCGGCACGATCATATGCGGGAAAACCACGATATCGCGAAGAGGAAGAACGGCATAAGCCTTCGGCATATTTGAACGGAACCCGATCATTTTGGTACTCCTTGTCTCACCTTAAATAAGCATGAGACTAAATGTGAAAAGCTGGATTAATGCCCAGCTTTTACTAAAATGGTTAAGATTTTAAGAAATTCAAGGCTTCAGTAAAAAGCCGATAATTACCTATTTCTTTTCCTCGACAGGCTTAATCACATCATTTCTGGATGTCACGACATGATCGACCAAACCTAGGGCTTTCGACTCCTCGGCTGACAGCCACTTGTCGCGGTCCATCAGGTCTTCCAGCGTTTTATATTTCTGGCCCGTATGCTTGACGTAAGTTTCGGTCAAAATCTTCTTCAAGCGAACGATTTCTGCGGCCTGAATTTCGATATCGGACGCCATACCCTGCGCACCGCCGGATGGCTGGTGAATCATGATACGGGAATTTGGCAGGCAGTAACGCTTATTTTCTGCACCAGCCATCAGCAAGAATGAGCCCATAGAACAGGCTTGACCGATACAAACGGTTGAAACGTCAGGCTTGATATACTGCATCGTATCATACATCGCGAGACCGGAAGACACGACGCCGCCTGGGGAGTTGATGTAGAAGTAAATGTCTTTGCCAGGGTTCTCGGATTCGAGGAAAAGCAACTGGGCGCAGATTAGCGATGATACGTTGTCATTGACCGGGCCGATCAGGAATATGATGCGCTCTTTCAAAAGGCGCGAATAGATGTCGAAGGCGCGCTCGCCGCGGTTCGTCTGCTCGATAACGGTTGGGACCAGATAGTTGTTGTAAACGTCCATCGGGTCGCTGTCTTTGGGAATTCTTGGAAACATTTATGTGCCTTAAGGTGGGATAACAATGATTAGCTAACCTAGCAAACCTACCGAATTCTTCAAGTGGCAATTAAGATGTTGTTTTTTCTATAGTTTTTGTCATTCATGAAATTTGCCTTTATTTATTGACATAAGGCATGCCATGGTATAGCTTATTAGACAAATTAATGAGTTTATAATGAAAAATAAAAGCACCTCGCTGACAGAGCTTCATCCTTCCAAAAATCTTTCGAAATTTAGTTTAACTGAAGATTTATTTGAAACTTTAGATGCAATTTTTGCTGCGCCCGACGATTCAAAACTGTCTTATCTCTTTAAACAAGCTGGCCTAGACCCTAAACAAGATTTAATGGGTTTTCCGTTATTTGAAGGAGGATCATTCAAGGATGAAGGTTTTTATTATGAACGCGCAAACCTTCGAAATACTAATTTAAGAGAAACACAATGGAATGATAACGTTTCTCTATATGGCACCTTACTCGAAGGCGCAGATTTAACAGGCGCCCTAGGTCTGACTGAAGAAAAATTGTCTGAAGCTTACATTGATGATAACACGATCTTGCCAGAAGCCTTGGATCGTCAGAAAATTTATGATTTGCATGCCGCTTTGGAAATGCCTGGAGCACCGCCTTTAAAACCCGATAATGGCTCTTCGCAAATTTCTTGTGATCCTAGCTAAAATAAAAAAACTCTGCGCCACTGCGGCAAAATTTGTCCATCATCTGGATTGCCACGTCGGCCTGCGACCTCCTCGCAATGACAATTCTTTAAAAACTTCGGTTCTTCGAGTTTATAAAAAAAAGACGGAGTAAAACCTCCGTCTTTTATAATCCTTACAGTTTACCGCCTACCGTATACTGCTCACTTTTTAGCAGCTTTTTTCTTTGGCTTTGGCAACTCTTCATCGTCCTTGGCCAGTTCTTCGGCGGATACTTCTTTCTCGGTTATATTCGCCTGTCCGAGGATAAAGTCGACGACTTTCTCTTCATACAGCGGTGCGCGGAAAGATTCGATAACTTGAGGATTCTTGGAATAGAATTCAAGCACCTGGGTTTCCTGACCCGGGTATTTACGGGCTTCGGCATGGATCGCGCGGCGAACTTCTTCGTTTGATACTTCCACCTTGTTCTGGCGACCGATTTCGGCCAGTACCAGACCGAGGCGAACGCGGCGCTCCGCGATCGTTTTTAATTCTTCTATTTCTTCATCTGTCAGCTTCTCGCCGGACTGCTCTTTTTCACGCTCCATCTGCTTGGTGATCGCCTCGCATTCGATGTCGATCATTCCTTGCGGCATTTCGAAATCATGCGTTTCGTCCAGAGCGTCTAAAAGAGCGCGCTTTACTTTCATGCGTGTCATTTGCTCGTAATCGCCGGAAATCTGGCCGGAAATAAGCTCTTTCATTTTATCGAGGCTTTCAACTTTCAGCTTTTTCGCCAACTCGTCGTCGATCTTCATTTCGCCCGGCTCGCGCAGTTCCTTGATATCGACATGGAACATGGCGGGCTGACCTGCAAGTTCGCGCTGGCCGTAATCTTCAGGGAATGTCACGTCTACATGGACGTGATCACCGACTTTTTTGCCGACCAGTTGCTCTTCAAAACCCGGGATCAATTGACCGGAACCAAGCTCGACCTGCATATCATGGCCGGACATACCCGGAACCGATTTGCCTTCTTTCGTCTGGCCGTGGAAATCCACGAGAACGATATCGCCCATTTTCGTGGCGCGGGCTTCTTCCACTTTCGTGAAATCGCGGTTGTTCTTGGCGATTTTCTCCAGCATCTCGTTAACGGCGGAATCAGCCACTTTGGCAACCGGCTTTTCAATGTTGAGTTTGCTCAAATCCGCAATTTCGAATGTCGGTAAAGATTCGATCTTCATCGTATAAGTTAGGTCGTCATTTTCATCGAATTTGTTCTCATTCGCCAATTCGATTTTCGGCTGCATCGCAGGACGAATATCCTGTTCTTTCAGGGCCTTTGCGGAAGTTTCTTGAATTGTTTTCTCAAGAACTTCGCCCATAATCATCGTGCCGTATTTCTGTTTCAAAACCTGCATCGGAATCTTGCCCGGACGAAATCCTGGAACCTTGGCATTTTTGCCATAAGCAGTCAGCTCGCGCTCAACAGTTTTTTGAATGTCAGCGGACGGAACCACGACTTCTAGTTCGGTTGTCAGGCCTTCTTTTTTTAAAACAGATACTTTCATGGTTTTCTTCACTTTTGAGTTTAAATCTTGCGTTGCAGGACTTGCCTGCCATCCGAAGCCTGAAAGGCGAAGGATGGTGCGGGTAGAGGGACTTGAACCCCCACGGGTCGCCCCGTCAGAACCTAAATCTGATGCGTCTGCCAATTTCGCCATACCCGCTCATTGGAACGCATGCTTGTAATGCTTTTAATTGGGAAAGCCAAGGGTAAAATTACAGATTTGAGATCCATTTTTGCAGGAAACTGATTTCTTGCCAAAATCTGCCTTCTCTCTAAAGTGCCCTTCAAATTATGAGGGATAGAATGACCAATTTAATCAACGGCGGCTTTTTGATCGTTAAAGCACAGGCCAAAGGCCAGGATATGACTTTGCTGCCGGCAAAACTACGCAGTGCGAGCGAATGTATCTGCGATCAATTCCCACACCCTGCCGTCATTGAATGGGCCGAGAGCTCAGAAGAAGAGCAAAAAGACTATCTCGAGAAAATAGGCATCCCTCTTTCACGCGCCTCCGAAGCAACGAAATGGAGTACGGATAATTTCGAAAGCAATATCGGCTGGCCCAATATATTTTATAATCTTAAGACCGCAAAGGCCGCAAAAGAGCTGTTTTTTAAAGATAATCTCGACATCTCTGTTCTCGGCGTCGGCCTACCACAGGAATACGCTTCTTCTTATATTGAATTTGCTACCGCCTCACTAAAACGTCCGGATAGCAATGAAGATTTCGGCAAATCGGGCACGCTCGATATGATCGAAAAGAATGAAGCTCTTCCTGAAGGCGGCAAGCTTCTCGGTTACGAACTTTTATCGACAGAAGATCAAGGCATGATTCTGCATAGCTATATGTGCAGCGCTTGGGAAAAGGATTTCTCTTTGGCTTTGGGCATTAAACCTAATAAGGACGGATTTCTGCCTGATCTAGAAAATGCTCAAAAATGCCTCTCAGAACTTGAGAAACATACGGAAGATCCAGATGTCGAAGCCGGTCTTTGGCTACCATGGGCTATTTTTGAATATAGCTAATTATTGAGCAAATTCTGCCAGGCTGATTTAATTTGATCAGGCAAATCTGCCGAAATCATTCCCGGCCCCGCTAATTGCGATGCCTCACCATGCATCCATACAGCCGCGCAAACGCTTTCAAAAAGCATATCTTTATGCTCATGCCATGCGGCAAAGCCTGCAATCATTCCGGCAAGAACATCGCCGCTTCCTGCCGTGGCCAGCCAGGGCGATCCGTTAATGATGATCTCAAACCGTCCGTCCGGTGCGGCAATAATGGTCTTACGACCTTTCAAAACAATGATTGATCTGCAAAGTTTTGCCGCCTTGACCGCCCTATCCGCTTTTTCACCCGAAATATCGGGGAATAACCTCTCAAACTCGCCTTCATGCGGGGTAAGCACACATTTCTCGTGGGTTTTGCTTAGAATGAAAGGCTTCAAGGCATCAGCATCCAAAACACAGATCTTCCCCGATGCGACAGTATCAAGAACAGGTTTCTCTATTTCACAGCCTGCGCCGGGGCCGATTAAAAGCGCATTTCGCCGTTTATCCTGAAAATGATCTTTAAAATCAGTCATTTCCTCAATAATTAGACTTGTGGATAACTGATGGTATAAGTAGGTGGTTTCACGGGGAGCGGCGATTGTGACCAATCCTGCTCCCATTCTTAAAGCTGAAATAGCCCCTAAACCGGCGGCCCCGGTCATTTGCGATCCGCCATAAACGACGACATGACCATAATCATATTTGTGCTTATCCGGAGATTTGGCTTTGATGAGTTTTTTCCAGTCCATTCCTACAATCTAGCAGGATTTTCTTGAAAATAAAGGAAATTAGTCCTACCATCATTAGGTTAGGCTTTAGCATGAAAAGCCACGCCGTTTTTTCGGCTCTCTCAAGGAAAACCAGAGGGGACTAATATTAAATCTCACCTACTTACGTAGGCAGGCATCTAGCCTTATTAGGACATCCTTTTTCCATGCGATAAAACGAAAAGAACAAAATAAAAAATATGTGAATAGGAATAAATGCTTCACGTGAAACGTTTAGGAATGGGGCGATCGACGGGGCTTGAACCCGCGACCACTCGGACCACAACCGAGGGCTCTACCACTGAGCTACGACCGCCACAATTCCTAAGGCGCTATATATCTGAAATATGAGGCTTTTTGTCCAGCGAAAAATCACGGGAATTACCTTCTTTCTTCTATGGACGCATTTTTGTGCGCGTGCTAAAAAACCTTCCATTCCAGAATATCTGGTCTGCAAGTAGCGCATGGGTGCGCTGCATCAACTTTTCTAGGGAGTTCCTTTAATGTCATCTACAAGCGTTCCAAAATTCAAAAACGCAGGCGAATTTATCAAGTTTCTTGAAGCAAACGACTATCAATATGTCGATTTCATTTTCTGTGATATCCGCGGCAAGCAACAACACTGCGATATGCATATATCCGTAGTAGATGAAGACATGATCAATGTCGGCGCATTTTTCGACGGCTCATCGATTGCCGGTTGGAAAGCGATCAATGAATCGGACATGATCCTGAAACCTGATTTGAACAAAGTCGTTATCGATCCCTTCTCCGCCCAGGCAAAAGTCAAAATCTTCTGTGACGTTATCGAACCGTCAACAAAAGACAATTATGGCCGCTGCCCTCGCTCCATTGCGAAAAAAGCAGAGGCTTACATTCAAACAATCGGTTTGGCTGATACGGCTTTCTTCGGTCCTGAAGCTGAATTCTTCGTATTCGACGACGTAAAATACTCCGTCAAAATGAATAAGGTTTCATACGAAATCGATAGCAACGAAGGTCCTTATAATTCTGACCGCGTGATCGAAACCGGCAATCTTGCCCACCGTCCGCGCGTCAAAGGCGGTTATTTCCCTGATACGCCTCTCGATACGGGCACAGATCTTCGCGCTGAAATGCTGACAGTTCTGGCTGGCATGGGCGTGCCTGTTGAAAAGCACCACCACGAAGTTGCACCGTCACAACACGAGCTTGGGGTGAAATTCGCGACATTGATTGAAGCGGCTGATAACATGATCCTGTACAAATACGCCGTTCACAACGTAGCGGCTGCGTATGGCAAAACAGCAACTTTCATGCCGAAACCTGTCTATGGCGATAACGGTTCTGGCATGCACGTTCATCAATCCTTGTGGAAAGATGGCAAGCCGCTTTTCGCTGGTGAGCAATATGCGGGATTGTCCGATACATGCCTCTACTATATCGGCGGTATCATTAAACATGCACAAGCGATCAACGCGATTACAAACCCGACGACAAACTCTTACAAGCGTTTGGTTCCCGGGTACGAAGCGCCGGTTCTTCTGGCTTACTCTTCCAGAAACCGCTCTGCATCATGCCGTATTCCGTACTCTATCTCACCTAAAGGTAAACGCGTTGAAGTTCGTTTCCCTGATCCGACAGCCAACCCTTACCTCGCTTTCGCTGCGATGTTGATGGCCGGCCTTGATGGTATCAAGAACAAAATTCACCCGGGCGAAGCCATGGACATGAATTTGTATGATCTGTCTCCGGCAGAGTTGATGAAAGTGCCGAATGTTTGCGGCTCGCTTCGTCAAGCTTTGAACGCTTTGGCAACAGATCACGACTTCCTGCTTGAAGGCGGCGTCTTTACAAAAGACTTCATCGAAAGCTATATCGAGCTTCGCATGGAAGAAGTGCTGGCATACGAAACCATGCCGCACCCGATCGAATACGATATGTACTACTCTTCATAAGAACAAAGAAAACCCCGCCTTTCGCGGGGTTTTTTATTGCGGCTCGTTCGAGGCAAATACAATGGACTCCACGGGCTTGGTCCATTTCTGATTTTCTGCGTATACCGTTCTGGCTCTATATGATTCTTCAAAATAGGCTTTGAAGCCATTTACGATTTGGGTAGAGATTGCCTCGGAATTCATAAGTGCTTTACGGTCTTCCTCAACATTAATACTGCCAAGCTCTGCTAAAATAGACGGAACGATCTGACATCTTGTGACGGCATAATCATTAGATAAAGCATATCCCGGAGCGCCGGGCCGTAATCGGTAATGGGCATTTATCGTCGTGGCCAAGCGTTTTGATTCTGGTGAATCTGTTGGACCGCCACGATAAGGCGCATAGTAATAAATACCCGAACCCGACGCTCCGGTATCGATATGAAAGCTGGCAAAAACGACTTCTGCATCTGGATGTTTTTCTGCAATGTAGCTTGCCATTTCAGCCCTGATTTGTAGAGCAACTTTCTGATTTCTAAATTTGGACGTATTTTGCGCTAGAGAATAACCTTCACTCAACGGAGATCGGGTAAGAACAACGATAACGTCTTCTTTCTCCAGCTTCGCTTTGATTTTAGTGACAATAGGGTCCACCATTTTTGCTTCATGCAAAGAGCCATATGTTGTACCCGGATCATAGGAGCCGCCTACTTCATGCCCATGTCCTGCATCGATCACGACGATCATTTCTTTCTCGGTGAAATGCCCTGTCTTTTGGTATCGTATAGAATTGGCCCGAAGCGCCTTGGCGTCAGCAGGATTATATTCTGCTGATGTCGTTGAAAAACATTTATTCCATTTACTGGAATAGTCATTCGCCTGAACGCGCCTGGCAAATTCACGCCTGAATTTGGCGACATCCGCTTCAACAACCTGCTGACGCGTCGGCCATTCAAGCTGGACCGGAATCACTTCAAGCTTTGGAATACCGGCCTGCTGCACTCTGGCTAGCGGCGTTTCATGAGGAGATGTTGTAGATGTATTCGCCAGCCCGAGACTGGCTGCGAAGATAAGTCTTATATGGTGCAAAGCAGTAATCCCTGTTTAGTCTTTTTGTTTTTTAAATGAAAACAAAAATCACAGAGTCGCGCCATAAAAAATATCAGTTCCCAAGTTTATCGACAGGCGACAAGCTGGAAATCACCATATTATAGGCTTTGACATTACGCGCCCAGATCAGGAAATCGTCTTCTCTGCCGACCGTCAGGAGAGTAATAAAATAATAACGGCCTGGCGTTTCGAAAATACCGATCCATTGTTCGTAATTGGCCAGCTTATTCTCGGTATTATTAACTTTATAGACTTCTATTTGCGAGGATTGAATGGCTTTATGATGCGACCAGCCCTTAACAGGCTCTATCAATTCACCCAATACCAATTTACGCTGAAGCATCCCCTCTTTTAACAGGCGAAGCTCACGAGCCAGATTTGTATCCTGATTTTTTGCAACTGCAAAAACATCAATCCTGCCGTCGAGAAGATAAATATTCTCAAGATCGCTGTTTCTTCTTATGGGACTGTTCCCTGACTCGCTGCCTTTTAGATTTATAAGGGAAGCGGCCATGCGTTGAACAGAAGTAATCGGATTTGCTTTTAAAATCCAAGAAGACGGAAAATTAAATTGAGCGACATCGACGAAAGAATAATTCCGGATCGGCTCTATCGGCGCCGTATCCGGATTGGTAAGAAGAAAACCCGATATCACCCATTTCATGATATCTTTTTCGGCTTCCCAGAATTCCAGCGGAAAAACATATTCCGCCAGTATGATGCGGGGACCGGAAATTTGGGCAACGGCACGAACGCCATATTGAATGCCATTATCGCCAACCGTGACATATTCAGCTTCAGCCCGTTTGTCGGATGATACCGACATGCCGCTTAACGTGTAGCTGTTAGTGGTAATATAACTTAAAAACCAGTCTTTAGCGTCGATGTCATAAGAGAGATCATTGGCCCTGATCCGAAACGAGCTTCGTAAATCAAGTGTTGGCGGCCCCAGATATTCTACGATATTCCCGAGAATTCTTTTGCTTAGGAGATTTCCATTTTCGCTGGCTGATGTTTCAAGTTTTTCCCACTCCTTTGGCAGCCTAATCTTATAAGCTAAGGCCTGATTGTTTAGAGGCGTTTCTTCTATAAGGCGCGTCAGTTCAAGATATTTCTCTTTGCTCATTGCAACACTCTTATTGAGCGGTGGCAACTTAGGACCTACACCTCCAGTTTCGGCAAAAGCCGACGGCAAAATCGAGAAAAGCACTAAGATAAAGCCGAGGATTAAATTACGCATGGGACGTTTTCGCAATTTCCTGAGGCGCCCTGTCCGCTCCGATTGAAACATATGTATAAATTCCGTCGGTAACATGAATGATTTCAGATGTATTTTTACGTTTCGCCCATGCTTCGATTTTGACAGCAATCGATGTAGTGCCGACGCGTTTGATATCGGCATAGAAATAAACTTCATCGCCGACGAATACTGGCTGGTGAAACGACATCGCCTCGACCCCTACCGTTACAATCCTGTTGCGGACATATGCAAAAGCGCAAACCCCGCCTGCGACATCCATTTGCGCCAAAAGCCAGCCACCGAAGATATCCCCACCCGGATTGGCATCGGAATGAGTCGTTGTCGTACGAATAACGGGATAGCGGTCTTTTGGCAGAACGGTTTCGGTTGTCATGGCTTTCGAACTATGCTCAAATTCAGGCGTTTTTCAATTATAGCAAAAATGACTAAAAGATGAGTGATTTATTTTCCGGCGCCAGCAAAAAGAAACAACAAGACAGCTATACAGCTTCGGACATTGAAGTTCTTGAAGGTCTGGAGCCTGTTCGCAAACGCCCCGGCATGTATGTCGGCGGGACCGATGAGAATGCGATGCAGCACCTCATCAACGAAATCCTCGATAATTCGATGGATGAGGCCGTTGCCGGCCATGCCACACGAATTGAGATCAAGCTCGAAAAGGGCAACCGGATATTCATATCTGATAATGGTCGCGGGATTCCTGTCGATCCGCACCCTAAATATCCTAAAAAATCGGCGCTAGAAGTCATTCTGACCATGCTCCATTCGGGCGGTAAGTTTAACGGCAAGGCCTATCAGACATCGGGCGGTTTGCACGGGGTCGGCATTTCCGTCGTCAATGCATTGTCAGATGAAATGTGGGTTGAAGTTGCAAGAGATAACAAGCTTTACAAGCAAAGCTATTCTAAAGGTCATGTGACATCCAAAATTCAGGATTTGGGGGCCGTCAAAGGTCGCCGCGGTACATTGGTGTTTTTCCATCCCGATCCGGAAATTTTCGGCGAAGTAGAATTTGACCCTACCCGCATTCATAATCTGGCGAGATCCAAAGCCTATCTTTTCAGAGGTGTTGAAATTGCATGGTCTTGCGATCCAGCACTGATCCACGGCAATTCAAAGATTCCTGCTGAAACGGTTTTCAAATTTCCCAAAGGATTGATGGATTACCTCAATTCCGAAGTCGAAGGTAAGCCGACTTTATCGCCTATGCCCTTTTATGCCCAAGCCGAATTGCCCGAGGGCAGAGGCCGCGTCGAATGCGCCGTGTCATGGCTGGCCGAAGAAGATGGGTTTATCCGGTCCTATTGTAATACCATTCCAACGCCGCAAGGCGGAACGCATGAAGCGGGTCTTCGCGGTATGTTGTCAAAAGGCTTGAAAGGATATGCGGATCTGATCGGTAATAAAAAAGCCGGACAGATTACACCTGACGATATTCTAGATGGCGGCGCTATCATGCTGTCCGCCTTTATTCGCGACCCGCAATTTCAGGGACAGACGAAAGACAAGCTGGTTACAGCCGAAGCCACACGTTGGGTTGAGAATGCTCTTAAAGATTATTTCGATCACTGGCTGACCAACGACCCCGCCCGTTCCAAAGCCTTACTTGAAGCGATCATCGAAAAAGCGGAATATCGCAAACGCGCAAAAGAAGATAAGGAAATGTCGAGGAAATCCCCGACACGCAAACTCCGCCTTCCCGGCAAGCTTGCCGATTGCAGCCGCTCTGCCGCTGCCGGTACTGAAATCTTTATCGTTGAGGGAGATTCTGCGGGCGGATCGGCCAAGCAAGGCCGTCATCGCGAAACACAGGCTATTCTGCCACTTAAAGGTAAAATCCTGAACGTCGTTTCGGCGACGCGTGACAAAATCCGCGACAATCAGGAAATCCAGGACTTGATACAGGCGCTTGGCTGCGGTTCCGGTACGGCATTCAATATCAACAATCTACGCTATGAACGCGTTATCATTATGACCGATGCGGATGTTGACGGCGCGCATATTTGCTCCCTGCTCATGACGTTTTTCTATACGCAAATGCGCGGCCTCGTAGATAAAGGTCATCTTTATCTGGCACAGCCGCCGCTTTATCGACTCACTTCAGGTAATGTCAGCCATTATGCGATGAACGATGAAGACAAAGACCGCATCATAGCGAAAGAATTTAAGGGCAAGAGCAAAATAGACATCAGCCGCTTTAAAGGTCTTGGTGAAATGCCTGCAAGGCAGTTGAAAGAAACGACAATGGATCCGGCTTCGCGCATCCTTATCCGCGTTTCTCTCGAACAGGCCGAGCAAGCGACCAAGCTGGTTGAAGGTGTCGAGATCAATGACCTTGTCGAACGGTTGATGGGTAAAAACGCCGAAGCCCGATTTGACTTTATCCAGCAAAACGCCAGTTTTGTTCAAGATATCGATATTTAATTTAACAGTGTTTTTTTGAACTACGGAATTCACAGAAGACACAGAACGTTTCCGTGAGTTCCGTGCATTCTGTGGTTCAATGAAAATTATAAAGAAACATAAATGGAAGTTTAGCTTCGCAATATTCGCAGCTTTGCTGATCCTGATATTCTTATGCCTGCCATTAGCGCTCAAGCCTATGGTGGAAGTAATTATTCGTCAAAGCGGATTTCCCAAAGCCCATGTCGAAAACGTCCGCTTGTTATCGAACGGGATTTATATCGATAAAATTTTGCTCGACGCAAATGGTTTTACCGAAATAGACGATCTTGAAATAAGAGGCAGCTGGACAAATTTATCCGCAGGAAATGCCGACAAAGTTTCTATCAAGAGTATTATTGTCAGCGGGGAGATCGACAAGAACAACCGGATTACCATTGCAGGATGGGACGGCACAAGAGGTGCAACATCTGGAAATCCCGAACCATTGCCTTTTCAATCCTTCTACCTTGAAAACATGACAGCAGATTTCGACACACCGATAGGCGCGATCCGTGTTCAGGGGAAAGCCAATATCGATGCGGATAATGCCGGCGGGCATATCATTACATCTTCGATATTCTCTTCGCAGCAGCAATTGACGACATCAATCAATTTTAAAGGCCTGCTCGATGCACAAAGAAAATTGAGCGGTAAGGCCGATATCGAAGATACAAGTATTAATGTCGATCCTTTATCAATCAATCGTTTATCAGGCTGGATCGAATTTAAATCCTCTCCGTTAATCGTGGCAGGCCAAATCATGGCAGGAGGCATGAAATATCAGGATTATCCTTTCGAAGATGGCAATCTAACATTCGATACATCGCAAGACACAGCCGGAATTTTTAAAACAAAGGTCACCGGACAGAATATTCTTTTGAATGCTGAGCTAAAAACAAAACCGGATAAAAATATCTTGGTAGTGGCTTCCGCACCGACGCTTGGCGATCTGGCCAATATGGTCGACTTTGAAAACAAGCTTTTATCCCAATCCGGCCCTGTTGAAATCAAGGCCAAGGTCAAGTTGAGCGATCAATTTTTGCCGCGCAACGAAATCAGTGTCGATGAAATAAACACCGCCCTCGCCGGGGGGAATCTGCGCGTCAAGGCGTTTACATGGTATGGACCGGCTAAAAGAAACGCCGTTGTCCTACAAGTTGGTAAGATGAAACTTTCAAACCTGATACAAGATTCAGAGTCGATTACCGCGACAGGCAGTATTAGCGGCGTTATTCCGCTGAGTTACTTGGGCAGCGATATCGTGATCGAAAACGGGATTATTCGTAGCGACCAGCCTGCCTCTTTCAAATATGCACCCAAATCATTACCTGCGGCGCTTCAAGGCAACGACTCCCGCATGGAAACTGTCAGGCAGGCTTTGAGCGATTATCATTATGATACGCTCGAATTTACCATGAACGGGCCGTTGAACGGAGATCTGAAAACCACCTTAAAAGCCAAGGGCAGCAGTCCGGTATTTGACAATCGTCCTGTGAACCTTAATTTAAATCTGGAAGGCGCTCTGGCGTCTGCATTGCGGCAAGCCTTGCAGCCCGGGACGTTGAGCGATACAGTCAAGAACCAGCTCTCGGAGGGCGGAAAATGAAACAAACAGCCCTGATATTATCTGCCGTGTTATTGGCATCAGCCTGCACGCCGACCGTTAAACTCGAAGCGCCGGACAAGCCGATTGAAATCAACATGAACGTCAAAATCGAGCAGGAAGTCCGCGTCCGCGTCGACCGCGATCTCGAGAAGGAAATCATGTCCAATCCCGATCTATTCGGCGTAAAAAAGAAATAAGAGGATATTAAAATGAAAAAAATTCTGATCCTGACATTGGCCCTGACAATATTGATGCCGCTTGCCGCTTTTGCGATGGATCTTTCATCAGCGAAACAGGCAGGCTATGTCGGTGAAAAACCGGACGGATTAATCGGCGCAGTGACATCAAATGCTTCGCCGGAAATACAGGCATTGATTGCCGAAACGAATGCCGGACGTTTGGCCGTTTACAATGAAACAGCAGCAAAGCAAGGCGTGCCGGTTTCTCAAGTGCAAGCCCTCGCCGCCGAAAAGTTATATGGTTTGGCGTCAGGTCAATATGTATTGATCAATGGCGGTTGGGTTAAAAAATAATCTAAGGATAGTCGCAGCTATCATAGGTTACTTTGACAAAGGATTTTCCGCCTTCGGTTAAAGTAAAGCGGTATTCCCTGCCCTTGGCGATTTGTGAATACTGGATCGGCAAGGCGGATGTTTTTTCTTCCGATAAACCCTCGGCAGTTTTGAAGGTCACGGTAATGGGCTGCGACGCGTCGAACCATGCCTGCGGCTCACCTTTTTGGTTGCGTGTCGATGCACCAATTCCTGAAATTACGACCGCGCCTTCGCCAAAGGAAGCAGAGCTGTCAGGCCCCGTATAGGCAGGAGTCTTCACCATAAAGCGCTTGCTTGCCGGATCGGAGCAGTTATTCGGCGGACGCGTAGAGCGTATAACGAAAGCCAAACGCTCGGCCGACATGCCATCCGATATTTGTTTCGTTACAAGATTAACAAGATCGCGAATTGGACCGTCTTCAGGCAATTCCTGCTGATATTGCTGTTGCAACTGATTGAAACGGGAATTAGCTGTTTGCGTTTCCGCGCGTAGCTTGGTCAGTTCATCCTGCAAAGCCGTCATTTGCGTCCGAGCTTCTTCGGTTTCTTTTTTCAGCGAATTGATCTGGAAAATTGCATGCTGTCGCCCAAGCCAAAAACCCGTCATACCGACCGCTAAAATAACAAGGGCTCCAGCAAGGACGGCATTATTACGTTTGCGGTCTCTTTCTATGTAGCGACGACGTGGATTATAACTGCCAAATGTCATTTGTTAGGTTCCCGAGCCAAACTGGCCTACATTTTTCAAGCCGACGCGAAGCATGATTTCAGTACCCGCATCACCCGTGGATTCAAAAGTAAAATTACGCACAGCCGTGGCTGACACCGTATAGCACTGTCCTAGATATTCAAGCAAAAGCCCGGCATTTCTAAGCCCCTCGTCTTCTTCGCTCAAATCATATCGAGCCGTAGCCGTGCCCCGCCATTCATCACTGAAATCATAGGCTAAAGATCCATATAATTGTTCACGCGCTGTTGTCAAATCCGTGCCTTCCAGCGAGCGGGCAAAGAAGTAAGAACCAGATAAAGTAAACCTGTCGATGACAGTGCTGGCATCCAGCTCATGACGCTGTGAGGAAAAATCATCCGACGATAATTCAAAACGGTAATTCAAATTTATACGATCTGTATAGATCGCATTAATTTCGCCGACATAATTGGATGTCTGCGTATCAAGACCCGACCCTGTTGGAAAAGGATTATCATCATTATCCAATCGATAACTTTGACCGAGGAAAATTTCTCCCATGCTGCCATCCGCTCCATGAATGCCAGTTCTGGCACCATAGGTGATATGACTGGAATCATCGACACGGTCCAGCCCCGGAAAACGGTTCGGCTCGAATATATTATTTACGTCTAGCTGAACATCCTGGCTATCTTCATTCGGAATATCGGTATTGTTTTTTACATCGCTGACAGCAGTAAATGAAACCATCGGCTCAAATATGGCCTGAGCTTCTTCGGAAATATTATTGACCATTGGATAACTGGTCACGTTATGCAGAACCGGATAAAAACGGGCCGATGTAGAATCGCCATCCCCAGAGCCTAAAAGATCCTCGTCGCGTTTGGGTACATTATATGCATCGCCGCGAATACTGGCGGAAACGACATTGACGAGGCCGATATCAAGAATATCTTTACGCTCCCATCCTAGCGCAGCAGATCCCCGCAAAACATCCTGCCCGCTTCCTTCGCGCGTCAGGCCAAGGGCAGAAGCGTCAAGACTCCACCGTCCGCCAAGCGTATCGCCAGGCTTGCCCAGATAAGACACGATCGCTTCGGGAAGAATGTCGGGCTGGTCGGCGGCACGATCGCTGATCCGCAAATCCTGAAAGCTGAAAGCGCGAAGGGTTGCATAATCACGATCATCGAAACGCTCGACATAAAGCTTGTTTTCAAGAACATCGTCGGAGGCTATATCAAACTGGCGCATATATTGATCGTCAGAGGCCATAGCTGCATCGAAACCGGCGCGCCAGTTTTCATTAATATCCCACAAGCCTGTACCGAAAAAATGGCCGCGCATTTCATCGTCCACATATTCATATTCGCCGCCGCTACTATCCGTACGGTCAGAATAATTTATACTGCCCGCAACTTCCAGCTCGGCATCGTTGAAGCGCTTACGGTATTCACCCAAAAGCATAGGCATATGCTCGATAAAAGTACGGACGCCAAAAGTTGCATCCTGTGTCTCATCGATAGCCCAGTAATAGAAAGGCGTCGCTGAAAAACCCAGATCGCTGCTGAGATTAAATGTAGGCGTTAAAAAGCCGCTTTTCTGCTTAACCGTTCCATCGCCGTGGGAGAAATACGGAACATACGCCACGGGCGTGCCGGCAACTTCGAGAGTGGCGTTCTTATAGGTCACCGAATGATCTTCGTTATCGTGAATGACTTTATCGGCGCGGATTTGCCAGGCCGGCGGTTTATCAGGATTGGCTTTACAGGGCTCGCACGGCGTATAGGTCGCATTATCCATGATGGTACGAACACCGTCTTCGCGATGACCTTCATCTGCCGTGAAACGGGAACCATCCGCCAACACGCTGCGTAATTTTTTGACGTAACCATTTTTCATCGCCTGGGCTAGATCGGCCTTATCGAGGAAATGAACATCACCGTTCGTTTCGAGAAGTGCAACATTGCCTTCGGCGCTGACGACTTCGGTTTTTAAATCATAAACAACGCGGTCGGCTTTTACGATACGACCATCCTGTATGATTTCGACATCACCCAAAGCCGTAACTTTTTGATTTACTTCATCGTATTCAACGGAGCCTGCCGCAAAATCGACAGGCGATTCTTCTTGTGATGGAATAGCAGCTTGCCCGGTGCTTGCCGTGTAAAAAGCAGCGCCGGATAGCACGGTGGCGACAAGCAGACCTGTCAGCTTCTTTTTATATTGTAATCTATGTAAAATCATAAGGGCGGGGCATGTAGAATTAAATATACTTATTTGTCGTCTAATCCCGACCTTAAGTCAATAATCTAAAGGCTTTACCGGCGCTGAAGAAAGGCCGGAAGATCGTCATCCGTAAAACCCGATGGACCGTCTTCTTCCACAATCTTACGTTTTCTCTCCACAGAAGGAACAGACTTCACGGTCGCCGGACGACGTTCCTGATATTTTTTCTCAACTAAAGGCTTTAAATCATTGTTTTCTTTTGATTTCTTATCATAAACGATGGTTTCGACATCTTTACCAATACGCTTATGAATCGCATCGACGAATTTATCGTCATCATCGGCCCATAATGTCCATGCTTTACCTAATTGGCCAGCCCTGCCCGTTCTGCCGATACGGTGGACATAGTCATCCGGGTTGATCGGCACGTCGTAATTGAACACATGGGAAACCCCTACAACATCAAGGCCGCGAGCGGCGACATCAGAACAAACCAGAAAGACGATATTGCCATCTTTAAAATCCTGAAGCGTTTTTGTACGGATCGATTGCGCCATGTCGCCGTGTAAAGGGGAAGCTGAAAAGCCTTTATCCTTTAGCCATTTGCCAAGCATATCGACATCGCGCTTACGATTGCAAAATACAAAGGCGTTTTTAACGCTTTCTTTTTCCAGCAGACTGCGCAGCGCATATTTTTTGTCGCTAGAGGAAACTTTCATCAAACGCTGTTCGATTGTCTCCGCCGTCGTCGCCGGTTTAGAAACCGACACCTGCTTTGGATTGCTTTGGAATTTTTCCGTCAGTTTTTGAATTTCCGGCGCCATCGTCGCTGAGAATAAAAGTGTCTGGCGGGATTTGGGCAAGCGGCTGATGATCTTTTCGATATCAGGAATGAATCCCATATCCAGCATGCGGTCAGCTTCGTCAATGACCAGGATTTTAATATCGGTCATCAGTATTTGTCCGCGTTCGAATAAATCCAGCAAACGACCTGGGGTGGCGATCAATACATCAACGCCTTTTTCAAGCTGTTTCACCTGTTCGCCCATCGACTCGCCGCCGACCAGAAGAACTTTACTGAGCTTGTGATATTTACCGTAGATATCGAAGTTTTCAGCTACTTGAGCAGCTAACTCGCGTGTTGGCGTAAGAACAAGTGATCTGGGCATGCGCGATCTAGCACGACCAGATGCAAGAATCTCAATCATCGGCAATGTAAAGCTGGCCGTTTTACCTGTACCTGTTTGGGCCAGCCCAATCAGATCACGCATCATCAGGATATGTGGGATAGCTTGTTCCTGAATAGGTGTCGCCTCGCTGTATCCACGTTCAGCAACAGCCTTTAAAATATTTTCGCCCAGACCTAATTCAGCAAATGTCGTCAATTTGTATGTTCCTCATGTGTTGTTTCGGCAAAAGAGAAAACATCCAGATGAAGAATATTTTTATGCACAAACGCGTAAATAGAAAGATTGATTAAGAAAAGTATTGTCGCGACGATCATGATACGCCCGTTTTCACGCTTGCTGCTATCGCAAGGCGGATGGCCACAGCCTGTATCATGGCAATCGACTTTGCGGCTCAAATATAAAGCGGCCCAGCCCAGAACCAGCACAATTCCAGAAAAGGAAATGATATGGACTTCGTAATGATGGATTTTTTCATGGATCTCGAGCAGCCATGACGGAGCCATGCCGATCAAACCGATATTGGCGGCAAAACTCAAAACGGTAAAAATAGTAGGGAGTACACAGCAGAATACATGCCCTAGCTCGGACAGGAGAACTGCCAACCCAAAATGACGGCGCAAAATTTCCATTAGCCTCTGTAAAATAGATGTTGGAGTGTTATAGTATAAAGGCCCTATTAATCAAGATTTTGTTTATTTATTAACCGGAAAGCCCGTATTTTTCATGAAAATAGACCTTCAGGACAGGGTTTCAATCATCAGGCTGCTCGTTGCCATTGCCGCTATCGTCGTGATCTTTGTCATGGGGGTTATGATAATAGAGCCCTTTATCCCCGCCATTCTCCTTTCTCTTATCCTGACTTTGGCCACTTGGCCGGCTTTTATCTGGCTGGAACGGAAATTAGAGAATCGCACGACATTGGCCGCACTAATCATGACGGCCCTGCTTGGCGTCTTCTTTCTTGTTCCGTTTATTTTCGTCGGCGTTACTTTGGTCGACAGTTTCCGCGGTTTTGTCGTAGCGGCAACCGAGGCCATTCGCAACCAACCGGACCGTCCGCCTCAATGGGCGATGGATATTCCCTTGATCGGAGAATATGCGGATTCTTTCTGGAGCGAATATATTCAGGATAAAAGTAAGATTCCTGAATTATTGCAAACACATTACGGTGACATTACGCAAAAGCTTTTGGCCATTACGGCCACGATCGGGCGCGGAGCGATCGATGTTTTATTAAGCGTTGTCATCTCCTTTTTTATGTTCCGCCATGGTGTTCTAACTGCCAGCCGATTAAAAGATCTGATTGAAAATTTCGGTGGACCGAAAGCTGTTCATTTACTAGCCGTTTCCAAAGGAACATTAATCGCCGTTATTTATGGAGTCGTCGGAACTGCCGTTGTACAAGGCGTTGCCGCCGCCGCCGGCTTCTGGTTTACCGGCATTCCCGGCGCACCATTTCTGGGTCTTCTGACATTTATTCTTTCGCTTGTTCCAGGCGGACCGCCTTTTGTCTGGATTCCGGCAACGCTTTGGCTTTTCGCCGAGAATGAACCCGGCAATGCGATTTTTCTTGGCATATGGGGCCTGTTGATTATCAGCGGCGTTGATAATGTTTTACGGCCTTATTTTATCAGTCTTGGGTCCAACCTGCCGCTTATCCTCGTTTTGCTTGGCGTTGTCGGCGGGATTTTAGCATTCGGCTTTATCGGACTGTTTGTTGGGCCAACATTGCTTGCCGTTGCCTATAATCTTGTACTGGAATGGAGCTATTTGCCGAGAAAACGCGAAGGTGAAGTTTTAGTTATCGAGAAGAAAACTTATCCCAAGGAAGATTAAGACTGTGGCACGCGAATGACGCGGTCATTAATAATCACATACTGGCGAAGCTCTTTTTCAAAATGGTTCCGAATAGCTTCGTGCTGTACGGATAGTCCGCCTGTATAGGCACCAAAAGCAGGTAGCATTAATTTGCATCCATCTTCGACAAAGCAGCGCTCCCTGAATATTTTTCCCTTATAGGCAAATTCGCTTTTGGGATGGAAATGCCCGCTAATTTCGCAATCTTTTTCTTTCGAAGCTTCATGGCGAAACCAGATACCGCTTTCTTTGTAATCGTCATACACTTCGATGCCCGAAGGTTTATAGCCGACGTCATGATTGCCTTTGACCCAGATCACCGGAAATTTCTTTAAGGAGTTGAACAGGGCTAGACTTTCCGGACTTAGACGCAGATGGGCCGCATTATCATGAAAAAAATCTCCAAGGATCATCAGTCTCCGAACAGAAAGCTTTTCGCATATTTCCATTAATTTCTTGAGGGCCATATGACTGTCATAAGGCGGCAGATGATATCCCCTTTTTGCAAAAGACGAGCCTTTTTCCAAATGCGCATCGGCAACAATTAAAGTAGATGTGGCTGGCCAGAATAATGCCCCGCTCGAATGAAGAGTAAATTCCTGCCCGGCAAAATCGATTTTCATGGCTGAAGCCCCGACTCCACCATCAGGCTTTCTTCCAGATCCTGTATGAAATATTCGCCCTGTTCTTTTCGCGGCACGCCTTCCCTCGCCAGCTCCAGCATCATAGGAACCGCCAGAGGCGACACTTGATCGAGATATTTAACTTTTATCTTTCCTTGCACTTTGATGAGCATATCCGACAAGCGCCCGGTATCGATCAAACCGCTGGTCGCGTCCTCGCGTGCAGCGCGGAGTAAAATATGATCCGGTTCATATTTTTGAAGAACATCATAAATAAGGTCAGAGCTAAAAGTCATTTGCTTGCCGGTTTTTTGCTGGCCAGGGTAACGGCGCTCGATGAGACCTGCAATAACGGCGGCTTCACGGAAGGTTCTTTTAAGAAGCGGTGTTTCCAATAACCATTCATGAAGCTCTTCTCCCAAAAGATCGAGGGAAAACAAATCGTCGGCGTCTTTCGGTTCCCGCAGTGACCAGACGCAGACCGCATAATCCGTTTGCACAAAGCCCAGTGGTTTATAACCAAGCCTTGCCATACGCCGCAGCAACAAAAAGCCGAGTGTCTTATGCGCCGAATATCCGGCGAATGGATAAGCAACCATATAAAACCGCCCGCTACGCGGAAAAATCTCGACCAGCAAATGTTCGGTTCCTGGCACTTCGGATTTATCCGATTGCAATTGCAACCAGTCACGGACTGTATCGGGGAGCAGCTTCCAGTTTTCCGGCTTTTCGATCAATTCCCGCACACGCAAAGATAAATGTGTGCTTAAGGGAAGCTTGCCACCGTCATAGCTGGGAATTTTGGCATCATCGCCCTTGCCGCGACCGACCATGACTTCGGTTTCATGCATGCCTTTATAAGCAACGAGTTGTCCGGCGAAGTAAAAAGTATCGCCGACGGATAAATGATTGATAAAAAACTCTTCAATCGTACCAAGATACTTGCGGCCCATTTTGACTTTCAATACAGGCGATTCAACAATCGTGCCGATATTCATGCGGTACAATTGGGCAAAGCGTTTGGAGGTCAGTTCATGCAAGCCTTCCTCATTCACCTGAATTTTTTTGAAGCGGTCATAGGTTTTCAGCGCATAACCGCCATCGGCGACGAATTGCAAAACTTTATCGAATTCGGTTCTGGTCAATTCTTTATAGGGCCAGGCGGTTTTAACCTCGGCAAAGATCTGATCGGCATTGAACGGCCCTGCGCAGGCTGTACCGAATACATGCTGGGCCAGCACATCCAACCCGCCTTTGCGCGCTTCCTGACCGTCCATTTCCTTATGCAGAATAGCATCTTTCGCGGCGATACATTCGAGCCATTCAAAGCGATTGGTCGGAACTAATACGGCCTTGCTCGGCTCGTTCAGCCGGTGATTGGAACGACCTATTCGTTGCAAAAGGCGACTAATGCCTTTCGGCGCGCCGATCTGCAAAACAAGATCAACCTCCGCCCAGTCAAGACCGAGATCGAGCGACGATGTGGCAACAACGCAGTTCAATAAACCCTGCGCCATACCCGCTTCGACTTTCTGACGGATCGTTCTTTCCAACGAACCGTGGTGAAGGCCGATTTTTAAATTCTTGTCGTTAATTCTCCATAAATTCTGAAAGATCAATTCAGCTTGCGCCCGTGTATTAACGAAGACGACGCTCATTTTTGCTTTCGATATTTCTTCGTAAATCTCAGGCATGGCATAGGTTGCCATATGACCCGCCCATGGAATGCGCGATTCAGATTTCAGAATTTTGATATCCGGCAAAGTTTTGGCGGGAGACAGAACAATCTCTCCCTTGGAACCGCAAAGCCACTCCCTGGCAATATCAGGATTGGCAAGCGTGGCCGACAGGCCGATTTTTTGCATCTTCGGCGCGATTGAGGCTAGCCGCGCAATACCCAATGACAATAAATCACCGCGCTTGGAGGACATCAAAGCATGAAGTTCATCGATGATGATATAGCGAAGATCTTTGAAATATTCGGCGACATTCGTGTACGAGAGCAAGAGCGCGAGCGATTCCGGTGTCGTCATCAAAATATTCGGCGGCTTGGTTTTTTGCCGCGCTCTCGCCCCCGCTTTGGTATCGCCGGTTCTGGTTTCGTAGGTAATCTTTAAATCGGCTTCTTCGATGGGACGCCCGACATTGCGATGAACGTCAGTTGCCAAGGCTTTAAGCGGAGAAATATAAATCGTATGGAGGCCTTTGATTTTAGTTCCCGATGTCAGATCGATCAAAGACGGTAAAAATCCGGCCAGCGTTTTACCAGATCCTGTCGGCGCTGATAGAATCAAATCTTTCCCTGCTTGCGCCGTTTCAAGAACATCAAGCTGATGAGGGAACCAATCCCAGCCACGACTTTTGAGCCACAGCGTTAGAGGGTGGGTTTCAAGACCCTTGTCTTTTATCAACTCACCTCCATTTTTATTCTTATGAGACTGCTGCGCCATGATCTTTATATAGAACCCATAAAGGCATTTATCGACCCCCCTTTCCCCGTTGATCGCGCGATTATTACCCATGGCCATGCCGACCACGCCAGATGGGGGCATCAACATGTTCTGGCAACGCCGGACACGATCGGCATTATGAAACAACGCTATGGCGAAGACTGCGCGCAGAGTTTTCAGTCCGTTTCCTATGGTGAAACTGTTGTGATGGGAGATGTCTGTATCACGCTCTATCCGGCAGGGCATATTTTGGGCAGTGCACAGGTCCTTTTGGAATGGAAAGGCTGCAGGATTGTGGTCTCCGGCGATTATAAAAGATATCCTGACGGCACTTGTACACCGTTCGAACCTGTCCAATGCGATATCTTCGTGACCGAAGCCACGTTCGGTCTGCCGGTATTTCAACACCCGCCGCCGCAGAGCGAAATTGAGAAACTCCTGCACAGCGTCAAAAGCTTTCCTGAGCGAAGCCATGTCATCGGCTGTTATGCTCTCGGCAAAACGCAGCGATTGATAAATCTCTTAAGAGAAGCCGGGTATGACGAGCCTATTTACATGCATGGCGCGTTATTCAGTTGTTCCGATTATTATCAGGAGCACGGTGTGGATCTCGGTGATTTAAGAAAAGCTACAGGCGTGCCGCGGGATGTCTTCAAAGGGGCCATCGTTCTGGCACCACCTTCGGCTTTGCAGGAAGTCTGGGCGCGGCGACTGGCCGAGCCTATCATCGGCATGGCGTCGGGATGGATGATGGTCAAACAGCGCGTGCGTCAACGCGGCGTTGAAATGCCGCTGGTTATCTCCGATCATGCCGACTGGAATGAATTGCAGGATACGATAAAGGATACAGGGGCAGGAGAGATTTGGGTGACCCATGGCCGCGAAGATGCGCTTGTCTATTGGTGCGAAACGCAAGGGCTGAAAGCCGCGCCGCTTCATCTTCAAGGCCGCGAGGATGAAGAAGAATGAAAGCTTTCGCCGCTCTCCTTGAAAGTATTTTGCTGACACCGTCGCGAAACCAGAAGCTTGCCCTGATGACGCAATATTTTAAAGAAACACCCGATCCCGATCGTGGTTACGCTTTATCTATCCTGACCGGCGAGCTTTCCTTCAATCAGGTGAAGCCTGCTTTTTTAAAGAAAATCGTTCTAGAGAAAGTCGATACTGTTCTCTTTGACATGTCATACGATTATGTCGGCGATTTGGCGGAAACGATTGCTCTTTTGTGGCCAGAGAAAAATAACGACGATCTTCCGCCCCTCTCGCATATCGTGCATGAGATGGATACGCTCAAACCTGCCGAAATTCAAAAGAAGGTCATGGATTATTTATCGTCGGGTACGGCAACTCAGCGCTGGGCCTTAATTAAAATGGTCACCGGAAATTTGCGCGTCGGTGTGTCGGCACGTTTGGCGAAGACAGCCTTGGCGGAACTGGGCAAAAAAGATATCGACGAGATTGAGCATATCTGGCACGGGTTATCGACGCCTTATCTGGATATGTTCGCCTGGCTTGATGGCAAAGCAGACGCGCCAAAAATTGAAAGCTTTCAGACATTCCACCCGATGATGCTATCTAATCCCATCGATGAGGAAAAAGACTTTGCCAAAATGCAGCCACAAGATTTTCAGGCGGAATGGAAATGGGACGGCATCCGCATTCAACTGGCCATCGATGGCGATTCCAAAAAACTTTATTCGCGCACCGGTGACGATATTTCAAAATCCTTTCCTGATCTGACAGAAAGTTTGACTGGACAAGGCGTACTTGACGGAGAACTTCTGGTCGGCAACGATTTTTCCGCAGCCTCATTCAATGCTTTACAGCAGCGGCTCAATCGTAAAACAGTTAGTACGAAAATGACTCAGGATTACCCTGCCTTCATCCGCGTCTACGATATTTTATTCGATGGAATCGAAGATGTCCGCGCGCTTCCCCTATCGGAACGCCGCCTTCGTCTCGAACAATGGGTAGAAAAACATAAAAATTCGAAACTCGACATCTCACCAATTATTGATTTTTCATCATGGGATGAGTTAGGTAATTTGCGCGTCAAAGGCGCGGAGGATCTGGATCATGAAGGCATTATGATCAAGCGTAAGGACAGCTCTTACGTTGCCGGACGCCCAAAAGGTGAATGGTACAAATGGAAGCGTAATCCTTGTTTAGTCGATGCCGTTTTGATGTACGCACAGCGCGGTCATGGCAAACGGTCTTCTTTTTATTCGGATTACACATTCGGGGTTTGGGACAAAGATCAAATCGTGCCTGTCGGCAAAGCCTATTTCGGTTTTACGGATCTCGAACTTGTGCAGATTGATAAATGGGTTCGAGCTCACACAACAGAGCGTTTCGGGCCGGTGCGCGAAGTCGAAAAGGAACTGGTTTTTGAAGTTGCCTTTGACTCCGTTCATGAAAGCGCGCGGCATAAATCCGGCGTTGCCATGCGCTTCCCGCGTATCAATCGAATAAGGTGGGATAAACTTGCTAAGGAAGCCGATACGATTGAAAATCTCCGTCAGCTCATCAAAGCATAAAAAAAGCCAGGCTTTCGCCCAGCTTTAAAATATTAAGGAGAAATTAATTATTAGTGGCAAGATCTCTGGTTCACGACGGAACGGATCACATTTTTCAAGCGCGCATTTTTCTGTAAGCGTTTGATCTGCCAGACAAAATCGTTATGGTTCATTTCATTGAGTGTTTGAGCTGTCATTTTAACTTCCTCAGTCCTGTTGCTTATTAAATTCTTATATCCAATGGTCTCATAAATTTAACCGCAGGAGTCATAGAGATTTTGCATAGCAGCGCCTCTCATTTTTATGGGAACTTTTAACGCGTTTTTAAGTTTTATTTGCTAATAAAAAAGCCGCCCAAGTAAGGCGGCTTTTTCAAAGAAATTTTAGTTTGTTATTTGTATGTTTCGCCGTGCAGGAACATATCGAGTCCCTCTTCTTCCGCGATTTGCGGAACGCGCAGACCCATTACTTTCTGAACTATTTTGATCAGGATAAATGTAACGACCGCGACATAAGCCGCAACGATTACAATCGAGATCAATTGAGCAACCAGCTGGTTAGGATTTCCTTCAACGAGGCCAGTCGGGGCCGCGATAGAAGAAGATGCAAATACGCCAGTCAGGATGCAACCTACGATCCCGCCCATACCATGGATACCGAAGACATCCAGCGAGTCATCGTATTTCAACCATTTTTTCAGGTATGTACAGGCTAGGAAACAAACAATACCAGCCGCGAAGCCGATAACGAGAGATGCACCAAAACCAACAAAGCCAGCGGCTGGGGTAATGGCAACAAGACCTGCAACAACACCGGAAAGAGCGCCGACAACGCTTGGCTTACCACGGTGGAACCATTCAGCGAAGATCCATGCAAGACATGCCGTCGCTGCTGCCGTATTCGTCACCAGCATCGCCATACCCGCGCTGGTACCAGCCGAAAGAGCTGAGCCAGCGTTAAAGCCGAACCAGCCCACCCAGAGAAGACCTGTACCAATCAAGGACATGACAAGGTTGGCAGGCGTTGGTGTACGATCATGGAAGTCATAGGCTTTGCCGAGGACAAGCGCCGCGACAAGACCGGCAACACCGGAAGCAATGTGAACGACAGTACCGCCCGCGAAATCGAGGGCGAAGCCGAAGCCCAACAGACCTGTCGAACCTTCAGCTGCACCGATACCGCCGATGAAACCGCCCGGACCCCATACCCAGTGAGCAACCGGCGCATAGACAGCCAGCATCCACAACGGAACGAAAACAAGAACGGATGAGAATTTGATACGATCGGCAACAGAGCCCAGAAGAAGAGCTGCCGTGATGATCGCGAATGTCATCTGGAACATGACAAACACTGTTTCTGGAATAGTACCACTTAGTGAAGTCGCGCTGATTCCCTTAAGGAGTAATTTATCCAGGCTGCCGACAAAAGCATTAGACCCTTCTGTAAACACCAAGCTATAACCGATGATTGGCCATAAAAGGGAAACCACCGCGCAAACGGCGACCGTTTGCATAAGGGTCGCAAGAACGTTGTTTCTTTTGACGAGACCGCCGTAAAACAGGGCTAGACCGGGAATACTCATCATCAAAACAAGAAGCGATGATGTCAGCATCCAGGCCGTATCGCCTGAATTTAATTCAGGACCTGTCGCGTCCTGTGCAAATGACGCAAATGGCGTTAAAGCCAAAAGCATCACAAACAAGCCACTTAGGACTTTTAATTTGTTCATTTTTTTCTCCCTAGAATGCAAGATTGAGACATTGTAATATGTTTGTGAAATAGGCATGAGCTAAATCGCTGGCTATATTGCAATAATCGCATGCTCATGTAAATGTGCAAAAAACAACTTATTAAGGACTTTAAATAATGCCTCGCCGTCTCAAAGCTTTGATGGAAATCGTTCAGCAGGAAGTCATTAAATTCTCCAAGCATAATGAAAGTATTGCGTCACAGACTAACTTCCTTGCCATGAATGCCACGATCGAAGCCGCTCGGTCGGGCGAAGCCGGCAGAGGCTTTACCGTCGTCGCGCATGAAGTCAAATCACTGGCCAAGCAGGCGAAAGATAATTCTGATTCGTTTAGAAATATTATATTGGGTCGTATTTCGAACGGTCTGAACATGGCGGACAAGCTTGTCGGCGAAGTCGAAGGCACCAGACTTATGGATATGGCCCAGACATTGGTCCAGATTATCGTCCGTAACCTTTTTGAAAGAACAGCCGATTGCCGCTGGTGGGCGACAGATGACGCTTTTTATAAATGCCTTGAAAATCCGACGGAAGAAAACGCGATATGGGCGGCCAAGCGCCTTAACATGATCAATCTTTTTTATACGGTTTACATGAACCTGATCCTTGCTGACAAAAACGGCAAGATTATCGCCATATCGAATAAAGCCGCTTATCCCAACATTACCGGCATGAGCGTAGCCAATGAAAAATGGTTCAGGGACGGTATGATGACGACACGCGGCGATCAATATGTCGTCGATGATATTCACAATTCCTCTATTCATAATAACGATCCAGTCGCCGTTTATGGAGCAACGGTACGCCGCGGAGGCGATCTTGATGGTGAAACGCTTGGTGTCCTCGGCGTGTTTTTCGATTGGGGTCCACAATCGGAATCCATCGTATCCAAAGAACCGACATTGAGCGATGAAGAATGGAAAAGAACGCGCGTCATGCTTTTAGATAAAAACTTCAGAATCATTGCCGCATCCGACAATATGGACATCTATAAAACTTTCCCACTCGCCGTCGAAGGCAGCAAACGCGCCTATATCGATGACCAGGGAAATACGGTCGCCTACGCCAGGACGCTCGGCTATGAGGAATATGACGGTCTCGGCTGGTATGGTGTCGTCGTCCAGAAGCCAATTAGCAAAGACGAGATTTTAAAAAGTATTTAGATTTTCTGCGCCTCGTCAACAGACTCAGATCCTGCTTTCAGTGAAACCTCGTCTTGACTATCGTCTTGTGCAGATTTCTTAAACACATGGTTTATTTCCGCTCCCAGCAGGATAATCATCGCGCTCATCCAGAACCATAACAGTAAAATAATAATTGCACTGATTGAGCCGTATGTTTCATTGTAGCTACCAAAATTAGTCACGAACAATGAAAAAAAGCTCGACGCCGTAACCCAGATCAAGGTTGCATAAAAAGACCCCCTGCTCATCCACCGCCATTTAAATTTCGGGTGGCATGGAGCAAAAGAATATAAAACTTCCAAACCCAGTAGCGCCGTAAAGAACAATAGCGGCCATCTGAGTTGTAAGTAAATGTCAGGTGTCAGACCCGGGATTTCAACGATATTAAAAAATACCGGAAGAATGGCGATTACCGACAGAGCTGCCAATAAAAAAATCATGAGGCCAAGCGTCAGGATAAATCCAGTCAGCGTCAACTGAATAACGCCGCGCGTTTCCTTGCGGTTATAGGCAATATTCAAACCTTTGATAAGGGCCCCGACGCCTTTGGTCGCGCTGTAAACTGCAAAGAGCGTACTAATCACAAAACTAAGACCAAGCGCACTGCCGCTGGTTTTTAAAAGAACGGTGATTTGCCTTGTGAAAATCGACAGAGCTTCCGGTGGTAAAAAACGCGACAGAAGATTGATCTGGTCTTCGATAAAATGTGGATCGGAAAAAATACCGTAGAGAGAAATTGCCGCAGCCAATGCCGGAAACGCCGCCATCAGGAAATAAAACGCGATGCCCGCCGCCAGAAGACCCAGATAGTCTTCATTAATATTGTTATAAAGCTCAATGGACTTTGAAAATTTTTGTTTTAGCGCGATAAAATTCATTGGGTTAACTTATATTGTAAACGCGCCGTGGCAATGGTTATTCGGCAGCTTCCAGAACATGGGCCGCATCCGAGACATGGAATTCGACGGATTCGCTTCCGTTCCATTCATTGATCTTGAATTGGCCCATTAAATGAATGCTCTGCCCTTTGCCTTTCAGTAATGCCTCACCTAGCGGGGTGTCTGCAGACTTAAACGCCATAGCCTTCATTCTGGTTCCACCTTCCATGTCGGATAATTGTAATCTAACATGGTCGGTTCCGACGATATCGACATTGACGATTTTGACATGCGACAAAACAAAGCGCGGTTCGGGATTGGCTTGCCCAAACGGGCCGACATTATTTTCAAGAAGCCGCACGAAATCAGGCCGTAGGCCGCGAATGCTCGCAATGCCATCGACCGCTTCTTCCGACAGCAAGACTTCCTTGCCTTCCATGATTTTCAGCGCGTGTTCACGAAAAAAAGCATGCAGCGCATCGAGATTTTCAGGATAGACCGTAAAGCCTGCCGCCATCGCGTGACCGCCGCCCTTGGTTACAAGGCCTAGGTCTTTCGCCGCCATAAACAGCGCCGCCATATTAAACCCAGGAACCGAGCGCCCTGAGCCGCGGCCCTCCAAACGACCATCCATCCCGGGCGCGAACGCAATGGCGCAAGCAGGCTTGCCGTAGCGTTCTTTTATTTGTCCGGCGACAAGACCATTCAGGCCCACATGCCATCCTTCATCATGGATCATAATAATTGGATCGTCTTTCAATCCGTTTTTCTCGACCATGTTGACGGCTTCGCGCATCATCTCTTTTTGAATGTCGCGGCGTTTGGTGTTGCAGTCGTTTAATAGCCACGCCAGATTCTTTGCTTCTTCCGGATCTTCGGAAGATAACAACAAAGCACCAAGGTCAGATTTATGCACGCGGCTTCCGGCGTTGATGCGAGGCCCTAGAATAAATCCGGCATCTGTCGGTGTAGGCGTTTTCTTGATATTGCCGACTTCACACAGCGCTTTTAAGCCCACATTGTTATGAATGCCCATTTGCTCGAAACCAACCTTGACGAATAGACGGTTCGGGCCGGTCAAAGGAACCATATCGCAAACCGTGCCAAGCGCGACAAGGTCAAGCCAGTTTTTAAGCGGCGGCTCGGCTAGATTCTTATCTTTATAGAAATTCTTTTCACGCAGCTTCGTATTGATAGCCACGCAAGCCAGAAACGTAACGCCACACGCAGCCAACATATCGAGACCGCTATCGCAATCGGGGCGCTTTGGATTAATCAGATGCAGCGCCGGCGCCATCGCCTCGCCCGGCTCATGGTGATCGAGAATACAAACTTTAAGACCAGCATTATTCGCCTGCTCGATGACATCGAAAGACGTTGTACCACAGTCAGCCATCAAGACCATGTCATGACCCTGCTCTTTTAAATTATAGAGCGCCTTTATATTCGGGCCATAGCCTTCGCTCATCCGACACGGGATGTAGATCGTCAGATCCTGTCCGATATGGCGAAAGAATTTCTTCATAATAGCAGCAGAGGTAGAGCCATCGACATCGAAATCGCAGAACGCAGCGATCTTGGTACCCTTGATGATTTCATCCGATATGCAATCGGCAAATTCTCTCATGCCTTTCAGACAAAAAGGATCGGGAAAATCCCGCGCCAGTTTCGGATTTAAATAATTATCGACTTTCTCATGCTCAACATTACGCGACACCAAAAGACGCGCAACGATCTCGGGCAATTTATAGTCGCTCATCATGCGCTGGATCATCTCGTCATTCGCCGCAGGGAATACCCAACGCGATTGCATGACAGATTGATTGATACGAAGAACGCTCATTCCAGGTTTAGATTCTTATTAAAATTATGCGTTGAATCAATGTAACGGATCGTGCCTGATTTAGAGCGCATAACGATAGATTGGGTCGTTGCGCCACCGGGAAAACGCCGTACACCTTTCAGCATCGTGCCATCGGTAACGCCGGTTGCCGCGAACATGACGTTATCCGGCTTTGCCAGATCATTGGTCGTATAAATGCGGTTGAAATCGGTAATGCCGACTTTACGCGCGCGCTCTTTCTCACCGTCATTTCGGAATATCAGGCGTCCAAGAATAGAGCCGCCGACACATTGCAACGCCGCTGCTGCCAAGACACCTTCCGGTGCGCCGCCCGTGCCCATATAGACATCGATGCCCTTATCGGGATCGGTCGTCGCAATAACACCGGACACGTCACCATCCTGTATCAACATGATGCGCGATCCAGCATCGCGAACCGCTTTGATCAGCTCCGCATGACGCGGACGGTCTAGAATACAAACCAGCAATTCTTCAATGGCGGCGCCTTTTAACTTTGCGATTTTACGGAGAACTTGCTGTGGCGGCGCATCCAAATCATCCGGCTCCAGGTCAATCCCCGGTCCAACCGCAAGCTTCTGCATGTATACGTCCGGTGCATTGAGAAATCCTCCTTCATCTGCAAGTGCTAAAACAGCGAGCGCGTTCTGACCGCCGCAAGCACAAATCGTCGTGCCTTCGAGGGGATCAAGCGCGATATCGACATGCGGTCCTTGACGGTTGCCGACTTCTTCACCGATATATAGCATCGGCGCTTCATCGCGCTCGCCTTCGCCGATAACGACGCGGCCCGCTATGGACAAGGAATTCAAAGTAAGGCGCATCGCATCGACTGCGGCGGCATCGGCAGCCTTCTCATCCCCGCGCCCGACTTGCATGCTGGCGGCAAGCGCGGCAGCCTCGGTGACCCGAATGGCTTCAAGCGCTAAATTGCGGTCCATCGTTTCGGGATAAACGGGCATTGAGAGATGGTCTTTCATGGTGGGAATCATGAGAACATCATAGAAACAAGACAGTCCCGTTTCTACTAAATAAAGTTAGAATTCACATATTATAGAGAAATTCGCTGCAAAATGACTGGCGGTTTGGAAACGCTCTTCAAAGCTTCAATGACTATTGCGGCTTCATTGATATTTTTGCGCTTGGCCTCATGTGTTGTCAGCACGACCGTCACCGGCTGATCGGGATCGCGCCCGCGCTGAATCAGGCTTTCGATAGAAATTTTGTAATCACGCAAGACCGCGGCTACATCGGCGATAACGCCCGTCTGATCGAGCACATCCAGACGAATATAAAACTCGCCTGTTTTTTCTTCTGGGTTCAGCATGTCTGCTTTTTTAAGATGGCGGCTTGGTCTGCCAAAAGGGGCAGTCGTGTTATCACGCGCAAGATCGATCAGATCGGCAACAACGGCAGAAGCGGTTGGTCCTGCGCCTGCACCGCGACCCTCGATAAAACTCGACCCGACATGATTGCCGTTCGTATAGACAGCGTTCAATACACCGTGAACGTTGGCGAGCGATGCGGTCTTCGGAATAAGGCAAGGTTCCACGACCTGAACGATGCGGCCATTTTCATCTATTTCCGATTGCCCGAGAAGTTTGATGCGATAGCCCAGCTCATCGGCGGATTGGATATCCTGCGCGGTAATCATCCGAATACCCGAAACGCTCATTGTTTTCAGGTCCGGCTCTATGCCAAAGGCCAAGGCTGTCAGCAAACTTAATTTATGCGCCGTATCGCCGCCATCGACATCCAGCGTAGGATCGGCTTCTGCATAGCCTTTTTCTTGCGCTTCTTTCAAGACATCGCCGAAATCGCGGCCTGTCTCTTCCATGGTACTAAGGATATAATTACAAGTGCCGTTCAATATGCCGTAAAGTTTAGTGATTTTATTGGCAGCCAAACCTTCGCGCAGCATTTTGACGATCGGAATACCGCCTGCAATAGCTGCTTCAAACATCAGCGGCGCATTATTCGCTTCGCTGATTTGTGCCAATTCCTTGCCGCAGCAGGCAAGCAAAGCTTTATTCGCCGTGACAACCGCCTTGCCGCTTTCGAGAGATTTTTTAACAAGGCTATAAGCGGGATCACCCTCGCCGCCCATCAATTCGACAATGACATCGGCCTCAGTATTTATAAGATCGGCAGGATTTTCAAACCATTGCAGGCCAGATAAATCTACATCCCGGTCTTTATTTTTATTCTTCGCCGAAACGGCAATGATGTCGATGACGCGGCCTGTATGCGCTTCGATCTCGACCTTGTTTTCTTTCAGAAGCTTTATAACGCCTGCACCGACTGTACCAAGACCGGCAATCGCAATCTTTAGATTACTCATTTTGCAGGATTACCGTTTTTATCGAAAGGCGATGGATAATTTCCTTGCAGGCTTGTCGGCGGTTGCAGAGGCGGTAACGGCATGGCTTGAACTTCGTTCACTTCCACCGTATCGAGACTATAAATCGTCACGCTCGGATCGTTGACGATGACATTTGGGTTTCCCGGTATCGGCGATAAAGCGCGGCCTGTGGTCGGATATTCCGCCGTCGGCAGGAAATCGGTTCCCGGCTGGTAAAGATCAACTGCGCCATCAGAAAGGCCGCGACCCGTTGTCAGGAAATCCTGCTTGAAGGGCGCAGATTTTGGCTGCGTTGTTTCGGCGGTTTGACATGACGTCAAAGCAAGCAAAATAAAGAAAGAAAAAAGCGTTTTCACGGAGCCTCCCAAGAATGGCCCAAAAATGGACTAAGAATTGGGCTATCGTGGCGCAACTGCGTTTTATTGGCAAGCCCATTCTCTTAACGGAATGACAAATTGGGGGAAAGCTGGTATCAAATCTCATGACCTCTAAAAAACCCTCGGAAAAATCGGCAAATTCTAAATCCTATAAACTCGACCCTGTGGCGTTTTCGCACCAGATGACAGAGCTTTTTGATCGCCTGGCCCCTTTGGTCAAGGAATATCAGGATAAGAAACCGGTACCGGAATCTGCTCCCGATCCGCTCAATATACAGCCTGCTTTTATGAAGCTATATGAGAACGCCTTGCAAAACCCGAAAGGCCTGCTCGATCTGCAAATAGAATATATGCAAAGCCTTTATCATCTGTGGCAGGAAACTAGTAAGAAATTCCTCGGCGAACAGAGCGAGGAAGTTATCAAGCCTGATATCGGCGACAAGAGATTCAAAGACCCCCTCTGGAATGAAAATGCCGGATTTGATTTTATCAAGCAATCCTATTTGCTGACCTCACAAATGCTGAAGAAATATGTTCATAGCAGCGAAGGCCTTGATAAAAAAGAAAAGGCCAAACTGGATTTTTACACACGCCAATTTGTCGATTCCATGGCCCCGACCAATTTCGCCCTAACTAATCCGGTCGTTTTGAAGGAAACACTGGATTCCAAAGGCCAGAACCTTATGAAAGGTTTTGAAAACCTGATTGCCGATCTGGAACGTGGCAACGGCGAATTGCAAATCAAGAAAACCAATTACGACGCCTTCGAAGTTGGCAAAAATCTGGCCGTCACCGCTGGTAAAGTGGTTTATCAGAACGACCTGATGCAGCTTATTCAATATACGCCGAGCACTGAGGAAGTGTTTGAAACCCCTTTACTTATCGTCCCGCCATGGATCAATAAATATTACATTCTCGATATGCGTCCCGATAATTCTTTTATTAAATGGGCGGTCGATCAAGGTCATACGGTCTTTGTTGTTTCATGGGTCAATCCGGGCCAAAAACTCGCCAAGAAAAATTTCTATTCCTATATCGAAGAAGGAATTCTTTCCGCGCTGACGGAAATAGAAAAAATCACCGATCAAAACAAAACCAATGTCGTCGGGTATTGCATCGGCGGTACATTGCTTGCTTCCGCTCTTGGCTATATGGCGAAGAAAGATAATCAGGAGCGCATTGCCTCGGCAACTTTCCTGACAACTCTTATTGATTTTTCCGATGCCGGCGATTTGGCTGTCTTTATAGATGATGAACAACTCGATGCGCTCGACAAAAAAATGTCGGAAAAAGGCTATCTGGAAGGCGCCGAGCTGCGCAACACCTTTAGCTTGCTGCGCGCCAATGATCTGATCTGGTCATATGTCGTCAATAATTACATGCTTGGCAAAGAACCATTCCAGTTCGACCTTCTTTACTGGAACGACGATTCAACTAATATGCCCGCCGCCATGCATAGTTTCTATTTGCGCAAAATGTACCGCGAGAATTTACTTTGCAAACCGGACGCGATGACGCTCAATAATACGCCTATCGATCTTCGCAAAGTAAATGTGCCGTCTTATTTTCTTTCGACAAAGGAAGATCATATCGCCCCATGGAAATCGACTTTCGAAGGCATGCGGAGCCTTGGCGGCGATAAAACATTCACACTGTCCGCTTCAGGCCATGTCGCCGGTGTCGTCAACCCGCCCGCCGCCCAAAAATACCAATACTGGACATCGCATATCGATAATAAAGATAAGCCCGATGACTGGCTGGAAAGAGCCTCACTAAGCGATGGCTCTTGGTGGCCGCACTGGGCTAAATGGCTGGAACAATTCTCCGATAAGAAAATCAAGGCACGCACGCCGCAAAACGCGATTGAAGACGCCCCGGGAAGTTATGTCAGGATGAAAGCGTCTTAGAGATATTCTCTGGACAACTTCACATACCTCTCTGCCGAAAACTTCAAAAACTCAATTTCTTCCATAGTGAGGTCGCGCATAAATTTTGCCGGACGTCCGCCCCAAAGTTGATGCGACGGAATTCTTTTACCCGGGGTTACCAACGCCCCCGCCGCGATCATCGCCTCGTCTTCAACAATTGCGTCATCCATCACGCAAGCCTGCATACCGATAAAAGCGCGATTACCAATTGTGCAAGCATGCAATAAGGCGCAATGGCCGACCGTTACATCATCACCTATATATGTGCCTTGCGTTGTCGATGAGACATGAATGATCGTCCCGTCTTGAATATTCGTCCGCTTGCCGACTTTGATATCGTTGACGTCGCCGCGCAAAACGCAGTTATACCAGACGCTGCTTTCCGCGCCGATTTCGACGTCACCGATAATAACGGCGTTTTCAGCGATAAAAGTTGTTTCGCCTATAGCAGGAAGAATATTTTTGAATTTTTTAATCATGACAGTTGACATTAAAAACCAAAATTCATTACCATGACAGTGAAAGTTTTTACTTTCCGCGGCATTTGAAGGGTAGCTTGCACCGCGTTAATAAAGCTAAAGCACTGCGTAACTGCAGACCCATAACCATGGTTGGGGCCTGCATTTTTTATGTCTCCCAATCTTATTGCTTAAAGGAGACTAAAAAATGACCCATACTATTTCTCAAAAATCCTTAACGATCAGCTTTCTACAGGTACACCAGTTAGAAAACACATCCCCCTTGTCTGAAGCCTATCTGGATATTCCTCTGACAAGCCATGATAAACCAGACAGGATACGTTTCCATGTAAGCTGTGATGCTTATATAGCTCACGACTTGCTACGTCAGGGCGAAAACTTCAAGAGCGTAAATGTTAGCGAGATTATTACAAACAAAGGATATTCATACGCCAATGAGAACTATGGATTATTAGATGTTGTAGATCCATTCTATGATGTTTATGAGACAGAAATACCGGGAATATATCAAACGATTGAAGACAATGTTTCCATTACACTCGCATTAACAGACGGAGTAAACGGTAAGCGGGCCACTCTTATCCATCAATGGCCTGATCAAAAAACTGTTACAAGGACGTTCGAACAATGTGGAAATGCTTACGACAGCAATCATGAAGCCTTCAGGCATTTCCATTTTGGCAGATAGAAGCAAATAAAAAAGGCTCCAATCTGGAGCCTTTTTTTGAATTCGAATATAGATAAAGCTTAACGCTTGACCCACTGTTTCGCGCGGCGGGCTCCGTGGAGACCGACTTTTTTACGTTCGACGGCACGGGCATCACGCGTCAGCATACCGGCAGCTTTCAACGGGCTGCGCAGTGCAGGATCGAAAAGTTGCAGGGCTTGGGAGATACCGTGACGGATCGCACCGGCTTGGCCTGACAGACCGCCACCTTTGACCGTGCACATTACATCGAAACGGTTTACCTGACCGGAGATGAAAAATGGCTGGTTCAAAACGAGCAAGTGAGTCGGACGACCGAAATATGCTTCCTGTGTTTTGCCGTTGACGACAACTTTACCGGAGCCTGGCTTGATCCATACGCGGGCAGTTGCGTCTTTACGACGACCTGTTGCATAGGAACGGCCTTGAGCATCTTTCTTTGGCTGACGTGGCGTACCGTCAGCAGCCGCTTGCGCGTTTGTCTGGCCGGATGGAGCTGCCTTAGCCGCTGGAGCCGCAGAAGCTGTAGACGCTTGAGCGATATCTTTTAAGTCTGTAACAGCTTCTGTTTTTGGTTTGCGTGGTGCCATGGTGATTACCTCTTATTCTTTGCGTTCATGCCGGCAACATCCAAAACAGTTGGATTTTGTGAAGCGTGAGGATGTTCGGAACCTGCATATACTTTCAGGTTTTTCAAAATATCGCGGCCCATCGTGTTCTTAGGCAACATACGGCGAACGGCATTCTCAAGAACGCGATTCGGAAAACGGCCTTGCAGAATTTCATTCTGCGTGCGCTCCTTGATTCCGCCTACATAGCCTGTGTGCCAGTAGAAGATCGATTGATCGCCTTTTTTACCGGTGATTTTGACTTTCTCTGCATTGATCACGATGATGTTGTCACCTGTGTCCATGTGCGGAGTGAAAATCGGTTTGTGCTTGCCGCGGAGACGCATTGCAATGATTGTCGCCAGACGACCGAGGACTACGCCCTCAGCATCAACGACGAACCATTTTTTCTCAATCTCTGAAGGCTTGGCGGAGTAAGTTTTCATCGCCTTATATTCCTTGTTAAGTGTTAATTCGATGCGGTGTTATGCCCGACACGCCGCCTCAAGTCAATAAAAACAATGATTTTTTATATATGGTATTATTATACCAGTATTTTACCTTCCCCGCGCAGGTCGGGATCCAGATTCCCGCTTTCACCGGAAAAGCAGTTTATGTAGGGTGTGCCCATGAAAACCCTCTCCGACATCCCTTCTTTCCTGCCAAATCATTATAAAGGCAAGGTCCGCGATACGTTTGATCTCGGCGATGGCCGCATGGTTTTCGTGACGTCGGACCGCCTCAGCGCCTTTGACCGCGCCATTACCGCCGTTCCGAATAAGGGCGCAATTTTAAACGGCATTGCCCAATTCTGGTTCGACCGGACGAAAGACATCCTGCCCAATCATATCATTTCGATCCCCGACCCCAATGTTATGATCGTCAAAAAACTGAACATGCTGCCTGTCGAAGTCGTGGTCCGCCGCTATATGACCGGCACGACCGGCACGTCGATCTGGACCAAGTATAAAAACGGCGAACGCGATATGTACGGCCATGCTTTCCCGGAAGGCATGGTTAAAAATCAGGAATTGCCGAAAACAATCCTCACCCCGACCACCAAGGGTAAAACCGACGATCCGATATCAGGAAATGAAATCGTCGAAAGCGGCTTAGTCAATAAAGAGCTTTGGGAACAAACAGAAAAAGCCGCCCTTGCCTTGTTCGCGCGCGGCCAAGAAATCGCCGCCAGACAAGGCCTGATCCTCGTCGATACGAAATATGAATTCGGCACGGATGAAAACGGCGCTCTTCACATCGCCGATGAAATCCATACGCCGGACTCCAGTCGCTACTGGATTGCCGAGACTTATAAAGATCGCTTCGCGCGCGGCGAAGAACCGGAAGGCCTCGACAAGGAATTCGTCCGCAGATGGCTGGTCGAGAGAATGGAAGACGCCTACACCTCGCCTATTCCTGATATCACCGATACCGATAACGACATGTTCAGCCGTAAATATGCGGAATTATATAAACGCATCACGGGTGAAGAATTTGTTGATTCTGCTCCCGATACGCCTATTTTAGAACGTATCGAACAAAACCTGTCTTCCCTATTACCGATAAAACTATAAGAGGAAACTATGAAAGCCGCACTTATTACCGCTTCACTTGCTACACTTGCCCTTGCATCTTGCGCCAGTAATGACGACCCATATTACAAAACTAAAATTTCAACGGCGAATGTTGTCGCCGGATGCAAATATATAGGCAACATATCCAGCAGCTCGCAAAATTATGGCTTCTTTAATGAAACTGCAAATGAGCATCGCTTAAAAAACGCTAAAAAATCTGGCTATAATCTCGGCGCCACCGATATCGTTTTAGAACCGGCCATTGAAAACGGCAACACGACGATTACAAACGGCAAAGCCTATGTTTGCCCGAACAGCTAATATCTAGAGCCCTATAAATTAAAAGCCGCAGATTACTCTGCGGCTTTTTTGTTTTAGTCGAATAAGTCCAGAATGGACTTCATCTTGCTTTTCTTTTTGTACTTATATTTGTGGTAATCATCATAATCATGATCTTCGTATTTTTTATATGATCTCGCATAAGTCGGCGGCAATGCATGACGCGGCTCGTCTTCATAATAATCTTTTGGCAAACGGTTTTGCGCCTTGGCTTGCTTAAAGCGATCGAAATCGTCGTCACTGTCATCGACAGCGTCCTTGACGTAAGCCATCAGCTTTTCAAGCTCTCCTTTATCGAGCCAGACGCCACCCGTTGTCGGACAGACATCAATTTCGATCCCATAACGGTTGATCTGCTTCATGGGAGATCCATCAATCGGAGATACTAATAGCGGCATTCAAATTCCTTTCAAAAAATGTTGCTCGATATATAGGTTCGAAGACGATTATTTCAAGGTGTGGGGAAAATGGTGGTCGGAATGACAGGATTTGAACCTGCGACCCCTTGCCCCCCAGGCAAGTGCGCTACCAGGCTGCGCTACATTCCGGTGAGGGATTTATAAGTAGGTTTTGATGAGGGCGCAAGACTTGTATCAGCGCGGGATCATGACATTCGCCGCCATACCGCCGGCGACAAATCCGCCGACACCGCCAACGACTTGGCCGAATGTACCGCCGATAAGTTCTCCGCCGACCGGAATACCGATCACCGCGCCCATAAAGCATGAGGCAAGAGATAGACCATAGGCGACATTGGAAGGTACGGTAGCTGACATGGCTTACAAACTTGGTTTACGTTAATTTGTTCCGCCCAAAAACAAACAGCTAAATCAGGCAGCGTCTTTTTGATCTTCATTCAGAAGATCGCGCATTTCGACAAGATCATCCAAAAGCGATTGCAGCACGACTTTCTGATCTTCGTTCAGAACGATTTTTGCCGGAGCCTGATTCGCAACTGGATGGGAAGCTTCGACTTTTACATTAGAAGCAACCCCATGAACTTGCGCCGATTGCTCTTTTCTCTGTTCGGCAAGCACCGCATTCTTGGAAACACCTTTGAGAAGCTTCTGAACGCCCTTGATCGTATAGCCGTCAGAATAAAGCAGATGATGAATCTTTTTCAAAAGCGCGACATCTTCCGGGCGATAGTAGCGGCGTCCGCCACCGCGTTTCATCGGCTTGATGCTGGAAAACTTCGTTTCCCAGAAACGAAGCACATGTTGCTGGACGCCTAAATCGTCGGCGACTTCGCTGATCGTACGGAATGCGTTTTGCGCTTTTGTGTCTGCTTTTTCCATGGGCATTATTTAAACTCGTCTTCGTCGGAAATTGTCGGGGTGATGCCGTTCATGCGGTCTTTCAGAACGTGGGAAGCGCGGAAAACCAGAACCTTGCGCGGCGTAATCGGCACTTCGATCCCTGTTTTTGGGTTACGTCCGATGCGCTCACCTTTTTGGCGAAGCGAGAAACTTCCGAAAGAAGAGATTTTGACCGTGCTGCCTTTGATAAGCGCATTGGCGATTTCATCCAGTACGGTTTCGACTAGGGCTGCCGATTCATTGCGAGAAAGACCGATCTGTTGATAGATCGACTCCGCTAAATCCGCCCGCGTGATGGTCTTTGTGCTCATACGCCTATCCTGTTCAATTGAGATGTAATGAGCCTAGCGATTCATTTAAGAGGCGTCAATTACCGAAAAACCGATTCAAATCAAAGTATTAACAGGTTTTGCTAATAAACTTGTAATTAGCCATAAGATTGACTAAACAGCTTTATGGATGAAACTCAAAACAGCGTAAATGACTATATAACCGAGAGCTATCCGGGCGCGAGCATGGAAAGACGCCTCAAGCAGCTATATGAAGAAGCTACCGAACTAACTGTAAGCATAGGCACGAGGCTAGAGCTGGAACAGATTATAAATGTTGTAAGGCACGCATGGGAGAAGTCCCAGGGCGAAACTCAACATCCTGCCGGTGAAATTGCAGATGTTCGCATATCCTTGATGGGAATTTCGTCTGCACTTTGTGTTACTGAACAGCTTGCTCTCAACGACAAAATGCAAAAGAACAGAGCGCGCTCATTAGCCGACAGACAAGCACGCGAAGCCGCTAAGCAAGCCTTGGGAATATTCTCAGAACCTGACCAAAGCCGCGCCCCAAGTTAAGCCGCCGCCAAGAGCTTCCATCAGCAATAATTGACCGCGCTTGATGCGCCCGTCGCGGACCGCTTCATCCAACGCCAAAGGAATTGAGGCAGCGGACGTATTTCCATGTTTTTCAACAGTTAAGACGACTTTGCTGATATCCATGTTTAACTTTTCAGCTGTGGACTGGATAATCCTGATATTGGCCTGATGCGGGACAAGCCAGTCAATTTCGGCGGCAGAAATTCCGTTATGCTCAAGTGTTTCATTAACAACTTCGGCCATCAGATTGACGGCGTTCTTGAAAACTTCCTTGCCCTGCATGACGATCTTACCAGCCTGGCCCGTAGTTGAAGGACCGCCATCGGTATAGAGAATATCTGTCAGCGTGCCGTTGGCATGAAGATGGGTAGATAAAACGCCGCGATCATCCTTGCCGCCTTTTTCTTCTGAGGCTTCCAGAATAACCGCCCCTGCTCCGTCTCCGAAGAGAACGCAGGTTGTGCGGTCCGACCAATTGAGGATTGCCGACATTTTCTCAGCTCCGATGACCATGATGCGCCTCGCTTGGCCCAAACGGATAAAATTGTCAGCGACAGCCATCGCATAAACGAAACCTGTGCAGACCGCCTGAACGTCAAAGGCGATCCCACCCGTATTCATGCCAAGGCCTGTCTGTACACGCACGGCCACGGATGGAAATGTCTGGTCCGGCGTTGTCGTCGCAACGATCACAGCATCAATATCCGAAGCTTGAAGACCGGAAGCTTCGAGCGCGCGTTTGGCGGCGCGGATAGCGAGATCGCTGGTTGCCTGACCTTCGGCGGCGACGCGGCGCTCACGGATACCGGAGCGCTGGACGATCCATTCATCGGTTGTCTCGACGATGCTTTCTAAATCTTTATTGGTGACAATACGGTCAGGCAGGTAAGAGCCTGTCGCGATAATAACAGAGCGTATCATGGCTAGCTCTCTAATTCCGTCATTCCGGCAAAAACCGAAAACCTGTTTTTACCGCGAAGTGCGCGAAGAAAACGAAGAAGCACGAAGTAGAATAAAGAAAACTTCGCGTTTCTTTTTCTTAACTTCGCGTTCTTCGCGGTTAATTTATTTTGACTACAGAAAATCATTCTAAGAAACTTTCATTTCCGACGGCGGAGCGATAAAGGATTCTTGCGTCATGACTTGCTGAATTTCTTCCGCCACGCGCTTGTTAAATCCATTGGTGGAAAGATCGGCAGCAACCTTGATCGCATTGGCAAAACCTACCGCATCCATGCTGCCATGCGACTTCACACAGATCCCGCTAAGTCCCAAAAACATGCCGCCATTATACAAACGCGGGTCCATGCGGTTTTTGACTTTTTTCAACGCGCCGGAAGCGAGGATCGCACCGACAAAAGAAAGCGGCGATGATTTTAAAGATGATTTCAGAATAAAGCTGGCGAGCTTGCCAACGCCTTCAGCGACTTTGAGCGCGACATTGCCCGTAAAGCCGTCTGTGACGACGACATCGACGGTTCCGGCGGTGATATCGTTACCTTCGACGAAGCCGTAATATTTCCCTGGGAATTTTACCTGCTGGAGAACGGCCTGCGCTGCGCGGATTTCTTCGTGGCCCTTCATATCTTCGGAACCGACATTCAAAAGCCCGACCGTCGGGTTTGGAATATTTTCAACGACGCGCGCATAGACGGAACCGAGGACCGCGAATTGCACGAGAATTTCAGAATCACATTCGAGATTTGCACCAAGATCGAGAACGACCGTCTGGCCTTTAATCGTCGGGAACACGCTGGCAATCGCCGGACGGTGAATGCCGGGCAGCGTGCGCAAAACCATTTTCGCCATCGCCATCAGCGCACCTGTATTACCGCCGGAGACGATACAATCGGCGCGGCCTTCGGACACGGCATTGATCGCAAGACGCATGCTGGAATCCCTGCCCGATCTTAAAGCCTGTCCCGGCTTCTCATCGGCAGAGACTGCTTTATCCGTATGCGAAATTGTGGATACGCGGGCGAGCTGGGGGTATTTATCGAGGCATGGTTGAATTTTTGTCTGGTCGCCGAAAAATATAAAGCTCGCCATCGGGCGATCTTTCATGGCGAGCGCGGCACCCGGCACGACGACTTCGGGACCGAAATCGCCACCCATGGCGTCTAAAGCTATCGTGACTGATTTATTCAAGGGATGACTGCCTTCTTACCGGAAAGGAATTTGGCGCGATTATAGGCTTAGCGTCAAAAAATAAAAATAGGGCTGCACAAGTAATACAGCCCTGATTTTATGGGAGATAAATTTAGTCTTTAACTTCGATGACTTGCTTGCCACGGTACATGCCGGTTTTCAAATCGACATGGTGACGGCGGGATGGTTCGCCAGTTGTCTTGTCTTCCGACCAGTTATACGGGGTCAGAGCGTGGTGAGCGCGGCGCATATCGCGCTTTGATTTCGATGTTTTCTTCTTTGGAACAGCCATAGGGCACCTTTAATTCTTTAGTTGTGGGCAGTTTCTATAGGAATCGCTTTTGAAAGGCAAGAATATTAGTAAATTAATTGTTTGACATAATAATAAAGGGCTCGTATTTTATCGGCATGAGCAGTCTTATTAATTCTATTATCGAATTTCCGCTATCTCCTGCCATAGCATATGGAGGCGTAGCAATTACAGCTGCAGGTTTTTCAGGCTATCATATAGCTAAAAAGAATAATATCACGGCAGCTTTTAATGCTCTAAATGCTTCATTATTTGGCTTTTCCGCAGCAATGGCTTTTATGACAGCGGGCGATAAAGAGAGCAAAAAAATTGAAAAACCAGTGATGATAGCCCCTTCCATTGAAGGTAGAGACTGTGAAAAGGCTAAGTGCTCGCCCCCAGAATTTATGCAAGACAAAGACTTTCATCCTAATGATATGCCTTTTTATCTCAAACTCAACAAAGCCTAATCCTTCGGTCGCCAGTCCTTAAGCGCGGCAAAAGGATTGAGCTTCATCGGATTCTTGGCTTCCTTTGGCTCCACCACCTGAACGCTATATGTAATCCCCTCTTTTGTCGGATAAGGTGGAATAGCCAGCGACAGATATTGCGTCACCAAATCCGCCACATCCACCGCGCCATTGATCATAGGCTCAGGATCTTCGGATTCATCGAGCATCGGGATATCCATCAACTCTTTTTTACTTTGCGCTTCGTACTGGGCTTTCTTGAATGAAATCGCCTGATTTTCATCGGCATACCAAGCTTCGAATTCATCTTTTAAAACCGTCTCGACAGGTTCAAGCGTAATCACGCAAGCCTGTTTAATCTTGGCTTCCAATTGGCCCTTAATATGAAGAATATGCGCTCTTTCACGGCTTAAATTGAGCGTCGCCTTTAAGTCTTTCAGTTCTAGGATCTCAAGCTGCTTGGCAAGCGCCTTGCGCCTATCCGCATCAGGTGAGATGTCCATTTTCTTTCCCGATTGAGGAACGTCTTCCGCCTTGACCGGAAGCGACCATGCAATCTCAGGCAATTTTGCTGATTTGGGCATCATGATCTCCTGCAGGTAAATAAGTAAAAGATAATTGGCCGTTTAGCATATCCGCCATATTTTGCACTTCGAAATCCTTGCGGCAGGCCAGTATATAATCCGACATTGTGGCTAAAACCTGATCCGATGGGCGCTCTACCGTGGCATATAAATTCTTGGCCAAGGCATCGGCTAGTTCCTTACCTCCTGCTTCCGCTGCCTGATCATAAATGACAGCCCTGCCCTGCAGCGCTTTCATCATTTTCTTGATCTGCTTGGGAACGCTCAAATCGCCGATCCCTACCTGACGGCAGGCAATCTCCATATTCAAAAACATCTCGTCGAACAGGGCTTGGGCCAGATAATGCCCGGCTTTGCCTTCGCCGCGCACGCGGTTGATCAAAAGGCCGTTATGCAGAGCAATCATCTCAAAACGCCCGCTGAACGTATCGGGTACGCCCAATTCTGCGAAAAAGACAGGTTCACGCGATCTTTGCATGACAATTTGGAATAATTGCCTCGCCGCTTTGCGGCTGGCTCGCTTATAGGGAAGGATCGGGAAAAAGAACATGGGAAAAGACTTAACAAATTGCGCCGGTTTTTCCAACACTATTGAAAAAGCAGGCTATATTTCATAGGCTCTCTCCATGAAAAACCTCATTGCCCTTGCTTTGTCCCTTTCCACTTTAGCCGCTTGCACGCCGATAACGGCCAATCGCGGTAATTTCCTTGATGAATACCAGATGAAGGAAGTCGTGGCAGGGCAAGACAGCCGCGATGAGGTTATCCGCAAAATCGGCTCTCCGACCTCCATTTCCCCATTCAATGACAATGTCTGGTATTATCTCGGTCAGAAAACCGAGAAAAAAGGCATTTTCGATGCCAAGGTTACGGATGAACGTATCGTCGTCGTAACTTTCGCTCAGGATGGATTTGTCGACTCAATGGTCGAGCGCCGCGACGGACGTGAAGATGTCGCCATCGTCAAGCGCACGACACCTACCTCAGGCAACGAAATTACATTCGTTCAGCAAATGCTCGGCAATCTTGGCAAGTTTAATAAACAGGATACAACCAACGCCGCGCAAACAGCAGGAACCGGTACTGTCGGCGGCGGCAATCGCTAAATTACGGCCTTTCGAATATCCCGACGACTTCCGTATGAGACGACCATATAAACTGGTCGACCATTGTCATTTTCTTGAAACGATATCCGCCGTCGATCAGTATCTTGGCATCGCGCGCGAATGTCGACGGGTTGCACGAAACCGCGATCACGGTTTTCACTGTCGACTTCGCCAGCTTCTCGCATTGTTCTTTCGCACCGGCGCGCGGCGGATCGAAAATAACGACGTTATAATTTTTTAATTCACGCAAGGTCAAAGGCTCTGCCGCCAGATTGCGTTTTTCGACGGTCAATCCTTGCACGCGCTTCATGCCTGTTTGCAGCGCCTCGGTCGCCGCGGCATTTTCTTCCACCGCATGAACATGACCGAATTTCAGCGCAGGGCCTGTGAAGGTTCCGCATCCTGAAAACAAATCGGCAATCTTCATCTTCTTGATTTTCGGCATGGCATCGACGACCAGCGATACGAGCGCCGCTTCGCCTTCGCTGCTTGGCTGCAGGAAAGATCCCATCGAGATATCGACGATCATATCGCCGTATTTCTTGCTAACCGGCGTAATGGAGATAACCGGCTCAATAGGTGCATATTCTTTTTTCTGCCAGCCGACGCGGGCAATATTCAACGTTTCGCACATTTCCGCGATAATTTTGCGCTGGTTTGTATCGGCTTCACCGCTGCGGCTTAAAGGGCCGACGATAATCATCTCGATCGCGTTATCGATATCCTGAATCATGATATCGGTTGGTGTCTGCTCTTTTAAAAAACGGGCCAGATACGGCTTTATATTCTCTACCAGCCCATTGAGCGAAGGCGTAAGCAGCAGGCATTTTTCAATCGGCTGGACGTCATGGGATTTCGACTGGTGGAAACCTAGCGTGACATTCTTGCCTTCTTTAAACGCCGCCAAAGTCGCACGGCGTCTCGTCGCGTTTGAAATAAACACAGGCTCGCCCATCATTTCCGGCGCGATTTGCACTCTTGTCAGAGCCGCCTGCACGCTTTCAATCTTCCAGATTTTATATTGCTCATCCGATATATGCTGGACCTGACAACCGCCGCATGAATCATAATAGACGCAAGGCGGCAAAACTCTATCTGCACCGTGGGAAATATATTCGACGACCTTGCCGCGAAGGACACCGTCATTAGTTTCCTTGATCTCGACATTGACCTGATCGCCTTTTGACGTGCGGGCAATATATACCGGCTGCCCGTTGAATTCTGCGATACCGTCGCCCTTCGGGCCGATGGATTTTATGGTCAGGATTTCCGACATTATAAATCCTCAACAGGAAGACCATAGGAACATTCCTGACATTCGAATGTTTTGATTTCGGCAGCAGGATTAATCGCCGTTGCGCCGTCCGGCATATCTTTGGTAACAATAGCATTTGCACCAATGCGCGCATTCTCGCCGATCGTGATATCGCCGAGTACGACCGCGCCAGACCCTACCATGACATTATTTTTTAACGTCGGGTGACGCTTGCCATTCGTCATGCCGCCGCGTCCGCCCAAGGTAACATTTTGATACAGCGTCACATTATCACCGACAATCGCTGTCTCGCCGATGACCGTTCCCATCCCATGATCGATAAACAGGTTTTTGCCAAGCTGTGCGCCGGGGTGAATTTCAATGCCCGTCAACAATCTGCCGACATGAGACACGAAGCGCCCAAGCGCCCGAAGCTCCTTGTGCCACAGCGCCGAGGCAAGTGCATGAAAGCCCAGAACATGAAACCCCGGATAGGCTAAAATGACTTCCCAAGTTGTCGGCTTCGCAGGATCGCGGGACTGGATGGATTTTATAAGATCGAACATGGAGGATGTTCTAGCCGGATTGGCATGGAAAATCATTCCTTTTCTGCAAAAACCCTGTCATGCTGCGTTTGTTAGGCTTTAGCATGAAAAGCCATGCCGTTTTTCGGCTGTCCCCAAGGAAAGCCAGAGGGGATTTAGCTGACAGTACGGAAATAAATGAGAGGCAAAAAGCCAGCCCTATCTAAAAAACGCGACGTTCAAACTAGTTAGAATGACGTTCAAACTAGATAAAGATTAACTATAAACCGTCAAAAAGAGCCGTAGACAGATAGCGCTCGGCAAAGGACGGGATAATCACGACAACCATCTTGCCCTTATTCTCGGTACGCTTGGCAATCTCTATCCCTGCTGCTAAAGCGGCGCCGGAAGAAATGCCGACAGGGATACCCTCTTCTTTTGCGACGCGGCGGGCGAATTCAAAAGCCGTGTCGTTATCGATCTGTATGATTTCGTCAATCAGATCAGTCTGCAAAATGCTTGGCACAAAGCCAGCCCCGATGCCCTGAATTTTATGTGGTGAAGGAGAGCCACCGGAGAGAACGGGTGAGTCTTTCGGCTCGACCGCAACGGTTATGAATTCCGGCTTACGCTTTTTAAGGATTTGTGAAACGCCAGTGAGCGTTCCGCCCGTGCCGACACCGGAGACCAATATATCCGCTTTGCCGTTCGTATCATTCCAGATTTCTTCGGCTGTGGTATTACGGTGAATTTCCGGATTGGCCGGATTGTCAAATTGCCCGGGAATAAATGAATCCGGCGTCGATGCCGCGATCTCCTCAGCCTTGGCAATCGCGCCTTTCATTCCCTGCTCTTTCGGTGTAAGCACTAATTCCGCACCGAGCAGTGCCAGCATTTTGCGTCGCTCAATCGACATGCTCTCCGGCATGGTGAGAATAAGCTTATACCCTTTGGCCGCCGCGACCATGGCGAGAGCAATACCTGTATTGCCCGAAGTAGGTTCAACGATCGTCGTTTTTCCGGCACTGATTTTGCTTTTACGCTCTGCATCATCAATCATCGCAAGACCGATACGGTCTTTGACTGACGCCAAAGGATTGAAGAATTCAAGTTTAAGAACAAGATCTGCCTGAAGATTTTCTTGGCTAGAAATCCTTGGGACGCGCACTAACGGCGTCGCGCCAATCGTATCGAGAATAGAATTATAAATCTTGCCACGAAATTCTGTCATGACAACAACCTATCACGGCAGCCTCAAAGGGCAATGGTTTAAGGAATAGAAGGAGATTTCGGCATTGAACCGGTTGCATCGAGTAGCGTCATTTTTGAATCAGCGTTCTCGATTCTAGCCATGTTCAGTTGTTCTCTGCGAACAATCTCCGCATTTGACAGTGCCAGACCTTTTGCTCCGGATGCAATAGCGCCCGCAGCGAGTGTAAAAGCGATAACATAACCTTTCACGTCCCAGTTATTTCTTGATTTCATTTAACTCTCCCAAAGTTATTTTTTCAATTCATACCCAATGGACGGCGCGACTTCAACTCTGGCATGCTTATTACTTACTTCATCGCTGCTCGCTTTAGGCCCGCATTGAGATACTGCCGCAAGAAACGCCAAACCCGCCCCAATGGCGAAAGGAACTTTTAAATCACGCATGAGACATGTTTATGGCAATAGCGTGGATTTAGTCAAGAAAAAAGCCCCTCTTGCGAAGGGCTTTCTCTCTAGGGGGAAGCTTTACAATCAACCGGCGAGGAATTTCGCCGCGACGGCCACCAGAATAATGGCGACGATATTGATAATCTTGATCAAGGGGTTAACCGCCGGTCCTGCGGTATCTTTATAAGGATCGCCGACCGTATCGCCGGTCACTGCCGCCTTGTGAGCATCGGATCCCTTGCCGCCATGATGGCCCTCTTCGATATACTTTTTGGCGTTATCCCATGCCCCGCCGCCCGATGTCATGGAGATTGCGACGAACAGGCCGGTTACAATCGTGCCCATTAGAACGCCGCCCAAAGTCTGGAATGCAGCCAGCAAACCGCCGATCCAATAAATAATCATAAAGATCAGAACAGGCGCAGCAACAGGTAATAGAGACGGCACGACCATTTCCTTGATCGCAGCCTTGGTCAGAAGATCGACCGCCTTGCCGTATTCAGGTTTAGCTGTTCCCTCCATGATGCCTGGAATTTCGCGGAACTGGCGACGCACTTCGATCACAACGCTGGAAGCAGCACGCCCCACGGCTGTCATCGACATCGCGCTGAACAAGAATGGCAACATACCGCCCAGGAAAAGCCCGATCACAACGAAAGGATTTTGGAGCGCGAAAGCTATATTTCCGATCTCGGGGAAATAATGTTTGATCTCTTCTGTATAGGCTGCAAACAAAACAAGTGAAGCAAGTCCCGCCGAGCCAATCGCATAACCTTTAGTGACGGCTTTCGTCGTATTGCCAACGGCATCGAGCGCATCGGTGGTGACGCGCACTTCAGGTGGCAAATTCGACATCTCGGCAATACCACCTGCATTATCCGTCACCGGACCGAACGCATCGAGCGCGACAACCATACCGGCCAGTGACAACATCGTCGTCGCCGAGATTGCGATACCGTATAAGCCGCCATGATCGTAAGACAGGAAGATGCCGATACAAATCACGATTACAGGTAGAGCCGTTGACTCAAGTGACACCGCCAGGCCTTGAATGACATTCGTGCCATGACCGGTTTCAGATGCCTTCGCAATCGCGCGAACCGGACGATATTCCGTCGATGTATAATATTCGGTAATGACAACCAATAATGCCGTCACACCAAGCCCGACCGCCGCGCAGATTAGCAAATCCATACCGGTGATATAGACGCCAGCCTTCAATACCAGTTTCGTATCCACGCCGATATATTCGGTGATCGGATATAAAATCAACGCTGCCGACACGACCGCGCTGGCGATAAAGCCCCGATAGAGCGCGCTCATGATGGAACTGGTCGGTTTTACAAGTCTGACAAAGAAGGTACCGATGATAGAGCCGACGATGCAAAGGCTACCGATCATCAGGGGAAGGATCATAAGTTGTGTCGACCATTCAGGCGTGAAAACGCTGAAGGCAATCAACATTGCCGCGACAATCGTTACCGCATAGGTCTCGAACAAATCCGCCGCCATGCCTGCGCAGTCGCCAACATTATCGCCCACGTTATCTGCGATGACCGCCGGATTTCTTGGATCATCTTCGGGAATTCCGGCTTCGACTTTGCCGACGAGATCGGCGCCGACATCCGCACCTTTGGTAAAGATACCGCCGCCGAGACGTGCGAAGATTGAAATCAAAGAAGCGCCAAAACCAAGACCGACCAACCCTTCGAGGACTTGGCGTGTTTCAAGAGCTGTATGTTCGGTTAGCACATAATAATATCCGGCAACGGATAAAAGACCGAGGCCGACAACCAGCATGCCGGTAATTGCGCCTGATTTAAATGCGATGGCGAGCGCCGGGTTCATACCTTCGGTCGCGGCCTGAGCAACGCGGACATTGGCACGTACCGAGACATTCATGCCGACATATCCGGCGAGGCCTGATGCAACAGCCCCGATTACGAAACCGATAGCGCTATGCCATCCGAGTAGTAGAAAAAGACCAATGGTGACGACAATGCCGACGATGCCAATCGTTTTATATTGCCTGTCGAGATAGGCTTTCGCACCTTCCTGAATGGCGGCGGCGATTTCCTGCATCCGGGCATTGCCGGGGCTTTTGCTTACAACTTGTCGATAAGCAACAATACCGTAAATAAGGGCCAGTACGGCACAGGCAGCGATCATAAGGTAAATCTGAGGCATGGCTTTCTCCCGAAGACATGAGTTACATGTCAAAGAGGATGCCTAACTATCGGGAGTCGGGCAAGTCGCGGTGCAGCAATGATATTGACAACTAAACTTGGCGCTGCTGGACGACTTGTAAAAGAACGTCTTTTACTTTGTCTTTGCCCATTACTTTATTGGTGATGTTTTGCAGCCTGCTTTTGATATAGCCTACTTGCAAAATGCCGCCTTCCATCACGGACTTGGAACTCAAAACGCCATACATACCTTGAATATAAGCATCGGTCAGGCGCGGACGCATCAATTCGACTTCTGCAGCTTTGGCGGGATCGTCGGTTTCAATGGAAATGACAATGCTGATAATCTGCGACACGCCATCACGGTCCACGACTGGCAGAACGAGCGGTTTCAACTCGACAAAAGTCGGCGCTGCCGCTTCCTTGGCCGCTTGCGCGTCCTCGGCAGCTTTTGCAGCTTCTTTTGTTTCGGTCGCTTCGGCTGGCTTATTGAAGAATGTATACGCGCCAAACCCGCCGCCACCGAGCAGCAAAACAGCAATAATCGCAATTACGGCTTTTTTCATTGAAAGTCCCTAAACCCTTTTAGTCTTAACCCACTAACTAGAATACAACACCGAATCTTAAGAACTCGTAAGGATTACATAAAACTAATATTTGTTTTATGTGAAAAAACAATGACTTAGAAATTTAGTTACGGGAATTCTTCGCAACTGCGTCAAGGATACCATTGACGAGCTTGGCTTCGGAGCCGGCATAGAATCCGTGGGTGACATTCAGGTAATCGGCGATAATGATCGGCGCATCGATATCTGTATGGGCTAAAATCTCATAAATGCCGCAAAGAAGGATCGCCTTTAAAAGAGAGTCGATTTCTGGCGTTGCAAGGCGTGCCTTTAGTATGTCTGACAGTTCTTCCGAACGGTTGCTGACACCAGAGAGAATGCTTTTAAAGAGACTTTCATCCGGCGTGACCATTTCCCCGTCTTCGAGGTCCATGCCAACATTGTGCTGAAGATATTCATTTACAAGGGAGATAGGTGATTTTTCGGTCTGCAAAGCCTGATAAACGGCCTGGACCGAGAATAACCTTGCGGAAGTCGAACGCGCTTTTTTTGAACCGGACATTTTCAAGAACCCTTTTGTATGGCCAGTTTATTACGACATCATGTAAAGCTTCGTCAAGCTTGCTAAACGAAAAGCAGATATCTATATTAAGCCTGTTCTCAGGGCGGGGCGCAATTCCCCACCGGCGGTAAAGCCCGCGAGCGACCTCTCATTTGGGAGGTGTCAGCAGATCTGGTGTAATTCCAGAGCCGACAGTTAAAGTCTGGATGAAAGAGAGCAGGATAAATTCACGTTTGCATGTGATGTGCGAACGCGCGTTCATTTTGCGATGCCCTGTTTGTATTTTGAAAGGGTAAAGTAAAATGACTACAGATCGCATCGCATTTATTCAAGCCGGATGGCATTCGGACATTGTCGGCCAAGGGCGCGAAAGCTTCATCTCCGAGCTTGAAAAATCAGGTTTCCCGAAAAACAATATAGATATTTATGAAGTGCCCGGCAGTCTGGAAATTCCGCTGCAAGCGCAATTGCTTGCTAAAAGCGGACGCTATTCGCTGATTGCTTGCGGTGGACTTATTGTCGACGGCGGTATTTACCGTCATGAATTTGTGACGACGGCGGTTATCGACGGCATCATGCGCGTCAGCCTCGATACAGAAATTCCCGTTCTATCGATGATCCTGACACCGAAGAATTTTCATGAGCATGAAGAACACCAAACCTATTTCTTCAATCACTTTAAAAAGAAGGGGCAGGAATTGGCGGCAGCGGCTTTGAAGACATTGGAGAATATGAAGGCTCTAAAACAAACAGCAGTTTCTAAAGCTGCATAAACTCTCAGTGTTTTCCCCGCGAAAGCGGGGATCTGACACAACTTAATTTATATCCCCGCTTTCGCGGGGAAAACAGAATTTTCTAGGAACTGAAGAATGTTTACAGGAATAATAATAGGCAAAGGGAAAATCCTTTCTGTCACCGCACAGGAAACGGACAGGATTTTTAAAATTCAAACGCCATTCGAAATGACATCCATTGATCTCGGCGCGTCTATCGCCTGCTCCGGCTGCTGCCTGACAGTGACAGAAAAAGGAACCGACTGGTTCACGGTTTATGTGTCCGGCGAAACCTTGTCGAAAACCAATCTCGGTGACTGGCTCGAAGGTACAGAGATTAATCTGGAACGTTCACTTCGTCTAGGCGACGAAATGGGCGGTCATATCGTCAGCGGCCATATCGATGGACTGGCGATTGTCAAATCCATCGAAACCGAGGGCGAGTCATGGCGTTTTAAAATCGAAACGCCAAAGACACTGGAAAAATTCGTTGCTGCAAAGGGGTCGGTCGCATTGGATGGTATATCCCTCACCGTTAATCATGTTGAAGGAAATGTTTTCGACATCAACATCATTCCTCACACTTTGGCGGTCACGACGCTTGGCCAATGTAAAGTCGGCGGCAAACTCAATATGGAGATTGATATGTTGGCACGCTATGTCGCACGGATGATGGATTAGAATTATTCAGCCGCTGTTTCGCCACGCTTGATTTGCAATTCACTCAAGTCTTTGACAAAGGTTTTGAAATCGTCAGCCTTGCTGAAATCCTTGTAAACCGAGGCATAGCGAATGTAACCGACATTATCCAGCTGGATCAGGGCGCGCATAACAAGCTCGCCGATTTGTTCAGTTGTAATTTCACTCTCGCCGCTAGTCTCTAATTGACGCACGATCGAATTCACCGATTTCTCGATTTGCTCCGGTCCGACAGGACGCTTACGAAGAGCGACTTCCATGGAGCGTGTGACTTTATCGCGGTCGAACATTTGCTTGCGCCCGCCCGCTTTAATCACTGTCAGATCACGAAGCTGGATACGCTCGAATGTCGTGAAACGCGCCCCGCAGTCAGGACAGGCGCGGCGGCGACGTATCGACGTCCCGTCCTCGGTCGGACGGGAGTCTTTAACTTGCGTTTCCTCGAATGAACAGAACGGACAGTGCATTAGCCGCTGATCGCATCTGCGTAAATCGGGAATTTATCACATAGCGCTTTTACTTTTACGCGAACGGCTTTTTCGACATCGGCGTTGCCTTCTTCACCGTTAACGGCCAGACCATCCACGACTTCCAAGATCAGCTTGCCAATCTCTTTCCATTCGGCAGGGCCGAAGCCGCGTGTTGTACCGGCTGGAGTTCCAAGACGGATACCGGAGGTCACCATTGGCGGCGCCGGATCATAAGGAACGGCGTTTTTATTACAGGTAATACCGGCATGTTCCAGAGCCAAATCGACGACTTTTCCAGTCAGGTTCTTAGGGCGCAAGTCAACGAGAACGATATGAGAATCCGTACCGCCGGAGACGATATCCAGACCGCCATCGATTAAAGTCTGCGCAAGGATTTTTGCATTCGATACGATATCCGCCGCGTATTGTTTGAATTCAGGCTTGGATGCTTCAAGGAAACAAACTGCTTTACCGGCAATGACATGCTCAAGCGGGCCGCCCTGAATACCCGGGAAAATAGCCGAGTTGATTTTCTTTGCAATGGCTTCGTCATTCGTCATGATCATGCCGCCGCGAGGGCCGCGCAAAGTTTTATGAGTAGTAGTCGTTGCTACATGCGCATGCGGGAAAGCGGAAGGATAAGACCCACCGGCAATTAAGCCTGCGTAATGCGCAATATCGGCGAATAATAACGCGCCGACTTTGTCCGCAATCTCACGGAATTTCTTGAAGTCGATGACGCGTGGGTAAGCAGACGCGCCGCAGACGATCATTTTCGGTTTATGTTCCATAGCCAAGGCTTCGACTTCGGCGTAATCGATTAAACCGTCTTCTTTTTTAACACCGTATTGAACGGCCTTAAACCATTTGCCGGATTGGTTCGGCGCTGCGCCATGGGTTAAGTGGCCGCCGGAAGCCAGCGACATTCCGAGAATTGTATCGCCTGGCTGAAGCAAAGCCATGAAGACGCCCTGATTGGCCTGTGAACCGGAATTCGGCTGAACATTGGCAAATTCGCAATTGAAAAGCTTTTTCGCGCGGTCAATCGCCAGTTGCTCTGTCTGGTCAACGAATTCGCAGCCTTGATAGTAACGCTTACCCGGATATCCTTCGGCATATTTGTTGGTGAGCACCGAACCTTGCGCTTGCAGAACGGCGTAAGAGACGATGTTTTCAGAGGCGATTAATTCAATCTGATCTTGCTGGCGTTTGAATTCGCCCTGCATGGATTTGAAAACTTCAGGATCGATTTGAGATAGCGGAGCGGAAAAATATGGGTTGGTCATTTCGGTTTCTTTCTTCAGTGCTTGCGACATTGTGCGTTCCCTTCTCAGCTGGTTAAAATTTCCGGTTTATAGCCCCAGAACAGGCCGCTTTCGATAACGCCTGTAATGGATTTGATATCTTTTTCAAGGCTCGGGCCGATCGCATTGAATTTCGCGTCTAGGATAAAATGCCCGGATTCCGTAACGATAGCGCCGTCTTTGCCTTTGGCAGGACGGACAGATGTTTCCGCAGCCCCCAGTTTCAAAAGCTGCTCTTCAACATAGTTAGCGCTTTCCTGATTGACTTCGACCGGTACGGCAAATTTCTGCCCCAATTTTTCGACGAATTTGCTCTGATCGACAAGGATGAATGTTTTCGGCGCAGCGACCATAACCATTTTCTCACGCGTCATCGCGCCGCCACGGCCTTTAATCAGATTGCCAGAAGCATCGACCTCGTCGGCCCCGTCGAAATACCAGTCTGGTCGAGCATCGAGCAGCGAAGAGACCTGCAACCCCAAAGCAAGACAAGTCATATGGATTTCGCGCGATGACGGAATAAACTGGCAGGTAAATTTCTTGTCCTTGATGACTTGCGCAATCGCTTGGAGCGCCAGAAAAGAAGTCGAACCGGACCCGACGCCAATGACTTGCCCGTCCTTGACCTCTCCGGCCAGCTTGTGCGCAACGGCCTTCTTTTCTTCAAGATTTGAGATATTCCCGTAATCCGGGAGTTTTTTCGATAATGGATTGGTCCAAAGCATGATTAGGGTATAGAGGGTTAAGCCCCCTAATATCAACCTAAATCATGCCTTCAGGCAGGCAAAATCCCCTTCTTTTTCAGGACATATTCCAAACGGCGCAAAGCATTATGTTTCAATGCTTCTTCACCAGCGGTCTTTGGACCCTGAATGGAGATTTCCGTCATGCTTTGCGTGTCCATAGCAGTAACCTTGACAATGGAACCCATCGGTATGAACTCAAGAAAAACTTCACGGCCTTTTAAGAGCTTGTCGGTCATAGTATAGTTGTAGCGGCAAACACCGGAGGCGACAATGACCAAACCTCAATTCCAATGGGCAGATCCGCTCCTTCTCAATGAAGAGCTAACCGATGACGAGCGCATGATCCAGACTTCGGCTCATGATTTCGCGCAAGGACGGCTACTCCCCGGCATCATAGAAGCCAACCGCCATGAGAAATTCGATCCGGCGCTAATGAAAGAAATGGGCGCTCTCGGTTTTCTTGGACCAACATTGCAGGGTTATGGCTGCGCGGGCGTTTCCGAAGTTTCTTATGGCCTTATCGCCCGCGAACTGGAACGTGTTGATTCCAGTTATCGCTCAGCTTTTTCGGTTCAGTCATCGCTCGTTATGTACCCAATTTATATGTTCGGCTCCGAAGAGCAAAAAGATAAATTCCTGCCCGGACTTGCGAAAGGTGAATTAATCGGCTGTTTCGGTTTGACCGAACCGGATGGAGGTTCCGATCCTTCAAACTTGAAAACTCGCGCGCGCAAAGTCGAAGGAGGTTATAAAATCTCCGGCGCCAAACAATGGATCACCAATTCGCCTGTCGCCGATGTCTTCGTTGTATGGGCTGCTGATGATGACGGCAAGTTTACAGGCTATATTTTAGAAAAAGGCATGAAAGGGCTGGAAGCGCCAAAAATAAATGGCAAATTCTCGCTTCGCGCTTCCGTGACCGGCGGCATTATGATGGATGATGTTTTCGTGCCCGAAGAAAACAAACTACCAAAAGTCGAAGGTTTGAAATCAGCTTTGATGTGCCTCAACAAAGCACGTTACGGCATTTCATGGGGCGTTCTTGGTGCAGCGGAAAACTGCTGGCATATCGCCCGCCAATATACGATGGACCGCGTGATCTACGGCAAACCATTGGCAGCACAACAGCTGATTCAAACAAAGCTTGCCAATATGCAAACGGAGATAACGCTGGGGCTGCAGGCTGTTTATCGCCTCGGGCAATTGATGGATCAAAAACGCCTTGCGCCGGAAATGGTATCTCTTCTAAAACGTAATAATTGCGGTAAGTCTTTAGAGATCGCCCGCACCGCCCGCGACATGCTTGGCGGCAACGGCATTTCTGATGAATATCATGTCATTCGTCATATGATGAATTTAGAAGCCGTCAATACATATGAAGGAACCTATGATATTCACGGACTGATCTTAGGCCGCGCCCAAACAGGATTTGCGGCGTTTTGAAAACGCCCATACAAAAATATCGCACTAGCTGTATTTAAAAATCTTCCAGATCGCTCGGCGTCATGCCACTGAAGGAAGTTTGGCTGGCCCAGAAGCGTTCCAGTTGCTTCATCGTATGATTGAGATCTACCAGATCGGCGTTTTCAATTTTCTGTTCGGCCAGTTTCGTTTCGTGTTTTTTGAAAACCTCATCAAGAAGCTTGTGCAAGTCACGACCTTTATCTGTCAGCTTGACGCGAATGGAACGTTTGTCATGAACGGAACGTTCCTGGGCAATGTAGCCATTCTCAGTCATTTTTTTGACATTATAGGAAACGTTGGAGCCGAGGTAATAACCGCGCAATGTCAATTCGCCGACGGTCATCTCGTCGCTGCCGACATTGTGCAAGATCATCGCTTGAATGTTGTTGATGTCCTGAATTCCTTTGCGGTCGATCTCGGTTTTGACCACATCCAGAAAATAACGGTGCAGGCGTTCAATCAGTTGAATGGTGTCATAATAGGCTGAAGTCACTGGTAAGCTCCCGAAAGGAATATGAAAAACTTGAGACGGTACTAATAAATTCTAACCTAACGAGCCTAAAGCACCAATCCTAAATTTTAATTAAATATATCTTCAATTTGCTTCATCCCAACATCTTCGAGCCTCTGCGGGTTCCATTTGGGTGATTTATCCTTGTCAACGACAGCCGCCCTCACCCCTTCGATCAGGTCATTGCCAGCCAAGAAAAATTCCGCCAGCTTCAAATCGCGGGAAATAACAGCATCAAAGCTTTCTTCACCCGCCATTTTGACATGCTTTAAGGCCACTTTCAGACTGGTCGGAGATTTTGACAGGATAGTATCACGCGTTGATATCGCCCAATCGCTGCCCTCATTTTCCAGTCTATCCAGAATTTCCTCGACACTGGATGCTGAAAAGCAACTATCAATTCTTTCATAGGGCAACATGCCATTATCGGTCTCTGACGAAAATTCCGCCAGTACAGATTCGATATTTTCAGTTTCCAAGGCGGCGATCAAATCGTCTTTTTTAACGGAAGGTATAAAATGCGTTGCCAGACCGCATTTTATTAAATCTGCCGGATTTGCCAGCTGTCCGCCGGTCAGAGCCAGATATTTGCCGACATTATCGGGTGCATGAGAAAGATAATACGCCGCGCCAACATCGGGGAAAAAACCTATTGTCACTTCCGGCATCGCCCACACCGTTTTTTCCGTAGCAATCCTGTATTTACAGGCTCCGGCGATACCAACTCCGCCGCCCATTGTTATGCCATTCATAAAGGAAACTGTAGGAAAAGACGCATGAAACAAGGCCTTATTCATGCAGTATTCGCGCACGAAAAAATCGACGACCGATGAGAGCGGGATTTTACCTTCCCTGACAGCGATCGCGCCAAGCCTTGCAGCCTTGATGTCCCCGCCGGCGCAGAACGCCCGGTCACCTGCACCATCTATAAAAACAGCTTTTGGCTGATTTTTTTCAAGCTCGGCCATTCGCTCTAACAATGCATCGACCATCTCACTGTTCAGTGCATTCAGCGCTTCAGGCCTGTCGAGCGTGATGATCTCGATATCATCACGTCGATTGAAGATAATATTTGTCACGACAATGCCCCAGCAGGGTTGAAAGAATCCTTTATATCAGTGACAATCATAAATGCCAGTTCCGGCGTTCTTTTATCTACAATTCTCATAATTCGTTAATGCGTTATTAAGCGGCAAATGGCAAAATCACATAGTGATGAAAAGTCACAGTCCCGATTCATAAGTATCGCCAGAAGGGCATCATGAAGTTTCTTGGTTTAGCGCTTATTTTTGTCTTCACGTTCGGCGGCCTTATCATCGCCATGCATTTCGACTTCCATCATTTTATGGGGGTCTTAATGGTTATTTTGAAGGCCCTGCCCGGCGAATTTACGATTATTTTCGGTTGTGCCGTAGCCGCCTTCTTGACATCCAACTCAATGCCTGTCGTCAAGGAAACACTTGGTTATTTCCGCTGTCTTGCCAAACCTGCCGCTTACTCAAAAGAAGATTACATGGAGCTCTTAAGCTTTATGTTCGCAACTTTTAAACTTATTCGCTCCAAAGGCTGGCTCGCTATCGAAGCCCATATTGAAAACCCACATGACAGCGCCCTGTTTAATGCTTATCCAACCGTTGCGCATAATCATCATGCAGTGACTTTTATTTCGGACTATTTGCGCATTATATCTCTCGGCAACGAAAACCCCATGATCATCGAAAGCCTGATGGATCTTGAGATCGAAACTATTCAGGAACACCACGCCCACCCGGGGCACGCCATGCAGACGATGGCAGACGGTATTCCGGCACTTGGTATTGTTGCCGCCGTTCTCGGCGTTATTAAAACCATGGCCTCGATTACAGAGCCTCCGGAAGTACTCGGCGCGATGATCGGCGGCGCATTGGTCGGTACGTTTCTTGGTGTGTGGCTTGCTTATGGAATGGTTGGACCGATTGCTGGTGCCATGAATTCGCGCGCCTCGACCGAAGTCATGTATTATAAATGTATTCGCGTTGGCATTCTTTCCTTCCTGCAAGGCGCCGCGCCGCAAGTGGCCGTTGAATTCGCCCGTAAATTCCTGCCGCATGACATCCAGCCGACATTCCAGGAATTGGAAGAAAAGCTGAACTCTGTTACGCCTCCGACCTAAGGAATAACCCATGGCGGATAAATCATCAGGCAGCGGCGATAAAGCCCCAATTATAGTCATCAAGAAGATTAAAAAAGGCGGCGGCGGTCACCATGGCGGCGCTTGGAAAGTTGCCTATGCCGACTTTGTAACCGCGATGATGGCTTTCTTTCTTTTGATGTGGCTTTTGAATTCCACATCGAAAGAGCAAAAAGAAGGCATTGCGGAATATTTCGATCCAACGCCTACAATCGTTTCTCAATCACAAAGCGGAGCCGGTGGTGTTATGGGCGGCCTTACGATTTCACCGGAAGGTGCGCGTATGGCAGACACCCAGCCAATGACCCCGAGCAATGTGGCACCTTCCCAGCCGAAAAAATCTGCGAAAGATATGTCGGACGCCGAACTGGAAGCCGAAAAGAAAAAACGTGAAGCGCAACAATTCGATAATGCAAAAAAACAAATCGAAGAAGCCATTCAAAATTCAGATCTCAAGAATCTTGAGAAGAATATAAAAGTCGATATGACACCAGAAGGTCTGCGTATTCAGATCGTCGATCAGGAAGGCGCATCCATGTTCCCGATTGGAAGCGCAACGCCTTTCGCCAAAACTGAAAAACTATTGGCAAAGGTTGCCGGAATTATCGCCACGCTGCCCAACCAATTATCTGTTCGCGGTCATACCGATGGAGCACCGTATTCCGAAGGCGCGAATTACACCAACTGGGAATTATCAAGCGACCGCGCTAATGCCAGCCGCCGCGTTTTATTGGCGAATGGCATCCCTGCTGCGAAAGTTGCAAACGTCGTCGGCAAAGCCGATACCGACCACTATGTTAAGACCGATGCGCTCGATGCGCAAAACCGCAGGATCAGTATCGTTCTCTTACATGAGAGCCTGACAAAGGAAAAAGGCACAGCAAATTCAATGGATAAGACCGCCCCGGCCACGCCTCCTCCGGCCTATCGTCCATCTCAGGGAAAAGTCCAATTCCCCTAAACTTGACAATATAAAAATCCAAGACCATATTGTTTCCTATGACGACCACAGGAAACACATTCCGAATGTCAATGCGTAGCGGTAAAGCCTAAACTTTACCGCCCCAAGTGCTGCTTTTTCAGCAGCCAGTTTCTAGCCTAAAAATTAAAAACTTAAGGAATAAACGCTATGAGTCCAACTACATCTAAAATTCAGATAATGCGATAGGGCAGAGAAACTTCTCTCTGTCCGCAAGGGCTGTGCTATGCGCCCTACCACTTAAAAAAATCACCTAAATATTAGAATTAATGGAGTAAAATATGTCCGACGCAATAATTAAAGGTACTACTTTCAAAGCCCCCGATGCTACAACCCATTTCAAACTGGTCAATTATGACCATCATCAAAGGGCGGCTGTAACAAAAGAAGTCGAAGGAAAAGAAGTCTATATTGGGCATGTCGACTTAAGATCTTCCGTACCTGAGCAAGAACAAATCAAAAAAGTTGTTACCCTGCTGACATCCCATGGCTTCAAGCCTGAAAGAGGTCCCCAGCTAGCAGCAGCATAAATTTAAAAGGGAGCCATTCAGCTCCCTTTTTTCTTGCCTAAAAAGACTAATTTTGAATAAGACTTATAATATGAGCAACGAGTTTAATTCAGTTGTAACGAAAACAATCGAGGCCTGTTCAATTATTGAGGGGCAAGAGCGCCAAAAAGAAACTTTAATATTGAGAAATACAACGCCAGTTTTCTGGCAAGAAAATAATTCCGGTTATCTTGAGGATGGATACTGGCTGAGAATGTTTTTTCCAGTTCAGACAAATGACAATATCGGATTAACTTTAGAATATAATAAAGAAGCATGCGCCACTTGTAACGCCTGCAAACCTTCCCGAATCCAGATAGCTAATTTTTGTCCGACAGAATCCCAGAAAGAATTAATAAGCTCTACTAATCTAACCGTTTCATTTCCTGCAGAGCCAAACCCAATTGAACATAGATCTCTTGCTTTTCGGTATACGAATTCTAGACACCCTGTCCTTGATCTCGACGAACATGATAGTTATGTGTATTGGCATCTTAGACAAAGCCTCTCAGCTTGCATGGAATTCCGCAACCCTGACAAGGAACTTGTCGCAGCCATACTTTTCCAAATTTCCGATAAGGCCGTTGCAGGCGATTACTATTACTATGATACAAGCAAGTTAAATGAGTATCGTAATCTTTCTCTATATCTAAAACTACAGCTCGTTATGCACCTCAAAAACACAGCTGCAGAATTTCTTTATATGGGCGCGTGGACTGAAACGCCGTCGAAACTTACACCGAAAGCCCGTTTAAAAGGATTAGAAATTCTGGAAGACGGAACATGGAAACCATTAAGCAAAAAACAGCGCGGCCATGCAATGTCGGAATACTTCAAAAACTTCCCGCCTGAAATATCCGGCCCAACTTAACCAAATTTATTCGATCTTGGGAAACCGTTCGGCGGTAATTTACCAGCCTGTGCGCGTTCACCGATCCATTCCTTGACGTTTGAAACAGGTACATCTTTCGTACCGGATTTAAACGTCAGACCTTCTTTCAAATTGAATGTTTTGGCATCCGAAAATTCGCCGTCCTTGTATTTTTGCAGGATAACGCCTTTGCCTTTGGCAAGTTCCGGCACTTGATCAAGCTTAAACACCAGCATTTTTCTGTTCTTGCCAATGATGGCGAGGTGATTGTCTTTTTCATTAAGCATCTGACAGAATACAGCGTCACCGTTATCGTCGACGCCCATAATCTGCTTGCCGTTCTTTGTCTGTGCCAGAATATCGTTTGACGAGACGATAAAGCCGCGGCCGTCACGCGCCGCGAGCAGGAATTTCTGATCCGGTTCATAGACCATCAACGACACAATATCGGCGTCGTTTGGAATATCGACGATCAGACGGACTGGTTCTCCAAAGCCCCTGCCCGACGGCAGCTTGTCACCTGCCAAAGTATAGAAACGTCCATTGCTGGCGAAGGCAATAAATTTATCCGTTGTCTGACCCTGCACGACAAATTGTTCGCGGTCGCCTTCCTTGTATTTAATATCAGCGATATTGACTTCATGGCCTTTCGCGGCGCGTATCCAACCTTTTGCCGAGCAGATGACCGTAATCGGTTCTTTTTCAATCATCGCGGCTTGCAGATCGATCGCGACAGGCGCAGGCGGTTTGCCGATCGCTGAGCGGCGCTTGCTGATCGCCGGAACATTCTCATAAGCTTCACGCAGCTGACCTACCTGTTTTCTAATCTCGGACCATTGACGCGCTTCTGATTTCAGCAATTTTTCAAGCGCGTCTTTTTCTTTGGACAGCTTGTCATGCTCGCGCTTTAGTTCCATTTCTTCAAGTTTACGCAAGGAGCGCAGGCGCATATTCAGGATTGCTTCCGCTTGCACATCACTTAAGACAAAGCGTTTTATCAATAAAGGTTTCGGCTCGTCATTCTCGCGAATGATAGCGATGACTTCATCGATATTGAGGAAGACAATAATATAACCGGCCAAGACCTCGAGACGATGATTAACTTCGCTCAAGCGGTTATTCGAACGGCGGACAAGTACTTCCTGGCGGTGGTCAAGGAAGGCACGCAAGACTTCCTTGATGTTCATGACTTTCGGCGTCACGCCTTTATCAAGAACGTTCATATTGAGCGGGAAACGGCTTTCGAGATCAGTGGCGCGGAACAAGGCTTCCATGAGAAGCTCAGGTTCGAACGTATTATTTTTTGGCACAAGGATCAGGCGAATATCCTCGGCGCTTTCATCACGCACATCGTCGAGCATCGGGATTTTCTTGTCGTTGATCAGCTCGGCAATTTTCTCGACCAATTTGGCTTTTTGAACCATATACGGAATTTCAGTGATAACGATTTGCCAGTTGTCGCCTTTTACCTGTTCTTTCGTCCAACGGGCGCGAACACGGAATGAGCCACGACCTGTGCGGTACGATTCAGCAATCGATTCTTTAGATTCAACCAAAGTGCCGCCGGTCGGGAAATCCGGACCTTTAACAATGCGACATAATTCTTCGAGGCTGGCGTCATTTTCAAGAATGGCTTCCATCGCCTCGCAAAGTTCGAGAATGTTATGCGGCGGAATACTGGTTGCCATACCGACAGCGATACCAGACGCACCATTGGCAAGAAGGTTCGGGAAGTTCGATGGAAATACGACAGGCTCCATCGTGTCACCGTCATAAGTCGCACGGAAATCGACAGCATCTTCGTCAATGCCTTCCAGCAAATTCATCGCTGTCATCGTCAGGCGCGATTCTGTATATCGCATCGCTGCCGCGTTATCGCCATCAATATTACCGAAATTTCCATGGCCATCGACGAGTGGATAGCGAACCGCAAAATCTTGAGCCAAACGAACGAGGGCATCATAAACGGATTGATCGCCATGCGGGTGGAATTTACCAATGACGTCACCGACCACCCTCGCCGATTTTTTCGGCATAAGATTTGGCGATAATTTCAATTGGTACATCGCAAATAACAGGCGGCGGTGAACGGGTTTCAAGCCGTCGCGGACATCCGGCAATGATCGCGCCATAATCGTCGATAACGCATAAGACAAGTAACGCTCTGACAAAAGCTGCGTCATCGGCATATCGAGGACTTTATGTTCGACTGTCTTTGTCGGGGTGCTGCCTTTTTTGGCCATAATAATTCCTAAAATAGAATAAGCGCATTAAGCGGCTGAAATGAATTGATCTTCCACTGTTTTGGCAAAAAGGCTTTCAAAACGCAAGCGCGCTTCAGGAACACCCTTGCTATGATGTGCAAAAACCCAGTTTTGCAGAAAATGAGCCGTCATTTTAAGACCTTTGAGGACTTCCGGAGCTTCCCCATCGCGAATCCCTCCGGGTTTCAGGAATTCCGGCAGGGGCAGTAATTTATCCTTATATGGCTCGGCTGCCGCTCGGCTCACGGCACAACCGGATTTCGGCGAGATATACGCCAAGGTCGAAGCATCGCCATTTGCCACGCAGCGCGTGAAATCCAGCCCAAAGCCAAGCTCTTTCAAAAAAGCAATTTCCCACAAAACATAAACCGCACCCCAGACATCGCTTTGCAATGTATCGAGAAGTGCACTCATGCCATAAAAAACAGCCGGATGATTTTCTCGTTCCGGCAAGGACGCATCGCACAAAGCGCAGGCAGAGAGCAGCGCCGATAATTTCAGATGGTCCCCCATTATAAAAGCAGCCAGATTTTTGCCGTTATCGATAGACATCGTTCCAAGCTGGCCTTCGACTTTGGCTTTCCATTCGATGTGTGCCAAATTTCCCGGCTCCAAAGAACCGCGATTGCGCGAAGACCGCGCAGCATGAACATAACCGTTATGCCGCCCGTGATTTTCCGTCATGACGGAGACAACCGCACCGTTTTCCCCATGCGGACGTGCAGATAATATGATTGCCTGATCGGACCATTCTTCCATGGGCAGAGTATGGCACAATAAATATGAAAACGTCCATAGCATGCCTCGACTTCGCTAGAGATGCCCCTATACTAACTATACAAACAAGGAGATCATTTCATGCAATTAAGCGCATCAAGACGAAATTTTATTAAAACTATTGCCGCAACATCGATTGTTTTGGGCACAACATCCGTATCCTCCCTTGCCACAGAAGCAAGACCGGTCGGACCCTTTACGCTGCCAAAGCTTCCTTATGCCTATGCTGCGCTTGAGCCTGTCATTGATGCCAAAACCATGGAACTTCACCTGACAAAACACCATCAGGCTTATATCGATAAATTGAATGCGGAAGTCGCAAAGACATCCGGCTTGAAAGGTCGCACTATTGAACAGATTATCGGAAATGTATCGAAGTATGAACCCGTCGTCCGTAACAACGCTGGCGGTCACTGGAACCATAGTTTCTTCTGGAATTTAATGGGGCCTGCCAAGGATAGCGGAGAGCCTTCTCCTGAACTTAAAACGGCAATTGAAAAGAAATTTACCACGATGGACAATTTCAAAATCGAATTTGAAAAAGCCGGCGTTGGACAATTCGGCTCTGGCTGGGTATGGCTGGTTAAAAATAAATTAGGCGAGTTAGAGATTACCTCCACACCTAACCAAGACAACCCATTGATGGATGATGCCAAAGTCAAAGGCACGCCGATCCTCGGCAATGATATCTGGGAACATGCTTATTATTTGAAATATCAAAACAAGCGAGCTGACTATTTGAAGAACTGGTGGAAAGTTGTAAACTGGAAGCAAGTATCTGAAAATTTTGTGAAGGCTGAATGATCCCACAAATATCTTTTTATCTACTGCGCCACGGCGAGAGTGAAGCCAATCTCGCCGGAAAGGCGGCTGGCGGCGGTGTCGATTCCCTTCTAACGCCAAAAGGTGAAAGCCAAGCGCGCGATCTTGCCGAGGTCATTCACAACCTGACCATAAAACCGTCGATGATTTTCACCAGCCCCATGAAACGGGCGCGTCGCACGGCGGAGATTGTCAATGAAGGACTAAATCTTCCTTTAACTATCGTAGAGCATCTCGAAGAACATCATGTCGGCGAATGGGAAGGCCAGCCTTGGGGAGTTATTGGCCCTAAGATGATCTCCGGAGAAATTCCGCCGGGCGGCGAAAATTACGAACAATATGCCGAGCGTGTCAGACGCGTTTTAACGCCTATTCTTGAACAACAATATGAAACTCCACCTTTGATCGTGGCACATGGCGGCACGTTTCGTGCCATCGGCCATCTTTACAATTGGGAAATACGCCGTGTCCAGAATTGCCAGTTGCACCGCTTTGATCCATCCCCCGATCTAACGACCTTCCCGTTTAAAGTATTTGAATATAACGTGGCAGGAATCGATTTGCGCGAGTGTAAGTCAGAATTTTGTTCTTCCGTTCGACAAAGCTGACCATATCTCCATAGCCTGCTTCGTCTGGGCGACATCATGCACGCGCACGATATGAACGCCCTTCTCCATCCCCCAAAGCGCCGTCGATAAAGAGCCGCCGAGACGTTGATCTGCCGGTATGTCGCCGCCCATAATCCTTTCAATGAATTTCTTACGCGACGTGCCGAGTAAAAGCCTTACGCCCAGATCATGAAAGCGGTCCAGATTGCGCAGTAGCGCTAAATTATGCTCCAGCGTTTTGCCGAACCCGACACCGATATCAGCATAGATCTTTTCTTTTTTTATACCCGCATTCACACACACATTTATTCTCGTCTGTAGGAAATCGAAAACTTCCGGCACGACATTTTGATATTCAGGATTGGATTGCATTGTCTGTGGCGTGCCTTGCATATGCATCAGGCAAATGTCGACATTTTTTTGCGCGGCCAGTTCAATCGCCCCTTTATCCTGAAGCGCAGTAACATCATTAATAAAACTTGCCCCTGCCTCTGTCGCTGCTGTCATTGTTTTGGTATTACGCGTATCGACTGAAATCGTTTTTCCGGCTTTCGACAATTCTGCAATCACGGGCACGACACGCGCTATTTCTTCCTCAATAGAGACAGGCTTTGCATCAGGCCTTGTCGACTCGCCGCCAATATCGAGAATATCGGCACCTTCTTTGATAAGCTGCAACCCATGTTCAATCGCAGCTTTGGGATCGAAATATTTTCCGCCGTCTGAAAAACTGTCCGGCGTGACATTGACGATACCCATAATGAGCGGCTTATTCATTCGGTCGGGCCATTTGCTCAGGCGGGACAAGCTTGATAAGTTCGGGCAGAGTTTTGCCATTAATAGGATGTTTCCAATCCGGCGCGATATCTTGCAACGGCATGAGAACAAAAGCCCGTTCATGCATGCGCGGATGCGGCACGATCAAAGACGGGCGCTCGATGATTTCATTATTATAGGCAACCAAGTCGAGATCGAGCACACGCGGTTCATTGCGCTCATATCGAACGCGACCGAAATTGGCTTCGATTTTATGTAGGGCAGACAGTAATTGGAAAGCATCGAGATCGGTCCGTACAGATACAACCGCATTCCGATACCACGGCTGGTCCGACACCGGCACCGGCGCCGTCAGCCAGATCCTTGATGTCTTGACCGTTATAATGTCCGCTTCGTTCAAAGCTTCAATGGCCGCCTGAATGGTTTCTTCAGGCGTTCCAAAACGGCTGGGCAAATTGGCGCCTATGGCAACTAAAATCATTTCTTGCTTTTCCTTATGCGAAAAGAGCAGCCTATTTAGCTGCTCTTTCTCACATATTCCAAAATATTTTTCTATTTTATTATGCGCCCCAGGTTCGGTAAACGCCGGAATCCATATGGACGAAGTTGCTGCGGGAATAGTAACCCACGCCGCCGGCATGCAGCTTGGTCGCCAGATCATGAATGCGCTTGGTTTTGATGTTCGGCATACGGACATCGATCGCCTGACCTGCCATATGCAAAGAGCGTTTGGCAACGCCGCCACTCTCATGGCGTAGCATGGCATTGGTTTTTGGAGAACGATAACCAGACAGAACCGAATATGGCTGAGTCGAGCCAGTCGCTTTATGCACAATCGCCACTATATCGACCACGCGCGGATCGATCGGAAATACTTCGTTCTGGCGGAAATCGCGCAGCACATAATTAATGCGCTCAAAGGCTTCCGGTAGATAGCGATTGCCGACGCGGTAAACGCCGGAAAAAGTTTCATTGGTGTGTTCGTTGCGGAAAGCCACGGAATAAGCACCACCTTCCGGCAGAGCGAGCGCCGGCTTGGCGCAGGTTGCAGACAGAAATCCTACCGCAGAAAGAGTTAGCCCTGCTTTGAGGAAGCCACGGCGTTCCATGGTTTGTTCCACTGAATCAAAAAAAGACGTCATCGATTACCTTCTTGTTAGAACTTTTCCGAAGAAAAGTGGTTTACACAAAATCAAGTACTCAGTAGCTCTCGCGTCAGTATGGCAAGTTGTAATAAAAAAAATTATTAATTGAAAAAGGAATTGAACATGTAAGGAAGATTATCCACTGACTATTCAAGTCTAAAGAAACCTAAATATGGTTTCAAGATAATTGTGGATTACCAAATTGATACAAAATTTATTATCAATGTTACAGATTTTATTTATAAATACTTGAAGTTAAATATTTATTACTTTGGATAAAAAAATATCTATTTCAATAAAACCAAAGATAAATAATAAATCATTGATTTAGTGAGCTTTATTTAGCTTCACCTTAAATACTGCAATAACAATGCCGGATTTTTAGTTGATTGGGACGGGCAACTTGTTCTTTTTTGCTAATTCGGCGATTAATTTTTCGTCATTTTTATAGATATCCTGCCCGAAAATAAGGTCGCCTTTTCCGTCCTGCCATATGGTTTGATACAATATGAAAACAGGAATGGTTTGTGAAGACATAACCTCAATTGTATTTTTCTTCGAAAGAATGTTGTTGAGTCGATCTTCGCTCCAGTCACCATTGCGATCCAGAATGAAATTAGCTACGCGGCGCGGCTCGGCAAGGCGAATACAACCATGGCTAAGCGCACGAAAATCTTTGGTAAAAAGCTCCGGTGAATTCGTATCGTGCAGATAGATATTATACTGGTTCGGCATCAGGACACGGATTTTGCCGAGCGGGTTTTCGTTGCCCGGATTTTGTATCATAGCCATGTTTTTTAAATCGGCTTCCGTCACTTCCGCCCATTTGACATCGCGCGCAGAAATCTCTTTTGCGCCGTCAGACGTATAATATAAAAGCTGCAAATTTTTCTTGGTCAAATAATCCGGATCCCTTTGCAGCTCCGGTAGCAAATCCTTAGTCTTGATCGATGGCGGCACATACCATGACGGATTAAAGCGAATGCCGGTCACATCGGTTTTGAAACTATTCGTCGGCCAGCTGGGTTTGCCGACAATGATCGGCATTTCGAAGGCAATCTTATTATCTTCGAACGCCCATAGCGTCATGGCCGGAACATTGACCAAAATATATTTGTCAGGCAAAGCCGGATTCATCCAGCGAAGTCGTTCAAGATTGGCCAGAATTTTGACAAGCTTGTCGCGGCGTCCCTGATTGATCGCCTCGATCGTACGCTGACCTATAATACCGTCAGGTTTCAAGCCATTGGCTTTTTGAAACGACTTAATTCTTTCGATCAGTTTCTCATTATAAAATTCAGGCGGGTTCTTTTTATCAGCTTCGATATCGAAACGCGCACGAATGAGAGCCACAGCCGGATGCGTACGCCCTGGATAAATAAGTCCCGGAAAAGCGATTTGCTTATTGGCAGTTTGTGGATTCTTCTCCATATCTTCGAGCAGAGCTTTAAGCTCAGCCTGTAAAATCGGATATAGCTTTCCGGTAGGCACGAGTTCTTCATAGGCTTTTTTCGGATTGCTGTTTGTCGTTAGAAGCTTGAGAGCAGATTCAGCGCCTAAGCCCCTTCTCCATGATCTTGTATCCTCGCCGATGCTTCGCGCCGTTACGCGCATGCCTGTCATATCCTTCGCATAGCGCGCCATGGCATCAGACATCAGAACTTCAAACGAAATAGAATTTGTAAATTTATCCTGCTCCAAACGTTGCTCTAAGGTTTGGACATGATAATTTGCCGGATTAAGCCCATGCTGCCAGGCATCCTTTAATAGCTCCAAAGCCTTCTCAGAATTATTTTCCGGCTTTTCGCCATCGGTCCAGAAGTAATCAAAATTCTGTGATTTATAAAAGTTATAGATGCCTTCCGGATCCTGCAAGGCAACACCGTCAACCTTGCCGCTTTGCAAAAGATCGACCATCGGCTGCTTTTCAATGACGATAGATTGCGAAGCGATAGGCGTATTTGACTGCGCGGCAGCAGACGCCGCTTCTTCTGCTAAAGGCTCAAGCTGTTCAGCCAGTACAGGCTGCGCCATAAAAGCCATCACAGCGACTGTAAGAAGAAGTCGTTTTTTGAAAGAACGCTTCATCACTGATCCGCGAAACAATGCGTTTCAGCTGCCCCGCCCGGATGCGTTACCGCTCCTTGAGCTGCAGGGCCGACTGTCTGGGTATATTTCCAGATCGCACCGGATTGATAGTTGGTCTTTCTCGGCTTCCATTCCTTGCGGCGAGATTCCAGAACTTCGTCGGATAATTTATGATCGATCATGCCTTTTTCTGCGTCGATGCGGATAATATCGCCGTCGCGCAATAACGCGATCGGACCGCCGACAGCAGCTTCCGGACCAATATGCCCGATACAGAAACCGCGCGTACCGCCGGAGAAACGTCCGTCGGTAATAAGCGCAACTTTATCGCCCATGCCTTGCCCGTATAATGCGCCAGTCGTAGATAACATTTCGCGCATACCCGGACCGCCTTTTGGTCCTTCGTAACGGATAACCAGAACTTCGCCTTCTTTATACTTACGATCCAGAACGGCCTGCAGGCATTCGTCTTCGGAATCAAAACAACGCGCAGGACCTTCAAAAATTATGTTTTCCATTCCTGCAATTTTGACAATCGCGCCTTCAGGAGCCAGAGAGCCTTTTAAACCAACTACGCCGCCCGTAGCAGAAATGGGGGTTTCAATGCGGTAGACGACATCCTGATTTTCAGGAAATTTTGTACCTTTTAAATTCTCTTCAATTGTCTTGCCGGTAACGGTGATACAGTCGCCGTGCAGATACCCGCCTTTGAGAAGCTCACTCAACACAACCGAGACGCCGCCGATCTGGAATAAATCCTTGGCGACATATTTTCCGCCTGGCTTAAGAGACGCAATATAAGGCGTTTTGCGCATAATATCGGTAACGGCATGCAGATCGAAATCAATCCCTGCTTCATGCGCCATGGCTGGCAGATGCAATGCGGCATTTGTGGAGCCGCCAGTAGCCGCGACAACCATTGCCGCATTCTCAAGCGCTTTACGCGTAACAATATCGCGAGGACGGAGGTTCTTTTTAATTAGCTCAACGATGGCCTGCCCTGACGCATATGCGTATTCATCGCGTGTTTCATACGGCGCAGGCGCACCGGCAGAACCCGGCAAAGCCAGACCTATCGCTTCCGAAACACAAGCCATCGTGTTGGCCGTAAACTGGCCCCCGCAAGCTCCGGCAGACGGACAAGCATGACATTCCATTTCATGCAGATCGTCGTCTGAAAATTCTCCGGTCGCATGCTTACCGACACCTTCGAAAACATCAATGATCGTAACGTCTTTACCGCGGAACTGGCCCGGTAAAATAGAACCACCATACATAAAGACGCTCGGCACGTTTAACCGCAGCATGACCATCATCATCCCCGGCAGCGATTTGTCGCAGCCTGCAAGACCGACCAAAGCATCATAACAATGCCCGCGCATGGTAAGTTCGACAGAGTCGGCAATGACATCACGAGACGGCAAAGAAGATCGCATACCCTCATGGCCCATGGCGATACCGTCGGTAACTGTAATCGTCGTAAATTGACGCGGCGTTGCGCCGGATGCCGCAACACCTTTTTTAACAGACAATGCCTGGCGGTTCAGCGCGATATTACACGGCGCCGCTTCGTTCCAGCAAGTCGCCACACCAACAAAAGGCTGCGCAATCTCTTCTTCAGTCATGCCCATCGCATAATACATAGCGCGGTGCGGTGCAGATTTTGGCCCCACGGAAACATGGCGGCTCGGCAATTTCGATTTATCCCAAGTCATATTTTCTTTTCTTCATGTTCGTCCAGCACATCGGCCAATGCCTCGGCTTGAGCGCGTGCCTGTTTATCCAAATATTCATTTGACGATGTGTCGCGGCGTTGCAAGATTTCATTTATTATTTCTTGAATTGCCATGGCATTAGCGACATAGGGTATGTACCCCATCCGGCTGCCGGTGCCACTCACCATTAAAGTACTATAACCGAGGAACGTGCCGATTAAAGTTGTTTGAACCTCGACACTTTCAATCCTGCTATACTGAAGCTGGATCATATCAGTTAACAAAAAGCCGCGGCGTATCAGGACCCGTTGATTGGTTACAACTAAAAGAAGATATTTCTGAAGAAGCCCCTCGAAGCCAAGCGTTAATGCCGCAACAAATGCTAAAAACAATGTCAATTGATAAGCTATCAGTAAAAACAGAATAGCGACGATAAGAACTGCTATACCTTTCCAATAAATGGCATCCGAGATAATCGTGCTGATCAATACATTCTCGCCATCCCTTAGTCCAGGAAGCGCTCTGTCCCTTGATAAAAGAGCAGCTTTTGCATCCATCTAGATCTCCCTTTTGTCGTGCTCATACACATTTCGCGCTTTTTCGATCGCGCGGCGGAAAGCCAATGGATTGGCAATAGAGGGCAGTATCATTTCACCCACGCCCATACCACGCACTAACAAACGTCCGAAATTGAAAATCCTCCCCCAAAAACTTTGGGCCACGGAGACACCCTCGATCCGGTCGATATTTATCTCGCCGACAAAACGCGCAACAAGTCCGCGCTTGTAGATAAGACGCGAAGTTGTTACGGCAATTTCAGTCGTCGCCTTGACGACAAGCATCTGCGCGAAACGAAACACACCAAAAAGAAAAAGCAAAAGAGCGAACAATTTTATACCGGGATGGATTTTCCGAAGCTGCGTAAGCCAGCTATCGCCCTGCTCGACCGCAACAGACATGATGGTTAACTTACCCGGAAGATATGGCTCAAGATTTATCGCCGCGATGAGCAGAGAAATTGCAAAAAACAATCCCCATGCAATGCTCATAAAAGCCTGAACATCATAGAACCAGTGAAATTGGCCGATATGGACCAGTTTTTCATCCGGCGCCAGGGATTGCTGCACATATAGCATTTATTTAATCGTCTCCGAGTGAGATGCCAAGCGCGCGCGCAGTGTGGACCATCGAACTGTTGATATCGACAGCCTGATACGCAGCAATTGCAGCTTCAATCGGCACATCGACGACCTGACGGTTTTTCCATGCAACCATTCGGTCGAATTTACCTTGCGCGATCAAATCAACGGCACGAACACCGAAGGCAGATGCCAGCAAACGATCGTTATATGTCGGTGATGATCCGCGTTGAACGTGACCCAAAACAGTAACGCGCGTTTCGGAACCCGTAGCTTTGAAAATCTGGTCGCCGACATAATGGCCGATACCACCGTAACGTTTTTGACCATCGGTAAACTCGGCCATAATACCTTCGCCATCCAAAGTTTTGACAGCTTCTGAAACGACGACGAGCGCAAAGTTACGACCGCCATCTTTGACAGCCTTGATCTTCTTCGCCACGCTGGCGATACGGTAAGGAATTTCAGGAATAAGAATAACGTCCGCCCCGCCAGAAATACCTGTCGCCAATGCAATATGTCCCGCATCGCGGCCCATAACTTCCAAAACCATGACGCGGTCATGTGATGCTGCGGTCGGCTGCAAACGATCAAGTGCTTCAGTTGCGACAGAAACAGCTGTATCGAAGCCGATGGAAGTCTCTGTCTCACCGATATCGTTATCGATTGTTTTGGGAATGCCAACCATGCGAATTCCGCCCTGCATGGCCAGTTTGCGCAAGATAGCAAAGCTTCCATCGCCGCCGATACCGATCACGGCTTCGACACCTAATTTTTTAAAATTATCGATAATCTCATAAGAACGATCTTTATGTGTGCCGTCCGGCATCGGGTAATCGAATGGATTTCCTTTATTGGTTGTGCCAAGGATCGTACCGCCCATCCGCATGACATTATTATCAAAGTCATTTGGCTTTAGTATGCGAACCTGCGGTGGGTCGACCAGCAAGCCAGCTGTACCATCCAAAATACCGACAACTTCCCAACCGAGAAGATCTGCACGGTGAACCGCTGCCCGAATGGCGGCATTCAAACCTGCACAATCACCACCACTTGTCAGAATTCCTATTCTTTTAGTCATAAATTACTCCTGATAACTATATTCCGCGGTAGAATATCACTAATTAATTCCCCGTAAACCATTATCTCAACTTATAAAATTGCTTATCAAAGGTTATTTTTTCTGATATGAAATATCTTCCTTTTAAATACGGATTTACATGCTGGACGATGACGATATCCGCGAGCAACTCGAAGAGCTGCGTCGCGAACATAAGCAAGTTGATGAACAAATCGAAACTCTTTCCCGAGTCCAGCCGGTCGATTTCCTTCACATAACTAAACTTAAAAAAGAGAAGCTGCGCCTGAAAGACCAGATTCAGAAGCTGGAGAGCTCGCTGATACCGGATATTCTGGCATGAGCGCCTCCGACGCCGCGCCGCAAATCGGCATTATTATGGGCTCCCAGTCTGACTGGGAAACAATGAGCCATGCCCATAAAATTCTTCATGATCTCGGTATTCCCCATGAAACCAAGATCGTTTCCGCTCATCGCACACCAGAACGCATGTTCGAATATGCCAAAAGCGCGAAATCACGCGGCTTGAAAGCCATTATTGCGGGCGCAGGCGGCGCAGCCCACCTCCCCGGTATGGTCGCAGCCCTTACACCCCTCCCGGTTTTGGGCGTACCGGTTGAAAGCCATTCTCTCAAAGGTCAGGATTCCCTTTTATCTATCGTCCAGATGCCAGGCGGGATTCCGGTCGGTACATTTGCTATTGGCAAACCCGGTGCCATAAATGCTGCGCTCTTCGCCGCTTCTATTTTGAGCCTTTCAGATAAAGAGCTCGCTCAACGTCTGGATGATTTCCGGAAAAAACAAACTGAATCCGTGACAATCGAGCCTGTAGTTTAGTTTTTATTGAATTTCCATCATAATTGCGCCATGCTTTTAGCGTTAGTCTTCATCGTGAAAAGACACGCCGTCTTTCGGCAATCCCCAAGGCGCACGGAGGGCGATCAGTCAATAGTGCAGGGTTTAAAGTACATAGCTAGAAGATAGCACTTTTTCGTCATTACCCGACTTGTTCGGGTAATCGCTCACCGCACATGGCCTTTCAGACATCAACCACTTACAGCCAAAAACCGTTCAAAATCGACGAACGAACTGAACAACTGTCAAACGAACTAGACAAAGGTTAACAAGAAGGCCTAAGACACCTTGAAAAACCGACGAGCAAACTGAGAGACCCAGCTTAAGTCATTGTTTTAAAAAAGGTCGGATCTTATCTCAGACAAATAGCCGACAATGCCAGCCCGTCATTACCGTCAATATCACGCCTTCTACGGCTGAAGTGATTGGAACTGCTAAAGGTATCGACTGAAGAAACCTCAGCCACTTTTACATTCATAACTTCCAAATTATGAAGTGCATGCGCCACATAGTCGAAAACAAATCCTTTTGCCTTGCGCCATTCACATTGCAAAAAATTGCCTGTTTTGGGGTTATGACCGACAAGATTTAAACCTGTTTCCCGATCCAGAAAATGATTGTCTTTTTGTAAGCAAGGCCCAATGTAAGCCTCTATATTTTTTGCACCTAACTCGCGCATTTTAGAGACAACTTTGAAATCCATGCCCTGAATAAGACTGTCACGGCGCAAATGTACAGCAGCTGCAATTGAGTTTTCATCGTCGGCTAAAAGCAATGGCATGCAATCAGCGGTTAAAACTCCAACCGCAATGTTTCTTTCCGTCGTAATCAAAGCATCGACTTTTGGCCGTTCTTTGCTTAGGTCCTCTTCACTGACAACCTGAAAATCAGTTCCCGCCTGTTGCGCAGCTGTTAAAAGCCGACTTGAGCACAAATCAAATTGTGCCAGTAATTTCTGGCGGTTGATTAGTGCGGCTTGTCTCGAAGGACTTTCCACAGTACCTAATCCGCAATGCCCATCTGAAAAAGTGCTGAAAATTGTTTGAATCATTATTACTCAATATCCCTGCAATTAATCATTTATCATAACTATTTTTGCATCGTCAAGCTTGCAATTCCCCTCGCTATAAGCAAAATCAGCCCGCAATGAAGAATCGTCCCAAAACTCTCGGTATTATAGGCGGTGGCCAATTAGGCCGCATGTCGGCCATGGCCGCTGCGCGTCTCGGCATTCAGACACATATATACACACCGGAAAAAGATTCCCCTGCTTCTCATGTCGCCGCCAAAACCATCATAGGTGAATATGGCGACAAAAAAGCCTTGCTGGATTTTGCCAAGGGCGTTGATGTCATCTCGTATGAATTCGAAAACATCCCTGTCGATACGATCAAAGCCCTTAAAAAAGCGCGACTTGTTTTTCCTGATGCCAATGTATTGGAGATCTCCCAGCATCGCCTGTCCGAAAAACAATTTCTGAATGATTGCTTTATACCTACTGCAAAATGGGCACCCGCGCTAAAGCCGGAAGATATTGAAGCGACACTTCAAAAATGGGGCGTAAAATCCTGCATTATAAAGACAACCCGCCTTGGATATGACGGGAAAGGTCAGATAAAATTCAAACTTGGCGATGACGCAAAAGCCGCATGGGAAATTTTAAAGTCAAAAGAGAATATCATCGAAGAAATCATTGATTTTAAATCTGAAATATCTGTCATGATTGCCCGAGATCGTTTTGGAGAATCCGTTATTTACGACCCTGTTCTGAACGATCATAAAAATCATATTTTATCAAAGACGACAGCTCCCGCTCCTATCTCTGACGCAGTTGCAAAAAAAGCGAAGCAATATATTAAAAGAATTGCCGACAAACTTGATTTAACAGGTGTTCTGGCACTTGAGTTGTTCCTGACTAAAGACGGCAAACTGATCGCCAATGAAATGGCCCCCCGTCCTCATAATTCCGGCCACTGGACCATCGACGCCTGTGCCGTATCGCAATTTGAAAATCATGTGCGCAGTGTTTGCGGCATGCCTGTCGGCTCTGCCAAACGCCATTCCGATGCGATTATGCTGAACCTGATCGGCGACGATATAAATATGATCCCTGAATATCTGGATAAACCAAATGCTTGCATCCATCTCTACGGCAAAAAAGAATCCCGCCCGGGCCGTAAAATGGGGCATATTAATTTACTGAAACCTAAAAGAGAGAAAAATGACAAACGCAGCTAAAGTGCAAAACGCTTCCGGTATTCGCATCGAGACAGATTCCTTTGGCGAATTGGAAGTTCCGGCCAATCAATATTGGGGAGCGCAAACACAGCGCTCACTTGGCAATTTCAAGATCGGCGGCGAAAAAATGCCAGTGCCGCTTATCCGTGCGCTTGGCATTATCAAACGCTCCGCCGCGCAAGCCAATCAGGCACTCGGGATTTTAGATTCCAAACTGGCGCAGGCCATCGTTCAGGCAGCCGATGAAGTCATCGACGGCCAAATGGATAATGAATTTCCTTTAGTGGTCTGGCAGACAGGTTCCGGCACCCAGACAAACATGAATGCCAATGAAGTAATTTCCAACCGCGCTATTGAAATAATGGGCGGAGAGATGGGCAGTAAGAAACCCGTTCACCCGAACGACCATGTCAATATGGGTCAATCATCGAACGATACATTCCCGACCGCGATGCATATTGCCGCAGGCGAACAGGTTTTTCATGAACTAATCCCTTCCCTTGAATATTTGCATTCGGCGCTTCACCAGAAATCTATGGATTTCGGCTCTATCGTTAAAATAGGCCGTACGCATTTGATGGATGCAACGCCGCTGACGCTGGGTCAGGAATTCTCGGGTTACGCCAAGCAAATCGAATACGGTATAGAGCGCGTGAAAAACACTCTGCCGCGCTTGATGCAACTCGCCCAAGGCGGCACCGCGGTCGGAACCGGCATCAATACGAAAGTCGGCTTTGCCGAGAAATTTGCTGTGGAAGTTGCCGAAATTACAAGCCTGCCTTTTGTTACAGCCGAGAATAAATTCGAAGCGCTCGCCGCACATGATGCAATGGTCGAATTGTCCGGCGCATTAAATGTTCTGGCAGCATCTCTGATGAAAATTGCCAACGATATACGCCTTCTCGGCTCTGGCCCGCGCTGCGGTATCGGCGAGATTATTCTGCCGGAAAACGAACCCGGTTCCTCCATCATGCCGGGTAAGGTTAACCCGACACAATGCGAAGCGATGACTATGGTTTGCACCCAAGTCATGGGCAATCATATGACCGTGACTGTCGCCGGAAGCCAGGGACATTTCGAATTAAACGTTTACAAGCCGGTTATCATCTTCAACGTGCTGCAATCCATCCGTCTGATTGCCGATGCCTGCCGCTCGATGACAGATAATTGTGTCGTCGGAATCGAAGCCGATGAAAAACGTATCACGAAGTTAATGAACGAAAGCCTGATGCTTGTGACCGCTTTGAATCCCCATATTGGCTACGACAATGCTGCCAAGATTGCCAAGAAAGCGCATGCTGAAGGTACATCCTTAAAAGAAGCCGGTATCGAGCTTGGCTTATTAACATCAGAACAATTCGATCAATGGATCCGTCCCGAAGATATGATCAAGCCTAAATGAATGAATTAGAAACGGTTCTTTCTGCGAAAGTTATCAAGCGCTCCGTATCTATCGCCGGACATTTGACGAGTATTTCGCTGGAAGAACCGTTTTGGATTGAATTACAAAACATTGCCAAGGCTGAAAAAATCAGTCTCTCCAAACTCATTGCCCGCATAGACAAAAGCCGCGGCACTAATTTATCAAGTGCGCTGCGGCTTTATGTTTTATATAACTCGAAGAACTATTGGCCGAATAACCCCTGAAGCGCTTTTACGCCTTCCTGAATCTGCTCCTGCTTTTTCTGCTCTTTGGTTTTCTCTACAGGCGCGACCGTTGTATCTGTTTCGACAGCAGGTGTTGTCGTAGCTTCAGGAGTTTCCGTCTTAGCTGCTCCACCCAGAGGAAAACCCAGCTTGTCGCCAAGCTTGTCTGTGATCAGCTTCTGAACTTTCTCTGTGGCTTTCTCGCGGAGAAAACCTTCGATAATGCTGCCGCCAGCTTGCGCCGGATTATCGAGCGGCCCGGAAATCGTAAAGTCAAATGGCGGAACTTCGGAATTTTTGACCGTCATGTTATTTTTCAGATCGATTGTCCATCTTGGCAGATTTATATTACCTGTACTGGTCAATAAAGCCTGCTGCCCGTCGAATTTGATCTGCGAGAAATTCACAACGCCGCTGGCAATCGTGAAATCAGCATTGAACGTACTGAAAGCTGTTTGGCCGTCTTTGAATGAGCTTAAAAGACTTCCTGCGCGCTCGAGCGGCTTGAAGCTTCCCTTGGCAGTTTCGGCCAGCTTCGCAGCATCGACGCCTTTAATGACGATGTTATCTCCGTTGATATTTCCTTTACCACTCAAGGCATAAACGAGCGCCGCCGGAGAAATGCCGGAAGATGCAATATCCAGATTAAAAGACTTGATCATGCCAGACAGAGTATCTGATTGTTTATTCTGGACCGCACTGAGCAATTGTTGGGCATTGATATTATTGGCCTTGGCGCTCCAGGTCATCGAGAGTGGTGCTTGAGCCGTGCCGCCTTTCATATTGCCGTTGATTGCAGCATCGCCGCCAAACATCTGTGCCGACATATTGCCGATGTTTAAAGAGCCGTCATTCAGTTTAAACGACAGATTTGCATTGTTCAGCTTCCATAGACCTTGTGTGATAGACGCGGCTTTAATGGCCAGATCGGCATTAAACTTGCTCATCCATGATGTATCGATGGCCTCGCGTGACCATCTGGTCTCGGAAGAACTTGCTGCCGGAGCAGAAGAAGGCTTTGAAGAAGTTGTCGTCGTTCCTGCTTTTGGTGCGGCTGAATCAAACGCCATATTACCGAAATTCAAATCTCCATTGACAGATGGTTTAGTGCTGGACATATCGGCAGACACTTTACCGGCAATAGATGTCGAACCGATATTTCCCGAAATATTCGACAACTCATACTTCTTGTTATTCAATGACACTAAGCTTGAAACATCGAGAGGTCCATTGAAACTGCCTGGCGCTTCGAATGAAGGCGAAAAGTTTCGTACCGCCGTTTGCAAAGAAGGATGACGGATACGAATGTTTAAACCTTCGATTTGCGGATTTTCGAGAGCTGATTTGACATTGCCCGCGCCGGTTACGGCAAAGTTGAGCGCATCGACGGTTGCATTAAAAGCCATATTTTCTAGGCTTCCTTTAAAAGCACCCGCAATTGAAGCCGCACCCAAAGTCCTGTCCAGCTTCAGATCATAATTATACGCTTTTGCCAGACCTTCAACATTTCCTGTCTTTGCATTCGCCGTCAAATCAAAGCCGGATAATTTTTCCAGATCCGCTATCGTTCCTTTGAGAGCAACAGTCGTATCGGCGACGGTTCCGAGCGAAAGATTAGAGATAGAAAGAGATTTGCCGCTGCTTGTCATTCCAGCATTGATATTCGAATAGGTCTTTCCTCCAAAACTCAAGCTACCAACTGATGCCGCAATCGTACCGTCAAATGGCAAAGTCATGCCTTTAATTTTAACGTAGGATTGAGCCTGATTTACTTTCTCATTGATAACTTTTTGTGCAGCACTTTCCGTTGAAGGATTTAACTGGCGTTGAATATCATCGATATCGATCTTACCGGCTTTAATCGTTGCATTGACTTTAGGACGCGCTCCCGCCTGCTGGGGCAAAGCATAGTTTCCGGTCAGATTTATCGTCTGCCCCTCGAATCCGATAACACCCTGCTCTATTGTCACGATATTATTTACAAACGTACCGGTTCCCTTAACCGAGAGATCACTCAGAATTTTGATAAGTGCATTTGCTGCTTTGATATCTCCGGAAGTAGATTCTAAATCGACGGACAATTTAGGCGAAGCAGATGTCTTTAATCCTGCAACTTTTAACGAGCCTTTATAAGCAAGATCGCCCAAGGCTAAATCCAGCTTATCGAGGCTGGCTGTATCGCCATCATAAATAACGGCTGTTGAAAGATGTAATGCGCCATTCAAACCTTCAGGCAGTTGCGGCTTATCCTTGCTGAAAGCAGCCATAGTGTTTTCGAGATCTTTTGCTGAGAGTTTCAAATCACCTTTAACGCTTAGATTATCCCCAGTCGTGATTTCGCCCTTATAGTTCCCGGACACATCCAGTTTAGGTAGAGCAATGTCAAGATCAACAGAGGTCGGTTTTCCTTCAACCATTTCTCCGGTCTCGCCTTTTACAGCGATCTGGTTACCGTTATAAACAAGATCGGCATCGATATCGAAAGGACCCGTCAGGTTTTTAAGACTTAAATCCGTATTGAGATCGGAAATTTCATGCGCTGCTTCTTTGCTGTCATCTTTATAAACGATATGACCTTTTTCGATGTAAACGGAATCTAGAGTGATCGATTGAGTTTTTTCGTCATTCGGCGTCGATGGATTGGCCTGCTTTTCGCTCTGAGCTTTTTGCTCCTGCATCTTCGGCGTCATCCATGTCTGGCGACCGGAAGCATCAACCAGCAAATTGATATCAGGCTCTATTAATTTAACGCTCGAAATCTGAATCTGTTTTTGAAAAAGGGGCATCAGCTCGACAGATATTTCCGCTTTTTTAACCGCGACAATACGCTGATCTCCAGATGAAACCGTTGCTTCATTGATCGTCACATGCGGGACAGGCAAAATAGAAATTCCAAGATCACCCGCCCAGGCGACTTTATAGCCGGAGGACTCTTCGACCTTTTGTATAATAAGGGATTTGTATTTGTCCTGATCAAGGAATGACGGAATAATCAGCGCAATAACAACTAAAACAGCAATGATAGCACCGACAATTATACTCCATTTTGGAATTTTGAAGTTTTTACGGGGTGCGTCGTCAAATCCCTGGACTTCAGATTCTGGAATATTTGTCATTTTCGGGGTCTACCTCATGGATTTTTTGAATCGATGAATAAGATATAGCCCAGATGAACAAAATTTAAACCCTGAATATGGATTTATGACGCCATATACTGGCCGCCATTGATCGTAAGTGTCGATCCATTCATAAACGCCGCTTTTTCAGAAGCAAGAAAAACAACCAGATCGGCAATCTCTTCAGGCTTACCCATCCGCGCTGCCGGAATAGAACGAATAATCGAGTCGAGCACTTCTTTATGCATGGCGGCTGTCATATCGGTTTCGATATAGCCCGGACAAATCGCATTGACGGTAATCCCCTTCGCCGCGCTTTCTAGTGCAAGCGCTTTGGTAAAACCTAGCATACCTGCTTTCGCCGCAGAATAATTCGTTTGACCTAGTTGGCCCTTCTGGCCGTTGATCGAACTGATATTGATAATGCGACCAAAGCAACGTTCGCGCATACCGGCGATCACGGCGCGGCACATGTTGAAACAGGATGTCAGATTGGTTTCGATTACGTCATGCCATGATTCTTCGGCCATTTTATGAAGCATGCTGTCTTTGGTAATACCGGCATTATTGACAAGAATACGAACAGGTCCGTGATCGGATTCGATTTGTTTTATAACAGATGCACATTCATCAAAACTTGAAACATCGCATTTATAAACGAAAGCGCCTGTTTCTTGCGTACATTTCTTGGCGGCGATTTCATTGCCATGATAGATGGCAGCGACTTTATATCCGGCTTCGATCAAGGCCTTTGTAATTTCAAGGCCGATCCCGCGTGTGCCGCCCGTGACAATAGCAATTCCCGTCATTAAGAAACTTTCTTCCAGTTAGATGTTTCGTCCCGCTCGACACATAGCGCGATACCCATACCGCCGCCGATGCATAATGTCGCAAGACCTTTGTTCTTATTCGACCGCGCCATTTCATGGAGAAGCGTCACAAGGATACGCGCACCCGATGCACCGATCGGATGGCCGAGCGCAATCGCGCCGCCGTTTACGTTCACTTTTTCGGCACTGAGTTTCAAATCTTTCACGACCGCGCAAGCCTGCGCGGCAAAAGCTTCGTTCGATTCAATCAGATCGAGATCGTCAACGCTCCATCCTGCTTTTTCAAGAGCTTTGCGTGACGCCGGAATCGGTCCGGTGCCCATGATCGATGGATCGACACCTGCCGTGGCCCATGATTTAATTTTTGCAAATGGCTCTAAGCCACGCTTCTTCGCCTCTGATGCACGCATCAAAATAAGAATGGCAGCACCATCATTTATACCAGACGCGGAACCCGCCGTGACCGTACCATCTGTTTTAAAGGCTGGCTTCAATCCTTTGAGCGTATCAACCGTCGTGCCCGCACGCGGAAATTCATCCATATCGAAAACAACATCCTGTTTTTTGACCTTCAAAGTTACAGGCACGATTTCTGCTTTAAATTTACCAGCCTTGATCGCCGCTTCGGCTTTTTGCTGCGAAGAAGCAGCAAACTCATCCTGCGCATCGCGGCTAATGCCGTATTTTTCGGCAACATTTTCTGCCGTCACGCCCATATGATAATTATTGAAGTAATCCCATAGACCGTCTTTGATCATTGTATCCGTCATCGTGCCATCACCCATTTTCACGCCGTTGCGCAAATGAATGGCATGTGGCGCAAGGCTCATATTCTCCTGTCCGCCTGCAACAACGATATCCGCATCGCCGTTTAAAATAGCCTGCATGCCGAGCGCAACGGAGCGTAGGCCAGAGCCACAAACCTGATTGATCGTCATGGCAGTTTTCTCGGCAGGAATGCCGGATTTCATTGCCGTCTGGCGCGCCGGATTTTGTCCGGAAGCTGCCGTCAAAACCTGACCCAAAATAACTTCATCGACTTCTTCAGGTTTTATGCCGGAATCTTCCAGTGCCGCTTTGACAACATAAGTACCAAGCTCGACTGCGCTTAAAGACGAAAGACTTCCGTTAAAGGCGCCAAGCGCGGTTCTTTTTGCGGCAACGATGACGACTGAATCTTGTTCTGACATATATGAATCCCCTGCTGTGACTTCGCTTCGTAATATGCACGCGAAGGCAGATATTTCAAGGCTTGGTTTTGATGCTGCGCTGCGAAAATAGCCAGTCACGAAGCGGAATCCAGACCTGTTCTTCCGAGTTCCGGCCAACCATCATGCTGATATGTCCGCAATCCGGTTCTATAATTTTGGCGCTTTTGATTTTTTCACCTAAAGGCCGTGCCGATGCCGGCGGCACTATCTTATCTTTTCCCGGCACAACAACGAAAGCAGGTTTGGCAACATTCTCCGGTTGAATAATTTTGCCAGCCACTTCCCATGTACCTTTCATTGGTTTGTTCTCAACATACCATCCGCTAACCGTATGGTGAACGATAGATGTCGGCAAATCCGACCCGCCGTTTACCCAATCCTCAACTGCAACGAACAATTGAGCTTCCTTACTGGCTTGATCCATATTTGCAAAGGCTGAAAATTTGCGAGCAATAAGCCCTGCATCTACGCTGGCAAAGATCATTTGAAGCCACTGCGCTGGCATATAATCTAGAAGCATTGCCTGTGGCAGACCGTCTTTAGCCCACTTGGTTACACTTTCCGAGAAATTGCCTTTTGTATCTTTTGTAAAATCCCAAGGGGTTGCTATAAACACAAGATTATCAAAAGCCTTGGAAGAAAGCTGGTTACTCGCTGCCAGCAATAAACCACCCATGCAATAGCCCAGTCCTGTCAAAGGCAGATCCGATTGAGACTTCAACCATTTCAAAAGTTTTTTTAGTTTTTTACCAAGCGCTAAATCGATGCTTTGTAGTTCTTTGTCTTTCGTCAGATCACCCCAATCGAGAAGAAATGCCTCAAATCCCTGCTCCGCCAGCCAGTTCATCAATGATTTTCCCGGTAGAAGATCGAGAATTTCCGACCCGTTGATCATGGATGGAATGACCAGAATTCGTGATTTCGCTTTTTTCTTCGGCTTGTAATGGAAAAGCCGTGCTTCGCCATCCTGCCAGACGACAGGCCTTTTATTTTCCGGACGTTTGAAATTATGGAGCTGATAATTACGGATACCGGCGACGACTTTATCCATACTCGCCTTGACGTTTTTACCTTCAGGCTTTTGCCAGAAAGCTTCATCAATGCTCTCGTTTTTTTGAAACTGTGGGTCGGCAAGCGCCGCAGCCGCCAGCGTGAGATGCATCACAAGGGGTCTATATCTTGAACCTGATTTATCCATAGATGTTATGTCTTTAGAGGTTAAAGGTTTTGCAGCGTTAACGAATTTGTGCATACTGACAGCATATCTAGACTCCAATACAACAAAAAGGTGCAGCATGGCCGGAAAAAAAGGCAGCGACAAACCCGTAGTTATCAAAAAATACGCGAACCGCAGACTCTATGATACTGGACGCAGTTCCTATGTCACCCTCGACGATCTCTGCGAAATGATCAAAGACGGTTATGAATTTGTCGTCTATGACGCAAAAACCGGCGACGATCTGACCCGTCAGGTTTTGACACAGATTATCGTGGAACAGGAATCGAAAGGCGAAACCAATCTCTTGCCGGTAAACTTCCTGCGTCAATTGATCGGCTTTTACGGCAACAATGTCTCACCGCTGGTTCCGAATTATCTGGAGCAGACATTCTCTGCTTTCACAAAAAATCAAGACCAGTTTAAAGAACAGATGAGCAAGTCGCTCGGTCCTATTATGCCGTCGATGCAAGCCTTTGAAGAAATCGCCAAACAAAACATGGCGATGTTCGAAAACGCCATGAAGACATTTGGCAATTTCGGAGCAAACTTTCCTGTCGGAGGTAAACCAGCCACTCAAACAGAACCGCCGCCAGAAGACGAAGAAGATAAATAATTTTTGAGCTTATAAAAATCCCCGCATTAAGCGGGGATTTTTTGTTCCTATTTCGCGGCCGTCTTGATATTCCCCATTTGACTTGCCATGCGATCTCTCGCTTCCATGGCAAGATCCATCGCTTCGGATCTTCCTTCATGCGCAAGGATCGTCATTACGTCATTGCCGTAAGTGAACATAACAGAAGCCGATGTGTTGGCTTTGCTGCCGATACAGGCGAATTCGAAAGATTTGGATTTATCAGCCGATACGATGACATCGGACGGCACAGCTGCGAAGTCGCCTTCACAGCGCGATTTCGCACGATCCAGATAGTCATTGACCGCCGCATCAAAGCCTTTGCCGCCCTTCATCGCGCGCTGCTCTGCGCTACCGAAGAGGCTATCGGTTTTCCAGCGATATGCGCGGTATGAATCCGAGCTTCCGGTTTCTACATTTTCAACGTCGCCGCGAATATTAATACCGGCACCTTGCAACATTCGGGTAAAATCTTCCTGCGTCTGGAATTTTACCGATGCGACAGGCGAGATGACAGCGCTGGCAATCGGGATCGCCGCTTTAGGCGCGGCCTTCGGCTGTTCTACCCCTGCAGCCGGCGCGACCGCAGCCACATTTACAGGTGCCGCTTTTTCAACCGGTGAAACCGGCACGGCGGCTGACGCCATAGATGCTTGCGAGGAAGGAATGCCGCTTTCAAGCTCTGCTATACGGCGCTGCATTTCATTAAGCTTGGCTTGCTGCATGTCATCGGTAATTGCCGGATCGAACAGCTTTGCTTCCATCGCTTCGCGATCTTGTTTACGCGCCTGCTTCTCTTGCTGGACTAAAGTAGCCAAACGACGGATTTCACGCTGAGATTCTTGATAGCGTTTTGTCGCCTGTTCCAGATCCCAGTTATTACCGCCCGCACTTGCCGTCGTTGTAACTTTATCCAGCTGCTGTTTCAGCGTTTCATTTTCTAAATTTGCTGTCTCGAGTTGATTTTGCAAATGCTTCAAAGCTTGATCATCGCCTAAAGGTACGGATTTTGCCGATGCCAATTGCTGTTTGAGGGCAGAGTTTTCGCCTTGAAGTGCTGCAAGCTGTTGAGAATTGTCGACGGCGGCAGGTTTTGTTGCAATTGTAGTCTGCAAAGCCGCAATTTGCTGCTTCAGACTTTCATTTTCTTTGATAGCAGCCTGATCGATGGCTGGCGTAATCGGCATCTGTGTCAGCTTTGTTTGCAGTTGAGCCGAATTTGCATTAGCCGCATCAAGCTGAATTTTCATTTCTGCATTTTGTTTCTGCAGTATAGCAACTTGCTCGGCAGCAGAACTTCCCTGCGCTGCTTTTGTTTGCAACTGAGCTGTCATTGCATTCGATGCTCCAAGCTGGATTTTTAGATCTGCGTTTTCTTTCTGGAGAGTCGCCAATTGTCCTGTAAGAGCATTGCTTTGAGAGACCTGAGTTTGAAGCTGCGCAATGGTCAGATTTGCCGCATCGAGCTGAACTTTCATATCAGCCGATTGCTTTTGCAATACAGAAACTTGCTCTGCCGCTGATGTGCCTTGTGCGGCTTTTGTTTGCAATTGAGCAATCGTTGAATTTGCCGCATCGAGCTGAGCCTTCATCTCTGCCGATTGTTTTTGCAGCGAAGACACTTGATCCATTGCGGACGTTCCCTGCGCCGCTTTAGCTTGCAACTGGGCAATGGTCGAGTTCGCGGCATCGAGCTGGGCTTTTGCATCCGCGTTTTGCTTTTGCATGAGGCCTAGCTGGCTTGCTACTTGTGTAGACTGGACGCTTTTGACCTGAAGATCGGCAATATTTCTTGTCGCGGCTTCAAGTTGCAATTTCATATCCGCGTTTTGTTTTTGCAAAATGGCAAGCTGCTCAGAAGCACCTGCACCTTGCGCCGCTTTAGTTTGCAACTGGGTTACATTCTGATTAGCTGTTGAAAGCTGCACTTTCATGTCAGCATTCTGCTTTTGCAGCTCAGCCAATTGTTGCTGTGCTGCCTGGTTTTCTTTTTGCTGCTGAGCCAGAGACTGGTTCAGAGCTTGCGCTGTTGCAAGCTCGGCCTTCAAGCGGCTGAGTTCTTGAGAAGTGTCGCCGGAAACAGTTTTCTGCGCACGCAAAACCTGATTTTCCTGTTTTAAGCGGGAGACTTCGGATTCAAGACCTGAAGCCGCGACGTTGGAAGGTGCAATCGCGGCAACTTTTTGTGCCGCCTGAGGAACCGGCTCCGCAGGCGCAACAGGAGCAGCAGATGCAATGGCCGGAGATTTCTTGCCGCCGATACAATCGGATAATTCATCTGCCGCAGAGGCAAACTTGGACGGCGCGTAACTGAACGACTTGCCGCCTGTTTCTACATCCATCTTGCCGGACGTTTTAATGGCATCAATGAACGAACCTTCACCAAGACCGATGACGACGACCTTGTCTGATGTCGGCGCGACGTTGAATGTGCGGGCTTCTCCGTTACCCGGTCGAAGCGTTACGGTCGTCTGGCCGACTTGCGGGAATTGGGGACGGGCAAAATCGAAAGCGACAGAGTACTGGCCGGTTGAGTTCTTGGCGAATGTCACGATGGTGTTGTCGGAATATTTCTGCGCCATAGTGCAATAGCTACCGGAAGCGGCACTGGCCACACGGTTGATGGTCCAGGCTGTCTGCGCCTGAGCCGTTTCCGCTCTGGCTGGCGTCACCATCGACGTCGTTGCCAGAAGTCCAAATGTTAAAAATCCTAATGCATAACTAGAACGGGCCATAAGGCATCCCCTTAATCTGATATTTGTCTCCCCTTTAGAATCCCAGGGCGGGAATCTTGGGTATTTATGTATAAAAGAGAGAGAAGCTTTTCCGCAAGCTTTATCCGGCGTTGTCGGTCCTTATAACCAGAACTTTTTCGCCTGAAATCGGGTTTTTATAGAGCTGGCCGACCGGACGGACATTTTTAGACTCATATTGAGAGAGAATTTCTCCAACGGCATCCTCAAAACTGCCTTTATCGCTGTAAGTTTGCGGCAGGGCGAAATTATCGCTGCTTTGCCATACCAGCGTAGCCCCTTCGCTCTCGGCCCAGGCATGCAAAACCGCCTGCAAAGACGCTCCACTTGTCCCGAACCACGATTTGGTAGCGTCCGGCTCAACTTCAGACTCCGGCACTTCCATGCGCATATCATCGGCTAAGGAGACAGGGGCATTCATGTCTGGCACGTCATCCGTAAACTTTGATTTGAGCGTACCGGAATCCTGCGCCATCAGACCCGCAACAGCCCCGTCGAATTTACCGATATAGGAGAACTCCTTGGAGACTTTCGGCGATTCAGCGGCCGTCCAGATGAATTCGGTCTGTTCACGATCAGCCCATCTTGCCAGAACGTCTTTCAAAAGCTCGCCCTGACGCGCACGCCATGTGTCAATGCGCTCTACAGGCACGGCAACAACCGGTATTTTTGGAACAGGTGGTAGCGTCGGTTCTCCTTCAACGACCAAGGCTGGCTTGCTGGCCAAGGGTACAGGCTCTGGCAAAGATGCGACCTCTATATCTTTCTTCGCAATAGAAGAAGGCGGCGGACCGTCAATGATTTCCAAAGCTTTCTTCTTTGTCACGACAATCGGCGCTGGCTGTTTCTTCTCCGTCATCTCGAAATAGTCATCGCCCATTTTATACTTTGCCTTGATGTCATCAGGCACATAGCGTTCGTTCATGATTTCAAGAGACGGCTTGATCATCGGCTTAACTCGTCGCGGAGCTTTGGAAACAGGCGCAGGTGCAGAAGGAGAAACTGCAGGCTGGTCCGAAGTTACCTTGCCGGTTATATCCTTCAAACTGAAACCCGCCTGCGCGGATACAGGGATAAGTAATAACGCAAGAGTCGTAAGAAATCTTTTCATTTTCATTTATCCATTAATCAATGTCGGCGACATCTCCGGCGACTTTTTGCGCCAGCGATGCATGGAGGAAATCGTCAAGATCACCATCCAGAACTTTATCGGAGTCTGTACGTTCAACACCAGTCCGTAAGTCTTTTATCATCTGATATGGCTGAAGGACATAGGAACGTATCTGGTGTCCCCAGCCGATATCGCTTTTGCTGTCATATTGACTGTTGCTGACCGCTTCGCGTTTTCTCATTTCAAGGTCATAAAGCTTCGCCCGCAACATATTCATCGCCGCCGCGCGGTTCTTATGCTGGGAACGGTCATTCTGACAAGCGACGATAATATTGGTTGGGATATGGGTGATACGAACAGCGGAATCGGTCCGGTTGACGTGCTGGCCGCCTGCTCCGCTTGCGCGATAAGTATCGACTTTTAAATCCTTATCCAGAATTTCGATATTGATCGTTTCATCGATGACAGGCGTCACGGTGACGGAAGCAAAGCTTGTATGGCGACGCGCATTGGAATCGAATGGTGAAATCCTCACCAAGCGATGAACGCCGGATTCGCTTTTGAGCCAGCCATAAGCCTGATGACCGCTGATCTGAAGCGTGGCTGATTTGATCCCCGCCTCTTCGCCGTCATGACGGTCGAGAACTTCGACCTTATATCCATGCTGGTCGGCCCAGCGACTATACATGCGTAAGATTATGCCCGCCCAGTCGGCGGCTTCTGTGCCACCTGCACCGGAATTGACTTCCAGAAAAGCATCCTTGTCATCGGCTTCGCCGGATAACAGGGATTGCAATTGCATCTTCGCCGCTTCTTTTTGCAAGGCGGCCAAAGAGCTTTCGGCTTCCTTGACGATGTCGGGTTCGTTTTCAGCTTCGCCCAGCTCGATCAAGCCGAGCGCGTCAGATAATTCATTTTCAACTTTGCGGACGGAAGCGATATTTTGCTCGAGCTTGTTTTTCTCGCGCATTAAGCCTTGGGCTTTTTCAGGATTGTTCCAAAGATTGGGATCTTCAGAAAGAGCGTTTAGTTCTTCAAGGCGCAGAAGGGAATTTTCCCAGTCAAAGATGCCTCCGTAAGAGGCCGATAGCATATTCGATTTCTTTGACGACGGATTCTAACTCGGCTCTCATAATTTATCCTTTGAAAACGTCACCCCCGCGCAGGCGGGGGTCCATGGATTCCCGCCTGCGCGGGAATGACAACAATCTATTAAGCAGCCTGTTCCATCTGCTCTTCTTCAGCCATCAGGGATAGCTTGAAGTTGATCAATGTTTCAACCAGTTCTTTCAGGTTTTCCGGCGTTGTTTGCGCCGTGATCAAGCTTTCGGAAATGACCGGTGAATTCTCGGACCATGCCGCGCCTGCTGCTGTCGCAATTTCTTTACAAGCCTCAGGACCTGTTACCAGATAGCCGCTCACCAGACCGGTCATCGACAGAAGATTTACAGCGTCGCCTGTCGACATGATCGGCTTATGCGCCGCCATGAAACCGCCGATAAAGCGGCGTGTATGAGCGGTGAGTTTCAATTTATCGAGAGAGCGCTGACCGCCCGGGATAATCAGGATGTCAAAATCCGCCGCCAGAGCGTCGGAAAGCTGGCAATCGACCGCGAAATAGTGACCCCAGCCGTTACCTTGCCAACCATTTGCAAGGCCGTTTTCAACGCTGATAATTTTTGGATAAGCGCCGGCTTCCATCATGCCGCGCTGGAACATAGTCATTTCGTTTTCGTTGAATCCGTTGGCGACGAGGATGGCCGCTTTCATGCCTGCAAGGGGTTTCTGCATGCTGTGTTCTCTCCTTTTGAGGTTATTGTTTTTCTTGTGTTTTCATTGCTTTGCGAATGAAGAACCCGCTGATGTTTTCCGCCGTTTATGAAAAGCATGACTGCGAGGTGGGGCGAATATTGTTCACTGCACTCATAAAGTCAAGAAAATAAGAAACTAATATACCAGTTATGCAGCTAGATCATGGGGATAGCATAGGCTCCTACTTCGTTCGTAGTTTTTTTTATTTTGAACCTTTATTAGTTTGAACGTCATTCTGACTACTTTGAACGTCGCATTCTTTAAATTGGGTCGGCTTCCTCGCAATGACAGCAAGTAATATTTCAATGACTTAAAAGGAGTCTCTAAGTTTGCTCGTCACTTTTTTTAGGGGGTTTTATTCGAAGGGTCCCCGCCGTTCACCTTGGGGATGGCCGAAAAACGGCGTGGCTTTTCAAGATAAAGCCTAACGTATGAAGCATGACGCGATTTGAATCGAATTTCAAAATTATTTTATACTTGCAATCTATCAACTATCTCGTCTAAAATAGTAATAGGTAGATTATGTATTGCATTGCAATGACTTAGGGCGAAATGCCTAATGCTGTCTTAAAATTCAACAGCATTTAAATAAAATGCAATGTATTTTCCATAACCAATTATTTACGCCTTTCGGCTACTCTAGGGTAATGATTCTTAGAGGAAAGCCTTGTGTCGTTATCTGATTTAAATGCCATACCATTGCATGACGAGCTGAAAGCGGAGGAAACCTCGCCGCTAAAAGTCGCGGGCGAAAACGGCGCGGAGATGGCACGCCCCTCTTCTCCTGATCTCAAAGTTATACCCGGCTACCAACTCGACGTGCCTGAGCTTAATACGGATGAAGACGAAGAGGCCATGAAGGCCTATGAAGCTGCCGGCGGCGCTGCGGCGCTCATGATCGAAGCTTTTTACGGCAATATTACTTCGGATAAGATTCCGCAGTGGATCAGGGATGCCGTAGAAGCGCAGGCCAACCGATTACAGCAAACACCGGATGGCGACTTTTCAAAGGGTATGGGCGGCTCTCTAGGCCGCAAAAGCAAGAAAGAAGAAGCCGAGGAAAATCAGGAAAAAACGGCAGAGTGGTTTGAAAACCGCATGGAAGCCTACGAGCGCGAGCAGAAAAAGCTGGAGGAATGGAGAGAAAAATCTATTGATGTCGGTAACGGCGTTAAAATGACAGGTAAAGAAATCGATGCCGTCTTAGAACTTCTCGGCACGAAAGAAGGAAAGCAAAAATTCGTCGACGCTTTCAAAAAGAAAACCGGGGCGAATGATGAAGACGCGAATAAAGCATTCAATGATTATCAACGCTATATGCAGCTTTTGAAGAAACGGGAGATGGGTGAAGATTTATCTGCCGGTGACCAAAAGTTTTTAAATGATTATCCGACGACGGAGGAAGGAAAAGTTGCCTTAAAGCTTAAGGATGAAGTGATACAAAAAAACAATATGTATGAACAAGCAGCGAATACAGCAAATCAAACAGCTGCTATTAAAGATTACAATGACAATAATTCGTTTTACAACACCAACATTACAAGACCTATTGCAACATCAACCTGTGAATGGTCAGAAAAAGGTTCGACTAATACGAGTAAAGAAACAAAACTTGAACCCGCTATCAAGTGCAGTACATCCGCAACTGCAGATTTCCAGGCCGCGACGACCGCCACTGAACCACTTGATACGCCTAAAGAAGATTTATCAGAAAAACAGAATTTACAGCTAGCCTCAGCAACCGTAAATAATAGCTATAGTGCTTTTAGTTAACATTCAAAGATAAAGAAGCTAAAGCTCTACTTTTGGAACTTGCAAGCAGCTTCTCCCCTTCAGGAGTATATTTAACATTAATAAAAGGTCTGAGATCCTGAACCATCCCGCTCTTATCAGCTACCAATAAAGCGCCATCTCCATTAATTTTTCCAGAAATTGTAACCCTCGACACCTCGCCAGATTGATTTAAGCGACCTACATATTGGAATACGGGCTTTTCACCAGCCTTACTGCCTGCCTCAATTGAATTTGCCAAACTACCCTTAATTCCAATTAAATCAGATGGAATTAAAGTTCTTTTATCTATCTCGGCACCACGAGCATCTAATATTCTAGGCTCATTATAAGATTCAATCTTACAAAAAGTCCCATCAAAATTGGTCGACGCGGCAATCCTATATCCTTTGGTAAACTTTTCATCAGTAGAAAAAATATTTCTGAGTGATCTTCTCTGTCCTCTGAAAGCACCTTCCATATCAGCATTAACAGCCAGATATTGTCCTTCATTATCAGCGCGCTGGACAATCTCTTGAGGCGAAACGCATTTATCAAGATTAGCCAATGTTGGCACTTCTTGAGCATATGCCGCCGTTACGGGCGAATAATCATTCGCTGGAGCCAGACCCAAAGCTGCAATACCAATCGCCGCCGCTGCAAAAGTTTTGTTATAAAGTGCCATCTCAAAAACCCCAGAGAATAGTTAAATTAAATGTGCTTAACACAGTGCCGTTTGTCCGACACACCCCTAATTTAATGAATTGTTAATAGTTATACACAAATTCGGGGATCAAGGCAAATATTCGATACAGGCCATAGTGAAATTCTCTGCATTCCTACATGCGGTAGACATAAATGGGAATTTTAATGAATACATCCGTATGCAGAATTTGGATCGGTTCCCAGCCCGGAATCGCGAAAGCATTCGATACAACTAGGCTTCCTGCCCTTAATCCGGTCAACTGCGCCTTGAGTTTTTCCATGTGCCAAGGCGATAAATAGCAGATAACGGCATCAAAACCGCTTAAATCCTCGTCAAAGAAGCTCTTATTGATGATTTTTATATCCTGAAAGGATAAAAAAGCCCTGATTTTAGAGAAAATCCATGGAAAAAAGGAAATTTCATAGCCAACGATACTCGATTTCGGAAAATTTTTGGCCAAAACAAGGTTAATTCCGCCCCAGCCACAGCCTAATTCGGCGAATTTATAGACCTTCCCCCTATCCATGTGCTCTTTCAAGGTCGAAAGGATGGCTTTCCTGACCCAAGGTAATGTCGGTGTCGGGGATATACGCGCCGTCTTTTCGTATCCCATGGATATGAAAGCCATGATCAGGAATAAAATAAGGACCAAGCCGGAGATCGTTTCGATTATTGTCATCGTCAGATCCCTTTAGCGGTCAAGCGCCTGAATTATGAGCAACAATGTGCATAGTTTGCGCCGCCCCCTTGTAAACTTACTTTACAAAATTTATCTCTGCATTATAACCCTTTGATCTGTATATATTTCGAAGAAAACAATAATTAGGAGCGGTTCTCGATGAAAATGGTTCGTGGTCTCATGATGGTAGCTGTAGCGCTTTCGCTCTCTGCCTGTGGATTTAAAAGTAAATCCGAAGTCGGCGCATTGAATGAAGCGCAAGCTGTCGGCTCTCCGTTCACTCAATCCCTGACGTCGGAATACCGTAATTTTTCCAACGATCTTCAAAACAACAAGATGGATTACGCCGATGCGCTTCATTTTGCGCGTAAAGGTCTGGCCGCTGCAGCTGGCGAAGTTGTATTGCCTGAGCCAATCTCCGACTGGAATTTAAAGCCTAATCATATCGACGAACTTGCCCCTGCCCGCGCGGGACTGATCGCAGCGCTTGATCGCGGCGGTCGTGAACAACAGCCGCAAATCGCAGCCGTTGCGCAAGCGCGTTTCGATTGCTGGATCGAGCGTCAGGAAGCTGACTGGAGCGCAACAAACATTCCTTGTAAAAACCAATTCATGGACGCTTTGAACAAGCTGGGCGGCGTACCTGCCGTTCCGCCTGAAACTGTCATGCCGCCGATTGGTGCTGCCGCTCCTTCAGGTCCGCTCTCTGTTGAAGATGCGAAATATCTCGTCTTCTTCGACTTCGATAAATCGACAATCGATGCCTCTGGCCAAAGCGTTGTCGAAGCGATTGCCGCCGAAGCAGCAAAACAAAATCTTTCTTCCGTCAATATCGTCGGTCACGCCGATAAATCCGGTAGCGAGAAATACAACCAACGTCTCGGCCTGAAGCGTGCAAACGCAGTTCGTGAAGCCTTGGAAGCTCGTGGTATCAATGCCCGCTTGCTCCGCGTTGAATCGATGGGCGAAAGCGCACCGATGGTTCCAACGCCAGATGGCGTTCGTGAACCGGGCAACCGTAGAGCGGAGATTACTTTCTCCAAGTAGCAGGCCGTAAAAAGTAAACAGTATTAAAAAAGGAGTTAGAAAAATCTAACTCCTTTTTTACTGCCTACCGCTTACTATTGACTAATTTCTTCCAGCTTGAAATCGAAATTACGATTACAGAATTCACAGGTCATCGTGATCTTGCCATCGACGGCAGCATCCGTTCTTTCATCATCGGATAATGTCTTTAAAATATTTTGCAGCTTTTCCGGTGTGCAGCGGCAACCTTTGGTCAGTTTTTCTTCAGGGAAAACGCGCACGCCTTCCTCATGGAACAGGCGGAAGAGAAGCGTATCGTCTGACAATTTAGGATCGAGAAGCTCATCTTCCCTGCATGTCTCTAAAAGAATTGACGCGCGAAGCCAGTTCTCGGCAATCGGCTTGGCATCTTGCGGAATCTTCTCATGCTCCGGCATATGCTGAAGCATGATGGCTCCTGCCCGCCAGTTGCCGTTTTCATCACGCGCGGTCGCCAGATTGATGGCGGTATTGATCTGCTCGCTTTGCGCAAAGTAGTGCTGGATGCTGCTTTTTAAAGAGTCACCTTGCAGTTCAACGATACCTTGGTAACGCTCGGCATATTCACCCTGATCGACCGTAAAAGCCAGATACCCGCTGCCCATCAATTCCTTGATCGTGTAGCTATCCTTAACCGGCAATTGCGCAAAAGCCTCTGCATCAAAGCCTGCCGTGCCGCGCACTTCGTTTTTCGATGTCATGTCCGAGATAACACGTTTAACAACTCCATCGCCTTGCGCCTGCAAAATAAAGACGCCCTCATATTTCAGCATCGAGCCGAGCAAGAGCGACAACGTCACCGCCTCGGCCAGCAAAGCCTCGACAGCCGGCGGAAATTCATGCGGCTTGATAATATCGTTCAGTACCTTGCCGATACGAATGATACGGCCGCGCAAATTTGCATTTTCCAGATGGAAGGTCTGGATATGGCTGTCATCGGGCAAAGGAAAAGCGACGATAGCCGGTTCTTCAGTTTGCGGGGAAGCGTGTGTAGGTTCGAATTCTTCAGACATGATAATTACGATTTAGTTTTATAACCGGTTTTGAGCATCCACCAGGCAAGGCCAAGGAGGATGAAATTGCTTAAAATCAAAATAGCGATGCCTGTAGCAATACTGGCTTCAGGCGTCCCAATAAAACCAGCCCTAAAGCCATCAATCACGTAAAAGAAGGGATTGAACAATGCTATTTTCTGCCAGAATTCCGGCAACGCGGTGAGCGCATAAAAAGTGCCTGACAGGAATGTCAGCGGCGTGACGATGAAATTGGTCACCGATGCTAGATGGTCGAATTTCTCCGCCCACAGCCCGCCGACGATACCAAGAGCCCCCATCATCATATTACCGAGAAGCGCGTATAGAATAACGAGCTCAGGCCGCTCCATCGGCAAATCGAGGAACATCACCATGATAAAGATACCCAGAACGCCGATCAGGCAGGCGCGGATCAACGCGCCGATGATATAGCCGAGCAGGATTTCCGTTGCCGATAAAGGCGGCATCAAAAGATCGACGATATTACCCTGTACCTTGGCGATAATAAGAGAGGAGGAAGAATTGGAGAATGAGTTTTGAATCATTGTCATCATCAAAAGCCCCGGCGCCAGAAACTGCATATACGGCACGCCAAAGACGATACGATCTCCCCCGATAGAGATCGAAAAGACGGTAAAGAACAAAGCCAGCGTAATCAGGGGCGCGAAAATCGTCTGGAAATAGACATTCAGGAAACGCCCGACTTCCTTGCTGACCAGCGTCTTCAGGCCGATCCCGTTGAAGGAGCCGATAATTCTGGGTTGGATTTGCGCATTAAGGTCTGACATAATCTATCTTTCTGTGAAGCCAAAAGGCTTTGTAATCTGGAATTAGCACGACATGGACGAAGAGGCAATTAGCATATCCGATCCTTCTTTCAAGCCTGCGGCAAAGAAGCAGAAAATCCCGAAGAAAATCACTGAAACCTATCTGACCAATTCAGGCAAATTTTATCTGGAACGCTTTCCCGCCTCGACCGAGCAGTTTCGTCAGGTCATGACCCGCAAAATCCGCAAATCCTGCAAAGCGCATCCAGAACAATCGCCGGAAGCCTGTTTTGTCCATCTTGAAACCGTGATCACGAAATTCCAGTCGCTCGGCTTCTTAAACGATGAAGGCTATGCGACGGGATTAAGCCGGTCATTGAAAAATCGCGGCTGGCCGAGAAACCGCATTATCATGCGCCTGAAGGAAAAAGGAATTGCCGCCGAATTGATAGAAGCCGCCGTTCCGCCTGCCGATCCCGGAGATAATCTACAAGATGCCGTCATCTGGATGAAGCGCAAGAAACTCGGGGCTTTTGCCACAAAAGAAAGAGAGTTTGAAAAATCCCTCGCATCATTGGCGCGTGCGGGTTTCGATTATCATTCCGCAAGCCGCGTTTTAAAAATGGACAAGGAAGAAGCGGAAGAGTTACTGAATTCTCGACGCAGGGAATATTAAAGACGCTGTCGTGCCTATCCCTTTTTGCGACAAAATTTCAAGCTTGCCGCCATGAAGTTTCAACAGTGAGTGAACAAGACTTAATCCGAGACCTGCGCCGCCGGTGCCTTTATCCAGACGACCATCGACAAGCCCGAACGGCTTTGTTGCGCGGTCGATCTGTTCCTGACTTAAACCAACACCTGTATCGGTGACGGATATTTTTAAATTACCGGAGCTTTCAATTTCGGAGCTGACTGTAATGCGTCCACCAACCGGCGTAAACTTCGCCGCATTCGACAAAAGATTAAGCAGCATTTGTTTAACGGCGACTTCTTCGGCGATCATCTTCGGCAGTTGATCGGATACGGTATCAATAACGGTCAGATTATTCTGATTGATCTTGCTTTTGCTGAGATCAAGACAAAGGGTAACAATTTTTCTAACATCGACCATGCTTTCATTCAGTTCGCGCTCACCCGCATCAATTCTTGAAATATCGAGAATCTGATTGATGATCCCTAAAAGATGCTTGCCGCTATCGTAAATATTTCCAGCATATTCGGTATAGGATTTGGGCTCGATGGCGCCGAAAACTTCATTCTTGATAATCTCGGAAAAGCCGATGATTGAATTCAGCGGCGTGCGAAGCTCGTGGCTGATATTGGCCAGAAATTCAGATTTGGCACGGCTCGCCATATCGGAATGCATCTTTGCTTCTTTAAGCTGTACCTCACCCTCTTTGCGCTGCGTGATGTCTTCAATACTTCCTTCGTAATAAAGCACATTGGAAAAACCATCGAGAACGGCACGGAAATTCTCACGAACCCAGATTTCCTCCCCGCTTTTACGGCGAGCTCTGGTTTCATAGAACGACGAATCCAGTGATCCCGATGAATTGTTTTTAAGAAATTGCGCTCTTTCCAAAGGATCCACGAAAAGTTCTTCATGAGCGTTCTGAATCAAATTGACCATGTCATCCGGCGTGTCATAGCCGAAAATACGCGCCAAGGCGGGGTTAGCTGAAAGAAATTGCCCCTCCGGCGTTAATTGATAAATACCGCCAGCCGCATTTTCCCAGATCGTTTTATATTTACGTTCGGCTTCATTCAGGGCCTTCTCGGCTCTCTGACGTTCCTCCACATCCGTGAAACTGCCCATGACGCGAAGATTCCGTGCTTCGTCCTGACGCAGCATAGAGACGACCATTTCAACAGAGCGGAAGGTGCCGTCAATCGTACGGATTTTAGTCAATGCCCTGTATGCCGTACGTTGTCCCTTTGCCAGTAAAGCTATATTTTGCTTTTGCTCTTCTTGATCGGGCGGATAAATCATCTCGAAAATATTCCGCCCCATGGAGGTTTCGATATCGAAGCCGGTAATCTTCGTCCACGCCTCGTTCAAAAACATGATATCGCCGGTCGGAGATACTTCGAATATGGCATCGCTGATCGCATTAATAATCGCGTAGTTTTCGCGCTCTGATTTTCTTAGAGTCTGAAAAAGCTTCTCCCTTTCCCGAATTTGATCATTCAGCTCATCATTCTTTTCGGCCAAGTCGGAGTTGACCTTAGATAGAATTCTTGATTTCCTAAAATTATTCGAAACATAAAACCATAAAATAACAGTGACCACGATCCCGAAGCCAGCAATAAGCCATGGGAGAAATTCAAGAAGGCTATTACTACTCTTTTTGAAGATAACCTGAATTTTGATGGGCTTATTGGCGAATTTAACCTCAAAGTCATATTGAAAATTCTGACCGATGGAAATCAGCTCACCTTTAGTATCTTCAAGAAAATATAAGATCGCTTTATTCGAATTATCCCAAAATACAGTCTTGGAAACATAATGGGGAGACAATATCTGCTCACGACTGAATAATTTATCGATAGAAGAAAACCCAGCCAGATAGCCCATGGCCTGGTTCTGCTCATTTTTTACTGCCCTGACAATAGCGAAGTTTCTCGATTGCACGATCCCCTCGTCTTCATTCATTCCCGACTGTGTGGCCTCCGATACATATAAAAATATATCAGGCTGGATCTTGGCTTGTGCCAGAATAGCCGTAACGATTGCGGGCTTTACGATCTTTCTTTGCCCTCCAAAATTTTCATCTTTTAAATCTACCGAAAGTGTCGGATTACCAGCAGGAATCCATAACATAGCATCAAAGCTCTTTGTGCTAATCCGAGATGTAACGGGACTCGCAATAAATTCGCCTGTGGCACTCAAGGAATAATTTTGGAAAGCTGACGTAAAGTCATTCATCGTATCATGAAAGTCTTTCACTTTCTCGATGACGACTTGCTTTGCACTAGTTCCCGACTTTAAATAATCATCTTTCAGGATTTGTGAAATGAACAGCTGAACCGTCCAGAACGAAGCGACGGTTAAGATAATACCATTGGTCAAAACCATAATATGGACCATATGGTCTTTCAACCACGTCCAAATATCCAGTTTCGATTTCACAATCCGTTTGGGTTTGTTTTTAGTCATGTCAGCCAGTGTATTGATCCATAAACACAATCTGCCTGAAGAGCGTTAAGTATCTGCTAATATTGGATTTTCATAAGGTTAGAATGTTGCTTTTATTGCGCAACTCTCGCAAGAAATGCTATGTTGTTTAAGATTTCTTTAACGAACAAGCGCTGGAGCACAATGATGACTAAAAATCCTTTCTTCGATAATTGGCTGAAGGTCGATTTTTCCAACCCTATTCCCGGCTTTGGTTCCGCTCCAGTCGATATGAAGAACATAATGGAATCAAGTCGCAAAACGATGCAGGCTATTACCGAAGCCCAGCAAATTGCCATCGAAAGCATGCAGGCAATTGCACAGCGTCAAAGTGAAATTCTTTCCCAGTTCGTACAAGACCAATCCGCCATTGCCCGCGACATCGTCAACGAAGGCACGCCTGAAGAAAAAATCGCCCGCTCGGCAGAAATGTTCAGCAAAGCCTTCGAGAAAAGCATTTCAAGCTCTCGCGAAGTTGCTGATCTTCTAAATAAATCAACCCGCGAAGCAAGCGATATCATCAATAACCGTGTTAAAGGCGCTTTGAATGAAATCAAAGCGACTGTTGAAGAAAATCCTATCACAAAAAATAAAGCGGCCTAATCGCACTGATTTAGAGAAAGGATGGAAATCGGAAACGGTTTCCATCCTTTTTTATGGGAGATAATTAATGACGATCAGTTACGATGATTTTTTAAAGATAGATATTCGAGCCGGAACGATTACCGAAGTCGAAGAATTCCCTGAAGCCCGCCGACCTGCTTATAAGCTTACAATCGATTTCGGGAGAGAAATTGGCATCAAAAAATCCTCCGCGCAGATCACCGCTTTATATAAGCCATCTGACTTGATCGGCAAACAAGTACAGGCGGTCGTCAATTTTGCGCCAAAACAAATCGGAAACTTCATGTCCGAAGTTTTGGTATTGGGCTTTTCGGATAGCGTCGGGAATATCGTTTTAATGCAGCCAGAACGAATTGTTCCGAACGGCCAGCGATTACATTAAACCGGCAAATTGATGACGGCCCTGACGCCGCCATGACGACTTTCTTCCAGCCAAAGCTGCCCGCCATGCGAATGAACTATATCGCGGGCAATCGGCAAGCCTAGTCCTACGCCGCCAGTTGTACTATTACGCGATGTATCGGCACGAAAAAAAGGTTTAAAGACTTCTTCGCGTAAATTCTCAGCAAGACCAGTGCCATTATCTTCGATTGAAATAATAATTTCATCATTCTCTCTTGCTGCCTCGATCCATATTTTATCGGCATATTTCTCGGCATTAGATATAAGGTTTTGAAGAACCCGCTCGAAAGCGATAGGTCGCAATGAAATATATAAGTCGCCTGCGAGATCCGTCTCGACTATTTTACCATGACGCTGCGCTGTTAGAGCCTGTTTGGAAATAAGGTCCTTTAAATCGATTCTTTCCACATTCTCGCGGCCTTCTCCGCGCACGAATTCGAGATAGGAATTGATCATACGCTCCATATCATTGACATCACTTTTTAAGGCCTCTGCGTCTTGACCCTCTGGCAACATCGAAAGCCCTAGTTTTAAACGTGTAAGCGGCGTTCTTAAATCATGGGAAATACCAGCCAGCATGGTTGTGCGCTGCTCGATCTGACGGCGAATACGCTCATGCATGCTGATAAATGCACGCGCTGCCGACCTTACCTCTCGCGCTCCTTCCGGTTTAAATGTGGGAATATCCCTACCCATTCCAAGGCGCTCGGCGGCAATGGCAAGTCTGTGAATGGGCCTAATCTGGTTGCGCATAAAAATAACGGCGATTGTGAACAAAATCAGTGAAGAACCGATCATCCATAACAGAAAGATATAAGCCGATGTCGAAAACAGCCTGCGTTCCAATACATAAACATGAAATACGCCCCATGGCATCTGGATACTGATATCCGCCCATTTATCTTCTGGACCGAAAGAAAGATAGAATGGCCGCGCGACATATTTCTCTAGTTGATAGGACAAGGCTTCTGCCGACAGCGGCTCCCATGTACCGGAGGTTTCAACACCCGGCGTAATCTTTCTGCCCGGCTCTGCCGTGATTATTAAATCCAGCTTTTTCTCGCCTAATATTCTTAAGCTGGCGAGAAGATTGGGATCATATTGATCACCCATCATATCTGCGAAGATTCCAATCTCTCCAGCCACAGCAAACGCCATTCGCGATGTAACTTTGCGCCAGTGATTATCGACGAAAACGATAGTCACCACGACCTGAAACAAAAGAACCGGAACGACAATAATCAAAAGCGACCGCGCAAATAATGTTCGCGGTAATATCTTGCGCATCCAGTACCAGGGATTGAGATATTTAAAGCGGAATTTCATGACTCTTTTTCAACCCGCAGCATATATCCCTGTCCGCGTATAGTTTGCAGATAGCGCGGTGCGCGGCTATCGTCTTCGATTTTCCGGCGCAGGCGCGTCACCTGTACATCGATAGTCCGGTCATTGCCATCCAAGCCGCAAAGCCGCGCCAGTTCTTCGCGGCTTAAAATACGTCCGGCTTGCGTTGCCAAAATTTCAAGCAAATTCGCTTCTACGGATGTCAGGCGGATCGTTTCGTCCGAATGCTGTAATTCTTTAAGCGTTGAATCATAAAACCATTTCCCCAGATGAAAACCTGATTTCGTATCGATCTTTTCCGGCCTTCTGCGCAAGATTGCCTTTAATCTCAACAGTAATTCTTTCGGTTCGAACGGCTTGGCCAGATAATCGTCCGCCCCTTTTTCCAACCCTGAAATGCGGTCACCCGCCTCACCCAGTGCGGTTAATAATAAAATCGGAATATCGGAGGTTTTGCGAAGATCACTGGTAAATTCCAGGCCCGTCCGCCCCGGCATCATGACATCGACGATCATGACATCGAAAAACGCTCGCTTGAGAATTTCATCCGCATGGTCCGCATCGCGGGCAGTGGCAACGATAAAACCATGCTCTTTTAAATAGCGGGATAAAAGTTCGCGAATCCTGTCATCGTCATCGACGACGAGAACATGTGGTTTTTTACTATCGGCAAAGAGAGCGGTTTCGGCCATGCAATAAACTTAAATCAATCTCGGCTTGTTTTCACTGTTTAACTTAAATATCATAGACTTATTCAACTTCAAAACGAGCTTATTTCATGACCCTTATCCCTTTTGACGATCGCGACGGCTTTATCTGGTTTGACGGGAAACTCGTCCCTTGGAGAGAAGCAAAAATTCACGTTATGAGCCATGGCCTGCATTACGGCAGCGGCGTTTTCGAAGGTGAGCGCTGCTATAACGGCAAGATTTTCAAAAGCACTGAGCACTCGCAGCGCCTGATTGACTCCGCCAAAATGCTCGGTATGGAAGTTCCCTATACAGTCGAAGAAATCAATGCCGCCAAGATGGAAACGCTCAAGGCGAACGGTATGACAGATGCCTATGTCCGCCCTGTCGCCTGGCGCGGATCCGAACAAATGGGCATCGCCGCGCGATTGACAAAAACCCATATGGCTATCGCGGTATGGGACTGGCCAAGTTATTTCTCGCCGGAGCTTTTGGAAAAAGGCATTTCTCTCTGCACCTCTCGCTGGAAAAAGCCTTCTCCCGAAACCGCGCCTTGCCATGCCAAGGCCGCCGGTCTTTATATGATCAACACGATGTCCAAGCATGAAGCCGAAGATGCGGGTTATACGGACGCGTTGATGCTCGATTATCGCGGCTTTCCAGTGGAAGCGACAGGTGCGAACTTATTCCGCATTAAAGGTAAAACCATTCGCACGCCGAAACCGGACTGTTTTTTAAACGGTATTACGCGTTTAACTGTGATCGATCTTGCCCGCTCGCTAGGCTACACGGTTGAAGAAGAAACAATCACCATGGAAGATTTATTATCAGCTGATGAAGTCTTCGTCACTGGTACTGCGGCAGAAGTTACAGCGGTCGGCAAGATCGACCAGACGACTTATACGGTTGGTCCGGTTACACGCCATATACGGGATGAATATTCGAAATTGGTGAGAAGCTAAATTTTCGTCGCTACCAGCTTAATACCAAGCGCGATCCAGCCATTTTGAAAAATGGATGAAGCGATTACGGATTGCCGGCGTTGTCAAAACGGTTGCCACAATCATAAACCAAAGCATTGTCATGGACACGATAGTCAAGCCATACATAAGCTGTATCGGCAGCGCGACATTCGGATTCATCACTTGCGTAAATAGCGCCAGAAAAAACATCGTCGCCTTGGGATTGAACAGATTGGTAATAAAGCCGCTGCGAAGCGCCATATAATCGCTCATCACCAATTTCTTTTTCTCGGCGCCTACTTCGCCTTCGAAGCCTTTTGATTTTAAAGCCTTATAGCCGACATAAAATAAATACCCCGCCCCGATAAATTTGAGGATGGTAAAAAGCAGAACAGATTTTGCGATGATAATCGCCAAACCGCCAAGACAATAAGCCACATGAATGGCGACGCCTAAACCAAAGCCGATCGCCGTCATAATACCGGCGCGGCGCGAATACATCACGGAATTACGAACCGCCATAACAAAATCAGGCCCAGGCGACGCAAGCGCTACGGCAAAAACGCCAACCAGTAACAGCCAGTTCAGGAAAAATTCGTGCATTTAAAAATATTACGATATCTTTTTATTCGTGGGAAGGCTCTGTCGGCTTAATGGATATTATTAAATACTCCCCGCCCCGCTTTTGCTCGACGGCACGCTCTGTCTCAATCATTCGATCAACGACTTTATCAAAATTAACTTTGAGACTAAGTACTTTGAAAGCTTCAGGCTTCATAAAATCAATTAACATAGCCGCTGGAGCATTGTGACCATCGCTGCATAGATCACCTTTATAAACCGCCATAAACTGAAATAGCATGTCAGGAGCAGAGTCTATAAATTCCACTGCACTTTTTATAGAGGAATCAATTAATCGGTTATGCCTATCTTGCGCAGCGCTTAAATATTTCAAACTCATAATAAAACTCCCTGAAAATAATCAGGGAGTTTTATCAAAACCGACAATAAATTGTCAAGTTATGTATATTACTTATTACTATTCGCTTCAATGCGCGCCGCGTAAGCGTTGATTTCGTAATTGGTCAACTTGCCGTTTCCGTCAAGATCAAAACCGGCAAAGGTTTTCGCATTGGCAAAGCCATTGGCGGTAAACTCATCCTTGCTCAAAGATTTATTGCCGTCCGTATCGAGGCTCATCAAATCATATTTCTTAGCAAGGGCTGACAATTTCGCCGGAGGGGAAACTTTTGGTTTTGCTGGCTCTTCTTTTTTCTCTTCGACAACAGGCTCGGTTACAGCAGGTTCTGCAACTGTCGTGTCCGGTGTCGGCGTTGTCGTATCAATTGTCGCCGGAGCAGTTGTTGTATCGGCAGGCACTGTAGTATCCGTCGGCGCGGTATCTATCGTCGCTGGCGCAGGCTCAGTGATCGTCGGCGCCGTTGTGTCGAATGTCGGAACAGCAGTTGGATCCGCTGGCATTTCCGTAGCTGGCTCTGTTGGTGCATCCAATGTCGGCGCGGCTTCAGCGGGAGCTGTCGCTGTATCAATTGAAGAGTCTGATGTTGCAAAAGCCGGGCTCGCGGTCAAAAGCGCGAAAGCTGTTACAGAGAGTAAAATTTTGTTCATGGGGTTAAGGTCCTTTCCTTGGTGAGAGGGAGATTAGCTCAACTTCCCTCCGTTTTAAAGGCCCTTACCCATGATAATTTTAGATATTAGACATTAAACCTGAAATGCACCACATCGCCATCGGCCACGACGTATTCCTTACCTTCTTGACGGGCCTTGCCTACATCCTTGGCTCCCTGCTCGCCGTTATAAGCGACAAAATCAGCGAAGGAGATTACTTCCGCCTTGATAAAGCCTTTTTCAAAATCCGTATGGATAACGCCTGCTGCTTGCGGTGCTTTATCCCCTTTATGTATGGTCCAGGCACGGGCTTCTTTAGGGCCGACGGTAAAGTAAGTTTGCAGACCCAGTGTTGTGTAACCGGCACGGATAATTTTATCGAGCCCTGGCTCTTCGAGACCTAGTGAATCGAGGAATTCCTTTTTATCTTCCGGAGAACCAAGCTGCGCGATTTCGGATTCAATTTCCGCGCAGATAACGACACTTTCAGTGCCATGTGCTTTCGCCATAGCATCCACTTTTTTCGTCCATTCATTCCCTGTCGCCACATCCTTTTCTAAAACATTAGCGACATAGACAACGCGCTTGGCTGAAAGAAGCTGCATCATCTCGAACATTTGTTTTTCGTCATCGGCCAGGGAAACGCTGCGGGCAGGTTTTCCTTCATCAAGGGCCGCTTTGACGCGCTTCATTAAGTCAAGTTGGCCGGTCAGAGTCTTATCCCCCTTGGCTTTTTTGGTCATGTTGTCAATCTGGCGCTCTAAACTCTCCATATCGGCAATCATCAATTCCATTTCGATGATCTCGGCATCACGGATTGGATCAACGGACCCTTCGACATGGGTGATATTTTCGTCATCGAAACAACGAAGCACATGAATAACCGCATCTGTCTCACGAATATTCGCCAGGAATTTGTTACCCAAACCCTCGCCTTTCGAAGCTCCTTTAACAAGGCCAGCAATATCAACAATCTCTAACTGAGTCGGAATAATTTTTTGTGACTTGCCGATCTCTGCCAGTTGGTCGAGACGGTTATCCGGAACCGCCACGCGGCCCACATTTGGTTCAATCGTACAGAACGGAAAATTCGCTGCTTGCGCCGCCGCCGTTGCTGTCAAAGCATTGAACAACGTTGATTTACCAACATTCGGCAGACCAACAATTCCGCAATTAAATCCCATCTTTTTCTTCCTTTTTTTCTTTCTTAGGCTTCGGTGGCTGCAATGTAAGTGCCACCTTCGTCATAAATTCTTCGTCTTTGTTCTGCAGTAAAAGCGGCGTTGTATCAACAATAGCTTTAAGGAATTTCTCCAGCTCATCTTCTTCCGCTTTTGCAAAATTGCCGAGAACATAACCTGTGACACGATCTTTGTCACCCGGATGTCCGATACCGAGGCGAACGCGTTTATAATCTGGCGTGCCGAGCCAATCATCCATGGAACGCAATCCATTATGACCGCCTGCGCCGCCGCCTGTTTTAACTTTCACGCGAAATGGCACGATATCAAGCTCGTCATGAAAAGCGATAATATTCTCCGGCTGGATTTTATAAAACTTCGCCGCTTCGCCGACTGACTTGCCTGAATTGTTCATAAAGGTCATGGGCTTTAAAATAGCGACCTTATCGCCGCCAATTATGCCTTCGGCATAGTCGCCCTGATATTTCTTTTTGAATGGCGGAAAACCGTATTTATCGGCAATCAAATCCACCGCCATAAAGCCGATATTGTGGCGATGACGTTCGTATTCTTTACCCGGGTTACCTAATCCAACAAGAAGATGCATGGTTTATCCAATAAAAATCCCCCTCACTTGTACAGGAGGGGGATTTAAAAAAGAAGTATTCAGATTATTTCTTTGCTGCTGGTTTAGCGGCTGGCTTGCCATCTTTACCTGCAGGAGCCGCTGCTGCCGCCGCAGCGGCAACTTCAGCATCTGATTTAGGCGCTGTAATTTCGGCTTCGATGAATTCTTTCGGCTCAACGATTGTTGCAATAGCGATATCTTCTTTGCTGACCGCTTCCGCGCCTTTCGGCAGGGTTACTTCAGACAAGTGAATCGCGGTACCGAATTCGGCTTTCGATGCATCAATCTCAATCGCTTCCGGAATGTCTGTCACGACACAACGTAATTCGAGTTCGTGGTAAGACACGTTCAATACGCCGCCAGCTTTACCGGCAACCGAAGTTTCAAAACCTTTGAAGTTAACAGGAACGGAAACGGTTGTTTTTGTTTTCGGACCGACGCGGAGGAAATCGACGCTTTCGATCTTATCTGTAACCGGGTGCAACTGAACGTCACGAACAAGTGCCAGAATTTTTTCACCTTCGAGATCAAGCTCGGCGAGGTTAGTGAAAATATGGCCTTTGTGAAATTCAAGACGCATTTCCTTCTCAGGCAATGAAATGATAACAGGAGGTTTATTATCTCCATAGATAACGGCAGGTACACGGTTCTCGCGACGAAGCTGACGAGCAATCCCCTTACCGGCCCGTTCGCGTTTTTGTGCAGCCAAAGCATAGCGCTTAGATGACATGGTTGATATCCTTATGTAAATATAGGTTAAGGTCCGCCTCCAGGGGTGCGGACCGATGCGGGTTTATAACGAAATTAGCCGCTTAAAGGCAAGGACTTATTTAAAAAGTGCAGAAATCGAACGATCTTCCGCAATCCGCTTAATGGCTTCCGCCAAAAGCGGCGCAATCGTTAATTGCTCTATGTTTTTGCAAGCCTTGATACTCTCGGATGCCGGTATAGAGTCGCTCGTTACCAGTCGTGACAGCGCCGAAGACGAAACTCTTGCAACGGCACCGCCCGATAAAACCCCGTGAACAACATAGGCAGAAACCGATTTCGCACCGTGCTTTATCAGCGCCTCCGCTCCATTGCATAAAGTTCCGGCTGAATCGACTATATCGTCGATCATGATACAGGTCTTGCCTTCGACTTCACCGATCACATGCATGACCTCGGACACGCCCGCCCTTTCGCGCCGCTTGTCGATAATGGCCAGTTCGGCATTCAAACGCTTAGCAATGGCGCGGGCGCGTACAACCCCGCCGACATCCGGCGACACGATCACCAGATCTTCCCCGGCATAAGATTTCTCAATATCGGGAATAAAGACAGGCGAAATAATCAGATTATCGGTCGGGATATCGAAAAAGCCCTGAATCTGGCCTGCATGAAGATCGAGCGTCAAAACGCGGCCTGCTCCGGCGGTGGTAATCATATTGGCGACCAGCTTGGCGGAAATCGGCGTTCTTGGACCTGTCCGGCGATCCTGTCTTGCGTAACCGAAATAAGGGATAACGGCGGTAATGCGACGAGCCGAGGAGCGGCGCAGCGCGTCAATCGCGATCAAAAGCTCCATCAGATTGTCATTGGCCGGATAGCAGGTCGATTGAATGATAAAGACGTCTTCGCCGCGAATATTCTCGTCAATTTCTACAAATACTTCCATATCGGCAAAGCGGCGCATAGAGGCCTGGGTCAGCGGCACTTCCAGATATTTGGCAATAGACTGCGCCAGAGGGAGATTGGAATTTCCGGAAATCAGCTTCATAAAACTTGCCCTTTTTGTGAGAACCCGACTATAAAAAGTCTGGAATATAAAGCAATGAGTTTTTAAGGATAATATTCATGGCAACGTCAGATAGTGCCTTCAAAGAATTTATAGGCGCAGCATTCTTAGGCTGGCTGGCTGCCACAACGCCTACAGCCATTATGCATTATAATGATCCTCACACCTGTCCTCCTGAAAACAAATCTTCAGAATGCGTTAAATTGAAGGATGAATTCAACAATCGCGGCTTGGGTGGCGCTTTAGGAGCTTCCGCGATTTATTTTCTAGCTAAGCCACGCAAAAGAAAGACATCACCTTCTAACGAATTGAAATAACCGAGAGCTCGCGCCCGTAGTCTTTTTCCTGATTATGCGTAGCGCGACGGAAGCTGAAATAATCCTGTTCCTCTTTATATGTATCGAGGCCGCTCATGGTAATATCCCTGATTCCTGCCCGTTCAAGCCGGAATTTAATATAGCTGGGCAAATCGAACCATAATTTATCCGGAGCGCCGGGTTTGAAATACATGATGCTGTCGCGATCTTCTTCGAAAAAGGGCGCCTGAAACCCTTCCGAGACCTCATAACTTTCAGGACCAATACAAGGACCGACAGCCGCCTTGATCGTTTCTATAAAAGCCCCCTCGTCGATCATTTTCTTAATCGTGTTCTCGAGAACGCCTTTGACTGCACCACCCCATCCGGCATGCGCCGCCCCTATGACAGGCCCCTTCGCGCCATCGCCAATAAAAAGCACAGGCCCACAATCCGCGGTTAGAATGCCAATAGCAACATTCGGCGTCGATGTCACAAGAGCATCGCCAAGCACTTTACCTTCTTCCGCACCATTCAAAATAATACAATCGGGGCTATGAATTTGATATGGCGTAGAAATATTTTCGAGATTAAGTATCTTGCAGATACGCTCGCGATTTTCTTTTACTGCCGCGATATCATCGCCTGATGCAAGGCTTGCATTCAAGCTGGAATAAATACCGTCACTTACACCCCCTTTACGTCCGAAAAAGCCGTACGCAATTCTCGGATCGTCAAACTCTTCGAATGTCAGGTGCATTTTGATATTCCAATTACTTTAAACAACTGCCCCATTTCATCCCGATGAACCAAACGCCGCAGACCCGCCATAATATTTTCACGCAAAGACGGATTGGAATGAGCTAGGTTTTCTGCGCGAATTTCAATCCCCATGATTTTGAGGAATTCGCTTTGCGTCGTGAAATGATCGATTTGCACGTTCTTGGCCAGGTGTTTCAAAATAGAAAAATCGACATGACTGGTTAAATCTTGCTCGCCCGGATTTTCGAGCACATTGGCATATCGATGATTTTTAACTGCCTGAAATGTCCCGACTAATTTCGGCTCGAGATGGCCGTAATCGATAACAAGCGCCGCACCCTTTTGTCTGTCGATCCGCGTCACGATTTCTTCCCACATCGTTTCTCTCGCGGGAGAAAATTCATAGACGCTGTTTTCCGGGGCATCGGGCAAGTCTTCGCCGACTAACAAGCTACCCAAGCCAAAAGCAAGCTGATCGCCACTTAAGCCAATCACGGCTTCCTGCCAACCAACTTTGGTTTTAACGGCTTGATGGAAGGATAAAGCATCGAAAAACTCATTGGCGATAAAGATGATAGGCGCATCGCCGGGCAGCGTGTCGATAGTTTCATGCCAGATGACCTGCCCCAAGACTTCTTTCTGCTTCGTTTTTAACGTCTCACTAATCTCCACCAAATGAACTTCGATAGATGCACCCAGTTTTGACAAAACACGCATGACATCTTTCATCAACGTGCCGTGGCCAGGGCCTAATTCGCATAGATAAATCTTTTTTGGATTACCAAGTTTTACGATGATATCTGCTGTCCAGATACCAACCATTTCGCCAAATAGCTGACTAACTTCAGGCGCGGTGATGAAATCCCCTGCCGCGCCGACAGGATTGCCTGTTCGGTAATAACCATACTCCGGATGAGCAAGGCATAAATCCATATAAGTGGCGATCGTGATCGGTCCGTTTATCTTAATCTGACGAACAATCAAATCATGCAATGGATTGGGCATGACTTTGCTTTTTCTTTAAATGGTGCGCGACAAAAAAGACAAGGACGCCTCCGGCGATCACCGGCATACAGAGCAATTGCCCCATTGATAGATCACCCACGATAAAGCCGAGCTGTGCATCCGGCTCTCGGAAAAATTCAATAATAAAGCGGAACACACCATAGAAGAAGAGAAATGCCGCAGAAATTAATCCGGGCGTATTTCTGATTTTCGATATATGTGCCATCGTCACGAGAATAATAAAAAGTACAAAACCTTCGAGCGCCGCTTCATAAAGCTGGCTTGGATGGCGTGGCAATTCACCGCCGCGCGGAAAGATGATCCCAAGCGGAGATTCTGTCACCCGCCCGAATAATTCACCGTTGACGAAATTGGCAATCCGACCGAAGAAAAATCCGATTGTTGCGCCAACCGCAAATAAATCCGCTAGCCTGAATAATTCAACTTTTTTAATCTTCGCATAAGAAATAATCACCGTTATGACGCCGATTAACGCGCCGTGCCATGACATGCCGCCTTGCCAGATTTTCAATACTTCGAGCGGATTCTCCGCATAGATATGAAAGTTATAGAACAATATATAACCGATCCGCCCGCCAAGGATGACGCCCAGTACGGCCCATGTCATAAAATCATCGACATCCGTTTCATTCGGGCGATAGCGGTTTTGATCGAGGCGCACGATGTGCTTGGCCAAAAACCAGCCGCCAAGAATGCCCGCCAGATAAGCCAGCGCATACCAGTGAATTGCGACAGGACCCAATTGAATCGCGACAGGGTCTATGTTCGGGAATTGAATTGCCATTACCTATACTGATCTTCCTTGGCCATGAATTGCTGAACGAATTGACGCACGCCGTCTTCCAGCTCCGTCATCGGCTTATTGTATCCGGCAGCGCGAAGCTTCGTCATATCAGCCTCGGTAAAATATTGATACTTGCCCTTCAGTTGCTCTGGCATGTCATTGTAATGAATTTTCGGCGGTAATCCGGCTGCGGCAAAAGTCGCCAGCGCGAGATCTTTGAAACTACGCGCCTTGCCTGTCCCGACATTAAACAGACCTGACACTTTAGGATTTTCATACAGCCATAACATCACGGAAACGCAATCATCGACATAGACGAAATCACGCAGCTGTCCGCCGTCTTCATATTTAGGATTGGCGGATTTAAACAGCTTGGCCTGCGCTCCCGCCGCCACTTGCGGGTAAAGCTTGCTGATAACGCTCGCCATATCACCTTTGTGATATTCATTCGGACCGTAGACATTAAAGAATTTAAGCCCTGCCCATTGCGGCGGCGTCGCTTCAGACTTGCTGACATAAACGAGATCGGATACGCGGCGATCGAATGCATGTTTCGACCAGCCATAAGCGTTCAAAGGTTGAAGCTTTGCCAATTCCTGCGGAGCATCGTCATCTTTAAAACCTTGTGAGCCATCGCCGTATGTGGCGGCAGACGATGCATAAATGAACCGCACATTATTTTTTGCGCACCAGCGCCATAAATCTCGTGTAAAGACGAAATTGTTTTCGACGATCTTGTCGACATCGCGTTCAGTCGTCGCGGAAATCGCCCCCATGTGAAAAACAACTTTGATTTCAGTTTTGTGACGGGAAAGATATTGAAACAAATCTTGCGGCGGAACTATATCCCGCAGCGCCCGCTTGGACAGGTTGCGCCATTTATCATCCATGCCGAATACGTCACAGACGACAATATCCGTTACGCCTTGCGCTTCGAGCCCGGCCACTAAATTAGACCCGATAAAACCCGCGCCGCCCGTTACAATAATCATGATTGTCCTTTATAAATTTTTTGAAGCCAGAAGTTTTTGATTACCGGCAAGGTAAGAGTTGAAAATAAATATCCGCAAACCGGTACAGTAGCGTGAAGCCAGCTTTTCTCAAGCCCCAGTACCGGAAGATAAAAGACAAGAAACAAATAAGTTATAGCGCAAATAGACAACTTCCTCGCCCACGAGGTTTCCCACGCCTTGTCGGATTCAACCTTCGCATTTCTTTGTTTGATCGTTTCGATGTCTGTCAATTTTTTCTCCGTCATTCCGGCGAAGGCCGGAATCCATTATTTGCAAATTTCTTGGTATAAATCATTCCACTCAGGATTAATTTCTTTAATCCGATTTATTTTCCATTCTCTTTTCCATTCCTTGATTTGTTTCTCTCGAGTGATAGCAGCTTCAGCATTTTCATGAACTTCATACCAAACAAGGATTTTAATTCCATATTGCTTTGTAAATCCTTCTACCATGCCTGCTTTATGTTCGTAAACCCGCCGCAGCAGATTTGAAGCTACCCCGACATACAAAGTGCCATTAGGTCGATTGGCCATTATGTAGACACAAAATTTTGCTTCCACTTAAACTCCCCATGGATTCCGGCCTTCGCCGGAATGACAACTGATTATATTTATCCAATTACCTGTGGACCAGTTGTAAATTCTCTTCCCCACAACTTGCACCGCATCATTTGCGAGTGGTAAACCAGTCCCCGTTTCCACAACAATATTGAAAGAGTCGCTCATATGGCTTCTGACAACCGTTTATTCGATGATCTGGCGCGTATGGCCGGCGGCGCGGCAAGCCTGATTTCCACGGTTCGCCGCCAAGTTGGCTCCGATATTAAGGAACGCGCCCAGTCCTACACCGCCCGCATGGACCTTGCCACGCGCGATGAAATAGAGCGCTTGCAGGCGACAATTTCCAAATTTCGCTCCGAACAGGAGCAACTGAAAGCCCGCGTTGCCGAGCTAGAGGCCTCTGTTGGTGGAAAATCAAAGCCCAAGCTTGTGACTGCATCTAAAAAGAAACCTGTAAAACCCTCGAGACGGAAATAACATGCCCGATCTTTCAGAAGCCTTCTTTGAAGAAGTCGTCAATCCGCTGGATGATGCCGAAGAATATCTTAACGCTCCTGATTTGCTGTCATTTAACCGCGCCAATCGCGATGAATTATTCGTTGAGGCGCGCGGTCATTATGGCAACTATAAAATGATGTTCATGTGGGATGAAATAATGGGTGCGCTCCAGTTCTGCTGCGAATACGGCTTACAGGTTTCGGACATGAATAAAGCTTTGGCTTCCGAAACAGTTCTCAATATCAATTCCAGCCTCTGGCTTGGTCATTTCGATTTGCCGCCAGAAACGCTAGCTCCTACTTTTCGCTATACGCAGTTATTTCGCGGCATGCAGTCCTCAGGCGCCGATCACATACAGGAGCTCATTCATATCGCGATAGATGAATGCGACCGCAATTATCCTGTATTCCTTTCCTTGTGCCAGGCTACAGTACCGGACTCAGATGATTTGAGTTTGGCCATGATGCCGATTGCCGGACGATCCTAGCCTTGGCTATTCAGCAAAAAATACTTCTCGTTGGCTGCGGCAAAATGGGTTCTGCGCTCCTTGAGCAATGGAACAAGAATATCGGCTACCATATTTTTGTGCTCGATCCTTCAACCAAACGCGGCTATGAAAGCCTGGCAAGCCTTCCTGTAAAACAATTTAATATCATTGTTTTGGCCGTAAAACCTCAAGTTATGGATGAGGTTTTAACGGAGCTCATCCAACGCGTTACTGCTTCACTTTATGTCTCAATTGCTGCGGGCAAGACATTGAAATATTTGCAAGATATTCTACCAGATCGTCAGGCGATTATACGCACGATGCCAAACACGCCCGCCATGGTCGGTAAAGGCATGACGGTAGCTTGCGCCAATCATATTGTAACAGCCCCCCAGAAAACTGCAGTTAAAACCTTATTCGAAAATGTCGGGCAATTTGAATGGGTTACTGACGAAAAATTCATGGACGCCGTAACGGCCGTCAGCGGCTCAGGTCCGGCTTATGTATTTCTGCTAATTGAAGAACTTGCCAAAGCAGGCATTGATCAAGGCCTGCCCGCTGATCTCGCCATGAAACTGGCGCGCCAAACCGTTATCGGTTCCGCTGCTCTTGCCGAGGCGCAGAAAGATATTCCCGTTGAAACCTTGCGCAAAAACGTCACCAGCCCCGGCGGCACGACCGAAGCCGCTCTTGAGATATTAACTGATCCTCGGGGTCTAAGCCTTTTGATCCAAAAAGCAATTTCGGCAGCAGCAAAAAGAAGCAAAGAATTAAGCTGATTACTTCTTCTTACGTTCGCTGCGGCCTTTAGTACCGAGACCTATATCTTTGGCAAGGCGTGAGCGAGTTTTGGCATAGCTAGGCGCTACCATTGGATAATCGGCTGGCAAGCCCCAACGTTCGCGATACTGTTCCGGCGTCATTTTATAGGCAGTTTTCAGATGGCGTTTGAGCATTTTCAGCTTTTTCCCGTCTTCCAGACAGACGATATATTCCGGCATGACGGATTTACGGATCGGCACGGCTGGCTGTGGGCGCTCTGCCGTAACGCTGCTCGCTGAAACATCGCCGCCGACCCCCGATAATGTTTTATAAATCCGCTCGATAAGAGCCGGAATTTCACCTGCGGGAACAGTATTATTGGATAAATGCGCTGAAACAATTTCCGTAGTAAGAGCCAGTATGTCGTTATTCTTTGGATTATCAGCCATTTATTTCCACCTGTAGGTAATTCTCTTAAACCAGACAGTAATTCAACTATATAAATACTACAATACTTGGAATTACTTTAAGAAGCATTTAACATCCCGCTTTCGCAGAGGTGCAAAACTGTGTTATTGACCTTTATATGGGGAGAATAATACCGGTCATTTTATGTGGCGGCTTTGGAAAACGGCTATGGCCTTTAAGCAAGGCGGATAGGCCGAAGCAATTCCTGAACCTGATCGATCCCCAGACATCCCTATTTCAAAAAACTGTTGAGCGCGGCTTAAACCTGACTGGCGCAAGTTTGAATGAAACCGTCATCGTCACAAATGAACAATATACCGATCTGGTAAAAACCCATCTTGGTCGCCCTTGCCCACATATCATCAGCGAAAAAACACCATTGAATACCGGTCCGGCTATCGCCCGTGCAGCTTATTATGTAAGCGAACATTTTTCGCCGGATTCTCTCATGCTGGTCATGCCTTCAGATCACTATATTGAAGATATCACACCACTAAATATTTCTTTGATTATTGCCGAAAAAGAAGCCCTGAAAGACCGTATCGCCTTATTCGGCATAACGCCGCACAGACCTGAAACGGGTTATGGCTATATAAAGATCAATTCTAAAAACCCCCTTTCCGTTGAAGCCTTTATCGAAAAACCCGATATTGCCACAGCCAAAAAGCTGCTCGAAAGCAGCCAATATCTCTGGAATAGCGGTATATTTACTTTCAAGGCATCGGCGATTTTGAATGTTTTTCGCCTGCATGCACCCGATATTTTGGAGCATGTCGAAAATGGAGCAGATATCCCGCCAGTATCCTTTGATAAAGCCGTTCTGGAGAACTCATCCGATCTTTCTGTCATCCCTTGCGATATGCAATGGATGGATGTGGGTACATGGGAAGGCTTATTGGAAGTCATGAAAAACAAGCCCGGCTATGAATATGTAGAAAAACTTTCTGCTTCAGGGAATTAAAATTGATTTTGGGCGTTTGCAAATGCAGCAAAATCTATTACTAAACAATCATATTTTTAAAGTATTTCAGGAGTTTATTTAATGTCACTCAAGCCGAACACAGAAGCTTATGAACGCGAAATCTTTGTCGCACCGCAAGGTTTCCGCGAATATGATGCTCGCTGGCTTTTTCCTGAACAAATAAACCTTCGCGGTATTCAGGCTCTGGGCATGGGCATCGGCACGATCGTCCATGAAATGAAGAAAAATCCCCCCGCTGTCGTCGTCGGCCATGACTACCGCTCTTACAGCGCAACAATCAAGCAGGCGCTAATCATCGGCCTGATGGCAGCCGGCTGTAAAGTTTACGATATTGGCTTGGCCCTTTCACCAACCGCGTATTTTTCCCAATTCGAACTTGATGCCCCTGCCGTTGCCATGGTCACGGCCAGCCATAACGAAAACGGCTGGACAGGCGTCAAAATCGGGACTGAACGTCCGATGACATTCGGCCCTGAATTGATGTCTCACCTGAAAGACATCGTTATGGATGAAAAATATGTTGCGCGCGAAGGCGGCTCTTACGAATATGTTGGTGATATCAAGGAACGCTATATTGCCGATCTGACCAAAGACGGCAAACTAAAGCGTAAAATCAAGGCCGTTGTCGCATGCGGTAACGGGACTGCCGGAGCCTATGCGCCCGAAGCACTTCGCCGTATCGGCGTTGATGTTATCGAGATGGATTGCGATCTCGACTATACTTTCCCGAAATACAATCCGAACCCGGAAGACATGGAAATGCTTCATGCCATGTCGGCCAAGGTCAAAGAAACCGGTGCCGATATCGCTTTCGGTTTCGATGGCGATGGCGACCGCTGCGGCGTGATCGACAATACCGGCGATGAAATCTTTGCTGATAAAATGGGCGTCATCTGCGCGCGCGACCTTGCCGCTATTCACAAAAACGCGACTTTTGTTGCCGATGTTAAATCAACGGGGCTTTACAATACCGACCCAGTCCTGAAAGAACTTGGCGCAAAAACTCAATACTGGAAAACCGGCCACTCTTACATGAAGCGTCAGGTTAATGAATCCGGCGCTTTGGCTGGCTTTGAAAAATCCGGTCACTTCTTTTTGAATGATCCAATTGGCCGTGGCTATGACGATGGTATTTTAACGGCGGTTACGATCTGCCGTATTCTGGACCGCAATCCGGAAAAATCAATGTCGGATTTAAAAGACGCATTGCCGAAAACTTGGGGCTCCCCGACCATGGCGCCTTATTGCGCAGACGATATTAAATACGGCATGGTCGAAACATTGACCAAAATCTATCAGGATAAAAAAGACAAAGGCGAAAGTGTTTGCGGACAAAAAATCGTCGATGTGGTGACAGTCAACGGCGTGCGCTTTACGCTAGAAGATGGAAGCTGGGGCCTGATCCGCGCTTCGTCCAACAAGCCATCTCTTGTCGTCGTCGTCGAAAGCCCTGCCTCTGAAGACCAAATGTTCAACGTCTTCGAAGAAATCGATACAACCTTATCTACTTACAAGGAAATCGGCGAATACGACCAGAAAATTGAGCGTAAAAAAGCAGCCTAATTAAGCCGTTTTTACAATTTTTGGTATAATCCGCTTAGACTGGCTTACTTCCGCCCCTCTTATATAAAGAGGATGCGGCGCCTTTTCCGGATGATAGGTGATCTCATCGCTTTTGATCTCAGACGCCATGCGTGCCATTACTTCGATATCGGGCAAAACATCCCGGATAATGGCAAAAGCCGAATTCTCCGCCATGTCCATTGTCCAGATTTCCGGTTCACCGATTGGCTGTAGATCTTTTGTAAAGGCCTGTCCGTAGAAATCTCCGCGTTTGGTATCGATCATTATAACTGTATCGCGTTGTAATCCACTGGCCTTGGCAATGACCGATAAAGTATCGAAACCGGAAACAGGTTTATTGATCGACAAACCTAAAGCCTTGGCAGTCGAAAGTCCGACCCGTACGCCGGTAAACGACCCCGGCCCTGTCGTTACCGCGATGCGGTCGAAATCGTTATATGTATAGCCCGCCTTGCGGATCACCCTGTTGATCATCGGGACAAGACATTCTGCCTGCCCTCTCTCGGTTTCAACGGTTTCTGTCCAGAACTGCTCTCCATCCGAGATACAAACCGCGCAGCCGGTCACGGCAGTATCGAGCGCCAACACGATGCGGCGATTTTTTGTCTTATTCAGCTCTTCCTGCCACGTCATTTTCATTGTTTCGGTTCCGCCTCTTTACTATAGTCTGCCCATATGGGCCGCAATATATTTCAATTATCTCTGATTATTGCCTTCCTGTGCATCGGGGCTTATCCAGCCCGTGCGGATGTACTGGAAGATAACTCATCATCCTCGGTCTATGCCTATTTCTCGATCACGGATAGCGGCGATGACTCTTCTCTATCCTATGAGAAGTTTTCGCAGCAGATCGAGGAAATCGGCCTCGGTAATTATACAGTTTTAGCTCTTCCCGAGCTTCTCGCCAAGCAAAAGAGCGGTGAAAGCCTCCCCCCTAATACTATCGCACTCACTTTTGACGAACCGGACGAGGAAACCTACTCCAAAGCCATACCCTTACTGGTTCAAAATAAAATCCCTTTTACCATTTTCATTAGTCCCGGCCTTGCCGAAGCCAGCGAATGGGAAACACTCAAAAACCTGCAAGAAAATGATTTCGTCACGATCGGCCTTTCGACATTCTCCTATGGGCATTTGGGCAGCTGGGTAGAAGAAAAAATTACCGAAGATCTAAACCGCGCTAAAAGTATCTATCGTGAGCAATTGGGACGGGAGCCTCTTTATTTCGCTTACCCACTCGGTGAATATTCATCCGCCTTCGTAAACGCTGTTCAAAAGGCAGGTTTTCACGCGGCGTTCGGTCAGAACTCAGGCGTTATCACGCAATCGACCGATATGATGAAACTTCCACGTTTTACCATGACGGATGATTTCGGTGATTTGGAGAGGTTCCGCACAACATCGAATGCAATGCCGTTTCCTGTAAAAGACATTACGCCCGATACCAGTTACATGAATGCCATGCCTGATATCGGTTTTACGATCAGCGATCAAATTTCCAGCGATGACATGAAGAAAACCAAATGTTTTTCATCCGGCAGCATCCAGCCGCAAACCGCTTTTCTCGGTTCTGGCCGTGTCGAACTTCGGTTTCCTGAGATACCAGTAACGGAGCGCCTGCGTATCAATTGCACAATACCTGTTGCGGGTGAATTACCTGATGACGATCCGCGTTATCGCTGGTTGGGTTTTTTGCTTTATTTTCCGGTGAAAACGGAAGCAGCCGATTTCAATCCTGTACAGCCCTGACTTCCAGAACTTCCGGCACATAATGATGCATCATATTTTCGATGCCCATTTTAAGCGTGACAACAGAACTCGGGCATCCGGCGCAGGCGCCTTGCATACGCAGGAATAAAATACCCTTATCGAAATCTTCGAATGCGATATCGCCGCCATCGCGCGCCACTGCCGGACGCACGCGTGTCTCAAGTATTTCCTTGATCTGCTTGACGACATCGCTGTCTTCTTCGGATGATGCATCTTTACCGACAGGCGCATCGCTCAAGATTTTCTGACCCGTCGTAAAATGCTCAAATAGAGCGCCAAGAACCAATGGCTTTAATGTCAGCCATTCTCGCTCTTCGCTTTTGGTAACGGACACGAAATCCTTACCAAAGAAGACGCCGCGCACGCCTTCGATTTTAAATAGGCGCTCCGCCAAGGGGGATTTACCGATTGCGGAATCCGCTGTTGGAAAATCCGCCACGCCACGCTCGAGAACAATCTCGCCCGGAATGAATTTTATGGTCAAAGGATTAGGAGTGGGTTCGGTTTGTATAAACATTTAAGTAATCGCATCAATTCTGTTGGTATCAAAGTTTCCGGGCACTATTACCGCAGGAACCTGCAAATCACCAAGACCTTTCGATATAAGATAGTTAATTAGCGGTCCCGGCCCCTTGACACCGACTCCACCCGCCAGCACCAGTTGAACCAGGCTTGGATCGGAATTAATCGTTTCGATCACCGCATTCTTGGCTTCGCCTTCAGCTATATATAGAGCCGAAATCTGCCCGGTCAATTCATGGACCTTACGGCACGCTTCCCAAATCTGCTTCTCGGCCTTCTCACGCAGTTCTTTGCGCAGCATCGCCTCGATATTCCCCCAGTCTTGAAATTCTTCCATATCGATGATCTGAAGAAGCGCAACATGTCCGCGGCGGTTTTCTGCCATACGGGCGGCATAGCGCAAAGCCAGCTCAAATTCCGGCGTTTCGTCAATTACAACGAGATAAACCCCGCCATCACCCTTACGAACTTTGTATTCCATTGAATATCTCCTTATGCACGCTGGCTTCTGGACATCCAGAAAGCCGTAAAGCCTGCCATCATGGCTAAAAACAAACCCAGTAACGCATAGGCAAAACTATGATCGGCCGCGAAGTTTAGAACTTCACCTGATAAACCCGTCTGCGCAACCTCCAGATTGATCGTACGGCTGTCGACAAATGCACCATCCTTGAACAAGTAGCCAACAACAGAAAATTGTCCGACTGGAACATCCGATGGCAAATAGAAAGTTGCCTTAAATAAACGTTGGCCTATAAAACGGATTGGCATTGGCGTTAACGGAAACAGCCCCTTCGCCTGCTGGGTACGAACCAAGGCTTCCTGAAACTCGGCAATTCCGGCCTTGTCATCATATTTGGCAGCATCGAATTCCAATGCATTCAAACCGATGCCATAATTTTTTAAAGTCTGCGCATCGGCAATCCCGCCCTCAGAACGAGTGACCGCATAGCTATAAAATAATGGCACGTTCTTAAAATCCACCGACTCCCGGTTTAACCACATGCCCAAAGACGGCTCTTTCTTGCGCATGACGATACGGGTTTGTGGTCCACGCAATACAATCGCGATATCGCCGTCCTGATCGGCTGTACCGAATACCGTAACCTTCTCGCCGCTAAAACTACTCGTAATATCGATACGGTCATCTGCCAAATCGATTACAATATTACCTGCATTCTGGGCTTTTGCCACGGGCGGTAAAATCAGGAAAAAAAGGAATAGCAGGAAATATCTCATCATCTCTCCTGCATCGAAAAAAGTTCATAAGGTGGGATGAATAAATCAGACGACAGTTTTCCCGCAACAATAATCAACATAGCCGCCAGCATTAGCCGAGCAGGCGCACCGCGAATATGCTTTGCTGCTCTCACCCCAATTTGCGATCCGATAATCCCGCCGACGATTAAAAGAACCGCAAGCACCAGATCAACCGTATGGTTGGCGACCGCATGTAAAATCGTTGAAAAAATTGTCGTGAACATAATCTGAAATAAAGAAGTACCCGCCACCATGATGGTTGACATGCCCAGAATATAAATCATTGCAGGAACCATAAAGAACCCGCCGCCAACCCCCATCAAGGATGTAATCAAACCGCCTAAAAATCCGATCCCCGCCGGCAGGCATGCACTGATATACATTTTAGATTTCGGGAAGTGCATTTTATACGGCAATCGTTCGCCAAGCATGACCCAGAATTTAGACCGCCCCTTCTCTGTTGGACTTTTCTTCAATAAGGCATAAACACTTTCTATCAGCATCATCGTGCCGATGCTGCCGAGCAAAATAATATAAAGAATATTAATCGCCGCATCGATCTGTCCCATATGCTGGAGAATTTTAAAGAGACCAATCCCGATCAGCGAGCCGACGACACTTCCGCCCAACATGGTAAGCCCCAGCTTGATATCGATATTCCCGCGGCTCCAATGGATCAATGATCCTGATACAGACGACGCCACCAATTGATTGGCCTGCGTTCCGACGGAAATCGATGGCGGCACGCCTAGGAAAATTAAAAAAGGAGTAGTCAAAAAACCACCCCCAACCCCAAAGACCGACGTAAAAAAGCCCGCAACCATACCGAGGACTAAAATAGCCTCAACAGGAACGGTCATTTCAGCGATGGGAAGGTAAATTTGCATGAATTAGTATACAGTTTTCAGTGAAGGATGCCTTATTCTAAACCGACCACTGATCAGTGTCTACTCCCCACTAGTACCTACCGGTACTAACTCCGTTCTTGTCTTTAAACTCGAGCGTTCCGCCATTGATAAAGTTTCTGGGATGATTGCCTATCGTAAGCTCATGATAGGCTTTTTTCATGTCTATGGTTTTCATGAAGCTTAGAAACGCCGTTGCATATTTCTGATATGAATCCTGCTTTGCCGAACATTGCGCAACATAAGTCTTATCGTAATAATTTGATACCGACATAATCGCCGCGCGGTTTTCGAACGGCTCATCCGGCGGGGTTGTATAGGTAATCATCTGCGTCGAAGCATATCCCTTGCCGAGGCCCGTTTCATCGCCATAGCCTAATATCTGCACATTGTTATATGTTGCGTTATAATCTTTCCAGTAATCCTTGGAAAACGCCACGCGCTGCACTTCGTCGCGCAAATGCTGCGGATAGATGATAAATCTTTTATCGAGATCGGCACGGATAAAACAACGAGCATTGTCGTCACCTGACGGCAGCGCGACACTCAAGACGTCATCCGGCTGCTTGTTGGAAATAATCTTCCAGCTATCGGGAAAAGATGCGCTCAATCCCGTTTTCTCATCCGCCCAGACGAAATAATCGGCATGCGCGATTTTTGTAAATGTCAGTAAAGATAAAACTGTTAGAAATAAAAATCTGCTCATCGTGTCATTCCCGCATAGGCGGCAATCTCCCTAAATTCCGTCGGACTATATATAATCCATAATTAAGCTGGGCGAAAGTCCATAAAAACTCTCTGTGAACACTATGTCCGCTGTGATAAATAAAATCCATGACCAATCCCTTATCCCGCTATCTCGACAATCTTCAGGGCGAAATCGACGCCTCAGCCATGTATAAGGCTATGGCAGAGCAGGAAGAGACCCATGCCACCTCCTCCGTTTATCTGAAACTGGCAGCCATCGAAGACAAACACGCCGCTTTCTGGCGTGAACAGGTGATCAAGGCCGGCGGCAATCCCGATAAAATAAAAGTCTCTCCCCGTACCCGCTTTATGATCTGGCTGGGGCTAAAAATGGGTTCAAGCTTTATCCTACCGAGCCTTGCTACGATTGAATCAAAAGACAGCAATAAATATTTTGGGCAAAATGAAGTTTGCCGCAGCGCTATGCCGCGCGAGGAAAAATCCCACGCCTTGATTTTGCGCGCTTTGTCCAAAAAAACCAAGTTCGGCATGCCTGGGGCAGATGTCGCCAAGCTCGAAAAACGCCATTTCCTTGGAGGAAACGAGCTTCGCGCTGCCGTTCTCGGCGCAAATGACGGGCTTGTGTCCAATCTCTCCCTCGTTATGGGCGTGGCCGGCGCGGCTGTCGCTTCCCAGACAATTCTTCTTACAGGCCTTGCCGGATTGGTCGCAGGGGCGTGCTCAATGGCAATGGGTGAATGGCTCTCGGTGAACTCTTCGCGCGAACTTCATCAGAAACAGATCGATAAAGAAAAAAGCGAGCTGGAAGAAAATCCGGAAGAAGAAAAACAAGAATTGATTCTAATCTATCAGGCCAAGGGCCTTACGGAAGAGCATGCTACCGAACTTGCCAACCGCCTGATGTCGGACCCTGATCGCGCTCTCGATACGCTGGTCCGAGAAGAACTTGGCATCGATCCGGACGAACTGGGCGGCTCTGCATGGACTGCCGCGATCTCGTCTTTTTTCCTTTTTGCCATCGGCGCAATTTTTCCTGTTGCTCCCTTTATGTTTTTAGAAGGGCATGAAGCCGTTATTACATCCTTGCTCGTCAGTGGCCTTGGGCTTTTAATTATCGGCATGGGAACGGCGCTGTTTACCGGACGCGGCTTTGGGTTCTCCGGTCTTCGTCAACTCTTGATCGGCTATGCCGCAGCAGCGCTAACATTTACTGTCGGGCGCATTTTCGGCGTATCGATCACAGGTTAATTATTCAGGCATAGCGCTCTTCGGCGGTGGCGTGACACGCACCAGCGTGATCTGGTTTCTGTGCCTGCGCACCACATCGAATTTGAATTTATGAAACATGAAACTTTGCCCTACATCGGGCAGCTTTCTTGCCTCGTACAGGACTAGGCCGGCAATTGTTGAATAATCGGCATCGGGTAAATCCCATTCAAACTCCCGCTTGATATCGCGGATTGTGACTGTCCCGTTGACGAGATACGTCCCGTTCGGCTGCTTCTTCACGCCGGGCATGCTCATATCATGCTCGTCATCAATATCACCGACGATATCTTCCAGAATATCTTCGAGCGTGACAACACCCATGAAGCTGCCATATTCGTCGATTACGAAAGCAAAATGCTCCCCGCGTTCGCGGAACGCCTGCAATTGATCGAACAACGTCGTCGTGTTCGGTACAAACCACGGCTCCGCCGCGATATCCTCGATTCTGATCTTTGAATAATCGTTATTGGCGGTTTTCAACTCTCGCAGCAGCCATTTCACATGGATCAAACCAATAATGTTATCCGGCTTATCTTTCCAAACCGGCATGCGCGTATAGGGACTGTTTAGAACCTCGTCAATAATTTCTTCTGCGTCAGTTGCCGCATCAATCATGGCAACATTTTTGCGATGAATCATGACTTCTTCAATCGTAACATCAGCCAAATCCATAACGGATTTTAACATCGCCCGCTGTTTCTGCGTTTCCTCTTCAGGCCCGCGATGCATCTCGATCGCGCCGCGCAAGACTTCCATCTGGGCTTCTTCATCGATCTGGCTTAAGTCGACACGAAAAAACTTCAGTGTCGTGTGTACGATAGATGAAATCAATTGCGTAATCGGGGAGAATAAGATGATGATCACGCGCATGACCGGCGCCATAAACATGGCCATATTATCCGGCCTGTGCAGCGCCAATGTCTTCGGCAAAACTTCCGCGAAGATCAGGATAAGTACTGTCATGACGCCCGTGGCATAGAAAACACCAGCTTCGCCGAACATGCCGATCAATACATTCGTCATAATGGCCGAGGCCAGAATATTAATAAGGTTATTACCTAGCAGCATCGCCCCAATCATTCGGTCTTTGCGCATCAGGATTTTATTGACCATCTTGGCAAGACGGTTGCCGTTCTTTTCCGCGGCCAGCATGCGCGGCTCGGATACGGCTGTCATCGATGTTTCCCCCGCCGAGAAGAATGCCGATAAGAACAACAGGAATAAAACGATTAGAGTTGAAATCAGTAATGTCATGCGAGCGACTCTTTCAAAACTTCGAGAACTTTTTCTTCCGGCACTTCACTATCAAGCTTGGCGCGTCCCAGTTTATTTAACAGGACGAAAACAAGGCCAGCCGAGCTTGCCTTTTTATCCTTACGCATCAGTTCGAGTAATTGCTCCGCATTCGCGTCGATATCGGGAATATCTTTTATCTCGCTCATCATGTCGACAGAGATTAAATGAGACTTCACCCTTTTGGCATCGGCATCAGAAATATAACCGAGCTTTGCGGATAATCGCGCCGCGAGGACAAGGCCTATTCCGACCGCTTCGCCGTGTAATAACCTGCCGTCATATTGACAATAGGTTTCCAGCGCATGAGCAAATGTGTGACCAAGATTGAGAAGCGCTCGCAAACCCGTTTCCTCGAACTCGTCCTGCCGGACAATCTCGGCTTTCATCGAACAACTCGTTTCAATTGCATATACCAGCGCATCATCATCACCGGCGATAACTTTGGGACCATTTTTTTCTAGCCATTCGAAAAAGCGGCTATTACCTAAAAGTCCATATTTTACGATTTCAGCATACCCGGCTTTCATTTCGCGAACAGGCAACGTCTTTAAAGTTGACGTGTCAATCACAACAACTTGCGGCTGGTAAAACGCGCCGATTAAATTTTTGCCTTGCTTGGAATTGATCCCTGTCTTACCGCCAACCGAACTATCAACTTGTGATAAAAGTGTTGTTGGCATCTGGATAAACTTGACGCCGCGCATGGCGGTGGCTGATACAAAACCAGCCAGATCGCCTACAACGCCGCCGCCCAGCGCTATAACCAGAGAATGGCGGTTCAGACCGTTGCCGATCATCCATTCAAGAATGGTTTCGTATTCAGTAAATGATTTGCTTTTCTCTCCTGCCGGAACCTTACAGACGACGGATTCAATGGGTAGAATAACTTGCAAACGCTGCGCATATAAATCAGCGGTATTTTCGTCCGTAATAATGAAAGCCTTTTGCGCTTTCGTTTCTGGCCACCACATATCGCTTTTATGAAGGATGTTCGCGCCGATATAAATCGGGTAAGAGCGCTCGCTAAGCTTGACATCGAGCTTTTTAAAATCAAATTTCATCGGGATTTTGTATCAGATAATCGTAAATCTGTCCTATGGCTTTATTCGCTACGATATTGATATCCGCTGAACCGTCGAGATGCAAATCGGCGCGTTGATAAAGATGACGTCTTTGCTCCATGCGTTCTGATAACGCCTCTTCAACATCCCGCCCGGCCAACAAAGGTCGTGCGCCGTTTCCTACGGTTCTTTTAGCCAGCATTTTGATGGGCGCGTCGATCCAGATAGAGAGCGCCCGCGTAAATATGCTATCTGCCGTATCCGGTGCGGTAACCGCCCCGCCGCCAACAGACAGAATTTTGCGGCCTGAACCGAGAAGTACGGCGATCTTATCTTTTTCCAGCGCACGAAAAACAGCCTCGCCTTTTAATTCGAAGATTTCCTTAACCGAAACCCCCTGCTCTTTTTCCACTTCCATGTCGGAATCAATGAAATCCCAGCCGAGTTTTTCAGCCAATTTTCGTCCGAGGGTGGTTTTACCGGCCCCCATCATGCCTATAATGACCACCGGCTTTGAAAGATGGTCGTTTATGTGTTGAATTTGATCGTTCATTTCCATGCTCGGCCTTCATACAACGTCTTAAATACCGGGGGAAGTTTTATGTATGCGTCCCATACCCTGTTGCATTTCCCTATTTCGTTTAATAGTTTCATCGCAGTTATACGTTAAAGGACATAGCAATGAAAATCTTTGGAATTCTGACCCTTATTCTAATCGCTCTCGTCGTCGGCAGCTTCGCCTATGTCGCCAGCACGGATATACCCGTTACACAAACGACAGTGACCCGCGACCTTTCAGCAGACCAGTTGAAATAAGATGAATAGCAAGATTATCTCCTGCCTCCTGGCCAGCGCCTTTTTTATTCAGCCCGCTTTTGCAGAATCACAACCCGCGCCCACGCCATCTGCGCCGCCAGCCGTTGTCCATAGCCCGATACTGCCGGTTAAGATCAAACCTCGCCAAAGCGGTGCGGATTCGATCTCCAAGGCCGCTGCGGATATCGAACAGGAAAATACCGTTAATCTTAATTCTCTAGGCCTTTATGCCAGGATATCTGATGGTGGCCTCGGCTCCGATATCTGGAAAGATTATACAGGAAAGGCTTTGGCATCAGATTTAGGCATGCTGAATGTCAATATTTCATCGCCTACTATGCGCGGCCTTTTATTGCGAGCTCTGTTGACCGCACCGGATGCAGAAAATCTTGCCGATGACAAAGCAAATGAAGCTTTTTCCTCGCGTATTACGACATTAGTCGATCTTGGCGCATTCGATGAAACCGTTGTTTTGTATAAAAAACTGGAAGGCAATATCCCATCGGGCAAAGCCGCTCTGGCAGGTACAGAGGCCATGGTCAGCATGGGGCAGATGGGCCTTGCCTGTCTGGAAGAAAAGGCCTTGTCCGATGATTTAAAACAGACTTCATCGACCAGCTTCTGGCCTGACCTGAACAAGTTCTGTAATATCTTGCTGACAACAGATAGTACCGGAAACGAATCTGAATCCTTTGCCAAGACATCGTCTTTGTTTACGAGCGCGAAACAGATTAAATCCCCTGCCAGCCTTTCCGAATTAAACGGTAAGTCGGTTATAGAAATTTTATCGGCAAACAAGGCTGGTTTAATTTCCAAAAGTCTATTTACGCCTGACAATGTAAAACCGCTAAAACCACAGATTATTTCGTTGCTATTGAAGCAATCACCGACAGATCAGGCTGAAAAACTAAGCTTGCTGGCAGCGGCGGCTGAAAAGGGCATGGTTCCGGCAACCGATTTCATTAATGAGTTTGTTACCCAAAGCGCCTCTTCGCTTCCTAACCAAACTGGTTACTGGCCTGTAGTGCTTAATTTATATAATAAGGTAAAAGCATCTCCGGCAGATAATACGGCATTAAAAGAAGTTTTGAAGATTATGCCTAATTCCGGCAATGCGGCTTTGCTTCCTTTTGCCGCCTCTTTCGGTTCTTTGAAAAATGTCGATGCTTTTTCGACCGAAGAAGCCCGCGAAGTTGTAAGCCTCCTTATAAGAGCGAGAATCAATGTCTCTGGACCATGGTTTTCGAAGGCTTTTGACAAGCCAGAGGCACAATCTAAAGAATCAATGACCGATATGGATGTGATTTCAGCACTGGGAGCTTCTTCCAATACAGATCAGGATAAAAAGTCTTCAGAATCGGCCAAATTGAAGGAAAACCCTGAAAACGCTCAATTTTATGCTCTTTCTCTAATATTGAAGAATGAGGAAGCTGGGGGTAAAATTAACGAAAAGTCTTATGAAAATGTTTTTAGCTTGACAGGGTCTACCGATTATGTAATGCCTTCTAAGGAATTAATGAATAACCTTATTCAGGCCGTTGCAAAGCAAGATACTGGAAAAGTTATCATTTATTCGCTTCAGATACTGAATGGACAGAGGATTTCACAGATTCATCCTCTTGCCCTAATCAGAATCAGCGAAGGTCTACAGTCTGTGGGGTTGAGTGAAGAGAATAGAAGTCTAGCACATGAAGTGCTGGCGGATTTGATTGAAACTAAGAACGAGAAGAAAATATAGGAGAATTATTATGGCACGTCCAGGTCGTCCGGCAATGCCGAAGCCAACACTTTCTAAATGGGTAGATTCCTTTCTGGATATGCTCACCACAGAACGTGGCGCAGCATTGAACACACGTCATGCCTACTGGCGTGACCTTGCTGATGTCAGCCTCTTTATCCGCGGAACCCGCAAAAAAGAGATCGAGAACGCGACAGCGGATGATCTGAAATCTTACTTGGCCGACCTCGCTGGTAAAATCCATGTAAAAGGCCAGAACAAGAACCAGATAGCCGTTCGCACAGTTGCGCGTCGTCTCTCTGCCCTTCGCCAGTTCTACCGTTACCTCGTTTCCGAAAACGTCCGTCAGGATGATCCGACATCTGCGATTGAATCACCGAAACAAACCCGCACTCTCCCAAAGACATTGGCTGAGAGCGAAGTCGACGCCTTGATCAAATCCGCAAGCGAACAAGGCGGAGCGGAAAGCGTACGTCTGGTATGTCTTCTCGAAATGCTATATGCGACAGGCCTTCGCGTTTCCGAACTCGTAGGTTTGCCAATGGCTGCAATTTCCGAAGGAAACCAATTCATTATGGTCGAAGGTAAAGGCGGACGTGAGCGTATGGTTCCCTTGTCCGACTCTGCTCAAAAGGCTGTGGCTCGTTATCTCGAGCTTCGCAATCAATTCGTATCCGGCGAAAACATGGCAAACCAGTCCAAATGGTTGTTCCCATCCCGTACATCGGATAGCGGTCACTTGACACGTCAACGTTTTGCCCAGCTCTTAAAAGATCTGGCACGCGCTGCAAAAATCGACGAAGAACGCGTATCTCCGCATATTCTGCGCCACGCTTTCGCAACTCACCTTCTTTCCAACGGTGCGGACCTTCGCGCTGTCCAGAAGATGCTGGGTCATGCCGATATCGCGACGACACAAATCTACACACATATTCTTGGCAAGAAGCTCAAGAAAACCGTCGAGGAAAAACATCCTCTCGGCAAGAAAACAGCTTAAGGCTCATTTCTCATAAAATATTCAAATCAGGCAGGATCCCATTTGTCAGGACCTGCCTGATTTGTTATTGTCCCCCACGTTTTCAAACTAACTAAAGGATACTGATCATGGCTGCCATGGACTTCGAAAAACCGATATTGGAACTCGAAGGAAAAATTGCTGAATTGCGTCACATGACCAGCAGCAAGGATTTCAACATCGCGGAGGAACTGACCCGCCTTGAAACAAAGTCGGAGAAATTGCTGAAGACCACTTACAGCAAACTCACCCCTGCGCAAAAAGTACAGGTTGCGCGTAATGGCGACCGTCCGCATTTTATCGACTATGTCGCAGCTTTAATCGAAGATTTTACACCGCTTGCCGGTGACCGCCAGTTTGCGGATGATCAAGCCTTGATTGGCGGTCTTGGCCGTTTCCGGGGGCGCTCCGTTGTCATCATGGGCCATGAAAAAGGTCACGACACAGAAACCCGCATCAAACATAATTTCGGTATGGCCAAACCCGAAGGTTACCGCAAGGCACAGCGCCTGATGGAAATGGCGTCTCAATTCCAATTACCTGTCGTAACCCTTGTTGATACGGCTGGCGCTTATCCGGGCGTCGAAGCCGAAGCACGCGGCCAGTCGGAAGCTATCGCCCAATCCATCGCGTCCTGCCTGCGCCTGCGTACACCTATGGTATCCGTCATTATCGGCGAAGGTGGTTCAGGCGGCGCGATTGCCATCGCGACAGCAGACCGCGTCTTTATGCTCGAGCATTCGATTTATTCTGTTATTTCGCCTGAAGGCTGCGCCTCTATCTTGTGGCGCTCCGCGGCCAATGCGGAAGAAGCCGCAACAGCGCTGAAGCTGACTGCTCAAGATCTAGTAGGCATGAAACTCGTGGACGGTATTATCGAGGAGCCGCTCGGCGGAGCGCATCGCGGTAAAGCTGCCACTATCGAAGCCGTCGGCAACCAGATCGAAAAGTCGCTCAATGAAATGTCACCTTGGGATCCTGAGCGCCTGATTAAGCGCCGTCAGCAAAAATATCTGGCGATGACGCGGGTTAATTAATCAATAAACCCATTTATAATCGGATTGAGGCATATCGGATAGTCCCCTATCCGGTGAAGGGTGCAGCGTTTTCAGATCAACCGTAATCCGAGCTCGTGCCTTCATATTCTCGAAATTGCCATGGCCTGCTTTGCTATGTCCTTCTTGCGTCGAAGCCGCGCGATAATACAGCATCAGGAAAACGCGGATTGCCGCAGTTAATGACGTTAGCGGATTCTTGCGAATATTGATCAGAGAGCAAATATCATGGATTGAGCAATGTTCACGGCGTGAGATGTCTTTTAACGCATTCCACATTTCGGGTTCCAGCCGGACCGATGTCCGCCGTCCCAATATAGTGATGTTTTTACTGACGAGCGTACTCTTCGGCGCGTCGTCATGTTCTTCGGATTTATAAGTATGATTATCAATTGAATGATAATTCATCGTTTGATTGAAGTTCATTTTATCCTCCCATAAGACTATGTCCTAAGAGACTATATACCTAAAATTTCAACGATTACAACCTGTGCGGCAAGAATTATTATAAAATACACTCTGCAAGTGTACTTAAATTCCATATTTAGGCGGCATTTGCCTTTATTTGTAAAGCATGGACAGGCGGGATGAAGCCTTCCAAGACAGTATAAACCATCCGGTGTTTCTCTACATGGGTTTTACCGGCAAACAACTTTGAAACAATATGGATCTTAAAATGGCTCTCGCCTTTGCCATTATGCCCGGCATGACCGATATGCTTGTGAGAATCGTCAATTACCTCAAGAACTTCTGGCGAGAAGCTTTCGGTTAATTTATTTATCATTTGCTCACGGATAGTCTGGAATTCTTCGGTCATAATCCTTTATTATAGAAGTTAATGCCTAAAATACACCTGAAACCGAACTCTCCTGAATTTGCTGATAAGGCGGAAAAGCCCGAAGGGAATAATTCACCCAAATCCCGAGCCTGCGAAATGCCAGGCTGCGCGGAGCATGGAGAGCACCGGGCTCCCAAAAACCGTGAACTTTCGGATTATTACTGGTTCTGTAAGGATCATGTGCAGGAGTACAATAAGGCCTGGAATTTCTTCGAGGGCATGAGTATCGCCGATATGGAAGAACATATCGCCCGTGCGACCGTTTGGGACCGCCCTACCCGCCGCTCTGACGCCGCCGGGAACGCGGAAGCCATCAAACGCAAGGCGTGGCAGACCTACCACTTTACCGATGACGAGCCGCCCAAAGACTACACGCAAGACCGCAGCCGTTATGCCGGAAACCGCCAGACGCCGGAATTCGAAGCCTTGGCTATTATGGGGCTGGAGCCACCGGTTGATCTGGACAAGATTAAATCCCGGTATAAGGCTCTGGCGAAAAAACATCACCCTGATCTGAACAGGGACGATCCCAATGCCGAAGAACTTCTCAAAAAAATCAATATGGCCTATACAGTATTAAAGCTCGCCTACCAGAAATTCGGCGATATGACGCAGCCCGCATAAGGAAAATTAAGTGGCAGAATTAAAACAAGAACCTATGACGTTATCGTTTGATGTGACACAACTCGTTCCGAACGCCCCACGTTATAATTCCATCCCCGACAAGATGTTCAATGTAAAAGAAACATTCGGGTTGGAGATCGATTGGGAAGTCCCGGGCTTTGCGCATGAAATGCCGAACGTTCCGGCGATAGACCCTGCTTATCAGTTCGATCACGATACGACACTCGCGATCCTATCCGGCTTTCGCTTCAATCGCCGCGTGATGGTTCAGGGTTTCCACGGCACAGGTAAATCTACCCATATCGAACAAGTTGCCGCTCGCCTGAACTGGCCGTGCGTTCGTATCAATCTGGATTCTCACGTCTCCCGTATCGACCTGATCGGTAAAGACATGATCGTCTTGCGCGAAGGCAAACAAATCACTGAATACAAAGAGGGTTTGCTACCTTGGGCTTTGCAAAATCCTGTTGCTCTTGTTTTTGACGAATACGATGCCGGACGTCCGGATGTGATGTTCGTGATTCAGCGTGTTCTCGAAGCCGAAGGTCGATTGACGCTCCTGGACCAGAATGTGGTTATTCGCCCTCATCCAGCTTTCCGATTATTTGCGACCGCCAATACGGTCGGCCTTGGCGATACGACAGGGCTTTACCACGGAACCCAACAGCTTAATCAAGGCCAGATGGACCGCTGGAACATCGTCACTATTCTCAATTATCTGCCGCATGCAGACGAAGTCAAGATCGTGGCGGCCAAAGTTCCGGCGATGGAGAATGACGCAGGCCTTAAAGATATTGATGGCATGGTTCGTATGGCAGCCCTCACCCGTGAAGGTTTCAAAAACGGCGATCTATCGACATTGATGTCGCCGCGCACCGTTATCGCATGGGCCGATAATTTCATGATCTTCCATGACAGAGAACTCGCCTTCAAACTCAGCTTCATGAATAAATGCGACGAGATGGAACACTCCATTCTGGCAGAATATTATCAGCGTTGTTTTGGCGTTGAATTACTGAAGTGACCAGCGGACCGCAAGACAAACTCGAACGCTTTAAGGACGTCACCGCCGCCGCGCTCCGTGCCGTTGCCGGAAAGCCGCAGGTCGAGATTGCCTTTAGTGCGGTTGAAAGCGGTGATCGCCGCCTTGCCTTGACGCAGCCAGACAAGGTTCGCCTGCCCGTTCCCGATATCAAATTATCCGATACCGACAAAGCGATTATGCGCGGGGCCGCCGATGCCGAAGCATTGCGCATTCGTTATCACAATGCGAAGCTTCATGCCAAAACGGCACCGAGCAATGACCGCGCCCGTGCCGTGTACGATGCGCTGGAACAGGCGCGAGTCGAAGCACTTGGCGCGATAGAAATGAAAGGCGTCGAGCAAAACCTCAATGCCGTTTTAGAGAACAAAGCCAATCGCCTTGGCTATCATAACCAGACAGACCGCCATAACGATACCCTCCCCGATGCGCTTCACGCTATTGTTCGCTCCGATTTAACAGGCGAAAAACTTCCCGCTGCCGCACAAAATCTGGCCGATCTGTGGCGACCATGGATTACCGAGAAACTCGGTCTTGATAATTTCTCTGAGCTAAAATCAAAACTTGGTAGCCAAAAAGAGTTTTCTTCCTCCGTTAAAACGCTTTTGAAAAAACTTGAAATGGACGCAAGCGATCCCTCCGTTTCACCGGATGAAGAACAGGAAAACGAGCAGAATCAGCAGGAACAGAAGCCGCAAGAGAAGCCTGATGAAAAGGATCCTCAATCCGAAGAAAAAGAAGACGATAAATCTTCCGGCGGCGATATGGCGGAGGAAGATTTCGAGGAGGAGCAATCGGATTCCAGTGAAAACGGCGAGGTTGAAGACCAGTCAATCCGCATGGATGATGACGAGGACAGCGATCAGGCTTCCGAAACCAGAGCGCAGCGTCCTGATTTTTCTGCCGGCCCCGGAACGACCTATGCAATCTATACAACTCAATATGATGAAATCGTCAAAGCCGAAGACCTCGCCGATGATGAAGAGCTGATACGCCTGCGCGGTATTCTCGATAAACAACTTGTTCATTTGCAAGCCGTCGTTGCAAAACTTGCCAATCGCCTGCAGAGAAAACTTCTCGCAAAGCAGCAGCGAAGCTGGCAATTCGATCTGGAAGAAGGTTATCTCGACAGCGCCCGCCTTGCCCGTATCGTTGCCAATCCAACAATTCCACTTTCCTTCAAACAGGAAAAGCAAACAGAGTTTAAAGACACGATTGTCACGATCCTGCTTGATAATTCCGGCTCTATGCGCGGACGTCCTATTACGATCGCAGCCATGTGTGCAGATATTCTCGCCCGCACTTTAGAACGCTGCGGCCTGAAAGTCGAAATTCTCGGTTTCACCACCCGCGCATGGAAAGGCGGCAAGGCTCGCGATTTATGGATTCAAAACGGCCGCTCGAATACGCCGGGCCGCCTGAACGATCTGCGCCACATCATTTATAAAAGTGCAGATACGCCTTACCGCCGCGCCCGTAAAAATCTCGGCTTGATGTTGAAAGAAGGATTACTCAAAGAGAATATCGACGGCGAAGCACTCGCCTGGGCATATAATCGCCTTGCCCCGCGCCCCGAAGAACGCAAAATTTTACTGGTTATTTCCGACGGCGCGCCAGTTGACGATTCAACACTGTCTATCAATCCATCGAACATCTTAGAAAAAGATCTGCGCCATGTCATTGACTGGGTTGAACTGGTAGATAAAGTCGATCTGACCGCCATTGGTATTGGCCATGATGTAACACGCTACTACAAGAAAGCGATGACAATCGTCGATGCCGACGAACTTGCCAGCGCGCTGGTCGAACGGCTAGAAGGCTTGTTCGAACTCGACAAGCGCCGCTAAAAACCTTTTCTAAAATATTCGGTAAACATATCTTTCAGATAGACAGCACCGTAATTCGACAAATGCCCTTCGTTAAAATAAAGGCTTTTGCCATTTGCCTCAAAATAACATTTACGCTCATCACACATCTTTGATTTCGGATCCATGAAAATAATATCGCTGCCTTTGTTGCCGTCAATGAAGGCTCCAAACCGTTCATGCCGAACCCTTAGATAAGCTTCTTTATCGAGAGACGTCTTGTTCATGTCCTTGATATGATATTGAGCATTGATAGCGAATTGTCGTGGCGGATTAAACGGCGCAAAAGGAACATCGAATAATATATAAACCTTAACACCCATTTTCTGCAATTCATCAACGGTGCGCTGCGTCGCAGCCATCGCCATATCGTCATAGCGCTCTTTATATGCCGGATACCAGCTTTGATCACGGAACAAGGATATCGGATTTCGCATGCGGTCTGTCCAGTTGGCAGCAAGGAACACATGTTTGATTTTATTTTCTTTGATTAAATTGAAAACACGATCATTGAAGCCAACACAGTCGAAGCCAAGATCGGCATTTTGTTCATACTTTAAAATCGGCGGGCAACCATGGGCAGTTACAACATAGCCGTTTGATTTATATTCTTTTGAAAGCTCATAAAAAGCCGGAGCTATGGCATCGGCAAAACTATCCCCCCATAAAACAAATCGAGGAGCAATATCCTGCCCGGCATTGGACTGGCATATCTCACCTTTTTCGAAACGATCGAATTTTGGTTTGTTACAGCTCTCGCGATAAGGATTTATATCGTCTACTCCCTCGGCATAAGCCACAACTTCTGGAGGTAAGCGCTGCGGTACGCCTTGAGTGAGATAAATCGCAAGTCCTGCGCCTGCCATAAGCAAAAGCGAAGCAACAGCAGCCAGATAAATATTTTTTGTCGTTGCAAAAACCTGTTTCTTACGAAACGGCGCTTCGATAAATTCCCATGATAAAACAGCCAGAACGAATGAGGCCGACAGGCAGGCAAGAGCGACAGGCAGAGTAAACTCAATCAAGCCGCTATAGCGCGTAAAGGCTAAAATCGGCCAGTGCCATAGATAGAGTGAATAAGAAACTAGCCCGATAAATACAGGAATACGCATCGAAAGTATCTTGCCAACAATATTCAACCTATTCGTATTCGACGCGATAATCGCCGCCGCACCGAAGCAAGGCAGTAAAGCGGTTACGCCAGGGAAAAGCGTTTTATCGTCATACAGAAAAACACCAATCGTAATACTGGCAACGCCCAGCCAGCCGAGAATTTCCTTTTTAATGCCGTTTATATTAAAGGGTCTTAAAACTAGCAAAGAGCCGATCAATAACTCCCAAGCCCGAAACGGGAGGAGATAAAAAGCCGAGGATGGAGAATTACGGACGATAAAAGCCGCTGCAATAAAGGATAGAATAGAAAAAATGACAAAATACTTGAATACCTTATCACGGCGATATTTCCAGACGGCAAAAATGGCGATCGGAAAGAAAAGATAGAACTGCTCTTCTACGGCCAGCGACCATGTATGAAGAAGCGGCTTGATGATATTCGTTGTATCGAAATATCCAGCCTGCGTCTTAAATAGAATATTCGAAGCAAAGATGGATTGTGCCGCGGACTGTTCTCCCAGCAGGCGGTAATCGCTCGGCAGGTATAAAAACCATCCAGCGGCCAGCGTGGAAACGACAACCACGAAGAGCGGCGGCAGGATACGGCGAATACGCCGCTCCCAGAAATTGATAAAACTGAAGCTTCCTGCCTCAAGGTCTTTCTTGATTAGTGATGTAATCAAAAAACCGGAAATCACGAAAAATATATCGACCCCGACATAGCCGCCGCTGAAAAGCGTGAAATTGGCATGGCAAAGCAGAACGGATAAAACGGCAACGGCTCTCAGACCGTCAATTTCGGGGCGATAGGCAATGGACATGATGTCTTTATAAATACACCAAAGCTTTCTGTCATCCCTGCGAAAGCAGGGATCCCCCTTCTTATACCAAGAAAAAGACAGATTCCTGCTTTCGCAGGAATGACAATTCAGATAGAAAACTACTATGAACGACAGAAAAATTTATAAACCAAAGCCTGTTAGCGGCTTTCCCGAATGGCTCCCCGAAGAACGTATTGTCGAACAACGCTGGTTCGATTCCATACGCCGCGTGTTTGAGAGCTATGGCTATTGCTCTATCGAAACGCCGAGCGTTGAGGAGATCGACGTCCTGACTGCCAAGGGCGAAGTCGATAAAGAAATCTATGTCATCGAGCGCCTGCATAAGGATGAGAAAGACAAGAACGAAGCCCGGCTTGCCTTGCACTTCGACCAGACTGTTCCCCTTGCTCGCTACGTTGCCCAGAGATTTAACGACCTCGTCTTCCCGTTCAAACGCTACCAGATGCAGCGCGTCTGGCGCGGCGAGCGTCCGCAAATGGGCCGCATGCGCGAATTCTATCAATGCGATATTGACGTTATCAATGTCGATAATCTCCCTATCTCTTTCGATGCCGAAGTCGCGGCTGTTTGTTATGAAGCCATTGAAAGCCTTGATATCGGGCGTGTTCAGTTGCGGATTAGTAACAGGAAGATAGTTACTGGCATGATTGATGAATTAGGCGTCTTTTCAGAAGAAGGAAAAGCTAGCTTACTTAGAATCATTGATAAACGTGAAAAAATTTCAAACGACGAATTTGAAATTTTAATTTTTAAAGCAATTCAAAACTCCGGTGCAAAAGCACCACAAGCTTCCTTTGACGTTTTCAAGATGTTTTTTAAAGCGGCAGACAGTTTAAAAAAGGAAAATATCAAAGGTCAATTACAAGCTCTAAGGCAAAACCTTAAAACTGTTAATGATAATGCGACATTTCACGCAGGCCTTGATGAGTTAGCTTTTGTAATTGAAAACCTTTCTCATCTACCACAAGGCTCCGTCGTCGCCGATCTCTCTATCGTCCGTGGCCTTGATTATTATACCGGCACTGTCTACGAAACACAGCTTCTCGACGTGCCTGAATTTACGGGCTCCGTCTGCTCCGGTGGACGTTATGACGATCTGGCTTCTGGCTATATAAACAAGCATCTTCCGGGCGTCGGGATTTCCATTGGCTTTTCGCGTTTGTTCGACGTGATGCGCCAGACGCATAAGGAAAAGCTCGGTATCGGACCGAAATCTCCGGCGGACATCATGATGGTTATTCCATCCGAAGCCGAACAGCCCCACGCCGCCGAAACAGCGCGCAGTTTACGCAAACGCGGCTATAAAGTTGAACTGTATCACGCCGCTCGCAAACTTGACGACCAATTGAAATATGCCATTAAAAAGCAAATTCCTTTTGTGTGGATGCCTTTTGCTGATGGCCATCAGGTTAAAAATCTTGCAACCCGCGAACAAACGCCGGCTGATGCCGCGACATGGAAAAAACCGGAATGAACCCTTTTACGTCATACCGGCGAAAGCCGGTATCCAGAAAAAGCAACTGGATTCCCGCCTTCGCGGGAATGACAGCATTGTTATTACTTTCAGTTCCTGCCCTCGCCGCTCCCTATACCTATAGCTCACCCGATTGCGACTTCACCGTCACCTTCCCTGAGAAGCCTTTCATCGAGAGAAAATGCTCTCCCTCCGCTCCTGATAAATGTGAAGAAATCGCAACGTATACGCAGAGCATCGATCAGTCGGGTATCAATTTTCGTCTGTCCTGCAATAAAGCCGACCCTAAAGATCTAAGCATCCTGACGCCTGACGACCTGAAAAAACGTCTCGGGGCATTGGTCAAGGAAGAAAATTTGATGCCCTATGCCAATGACGCGGCTGTGGTAAAAAACGGCATGAAAACATCTATCGCCCTCGCCACCGGTCGCCGCGGCGAACAGGATGTCATTTACACAGGACAAATGTGGGTCGGCAAGCAATCCATTCTCACCCTTGAAGGCGAAATGACCGGGCCGGAGAACAAAGAGTTTAATGATGCTTATTCGGAAATTTTACGCGCTGTTCAGGTCAAGAAAACGCCCTGATCTTTTCGACCATCGAGAAAAATCCGTTGCGGCGGTTGGGACTTAAATTCTGCTCGAGCCCCAGTTCACTGAAAATACCCTCGACATCGATTGATTTGATCTCCTCGACGGTCTTGCCCTGATAAATCGACATCAAAATCCCGATCAGACCTTTGACGATCTGAGCATTGCTGTCGGCTTGAAAATGAAACGCCCCGTCTCGAATTTCAGGCACCATCCAGACTTTGGACGTACAGCCTTTTACTTCGGTTTCCGGCGTTTTGAGCGCCTCCGGCATATCCGGTACGGTTTTCCCTAAATCCAGAACATATTGAAAGCGGCCCTCCCAATCGTCCAGCAAGGCGAAAGTCTCGATAATCTGGTCCAATGGTTGCAATGCGGAAGTCATGAAAGCTCTTTAGATATCATATATGCTCGGTTGCTTATCTAATATACAAGTTCTATATTCATTGATAGCGTAATCCCTTTCATCTTTCCTTAAAGATTGATGAATAAGGTAGGTAAAAGAAGGGCTTGCGCGAGTCATCATCACTTGGCAAAGTGGTAATAATTATGAAGCACTTTAGGATTATAAGAAAGTTAGAGTATGTCCAAAACCGGTTCTGAATCAAAGAACACCCTTTATTGCTCCTTCTGCGGCAAAAGCCAGCACGAAGTGAGAAAACTCATCGCAGGACCAAATGTTTTCATTTGTAATGAATGCGTTGAGCTTTGCATGGACATCATCCGTGAAGAAGATAAAAGCCAGCTTGTCCGCACAGGCAGCGAAGGCATCCCGACACCGAACGAAATCAAAACCGTTCTCGACGATTACATCATCGGCCAAGACCGCGCAAAACGCGTTTTGTCTGTCGCGGTTCACAACCACTACAAGCGCTTGGAAATCGGCGGTAAAGGCGCGGATGTCGAAATTAATAAATCGAACATCCTTCTCGTCGGTCCAACAGGTTCGGGTAAAACGCTTCTTGCGCAAACCCTCGCCCGTATTCTCGACGTGCCATTCACTATGGCAGACGCAACGACATTGACCGAAGCCGGTTATGTCGGTGAAGACGTCGAAAATATCGTTCTGAAACTTTTGCAGAATTGCGATTACAACGTCGAACGCGCGCAACGCGGTATCGTCTATATCGATGAGATCGATAAAATCTCGCGCAAGTCTGATAACCCATCCATCACACGCGATGTTTCCGGTGAAGGCGTTCAACAAGCCCTGTTGAAATTGATGGAAGGCACGATTGCTTCCGTCCCTCCTCAAGGTGGACGCAAACACCCGCAACAAGAGTTTTTGCAAGTCGATACGACCAACATTCTCTTCATCTGCGGCGGTGCGTTCGCGGGTATTGATAAAATCATCGGTATGCGCTCCAAAGGCGGAACCGCGATTGGTTTCGGGGCAGAGATTAAAGACACCGAAGAAAAAGGCGTTGGCACGATGATGCGTCTTTTGGAAACGGAAGATCTTTTGAAATTCGGCCTTATCCCTGAATTCGTCGGCCGTCTGCCGGTTGTCGCTACACTCGACGATCTTGACGAATCCGCATTGATTTCTATTCTGACAGAACCGAAGAATGCGCTCATCAAGCAGTATGGCCGCCTCTTCGAAATGGAAAACACAAAACTTACTTTCACTCCGGAAGCGTTAAGCGAAATCGCCAAACGCGCTATCGTTCGCAAGACAGGTGCTCGTGGTCTTCGATCCATCATGGAAATCATGCTGCTCGACACCATGTACGAACTGCCTGATCTGGAAGACGTTGAAGAAGTGGTCATTAACGAAGATACAGTGAAAAACGGCGCGAAACCTGTCTATGTCCATTCCGACAAGAAAAAGGCCAAAAAAGCCAAGGATAAAGAAGACAAAGATAAAGAGACTGTTACAGCCAGCTAGGATTTTTAAGACCCGCCAATCGGCGGGTTTTTTCTTTCTTCCATAACCTTACAAATTTAAGGCTCAGCCCCGGCCTATCTCCGCTTGAAACCCAGAACATATAAAATGGTACAGTTCTGTCCTGCGGCATTCGCGTACTCTGCCGATCCCGCAACCGCAGCCGCCGGGCTGACATTGGGGGCCGTGCATGGTAATGCTCCGCCACCTGAAGCCGCGATTAAACGTCCAGATGTCGGATTTCCGTCATCTATTTTCTGATCGAGCTTTCTTGTTTCAATACCACTCAATAAAGGTCCTGTTGGATAGCGACCCTGTGGCTTGCCATATACAAAACTATGGCCGCTTTGGCCGTACCAGGTGGTCGGATTTGGCGCAGCCCCGATCCAGCCAAGGGAAAAGCTTCCTTGACCCATATCGAAGCCAGGCCCTGTCTGCCCGCCGACCCAAAGGCCGTTATCATCAAGTTTCCCCGTATATCCTCCTGATATCAGATCGGCTTTGGAAAGATGCTGAAACACGATTCCTTCTTCGATAAGGACAGGATCATTAAAGCTTTCATCATCGATAAAACCATCACCATTGCCGTCATCGGCTCCGGGCCAGACGGTGGAAGCATTTGGCATATCTCCCGGGTTCCGCTTATACATGTCATAAAAAGTCTCTACTGCCGCTTCAGAGTTTGTGAAGGCCGTTGCCACCTTGGAAATCACGGCATTATTATAAAGCTCTTGCCCTTTTAGAACCCCTCCGATCAATAATCCGATAATGATCATGACTATCGATAGCTCGACGAGCGTAAAACCCAACTCTTTAGAATGTGATCGGAGAAACAACGTTTAACCTTCCCTTAAATTTGTCATTACAGACTATCAGTTTTAGGTTAAAGTTTCTTTTCTATTTTAAGATTGCGTTATATTTTTCCTCATAAGCTAGATGATACTTCAATTCATTGGGAGAACCTCAAATGCTGCAGCCCGCCAAAATCATGCCGGAACCGAATAAACGCTATCGCCTGATTACAAGGAGCGATATGGACGGCCTTGTATGCGGAATTTTGCTTAAAGAGCTCGACCTGATCGACGATATTATGTTCGCGCACCCGAAAGATATGCAGGACGGACTTATCGAAGTTACATCCAACGATATCACGACGAATTTGCCGTTCGTTCCCGGCGCTTATCTCGCTTTCGACCACCACGCAAGTGAAGTTTCTCGCTCTACAGGCTCTAAAGCCAATCACGTTATTGATGCGAAAGCCCCTTCTGCGGCGCGCGTCGTCTATGATTATTTCGGCGGCAAGGCGCGTTTCCCGAAAGTGTCGGATGCGATGATGGAAGCCGTTGATAAAGCCGATGCCGCGCAGTTTTCAAAGGAAGATATCCTCGATCCGAAAGGCTGGGAGCTTCTGTCTTTTATCATGGATGCCAGAACCGGCCTTGGCCGTTTTCAGGATTTCAATATTTCCAACTATCAATTGATGATGAAGCTGATCGATACCTGCCGCGATCATCATATTGACGATATCCTTAAATTACCGGACGTTAAAGAACGCGTCGATCTCTATATGGAGCATCATGCAAAACATAAGGAACAACTGGAGCGCTGCGCGAAAATTCATGACAATCTGATCGTGCTTGATCTGCGCGAAGAAGAGAAAATATGGGCTGGTAACCGCTTCTTTATCTACGCCCTCTTTCCTGACTGTAATATCTCCATTCACGAAATGTGGGGCAAGGGAAAACAAAATACGGTTTTCGCCATCGGTAAATCGATTATCAATCGCTCCAGCAATACCAATGTCGGAGAGCTTTGCCTGAAATACGGTGGCGGCGGCCACAACGCGGCAGGCACTTGCCAAGTCGCCAATGAAAAAGCCGATGACGTTTTAAAAGAACTGATCGGCCAGATCACGAAGGACGGTTGATTTACGAGTTGCAAGTTTCAAGTACATAGTTGAAAGATATTTTTCTTGTAACTTGTAACTATGTACTCGTAACCACATGACCTCGATCCTTCTCTTCCGCCGCGATTTGCGCCTATCCGATAATCCTGCCTTGATCGCCGCCGCGAAAGCCGGACCAATTATCCCTGTTTATATCTACGAAGAGAAAGAAGCGCCGAACTGGAATACGGGAGCCGCGAGCAAATTCTGGCTGCACCACTCTCTTCATGCCTTGAATAAAAGTCTCGATGGCCATCTGGTTATTTTGAAGGACAAGAAGTCCCTGAAAGAGATTATCGAAGAAACAAATGCGACACATGTTTTCTGGAACCGCCGTTATGAACCGTACCTCGCAGCAATTGATGATACGCTTCAGAAATCTTTAGAGAAAGGCGGCCTCACGGTCGAAACCTTTCAGGCCAATCTTCTCTGGGAGCCGTGGCAGGTGACAAAAGCCGATGGTACGCCCTATAAGGTCTTTACGCCCTTCTATCGCAAAGGTTGCCTGAAACAGGACGAGCCGCGCGCACCACATAAAAAACCCTCCCATCTCAAATTTAAAAAAGCCAAATCACTTTCCATCGAAGATTTAAATTTTCTACCCACAAAACCTCGCTGGGATAAAAAGATGGAAGCTCATTGGGACATTGGCGAAGACGGTGCGCATAAAACGCTCAATCACTTTCTAAAAAAAGGTTTCAAAAATTATAAGGAAGGACGCAACTTTCCCGGCCTTGATGTTCTGTCTCATTTATCCCCGCATACCCATTTTGGTGAAGTCTCCCCAAACCAAGTCTGGCATGCGGCAAAGCATGCGGGCCATGAACATCATAATGAGAACGATCTAGATACCTTTCATTCGGAAATGGGCTGGCGCGAATTCTCTTACTATCTCATGCATTATTTCCCCGAACTTCCCGATCAACCCTGGGATAAAAAATTCGCCCGCATGAGTTGGTCTAATTCGACTAAAAACCTCAAAGCATGGCAACAAGGCCAGACAGGATATCCTATCGTCGATGCGGGTATGCGGGAACTCTGGGAAACCGGCTACATGCATAACCGCATCCGCATGGTCGTTGCTTCTTTCCTTATCAAACATTTGCAAATCGACTGGGTTAAAGGCGAAGAGTGGTTCTGGGACACTCTGGTCGATGGCGACTTGGCGGTTAACGCCTTTAACTGGCAATGGGTCGCGGGCTGTGGCGCCGATGCTGCGCCCTACTTCCGCATATTCAATCCGGTATTGCAGGGTGAGAAATTCGATACCGACGGCGCCTACGTTCGCAAATGGGTTCCTGAGCTTAAAGATATGCCTGACAAATACATCCATCATCCATGGGACGCATCCGAAGAGATTTTACAAAAAGCCAAAGTCACTTTAGGCAAAACCTATCCGCATCCTTTGGTAGAGCACAACGACGCGCGAGAAAATGCGCTGTCGGCTTATAAGAATTTGAAGAAATAGAACTCAACCAAAACGTCATTCCGGCGAAAGCCGGAATCCATGGGATGGATTGAGGAAACCGTATGGATTCCGGCTTTCGCCGGAATGACGATAAATGTACAATCAAAAAATGACCATCACCCCACTCCCGCTCCTACCCGGCGACACGATCGGCATCATGGCCCCTTCCAGCCGTGCCAATAAAGACAACATCGAAAAGCTTGAAGCCTTACTGGTAAAGCGGAGCTATAAAGTTTTCATTCACCCGCAGACTTTCCTGACCCAGCATCAATCCGCCGGAACTGGCATGGAAAAAGCCGCCGCTTTCCACGATCTTATTCGCCGTAAGGATATCAAGGCGATCTTCTTCTCCAATGGCGGTAACCGTGCTTGCACCATGCTCGAGCATATAAATTCTGACCGCATCGCCGCCAATCCTAAAATCATTATGGGCTACAGCGATGTAACGGCGCTGCTCAACGCCATTCATGTAAAAACCGGACTGGTCACTTATCATGGCCCAATGGCGCGCAGCTTTCTTTCGCTACCGAAAAAACAAATCGATCAATGTTTCGATCTGCTCGAAGGTAAAGCCAAGACCCTCGACATGCCAAAAGCCAAAATTCTCAAAGCTGGCAATGCAAAGGGCCAGCTCATCGGCGGCAATCTGGCAGTTCTCTGCTCCTTGCTCGGCACGCCATATCAACCCGACTTCAAAAATGCCATCCTCTTCCTGGAAGATATCGCGGAGGAAACCTCTCATATAGACCGCTATCTCTGGCAACTACGCAATGCCGGAGCCCTGCATCAGATCAAAGCCCTCATCCTCGGCTCCTTCACCGATCTCAAAGATACAGGTAAAACCAAATATGGCTTCAGCTTAAAAGATTGCGTCGAAGCCGTCACCGCCGACCTGAAAATCCCCGTCCTGCTGAACGCCCCGTTCAGCCATGGGAAGGATTTATATACGCTGCCTGTGGGAGCGACAGCTAAACTGTCAGACAAGACACTTAAATTCTAAATATCGTCATTGCGAGGAGTGCAACGACGAAGCAATCAAGATGCTGAAACTTCTGGATTGCCGCGCCCAAAGAAGAATGGGCTCGCAATGACCCCACCCGTCATTCCGGCGAAAGCCGGAATCCAGATATTCTAGCCACACCATCTGGATGCCGTTTTTCAACGGGATGACGATTGAAAGAACTCTGTGTCCTCTGTGGTTTAAATTCTTTCTTAGGCATGGATTCCGGCCTTCGCCGGAATGACAATTAGAAAAAATGTTCAACTCTTTAAACCTTCTTGATTTCCTCTCGCATCCTCATTAAACCCTCCCCATGACCTTTGTCGTTACCGATGTCTGCATACTATGTAAATACACCGACTGCGTGGAAGTCTGTCCGGTGGATTGCTTCTATGAGGGCGAGAACATGCTTGTCATCAATCCGGACGAATGTATCGATTGCGGCGTCTGCGAACCTGAATGCCCGATCGAGGCCATTTTGCCCGATACGGATGCCAAGGCCGAGGCGTGGCTGGAGCTGAACCGCGAATACTCGACCGGGCCGTGGCCGAATCTGACAAAGAAAAAAGATGCCCTCCCTGGCGCCGACGACTTGAAAGACACACCCAACAAGATGCAAAGCTTTTCCGCAAACCCCGGAGAAGGTGATTGAAATCAATCACATAATCACGTTTTTCAGAACCAAATTAAATAATTTTAAAGAAAAGTTGAAATTTTCCTAATTTCTGCTATATTCTCTCGACTTGCTTCAACGATGTACGCAAACTCTAGGACGATTAACCCTCTGATTTTGCTTTCTTTTTTGCTTGGTAATTTTCTTACCCAGCTTAATCATCAACGTTATGGCAATAAAAACATAGCGAATTCCAGATGAATTCGATACGCAGAGACTAGAAACTAACGGACTACCTTAAAGTTAAACATCAGGCACAAGGACTATAGGCATGGCGATAAAGAAAAAAACAGCTCCAGCTAAATCAACTGCTAAAACAAAAACAGTGGCAAAAGCCGCTCCGAAAGCTGTTAAAAAGCCTGTCTCCAAAGTAACTCCGAAAGCTGTTGTTAAGCCGGTTGCCAAGAAAGTCGATGCAATTAAGAAAATTGCGACCAAGCAAGTGGTAAAACCAGTTGCTAAAAAAGCAGCGCCTGCTCCGGTTAAAGCTCAAGTGAAAGCCCAGCCTAAAACGGCTCCGAAAGCGGTAAAAGCTGCTCCGGCTCCAAAGGCACCGGTCAAGGCTAAAGAAATCGTCGTAAAAGCCCCGACCAACCAAAATGCTGAAGTCAAAAAATCTCCCGTTGTTATGCAAAAAACAACGGAAGGCTATAAGCCAGTTTCCACAACATCTTCTTCATTGATGATGCGCCCTGCTTATCGCCCAATTCAGGTAACCAATAAGTCTTTGGCACCGATGACACCGGTTCGCCAGATGGCTCCTGCTCCGGCAAATGAGAAAATCGAATACAAAAAAGGCGACTATGTCGTTTATCCTGCCCATGGCGTTGGCCAGATCGAAGCTATTGAAACAGCCGTGATTAGCGGTATGGAAATTAAGCTTTATGCCATCGTCTTTGAAAAAGACCGTATGCGTCTGAAAGTTCCGGTATTCAAAGCTCATGCCTCCGGCCTGCGTCGCTTGTCGACAACCAACCGTATGCAGGATGCGCTGAAAACCTTACAAGGCCGTGCGCAAATCCGCCGCGCCATGTGGTCCCGCCGCGCTCAGGAATACGAAACCAAGATTAACTCCGGCGACCCGGTATCTATTGCCGAAGTTCTTCGTGATCTGAAACGCTCGAACGATGAATCCGAGCAATCTTATTCAGAGCGCCAGATCTATCAATCAGCCATGGAGCGTCTAGCACGCGAAGTTGCTGCAGTGGATCGCATTACGGAAATCGAGGCAACCGAGCGTCTGGAAAAACTTATCCGTGGTGGCCGCAAGTCCAAAGCCGAAGAGAAGGCGATTGAAGACAAAGCCATTGAGGCCAAAGCTATCGAAGATAAAGCAGCTCAAGCCGCCTAATCTCCGAAACGAACTATTATGAACATGATTAAAGCCGCCCTCACCGGGCGGTTTTTTTTATTTTCCAAATAACACTACTCCGTAAATAGGAATAAATGCTTCACATGAAGCATTTCGTAGGAACTTTTCACGCGCTCAAACATTGGTTTTTATTAGCCAATTTCGCATATCGGATATGTGGGGGAATAATCGGAAATTTTTCGTTAACAAGATAACTTTTTTCGATTTTTGACGAATACAAAATCGAATGCCAGACGTTGGCAATGCAGCAGAAGAACATTAACAAATCAAACTAGACCGGTTTGAAAAAAAGAAAAGGGGTCCCACCATGGCGTATATAGACGATCAACAAACCCAAAAAGCCAATTTATCCTACATTCGTTCCTCCATGAGCGAGCCGATGTTAGAGCGCGACCACGAGCAGGATTTGGCACGCAGATGGCGCGATCAAAAGGACGAACGCGCCCTGCATGAACTTGTAAAATCATACACACGTCTGGTAATTGCCGCGGCTTCCCGCTTCCGCCATTACGGTCTTCCTATGGGCGACCTGATACAGGAAGGTAATATGGGCTTGATGCAAGCAGCCAATCGTTTCGAACCTGAACGCGATGTCCGGTTTTCTACCTATGCAGCGTGGTGGATACGCTCCGCCATGCAGGACTATGTATTACGGAACTGGTCGATCGTTCGGACAGGTACAACGGCGGCTCAAAAGTCCCTCTTCTTCAACTTGCGTCGCTTACGCGCAAAAATTGAAGGCGGTCAAAGCATGAATAATCAGGGCGGGCTAACCAATGAATCGCGGGATAAAATCTCCAGCCTTCTCGGTGTATCCACTAAGGAAGTCGAGCAGATGGAAGGCCGTATGAATGGCGGAGATCAATCATTGAACGCGACAATTTCAATGGACGGTGAAGACGAGTATCAATCTTTTCTTGCCGATACGCGTCCTAATCCGGAAGAAATTGTCATCGGAATGAAAGATTCGCAAACCCGTTCAAAATGGCTGGCTTCTGCCCTGTCTGAACTGAGCGACCGCGAGCAGGAAATTATCAAACAGCGTCATTTGAAATATGAAACAGTTACATTGGAAGAGCTTGGTAAACAACTTGGCGTCAGCAAAGAACGTGTTCGCCAACTTGAAGCTCGTGCGATTGAGAAACTGAAAACGTCGCTGAATAAAAATGTAAAAAATCCGCGTGATCTCTTGACGGCGGCAGCATAAGAACTATCTGTTATATTCAAAGGACGGCGCTTGCGTCGTTCGGGCCAGGTTGGTACTTCCCCCTCCAACCTGGCCTTTTTATTTATTCAACGACAATTTTATACTTACGTCCCGCGACAACATTCTCATTCGCTTTGAGATTGTTCAATGCGCGAATCAATGCTGTCGTTTGTCCGATTTGAGCACCATCGACAACACGGATTTTCTCCGTTTTCAAACCTGAAATTTCACTAGCCGATAAACTACGCAAACTATAGGTCGTGGCTTTAAGCGCTTCGATTTCGGTTGATGGCAGGTTTTGCGGAATTGCAAATTGCATGCGGAAAACGCTGCCATTGCCCCAATTAATCGCCACTAGTCGCAATGTAATCGGCGCGCCGTTTAATGTCGTATCAAACGACGCCGTTGCTGCATCATGCCCGTTGATATTGACTTTTTCCGGAGTCAATTGGCGCTTGCCCTGCAACCAGTCATACATGATATAACTTGCCGGGTCGGCTGTATTCGCTTTCACTTGATCGACAACGATTAATGCGCCGCCGGACTTGGAGGCGACGATTTGCTCGGGCGAATTCTGGATTTTATAACCTTGTGGCACAGAGAACGTAAAACCCATTACCGGATGATAAAAATTTGTCCCGCGCACAAAACCTTGCTCGGGTGAATCTCCATAGGTCATACCGTCGATTGCGGCCAGATAAGCCACTGCTCCGCGCTCTTTTGCATTGCCTTGATATCTTGCTGCATCGGCAGATGCTGCGGCAACGCGTCCCGCTGTTTGCGGGTGGGTTGAAAAGAAATTAGGCGTTTCAGCTTTTTCTTCCTTGCCCGATTGCGATACCTGATACTGATCCATGGCGGCAAGAAAATCGGAAACTGCTTTCGGATCATAGCCTGAACGGTCAAGATAACGAATGCCAAGCGTATCAGCTTCGGTTTCCTGCTCTCGGGAATAGGAACTGATATACAAATTACTACCTACATCGAGCATCTGGGTTACGGCAGAGTTACCAAGATAAGCGCCGAGTAAGGTTGTTCCCAATCCCGTTACCACGCTTTGGGAATAACGGGCGGCACTATGGCGTCCTGTCACGTGACCGATTTCATGTCCCAAGACGCCCGCTAATTCGGCTTCGTCATTGGCCACGGCCAAAAGTCCGCGCGTTACATAAACATAGCCGCCCGGCAGCGCGAAAGCGTTGACGACCGGAGAGTCGAGAACGAAGAACTGGTACGTCACATCCGCACGTTCTGTATTTTTGGCGACTTTAGAGCCGACCGAGGACACATAGTTTTGTAATTTTTGATCTTTATACAGCCCGCCATATTGCTTGACGATTTCCTCATGCTGGCTGGCACCGACTTGCGCTTCGCTTTCGGCTGGCATCAAACCGGTAAACTGGTTGCGACCCGTAGCAGGATTGACGCTGCAGGCGCTTAAAACAAGGGATGAAATAAGACCGCAGACCTGTAAAGACTTGCAAAACTTTCGATAATCCATAAATCTTCCTCATGCTCAAAAATTGTTTATTGGCTTGCCTCGCAACGCTCCTGTTTTTACCACAGGCACCTTCTGTTTCAAGAGCGGAAACAAGATATGTTTCAGAGATAGTGCCTGCCGGCTTTTTCCGCGAACTAGCCCAGTCGCCCGTTAGCGTCAAAGTGACCAAGGTTATCGATCCCCTCACCTTTATGGGCGAAGACAAGAATATCTATTCCCTGTCAGGTATCGAAATTCCAAACCTACAGACCGGCAAGAAAGACTTTACGCTCGAAGCCAGCAAGACTTTAGCCCTTCTCATCGAAGACAAGGATTTAAAACTCTATACGACCAAGACAAGGGATAAAGGCCGTATCAACCGGATGAACCAGATGCTGGTTCAGGCCGAATTGAAACAGGCCCGGATATGGATCCAAGGAGAATTGCTGGCGGCAGGTCTGGCACGCGTTAAAACAACAGCCGGCAATCCTGAAATGCGCGACGCCATGCTGGCTATCGAAGCGAAAGCCCGCGATGCAAAGAAAGGCCTATGGGTGGATAATGCCTTGCAGGTTTTGACCCCGGAGACAGCGATCGGTCATGAAAATTCTTTTGCCATTATTGAAGGTACGCCTAAAGCCGCCGCGATCACGCGCAACATGATCTTCCTGAATTACGGCGACGATTATAAAAAGGATTTTACCGTCGGCATCCCGACCAGTCTGCGTGTCGCTTTTTCAAAAAAGAAAATCAATCCGCTGCAAATGGCCAATACAAAAATCCGCGTGCGCGGCTGGGTGCAATCTTATAACGGTCCGTTTATCGAGATCGATCATCCGGAGCAAATTGAAATTCTTGGCCGTCTAAGCCCTTTTAATGAGACGAAAACTCAAACGGAACCGTCACCAAATTCCGCCGGCATGCGCACGATACAAATGCCTAAAACGCCAGAAATAGAGAAACCGATCGAACCTGAAATCATCGCTCCAAAGAAAAACAATGCCGCATACCCAAACCCATAAGAATTATGCATCTGCATTGCACCCGCGACCTTTGCGCGAATTATATCCGCCGATCATGCCCTATTCGCAAGGCTTTATGGCGGTCGATGTGGAGCATACGCTCTACTGGGAACAAAGCGGTAATCCTGACGGCATTCCGATTCTTGTTTTACATGGCGGTCCCGGCGCAGGCGCTACAGCTACCCATCGCCGCTTTTTCGATCCAGAAGTATACCGTATTATTATTTTCGACCAACGCGGCGCAGGACGATCACAGGCGCTTGGTAATCTGGAGAATAATACGACTGCTCATTTGATCGCCGATATGGAAGCCTTGCGACGACAGTTGAATATCGAGCGCTGGCATTTATTCGGCGGATCATGGGGCAGCACGCTCGCCCTTGCATACGCCATCGAACATCCCAAAAGATGTATCAGCATGATACTCCGCAGCATTTTTCTAATGGAAGAAAGCGAAGTGCAGTGGTTCATGTATGGCATGCGCACCATCTTCCCTGAAGCTTGGGAAGAATTTGCGAATTTTATTCCTGAAAACGAGCGTAGCGATTTACTGGCGGCTTATTACAAACGCCTGAACAGCGAAGACGTAAAAATTTCCATCGAGGCCGCCCTGTCGTGGAATGCCTATGAAAGCGCCTGCGCGTCTTTCTTCCCAGCCAGTCAGACGATCAATACGGATGAGCAACGATATTACGCGCTCGCCATGGCCAAAATCGAAGCGCATTACTTTTCGACCCAGCAAATGACCGGCGACAATGCTTTGCTTAAAAAAATCGACCGTATCCGCTCCATTCCGGCAACAATCGTCCATGCCCGCTATGATATTGTCTGCCCGATCGACAGCGCTCACCGCCTGCATCTGGCATGGCCGGAAGCCGACTATGTAATTGTTCCGGATTCAGGTCATTCTTTCCTTGATCCGACGATGAGATCGCGCTTAATTGAAGCGGCTGAAACGGCCAAAAGCCTAACTTAATGAGGACTTGATATGGATTTCCAAAGCCTGAAAACCGCCGATGTTAAAAATAAATTCGTTCTGCTGCGTGCAGATTTGAATGTTCCGGCAGAAAATGGCGAAGTGACCGATACAACTCGCATCGACCGTTTGAAACCCACAATTGAGTTTCTGGCGCAGATGGGTGCGAAGACGATTATCCTTTCCCATTTCGGTCGCCCCAAAGGTGTCACGCCGGAATTTTCTCAGGAGTTTTTGCTACCTGCTTTAGAGGAAAGCTGGGAACGCACGGTAAAATTCGCTCATGACAGCATTGGCGAAGACGCGACTGCCGAGCGCAATACTCTCAACCCGGGCGAAATCCTTCTTCTCGAAAATATCCGTTTTCATCCGGAAGAAGAAAAGAACGATCCGGAGTTTGCGAAAGAATTGGCCAAGCTCGGGGATATCTATGTAAACGACGCTTTTTCCGCCGCTCACCGCGCTCATGCCTCGACAGAAGGCATTGCGAATTACTTGCCGACCTATGCCGGTTTTCTGATGGAAGAAGAGCTAACCGCATTGAATAAGGCGCTTGGCAAACCGGAACGTCCTTTGGCGGCTATTGTCGGCGGTTCCAAAATTTCTACCAAGCTCGACCTTCTCAACAATCTGGTAACCAAAGCCGACTATTTGATATTGGGCGGCGGTATGGCGACAACATTTGCGTTTGCCATGGGTGCCGAAGTCGGCAAATCCTTATGCGAACAGGATATGAAAGATCAGGCGCTTGCGATCATCGAAAAAGCCAAGGCCAATAAATGCGAAATCATTCTTCCCGTCGACCGCATCGCCGTAAAAGAATTCGGCAAAGACACGCCGTTTGAAGTCGTGAATTCAAACGCAATTCCCTCTGATATGGAAGGCGTCGATATAGGCCCTGAAGCCGTCAAAAATGCTGGCGAGAAACTGGCAAAATGCAAAACCGTCATCTGGAACGGACCAATGGGCGTCTTTGAAGTCAAACCGTTCGATAACGGCACAAACGGCATCGCGCAAATCGTCGCCGATCTGACAGAGTCAGGTAAAATCGTCAGCGTGGCTGGCGGCGGCGACACAGTATCGGCGCTTGAAAATGCAGGCGTTGCCGATAAGGTGACATATATGTCATCCGCTGGCGGTGCCTTCCTTGAATGGATGGAAGGAAAAACTCTTCCGGGCGTCGCGGCTTTGTCACAGAAGAAAAAAGCGGCTTGATTAACGTTCTGATAAAATCTGTACAAATATATAGTAAGTACCTGTCGTATTTTGTCGACAATACGCCCCGACAGATGGAACGTCAGGATTGGCGTATTCTTCTATATATGTTGAAGCCAATGTGCCGTCATAAGCAATAAGGGAGCCGCTTACTACAGGCACTGGCGGCTCTCCTCCCGGGTTTGTCACCTTGAGGATGTCATTAATAGCCAGACATGTTTCTCTCGTTAAAAACGGCTGGTTATAAAATAAGTCGTTGGCTGATTCAGTGCCTGATGCAGCATCAGTGCCAATACCCTTTATTTGCCCGACCTGAATCCTTACATGTCCTGATTTTATGCTGGTCAATGTTGGTGCTAAACTATTTGCAATGGGAATAGTTGGCACTACAGCCCCACCTTTTGCATCGAAAATATGACATATCATTGTCGCCGGGGCATTGGAATTGGCGGCATTTAAATCAGCGTTACTCGTTGTTTGAAAAATTGCACTGGTAAAATCAAGCGTATAATCAGTGCACCCATTGGAGATCTTGACGCGCATTACTGCATTTCTTACAGCCGCACCGAATTGGATTATTTGTGCCGCATTGGCGCGCACTTTATCCTTAGAAATTGAAGTGCTTCCATTCCGTGTGAATGAAGTTACCGCATAAGAAAGAGCCGCAAAGAGCGCAACGGCAATTAGAATTAGAAAAAGAACATTTCCAGATTGTCGTCGCATAATTTCCTAAATAAGAAAACAGAAGAAAATTATACAAGGATACGGAAATGGTGCAAGGAGAAACCCTTTATCAAAGGGAAAAGGTTTTAAATACGAATATCCAAAGTCCTGAAGATTTTTAGGGTTTATCATTCCCCGAATTGCATAGCAATTCTAGGGGAATCCAGAAGTGTCCATGGATCGCCTTAGAATTGCTTTACAATTCAGAAGATGACAGTAAGTTTTTTAGAACATCCATTGCGTTTTCCCCGCGCAAGCGGAGATCTCGGCTAGGCCGTTTCTCTGGATCACCGCTTTCGCGGGGAAAGCAAATTTTTTCTTATTTTTGGAATCAAAAACAACTAAGCCTTATACTGCGCCATGAGTTTTAAAGCTTGCTCGTAACCAAGACCTTCGAAATAAGCGACAGCCATATTGAATGAAACCGGATCGGTTCTTTCCGCGCTGCCACGGATTTTAGCCGTCATCAGATAGACAGATATGAAATCATCGCGAGTCATACGCTGGCTGCGAAGCAATGCCGCCAGACTATGTCCGCTTTCAGGCTTTAACAGTTCGATGATTTTCGTCGCGCGTATGGTGGACACGCTCGACATCTGGGCAACAAAGGATGAAATCTGGCCACGTTTGAGCGTTTTGATCATCAGCTCGGATGTCAACAACCCCTTCTCTTTAAAGAGATTGGCCGCCTTGATCATGGCCGGTGTCGGTTCGAAATCGTTCTTAGGCTCTGCGGCGAATTCCTGCAGGATGTCTTTAACGGATTCAAGAACGCTCATCTCGTTTTGCAGCGATGAAGAAATAGCTTTTTCCATTTCTTGACCGACTAGCGCATAGATCTTGCGCGTGATCGCATCCGGAATATCCTGTCTGGTTAATAGTGGACGAGCGACGTCTTTGGATTTCTCCGCCAGCTCGGTCAGAACTTCCAGAGCGAAATTGCTAAAATGAACCGTCTCATTTTGCGCCAGCATCGTTGCCGTTGCGATATCGCGTGTATCGGCAAGCGCATCGACAACAGGCTCGTTCAGATTATGGCGCGCGGCAATCGCTTGCCAGTAATTGGAATCTTTGGACTGAATTAAATATAAAAGATCGAGATCGTTCAAAACAGGCGAGCTGCGAAGGATGGTTTCCGCAACGCCAATCTCGTCTTGCGCCATAAACAGGACAAGGCGCAGCGGCGCATTTTCGAGAACGGATAGACGCTCGGCCACGGCCTGACGCAGATCTTTCTCCGCCTGACGCATCAGGTTGATCAAGATATCGGCGATCAGTTCTTTTTCGGTTTGCTTTAAATCCATGGCCAGAAGGCCGGATACGATATGCGACAACTCGGAACGTGCTTCCGGTTGCTTGTCTTCTGCCAATTGATAAATACGGTGACTGTCATAAAGACGAACCAGTAACGGTTCGACGTCTTTTGTGTGTCCCAGCGTGCCCCAAGCCATAAGTGCTTCCCTAATGCTCAACTCTAGCTTCCTCACACCGCCCGTGGGATTGATGAAATTTAAAAATAACTGCCCCTGTTGCAGCCATTTCCACACACTCTATTCGTTAGAATTTCTATGAATTCTTTTATTAGTCTTACCTATTATGCTCCCGAAAGATTTACAGAGAATTAATATCGAAAATGTCTAAAATTAAAAATATGGGGATGAGGTGAAACGAATTCTTAAGATGTTTTGTAATAAACTGGGAATCATCATAAACATCTAGGGAACTTCTCGGGGCACATGGTTACTCTTTCTCCAGTTACCACTTCTACAGTGAATGTGAATTTTAATCGCGAACAGGCACCTGTTCGTGACGAAGCTGCTGTAAAAGAGCGCCTTCAAACCACTCAAGCCTCCGGCTCGAACGTGGCAAAAACCGAAAATAGCACGCAGAAAAACTATCGCCAGCAGCAGGATTTTGCCGATGCCCGCCTGCCCGACCCGACATCCAACGTCAACGGCAACCGTCGCGGCAGCTTGCTGGATTTATCCGTTTAATCATTGAAATTAAATTACTGAAACGCCACTTCGTTGAAACTGCGCAGCTTACGGCTATGCAGTTTTTCCGGACCTATTTCACGCAATAGCGCCATGGTCAAAAGCCCGATTTGCAAATGCTGTTCTACCCTCTGGCGGTAGAAACTCTCAGCCATCCCGGGCAATTTTAGCTGTCCGTGCAAGGGCTTATCCGAAACACATAACAAAGTGCCGTAAGGAACGCGGAAGCGGAACCCGTTGGCGGCAATCGTGCCGGATTCCATATCAAGCGCTATCGCCCGGCTCTGGCTCAATTTCGTATTTTGGCGAATGGCCGGACGCAGCTCCCAGTTGCGGTCATCGACCGTAGCGACCGTACCGGTACGCATGATTTTCTTTAAATCATAACCGTTTAGCCCCGTTACCTGAGAAACTGCTTGCTCAAGCGCAATTTGGATTTCCGACAAGGCCGGAACCGGAATACTTGGATGAAGATCGCGGAACAAGACATTGTCTTCCCTTAGATATCCGTGCGCCAATACATAGTCGCCGATGCTTTGAGAATTACGAAGCCCCGCACAGTGGCCGAGCATTAGCCAGGCATGAGGACGCAAGACCGCGACGTGATCGGTAATGGTTTTGGCATTGGACGGCCCGACGCCGATATTGATCATCGTGATACCGGAACCGTCTTTACGTTTCAGGTGATAGGCCGGCATTTGCGGCATGCGACGCAGTGCCTCGCCCGGCGCATCCGCCGGAAGTCCGGTTACGTTTTTGTTATAAGTGATCTTATTGCCCGGCTCGACAAAGGCTTCATATTCGCTATCGATCCCGGACGGGTCGCCATGCGCCATGATATTGTTACAGATGCGTGAAAACTCATCGATATAGAATTGATAGTTCGTCAGGATCACATAATTCTGGAAGTGCGCGGCGCTTGTCGCCGTATAATGGCGAAGGCGCATCAGGCTTAAATCGACGCGCGGCGCTGTAAACAAAGCCAGCGGAGCGGCCTGCCCTTCTTTAACATGGTAAGTACCGTTGGCGATTTCGTCATCCATCAGGGTTAGATCGGGAATGTCGAACACATTCGGGAGCATCTCCATATGTTCACGGGTCAGGTCTTTCTCGATATGAAAGCCTTCGCCGAGCGCGAAATGGATAGGAATTCTGACATCGCTGACACCGATTTCGATTTCATCGTTATGGGTCGCAAGGAGCAATTTCATCTGCTCGAGATAATAGCGGTCGTAAATATCAGGCTGCGTTAATGTCGTTTCATAAACGCCCGGGTGGGACACAAAACCGTAAGCGAGGCGTGTATCGAGGCGGCGAGAGTCATCGACTTTCAATCGCATATAAGGATAGCATGCCGAGATGCGTTCTTTTTCAATCTTCGCGGACAGGCCGAATTCGCGGAAACTTTCGCGCAGGAAAGTGGAATTCGTATCGTAAATTTCTTTTATATAGGAATAAGCGTCTTCGGCTTTGGTGAATTTTTTGGCTCTGAAGGCCTTAGGTGTCTTGATCATAAATGTCCTTTATTTTCAGTATACTAAAAATAAAGGTTTTAAGAAAGTCCTACCAGCGCCTTGGCAAAGGCTTCCGGCCTGAAGGGTTGAAGGTCTTCAATCCCCTCGCCGACGCCGACGGCGTAGACAGGAATGCCGAATTGATCGGCCAGAGCGACAACGACGCCGCCTTTGGCAGAGCCATCAAGCTTGGTCACGACAAGCCCCGTGATCTGAACCATACTCATAAATATCTCGACCTGAGAAATCGCGTTCTGTCCGGTCGTGGCATCGAGCACCAGAATGACTTCATGCGGCACGGTTTCGTTCTTTTTCTTGATGACGCGAACGACTTTTTGCAACTCTTCCATCAAATTAGTTTTGTTCTGCAAACGTCCTGCTGTATCGATCATTAATATATCCATGTTATCGGCAATGGCTTTCTCATAGGCTTCGAAAGAAACCGCCGCTGCGTCCGCGCCGATATCCTTGGCAATAAGCGGCGACATCGTACGATCCGCCCAGACTTTGAGTTGCTCGATCGCCGCCGCGCGGAATGTATCCGCCGCCGCGATAATGACTTTTTTCTTAAGCTTGAAATGCAGCAGATGCGCGAGCTTGCCGATAGTGGTGGTTTTACCGGCTCCATTGACGCCGCAGATAAGATAAACGCGCGGACCGTCTTCCGGTTTTTTGGTTTCAAGTGCATAGGCCGATTTCTTGAGAATTTCGGCGATGTCCTGCGCAAGGATGGATTTTACTTCATCCGCGCTCACGTCTTTTTCAAATTTTCGTGCGCGGAATTGATCGACCAGCATCGCGGCTGTTTTCGGACCCAAATCAGCTTCGATAAGAATGTCTTCAAGCGTTTCGTAACTTGCGGCATCTAATTTACGTTTAAACAGATCGCTCAAGCCCAGATCGAGTTTATTGGAGGATTTGGAAAGACCTTTGGTTAGCTGCGAAAACCAGCCGCCACCATTATCATCTATTTCACGCGGCTCACGGGATGGAGACATATTATCAGGTATCGGCGTTACTTCGACGCTATCTATAATCTCGGTTTCCGTTTGTTCGAGATCATGCTTCAGCTCCGGGCTGATATCGCTTTCGTCTTCGACTGGCTCCAGATCGGGCTCGCGCGGATGATGCAGGATCTTGTCATCCCGTTCATCCTGCTCTTGTGCTGCCGCATTATTTTTCTTGCGCCAGAAAACCATAAAATCCTCAATTCAAATGCTGATAAGTATATTTTGAGCCTGTGAACGGCAAAGGTCAAGCGGCAAGTTTACCAATAAGATGAGCGTTTTCCACGCCTGTAATTTCAATATCAAATAATGCACCAACGGCAAGATTTTGTTCCAGTTTAACCGCCGCGAAATGCTCAGTGCGACCAATGCTGTCATTTTCGACAATAATCTGGCGTTTAAAGCCAACATGCTTATTCAAGAAACTTTGCATTTGTGTTTCGCCGAGCGAACGAAGTTTGGCCGCGCGTTCTTTTCGCAATGCGATATCGACCTGCGGCATTTTCGCCGCCGGTGTCATCGGGCGCGGTGAATACGGGAAAATATGCAGGAAAGTTAAATCGCATTCCTTGACGAGATTATAGGTATTTTCAAACATATCGTCGGTTTCTGTCGGGAAGCCCGCAATAATGTCGCAACCGAACACCATATCGGGACGATATGAACGCGCACGGTCACACATAGCAATCGCATCATGGCGCAGATGGCGACGTTTCATACGCTTTAAAATCATATCATCGCCCGCCTGCAAACTCATATGCAGATGCGGCATCAAACGCGGCTCTTCGGCGATCAGTCGCCAGAGATCATCATCGATTTCAACTGGGTCAAGCGAGGACAAGCGCAGTCGTGGCAGTTCGGGGACAGACGCGAGGACTCGCCTGATCATCTGGCCTAATGTTGGTTCGCCGGGTAAATCATTACCGTAGGATGTAACGTCCACTCCGGTCATAACGATTTCATTAAATCCGGCGGCGACAAGTTTACGGACCTGCTGAGTAATTTCTTCAACTGTTACCGAGCGCGAATTTCCGCGGCCATAGGGAATGATGCAAAACGTGCAGCGGTGGTCGCAGCCGTTTTGCACTTGTATAAACGCGCGGGCGTGGCCTTCAAAACCTTCGATCAGATGGGACGCGGTTTCGCGTACCGACATGATATCGTTGACGATAACTTTTTCGTCTTTTTTCAGGCCCCAAGTTTCGGCCTTCAGTTTCATGTCGTTGCCGATGACCTGATCGACTTCCGGCATATCGGTAAACATCTTCGGATTGATCTGCGCCGCGCATCCAGTGACGATAATTTTCATGTCCGGATTTTCTTTGCGGGCTTTCCGGATCGCTTGACGCGCCTGACGCTCGGCTTCTAACGTCACCGCACAGGTATTGAAGATCATCGAATTTTCCAAACCTGCATCTTTCGCATGGGTTTTCATCACCTCGCTTTCATAAGCATTAAGGCGGCAACCAAAGGTCTGGATTTTAGGCTCAGTGGACATGGGAGGTTTATGGACTAAAATGGCCCTCATTTCATTATAAAAATAAGATTAAGCTGTTTAATAAGGAACAGGCTCCATATCGTCAAAACTAGTTTTTGGGACACAGCGATTTAAAAGATGTTGCGCGTTATTGTAATCTTCATCGAAACCGTCTTCGCAAGGCTTGCTAATAAGCATCACATTTTCAATTAAAGCTTTAGCTTCTTCATAATTTGAAATCTCATTCCTGTAGTTTTTATCAAGAAGTATTTCCGCTAATTTCAACTGAATAGATAGATTTTGCGGAAAGAGTTTTAAACCCTTCCGCAAAGTTTCCTCAGTTTTTACAAATAGCTGGGCTACGAAAGAAGGTCCGGCCAAATATTTAACATTTCTCGAGTGAGCAAGCTGATCCAAATGTCGTGCACAACATTCATAATCTTCTGCCTTTCTTTCAAGCGGCAAAACTGTATTTAAATAGAATCCCGCGACAAAAATATCATTGATATCACTGCTTGTATGGGCAAGATCATCTCGCAAATATAAGTTATCAAGTAATTGAATAAGACGTAATTCAAGTGGTTCATTCGAACCTGCCGCCCTATCAAAATCATCTTCAAAGCTATCCATTATCAACCTCTGATAACGTCAATACTTAATTTTCCAGAATTCAGTCAAGAAAATACTGCCCTGAAAAGACGTACTCATAGCCGCCGGTCATGAGAACATGGCCGTCAGTTTCGCGCCATTCGATGCCTAAAGGGCCGCCGTCCATGATGATTGTTACTTTTCGCTCAGTTAGGCCACGGCGGATGGCAGCAACCGCCGTGGCGCAGGCGCCTGAACCACAAGCCAATGTAATCCCTGCCCCGCGTTCCCAAACGCGCATACGAATTGTTAGCCGATCCATGACTTCAGCGAATTCGATATTCGCCCGCTCCGGAAATAGTGGATGAGTTTCCAGAGAGGGGCCGTAGTTTTCGATCTTCTGTTTTTCAACATCAGAAATAAAAAATACCGCATGGGGATTGCCCATATTGACCGCCACGGGATCGGAAAAAGGCCCTGCCCCGATTTTTAGGTGAAGCGTGTCGCGCTCATGCGCCAGAGGGATTTGATCCCAGCCGAGTTTGGCTTCACCCATATCAACGGTAATAGTTTTATCATCGACGCGGACGCATTCCAGCAAACCTGAAATGGTTTCAAGAACGATTTTACCCTTGCCAGCTTCTTTTAAAATAATATCGGCGATACAACGCGTAGCATTCCCGCAAGCGCCAGCTTCAGAACCGTCAGGGTTGTAAATCCGCATAAAAGCATCTGCTTTCGATGAGGCTTCAATCACGATAAACTGGTCACAACCGATTCCAAAACGGCGGTTTGCCATTTGCTTTATAAGCTTCGGATTCAGATTAAGGAGCGCTTTGCGCCCATCCAGCACGATAAAATCGTTGCCAAGAGCCTGCATTTTAAGGAAATCGAGCGTTTTCATGGCTTTACCTGACTGAAATTAATTGACCTATGTCTACTCTTAAGGCATATAAGCATCAACAAAAATCCCGTTACGTCCCGACCGACGTGCCTGAGGGTACCCCCCAATCTGCGAGGTTTCGCTCATTGGGGTCAATTGCTATTGAGGTTTTGAATGTTTCAGTCACTAAGTGACAAGTTAGGTAACGTTTTCGACAAGCTTCGCGGACGCGGCGCTTTGACCGAAGAGGACGTCAATCTGGCGTTGCGCGAAATTCGCGTGGCCTTGCTGGAAGCCGATGTAGCCTTGCCTGTCGTCAAAGAATTCGTCGAACAGGTTCGTGAAGCTGCCGTCGGACAGGACATTATCAAGTCCGTCTCCCCTGCCCAGCAAGTCGTCAAAATCGTCAATGACGAGATCGTCAAGTTATTGGGTTCGGACAATGTCGAGTTGTCTTTTACCGGCGTTCCGCCTGTCGCCTATTTAATGGTAGGTTTGCAGGGTTCGGGTAAAACGACCTCTACTGCCAAGATCGCAAAATTCCTGACGGATAAGAACCGTAAGAAAGTTCTGATGGCGTCGCTGGATACACAGCGCCCTGCCGCGCAAGACCAGTTGGAGCAGCTTGGCAAACAAACCAATATCGCTACTCTGCCGATCATCAAAGGCCAGACACCGATTGAAATTGCGCAGCGCGCAATGGAAACCGGACGCCTTGAAGGTTATGACATCGTCATCCTCGATACCGCCGGACGCCTCTCTATAGACGAAGTGTTGATGGATGAAGTCGTTAAAATCCGTGACCTGACCAAGCCTGTCGAAACCCTTCTGGTTGTTGACGCCATGACGGGTCAGGATGCCGTAAACACCGCACGCATATTCAATGAGCGCGTCGATGTTTCCGGTATCGTCATGACGCGTATCGACGGTGATGCGCGCGGCGGTGCGGCTATGTCCATGCGTGCCGTAACGGGCAAGCCGATTAAACTTCTAGGTACTGGTGAGAAATGGGACGCGATTGAGCCGTTCCATCCTGACCGTATTGCGTCACGCATCCTTGGAATGGGTGACGTTGTATCCCTCGTCGAACGCGCTGTAGAGACGATCAATCAGGAAGACGCGGCAGCCATGGCCGCGAAATTCGAAAAAGGCAAATTCGATTTCAACGATATGCTGGCCCAGTTCAACCAGTTGAAACGCATGGGCGGCATGGGTAGCATTATGAAGATGCTGCCGGGCCTTGGTAAAATGGCCGACCAGATCGATGGTGCCAATATCGATAGTTCGATCATGAAACGTCAGGAAGCTATTATCCTGTCGATGACCAAGCAAGAACGCGCAAAACCTGTTTTGCTCAACGCGTCCCGCCGCAAACGTATTGCAGCAGGCTCCGGTGTTACGGTTCAGGATGTTAACAAACTCGTTAAACAATACGAGCAGATGGAAACCGTTATGAAGAAAATGCGCAAAATGGGCATGGGCGGAATGATGTCGGCGATGAAAGGTTTCATGGGCAAGGACGATCAGGACAAGCTCGAACTGATGCGCGAAGAACAAGGCCTGCCACCGATGCCGGGCATGCCAGGCGCGATGAAAGGAATGCCGGGGATGCCCGGGATGGGAATGCCGGGACTAGGCGGTTTCCAGCGTGGCGGAACCAAGAAGAATCGCCGGAAATAAGAATTACCAATTAAAACACAAACCAAAAACTAAACTCGAAAGGACTAAAAACTATGGCTATCAAAATCAGACTATCCCGTCAGGGTCGTAAAAAACTTCCATACTACGCCATCGTCGTAGCGGACAGCCGCAACCCACGCGACGGCCGCTTCATCGAAAAAGTTGGAAGCTACAACCCGCTTTTGAACAAAACAGATGAGAAGCGCGTTGTATTGAACACAGAGCGCGTACAACACTGGTTGTCACAAGGCGCACAAGCAACAGACCGCGTTGCCATTTTCCTCGGCAAAGCCGGCTTGATCGCCATGCCTGCCCAAAAACAAAGCATTGCCAAAGCTCAGCCAAAAGCAAAAGCTGTTGAGCGCGCAAAAGAGCGTGCAGAAAAGCAAGAAGCGCGTGAAGAAGCCGCTCGTGAAGCTGCTAACAAGCCAGCTCCTGAGCCAGAAGTCGAAGCAGAAGCCGCTCCTGAAGCTGCTGCTGAAGAAACAGCTGCTTAAGTAAATCCTCTTTCCCTCTCCCTTCGGGAGAGGGAAACTATTAAATTTGTGTCATCCCCGCGCAGGCGGGGATCTCCCTTTGGGAGAACAAGAAAGAGAGATTCCTGCTTTCGCAGGAATGACAAATGGATGACTGATAATAAAATCTGCATTGCTAAAATCAGAACTGCTCATGGTGTACGCGGTCTTGTGAAGGTCGATTGCTTTCTTGAAGACCCGACCGAACTTGCCAGTTACAATCCGCTAATGACCGACGATGGCAAGTCAATTACCCTTACTTTAAAGAATTCCCTCAAAGGCCAGTTTATAGCTGAAATCAAAGGTATTTCAGACCGTACCGACGCTGAAAAATTCCGCAACATCGAATTGTTTATCGAGCGCGATCAGTTGCCGGAAGCGAAAGAAGGTTTCTATCACGAAGATTTGGTTGGCCTTGATGTACAGAACAAACAAGGCGAAGTTATCGGCAAAGTTTTAGCCGTTGAAAATTTCGGCGCGTCCGATCTTTTAGAAATCCAACCTTTATCCGGCAAGCCTTATTACCTTCCGTTCATGGAGCCTTATGTCGGTGACATCGATCCCGACCAGAAATTCGTCATTGTTGACCAGATAGAAGAATTTCTCGCATGACGTGGAAAGTGCATATACTCACCCTCTTCCCGGATATGTTTCCCGGCTTTCTGGGCGTATCGGTCACAGGCCGAGCGCATAAAGAAAATATCTGGGATTATACAGCCATCAATATCCGCGATTTCGCGCATGACAAGCACAAGACTGTCGATGACGTGCCTTTTGGCGGCGGCGCAGGCATGGTGATGAAACCGGATATTGTCGAGGCGGCTATTCTCTCAATTCCCAATTCGGGCCGCAAAATTTATATGAGCCCGCGGGGCGTACCACTGACGCAAAATCTGGCGCAGGAATTATCGCGTGAAGAAAACCTGACTATCCTGTGCGGACGGTATGAAGGTATCGACCAGCGGGTTTTGGATGCGCATGATTTTGAAGAGGTTAGTATCGGGGATTACGTTTTAACGGGCGGCGAACAGGCGGCGATGATCTTGATGGATTCGGTGATCCGCCTCCTCCCCGGCGCGGTCGGTAATGCCGAAACGCCCGATGATGAGAGTTTCAGTGAAGGATTGCTCGAATACCCGCATTATACACGGCCTGCGAGCTGGACGGATTCTTCGGGGGAAACCCGGGATGTGCCCGCCGTTTTGACCTCAGGGCATCACGGAAATGTCGATAAATGGCGTAAAACTCAGGCTGAAGAGCTGACAAAGGCCAAAAGGCCCGATTTATGGTCCAAATATACGAAAAAGCCTTGATAGTTCGGCCCTAATAACGTTATAACCGCCCTGCTTTATAAATCACCAATGGCATCGTCAATTAAGGCGGTCCTCTAATAGGAGCATGACATGAATACAGTACAAAAATTTGAAGCCGATCAGCTGGCGAAACTCACAGAAGGCAAAGCGCCTATTCCTGAGTTCGGTCCAGGTGACACTCTTAAAGTTTCCATCAAAATTGTTGAAGGTGAGCGCGAGCGTATCCAGGCGTATGAAGGCGTCTGCATTTCCCGCATGGGCACAAACATCAACGCGAAATTCACCGTTCGTAAGATCTCTTACGGCGAAGGCGTAGAACGCGTATTCCCTCTTTTCTCACCGCGTATCGAGAAAATCGAAGTCGTCCGCAAAGGTAAAGTCCGTCGTGCGAAACTTTACTACCTTCGTGGCCTGCGTGGTAAGTCTGCCCGTATTACCGAGAAAACAGAAGCTCGCGTAATGGATGAGAAACAACTGACAGCGACACAAAAATCAGCCGCTAAGAAAGCAGAAAAAGCCGCTAAAAAAGCAGCTCCTAAAGTTGAAAAAACTTCAAAAGCTTCCAAAGTGAAAGCCGCAGCAGCTGCTGAAGCTGCCGCTGCCGAAGCTGCAAAAACAGCTGAATAAGATTAGCTTTACGGAATAAGAAAAACCGCCCAATCGGGCGGTTTTTTTATTCTCTATTGTCATCCCGTTGAAGAACGGGATCCATGCAGTGTTGCGGATATATCGTATGGATTCCGGCCTTCGCCGGAATGACGACAAGTTAGTGAACTACAACCAATCGCGCTTCCAAATCCAGCATGGAACCGTCACTGCGCTGGCTCGTTAACATCACGCTGTTTTGATTGCTGAACGCCTTGATCATATGGCCACTGATATGGCCGATCAGCATCTGGGCGTTGTTGAGAAGCGCGTGCACATTGCCTGTCGCCTCTTCGAAAATGATCGTGTCTGACCGCACGAAATTCGGATCGTCGAACAAAATCCCGACCGCGCCTTTATCGTTGCATAGAAAACTAGAATTGACTGAAAGCATATAAACAAAATCCCTGTAAAGTTACCCTTACAAGGATTGTGCATATGCGAGATTAAGATGGTCTAAGGAATAGATAAAATTTTATTTATTATAATGGACCGGATTCACGCTTAAATTCAAAACGCGTGGCAGATATCCAACCCAAAGTATTATCTTTTCCGTCTGTAATTACCGTACAGCTATCGTCATCAACGATAAAACCGCCTTTGACATCTTCACTAAAGCGATTTTCCGGATTGAAAATTGCATTGCCTTTTACAGGACCGTTCTCACCGATTTCTGTAGCTTCCATGGAAGCAAACTCCCTGCCGTAGTAATCGTAGTTTGGATCGACGATCTTGGCGCCATCACTTTCAACGCGACATATCTGCCCCGTATCATCTTTGACAGTTGAAACACTACGTACGATCGGAGTCATCGCTGCGGTTACACCGAATACTCCAGCGATAGTGATTGCGACTTTTGAAATTTTGTTCATTTAGAGCACCTTTACGCATTAAATTTTGATTAACATAATCATTTGCCACCTTAGCGTCAACTAAAATTATGCTGTTGCCGTTGAATTATTCCAGTTTCATGCTTTATACAATAAGTATCAGTTATTTAAGGAGCTTTCTTTGCTAGCCAAACCGCGCACTTTGTTCGAAAAAATCTGGGACGACCATGTGGTCCATAAGGGTCAGGACGGCACCTGCCTGATCTATATCGACCGCCATCTGGTCCACGAAGTCACCTCCCCGCAGGCCTTTGAAGGGCTGAAATTGGCCAAACGCAAGCTGCGCCGGACGGATGCCACCCTCGCTGTCGCCGACCATAATGTCCCTACCAGCCCGGACAGGACCAATGTCGCCTCTATCCGCGATCCGGACAGCCGTTTGCAAATCCAGACCTTGGAAGAAAACACGAAAGAATTCGGCGTCACTTATTTCGGCATGAATGATAAGCGACAAGGCATCGTGCATATTATCGGGCCAGAGCAAGGTATGACCCAGCCGGGCATGACCATTGTCTGCGGCGATAGCCATACATCGACGCACGGCGCGTTCGGAGCGCTGGCCTTCGGTATCGGCACGTCGGAAGTCGAACATGTCATGGCAACACAAACACTCATTCAAAAGCCCGCCAAGACGATGCGCATTACAGTTGAAGGTGAGTTGGGTTTAGGCGTAACCGCCAAGGATGTTATTCTCGCTATCATTGGCAAGATCGGCACAGCTGGTGGGACAGGTTACGTCATAGAATATGCAGGCAGCGTGATCCGCAATCTAACGATGGAAAACCGGATGACGATTTGCAATATGTCGATCGAAGCCGGAGCGCGTGCAGGCATCATTGCCCCGGACGCTAAAACCTTCGCCTATATCAAAGGCCGCCCGATGGCCCCGAAAGAGGAACATTGGGAACAGGCTGTTGGTTATTGGTCGTCCCTGCCCTCTGATGCTGGTGCGACTTACGACGAAGAAGTTTTTCTCGATGCGAAAGATATCGCGCCGCTGATTACATGGGGCACGTCACCGCAAGATGTTCTGGCGATTACCGATGTCGTTCCCGATCCGGCACAGATTACCGACGCCGAGAAAAAAACGGCAATGGAACGAGCGCTCGATTATATGGGATTGATACCGGGGACGAAATTCGAAGATGTTCCAGTCGATCATGTGTTTATCGGCTCCTGTACTAATGCGCGGATTGAAGATTTGCGTGAAGTCGCGAAAGTGGTTGAAGGCAAAAAAGTTTCCTCCACGGTCCAAGCCATGATCGTTCCCGGCTCGGGCCTCGTCAAAGAACAGGCGGAGCTTGAAGGACTTGATAAAATATTTATCGAAGCCGGATTTGATTGGCGCGAAGCCGGATGTTCGATGTGCCTGGGCATGAATGAAGATCGTTTAAAGCCCGGTGAGCGCTGCGCCTCAACATCAAATAGAAACTTCGAAGGCCGTCAGGGACGCGGAGCCCGTACGCATTTGATGTCTCCGGTCATGGCCGCCGCCGCCGCGATTACCGGCAAGTTGACAGATATAAGGAAATTTTCATGAAACCGTTTACCACCCTCACCGGCACAGCCGCGCCTTTGCCTATTCCCAATGTCGATACCGACATGATTATTCCGAAGCAATTCCTACGCACGATTAAGCGTACAGGATTGGCGGAAGGATTATTCTACGAAATGCGGTTTGATATGGAAGGCAAGCCCAATCCGGATTTCGTGTTGAACAAGGAGCCATTTAATCACGCGCAGATTTTAATCGCAGGAGAAAACTTCGGTTGCGGGTCTTCCCGTGAACATGCGCCATGGTCCCTGCTCGATTTCGGCTTGCGTTGTATCATTGCGCCGAGCTTTGGCGATATTTTCTACAATAACTGTTTCAAGAACGGCATCCTGCCACTTCAATTGAAACAGGAAGAAGTGGATGAATTGATGTCGGCGGCGTCGAACGCGCAGTCGATCTCGATCAATCTGGCCGAGCAAAAAGTCGTATGCGGCAATAGCGTGTTCGAATTTGAAATCGATCCTTTTCGTAAACATTGTCTTATCAATGGCCTCGATGATATTGGCCTGACACTTGAGAAAGAGAGCTTTATCTCTTCTTATGAAGCTAAAAATAAAACTGACAAACCATGGCTTTGGAATAATTAGACACGAAGGACACGAAGAAAATATAAAAACTTTATGTCTTCGCCTGCGTGGTAATAAAAAAGGAAAAACATGCAAAAAAATATTATTTTACTTGCCGGAGACGGTATCGGCCCCGAAGTCATGGGCGAAGTTAAGAAGTTGATTACATGGATCAATGAAAATTCAGACCATAAGATTTCTTACGAAGAGCGTCTGGTTGGCGGCGCTTCCATTGATGCCGATGGCGTTCCGATGACAGATGAAACCATCGCCGCATGCAAAGCGGCGGATGCCGTTATTCTGGGCGCCGTCGGCGGTCCTAAATGGGACCAAGTCGATTACAATATCCGCCCTGAAGCCGGACTTTTGAAATTGCGCAAAGACCTTGAGTTATTTGCCAATCTACGCCCTGCCATCGTCTTCGACGCTTTGGCAGAAGCTTCTACATTGAAAACTGAAATCGTATCCGGGCTTGATATCCTGATTGTCCGCGAGCTTACAGGTGGTGTTTATTTTGGTGAGCCGCGCGGGATATTCGATCTGCCGGACGGCCAGCGGCAGGGGATCAACACGCAGGTTTACACGACCAACGAAATCATCCGCGTTGGGCGCGTGGCTTTTGAAACGGCGCGTAAGCGTAATAACAAGGTCACGTCTTGCGAAAAAGCCAATGTCATGGAAAGCGGCAAATTATGGCGGGAGGAAATGACCAAGCTACACGCCGCCGAATATCCGGATGTCGAACTAAACCATATGTATGCCGATAACTGCGCCATGCAGCTTTTGAAAAACCCGAAGCAGTTTGACGTGATCGTCACTGATAATCTTTTCGGCGATATCCTGTCGGATGAGGCCGCTATGTTGACGGGCTCTTTGGGTATGCTGCCTTCGGCTTCGCTTGGCGCCAAAGGGGCTACGGCCGTGTACGAGCCTGTCCATGGCTCGGCCCCTGATATTGCCGGTCAAGGCAAGGCTAACCCTCTGGCGACCGTTTTGAGCTTTGCTATGGCGTTAAAACACTCACTGGAAATGCCTGAAATCGCTCAAAAAATTGAAGATTCGGTCAAATCGGTTCTTGCATCCGGCATCAGAACAGGCGATATCATGTCGCAGGGCAGCAAAATCGTTTCCACTGCGGAAATGGGTGCCGCCGTTATCAGCAACCTTAAGTAAAAGAAGATCCCGGACTTAACATGGATATATCAAAAATCTCAATCGGCGAAAACGCCCCTGAAGACGTGAACGTTATCATCGAAAATCCGATGGGTGGCGAACCGATCAAGTATGAACTGGATAAAGAATCTGGCGCAATGTTCGTTGACCGCTTTCTTCATACGGCCATGTACTATCCGGGCAATTACGGTTTTATTCCTCACACCCTCTCCGGCGATGGAGACCCTGTCGATGTTCTGGTTATCAGCCGCATGGCGGTTATGCCCGGCTCTGTCATGCGATCTCGCCCAATCGGCGTTCTTTTGATGGAAGACGATAAAGGCCAGGATGAAAAAATCATCGCCGTGCCTCACCACAAGCTTTACCCTTATCACGACAATATCGAGGATATCGATCAATTGCGCCCGATCCTGAAAGACAAGATCGGTCATTTCTTTACGCATTACAAAGATCTGGAACCCGGCAAGTGGTCTAAAGTTCTTGGCTGGGGCGATGCCGCCAAAGCGCAAGAAATGATCCGTGAAGGTATCGAACGGTATAAGAATATAAAATAGTTTTTTTCTTTTAAATTCAGACAAGAAAAAACCCCGCCATTTGGCGGGGTTTTTGTATTCGTTATACTAGCCGATTATTGCTGAACGCGGATGTAAACACCACATGAAGTTGCTGTGACCGCTGTAGCATAGGTCGCAGCATCAGTGTTAGCTGAAACACAGCCAATTGGCGGAGTACCTGTAGAAACGGAACCCATAGCAATAACGGAACCAACGTTTGGCGCACCATCATCAAGTTTCGCATCGATACGGGAGGCTTGACCCGGGGTCAAGCTACCTGTACCCGCAGCAGCACCAGTAGTTGCAGTAGCAATAGTAGAAGTAGCACCTGCCGCAGCAATACCGTTATGGATCAACAAATAGTGACCGCCTCTTGGAACTGTACCCGTGCCTGGTGTGGCCGTTGGCCTTACAACACCGTTTTGATAGCCGATAAAGATTTGCCCGGGGACTTCCGCGGAAGGAACGGTTGCTCCGGATTCAACAGGCGAACCAGACGCAGGGTTACGAATTCCACCCAGAAGGTCCGTAGCGGCAAGTTGTGTCCAGGCTGCAATATTTTCGGATGTATTAGCCTGAGCAGCACCCGCACTATTCAATGGACCAATTTGGTTGTTACCTAGAGCGGCGGCAGTGACAGCTGCACACATTGTTCCAGCAAGGCAATTTGGCAAACGCGTTTGTGGCGATGTAATATCACCCGGCAATGCCGCGTAAGAATCGCGGAACGTGTTCATCGCCGCGTCGATCGCTTTGATTTTAGAAACTGTCGAAGCCAGACGCGCGTTGGCGATCAGTTCCTGGCCCTTCAAAATACCGCCGATCAAAAGACCGATAATAATCATAACAATGGAAAGTTCGACAAGCGTAAAACCCTTTTCACCCTGTCTCGAGTTTGTAGTTGCAGTCATTCTAGTTCCTCCTAAAAATTTTCCCCGAAATGGGTAGCTCACAGTATACATGGAAATCGGGATAAATCTATCCCGGGCAATCTATATTCTCATGAAAAACTTAACAAAGTCCTAGCTTCATAAAAATTTCATAAAATGTGATCTATTTCTTAGGGACCTTCTGGCAAAGCGGGCTTTTGGCCGCGTCTTCCTTGCCTAATATGACTTCGCAGGTAAGATTGATATTGGCATTATATTCGGAGACGCTCATTCTCTCCCCGTCCGTTTTAAGGATTTCGAGCATAAGCAAATATGCCGCCTGTTTGTCGCCCAAATCGGCTTTTAACATAGGCTCCATATTGCGGGTCCAGATCGGCATTGGCGGCTTATAGATTGAGCCGAGCTTGCGGGCAATCCTCAAGGCTTCGTCCATATCCTTCATTCTGTGGCGCGCCAGATAGGCTGCCTGTGCCAGCCATCGCCAGTTTTGCGGACCCGGCTTCATCCCGGCTTTTTCCAGATAGGCAATGACAGGCTTTAACTGTTTCTCGTCGGGCGTCGCCCCGAAATAATAGGCAGCCATGTAGGGCATAAAATGGGATTTTGAATCGAGAGCATCCATCAAAACAAACCATCTACCCAAATTATCGTAGTTATAAGCCTTTAGATTTTGCGTCTGGCCTATGCTGCCAAAATTCTGCAGGGCCAGCCCATACACCCTGTAACCTAAAGATATATCGTCTAAAAAAGATATCTTGGCAGATGACATCTTAGGTGCCGGCGGCACGTTGGTCCATTTCGTATATATATTACTCGAATAGAACCATAAGCCGATATTCAATACCGTGATGATGAATAACGCTAGGTATAGTTTCAGATTTCGATGCTGAAAGGCCATTCTAGAATTGCCGTTTTCTTAAATCCACGAGTGTTGCAACCAGTATTAAAACAACGAATAAGGCTGTTTGTACCAGAATGAAAACATAATCCTTCATTCCATCGACGCCATATAAAAGCCAGGATGTTTGAGTCATCAGATCCAGTCTTGGAAATAAAGTCGAAACCGCCTGAAAAATATATGTCATGAGCTGATAGCCGATAAAACTTTCCGAAGGGGTTTTCGCAACGAACAATAACTGCCCCATCAGGCGCCCGAGAATATAAAAGCCGAGCGTCGCAAGTGACGCGGCGACAGGGCTCGACAAAACCATCGAGAAAAATAAGGCGACATTTACAATTAGTAAATATTCGCAAATAACACCCGTCGACCAGTAGATAACACCTTCGGCATTGCCTATTTTATTGGCGACAAACCCGAGCCCCAGACAAAGCGCAGCGGACACAATAAATGCAAGAATGGAAAATCCGGCAGCATGAGACAGGACAAAACTATTGCGACTGACGGGCCGCGTTAATAAATATTCGACATCGCGAGAGTCAAAAGATCTTCGAATGAAGAACACGACGAATAGAACCAATCCTGTCAAACCGAGAAGACGCAGGCTGCCCGCCAGATAAACGACAGAGAACAATTCTTTTTCAACAACCGCCGAGGACGACAGGAAAAGAGAAATAAAGCCCCCCAGAACCATGATACCTACCAAGGACAGGAATAGCTTATCTCTGCGCGCTGCGGTCAGGACATATTTAACAAGTGTCGAATTCATTTCTATTAAAGCTTAAATGGTCTGCGATCTTGGGAATAAACCCTGTACAGTTCTTTATCCGTATTATGAATTGAATCCTGACCGCTTTGAAGGATTGTTGCCTTGATCAAGATGATAACTTCGTTTTTTGTAACCTGATCATCTTGTCCACGGAAGGCCGCACCCAAAACAGGAACTTCTCCCAAAATAGGAACAGCACGTTGTCCTGATTCCGTTCTGTCTTCCAAAAGACCGCCCATAACAAGCGTTTCACCAGAACGCATGTTCAGCATGGTATCAACTTCTTTGGTGCTTACGATAGGGATGGATGAGGCAATACCTGAATCTCCCATTCCAACAGAGGCAAGAATTACCTGAACTGCCGGATCGTCAACAAATCCTGTAATCCGCGAAATAGTCGGACGAACCTGCATCGACACCATGTTTCTTTCCAGATCGATCGACGGCATGACATTGATCAACACACCTTCAGGGACGTTTTTGATTTCAGAGTCAATTGTGAGGTCGGTATTCCCTGTTTCTTCGTCTTCTTCTCTGGTTGCGTCAAGCTCGAAATAAACCTGATTTTCAGCCACGTTTAGAATTGCCGATTGGTTATTCAATACTGTCAGGCGCGGGCTGGCAAGCGCATGCACGGTGCCGAAACGCTGGATAGCCGAAACGAGGTTTTCAAGGCCGTTACTGCCATTTTGAATGACAAACGTGGCCGGCTCGCCAGGCGTGAGAGCGCCTCTTGCAATATTTAAAGAAGCACCAAACGTATCGCTATCGTTTAAGATGGACCAGTCAATACCATAGGTAAATTCATCACTTAGCTCGACTTCAAGAACTTTGGCTTCGATGAGAACCTGAGATGTTACCGACTTGCGCATCAGATCCAGATAAGTCGATATCTGGTCGTGCGCACGTTGCGTAGCATAAATAGAAATAAGACCCGCCTGCTTGTTAAGCGAATAGCTTGGTTGATAAGTCGTGCCGCCTTCTTCCGAAGAGCTGACAGACGGCAAGGAATTGACATTCAATTGAACTTGTTGCGGGACAGCCGTGGTCGGAGCCGCAGTCTGGTTAGCCGATTGATCGTCCGGCGGGGACGTCGTCGGTGGAACCGAAGACCCTGTCGGATTATTCGCCGCAGATGTAGGGTCAGACGTATTCAAAGGAACCGCAGGGACGCTCTGACCCGCGCTGTAGTTAGAAACCAGCGAGCTTCTTTCTTCTCCAGCCTGTGGCGCCTCTTCATTCAAACTACCTTCATCCAAAGGAGGCACTGGAGGCGGAGCCGAAGACATCATGTTCAATTCAGGATCGGAAGACGTTATCTGATAATTCAACTGAGAATTTGAAGTCAAAATTTGTTGAATATTCGTGTTTAACTCACCCCAGAAATCTGATTTAGCTTCTCCGCTAATTGAATAGGATGAGCCGGTTGTCGCGCCGCCCCCCTCGCCCCCAGCAACCTCGGTAGACGTCGTGACCGAGCTTGAGCTTTCTCTGGTCATCGCCAGATATTCAACTTTATAGTTTTTTGTATATGGCGTATCGAGCTCGATCTTTACCGTATCGTCCTCAAACTTGTAACGGAGCCCTGAAATTTCGCTTATCTGGCTCAAAACCATATCGAAGGGTTTATTTCTAGCCGTATAAATAATCGAACCTTTGATGCGCGGGTCCAATTGAATATCGTAATCCGCTTGCTTGGAGAGTTCAAAGAGAGCATCCCGAAGAGGAATGCTTTGATTGATGGCGATAGAAACCAGAGGCATCGGCTTCAAATTTGCAGAAGTATCGGCAACGTAAGGCTTTAAATCAGGAACGCCGTTGGCAGATGAATCTTCAAGAGGCACTTCCCTTGGCGCCAGCATATCTCGATAATCCTGAACTTCCTGATTGGTTGTTCGATCCGCTTTCAGCGTATTTTCTGTGAGCTGGCAAGCCGCCATACTTAGAATAACCGAGGCGCAGGCTGATGTGATCAGAACGGTACGGAAGGAAAATGCACTCTTCATATAAAAACCTGTATTTAAAAGGTACGAGACGAATCGGAAACCGCAAGAATCACGGCGAAGTTGTCAAAAGATAGCCTATTTTCTGTATCTTTGCCAGAGCATAGTCTTTTACATTAGTCGGAGATTTTCATGCCCGCGATATCAAGCCTTGTTAACACATCGACTTTAGCGCCCATTTTAACTTGCTTGATTTTGATCATGAGATCACCCGGCAAATCTGATTGGGACAAGGCAGTCTCTTCTGAAATCAATCCTTGTTCAAAAAGGACTAAAAGAGACTGATCGAAACTGCACATGCCGGCTGACTGATTAGCTTCGATTATATCCTTGATTTTACTGAATTTCCCGTCATGGATAAGTTCCCGCACATGGCCCTCATTCAAGAGTATTTCCAAGGCTATCGTCTGACCGGGAATGATCGTCGGGATTAGTCTCTGGGATATAATCGCCTTTAGGTTTGACGCGATGCTAAAACAAATCTGGTGGCGCTGCTCTTCGGGGAACAGATTAACAACTCGCTGAATTGCCTGATAAGAGTTGTTTGTATGAATGGTCGCAAGGCATAAATGTCCCGTTTCAGAAGCCGTTAAAGCCTGCTCCATAACCTCGCGATCGCGTATCTCACCCACCAGAATAACATCTGGCCTTTGCCTTAAAGCGTTCTTGAGAGCGATGGAATAATTTTCCGTATCAACACCGACTTCACGCTGGGAAATAATGCTTTTCTGATGTTCGTGGTGATATTCAATGGGGTCTTCAATGGTGATGATATGGCCTTGGCTATTCCTATTCCGATAGTCGATCATGGAAGCAAGCGTTGTCGACTTGCCTGACCCGGTCATGCCGGTAACAAGTATCAAACCTCTTTTTTGCATGGCCAGTTGCTCGAAAAGGGGAGGAAGATTTAGCTCTACAAAGTCGGGTATCTTCGAGACAATTCGCCTGATAACCAAAGCAGGATTTTGGCGCTGTTTCATAACATTGACACGGAAGCGTCCATAGGCGCCCATATCAAGCGCGGAATTAAGCTCCATATTGGTTTCAAACTCCCGTTTTTGGCGAAGAGTTAGAATGTTATTTAATATTTCATCGAGATCGGCAGATTGAAGAGCCTGGTCGCCCAACTTCTCCATCCTGTCTTCAATTCTCAATGCCGGAGGATGGCCGACCGTCAGATAAAGATCCGTCGCCCTTTTTTCGTTCATCATCGTCAAATAGCCAAAGACTAGCGGTGAACTCAAAACGAATACCCCTCTTCTTCAGCCGCGGCAACAGGAGCCGCCGGTTGACCTGGTTTGACTTGTCCGCCGCCTAAAGTCGCACTGGCTCTATTCGTCGCCGTGCTCTCATCTTCATCTGTTGTTTTCAAGAGCGCAAGACGCGCAGATTCTGGATCGACCAGCCCTTGCTCTAACAAGTTCTTAACAGCATCTTCCATTGTGATCATGCCGTAGCGAGATCCTGTTTGCAGCATAGAATAAAGCTGCGGGATTTGGTTTTCACGGATCAGGTTTCTTACTGCGCCTGTCCCGACTAGAATTTCAAAAGCGCCTACTCTGCCCGTGCCGCCCGGCTTCTTCAAAAGTATCTGGGCGATAACTCCCTGTAGAGAACTGGAAAGCATCGCACGGATCATTTCTTTTTCCGCAGCCGGAAATACATCGATGATACGATCGATTGTTTTAGCAGCAGTATTGGCGTGCAACGTGCCAAGAACCAAGTGTCCCGTTTCCGCAGCCGTCAAGGCAAGCGCAATAGTTTCATGGTCGCGCATCTCTCCAACCAGAATAACGTCAGGATCTTCCCGCAAGGCGCTTTTCAGAGCTCTTGCAAAAGATTTAGTATCAGCACCAAGCTCACGGTGATTGATGAGGGATTTTTTCGATGTGTGGAAAAATTCAACCGGATCCTCGATGGTCAGAATATGCTTGGCCGTATGTTCATTGATATGATTGATGATAGCCGCAAGCGTTGTTGATTTACCTGAACCCGTGGCTCCGGTCACAAGAATAAGCCCCTTTTCCAATTCGGCAAAACGGCGAATAACTGCCGGTAATTCCAGCTCTTGCATTGTCGGAATAACAGAAGGAATGGTCCGCAAAACTGCGGCAGTACCATTACGGTTCATAAATGCATTGACGCGGAAACGTGCCTTCTCACCGAAAGCTACGGCAAAATCCATTTCAAAATTCTTTTCATACTCACCGCGCTGCTCATCCGTCATAATGGAATAAAGCATGGCGCGAATATTATCAGATGTCAGAACATCCGCTTTCAAACGCTTCAGAGTTCCGTGCACGCGTATTATAGGGGGATTACCCGAACTAAGATGCAAATCGGACGCGTTGTTTTGCATAACGAACGCAAGTAATTGGGTTATATCCATGGCCTTCTCCCTGTTAGCCTAACTTTAAACTTATAAAAACAAAGATATAGTAAACAAATCTAATTTAATTAAAACCAAGCTGTAATCCGAATGCCAACAGCCCTATCACGCCGACTATTATTACAAGTCTGAACGAAAACCGTCTCTGGAATACCCCTAGGTAAATAATTGATACCAAAAAGGGCAGACAAAAGAGAAATGTCACGGATACTATGCTGATACCAGACCACAGAAAAACCATGATAGCGCAAAAAGCACATATTAATTCAATTAAAGGATAGAAAGCCGGTATGGCCCCTGTACAATGCCTGCATCTGCCCTTTGTCGAAAGCCACGAAATAACCGGAACGAGATCACGAAGACCTAATGTCGTTCCACAAGACGGGCACGCAGATCTTGAGGATGGCCCGCCTAATTTAAACCATGGAAGATTGCTTTTTTCGCGATAAATAATTGCAGATGCAAAACTGCCTGCGCAGAGTCCGGACAAGCCATAAACAATAATGAATATGATTTGAAAAATAAGGGTGTCGTCATTCACGACTAATTCCCCCGAAGCGCAGCCAACCTGTCATAAACCTGTTCACGCGAAAATCCACCAGATGAAGGCTCTCCATTTACCGAATAAACATCAAGCGCCTGCTCATAGAACTTTATCGCATTTGCTCTATCTTTAAGACGGTCGTAAATAACGGCCATGTTAAAATAATGAAGAGGATTTTCCGGCTGAAGCGTAACCGCCGCGTTCAAATGCTTTAATCCATCCTGAGGATTGCCGGATTCGGCAAAGGCAAGTCCAAGTTGAGCTGCCACGGCAGCGCTCCGTGGATATCTTTCCTTCAGATCAAGCAAATTCTGCAATGCAACCGCTGGCTGCGTTTTACCGACGAGTCCCATCAGATTGGTGAGCGCCTCCGGATTATCAGGTTCGATATCAAGTATATGCCTGTAACCTTCGATCGCCTTTTGTGTTTCTCCGAGCTTCTGCAATGTAACGGAACGTCCCATCAAGATACGCAAATCATTGGGGTTCTTTTTATAAACTTCATTATAAAAAGCCAGAGCCGCCTCGTTATTGCCGAGACTCGCTGCCCTGCTTGCATTCACAAGTCGAGATTCGATTATCTCATTATCCTTCCCTCTCTCGACAATCATTTCATTACCATCGGCATTACCTTTATGGACGATGATAATGCTTTGTCCCGGCTCCAATTCTGGATTGATGCTCGGCGGCGGAATATCTCTTAAAGCTTTCCCTTTAGGGGCGTCAAAATAAACAGTCGCGGGGACGTTATCTTTTTTCTCAACCTTCTTGGGAAGGTTTATCGTTTCTCTTGCCGCCTCAAGTTCATTTTTTGGTTTTGGTTCAGGCTTCGTGGATGTTACCGGAGCGAGATTATCTTGCGCAGGGGGTGTCTGGGATTCTTCTGCCTCGGTAATCTTTATTTCTTCTGTCGGAGCGGGCTCTGACTTCGCTTCTTCAGCTTTTATCGCAGCGACAGCATCCTCTTTCTCCGAGATCGTCGGCGCTGTGTTTTCAGAAATCGGCATTACCGGAGAAGCAGAAATATTTTCACGGATAGCGGGAACATCCTGCCCTGCAATTTCACTTAAAGGAGCATCTTGATTTAAAACCATAGCTTCAGAATCACCGGAAACCGCAGGTTGCTCAAAATCACTGGCAGGCGTGGGTATAACTCCTTGGGCATTCTCAATGGGCGCGCTTTCAGAAACAGGCGTCGGTGCAACCGCGGAAACCGTAGGCTGAGGTAAAATTGCATTTTCTTTATTGTAAAAGTAAAAGGAAGCCCCTGCCAGAAGGGATAGTATAATTATTCCGCCCCCTAAAATTCCCGAAGTTTTTTTCCGCTTCTCGGGATGCGTAAAAATATTGTCATCATCATCATCATCGAAATCATTTTCATCTGCCAAATCGCTTGCTGACAGATCGTCTGCTGTATCCAGCTGGTCATCGTCTAGGTGAAGGTCTTTATCGGAATCGATCATGGTATAATTTTTTCTGGGAAATGGAATCGTCCTGTAACTTTATACGCGAACGCTTTTTTTGCAAAGCGGGATCTAATCATGCAGCCCCCCGGACAGCGTCATTGGCATTATTGACAATATGCAGAAATGCTCGTTCAAGGCTATTTTCATTCATTTGAGTTTTAAAGCCCGACGGGGTTCCACTGTAATGAATCACTCCATCATGAATAACCGAAATATTATCACAAATCTCATCCATATCAGCCAGAATATGGCTCGATAGAATAACAGTCCGCCCCTCGCCTTTTACTTTCAATAAAAGATTTTTAACTAAGGCTCTTGCTAAGGGATCCAGACCGCTCATCGGCTCGTCCAGAATAAGAACGGAACAACCGGTGAGAATGGTGGCAATAAGCCCTAATTTTTGACGCATGCCCTTGGAATATGTTTGAACTTTGCGGGATAAAACAGACGGATCAAGCGCCAAGCCTGAAGCATATTCTTCCATCAAAGTTTTTTCGACTTTACGGTTATATAATTCGGCAGAAAACTTTATAAATTCGCCTCCCGTCAAAAACCATGGCGGATCGAATCTTTCCGGTAGATAGGATATTTGCGACTTAACCGATTTATTATTTCTATCCGCATCCAGAATGCTTATATTTCCAGAAATTTCACCTTTAAGACCGAGTAATATCTTGATCAATGTCGTTTTACCCGCGCCATTCAAACCGATAAGCCCGTAAGTTTCGGCTTTTTGAATCCCCATACTGACGCCATGAAGGACCTGCCGCTTATCATATGCAGCCTTAAGGTTTTCAACATTTACAACGATATTACTCATGATTTAGCCTGGCATGAAAGTTTGAGCATCAAGATTGAATGTTTGGTTAGGGCGCAATCTGATCGGAAAAATTTTATTACTTTTTATATCAAACCATTTTAGTTCGATAAAATCTTTATACACCCGAAGATCTATTGCCTCTTTCGGCAGATTTGCCGCTGTAATCCGGCGATTATTAAGCCAGATTGTCCAATCGTCTGGGGTAATAAATACGATGCCGCCAAGAGACAAGGCTCTGGCAGTGATGCTTGCCTCAGCAGCAACCGGCTCATCCCTTTGTAAACTTAGTCTTTCGCCAATATCCTCTGCCGGACTTCCATCATCCATCACGTTGGTGTTAAAACCACTGCGCGCCTCGCGAAGCAATGCCTGTTCATTCGGATTGAAAAACAAGGATTGTATCGCCGGCGGCGTATATATTTCTTTTTTATACTTTTCTTTTAGTTCTTGCTCGATGTGCTTTAAAATAAGGACTTCAGGCGCAAGCGTATTTGCCAGGACTCCCAATTGCGATGGCTGAATCTGCGATTGCTTTAATTGCTGCGGAAGATCCTGCGCATAGGATATATGCCCTATGCCTAGCGAGGCACATATCACTACATATGAGAGAAAACTTCTTTTCTTAATCATTGCGCAGCCCCCTCAGGTGAGCTTGACTGACTAGCCGCGGTTGTCTCCGGAGAGACGGAAGATCTCGCCGCCATTGTCTTCCATTCAAGCTCAATCGATGTCTTGATAAGATTAACGGCTTTTCCCCGGTTAATATTGCGCAGAGTATCTGACGTAAGCTTTTCAGCTTTGGACATTCCAAGCCGCGTAAGATCGATCTTTCCCGGATATCTTTCCTGTATCAATTTTATAAAACTGTAAACATCCGTATCTTCAAGGCTGTCCAGTTCGACTTTGATCGGGCTTGTCAAAATAACATATCCGGCTTCACTGGCACGGGGATCTTCAATTAATTGTCCGGTGGCGATACTGTATTTTGCGATGATAACACCAGATGCGGCGCGAATTTTTTCAAAATTCGTCTGCGCTTCAACCCTGCCCTGATCGTTAAAAAAGCCTCTCGCTTCTATATCCTTGAAATCTCTCAATTGCGTTTGCAATAAGGCATATTCCTCTTTTAACTTCTGGATTTCGACCCGCTTTTGTTGCAAGGCTGATTTTGCCGTGCTTAAAACGCCTTCAGCCTCAATTTTTTGAGGAATGAGATATTCATATAATGAATATGCCGAGCCACCGCAGAGCAATACCAGCCCTGCCAAGACGATAAGTCTATTTCGCCCCAGTATTTCCAGCATTTACAATTTCCTTTTTGATTTCAATTTCCCCGGTATAGACATCAGAAGCTTTTCTGCGTTCAGCACTAATACCCGTTTCGCTTATAACGGTTCCGGTATAGGTCAAATCTGCCAATTGTTTTAAGACCGTGACACTATATCCGTTTAGTTTCTGCGTAAGCCTGTTGCTAAAATTCTCCAATTGCTTGTTGCCATCCTGAGGCTTTGTCGTGCCCGGGAATGTAAACTTTAGAATAATTCTGATAGCCTTATTATTAGCGGCACTTCCGTCGGCATTGACCGCGCCCGTCGTATTAGGCGCCTCGCTTTGATCAATTAAAATCTCGTCGATGCGCAAATCTTTTAATTGCGCGCCTATTATTTCGAGAGCCGGAAGAGGATCGAACGTCATCTGATCGAAATTCTTATATATGGATATAGAGCTTTGAATAAGCTTGATATCTATACCGAGCGACTCTTTGCGCTTGATCTCTTCCTGATAAATCTGATCGGCAAGGACCTGCATTCTTTGTACTTCAGCAACATTCTGCTTTGCTGCGTTTATTGCCTGATATTCGGTCGACAGGTTGAATAGGAAATAACCCATTGCAGCTGTCAATATTAGTGCAGCCAAAAACGCAGCTTTGCGCGGCTTGGAAATACTCTCGATTTCCCGGGACTTCATCGGCATAGATGGACGAAGTTTTTTCGCAAACCAAGCGACATGTAAGGCCTCGGCATAATGAGGATCCAAATCCCGTCCGACATTCAATCCAGCGAGCTCAGCGGCTCTTTGTAATGTCAGCAGATGAAATTGGCAGCGGATATTGAGCATACCCTCAACCAGCGCGCCATAATCCGGTTTCGCCACCATCATAATGTCAAGCCCGTCATTCTGAGTGTAGCCAAAACGCGCCAGATAGCTGATGGTCGACTGTATCTCCTGAACGACATCGGATGCCCATTGAGCACCGTTACCCTCTACTGGTTGAGATACGGGGGTAATACGAGTCAGGGCAATCTGGTCGCCTTTAATAACAACCTGACGTAATCCACCACCATGATGCTGACCGATCAGGATCGACCATACCGATCTTTCCGTTTGCCGGTTTTCCTTGGCCAATTTGGAAGATAATTTTTCAACCAGTTCAACCGATTCCATCGGAAGCAAACAATAGCTTGAGACAGTGCAGTCGGATCGCTTGATAGCATCAAGTAACTTTCTCAGCGCGTCCGTCGAAGGCACCGCTGAAAATAAATACAAAGTTTCCTGATCGCCTGATTTTTTCTTTTTACTTTTGTCTTTTATTTCCACAAAAGCGCGTGTCGGATAGCTCGGAAACGCCATATTAAGACGACGGGCTATGATATTCTTTTTATCGACTATATTGAGTTTGCCCACCTTTTCCTTACGGTAATGCTGCTCAACGGTGTCATTAAGGATATATATAGAGCCTGTTCCGGCCTCGCGGTTGAGGACATCGGCCACATTCACTTCAAAGTCGGGCGTTCGCCAACCAAAATTATGGACAAGATTCGCGCTTCTGGAGCTGACTTTGTAGATACAAAGCGAGTCGTCCGTAAGTAGTAAAACGCATTTTGCAGCTGAAATAAACGACAAGAGAACCACTTACCTGTTAGAAATTCATATTTTCAAAGCTACCATAAATCGGGCCGAACACCCCAGCAGCGATCCATAGGATCATACCTCCAAGCAGTAAAGTCAATGCCGGTTCGATCATCGCGATCATACCTTGAACAGCTTCATCGACATCTTTTGTGTAAAACTCGGAAACCTGGTCGAAAACGGGAGACAGATTACCCGACTCCTCTCCAATCCGCACCATCCTGACAACCAGAGTTGGGAATTCACCTGAAGCATTAAAACCTTCGGAGAGAGTGGACCCAGTCTGAACTTTGTTGAGCGTCAATTCCAGCGCCTCATTCAAACCAAGATTCGAAATAGTATCCTGTGCCGCCTTCAGGCAATTTACAACTGGAATACCACTTGAATACAGCGCCGCAAAGGTCTGAGAATAACGCGCAATATTAATTTTCTTGATTAGATTTCCGGCTACCGGCAATCTTAGAAAAGCAATATCGGCGCGATAAGCAAAATCCGCAGACATCCTTCTCAGGATTTTATATGCAATTACAATAATGACCGGAGCAAACAGAATAACCCACCAATACTGCTGGAAAAACGTCGATGTTGCGACAAGCGCAATGGTATAAAATGGTAAATCCTGCCCCAGATTGGCAATAAATCCTACGATCTGAGGGACGACATATCCCATCATGACAACACATGTCAGAATAACCGCCAAACCCAAAACGATTGGATAGCGAATCGCTTTTTTAATCTTGCTCGACATATCGTCGACCCATTTCAGGTATTTGATCAACATCAGATAGGATTTACTTAAATCCCCCGTGCCCTCACCCGCCTTGATCAAGGATATGTAAAGATTTCCAAATACTTTTGGGTGAGCCGCCATGGATTCGGAGAGAGAGCTTCCTTCCGAAACATTCCGGTAAATATCCGACATAATATCGGCCAATGTCTGGTTATCCATACTTTCGCGAATATCACTCAAAGCCTCGAGCATCGGCACACCAGCAGATTGCATTTGTTCCAAAGCCAAAAACAGCTGGATTAAATCACGGATTTTTACTTTCTTTCGCCCAAGTGACAGGCTTTTTGAATTTTGTTTGATCGCGCTACAGGTAACAAGTTCAAGCCCTGCCGATTGCAACTGGTTGAACAGATCCGTTTCATTTGCGGCAGATACGACGCCATGAATGGCGCGACCTTTTACATTGTAAGCTTTATATTTATACCGTTCCAAATCTTACACCCTGTTATTCGTGTTATTCTTTTGTAATATCGATGTTGCCAGCGACTTCCGGAATACTGGTCAAGCCGTCTAGGACTTTGATCATACCATCATCCCTCATACTTTTGAATCCCTGTTGTTTTGCCATCCGGCGTAATTCAACTTTTGTCCCTCCGCGCGCGATGATTTCGTCCAAATCGTCATTGAGAAGCAAAATTTCTGCAACCGCAACACGCCCTTTATATCCCTGCCCCTTACACATCGGGCATCCCCCGGCTTTTGCATGGAAAATTTTAGGCGGGCTGGACGTATCCACCCCCAGGATTTTGCATTCTTCCTCTGTCGCAAGATGCTCTTCTTTACAATTGACGCAAAGGCGGCGAACCAAGCGCTGCGCGAAAACGGCGATAATCGTTCCGGCAATCATACCCGGCTTAAGCCCCAGATCAACAAGACGCGGAATCGCTCCGAAAGAGTCATTTGTGTGAAGGGTTGTATAGACTTGGTGACCGGTCATAGCTGCTTTCAAAGCCATCTCACCTGTAATGCCATCTCGAATCTCACCGATAAAGATAATGTCCGGATCCTGACGCAAAAGAGCTTTAATACCATCGGCAAAATCAAGAATACCTTCTTTGACATGTGTCTGGCGGATCATGGGAAGAGAGTATTCAACAGGATCTTCAAGTGTCTGAATATTAACGTCGACATTGTTGATGGCGTTCAACATCGAATAAAGAGATGTCGATTTACCGCTACCTGTCGGACCTGTAACGATAATAATGCCTTCAGGTTTACTCTGCGCTGTTTGGATATTCTTAAGATTGTGCGGGCTGAAACCTAATTTATCCAGCGGCATGATGTTATTGCTTTTATCCAAAACCCGCAGGACTATATTTTCGCCCCACACTGTCGGTAAAGACGAAACGCGGAAATCGGCTTCACGCCCGCCGATATTCAAATTAAAGCGACCATCCTGCGCCGACATTTTATCGGCAATGTTCAAATTGGAAATAATCTTGATACGCTGGGAAATACCGTTCCACAGGCGCCTGTGAAGGATTTGCGAGGTATATAAAACGCCGTCGAGGCGATAACGAAGTCGAACGAAATTCTCTTCCGGTTCAAAGTGAAGATCCGATACGCCGAGCTTGACAGCATCAAACACAAGAGCATTAACCAAACGCACGATCGGGTGCTGATAAGCCGCCTCCTCTTTGACCTTGCTAATATCTTCAGAACCCTCTTTTTCCAATTCTTTTAGAATATCCGAAATAGAACTTGAATATCCGTAGGCAGCATCGATCGAGTCATTCAACGCGCTTGGCGAAGTGACCATGACTTTTATGCTTGTGCCTTTTGGTAAAATGCGGCGCAAACTATCAGTCGCGACTACATCATAAGGATCGACCAGCGCGATAACGAGTTGCCCATCACGATAAGACACAGGAAGAACACCAAGCTTCGCCGCGTCTTCTTTTCTTAAAAGCCCGAGCGCATCTCCGTCAAAAATTGTGCTTTTAGCATCGAAAACATCGAAACCGGCGGCCTCGGCGAGAAATTTTGACAGCATGCCTTCGTTAATAAAACCTAGATCGACCAGAACTTGTCCCAACATTTTGCCAGAGATTTTCTTTTCCGTCAGAGCAACATTCAATTGATCGGGCGTGATAATGCCTTGGCCGACAAGCCTGTCGCCGATACGCCCTTTTGCGGCTTCTTCCTGTAGATTTAACTGAGCAGCCACGGCATTCATCTCAGCCGGGGTTAGAGTCGCACTAGGCTGATCAGGAGTGGCCTTGCCATCTATCTCCGGATCCATACTACCTGTAAAAACAGCAACTTCTTCCATTTTGCTCACTTAAATTGGATTGAAACGTAGAAAAACGCAGAAATGGGCGGACCCGTTTAAAGAGGGTAACGGCAATTTATTAATATTTCTTTATTTCCACTTTCAGCTAACTTATTATAAAATCAGATTTAAAAGTAAGTTTCGCTTATGCCCCAAGAAGTTAGAAGAATTGTTTTCTCCCATAGCGAATCCACGGAGGCGCTGGTTAGTTATGGCAAAAAGTTCGACATGACCTTTTCATCGGGGAACATCATCCGCGCCAGTTTCGCAGGAACCTCAGAATACGAACACCACCCGATGAAACAACAACTAAGTAATATACAAAAGCAGTATAATATTGAGCAAAAAGCGAGATCGGTTATCGTTACATTCTTCGATGGTAAAACTCTGGAGCATAAATACTTCAATCTCACGGCAGATTTTATAAGCTCTGCCCTTATAGAATATTGCATCTCCAATAAGATAATGCTGCCAAAACATGCCAAAAAGAAGCTGGATATATCGGAATTCAATATTGTGCTGGATATTGCGACTGACGCTTTACAAAGAAATTCAGAAGGCGATATCTTAAATGCAAGTGGCGGCCTAAGCCTCGAAGACTAAGCCAAAACCTTAGAAATTCTTCGTAAATAACTGAAATTATATTGATAATGGCGCACCCGAAGAGGTTCGAACTCCTAACCTCCTGATCCGTAGTCAGGTGCTCTATCCAGTTGAGCTACGGGTGCGTCTTTTGAAAAAGTTGCCAGAAACTATGCGAAGCCTTTCCAAGATGCAAGAGAAAAAGAGTCTAAATTTAGCTTAAAGCGCTTTCGTCCAAACTCCCCTAACAGGCTGAAATAATTTCGTAAATCAAAAGGAATTTATCTGCAATGAATGTGGAATAACCCGATATGCTGCTTGACAATCAAAGGTCACAATTCCATAAGTTACAAAGATTTAGCGATTCCGCTTACGGATTCGGCGGCAGTTTTTAGAGAGATCATTCAGAAATGTTAAAATCACCCTTTTTATCGACACTGGTTCTATCCGTATCAGTTTTCGTGATATCCGCCGCAAACCCGGCTTTTGCCCGCACACCTGCACTGATCGTTAGCAACGACCCCCTGCCCGCTTCTTTGGCAAGCCAGGTTTACGCGAAGCCAACACTGTCGCCAGTCATTACACCCAATCAATTGCTTGGATCGTATTACGAGCAAGGCAGTACGATGGTATCGCGCAAGATCAATGATATTCAGCGCGACCTGACAGGATTGCAATCGAATGTCGGTTCTATTTCCCAAAAACTTCTAAATCTTCAAAAAACCAACCAAACGACCTCGGCAGAATATTATGCGAGCGTTGCGACGATCAGCACTCAATTACAGTCAGGAACGACACCCGGTAATCCTCGCCTGCTGCAACGCTTATCGACAGCTCAATCGAGCCTCGATCAACTTGAAAACAATGCACAACGTTTGAACGATTTGTCCATCGAAGCGGCAAACGCTTCATCCATGGCCTCTTTCTTATTAGAAGGAACACGCGCAGCTTACGGCCTGACAGGCGCCGTTGAAGAAGATCATGTTCTTCTTGCCCAGATGGAGGACAGCATCAATAATACGGTTACTGTAATTGATCGTCTGCAAAATAATATTAGCGATGATACTTCCAGAACTTCGGCTTATCTGAATACAGAACGTAACAATCTTCGCACACTGACGCTTGCCGTTTCCAATGGTGATTTATACGGAAAAAATCTGGCCAACCGCCCTTTCTCTTCCGTTGCGAAAGAATCGACTATTCTGCAGCAGGCCGCGACTGCAACACCTGCCGCTCCGCCAGCTCCGAGCAACCCGCGCCCCTTGGCTAAAATCCGTTTCGACCGTCCAAACGTGAATTATCAACAAGCCCTGTATATGGGCATGAATGAAGCGATGGCAAAGTACCCGAATGCGCGTTACGAAGTCGTCGCGGTTCACCCAAGCGTTGGCAATACGGCGCAAATGGCTATCGAGAACACCAAGGCCCGCCGTAATGCCGAAAAGGTCCTGCGCAGCATGACTGAAATGGGCGTTCCTGGAGATCAGATCGATATCTCCACAGCGCCAAGCTCCGACGCGACATCCAGCGAAGTTCAAATTTACATTCGCTAACCATTCGTTCCCGTAGCTCAGGTGGATAGAGCGTCGGTTTCCTAAACTGAAGGCCACAGGTTCAAATCCTGTCGGGAACACCAGTTTCGATGTGGGAAAGCATGATTTGCAGCCTAATTTTCTTGACGCATGTGCGAGAAAAAGTAGGATGTAGCCAAGTTCGATCCACAAGGTCGCGACAAGCAAAGGTTTCATGTTAGAGCAAATCCCCGACTCTGGCCCCTCATCCAAGGAAATGCCGGAAACTGTTTCAGTTAGATTGGCTGAAACTCCAGAAGAAATCCTAGCCGCGCAGAGACTTCGTTATAAAGTTTTCTATGAAGAATGCGGCGCTATTCCGACCAATAGCTCAGCCATGGAGCGACGTGATTTTGATAAATACGACGACATGGCAGATCATTTAATAACTGTAGATCCTACGCGTGGCACAAATCCGGAAGACTATATTATAGGCACATACCGCCTTATCCGGCAGGACCGCATTCCATCAGGACAAAGTTTCTATACCAGCGGTGAATTTAATATCATGCCGTTTCTAACCTGTGGCGGAAAACTTCTTGAATTGGGAAGATCCTGCATTCTACCTGAATATCGGACACGCCAGATGCTGCAAAGAATGTGGCAAGGTATTACCGCCTATGTCACAGATCATAACATCGATTTAATGTTTGGCTGCGCGAGCTTCCACGGAACCGATGTTGACGCCATTCAAAAGCAATTGGCTTATCTGTATCATTTCCACAAAGCACCTGAAGCGCTGTGCCCCACAGGATTACCGGGGCGCTGCGTCGATATGAACAGATACCCAAAAGAAGCATTGGATGCGCGCGAAATATTTCATAGCCTTCCTTCTCTGATCAAAGGCTATCTTCGTGTAGGCGCCATGATCGGTGACGGGGCTTACATCGATCATCAGTTCAATACAATAGATGTCTGTATCGTAATGCCGACTTACGCATTGTCAGAAAAATATCTTAAACACTGGGAGCGTCAGAATGGCCGCCCCATGCCCAAAAAAAGCTCTTTCGCTGAGAAAATTCCTGAAATTCTTGGTCATAAAGAAAAAGTAGCTTCTTGAGATTGCCCGATCCAATGCGTACAAAAATAAAGATATTTCAATTGGCAGCTGTAACATTTCTAGCCGCGCCAGCTCAGTATTTGATCATTAAAATAACTCGCGGCCCTATTTCCTATATTATTCCGCAACTCTGGCATAAATCCCTAACACGCATATTCGGTTTTAAACTTGATGTAGTTGGGAAACCGTCGCGCAAAAAACAAACACTTTACGTTGGCAACCATCTTTCTCATTTCGACATATTTATTCTAGGCGGATTCCTTAGAGGATCTTTTGTGGCCAAAGACGATCTGGCTAAATCACCTGTTATCAATTTTCTTAGCAATCTGCAGCAAACGATCTTTATTAGCCGTTCTTCCGGTCAGGCATCAAATGCCACCAACGACATTCGCGGTATGATCGAACGCGGAAATAACATCATTTTATTTCCTGAAGGAACATCGACACGCGGAGAAAGCGTTCTGCCTTTCAAATCATCCCTATTCGCCCTGCCGCTGGCCTATGCCGGAAAAGGTTTACAAATCCAGCCATTTACGATCAATTTGATCAAAGTAGACGGCCAGATCGCTTCTACAAAAGAATTGCGCGATCTCTATGCCTGGGATCGTGACAATCCTATCGAGCTTGGCCCACACGTCCTGAATTTCACCCGCTTGTCAGGCGCCCATTTGCAAATTGTTTTTCATGAGCCCGTTCCGGTCACTGTCGGCGAAGACCGGAAAACTTTGGCCCGTAGAATACAGGAAATCGTTGCCTCTCCCCTTGTGCAAAATCCGGCGGCAGTCTAGGGTAATGCCGCAAAAGAGGTGAATTATGGGCTTTGATAAAACAGAAACTACGAAATTAGAGAAATATCTGCAAAAGAAATTCGGTAATCCGGGATTGGCCTTGCGCCCCCGTCAGACCGCCGATTCTCTGGAAGTTCTTTTAAACGGCGAATTTTTGGGCGTTATTTATAAGGATGAGGACGAAGGTGAGTTAGCCTATGACTTCAATATGGCTATTCTTGACATTGATCTGGACTCGTAACCCCCATTACTTGCTTTAGTTCTTTGCTTTTCTACCCGAATTTCAGGTAAACTATTAGAAATTAAGCCCGAGGAAACGGGCATGACAAATACTGTTTTTTTGCCTATGATGGCAGAAATACGGATTTGCTATTAAGCGAGGGTTTGCATGGCGTCTAACAGATTACTTTCATTGGTTCTTGCTGCTTTTCTGGTTTTATCCGGTCCCGTACAGGCACAAAATCCTCCGGTTACGACGACACCCACCGCAAGTAATAATAAATCATCGACAAATAGCTCAGTCAGTGATCCCGTTTGCGATACCGATGTCTTCGAGCGTATGAAGCAAAAGGCATGGATGGAAGCTCAGCGCGAGAATTACGTCAACCAGACGATCATTACTGCTCCCGACTCTATATTCGACAATACCTGCTACAAAAAACAACTTGGCGTCACTATGGACAAGCTAGGTCTTGAAGAAAGCAGTGGGAGCTCTTCCAGCAAAGATAAATTTGAAACTGATGTCGCTGATAACGCTAATATCGTCAATGAGTTCGTCGGCCCAATTACCAGCGGGACGAGCGGTTCAAAAGACACGAGCAAACCAACCGCCAGCTCCGATTTCAAATGTGCGGAAATGAGCAAATATTGGGCAAAATCCCAATGCGGCAATTTTGCCGGTGGTAATCTTCCTTCCATTTCAGAAGCCGGCGCCTCAGGCACCGCAAAAGAATCCCGTAAGTATGTCGATGAAAACGGTCAGGAAAAATCCTGCACCGGCAAAGACGATACAACAGATACGACTGGCCTGTTCAACTTCACGACAGCACAAGAAAATACAATGGGCACGGCGGATGCTCCAGGACCGAAGCTCACCAATTACAGTAAGGTCGATCCGGAACTTTGCAAAAGATTGCCTTATAGCCAAATTCCTCAGGAATGCCCCGGTCAAGGCGCTGGCAATAAATGCGCACCAGGTAAAAAACTTAATGTTCCATGGCCACAGAATACGAAAATCATGACGATTGAATGTCCAAACCCGGGCTGTAGCGCCCAAGAAGAAGGCGGCCAACTCGTCTGTAAACAAACAAAATAATATATCAATTCATCATTGGATTTAGAATGATCAGGCCCTATGCTCGGGGCCTGATTTTTTTGAGCCGAAGACGAGTAAATGGACGCTTTCTGGATATATAAAAAGACGATGGTTCTGGGCACGCCGATCCTCAAATCGATGTTGTCTCGCCGCGTCAAAAGGGGGAAAGAAGACCCTGAGCGCCTAAACGAGCGTAAAGGTATCGCCTCCCTGCCTCGCCCTGCAGGTCCGCTTGTCTGGATGCATGTCGCCAGTGTAGGCGAAGCACAATCGATCATGAGCCTTATTAACCTGATGCTCAGTCAGAACAAGCAGCTTAATATCCTTGTCACCAGCGTCACAAAAACCTCGGCAGAAATTTTATTACAAAAACTTCCCGACCGCGCCTTTCACCAATACGCCCCTGTCGATCATCCGGACTGGATACGATCCTTTCTCGATCATTGGCACCCAAGTCTTGCGCTTTGGGCTGAGTCAGAGCTGTGGCCGAGCATGCTGACCTTTCTTAAAAAACGCCATATACCAGCAGCTCTCATCAATGCGCATATGTCTCCGAAATCCTTCCGCAACTGGAAGCGTGCGCCAAACCTCGCCCGCAATCTTCTATCCTCTTTTCTTGTCATTTTAGCCCAAAGCAAACAGGATGCGGAATTCTATTCAGAATTCACGCCGCATAATGTCGTCGTGACAGATAATATCAAATACGCAGCGCAACCGCTTACCGCAGATGACGCGCAAATGAGAGCATTGGAAACCGCCATAGCGGATCGTCCAGTATGGCTTTACGCCAGCTCCCATGACGGGGAAGAAGAACTGGCTTGTGATGTTCACAAGGAATTGAGCATTCGCTTTCCGAACGTCTTGACCATCCTTGCACCGCGACATCCTGACAGAAGAGATGATCTCCTTCATACTGTTACCGAAAAAAACTTAAAAGCCTGTTTGCGCGGCATGAATAAAAAACTGCCATCGCCGGATGATCAGGTCTATATTGTCGATACTATGGGTGAATTAGGTCTTTTATATAAAATCGTACCGCTGGCCGTTATCGGCAGAAGCTTCAGCCATGACGGCGGCGGCGGCCATAATCCGATTGAACCTGCGCTCCTTGGCTGCGCCGCTTTGCATGGCCCGCACGTCCAAAATTCGCAAGAGCTTTATGACGAGATGGATGCGGCGGGCGCTGCCATGCTTGTCAAAGAAAAGGAAGATCTGGCGGCAATTATAGAACGCTTGCTTTGTAACTCCGATGAATTGGCACAATTGCAAAAAGCGGGATTTGAATTTGCCACGGCCAAGGCGAATGTTTTAGAAAAAGTTCTTTACGAGCTTGAGCCTGTTTTCCTAGAAGCCCACCTTCCTACCCCGAAAGTAGCATCATGAAAACGCCCGGCTTCTGGTATAAAAAATCTTCAGGTTTTGAAAAAATATTGTCTCCTGTTGCCGACCTTTATACAAAACTGGGGCGCAGGCACAGGGAGAAATCCCAAGCCAAGAAATTAGCAATTCCGGTTATTTGCGTCGGCAATATCGTTTCCGGCGGCAGCGGCAAGACACCGACCGCAATTGCGCTTCTACAACTTATCCAGTCGTCAAAAATATCGCTGTCTCCTTTTTTCCTGACGCGCGGTTATCGCGGCAAGATATCAGGTCCTGAGCGTGTCGACGACACGCATGATCCCGCGCTCTGGGGTGATGAAGCACTTTTATTATCGCGTTATGCGCCGACAGTCGTTTCAAAAAACCGCTATGCCGGCGGCATGCTGGCACAAAATCTTGAAGCTGATTTAATCCTGATGGATGACGGGATGCAGAATTATTCCCTGACGAAGGACATCACTTTCTGTGTCGTCGATGGCACGATGGGCTTTGGCAACGAAGCCGTCGTCCCGCAAGGTCCTCTGCGCCAGCCATTGGAAGATGGGTATTCCCTGACAGATGCCTTTATCATCATCGGTACCGATGAACAAAATCTTGCTTCAAAAATACCGCCAACCAAACCAACATTTCATGCATCTTTAAAAGTCAAAAGCGACTTCAATCTTTCCAAAACTCAGCCATATATCGCTTTTTGCGGCATAGGCTTCCCACAAAAATTTGAAACCTCGCTCAAAAATGAAGGATTGAATATCATAGATTTCAAATCATTTGGCGATCACCACGGCTATACGCCGCGCGATATCGTCGATCTTGGAAATCTGGCAGAAAAGAAAAACGCCCGACTGATTACCACAGAAAAAGATTATGCCCGCCTGCCCGATTTTTTCCGCAAACAATTTGTGGATGTCCTGCCTGTTGAAATTATATTCGACAATCCCGACATGATAGTTGATTTCATCAAGGATAAATTAAATCCATGAAATCCTTTCGCTATGCCGTGGAAGGGATTTTAGTTGCCGGATTGATTGGATTATTCCGAAGATTATCCCTCGACAATGCATCCAATCTGGGTGGATTTATTTCCCGCACCTTGGGGCCGAAACTATCGGTCAACCGAAAAGCCTTGAGAAATATGCAAGCCGCTCTTCCTGGTAAAACAGACTCTGAATACAAACAAATAATTCGTGATATGTGGGATAATATTGGCCGGACTTTTGCCGAATATCCCCATCTGGAAAAAATAGCCGCAGAGCGTGTTACATCTGTCGGCGACGAGCATATCCAAAACATACTTGCTTCAGGCGGCCCAAGTATTCTCTTCACCGGACATTTAGCGAATTGGGAAATCTCAGGGGCCTATGCTTATGCTCTTGGTATGAATCTGGACCTGATTTACCGCACGCCAAATAACCCTTATGTCGAAGGTATTTTACAGGAATGCCGCAGCGTAGGAGAGAAAATCAAAACCTATCCAAAATCGTCACAAGGCATGCGCGATGTAGTATCGGCCCTGAAAGCAAAACGCCATATAGGGATTTTGATCGATCAAAAATACAATCAGGGTATCGCTATGCCTTTTTTTGGCCGCACCGCCATGACGAGCCCCGCCTTCGTTCAACTCGCCCAGAAATTCGATTGCCCGTTACACCCGGCACGCGTAGTTCGTACAAAAGGCGCTCATTTTCACATCACGATCTTTCCGCCGATGAATATAAAAGACCGCGCGCTTGAAGACGTGATTACCGAAGCTCATATGATGCTGGAAGAATGGATCACCGAGCGCCCTGCCCAATGGCTGTGGTTGCATAACAGATGGAAGAATAAAAATGGCTTATGACTTTGATTATTTCGTGATTGGCGCTGGCTCCGGCGGCGTGCGCTCGGCACGGATTGCGGCATCTCTTGGTGCGAAAGTCGGTATAGCCGAATCCACGCATTTCGGCGGCACATGTGTCAATGTCGGCTGTATTCCAAAAAAGATTTTCTCTTATGCCGCCGATTACGGCACCGATATGGAGGAGTCCGGTAATTACGGCTGGTCCTCATCTCGAAAATTTGACTGGAAAACCCTGAAGCAAAATAAGGACAAGGAAATATCTCGCCTCAGCAATATCTATCGGGGTATTTTAGATATCAACAAAGTGAGTGTTTATGAAGGCTATGCAAGCTTTAAAGACGACCACACAATCCTTATCGGCGATCAGGAAGTAACGGCAGAGCGTATTTTAATCGCCGTGGGCGGCCAGCCGCAAAGACCAGACATCAAAGGCGCAGAGTTTGCCAAGACCTCGGACGATATGTTTGCACTTGAAGAACTTCCGAAAAATATAGTTATTCTCGGCGCCGGCTATATAGCCTTGGAATTCGCGCATATCCTGCATGGAATAGGTTGTGATATCACCATTGTCCATCGCGGCGATTTCCTGCTCAAAGGTTTTGACATCGATATTCAAGATCACCTTCTGGAAGAGATGAAAAAACAAGGCATCAGATTCCTGATGAACAAAAAAGTTACCGAAATTACCGAAACTTCTGTTATTTGCGACGACGGTGAAATCATCTCAGCTGATCTTGTTATGGCAGCAACGGGCCGCACCCCCAATGTTGCCAATTTAAATCTGGATAGAGCGGGCATCGAATTGGACGATAGAGGCTATATTAAAACCAGCACCGAGCATGTCACATCGAAAGCTCATATCTACGCTGTTGGTGATGTTACAAATTCGCCGCAACTAACACCGGTCGCTATCGCGCAAGGCCATGCTTTGGCCGATACGCTATTTAACGCCAAAGTCCGCTATACGAATTTCGAGCTCATCCCGACGGCGGTTTTCTCAAAACCCGAGATCGGTACGGTCGGCCTGACCGAACAGCAAGCCGTTAAAAGGGAAATTGCGCATACCGTTTATAAATCCACTTTCCGCCCTCTTCGCCACACGATCACTGGCAAAGAATCGAAGGTTCTGATCAAGCTGGTTGTCTGCGCCAATACGGATAAGGTTTTGGGCGTTCATATGGCAGGCCCCGGCGCTGGTGAGCTTATCCAGATGGCAGGCATTGCCCTGAATGCAGGCGCCACAAAGGCCCATTTTGACAGTACTTTACCCGTTCATCCGACCACAGCCGAAGAATTCATCTTTTTGCATGCCGGAGCCGTGCCTCACCCGCCGGAAACACTTGCGAAACGGGGGTAAATGGCCTAATTCTTTGAAATCATGAAAGAAAAATGGTCCCCGGATAGCTGGCGCCTCAAGCCAGCCAAGCAATTGCCTACTTACGCCGACGAAAGCGCTCTGGCCGCCGCCGAGAAAGATCTCGCCAAAATGCCGCCGCTTGTCTTTGCCGGTGAAGCGCGCGCGCTCAAAGCACAACTTGCGGATGCTGCTCTCGGCAATTCATTCGTCTTGCAAGGCGGCGACTGCGCCGAAAGCTTCTCAGAATTCGGCGCGAATAAAATACGCGATACATTCCGTGTTCTTTTGCAAATGTCGGTCGTCATGACTTTCGCCGGATCTATTCCGGTTGTCAAAATGGGCCGCATGGCGGGACAATTCGCCAAGCCACGCTCTGAAGGCATGGAAAAAATCGATGGAAAAACCCTGCCCGTTTATCGCGGCGACATTATCAACGGATATGATTTTAACGAGGAAAGCCGAGAGCCTAATCCTTGGAGAATGCTGCGCGCTTATAATCAATCGGCTGCAACGCTGAATTTGTTGCGCGCTTTCGCAACCGGCGGTTATGCCGATCTTCATTCTATCAATAAATGGAATCTGGAATTCATTCAGGATAATGAAACGACCGAGCGTTACCAGAAACTCGCCAACCAGATCGAGCAAGCGCTCGACTTTATGACGGCCTGCGGTTTTACCAAACAAACCGTTCCGCATATTTTGAAGCAAACAGATTTCTATACCTGTCACGAAGCGCTGCTGCTGCCTTATGAGCAAGCAATGACCCGCATCGATAGTACGACAGGCGATTGGTACGATACGTCCGCTCACTTCTTATGGATCGGCGCGCGTACCAACCAGGACGATCATGCACAAATCGAATTCGTACGCGGGATTAAAAATCCGCTCGGTTTGAAATGTCCGCCCAATCTGGATGCCGATACGCTCATTCGTCAAATCGACCGTTTAAACCCGGAAAACGAACCGGGCCGCTTGACCTTGATCGCGCGTATGGGCGCCGGACAGGTGATCGATAAACTCACCCCGCTTGTTCAAGCCGTTAAACGCGAAGGCCGGATCGTGACATGGGTTTCCGACCCGATGCACGGCAACACGATGAAATCATCGACCGGGTACAAAACCCGCCGTTTCGACGACATCATGAGCGAAGTGCGCGACTTCTTTACCGTTCATAAAACCGAAGGCACGATCCCGGGCGGTATCCATGCCGAGATGACAGGCCAAAATGTCACAGAGTGTGTTGGCGGGCTATCCGAAGTAACGGAAGAAAATCTGGCAGATCGCTACCATACTTTCTGTGATCCACGCTTGAACGCGGCGCAGGCTGTCGAGCTTTCTTTCCTTGTCGCCGATGAATTGAAATCGATCCGTAAGGATAAGAAGCTCAATCTTCTTCAGGCTGCAGAGTAATCATGGACAAGCCTTTCGTCATCACGATCGCGCAAATCAATCCCAAGGTCGGTGACCTGAAAGGGAATCTCGAGCTAATCCGCCGCGTGCGTGACGAAGCACCTAAACATGCTAATCTTGTTGTGTTTCCTGAATTGGTGACAACAGGCTATCCGCCGGAAGATTTGCTTTTAAAGCAGTGCTTCCTGAACGAAGTCGACGATGTCGTTAAAACATTGGTAGAAGAAAGTCGCGGCCGCGCAACGGCCATGCTTATTACAGCCCCAAGCTGGAACCGCGAACATAAATGTCTTTATAATGCTGTGCACCTAATTCATCAGGGTTATATATTGGCGACGCAGACTAAACACGACCTTCCTAATTACGGCATTTTCGACGAGAACCGTTATTTCAAACCCGGACCGCTGCCGGAACCTATGTCTTTTATGGGCCTAAAACTCGGCGTTATGATCTGCGAAGACATGTGGTATCCGGAAGTCGCCGACAATCTAAAAGCCAAGGGCGCCGATATATTGATCGTCACCAATGCCAGCCCCTATGAAGGGCATAAGCACGATATCCGCTACCAACATGCACGCCTGCGCGCTACAAAGACCGCCCTTCCCCTGATCTATGTGAACCAGTTCGGTGGGCAGGATGAATTGGTCTTTGATGGCGCGAGCTTTATGATGAATGAAACCGGACAGGTCATTCTTCAATGTGAAGAATTCGTCGAAGAGTTTCAGGATTTAACATTGGTCGAACGCCGCGCCAACGGCAACTGGCTGATTGCGACTGAGGATATGCATCCAGTTCATCCCGAAACGGAGTCCATATATCAGGCGGTCATGCTGGCAACACGCGATTACATTCACAAAAGCGGAATGAAAGATGTTTTGATCGGCATGTCCGGCGGCATCGACAGCGCACTTGTCGCGGCAATTGCCACCGATGCCTTGGGCTCGGCACATGTCAAATGCATTATGATGCCCTCGCCCTATACGTCAGACGACAGTATTACCGATGCGACAGATTGCGCACGCAAGCTTGGCGTGCATTTCGAAACCGTATCCATTGAACCGATGATGGAAGCTTTAAAATCTTCTATGCCTGATATTTCAGGCCTCGCGCATGAAAATATGCAATCGCGTATTCGCGGCACTATTTTAATGTCGATGTCCAACCAAAGCGGTGCGATGGTTTTAACGACAGGTAATAAAAGCGAGATTGCCGCCGGTTACTCGACTTTATACGGCGATATGTGCGGCGGCTTCAATCCGCTTAAAGACCTTTATAAAACGCAAGTTTACAACCTTGCGACATGGAGAAACTCCGCTAAACCGGTCAACGCGCTCGGCCCCGATGGCGAAGTTATCAATGAACGCATTTTAATCAAAGCTCCCAGCGCGGAATTAAAACCCGACCAGAAAGATCAAGATTCTCTTCCACCTTACGATATACTGGATGAAATCCTGATGGGCATTATCGAAGACGATCTCGGCGTTGAGGAAATGATCGCCCGCGGACATGATCCTGCAACTGTCAAACGCGTCAACCAACTTCTTGACCGCGCCGAATATAAACGCCGCCAATCAGCCCCGGGACCAAAGATCAGCCCGCGTGCTTTTGGCCGCGACCGCCGCTACCCTATCGTCAACGGTTACGTTGAAAAATCCTGATTAATTATATAGAAAGCCTCCTATGACAGTTCGCGTTCGCTTTGCTCCTTCTCCCACCGGTATGCTTCACGTTGGCAATGTCCGCACAGCCCTCATTACTTGGCTCTTCGCCAAGAAGAATAAGGGTCATTACCTATTGCGTATCGATGATACGGATACAGAGCGCTCCAAGAAAATATACGAAGACGGTATTCGCGAAAGCCTGACATGGCTCGGCCTCGCCTGGGATGAAGAAGCATGGCAGAGCAAGCGCCTTGACCGTTATAATGTCGTGATCGAACAGCTAAAAAAAGACGGACGTCTTTATGCCTGTTACGAAACGCCGGACGAGCTGGGCTTGAAACGCAAAGCCCAACTATCCCAAGGTCAGCCGCCGATCTATGATCGCGCCGCGCTTAAACTCACCGATGACCAAAGGCAAAAACTGGAAGCGGAAGGCCGCAAGCCGCATTGGCGCTTCCTGATGAACCCGACCAAAATCAAATGGCATGATCTGGTGCGTGGGCCGGTAGAATTCGATGGCGCAGGATTGTCGGATCCGGTTTTGATCCGTGAAGACGGAACACCGCTTTATCACCTTTGCTCTGTTATTGATGATATGGATTTCAACATTACGCATATTGTGCGCGGCGAAGACCATGTGACCAATACGGCCTCCCATATTCAGATGTTCGAAGCGCTGGGCTTTAAACCGCCGGAATTCGCTCACCTCGCCCTTCTCTCCGATCCCGAAGGCGGAAAACTATCCAAACGCATGGGCTCTATCAGTGTCGTCGATCTGCGCGACGATGAGGGCCTCGAAGCTATGGCGATCCCGAGCCTGATGGCGCGCCTTGGTACGTCAGACCCGATCGAGCCGTATACGGATTATGCGCCCCTCATCGAGAGCTTTGATTTCTCCAAATTCTCCCGCGCGACACCGAAATTCGATACAGACGAACTTGAACGACTCAACGCTAAGATCATCCATGCCATGCCTTACGAGAAAGTCAAAGACCGCCTCAAGGAAATCGGCCTCGAAGAACTGGATGAGAACTTCTGGAATTCTGTCCGCGCCAATTTGAACCTCTTCCGCGATATCAAGGATTGGTGGCAGGTTGCCAAAGGCCCGGTCACACCTATAGTCGAAGATCAGGATTTCGCCAGTAAGGCTGCAGAACTCATGCCTCCAGAGCCGTGGACACTGGACACTTGGAAAACCTGGACGGATTCCATCAAAGCCGAAACAGGCCGCAAAGGCAAAGAGCTGTTCATGCCGCTTCGCCAAGCTCTGACCGGAATGGATCATGGGCCGGAACTCCGCGATCTGTTGCCATTGATAGGCGCTGAAAAGGCCAAAGCGAGATTAAGCAAGAAAGCGGCCTAGATTTTAAAGGCATAATTCCCTTAAATTTCAACTAGATAACCTAGGCTCCTACTTCGTTCTCAAATTTTACAATAAAAAACCCGCCATCATCCGGCGGGCTTTTTGTATCATGTCAGGAGGAAAAAACTTATTGAGTTTGAAGGGTGCGCTCAATGCGGGCACGCAGTAATCTTTCAAGTTTGGCGGAATCCATTTCATTGGCATCGGGCCAGAATTTTTGAACCATATTCAGGTAAGCATAAGTGCCAGCATGAAAAAGCTGGTCGACCAGCGCCAATTTACGATTGGTATCAAGCTTCTCAAAAGCCGCAAAAATATCGAAATGCGCCGCGGATTGAGATTTAGGTAACTCATAATTTTTGAATGTCGTTGCCATCATGTTCATCCTCGTCTATTGAGAAGCTTTAAATGTGGAGACATCCTATATTAAAAAAGCATTAAATGCAAATTTTTATGAAAATAAAAGCCAAATTTGATGTATTTCCCAGCTCGTCTTTCGTTTTTGGTAAAAAATGGCCCTTCTCCAAACCCCGATTTTCATTCTAGTCGAACCACAGATGGGAGAAAATATCGGCGCCTGCGCCCGGGCGATGCTCAATTGCGGGTTTAAAGACCTTCGCATCGTCCACCCTCGCGACGGCTGGCCCAATGAAAAGGCCGATGCCATGTCGGCAGGAGCTCTTGAGATTATAAACCCCGTTGAAGTTTACGATACGGTGCAGGAAGCGATTGCCGATTGCCATTATATTTATGCCACCGCCGCTGATATCCGCGACATGGTAAAACCTGTTTTAACGGCTCGTCGCGCTGTTAATGACATGCAGCAAAGGATTAAGGACGGCCAGAAAGTCGCTGTTTTATTTGGTAGAGAACGGACTGGTCTAAATAATCAGGAAATCGCTCTTTGCCACGATCATATCTCAATCCCGCTCAATCCGGACTTTAGCTCCCTAAATCTCGGTCAGGCAGCCCTACTCATCGCCTATGAGTTTTACCAGCTTGAGAGCAAAGAAGATTATAAATTGCCAACCGGCAAAAGCTTTCCCGCTGAAGCCAAAGATTTCAATGATTTAATGGAAAGACTCGAACTGGAACTTGAGGGAAATCGATTTTTCAAATCACCTGAAATGAAAGAGACAATGGTTAGAAATATAAGGAATTTCTTAAGCCGCGGCACACCGACCGATCAGGAGGTTAAAACCTTCCATGGAGTTATCTCGGCTTTACTAGGGAAAAATAAGAATAAAAAACCGCCCTTTTGAGGCGGCTTTTTGAATTTTTACATAGATTCCAAATTAACGTGAGTAGAATTCGACGACCAGGTTTGGCTCCATGTGAACTGGATATGGAACATCTTCCAGTTTCGGCGCGCGCAGGTAAGTTGCTTTCGTGCCTTCTACTGTCAAATAGTCCGGTGTGTCGCGTTCGGCAGATTCACCAGCCGCAATAACGACAGCCAGTTGTCTGGACTTTTCTTTTACTTCGATGACGTCGCCGTCTTTAACGAGGTAAGAAGGAATGTTCACGGATTTGCCGTTTACAGTGACATGGCAGTGGCTGACGAATTGGCGAGCCGCGAAAACAGTCGCAACGAATTTCGCGCGGTAGACAACCGCATCCAAACGACGCTCCAGAAGACCGATCAGGTTTTGACCTGTATCGCCGCGCATGCGCAAAGCTTCATGGTAGTATTTCAGGAATTGTTTTTCGCCGATGTTACCGTAGTAACCTTTTAGCTTTTGTTTGGCGCGAAGCTGGATACCGTAATCGGTTGGTTTGCCGCGCTGTGCGCCGTGCATACCTGGTCCAGTTTGACGTGAATTATAAGGAGATTTTTGACGGCCCCAAAGGTTACAACCAAGGCGGCGGTCAATTTTATGTTTTGCAGACAGGCGTTTACCGGCCATTTTACTTCTCTTTCTTCTTGTTGTTGTCCCGCTTCCCTCCGAGGAGGATTGATTCCGGCCATCTATGGACCGATTCAACGACGCCTTCGCGTCTTTGCAGGAATGGGCGCTTTATAGGTAAATTCCCCTCCAGTGTCAACAACTTCGCTCCATAAATAGCCAAACAGGACTATTTTCATCCTGTTTCTTGACAGGACGCTCCGTTTTTAGCATAAAACGAATTATGATTCCCTGTCCTTGCCGAGGCACAAAAGAAGCAGAAGCTCGTGCCGCCTTATGTTCCATGAGTATCCCGGAGCTTTCCGGCGATAGGAAAAAAGTGTCCGTAACAGCAACTGGCGGACAGGCCATTAAATGCGGCACCTGTCGGCCTGTCTGGCAAAAATTAGCGCAAGAGACCATTCAAAAACTTACACCCGGCTGAGCACTTTTATAGCCTTCCTATGGATTGTCAGGAACCTAATCAACCTCTGCGGATTAGTTGATCACCTCAATCAACAAATTCCAAAGGAATATAAAATGGCAAAGTCAAAAACCAAAACTCTCGAAGATCTATTCGAAGAACAGCTTCAGGATGTCTATTTCGCTGAAGGCAAACTCTATAAAGCCCTCGGTAAAATGGCAAAGAAAGCACCGGATGCGAAACTATCTTCTGCTTTTCTGAAACATCAGGAAGAAACATCTGCCCAGATTGAAAAACTGGAACAGGTCATGACTTCTCTCGATATCAAAGTTAAAGGCAAAAAATGTCCGGCTATACTTGGCATTATCGAAGAAGCCGAGGAATTGATGTCAGACTTTTCCGGTGAAGACGAAGTTTTATCTGCAGGAATGATCGCTGCAGCTCAAAAAGCCGAGCATTACGAGATTGCAACTTACGGCACTCTTGTTTGCTGGGCAAATGAGCTTGGCTATAAGCAACAAGCTAAATTGCTGACTTCTATTCTTGAGCAGGAAAAGAAAACGGATATGACCCTGACACAACTCGCTGAAAGCGGCATTAATCAGGCTGCTGAGACACCATCCAGCAAAAAAGCAGCTTAATCAGCTTTAAATTTATAAAATTAAAGGAGGATGCCTTTACCGGCATCCTCCTTTTGCAGTTTGAAGCCTATTCAAAGTTTGTTACAAATAGACCTGACAAACATGGGGGAAGTTGATTCATGAATAAAAAAAATGGTTTCACACTGGTAGAGCTTTCAATCGTCATGATCATTATCGGTCTTTTGATCGGTGGAATTCTTAAAGGTCAGGAATTAATTACAAATTCAAAAGTTGCCCGGACGATTAGAGATTTAAAAAGTTTCCAAGCAGCGATTAACACTTTTCAGGATAGCTACAAAGCTTTGCCAGGAGATATTACTTCTGCAACAACTTTGGTGCCGGGATGTAACGCAGGTACCAATTGCACTGATGGTAACGGTAATTTAAAAATTGGCGCGATTGAACTGGATGCATGGCATTACTTCCAGAATAAATCCGTCACCTCAGAAAACTTCCAGTTCTGGAAACATCTGGCCTTGGCAGATCTTATCGGCGACATCAGTCCATCTTCAACCGCTATGGAATTCGGCCAAACACTGCCCGCAGGCCCGTTTGGCGGGGGATATACGGTTGCCGATACATCCGGTGCAGGTATGGGATTTGACGATACTTCGTTCGCCGGCAGGATAATTCGCATCCATGACTGTCCAGTCGCCTGCAATGAACTTGAAGGTCCGAATGCAACCATATTATCGCCAACCGTAGCGGCATCAATCGACCGCAAGATGGATGACGGCTCACCTTTAAGCGGGACGGTCAGAGCTTCGGGAGCAGGCGCAGCAGCTGTTGGTGGAGCCGATGTCTGTACTGACAGAAACGGTTCTACGGGAACCTATAACGAAAATAGCACTGCCAGCGAAGCATGCACACTTTATCTTAAGATAGATAATTAAGCACATGTCTCTTTTCCGAGCCTTGCCAAAGCGTCCCTTAATGTCCATTATCCGGCCAGCAAACATTCAAGGATAAAATGTTAGAAAATATAATTGAAAGTATTATTCTCGGCATTGTCGAAGGATTAACGGAATTTATTCCGGTTTCTTCGACGGGACATTTGATCGTGACAGAATCTCTTCTCAATCGTCATCATGAAACCGCAGGTGTTTTCGACGTCTTCATACAGATAGGCGCAATATTGGCTGTTGTCTGGGCACGCCGCATGCGCATTTTAAAGATGGTTTCCGGCTTGCCCAATGACCGCGAAGAACAATTACTCGCTGCCAAAATAATAGTCGCCTTTATTCCTGCCGCCATCGCCGGCGCATTTCTGCATGGCTTCATCAAGGAAGTTTTATTTTCACCATGGATCGTCGCTATCGGCCTGATCGTCGGTGGCATTTTCATGCTATTTGCCGAACGCCTGGCAAAACCTCCCCTGATTACAAATATGGAATCGATGTCACTGAAAATGGCTTTAGGCGTTGGCCTCTGCCAAGTGGCCGCCCTTATCCCCGGGATATCGCGCGCAGGCGCTTCGATTGTCGGCGCTCGTCTATTAGGCGTCGAAATGAGAACCGCCGCCGAGTTCTCTTTCTTCCTTGCCATCCCGACTATTTTCGGAGCTGCGGCTTTTGATATGTATCAAAACTGGGATATCGTCAGTGCCGCAGACCTGCCCTTTTTCGCTATAGGAACCGTCGCGGCTTTCTTTTCCGCCCTTATAGTCGTCAACTGGATGATCGATTTCGTAGGTAAGCACGGATTTAAACCATTTGGTTACTATCGTATCGTGATTGGTATACTAGTGTTAACCCTTCTAGGCTTTGGTTACATTAGCTGATTCGAATAGATAAAATACTTTTCATAATTTACCCCCACTTTAGGACTCGCTGATATTCTTTTCTGGTTCAACCAGAAGGGTTATCAATGACAACGTATTATTTAAGTTCAAAATCGGGGAGCGACACGAACTCAGGTACATCAGCAAATCAGGCCTGGAGCAGCTTTTCAAAGCTGTCCGGTAAAATCAGAGCCGGAGATACGATACTCTTGGAAAGAGGATCGGATTTCGACCAAACTCTGACTTTTAGTAAAGTCAACGGAACGGCCACCATGCCGATTACCATTTCCGCTTATGGCGCCGGTGATGCCCCTATTCTCAGCTCGGGAAATGGCGGGGGCATTTCGGCCAGTAATTCCAGTTATTACATAGTTGAAAACATTACTATTCAGGGAACGTCTGGCGTCGGCATGTATGGCTGGAACGCCAATAACTGGGTCATTCAGAATGTTACTTTCGACAATGTCGGTGGCAACAATAATGCCGGTTCGTTAAACTGGACGAAATCATCCAATATCCTGTTCCAGAATAACACGGTTACCAATTCGCATGGTGACGGCATTTACATGACATCAATGAACAATGTTGCCATCATCGACAGCGAATTTTTGAATGTCACCAGCGCAAACGCAGATAATATTCAGATTGTCGGCACCAATGCTTTGATCGCGGGCAATGTTCTGATCGTCGATGAAACGTCCAACACGACCAAAGGCAATCTGGTTTTTCAGGGAGACGGGCTTTACGCGCATGACAATTATATGCAAGGCGGCAGTTTTGGCATGAGTATTTCAGCCAACAATGTAGTTGTAGAAAATAATGTCATCAAAGACCATACAAAATATTCATGGTCCTCGAATGTCATGATTATCGACCAAAGTACCGGTGATAATATCAAAAACATCGATATAAAAGACAACCAATTTTACAATGCTAATCGCGATATAAATATCGATGGCAAGAATACAACCTCTGCCAATATGACGGTCAATAATCTGGAGATTTCAGGCAACGAGTTTCATGATTGGACCAAAGCGCCTTTGGCTTTAAATGGTGTTAATATCACCAGTGGCACATTTGAGAATAATACTTCAGATAAACAGGGAAGTTTTGTCTATGCGACAAATAGCAATACATCCGGTCTTGCCAGTGGAAATAATACATATGTCTCCGAAACTATAGTCGCAAAACCGGCTCCGCTTCCGCCGCCGCCAAAGACAATTACGATCGTTGCCTCAGGTTCACAGTTTGACGGCGCACCGATTTTGAAACTTTTGATTAATGGCATCGTTGTCGCACAGCAAGAAGTCACTGCGCTGAAATCCACTGGCGGCAAGCAAACCATTACGTTTGAGGTTGCGTCTTTTAATTCAGGAGACAGTTTTGCCATCAAATATGATAACGACAAATATAAAGCAGGAAGCGGTGACAGAAACCTATATGTGCATTCTGTCTCTTTCGAGGGTACCGCTTTAAATTTGAAATCCGCCGATCTGACGCAAGATATCTTTTATCTAAAGAAAGAAGGCAATGCGATGTTCTTCAGTTCGAACGCGGCCGCAACATTCACGAGCGCGGATGTGCCGGAAAACTTGTTAACAAAGCCCGTCGTCGCCGAGCAAGTGCCGAGCTGGCCCAAGCTGGAAGATGTGTTGGAGAGCGATCAACACAATATCCACTATGGCAATGAAACTCATATAATTGGGGCAAATAGCCAAAGCACCTATGGAGCCAGTTTCACCGATTTGACGAGTAGTCTGGCAGATCTGCACAATGCTTTGAATAGCAGCTTCTAAAAAGGAATATTTTCCTTGCCTTTTGGCAATAATCCATCTAATGTGACCCTAATCATGGGTCGCATTGCGTCTCTCTGTTATCGGCCATAACTCGCTTTTCGAGCGGCCCCAAAAAAACTCACCATAAATGACGAAAGAAAATTGCATGCTGACACTTGGCATACGGCGCGGCGCTATCTGCATTGGCGCACCATTACACCCCCCTTCCCTGATTCTTTCCAACGGCAGCTTTTTGCTGATGGCCAACGGGAATGGATTCTTAAACTTAAGCAATTCATAGGAACATAAATGACAAATACAACTTTGGAAAACCTCCCCGGTATCTCTACCGCGGGAGGCTTAAGCGATTCAGATATCGCCTATATCGTACGTCCTTCAACCGACAGCGATTATAAAGCCAGCGTAGACGAAATTAAAACCACCATGGCCGTGCGTAAACCTCAAATTATCTGCACACAGACGCAATTACCCGCTGCGACGCGCGCCGGAAATACAAGCGGACGATCAGATGTCCAGCAGCAAGTTCGCCAAGCTCATATTATCGGTCCGCAGGATGTCAGTCATATTCAGATTGGCATGGTCGGTTACTGGACGGAGTTTGATACGAATACACCGGAGAAAGACCTGGGCAATAATTTTGCCTGGGAAGCGGGTATTGAAACCACCTCGCCCGTTATGACACGGCAGGCATTTTTCCACGGTCAAAGAAGTACCACGATAGAGAATGGCAGTTCCTTGAGTTTATCTGATCCATTGATCATGGGTATTGCGGCAGGTACGACAATTTATAGTCGTCAAAATCTAGTCATTTCCGATCCAACAGGAAAATTCCCGAATGCGGCTCGTCCGTTATACAGCGGAACAAACGTACTTTCTTCGGCAGATATATCCCAAGTCGCCAATACGGGCGCACTCACAACTCCAAGTGGCGGCGTGACGACTTTTTGTCGCCATCACGTCCCCGCTATTATAGGCATCCCTAAAAATCCCATGCCGTCGGTTCTCGTTATCGGTGACAGTATTGCGGCAGGCGTCGGCGACGCATCCGCAGATGCATATGGCAATAACGGTTTTATTGCCCGGGCTTTGGCGAATGTGAATGGATATCCATTACCTTGGCACTTTCAGGCAATCCCCGGTATCAGAATTTCCAGTCAGAAATTGCAATTTTACCCCAAGTCGCGTGATATCTGGCAATACTGCACCCATGTTATTTTCGAAACCGGATATAACGATTTAAATAGCGGAACGGTCGCGCAAATGCAGGCCGATGCGACGTCGATCCTGACTGAATTTAAAAGAACGATCGGTCCGTACGGCAAACCTTTGCATGTAACCGTGGTTACGATTTGCCCGTCAACGACGACGACCAATAACTGGACAGATGCCGCCGGGCAGACGCCGAAAGCTGCCTTTGTGGTTGGCGGGAAACGCGATCAATATAATGCATGGCTTCGTACGCTGCCGGGCGGCGGACTGGTCGACGATATTATCGATATCACAACCGTAACCGACGATCCGGTCAATCCGGGGAAATGGTATACAACCGGAGCCACGAACTTCCCGACAGCCGATTCCGTCCATCCGGCAAGCGGGATGGTGACCAGAATGTCCGGCCTGGTAAATACATGGGCTTTGGGCATAAAACCTTGACGTTTTAGGGCTTTGTTTTTCTGCTTTGGTTAGTATATTAACCCTCGTATGAATAAATCCATTCTCGTTGCCGGCGGAGCCGGATATATCGGCTCCCATGTCTGTAAAGCGCTCGCCGCTTACGGACATAATCCTGTGGTGCTGGATGATGTATCGACCGGATATCGAGACTTTGTAAAATGGGGTGAACTGGTCGAAGCATCGGTCGACGATATCAGCGCGGTTTCAGCGGCCTTAAAAAAATACAATATCGAGGCGGTAATCGATCTTTCCGGCTCCATCGAAGTGGGAGAATCCGTTAGCGATCCGCTGAAATACTACGAGAATAATTTCGCACGAAAAATTTCTTTTATGCGTTGCCTGAAAGAAAACGGCGTCAAAGCATTCGTCTATTCTTCGACCGCCGCCGCTTATGGTGACCTAGAATCCGCGTTAATTTCCGAAGATGAAATGACGCAGCCTAAAAATCCTTATGGCTGGTCGAAGATTTTTTTTGAACAACTGCTGAAAGATTTTCATGCAACTGGCGGTCCGGCCTTTGGCATTCTCCGTTATTTTAATGCCTGCGGCGCATCGCCTGACGGGGATATCGGAGAAGCGCATGATCCGGAAACCCATCTTATTCCGCGGGCTTGTTTTGCTGCGCTTGGAAGCGAACCCGAACTGAAGATCTTTGGCAATGATTACGACACGCCGGATGGCACAGCCATTCGCGATTATATCCATGTGATGGATCTGGCCTCGGCGCACGTCCTCGCCATCAATAAATTACTGGATAATGCAGAAAATTTTACCTGCAATCTGGGCAATGGTTCAGGCATATCTGTTAAAGAAATTATCAATTCCTTTGAAAGACTAGGCAGTCCGGTTCCCCATAGTTTTTACCCGCGCCGGACAGGCGATCCCGCAAGATTGATCGCCGATAATAAAAAAGCAAAAAGCCTTCTAGGCTGGGAGCCGAGATATACGAATATAGACGATATTATTTCTTCGGCCCTGAAATGGCATAAGCTTTCGCCAAGAGGTAAAAATAATAAATAATATCGATTGTATATCGCTTGCCGAGACGCCTCGGTTCTTTCAGCAGACGGTGAAGCCATTCCAGCGATAATTTCCGCATCCATTCCGGCGCACGAATCTTGACCCCCGAATAAAAATCAGCCCAGCCGCCACCGCAGATAATCATACCCGCCAGCTTCTCTTTTTCCAGTTTCCCTGCCAGAATTTCCTGCCTTGGCATACCCATACATAAAATAATGATATCGGGCCTGACCGTTTCACACAATTTCAGATAAAATCCATCCTCATGGAAGCCATGTTCCATGGCGACTATATTTCTGACACCTTCTTTTTCAAGACGTTCGCGGCACGCGTTAATAGTATCTGCCGACGCGCCAAAAATCGCCAGTTTCCTGCCATGATAATGGCGGATAAGAATGGAAATCAGGTCTGTTCCATTGAGATTTTCCGTTTCCCCAAGCTTGAATAGTTTAAGCGCGAGCTTGACCCCTATCCCATCCCGCAGCAGATAATCGCTGGCCATCAGAAAACTATAGAAGTCTTCGTTTCGAACAGCCGTATTAACGCCGTGCTGGTTCAAAAAGCCCAGCGTCAACGGTTTATTCGGCATAAAATTTTCAGGAATACGCCATTCGCGGGAATCCTGCGCGGTTTTATGAAGTAACGGGTAGATGCGGTCGGTGTTCTCGGAAAAAGCCATAAGCCAAATTAACGATTATTGCGTTGCATCACAAGGCTTTAGGCAATAAAAGTAACCCTATGAAAACAGCCTATGTTCTTGTTTCCCCGTGTAAAGACGAGGGTAAATATATTGAGAAAACATTGATCTCGGTTCAAAACCAAACGATCAAACCAGTTCAATGGATTATCGTCGATGACGGTTCGACGGATGACAGTATGGAGATCGTATCAAAATATCTGCCCTCCATGCCGTTTATCAAAATCATCCGCCGCGAAGCGAGCGCAAAACGAAATGTCGGCCCCGGCGTTATCCTTGCCTTCAATGAAGGATATCAGCATATCAATGCCGCTTATGATTTTGTCTGTAAATTCGATGTCGATCTGGATTTACCGCCGCGTTATTTCGAAATCCTTTTGCAAAAAATGGATCAGGATCCATTGCTGGGTACAGGTAGCGGTAAAGCCTATTTCATCGATCCAAAAACCGGTGAACGCCGTAGCGAGCTTTGCGGCGACGAAGCTTCTGTCGGCATGACCAAATTTTACCGCCGCGAATGTTTCGAACAAATCGGCGGCTTCGTGTCAGAAGTTGGATGGGACGGATATGATTGTCACCGCTCCCGCTGGTTTGGATGGCGCGCGCTCAGCTGGGACGAGCCGGAATTGCAATTCATCCATTTGCGCCCGATGGGATCGAGCCAGAAGAATATCAATAAAGGTCGTATCCGCCACGGCAAAGGTCAGTATTTAATCGGCACGCATCCTATTTTCTTTCTTGCCAGCTCCGCATTTCGTAGTTTCAAACAAAAGCCATATGTCATTGGCACTCTGTATTCAATTTTCGGCTATGTGAAAGCTCTTTATGACGGTGAAAAAAGATTCGGTGATAAGGACCTCACCAAATTTATCCAAAGCTATCAAATCCGTGCCCTGACCCATGGCAAAGGCGAAGCCGCCGAATGGGCATTCCAGCAGCGCCATGCCGTAATGGACAGCGTATCACCTGCCAGCCAGAGGTAGGTCCGATATGCGTAAGGTCGCCATTTTTCTTAACCAGTGCCTTCCCTTAAGCGAGATATTTATCGCGCATCAGGCAAAGACATTGCGGCGTTTTGAAACGAGATTGGTTGCGTGTCGCAAAGCCCATCCATCGGCAGAAATAAAACTGCCGCAATTGATCCTGAATAAAGGTAACAGCATTCAGGATAAAATCGAGGAAGCGCTCTTCAAACTTACCGGACAAAGCCGTTTTTTTGAGTCCATATTTAAAAGCGCCGATATCGTTCATGCCCATTTCGGTCCGAGCGGATGGCTGGCCAGCGGTCCGGCTGAACGTGCCAAAAGGCCGCTCATCGTCACTCTGCATGGATTTGATGTTCTAAAGCGCGATATCACGATAAAGAAAGACGGGCTTCTTCAATTCTTATATGCCAGGAACCGTCATGTCCTGGCACGCCGCGCTTCGGCCTTTATTTGTGTATCCGAATACGTCAAAAAACGGGCTATCGAGTTTGGCTTCCCTGCCGAGAAATGCCATGTTTTATATATGGGCATTCCGCTTGGCGTCTTCAAAGAAGCCAAAGCGGCGCGGAGTGTTGACGATCCTCTCAGATTATTTGCCGCCGGACGACTGGTGCCGTTCAAAGGCCACGAGAAACTGATCGAGGCCGTCTCGATCGTTCAGAAAGCCGGATATCATGTCAGCCTAGAGATTGCAGGTGACGGTCCGCTACGCTCCAGCCTTGAAGAAAAAGCCGCGCAGATGCTTCACAATTATAAATTCCATGGCGCGGTTCCTTACGCCAAGATGATGGTCATGATGAGAAACAGCGATATTTTCTGTCATACATCGATGCATATGGAGAACGGCCAGACGGAGGCCTTCGGTCTCGTCGTTGCCGAGGCACAATGGGCGGGCGTTCCGGTTGTCGCATTTGATTCCGGCGGTGTGCCCGAAGCCATGCAAAAAGACATTACCGGAATTTTATGCAAGGAAGGCGACGTTCAGGAATTTGCCAAAGCCATTATCAGTCTGATCGAAGATCCGGATAAGCGCAATGCTATGGCAGACGCCGCACCACGATTTATCAGAGATACATTCGATATCCGCGTCCAGACCGAAAAATTGGAAAAATTCTATGACACCATCATCGACGGTTTTAAGCCCGAGCTGAGACGAAAATGAAAATCGCTTTAATTGCGCCTATCAATCATCCTATCAATCCCCCCTTTAAAGGTGGCCTTGAGGCGCATACATGGTGGCTTGCAAAAAAACTGATCGCGCGCGGACATGACGTCACGTTATTTGCCAGTGACGATTCAGATTCATCCCTTCCCCTCGTCTCAATCCGGCATAAATCCTTATTTTCAAATCCATGGTTTCAGCAAGCCGATGGCAAAAGCCTAAAAGCCCGAATTTTTCGTTTCTTACGAAATGCAGAAACAAGCAGGGCTTACAGCAAAGCAACGAAATATATCGCGGCGCATAAATTCGACATCGTCCATAACAACGCGATTGCCGCAAAGCCTTTACAAGATGTTTCTTCTTATAATGCCCCGACCGTGACAATCCTGCATACGCCGATTTTCAGGGAAATATTACAGGGCGTAAAGGCCGCGGGTAAAAAAAGTTCGTATATCGCCGTATCAAATCATCTGGCAAAATCATGGCGAGACTTTGCTGACGCCGCCGTCATCCATAACGGAATTAATAAAGACGATTGGAGTTTCAGCGAAACGGCAAAACTTCGCCATGCGATATGGTACGGGCGAATGACGAAAGACAAAGCGCCGCATGATGCCATTCAAGCCGCCCTCAAGGGGGGATATCATCTCGATCTTTACGGTAGCAGCGACGATGTAGAATATTTCGAAACGCAAGTCAGGCCTTTGCTAAACGGAAAAAATATCATCCATCACGGTATTACCGATCACGAAACACTTAATAGAAAGATCGGCGAAGCTTCGGTAGCGCTATCAACGCCGCATTGGGATGAACCTTTCGGCCTTACCTATATCGAAGCTCTTGCTTGCGGGACGCCGGTGGCGACATATCAGAACGGGGCGGTTGACGAGATACTCGATGATAAAACTTCTGTTGTCGTATCTATGCGGGATATAGACGCGCTTGCTGCCGCACTTGATAAAGCTGCGGCATTGTCGCGCAAAGATTGTCGCGCCGCGTTCGAAAAAAACTTCGATATTGACCGCATGATCGAGAGGTATGAAGAATTTTACTTAAAGATTTCCACGGGGCGATGATTAAATGAAAATAGATATCGTGATCGCGACCTATAACAGTGAAGACCGCATTGGCAAAACACTCGAATCTCTTGCCGTGTCTACATTGGCCAAAGACCAGTGGCGCGTTTTTCTGATGAATAACAACAGCCGAGACCGTACAAAAGAAATAGTTGAAAGCTATGCCGATAAGATAAACGTGCAGGTCATCAACGTTCCTGCCCCGGGAAAATCAAGAGCGCTGAATGCCGCCATACCTCACCTCACCTCGGATTTGATTTTATTTACCGATGACGATGTCGATATCGATAGTCGATGGATGGAAAGCCTGATCACGGCTGCGGCGGCCAATCCGGAATATGATGTTTTTACCGGGCGGATAGTTGGCAAATGGGAAAAAGAACCAGATGCGGATTTAAAGAGCCGGATTCCACTTGGCTCTACTTTTGCGGTTCATGAACGTGAGACAAGCGGCGCTTGCGAACCGGGGAAAGTCTGGGGACCGAATATGGCCTACCGTAAAAGGATTTTCGATGCAGGGTTTCGCTTTAACGAGACTATCGGCCCGACCCCCGCCTCTTTTTACGCCATGGGTGAAGATACGGAGCTTGCGCAGCGCGCGTATGAAGCCGGTCATAAGATTTATTATGCGGCAGATGCGGTTGTTATTCACACCATCAAGCAAGCCACCGTCAATGAAGACTGGGTGATCCGCCGCGCCGAGCGGCTCGGCTATGGCCGCTTCGTGATTTCACCGGAAAGGCCGCATGAGCGCATTCTGCCGGATGCCATTCCATTTCATTGGGAAATTATAGCGCGGCTGGCTTTCTGGGCGTGCGTTTACCCGATTACCTATTTGATGCCACGATGCAAGCATCGTTTCTGGTCTCGTTGGAAATTCTTTTATTTTCGCGGCCTGTATAAAAGTTATCGGGATTATGCGACCAAATGAAAATCGCCTATCTGTTCTTGCTGCATGAAAAACCTGAAATGGCAGCATGTGCGATCAGCAAACTGCAATCACCGCAGGTCGATATTTTTATCCATGTAGATGCCAAGAAAGATATAGAAGATTTCAAAGGCACCATTCAGAGCGATGTCATATTCATGGATCAGCGTATCAGCGTCAATCATGGCGGGTTTAGCCAAATCAAATCCATGCTGGCCATTCTGGAATTCGCCGCCGCGCAGGGCGATTATGATGTCTACCAATTTATGTCGGGTCGCGATTACCCTCTGCACTCAATAGAGACGATTTTAAAGTTTCATGAGGAGCGGCCCAATACCGATTTTATGAATTCTTATGAATTATCGGACGGATCGTCTTTCTCGTTCAACCTCTATCATTACCATTTTGTCGATTTATTGGCGAAACTGCCGAAACGATCCAGACATTATGTGACGCGGGCAAAGCAGTTATTGAATAAACACGCCCCTAACCGAAAATTTATAAAAGGGTTCACCGCCTATCGCGGATCGAACTGGATTGCTTTAAGCCGTGATACGACCCATAAAATCCTGTCTTTTCTGAAAACAAAACAAGGGCGGGAATATTATAATTTCTTTCGTTTTTCCTGGGGAGGCGACGAGATATTTTTTCAGACGCTGGTTAAAAATATCGGCATGAATAAAATTGAAGACCGCTCTCATTATGTGGACTGGACGGCGGAGCGTGAACATCCGAGTGTTTTGGACGAGAGAGACTGGGATAGTCTGAAACAAACCAGTTGTCGTTATGCGCGGAAATTCGATATCGATAAATCGGCGGGCTTAATAAGGTTGATCGATAACAGAGAAGACAGCTATAATTTCGATTTCGATGCCGCACCCTTTTCGGGCAAATGGATCACTTAAATCTCTTTTTTAATGTACGAAATTTTGCAAGCAAAACACGGTATAATATACCAACCAATATATAAGGCCTTGCAGGTAGATTGAGCATCTCCGCCTCTAAACGGCAGATATCGCGGAAGTAAGATTTTACGTTGAGGCCACCGGAGTTGAAATGGATGATGGCCGGTTCGACATCGATGTCGTTTTTGACAAATTTGCTTTGGCCTTCGATAACATTGATGCCGCAGCGATCACCCATGGCGATGGCGGTTTCCTGTCCGTTTACATTATCCCATGGATAAAGCTCAACTCCCGCCTCTTCCATGGCAAGCGCGAAAACAGGTTCGTCGGCGAGCGGCGCATTTTTGAATTCTTTGAAACCCAGATCGGCAGCGTCTTTATAGATTCCACGCGAGAGTTCGAATACAGGAGAGTTTTTCCGAAAGCCCATTACGCCGCTGTTGAAATGCGGGAAACGAGTTAAATTGCGTTTCCGGAGCGTTGCCGCGATATCGTCGAGAAATAAATACGGGTCTTTCTGTTCGTATTCGGTATGGCCGGTCAGATAACGCCAGCCGCGCATGGTGAAATCATTCTGATTATAACTCTGCCATACCAGCTCGGGGTCCTTGTAAAACAGGCAGTCGGAATCGATAAAGACCGTGTTTTCAAACGGCGAATATAAATCCATATGCAGTTTCTGGACGACGCCGTTGCCGTATTCGGATTTTAGCGGGATGACGATATCAAAGTATGGGCTTAGGTTTTTGATGTTGCCCTCGTCGGTGACAACGGCGAAAGGCCGCGAAGGACTAAAACGGCGATAAGACAGCGCAAGAGCGCGCGCCATGCGGATATATTCTTTCGCACCGTAAGCTATGGTGATAAAGCCTTCGCTCATGCGCCTAAATACTCGATATCGAGATTTTGCGTTAGCGGGCCCATTTTCTTCGCCTTATTCGTACCGTGATAGCTGCACCATTTGATAAAGATCCGGATTGGCTCTTCATAGACTTCGATTTTAGGAATTTTGTTAAAAAGATATTTCGTAAGCAGGACCGGGTATTTGAACAAGGCCCAGACGATCATCTTACGGATATACCAGATCAAGCGCGGCTCGCGCGGCGCATCCCAGCTATAGAGCTGTTTCAGGTAAACCACCGAGCGGCCATAGCGTTCGAATTGTTCATAGAGATCGGCAAAATTCGTGCGGTGGCGGTGCAGAATAATCGAGTCCGGATGGTAGACCAGTTTATAATCAGTGTCTTTTTGCATGCGCCAGTTCATATCGGCATCGCCGGCAGTTTTAAGGCCGGAGCGAAACAGCCCTGCCTTACGGAAGACATCCTTGCGGAAACCTAAATTCGCGGTCTGGCAAAACGGCATATATGGATGGTTCATCATGTAATCCTGCGCGAGGATCCGGCGGCGCAGGGAGAATTGTTCGATCAAGGTATCACCGGGAAAACCGTTAATCGCCCCGCCGACCGCACCTACTTGCGGATTATCGAAGCCGGGCAGCATTTTTTCGATCCAGTCCGGCGCCGGAACGCAATCAGCATCCGTGAAAATCAGTATTTCGCCTTTTGAAGCGCGGATGCCTTTATTACGCGCAGCATATGATCCCTGAATTTCATTTTCATCGATACTGACGATATTGATCTTCGCGGTCTTGGCATAATCTGCGATGACTTCGCGGGTTTTGTCCTTACTATTATTATTGACGATGATGTATTCGACGCGGGATGGATCGATGGTTTGGGCATTCAAAGCATCAAGCAAAATTGTAATACCTTTTTCATCGTTATAGCTTGGCACGATGACTGAAATATCGGTCATTATATAACTCCGTCTTCGATTTTATCTTTGCGTGGGAAATAGCGCGCCAAAAACGGCGCGAACATGGACCAGGCGTGTTTAAACAATTCTTTGATAATCACGCGGCCAGACGGCATCAGCATAAATATCGCGCCAAAAATAAGATAAGATAGCGGCAGCATGATAATGATCGCCAGAAATCCTTTCGGCAGAAGATAATGGGCCATCAGATAAAGGCAGATTCCCGTCGCCGCCAGAGAAACCACATAGGGAATAAAGCTTTTTATCATATCGCTGAATTTCACCGGACCGCTACGCGTTGAGGCCCACCACAGGACAGGCGCCTGAATGAAGCCGACACCAACATAACAAGCGGCAACGCCAAGCGGACCCCACGGCAAGCCGACAATGAAAGACCCTATAAAGAGAGCGGAGCTAAACACACCCCAGTTGCGCATCTCTCGCGTGCGGTTTTGCGAAACGAAGAGCCAGCCTGTCGAGTGGCTGAGCGCGGCAAAGAATGAGCCGATACCAAGAATGGCAAAAATCGGCCCCACTTCCTTCCAGCGTTCGCCGAGAACCGTGACGATTAGATTATCATGATCAATCACCGCATAAAGCACGCCGGGGTAGGTAATCAGCATGATAACCTCGACCATGCGAAGATAGGCTTTTTTATATGTCTCCGGCTCTGACAAGGTGCGCGACAAAAGCGGCAGGGCGATACGCGAGAAAGGCTGGGTAATCTGGGTGAGCGGCATCAGGAGGAGTTTATAGGCGCGATCATAAAGACCGAGCGCGACTTCTCCATTCACACGACCGATCAATATATTATCCAGATTGCGGGCAAAATAATTGACGAAGTTAAAGCCGGATAAATTACCGCCGAAGCCAAGTAACTCCCGCCATTCCGGTGGAAGCGACGGCTTACTGGGACGCCAGGTAGAGAACATCCATGTCGTGACCAGATTTGTCAGGTAGATCGTTACATGGATAACAACGAGCGACCAGTACCCCATATCCATCATGGCCGCGATATAGCCGGCGGTAAAGCCGACAACCAGTGCGCCAAGGTCAAGCAAAACGAGTTTCTTGAATTCCATGTTGCGCGTAAAAATCGCGATATGCTGAGACGTCAGGCCGCTGATAATCAGAGTTGAGCCCATGATAAGCGTAATCCAGAGTACGCGCGGTTCATCATAGAACCAAGCGACCAAAGGCGAGATCAACATGACAATAAGGGCGAGCGTCGTCGCCACGCCGAAATTGGTCCAGAATAAAAAGCTTTGTTCCTGCTGGGTGATTTTCTGACGCTGGATCGTCGCCTGACTAAGCCCTAAATCAGCAAACATGATAATAAATGCCATCACTGGCCCGACCATCGCCACCAGACCGAAATCCGCAGGTGTCAGGAAACGAGCCATAACGACCTGATTCAGGAAGAGCAAACCAAATTTAATGATTTGCGAGATCATGTTAATCGCCGCACCGTTCAGGGATGCGGTTTTCAAACCCGCTCTGTCCAGAGGCTTATTATCCAATTGGTCATTATCGGTTGTAGGATTATCCAAGGGAGAGCACTTTCTTTATTACGGCTTTTATTTTCCGTTTAATTTTTCTAGCCATCAGTTTCCTGAACATTCCATCGACGGCAAAATAACGCAAAAAAGAGATCGGGTTATAATGACTGGATATATCATGCTCACGGGACAACGTCTGCAAGCGGCGAACGCGTTCTTCGAGATTGAAAATCAGCAGCTCATTATCTTTAACCCTGTGATCGGCAATAAGCTGCTTCGAGTGTTCCTGCATAACACTGTAATTTATGATAGTCCGCGAGAAACCGCTAGCACGCGATGTATAAAGATAACCAACCTTACGGGTTAAGACACATCTGGCACCAGTCAATAATGCATGAACCATAAAGAGAAAATCCTCCCCATGGCGCGAAAAAACCGGATAGCGCAATTGGTGATTGTTCAAAAATGATTTCCTGAAAACCGGCTTCAAAAGACCATAATCGGTTTCTTCATTATAGGGCCGCGCTTTTTCTACATAGGCTTCGACACTTATCGTTTCGATATTTTCATCTACCTTTAAAGATGGAGCCCAAATGCTATCCGACGCGACGTCGTAATAAGAAAAATTATCAAGAACGATATCGGCATTTTCTTTTATGCCCGTTTCCACCATATGCGCGAGACGATCCGGATAGAAAGCATCATCCGCGTCAAGCACAGCAACCCAATCACCGATCGCCGCATTAAGCCCTGCGTTACGCGCGGCGGAAGGCCCGCCATTTTGTGCCAAACGCAGAAGTCGTATCTTCGGGTTTTCGGCAGACAGGCGTTCAATTAATGCCGCCGTGCCATCAGTTGACGCATCGTCAACGATCAAAATCTCAGCGACAGACATTGTTTGAGATAAAGCGGAATCGATCGCACGGCTTATAAAACCTTCGGCATTATAAGCCGCAATCAACACAGTTACCAAAGCATTAGAAGATGGGGTCATGGCCGGTTCAAAATATTCTGAAATGAGTTTAACAAAAGTTGCGATTGTTTCTGACGATTAAAACCGTCTTCCACTTTCCGGCGAGCTGCTTCCGTCAAAGACGTCCACAATTCCGGATGATCGATAAGATAGAGAATTTTTTCTGCCAGACCAGTGTCATCACGCTCAGCCACAAGAAAGCCGGAAACACCGTCTTCTATCAATTCCGGTATGCCGCTGTGATAGCTCGAAACCACCGGGATACCCATTGCCATCGCTTCCATTAGAACGACCGGAATTCCTTCCATGTCACCCGTCGATGCCGTCACGCTCGGCAAGACGAGAATATGCGATCTTTTTAGAAACTGCGCCACATCGCCATGTTGCAGACCGCCATGAAGAAGGATTTTATCCTGTAGTCCAAGCCCGTGAACCAGGGAGCGTATTTCCTCATAGAGTTGACCATCGCCGATCAAATGCAGGCGAATATCGAGATCCGGCCTTTGCTTGATGATTTGAGCGAAGGCATTAACAAGATAAACATGGCCTTTCTTTTCGGTCATGCGCCCGACCGAAACACATTCGATAGTCCCTTCAGATGGACGCGACCTTGGCGCAAAGGAAAATTCATTGCAATCGACGCTCATGTGGAAAACGGACACACGATCCATCGGTGCGCCCAGCTCTTTTAGTTTCTCCAAATAATATTCATTGATCGAAAAAATATGATCGGCAGTTTTAAACAGCGTGCCGTAAAAACCGGCCTCGCGTTCTTTCGGTAGTTGGGAAATATCATAGCCATGAAAGATGACGGTCAGCACGGCATCGGTCAGGCGGTAATTTTTTAAATCCGACCCTACCCGTCCGTTGGGTCCAAAATGGCAATGAACAACATCCGGTTTCCAGTCGTCGAAATCAGCCGCCGCGATCGTTTCCAGCAAGACATAGCGAGAGAAAGAGGCATCCTTGCGCAAAGATAAAAACATGCAAGCGCGGCGCAGGAAGTCACCAAGGCTCGGGCTTTTCAAAAGCAGCGAGAAGATACGCCCGATTTTGGAAAAGGGCGACGTCGCCAGATCAGGGCGATAGGAAATTTTATCGGCAAAGCCAAGCTTGTCCGGCAAATCGGACTGGCCGGAAACAGGTTTTTGCAAAGACAAAATACGCACATCCGCGCCGGACCTGATCAGGTCGGCAATTTCATAGATCGTGAAAGTTTCAGATAGCAGCGGAAAACAGCCGCTTAGATACAAAATTCTCAATTAGATAGCCCGCCTCGAATATTTCGGAAATACCTGCTCTATATAGGATAATTCCTGCTGCGTTGCGATAGGGAATTGCCAAAGTCCTCTTCTTTTATTAAAGAAGAAATTAGCCACTATTTCTGGGGGAAATGTTATGGCCAATAGAGAAAGAGAAATCCGTGCGTTCACGGGCCTGAGGGGCTTGGCGTGTTTTTACGTCATGCTTTACCATTTCGGCTTTGCCGGCATTCTGCCAAAATATTTTTCAGCCTTTGCCAATCACGGTTATTTATCCGTCGATGTCTTTTTCGTTTTAAGCGGATTTGTCATGGCCATGGTCTATGGCGATTATTTCAAGAACGGCTTCAATTTTGAAAATTACAAAAAATTTATCGCGCGGCGCGTCGCGCGAATTTATCCGCTTTATATTTTTATGACGATGGTCTTTCTGTGGTTCTTTATAAATATTCTCGACGAAGTACCAAAAAATATTCCGATCACCTCCTTTGATATCGTCGTGAATATATTAAGCATTCAGGCATGGGGACTGGCGAGCAGTTATGTCGGATCGGCTTGGTCGATCAGCACGGAATGGGCGGCTTATTTGCTATTACCTGTTCTGCTGCCGATCACTCTATTTGCCTCTAATAAACCGGCAATGACGACACTAGGCTTTTGCGCGTTTATTCTGGTCTCCATCTGCATACTCCCGCATGACATTACGGGGGTGACGACCTCGCGCGGACTTCTCGATATGAGCGACGGCAGGAATTATGCACCGCTGCTGCGCTGTATCATCGAGTTTACCATCGGCATCATTACCTATCGCTTTTACCGGACAGGAATATTCGCCAAGTGGAATAACACATTATATTTTTCATCTATCGTCGCGATTGCCATGCTGGCGCTGCTCTTTATCAAGGATAGCGATCTCGTTTTCGTTATCCTGATCCCGCTCTTTTTAATTTCCATCGCCGATGACCGCCATGTCGTGGCAAAATTCCTTAATTGGCGACCCGTTTATTTCGCCGGTGTTATTTCCTATTCCCTCTATCTTGTGCATGGGCTTGTTTCATGGCTGCATTACCAGATCAAACAGCCCATTTATGCGCTTGAACTCCCATTCCCCAATCTATTCATAATATTGAGCCAGATCGCCTTATCCGTTGTTCTGGCAATGACTGCCTATCGTTTTATCGAACAACCAGGTCAAGCGCTCTTGCGCAATCTCCTTGAGCCAAGACAAAAATCTTTTAATCCCGGCTTCAGTCTGAAAAAAAGCTTTATGCGACAAGCTTTCGCAAATAGGGGATTTTAGAGAGGAGAAGGCTTGAGATTGTGGAAAGAATGATCACAACCAACACGACTATCGAAGCCCCCTCCAAAGTCGTCCTGTCATAGGACTTCTCCAACCAGAAGATAAAGCCAAGATGTATGCAATACATGCCCAAACTAAGCGATCCCAACTTTGCGAGAAAATTTATAAATTTAGATGGCTGCAAGTTTAGCGCTACAAAGAAAATTCCAACGCCATATAAAAAAGTACCGATAAAAAAATCATAGGACCGAAAAGAGGAACCGGCGATATGGGATAAGAATAAGGCTTCAATAATTTGTAAAATTAGTCCAAAGATAGCAAGCATTATTCCATGTCTTATCGTGAGTTCAGTTTTATATTTTGAAATCAAATACCCAGTTACCACGAACGCAAAAGAAAAAAACGGGCCATTTCTTGTCCTTATTGGCAACTCAGGAATTCCAAACACTGCATGATATTGATCGAAAATCATTCCCCCTAAATATAGGAATATTCCGACACCTATCAGCACCTTTGGGCCATAGCTCTTTAACCATAAAAGCATGATCGTGCCGACAGCCAAGGCAGGCAAGAACCAGAGATGATAGGCAAAGCCACCCGTAGCAAGAATATGAAGAAAAGAGTTAAGACGGGTTAGATCATCGAGATGGCCGAACAGCGTAAGATAAATTAAAACCCAAACTATAAATATAGGTGCCAGACGCTTTAATATTCTCAGCAGCCCCAATTTAAATTCCGGATCGCTTCGAGCCAGAAAATAGCCGCTGGCAATAAAGAAGAACGGAACCGCAAAGCGAGCGGTGTGGAAAACCCAGACACTGGGATGAAATTCTTCGTCAGTGCGTATAAAGCCGTGCAGCACAACTACAAAAATAAAAGCTATATACCGAAACGCATCAATTCCGCTGTTTCGGACGCGAGGTGCTAAAGCAGGAGAATTCATAGTCTGCGCTAAATTTAAATTGCTATATTATGTCATTTATGACATTTAAGCGGGCTATGGCAAGCCAGATAATTAAGGTTGCGGTTTAATATCCATGTTCTTCAAAAATCGTCCTATCTCCAATCTCTGGTTTTTGTTAGCTGCGGACATGGTTCTTCTGGCCATGTTTTTTCCTGCCCTCGCCTTTGGCGTCAAAAGCGGGTTCGATATCGGGATTCACCTGTCATGGTTCCTGTCTTTCCGAGATGCCATCGACACAGGACAATTTTACCCGAGATGGCTGCCCGACCAGTATTTCGGCATGGGCAGTCCGGCGATGTATTTCTATCCGCCCTTTACCAATTACTTTTACACGCTTATTGATTTTCTTACCTTTAGAGCCATCAAGGAAGATCATCTTCTGGCTGTTTGCGCGCTACTTATGTCCGCATTATCAGGCGTTGCTTTCTTTGCCTGGATACGCAATTTCTGCGCGGCGCGGCTGGCGATGACGGCCTCTCTTTTTTATGCGCTGGCCCCCTATCATTTCCTGATCAATTTTTATGTGCGCGGGGCGATGGCGGAATTCGCCGCCTATATCTGGATTCCGCTGATCTTTGCAGGCATCTATCACGTTATTGCGAGCGGCCATCAAAGATGGATTTTTATTCTTATCGCAAGCGTTACAGGACTATTTTTTACGCATCTATTGACTGCGATGATTATCGGCCCGGCAGCGCTTATCTATGGGCTATATTTACTTTATCAGACAAAAAATGAAAATTTAAAAAAAGCCATAGTCCTTTGCGGCGCTGGCGCTCTCGGCATCGGCATGGCCGCCGTTTATTTCATTTCTGCCTTGATGCTGATGCCGTATATCAACACCGACGGCTTGCGCGCGTGGCCCTTGGAAGACAGTTTTTTATATAAGGCGATATTCGATCCGTCAAAATGGCATTATTCCATTTTCCAGACCTTTATCGTGGCGGCAGGATACGGCGTTATCTCCCTTCTTATTTTGATATTCCGCCGCAATTTCTGGGCGGTTATTTCGCTAATTGTTTTTGCTGTTATGAATGGCGCATTGCCCTTTCTTTTCTACGATCCGTCCCCTTTCAAGGAGATGCAGTTTGCCTGGCGCTTTTTATCCTTGATGGAGTTTACGACTATTACCGCGAGTATTATCGCCATCAATCGCCTATTGCTGGAAGGCAAAGACCGGCTGGTATTCCTGTTTGGGTTCGTGCTTTTGAGCTTCTGCATTTATTTCGGCTATCTTGTCGAAAAAAGAATGCATAGTATGCGCCATCAGGTTTCGGTTATGGACTGGACACAAGTGGAAGGGCGTTTCAGCCCGCTTGAATATTTCCCCGCCGGAACGGATTTCCCGCGCGGCCCCGAGCAAATGGAAGAACGCCTGCAGCCCTATAAAGACAATCCGGCGCAGGCATGGCTGGTAAAAGGCCAAGGCAAAATTCTGCATTCAGAATGGTTAGGCGATGAATTCTTACTGGAAACCGAGTCTATTGAACCGATAATCGTCGCCGTTCATCATTTCTATTTTCCGAGCTGGCAGGCAATAAGCGAAGACGGGAGATCGCTCCGCCTAGCGCCCGTCATGAAAGACAAGCTCCTCTCCGTTGAGATTCCGCCGGGACATTATAAAATTAGCTTGCGCAAAGTCTTAACCATACCGGAAAAAGCGGGGTTTGGCGTTAGCCTGCTTTGTCTTTTATTGACCGTTCTCTGGCTCTTTTGTAGTGTCCAGATGCGTAAACAAGGCAAGCCGGAAACAATATGAATTTGACCCAATCCGATAAACTGACAATAGGCTGTGCCGGAATTGGAATTGCCGTCGTAACTTTTATCATGTTGCCAGCAATGGTGTTTGGCATGCAGGATGCGCATGACGTTCTCTGGCATCTATCATGGTTTTTATCATTTAAAGACGGATTCGACACCGGACATTTATATCCGCGCTGGGCGGCAGACCAGTTCCAGGGTTTGGGGAGTCCTGTCTTCTTCTTTTATCCGCCGCTGGCAAATTACTTTCACCTTCTGACTGATTTTATAACCTTCAGAATTTTTGAAGCCGATCATGTGCTGGCGATTTCATCTTACCTGATGTGCCTTGCTTCGGGTGCAGGGTTTTATCTTTGGGCCAGAAATTTTGTTGCGCCTCGCTTGGCGATTTTATTCGCCACTATTTATATGATCGCGCCCTATCACTTGCTGTCCGATTTTTATCTAAGAGCTGCCCTGGCAGAATTCGCCGCCTATATCTGGATTCCGCTGATCCTGACCGGTATTTATAAAGTCGTTCATGGCGCAAAAGGATATTGGCCATTATTATTAATCCTGAGCCTGAGCGGGTTATTCCTGACCCATCTCTTGACCGCATTGATCGTAGCGCCGCCGATTGCGCTTTATGCGATTTGGCTTTTGATCAAAACCAGAAAAAACGCGGGCGATAGCATCAGAAAAATCTCTGCGCTTGGCCTCTCGGGCGCTCTCGGCGTTGGTCTTGCCGCTATTTACCTTATTCCGGCCCTTACGATGATGGATACCATCAATTCCGGTGCCCTGCACATGTTCTCGGTGCGCAGCAGCTCTCTCTACGGAGCTATCGCCAACCCGCCTGCCAATCTGTATTTCTTTTTCAAATTATTTTTGATCGTATCCGTCTATATCGGTTCACTGCTTTATCTTTTCATTGAATTTATCATCAAAAGAAGCGATGCAATTTTCTGGATTATCATCGCAGCTATTTTATGCGTATTCATGTTCGGCTATTGCGGGTTTATATTCGTCAAACCTTCCCCTTATCATAAAATCCAGTTTCTATGGCGCATGATCGTCATGCTGGAATTTGCCAGTATCACGGCCATGGTTATTCTTGCTTCTCATGCCGCGCAGGCACAGCTCCGCCGGATTATTATCGTAGCCGTAACGCTGTTTTCCTGTATCGCGGTTTTTCAATGCTATGATATTGCGCAAAAATTCAAAGGTGTTGGAGAAAGAACATCAATTTTGAATTGGAGCAAGGTTCAGGCAAGAATGTCGCCAACAGAATACTTCCCAGTCGACATGGGGAGAACGCAAGATAAAGCGAAATCTCTTCTGGCTGAAGAGAATGTTTTTTCCGCTCAATTTATCAACGGTCGCGGGCAAATCATCGAAGCTCAAAAATCCGGCGATGACTTTATTGTAAATGTAAAAGCCGAGACAGCATCCACCATTCAAATCCGCCAATTCTATTTCCCCGGCTGGGTCGCGACAGATCAGAACGGTCAGAAATTTGCCGTCAAGCCCGCGGAAAAAGGGAAGTTTGTCAGCTTCGATCTTCCCAAGGGCGAATATAATGTCACAATCAGCCGCGCGGAAACCAAACAGGAAAAAATCGGAAAGACGATAAGCCTTATCTCTTTGATCGGCTTGATCCTGTTTATGCTGGTTTTAAAAAAATATGGGCGCAAAGAAGATGCTTAAGAATATGGATATGAAACAATTAATCGCTCATGGATTTGAGCTGGCTCGTTTCGGTATCGTCGGTGTTGCGGCGACGCTGGTTCATTTGGGCGTTGCCTTCCTGTTATCGCAGAATACGGATATTCCGCTTATCGCGATCAATATCATGGCTTTTGCGGTCGCCTTCGGAGTTTCCTTTTTTGGCCACCATCATTGGACGTTTCAATCGAAAACGTCAAAAAAAGAAAGTTTTTTCAAATTTTTCCTGATCGCCCTGTCGGGGCTGGCCGCGAGTACCCTCCTCCTCTCCATTTTAATTAAGCTGCAAATTTCAACAGATCTGGTTAAGCTTCTTATCTCGATTGTGATCATTCCCGTTGTGACCTATCTATTAAGCAAGTTCTGGGCATTTCGCGGAACAAAAAGGACGACATCATGACTTTTACGACACCGAAACTTATTTCTATCGTCTGCCCGGTTATGAACGAAGAAGACGTTATCGAGATGTTTCTGGAAGGCATTCAGCCTGCGCTCGACCAATCGCTTGGCTTGCTGCCCGCCGGATCGTCGCAAGAGATCGTTTTCATCGATGACGGTAGCAAGGACAAAACGGTTTCGATTATCAAACGGGTTTCCGCAACGCGTCCCGACATCAAGCTTATTCGCCTGTCACGCAATTTCGGTAAGGAAGCGGCCTTGGCAGCTGGCCTCAAATATGCGTCCGGTGATGCTGTTATCCCCATCGATGTCGATTTGCAGGACCCGCCGGAGATGGTTGTCAAGCTCATCGAGGAGTGGATAAAAGGCGCGCAAGTCGTCAATGCCAAGCGCGTTAACCGTGATTCCGATAGCTGGATCAAGCGTTGCACGGCCAATTTATTTTATGACCTGTTCAATCGTATTTCACATCAGGAAATTCCGCGCAATGTCGGTGACTTCCGTCTCCTCGACCGCGAAGTCGTCGATACGCTGAACGATTTCACCGAACGCAACCGCTTTATGAAAGCTCTTTTCTCATGGGTCGGATATGAACAGGCAACGGTCGAATATACGCGCATGCCACGCATCGCCGGACAAACCAAGTTTAAATATTGGAAGCTATGGAATTTCGCGCTTGACGGTATTACCGGATCGACCACCGTTCCGCTTCGCATCTGGACATATATAGGATTACTTATGGCGGCGATTGCCATCGCATGGGCTTTATTCATTGTCGTAAGGACATTGATTTTCGGCATCGACCTGCCGGGTTACGCTTCTCTGATGGTCGTGATGCTAACCATCGGCTCGTTCAATTTTATATCGCTTGGAATCTTGGGCGAATATGTCGGTAGAATTTCCGAAGAAGTGCGCAACCGACCACTTTATATCGTACATAGCACTGTCGGCCTAAAAGAAGAGAAATAACTTTACGGCAGTGCAAAGATTTTCTCTCTCTTCATAGCATTTACCATGAAAGCAGCTCCTTCATACGTCAGATGCCCATAATCGAATTGCATCGGTATATGCGGCGCGGCCAATGTTTTGCAACTGCCTTCTGGGCAGATTGTATCAAGAATTGAGAAATAATGCGCAGGGCCATCACTTAAGATATCCTTGGCCTGAAGATCAGTCTTACGAATAGAATTGTATTTAGCCGAACGACGCACGATATAACCGTCATCTTTTTCTTTAAGCGAGAAAACCAGAAGTCTTGGCAATGGGACGGCATATTCGACAACAGGGCCGAGAACAATTATTTTTTTCGCATAAGGCGCAAGCATGGAAATCGTCTGCTTTAGAGCTGGAAGGTCTTTTTCCTCCCATCGCGCTGCGAGAACAATAATATCCAAATTATGAGACGGAATAAAATCGTTAAATATTTCATTCATAACGCCGGTACAACGCTCTTCCCCTTTTGCTTTCAACACAGGCTTACAGCCGGAGGCTGTTGCCTGAAGGACATTGATTGCCGGATTTGTATTTTTCAATGCATCGTAATATTGCGCGGCATGGCTGTCGCCTATCAGAAGCATGTTAGGCCGCGTCGATGACAGGCGCAAACATTGCTCACGATTAAAATCTTTCGAACTGCGATTGCCGGATGTCAAAAAGCAAACGCCAATGCGGTTTTCGGATTTCTGAGTGTAATCGATATATTTTGCAATGGCGTTCGCATCGGCGACCCCATTGATAGAGCTTTGATTTTTATATAACCCAAAACCGATTAATGCGCCAATAATAGAAACTGCCGCCGCTTTGTAAAAAAGAGACTTGTCCAGTTTAATGTTTCGCGCAGGCTTTTCGATGAAACGGAAGCTTAAATAACCCAGAAGAATCGATATTACAAAAAGGATGATTTGTTCAGTCCAGCTAAACTCTGCCGAAAAGCGGTAACGATAGATGGCAATCAATGGCCAATGCCACAAATACAGCGAATATGAAATTTTTCCAAAAAAGCGAGCCGGTGCGATTGATATAAAACGTGACAGGAAAAGCCCTTGTCGCTGTCCTGCATAGATAATAAAGGCCGTACCGAAGGTCGGCAGTATCGCATAAATTCCAGGAAACGGCGTTGCACTGTCAAAAAATAAAATGCCAAGGGCAATTAATCCCAAACCAAATGCCACTACCCCTTCCAATACCGGACGCCGGACGGAAAGAGGTTCTTTTAAGAATACAATAAGCCCCCCCGCCAAAAATTGCCAAAAACGCGTCGGCGATAAAAAGAAAGAGGCAGCACGATCAAACTTCAGAAGTAGCTCCGAAGCCACAAAAGAAACAAGGAAGATTATTATCAATACAGGAAGAAAGTATTTTCGCCCTTTAGAAAAACAAACAAATAGGAGTATTGGAAACAATAGATAGAATTGTTCTTCGACCGATAGCGACCAAGTATGAAGAAGCGCACTGTTTTCAAGTTCGGAATTGAAATAATCACTTTTCGTATAAAAGAAAATATTTGAGGCATAAAAAATCGAGCCGATCAGGCTTAAACCATATTGCTGAATATCGCCGGGCAGGAAAATTTTATAAACCGCTGCTGACGTCACCAATAACATGACAAAAAGCGCAGGATAAAGCCTGCGAATACGCTTCAGGTAAAACTGGCTAAAAGAAAAATCATTATTGTTTAAATCACGCAACACATGACCAGTAATCAAAAATCCGGAGATCACAAAAAACATGTCAACACCGACATAACCGCCGGTCAGAAAATGTGGATTTATATGAAAGATCAAGACCGCCAAAATGGCAATCGCGCGAAGTCCTTCAATATCATAACGGTAATTCATGCTTCTTCTTTCAGCCTTGAATAGCGGAACAGGATAAGAAATGCCATCAGGCTAAACTGCCAGAAAATCGTCCGGCTCAAAAAAACCCCTCCTGTAGAACAGGCAATGATAATCATGACTATAAAGACGCTGGCGGCCAGAGCATTTGATCTAAGACATATACGGCTTCTAACGGGTATCGATAAAGATTGGAATAAGGTCCTAAAAATAAGGATAATAAAAATTGCCGTAGCCGGATAGCCCATACCGATCAAAAGATCGATAAAGGAATTATGGGTGTTGCGGGCCTCAAAACCAATATCTCCGTTTACGAGTAAAATAAATTCCGACCTTTCAGCCATGCCGAAACCATAGCCCAAAATCGGTTTCTTTAAACTCATATCAATCAACGGCGCCCATATATTCGTCCGTCCCGTGAGCGTTGCGTCTTTACCTGTCAATTCAAAAATTAGTTGTAGAATATACGGCCCTGCGAGAAATAAGACAGCCGTACCGAGAGAAAGAGCGAGGATAAGGACCGTAAAGCGTTCTGACGGATGAGACAAACGGTAGATGAAATGAAAGCCAAGATACAAGCATCCCATAGAGATAAAAGCGACAATGCCTGTTGCCGACTGCGCCATCGCAACAAACAACAAGCATATCAATAAGGAGATAACCGGAATAATCATAGGGCGGAAATTTTGTTTTCGGACCTGATCCAGAATTACATAGAAGCCTATCGCGAAAAACGGCCCCGCCGTATTTTTATGTTCAAAAAGACCACGCCATTTACCGGCGTGGTTCCCCGACATGATCGCGTATTGCGGCATAGCAACCAGATAAAGCAAATTGGCAAAAGCCATAGCGATGAAGAAATAGCCTAGCGCTTTTAGATAATTCTCCGTGCCATATTTTTCAATATATACAATGGCCGGAAATGACATGACGATAATGGCCGCAATATATTTTACCGACTCTGTTTTGTTCACCGAAATCGCCAGAGACGCTATAGCGCACAATCCCAAAGCCAATATCATAAAATCTTTTAAAGCCTTACGAATGAAAGAATAGTCATTCAAAAGAAAAATATAGGCGGTAAACCCGGCCAGCAAGAGAAGATTCAATATTTTCGGCAAAGTATAATCGATACTTCCCAAAAGCATCTCACTCGTGGGGTAAAACAATCCGATATTCGACGCCCTGATCAGGGAGAAATAAAAGCATAGAAGCAAGATAAAATGAGTAATCGGCTTGTTCATACCGGTTACGATCTGTAGCTATACCGCACGGATTTGCGCTTGTCTTGTGACATGGTAATCACGGTTCCGGCTACGGCGCATTCGAGACGCTCCAAGGTGTCAATTGCAAAGCACAGGGATTTGACCGGCGTTTTTTTCCAGCGGACGCAAAGAATATTACGGCTAAGCTTTGCCAAGAACCGCGTTTCCGGAGACGACATAACAGGCGGGCTGTCGAGCAGGATAATATCGAATTGCGTCATCAGGCTTTCTATCAAAGATTTCCACTGACCGAAATTCTGGCTCATGATGTTAATATTATCAAGGCGCCCCACACCCATCAGCGTCGCGCCTGTCTGTTTGTCTTTATACAGGATATTGGATAACGCAGCGGATCCGCTGAGCAGATCGTTTAATCCCGGCTTTTGCATGAGACCGAATGTATTGGTCAGGCTCGGCTGGGTCACATCCAGATCGATAGCAAGAACTTTGATACCCTCCAATGCCAGTTGGCGGGCAACGCTGACCGCTATAGCCGATTTTCCTTCACCGACAGCCGCAGAAGTAAAATTAAAGACTTTGGCTTCGGGATGCTTGTTCAATTCCATACGCAGGAACATCGAAATCGCGCGAATACCCTGCATATAGGCAGACGATGCAGCATGAATGGCAAAGTCCGCATAAGTAATCAGGCCTTTTTCCGGATTGAGCTTCGCTTTCGGTACTGAAGCAATATTCGTTTTACCCGTAATATGCTGCGCCTGTTTACCGTTATAGATACCGTTATGAAGAATATCGATAGCCAAGGCCGCGCCGCAGCCTATCCCTATTCCGACGATCAAGGAAACGAGCATGATAAGTTTGCCATTCGGACTGGATGGGTAACCCGGGATAGGAGCCGAAGAAATGATACGCGCGTACGGCGTCTGAAATTTATTATCTTCCTGCGATTGCGTTTCTTTCAAGCGCAAACTTAATGTTTCCAAAAACGCATGGTTCGTGGCAGCTTCGCTTTCAAGCGCCGCCAGTTCGATATTATTGCTCTTATACTTATTATATTCTTCTTTCAATTTATCGAGCTGCTTCTCGATATTGGCAACATTGTCGTTTGCGGTCTGGTTCTCACGGCGCAGACCTTCGGCAATGCGGGTCGTTTCTTGACGGATTTTGGAGCTGATTTCATTTACTTCTGCGCGGGCGGTTAGCACTTTAGGATGCGATGCGCCGAGCTGGTTTTGCAAGGACGCCAATTCATTGCGGCTATCCGCTTCTTTTTGGCGAAGCCCCTGTATCAAAGGCGAAGAAAGGATCTGGGGAGCAGACTCCAGTTTATTCGGATCGCTGACAGACCCCATCTGTGCCTGCGTCGCGGCCACATCAGCATTAGCCGCTGTCAATTTATTACTAAGTTCGGCAATATTCTGTTCGATCAGGTCTATCCCACGACTGTCTACGATACCGGCGGCTTCGCGATATTTTGCAACTTTCGTATCCGCTTCCATCACTTTTTTCTGGGTTTCAACAACGCGAGCCGACAACCATTCATTGGTCATACGGATGGCATCGAAATTGCTGGATAATTGCTGCTCGATATAAAGATTTGTTAAAGTATTGACTACATCTGCGGCGATCTTCGGATTTTTTGCCTGAAACGCGACTTCGATAGCGCGGGATTTCTCCACCTGTTTGACCTTAAGCGCCCCGAGCATACGATCAATCATATTGTCACGCATGCGCCCCAGGTTTTCTTTTGACGGCTCCGTTTCCGGTTTGGCAATTTCAGTTTTCGGCTCTGCTGACAGTAATGTCGGGTTTTGGACAAGGCCCAGCCTATCAACAACCTTTCCAACGAGATCGCGCGAGGTCAGGACCTGAATTTCCGATGGGATCATCGTGAAATCGTCATCCGCACTGGTCAGAACAGCTTTGATCTGGACGTTACGTTCCTGATTTTCGATGAGGACTACAGCTTTCGCAGAGTATTCCGACGGCGTCGTTTTATAATAGATAAAACCGAGCAGTAGAAAAGCGAGAATAGCCAATCCGATTAAAACACTATGACGGCGCAGCGTTCCTAAAAGATCATTTAAGGATAACGGCTCTATATGGTCGCTGTGGTTTTGTGATGATAGTTGCATATTTTTTTCCTTTAGAACCAACGTCTTTTGATAATAACCGTATCGCCAGGCTGTATCATGTAATTAATCGGCGCGGTAAATGTTCTCAAAACGTCCTTCTCAAGCCGTGTGACTTCGGCGCTGCTCTCATTGGCGCGATAAGTATGACCTCCGGCGACAGCAATCGCCTGCAAGACCGTCATATTGGGAACATAGGCATATTTACCCGGGGTTCGCACTTCGCCCAAAATATAGACGCTGCGATATTCAATCACTTCGACACTGACTTTCGGATCAGTCAGATAGGTGGGCTGTAACTGGTTGGTAATAGTTTTTTCAAGGTCGCGCACTGTCAGGCCGGAAGCTTTGATATCTTTAATAAGCGGCATCGAGATCGTTCCTGACGGATCGATGGTGAATTGGCCCGATAGTTCATCCTGACCATAAACAATAATGCGAAGTGCGTCACCAGAACCGAGGACATATCCCTGCTCTCCCATCGCCGACTTTATTGGGACCGATCTGTTTTGCGCACAGCCATTCAGCAGCAAGGGCATTAAAAGAAGCGCCAGAATGATCTTTGTTATCTTAAATACTTTTGTCATTTTCATGCCGCCTTAAAGTTGCAGTTTCAGAGATAGCGTAATTGTATTTTTATCGTAGCCATCCGCGCCTACGCCGCCTGGATTGCTTTCGGTCTTTTCCGATATGCCGTTATATTGCAATGTAGTCCAGACATTGGAATTTAATTTATAAGTCAATTCCATGCCGCCGACCACAGCCGTTGTTTTTCCTTCGGAAAATTCCTCGAATTCCTTCTCAATATACCCGATACTTGGCCGGGCCAATATATTCGGTGCAAGTTCATACGTCATCCCTAGTTCAAACGCTGTCTGTATTTTAGCACCCGAATTCAGAAAGACTTCTTCGACACCGCGGCTGCCGCTTAAAGAAAAAGCGGCTAAAGTTGATGCATCCCAGTTTAAATCTGCCGAATAGGTCAGCGTTTTAATCTCATCGGCTCTTGGATCGTCAAAATTATGCGTTACCTGCCCTATGCGAAACGTCGACCGTGTAACAGGGGTAAAATTGAAAATAGAGCCAATACCTGTCTCCGTTTCATCTGAACCACGACTGATATTAAATGCATCAACTTCCTGATCATAAGAAGTCATTTTATGAGATATATATACAAAAGGGGCAATAATTGAAGTTTGCGGAAATCCTAAAGACAAAGTATTGGCGAACACATCACGATCGCGGCTGCTATTATCTATTGTAGCCCCCGAGAAAGACACCGTATCATCATATTTGTAGCGTTCAAATCCTGTCAACGCGTTGATCTCGATAAAATCCCCTGTCAGTCTTAGACCCGTACGCCCTTGCAATAATCTATAAATAGTCGGCTCTGCAGAAATGCGCTCGTCCGGATCGTCACGCCCGCTATGTTGCTGGCCATAAGATAAAGAAAGAGGAATAGCAAATCCCGGATAGACATCGAACCGGCCATCGAATTCAGATCCGTAATCGGTATAACCTTCTTCTTTCAGTTTTTTGTAATTGGCATCATCGGCGTAAAAACGCGCGTTAATCTGGTGCAGCGGCAGATCGGACCGAATTTTCAATTCAGGCTTTATGCCCAGTATAATATCTTCCCGTTCATTATCGCTGCGCCCATACACATTATCTGAAAAGGTTGTGTAGGTTTCGATGGAGGGCGCGAATATAATTTCACCCATACGAATATTCTGCGGATCATAGGAAGATGAGCGGCGGGTTCTAACCGAAAGCTCCTGTTCTCTTTGTTCACGGGAAATAGCTTTTTTGTAATTGGATGGCACAGGCGAAAGATTGAGCAATTCTATATTCGATGCATGACTTGAAGCCGCATTTGAAAGAGATATGATAGTTACAAAGGTTATTGACTGAAAAATATGCTTTTTCAGTGAAACCCCAGTAAATCTCTTTCCCAAAACTCGAAGCAAAACTTTTCCGACTCAATTCTTATCAGTTAAAATTTTGACGTTTTTATATTTAACACAAGATTCGACATGACCTTTTTCAAAGCCTGTCGGTTTATAAATTCCAAATTTCAGGAATGGCGGTTTTTTATCATTGAAAATATTCGGCCCTTCTAATGAGCCGGAACCTTTTCCGTCTATTTTCAATAGCAATTCCCCCTCTTCTATAGATAATTTAGATGTTAATTCAACTTTTTGCCAATGACCCGGCTTTACCGCAACATCATTCAAAACGGGGCGAGAAGAGATACTGCTCCCGGCTTCGGCACAATTATAACCGAGCGTGCGGGAAACAGGCGATGCGTCCCAACGGTTGAAAGAACGAAAAGTCCCATTAACGACTTCCAAAGACATTACAGGGCATCTCCATTTTTCTCCCTCATCCGGAAAAGAATGGATCTGCATTACGCTTTGCCACAATTTTCGCGGCGTAACGTCCGCAACCTTTATGTCGTAGGAAATACGATTGATTTCGGGCGAGCGCCCGAGATTTGAAATTGAAACTTCACAGCGCTTGTTTTGATCGAGTTTATGAAGGCAAAAATTAAGTGTCTCTTGCCCTTCTTCCTCTGAAAATCTGTAGCTATTCTGTGGGCACTCTATATAGATACGTTCTGGCGATACATTAAAGAAATCCGCCATTTTCGTTTTTATTGCATCTTCTGCCGCAAATGATTTCTGGCAAGGCAATAAAGAGAATAATATTAAAATCAGGAACAGGTTTTTATAATTCATCGTTTAACTGGATAAATTTCTGGAGTTATCTACTTTTACAAGGCTATGCCCTGATATATACTGCAACGCAGTAATTTTTGCACCCCTCTATCTGTAATATTTTGATGTAATTGGCTTTTTTAATGTTTTCAACAAACCACAACCGCAAGCAACATACACCGAGATCCGGCGGCCTTATTATTGCCATCGGCGATTTATTTGCCGTAATATTGAGCTTTTGTTGCGCCATGTCTCTGGCTGATTATTTCCCCAATTTCGAACTAGGGACACCGCTTTCAAGTCTTACCTACATAAATCCGTTCGAGCGTTATTATCTCTATTTTGCGATCAGTGTTGTCCTGCTTTTAATGTTTCTGTCTCACGGGCACTACACGCTGCGTATTCCATGGTGGAACCAGGTCCGCTTGATTACATTCGGCATTTTATTTGCAGCGCTCGCCGAAGGCGCCGCGAGTTTTACTCTAAGCATAAGATCATCCAGTCTTTTGATTTGTTTAAACTGGGTTTTATTTTTTGGCTTTTGTATTTTTCTGCGCCTGTTATTTTTCAGGATAAGAGCCAGATCGACAAGATGGAATATCCCGACCGTCGTTATTGGTGATTCAACCACGGTATCCGATATTCTTTATGCATTTAACGCCGATCCCGGAACCGGATATGATGTGCATACCGTATTCCTGCGCGATAGTAACAATGACCGGTTTTGCATTTCAGATCTTCCGGCAAAGTATGCAAATCTAAAAATTGAAAACGATATCGACCATTATGAGGATTATATCGCCTCTCATCCGGATAATTACTACGTTATCGTTCTCGATACTTTCAAAGGATTGATGCGCGATAAAATCGTCGAAACACTTGCCCATAGCGGCGCCCATTATTCCGTCGTGCCTACTATTTCACGCATGAGTATTTATGAAATGGAACCGCGATATTTCTTCGGTTATGACGTTATGCTGCTTCAGGCACGGACTTCCCTTTCCCACCCAGCATCCCGTTTTGCCAAGAGAACACTTGATTTCGTGTCGTCTTTATCAGGGCTGATTGTATTCTCCCCGATGTTCCTGATTATTTTTATCGCCCTGAAAATGGAAGGCCACAAAGGCAGTATTTTTTATGGCGGCGAAAGGCTTGGACAAAATGGAAAGCTGTTCAGATGCTGGAAATTCCGCACCATGGAACCAGATTGCGACCATCTCCTGTATGATTATCTAGCGCAAAACCCCGAGGCAAAAGAACATTGGGATAAATATTATAAATTGCCGAGAGATCCGCGTGTCAAAACCAGAACAGCGCATTTGCTTCGCAAATCCAGCCTCGATGAAATTCCGCAATTGTGGAATGTTTTCATCGGGAATATGAGCCTTGTCGGCCCCCGCCCTATTCTTCCGCGTGAAGTCGAGAATTATGGTGAAACGGTCCGCGAGTATACGCAAGTAAAACCCGGTATTACAGGTTTGTGGCAAGTCAGTGGCCGTAGCTCCATGAGCTTTCAGCGACGTGTATACTGGGATAGTTGGTATGTCAGGAACTGGTCCTTCTGGGGCGATATCGTCATCCTTCTTAAAACCATTCCTGCCGTCATTGTAAAAGACTAGCAACTCCAATAAAAAAACCCGCCAAATCATGGCGGGTTTTTTCGTATGACTTTAATTCTTAAAGGCCGGAACTCATTATATCGCTGCCATCGCCGGAGAAGCTGTAATTTACAACCTGACCCTGGCTTGCCGCGTCGATCGCTGCATCCCAGTTGGCAGCTTCAACAATGTTTTCATTCGCACCAGCTTCAGGTGTAATTTGATCCAGTGAATTGCCAGTGGCATTATTCGTACCATCCGTCTCATCGCCACCAGCTGCCGGCGTGATATCGTTCAGAGAGAAACCTGCATCTGCATTAGCGGCGGCTGGAACGGTCAAACCGGCGATACGCGGTAAGCCACGGATCGTGATACTGAACCGTCCTGCTACCCCCGGGATACCGGCGATATCGCGGAATAGATCGCTTTGATCAATTGAAGGTGAGAAACCGAAGAAGAAAAGACCGAGAGTATCGTCATCATTGAAGTGATAGATGCCGTTTTCAATCTGATCATATTGAGCCTGAGTCAGGTTCAATCCCAAGACTGAGTTCGGAACGAAGCCATCGAAGCTTGTATCGATGGCGCTAATGATCGTCGGGGTACCCGGATTATAAAGCGCACCATTGGCAAGCTCTACATAGTACTGGGATTGGCCCGCAAAAATAGTTGAGCCGATTGTGTTGCCGAGAAGATTAACGCTGTTCAGGCCTGTCGGCTCGAAGTGATAACCGACGCGACCGCCTGTGATCGTATTCGATGCACCTGTGAGGTTGATCAAGCCACTTTCGAAATTCATTCCGATATCAGAATTCGTTACTTCGTTACCGGAGATATTTACCTGACCGGCTCCCATGTCAGAAACATAGATACCTGCCCTTGTTGCGTTAGCAATCAGATTATCGACAATATCTGCAAGGATAGAATTCGCAACGCGAATGCCATCACCGCCGATTGCCGTATCATCCGCCGTTCCCGCAAGAAGATCCGGACCCAAGCCAAGGAAGTTGGCTTGAACCAGAGTATTGCTGCTTCCGTTCAGATAAACGCCTGCATCGCCAATAGCGTTCAATGTATTATTGGTGATTATATTGCCAGTAACCAGCCCTGCGCCTTGTGACGCAAAAATACCATGACGAACGGTATTTGCGACAATGTTAGAGTCTACAAAGGCGTTGCTGGTGCCGGCTAGGCGAATACCGTCGCGGCCAATCGTGCCAACACCTGTACCGATAATATTACCAGTAACTGTTGCGCCATTCGACACCTGAATACGGACACCGTCTTCATTTGTATCGTTGACAGTGTTGTTGGTAACAACGTTATTCGCGCCTGTGTTCAGAACGAGGATACCGTTGCGACCTGTGCCAGCGACAGTGTTGTCGTTGATCGTCACATTACCGCCGAATTGTGAGTAAATACCTTCAGCGCCGGTTTCATTGACAGCATTGTCCTGAACAAGCGCGTCGCTTGCTGATGACAGACGGATACCATCCCAGCTCGTGTTAGAAACGGTATTACCTGTTACGGATGCGCCGTTGCTGTTCAAAATCTGAATACCACTACCGACATTTGCAGAAGCGCTTGATGCTTCATCAATCGTATTATCATTGACAGTAACGCCGTTAGAAGACTCGATCAGGATACCGTCGCCTTTTATATTATCTGTAGCACCAAGAGTTCCAACATCGTTATTTGTTACGAAGCTATTATTGCTGCCGTTCAGATAAATACCGTGGTTGCCAGTAGTATCAACTGTATTGTTCGACACCGTGTTGTTGTTAACGGTCGAGCCCCCAACCGATACGAAGATACCGTAACGGTTTGCTTTGGCGACATCGTTATCATCGACAAGACCGTTGCTGGTTCCTGTCAAACGGATACCGTCGCGGCCAATTGTGCCAGCACCTAGGCCGACATCATTTCCTGTTACTTTCACACCGTTCGAAGATTGTACGCGGATACCGTCTTGTGTCGTATCATTAACCGTGTTGTTGGTGATTTGATTATTCGCACCTGTATTGATGATTAAAATACCGTTGCGGCCTGTACCAGCGACAATATTGTCATCAATTGTTACGTTACCGCCCCATTGCGAGTAAATACCTTCGGTTCCCACTTCATCGATATTATTATCCTGAACAAGTGCATCGCTTGCACCCGACAAACGGATACCATCCCAGCTCGCGTTAGAAACAGTATTACCCGTTACTGATGCGCCGTTGCTGCTCAATATCTGGATACCGCTACCGACATTTGGAGATACGCCATGCGTTTCTTCGACCGTGTTGTTGTTGACGGTCGCACCGCTGGAGTTTTCAACGAGAATGCCATCACCTTTAATATTATTCGTCGCGCCCAGTGTTCCGACATCGTTACCTGTTACAAAGCTGTTATTACTGCCGTTGAGGTAAATACCATTTGAACCTGTCGTATCTACCGTATTGTTCGACACCGTGTTGTTGTTAACGGTCGAGCCCCCAACCGATACGAAGATACCGTAACGGTTTGCTTTGGCGACATCGTTATCATCGACAAGACCGTTGCTGGTTCCTGTCAAACGGATACCGTCGCGGCCAATTGTGCCAGCACCTAGGCCGACATCATTTCCTGTTACTTTCACACCGTTCGAAGATTGTACGCGGATACCGTCTTGTGTCGTATCATTAACCGTGTTGTTGGTGATTTGATTATTCGCACCTGTATTGATGATTAAAATACCGTTGCGGCCTGTACCAGCGACAATATTGTCATCAATTGTTACGTTACCGCCCCATTGCGAGTAAATACCTTCGGTTCCGGTTTCGTTTACAGCATTACCCTGAACAAGCGCGTTGCTGGCGCCAGACAAACGAATCCCATCCCAGCTGGTGTTTGAGACAGTATTGCCTGTCACAGACGCGCCGTTGCTGTTGAGGAGTTGGATACCACTACCGACATTGGACACGAGGCTTGAAATATTCGAAACGATATTTGTATCAACAACCGCACCGGCTGAGTTTTCAACGAGAATGCCGTCACGTCCCGCGCCGTTTACGGTATTGCCTGTAACTTTCGTAGAATTGCTGCTTTTAACTTTGATACCATCCAGCTGGCTGCCGATAACGAAGTTGTTGCTGATTGTCGCATTGTTATAACCATCAACAATAATGCCGTAGCCGTCAGTTGCTCCGCTGGCATTGACAATCGTAAGACCGTCGACGGTGACGTCATTGGCCGTAATCTGAACGCCCGGAGAATTCGGTGTAATTCTCGTGCCGTTAAGTACGCCGTTACCTTTTAAGGCGACATTGGCTTTGTTCACGTTAACGGATTCCGCATAAGTACCTGCAGCGACATTGATAGTCGTCAATGCCGTAGCGTCATCCGCAAAGCCGACCGCCTGATTGATTTTACCATTAGAGTTAACATTAATCGTATTAACAGCCGATGTGCCGATCAAACGGCTGTCTCCCAGTAAAGTCGTGCCGTTGCTTGCGTAAATCTTGCTGCCAAGATTTACAGTGCCCGCGTCCACGGTAAGGTTGCCGTTTCCAACTGTAAGATTTTTGTTGAAGTTAACAGTTGCGGATTTCAATGTCAGATTTCCAGCGGTTGTGCCGGTGGCGAAGAACGGGAAGCTAGATTGCGCAACAAGAAATGTGCTCAAATCGACATCACCATCAGGCAAAAGATTCAAAGCGGCGTTTGTTGCGAGATTAGTCAGGAAACCACCTACGTTTTCATTATAAACACCGTCTTTTGTACCAACATCAATATATTGGTCGGCCTGTATGATTACGTCAGCTGTTCTAATCTGCTGGGCGAGACGCGCCGCTGAAATTGAATATGTTGAGCTTGCAGGTATGACGCCTCCATAAATAACCATGAAGCGTGGATCAAGTAAAAGACTACCCATTGCACCATTTGCGGCGGTCAGATCGGCCAGACCTGCGTAGTTAAGACCTTCGTAACCTGATACCTCGACTTCCCCGCCGTTACCGGACAAAGCTCCACCGCGAGCTGTAATCAAACCTGAGAAATCCATGATGTTGTCGGCGATCAGATCGATCTTGCCACCATTACCGCTCGTCACGGCATTAGCAGAAATTTGTGCATCTTCAGTTACTGTTATGTCTTTACCTTTGACATCGATTTTACCGCCGCCGGATTTACCGTCAGCTTTCAATTTGCCCGATACTTTAACGGTCGAGTTACCGCCGCCGAGAATGATTTTGCCGCCCTTAACTTCAACGGAAGATACATCGATAATACCGTCCATATTGACAACATTATCGACTGCGTTTTTCGCGGCAGAAGCTGTCAATTGGACAGTGCCGCCTTCTGCGAGGATCTTGCCAGAGTTGGAGACCAGCGCGGTTTCAAGATTTGAATCAGCCGCGATCTCGATCAAATTATCACCGTAAAGATCGACTGTCGCTTTTTCGCCGGACGCCAACGTGACGCGACCAATTTTTGCCTTGATAACGCCGTTATTTACGGCAGTTTTTGCAACTAAACCAGCAAGACCGGCTTCCTGAACATTAATCAAACCATTATTGATGACAGCAGCATCTGAGATATTGGAGATATCGATTTTGTTCGACCCAGACATCACCTGATCGACATTGATATCACCAGTCGAAGCGATAATGCCGCCTACATCGACAACAGAGTCTCTGCCAAAGATGACGCCATTTCGGTCAAGAACCATAACCTTGCCATTGGCAATTAATTTACCGAGAATTTGTGTTGGGTCTACGCCTTTGGAATAGACACGGTTAACGGCCAGAGAATTTGAATTCGGTTGGTAAAATTGTGTCGTCGCATCTTTACCAATGTTGAAACTATCCCAATTGATAACAGTGCGGTCTGTATTCTGGTGAACGTCAAGCTTGTTCGGCTGGGAATAGTCGAATGAAGCATCCCCGCCTACTACTGTGCCGTTCGTCGGCAACTCACCTGCATCAATCGCGAAAGCATTACCGGGGCTTATCAAGGTTCCCGCTGCGAGCATTGATATCAGGGAAACTTTTCCCGCTAATGATTTAATTGATTTTTTTGTTTGCGGCTGCAGCGACATAGTTTTCAGACCTTTGCTTTTAAAGCGTTATTCGAATTTGAAAATGACTTATAATTTTGGATAACCCCAGAGCGAACAGCGAAACCGGAATAAAGTTTCAGCCTATTTCACGATTTTATGGGTATAGCACTAAACTATCCCCATGGTAATGAATTATTAATCATTTTGAGGGTTATGATGTAATGGATTTTTGACATAATAGTCAAGGAATAGATTTTCATATTAGGCAAGACTTATATGGTGCGCCCGGAGGGACTTGAACCCCCGGCCAGACCGTTATGAGCGGTCTGCTCTAACCAGCTGAGCTACAGGCGCGAACCAAGGACGGTTATATAACTGATTTGGCCAAAGAGAGCAATTCCATATATAAATTTGCAAAATCCGTTGAAAATATAATATCAAGTTAGGGCGGAGTTGATATTGATGCGTAAAATCAGGAATTTCAGGAGTTTGGCCTATTGCTTTGCAGCCGCCCTGTCGACGACGGTTTCAGGGGGTGCGCTGGCTCCCATATCCCTTCCTGCTGATGAAGCATTGTTGTCTAAAGATAAGGCCCTGAATGAACTTCCCAACAATATTAAAAATGTTATGCCCCTCAAGGCAGGAATAGAATTCCAGATCGCCCGCGATTTTTTCGAAATCAGATCCGTATGTCAGGCCACAAAGAAATTCGATACGAAAGAACCTTCGGCATTATCCGCTTGGCTGGATAAAAATATTTCCCAGGACGAATGGCAAAAGTCTCCGCTGTTTTTTAAACGCGCCGCTTATCGCTCAACGGCCATCCAGGAATTCAGCTATACAAAGGTTGCGTTACTGGGGAAAATTCAAAAAACAATTCCCAATCACCCTGAATTTATCCATTGGCTCGAAGGCGCTAAAGCTCTGGCATATAAACGCATACAAGAGGACGAATTACTTTCGCGCGAGATCAAGGATTGGGACAACGTCATGGCGGATAAGGCCCGCCTCACCACGTTCATGGAACGTGCCAGTACGATTGCTCTAAATATTTTCCTGGTTAAAAAATCTTTTCCTGCCGTGGTCGTTGGCAAGGACGTTCCGCCGTTAAGCGATGGACGGCGCTTATATGCACGGTACGAGATAAGGAACAATGTCCTCAGATATAATATGGGAGAAACCGGAATACATACGGCAGAAACTGCCATCGACAATGTAGTGCACGAAACGCTGCATACGGCGCAATGGCGATTTGCCCAAGGCTATAGATTTAATGGTGTTCAGTCCTTTATTTACGATGAAGGCGAAAAATATTTCTTTAGTTTATTTGAAGGCCTTGGCGAGGGCATGGGAGGTCTTTCTGACAAGGACTTTTACAGAAATACATTCACCGAAAGAGCCTCGTTTTTTGTAAGTAATTCAACAAACGAACCGGAAAGAAGCCCGCAATGGTTTAACGCAAATGCATCCGCCAAGCAGCAGTACCAAAATCCCTATCTTGGCGAAATTCCAAAAGCATGCTTTAAGTAGCCCAGTTTTAATGAAAGTTTATCTATGAAAATCCTAATCTGCGCCTCCTCCCGCGATCTCAAAGACGCCTATGTCAACGAAGCCATTACGCTGGGCCGTGGCCTTGGCGAAGCCGGACATGAAGTTATATACGGAGGCGGCAATCAAGGCCTTATGGCCGTTTGCGCCGGAGCCGCCGGAGCCGCGGGTTCCAGAATTGTCGGGATCATTCCTGACATTTTTAATAAGGCTTCGCCGGAAGTCCCTCACCCGACTGTTGTGACCGAGCTGGTTGAAAACCTGTTCGCGCGAAAAGAAAAAATGCTGTTTGAAGCAGACCTGGTGGTCGTACTGGCTGGCGGTATAGGTACGTTGGATGAAATGTGGGAAGCCGCAGCCGCTAACGATATCGAAAGCTATATCAACGAGACCGGATTGGTAAAACCTGTCGTCGTTCTCAACACCAATGATTTCTTTGAAGGCAGCCGTATCCAGATGGAACGTTGTGTCGAAGAAGGTTGCGTTTCGCCAGCAAAGCTTCAGATGTTTCATTTCGTCGACGATGCTAAAGCCGCGCTCGGTATCATTACCAATTACTCCAAAAACGGAATGCCGAATTTATCCGTCCTGATGAAAAAGAAAGAAATGGAAGTAGCCTAAATTTCTGGACAGCTTCATCCAGGATATGCTTACTCTTAAACATGCGTAAAAGAATTTTCGACATGGATGGCGTTTTTTACGCCTACACCCCTGAATTTAACGACCACGCATTATTTGCCATGGCGCAAGCAGGAATCTCCCTTGGTGTTAAGCTCGACCTGGAAAGCGCCGTTGAAATAGTCAGGGACTCATTTGCCAAGCATAAATTCGGCGGGCATCGATTTGTTCACGAACATAGTATCGATTTAGATAAAATCGCGTTTGCCTATCACGACGCGGCAGACATCAACATCATAACACCGGACAGCCAGCTTCTGGACGATTTTCGTTCCGCTGCCTCTTCGCATTGCCCGACAACTCAAGTAATTCTTACCCAGTCTACGAGCAATTGGAGCGCAAGAGTTCTCCCTCATCTAAATTTGACAGGATTATTCGGCCACGTTCTATGTCACGATCATTGTGATTGGCATTTAAAAAGTGCTTCTGCTGTTCCATTCGAGCGCGCATTGGAAAAACTTTCAGCTGAGGCGAAAGACACCGATATGATTGAGGATTCGTTGTCCAATCTCATCATTCCGAAAGATATGGGCATGAGAACTATTTATATTCATCATGGCAAACCTTTGCCGGAATTACCTTCATATGTCGATGCGCAGGTTTCACAACCTGCGCATGTTTACAGTCTGGATAAAATCTAAACCCGTTCAGGATCGTGCGGCATATCTTCAGACGGCTCAGAGCCCCATTGCTGAACGCCCGGCAGTTCATCGATTTTGCCTATATTATCGCGGACATCACTCATGTGATTGAAAGTCGTATCCGGCAAAGCGCGTAAAACTTCAACTGCCTCTTCCGATGCATCCTGATCGTAGGCATAAGAAATTAGATCGGCTTGACTGGCGGGAAACTCGACGCCGTCAAGAAGTTCTAAAATATCTGGAGCTGTTTCGTAACCTGCGCGTGCCATGATGTTGATTCCTTTTGTTATAAGAAACCAACTTATAGAACTAAATTATGTTCCGTCATTGCGAGCGTAGCGAAGCAATCCATACAATTTTAAAGCCGAACTCTAGTATGGATTGCCGTGTCGGCCTTACGGCCTCCTCGCAATGACAGAATTTCAGATTAATCTTCTCCAAACCAGTATTGCCGCATTTGGTAAAGATAGTCAGGTTTTAAGCAAGGCACACCTGCCGAACCGATGACTGCATCAATAGCACATTTAGGGCATAAAGCGGTTTGACCTTCGTCGGTCCAATTCATTATCCAGTCAGGCGTGAAAGTTTTGAGACAGTAAAAACAGCCGCAGAGATCGCTATTCAAGATTTCATCGCGGTGGTTTTTAGAATGTTCATGGGCGATTTTATAATCCATTTTGCAAACCCCTCTCCCAACCCTCTCCCTATGGGAGAGGGCTTTACTTTTAAGTATCCAAGAAGCTTCTGAGCTTCCGTGAACGGCTCGGGTGTTTCAACTTACGCAGAGCTTTCGCTTCGATCTGACGGATACGTTCCCTTGTTACGTTGAACTGTTGACCGACCTCTTCCAGCGTATGGTCGGTGTTCATGCCGATACCGAAACGCATACGAAGGACACGTTCTTCACGAGGGGTCAATGTCGCCAGTACGCGGGTTGTGGTTTCGCGCAGGTTGGATTGAATGGCGGACTCAACGGGCAGAAGCGCGTTTTTGTCTTCGATGAAATCGCCCAAAGAGGAATCTTCTTCATCACCGATTGGCGTTTCAAGGGAGACAGGCTCTTTCGCGATTTTCAACACTTTGCGAACTTTATCGAGCGGCATATGCAGACGCTCCGCCAGTTCTTCCGGTGTCGGCTCGCGGCCAATCTCGTGCATCATTTGACGGGAAGTACGGACCAGTTTGTTGATCGTTTCGATCATGTGAACCGGAATACGGATCGTTCTAGCTTGGTCGGCAATCGAGCGTGTGATTGCCTGACGAATCCACCATGTTGCATAGGTCGAGAATTTATAACCGCGGCGGTATTCGAATTTATCGACCGCCTTCATCA